>NZ_SRIA01000001.1:0-294757 GCF_004684015.1 Serratia proteamaculans
TCCGGTAAACAGCCGCAAAAGCTGGCGATCCGTAGAGTAAAATAAGAGTAACAATGTCAGTAAGGACTCGCAGCCATGCAATTTAATGCTCAACAACAGGCCGCCCAGCGCAATCTTTCTTATCTACTCGCAGAAAAACTCGGCCAACAAATTCTGGCAGGCGATTATCAGGCCGGCAGCATCCTGCCCGGGGAGATGGAACTGGGCGAACAATTCGGCGTTAGCCGCACAGCGGTACGCGAAGCCGTGAAGATGCTGGCCGCCAAAGGTATGCTGTTACCCCGGCCACGCATTGGGACCCGGGTAATGCCACAAAGCCAGTGGAACTTTCTCGATCAGGATTTGCTGACCTGGTGGATGACCAAGGAAAACTTCGATCAGGTCATGCAACACTTCCTTATATTGCGTACCTCACTGGAGCCTCAGGCCTGTTCACTGGCGGCGGCCAATGCCAGCCATCAACAAACCGCACGACTGGCTGAACTGATGGCGGAAATGCGCGCCCTGCATACCCAGTTCGACCGGGAGCACTGGATCCAGGTGGATACCCAATTCCACCAGCTGATCTATGAAGCCAGCGGCAACCCATTTCTGACCTCGTTTGCCAATCTGTTCAGTTCGGTATATCAAAGTTACTTCCGCGCCATCACCGGCAACGAAGTGATTAAGCTCCAGCACCATCAGGCCATCGTCGATGCGATACTCGCCGGTGACAGCGCTGCGGCATTAACCGCCTGCCAGGTGTTGCTCAGAGAGAAAGACTAACGCCCCCTTCTTATATATAGAAGAAGATGAAAGGGACGAAGACGACAGTTAACCGGAACTCACAATGACTAAATCCGCGCGCAGTATGGCAGGGCTACCCTGGATCGCCGCCATGGCGTTCTTTATGCAGGCACTGGATGCCACCATCCTCAATACGGCATTGCCGGCGATAGCTCAAAGTCTTGAGCGCTCGCCGTTGGCGATGCAGTCGGCGGTTATCAGCTATACCCTGACGGTAGCGATGCTGATCCCGGTCAGCGGCTGGCTGGCTGATCGCTTCGGTACCCGCCGGGTGTTTATCGTCGCGGTATCGCTGTTTACTCTCGGTTCCTTGCTGTGCGCGCTTTCTCCGACGTTAAGTGTACTGGTGACGTCGCGCGTCATTCAGGGGATCGGTGGCGCAATGATGATGCCGGTGGCGCGCCTGGCTCTGCTGCGCGCCTACCCACGCAGCGAACTGTTGCCGGTGCTGAACTTCGTGACCATGCCGGGGCTGGTTGGGCCGATCATGGGGCCGATGCTGGGCGGCTGGCTGGTGACCTACGCCACCTGGCACTGGATTTTCCTTATCAATATCCCGATTGGCCTGCTCGGTATCTTCTATGCGCGTAAATATATGCCGGACTTTACCACCCCCAAACGTCGCTTCGACTTTATTGGTTTTATGCTGTTTGGGCTGAGCCTGGTACTGGTTTCCACCGGGCTTGAGCTGTTTGGCGAACAGGTACTGGCCAGCTATATCTCGCTGGGTATTTTACTCAGTGGGGTCGTGATGCTGTTCGGCTACATCGTCCATGCTCGCAGGCACCCTCAACCGCTGATTGGCCTGGACCTGTTCCAGACCCGAACCTTCTCGGTGGGGATTGCAGGTAACGTTGCCTCACGGCTGGGGACCGGCTGCGTGCCGTTCCTGATGCCACTGATGTTGCAGGTGGGTTTCGGTTACTCGGCGATTATTGCCGGTTGCATGATGGCGCCGACGGCGGTCGGCTCATTGATGGCGAAATCCACCGTCACTCAGGTACTGCGCTGGTTCGGCTATCGTAAAACTCTGGTGGGTATCACCATGATTATCGGTGTGCTGATTGCCCAGTTTGCACTGCAAAGCCCGGGGATGCCGCTATGGCTGATGATCCTGCCATTGTTTGTGCTGGGGATGGCAATGTCTACGCAATTCACCGCCATGAATACCATCAGCCTGGCAGATTTGAACGATGCCAACGCCAGCTCCGGCAACAGCGTGCTGGCAGTGACTCAACAGCTTTCTATTAGCTTCGGGGTGGCGATCAGCGCGGCGGTGCTGCGTTTTTATCAAACCATGTCACCGGGGACCATGGTTGATCACTTTCACTACACCTTTATTACCATGGGAATTGTCACCGTGGCGTCGGCGTTTGTGTTTATGCTGCTGAGAAGAAAGGACGGCCGTAACCTGATCAGCGGCCAGGACCCGAAGAAACCGGTTAAAACCGCAGGCTAACGGTGACCGACCGAGGCTCGCTCCACCAGCTCAGGGGTTAACACCAGAACCTGGGCTTCACGTTCCGGGTTCTGCAGGCGGTTAATCAGCGTATCAATCGCCAATTCCCCCAGTGAATCTTTCGGTTGGTGAATGGTGCTTAACGGTGGTGCCAGATATTTGGCCAGCTCTATATCATCGTAGCCCATCACCGCCATATCCTGCGGCACCGATAGCCCAGCCTGATACAGCGCCTGATAGGCACCTACGGCTACCGCATCGTTACCGGCGAATACCGCATGCGGGGGTTCAGCCAGCGCCAGCAGTTGCTTCATGGCATCCACGCCGCCTTCAAATTCAAAATCGCAGTGCACTTCGTACCCCGGCAAGACGGCTAACCCGGCGCGCTGCATGGCGCGACGGTAGCCCTCCAACCGGTGGCGGGCAGTAGTTTTATCCTGTGGGCCGGCGATGCAGGCAATCTTGCGATACCCACGGGCGATCAGGTGATCGGTCGCCATCTCACCGCCCAGCAGCGAGTTATCCTGAATGATATCGTTGGCCCCTTCGAACGGCGCCCAATCCATCATGACTATCGGTAACGAAGGATAGCGACTCAGCGCGTCCTGCGATGGCCGATGATTTTCGGTGCACATCAACAGCAAACCATCGACGCGCTTTTGCAGCAGCGTCTCCATGTTGCGATTCATGCGTGCGGCATCTTCTTCGGTATTGCACAGGATCAGGCTGTAACCACGTTCATAGCAACTGCGCTCAACGCCACGCACCACTTCGGCATAAAACGGGTTATTGCTGGAGGTCACCAGCATGCCGATGGTACGCGTCTGGTTCAGTTTGAGGCTGCGCGCCAGCGCAGAAGGCGCATAGTTCAGTTGTTCAACGGCCGCCATGACTTTGGCTCGCACGCTGTCGCTGACAAAACGATTGTCATTAATGACGTGCGAGACCGTCGAGGTTGAAACGCCCGCCAGGCGGGCGACGTCTTTCATGGTGGCCAAAAGGATTACTCCTGCTGCTGCAAGAAGGTGTCGATCTCTTCGCGCCAGGGTACGGAAGGCTGCGCGCCAGGACGGGTCACCGCAATGGCCGCCGCCGCATGGGCGAAGCGTACCGCCTCTGCCATGGTTTTACCTTCCAGCAGCGCAGTGACCAGCGCCCCGTTGAAGGTATCGCCGGCGGCGATGGTGTCTACCGCTTTAACCCTAAAGCCGGGCACCAGCTTACCCTTGCCGTTCTCGCTCAGCCAAACGCCACGGCTGCCAAGGGTGATGATCACCGTGGCAATGCCTTTATTATGCAAAGCCTGTGCGGCTCGCGCGGCGTCATCATCATTATTGACCGCAATACCTGTCAGGCGTTGGGCTTCAGTTTCGTTTGGCGTAATCATATCGATCATCGCCAATAATTCGTCCGGCAGTTCACGCGCCGGCGCAGGATTGAGGATCACCTGAGTCTGATGCTGTTTCGCCAGGCCGGCGGCGGTGATAACCGTCTCCAACGGCGACTCGAGCTGCATCAGCAGCGCGTCGGCATCGATCACTTTTTGCTGATAGCGGGCCAGATAGTCGGGAGTCACTGCCGCATTGGCGCCGGCATCAATGCCGATCACATTCTCGCCTTCAGCATTAACAAAAATCAGCGCGACGCCGGTAGTGTTTTCGGCAATCGCCTCAATCGGTTGGGTATCAATGCGATCGGTCGCCAGTTGCTGGCGAATGCGTTCGCCAATGTCATCAGCGCCCACGCAGGCAATAAAGGCGATATCCGCGCCGCTGCGCCCTGCCGCCACCGCCTGGTTGGCGCCTTTGCCGCCAAACGCCACTTTATACTGCTTCCCGATCACCGTTTCGCCCGGTTGGGGAAACTGCTCAATATTGAGGATATGGTCGGCATTGATACTGCCCAGAACCACCAGCTTACCTGTTGCCATCGCATTGATTCCTGAATTGCGCGCCATCATAAACGCCCCGTTTTGATGGCGCTGGTGCTACAGAGTGTTATTTGGTGACCAGCTTGAGATCAACCGGGATAGTGGCCGGCACTTTTTCGCCTTTCAACACTTTATCCGCCGTTTCAACACCAATCACACCGATCTGATCCGGGCGCTGCGCCACGGTCGCTGCCAGTTTGCCGCCTTCAACCGCTTTCACGCCGTCAGCGGTGCCATCGAAGCCTACCACGACCACGTCGGTTTTACCGGCGGTTTGCAGCGCACGCAGTGCACCCAGTGCCATTTCATCGTTCTGGGCAAACACCGCCTGCACGTCCGGATGAGCGGTCAGCAGGTTCTGCATCACGTTCAAGCCTTTGGTACGGTCAAAGTCTGCCGGCTGGCTGGCCAGCAGTTTGAATTTGTTCTGATCCAGCGACTGTTTGAAGCCTTCGCCACGTTCACGGGCGGCGGAGGTACCGGCGATCCCTTCCAGTTGGATCACTTTGGCGTCTGTGCCCACTTTTTTAGCGATAAAGTCACCGGCCATTTTACCGCCGACGCGGTTATCAGAAGCGATATGGCTGACCACTTCGCCTTTGCTCGCCACCCGGTCCAGGGTGATGACCGGGATCTTGGCCTGGTTGGCCATCTTGATGGCGTTGCCGACCGCATCGGAATCGGTTGGGTTAATCAGCAACAACTTGGGTGCCTGCACCATCAGATCCTGCACGTTCGCCAGTTCTTTCGCCGGGTTGTTTTGCGAGTCCAGCACCACCAGGTTGTAACCCAGCTTATTGGCTTCCTGCTGTGCGCCCTCTTTCATTGAGACAAAGAACGGGTTGTTCAGGGTAGAAACCACCAGCGCGATGGTGTCTTTAGCCAGTGCGTTAGCACTCAGGGTGGCGCTCAGCGCGAAGGCTGAAGCCAGAATTGCCAGTTTTTTCATTTTCATCATCGTGATTCCTGTAGGGGGAGGTTATTTGTTGCTTTTGTTCTCTACCAGAACCGCCAGCAGTATCACCACTGCCTTCACGATCATTTGGTAGTAGGAAGAAACACCCAGTAAATTCAGACCGTTGTTCAGGAAGCCAAGGATCAGCGCCCCGATCAACGTACCGACAATGCGGCCCTTGCCACCGGCCAGGCTGGTACCACCCAGCACCACCGCAGCAATGGCATCCAACTCATAGCCGGTACCGGCGGTGGGCTGCGCGGAAGACAAGCGCGCCACTTCGATCACCCCCGCCAGCGCCGCCAACAGTCCACAAAGTGAATAAACGATAATCTTCACTTTATCGACGCTGATACCCGACAGGCGGGTCGCCGCTTCGTTACCGCCCAGGGCATAAATATAGCGACCCAGACGGGTATGGTGCAGCATGTACCAGGCGGCGATAAACACGATCGCCATGATCCAGATCGGGGTGGGAACACCCAGCGGACGGCCAATGCCGAACCAGCCGAAGCTATCGGCCACGTCGGTAAAGCCGGTGTTCACCGGGCTGCCGTTGGTGTACACCATGGTGACACCGCGTAACAGCAGCATCATCACCAAAGTAGCGATAAACGCCTGCACCTTGCCTTTGGCTACGATCACCCCGGTACAGGCGCCGACTGCCGCCCCCAATGCCAGAGCCGCCGCCACGGCCACCACCGCGTTAACTTCAAAACCGACGATCGATGCTGCCACCGCGCCGGTCAGGGCCAGCAGCGATCCCACCGACAAATCGATGCCGGAGGTCAGGATCACCAGCGTCATCCCCACCGCCATAATGGCGTTCACCGAGGTTTGCTGCAGAATATTGAACAGGTTGTTTACGGTGAAGAAATTCGGACTCATTGAAGAGACCACGGCGATCAGCACCAGCAGAGCAATCAGTGATTTTTGCTCTAACAACCACTCTTTACTGAACCAGCGCTTTGCCGCACTTTGGGAACTCATATCTGATTACTCCTGCTTTACGCCGTATTGCTTGCCAACGGCCGCAGCCATCAACGCTTCCTGGGTGGCCTGTTCAATCGGGAATTCACCGCTGAGATGTCCTTCGTGCATCACCAGGATGCGGTCGCTCATGCCCAGCACCTCCGGCATTTCCGAAGACACCAGAATGATGCTCAGCCCTTCCTGTTTGAACTGGTTGATTAACTGATAGATTTCTTTTTTTGCACCGACATCGACACCGCGTGTCGGCTCATCGAGGATCAGCACCTTTGGCCGCGTCATCAGGCCACGGGCGATCGCCACTTTCTGTTGGTTACCACCGGAGAGCAGGCCGATCGGCTGTTCCATCGACGGCGTCTTGATATTGAACAAACGGATGAAGTCGCCCACGGCCTGCTGCTCTTCCGCCTGTTTCAGGCTGCCCCCGGCCCGGCTGAAATAGCGCAGTGCCGTCAGCGACATGTTTTCCTTCACCGACATCCCCAGCACCAGGCCATCGCGCTTGCGGTCTTCGGAGATATACACAATGCCGTTCGCCAGGCCGTCCTGCGGAGAATGGGTAACCACCGGGCGACCATCGAGGCTGACGGTACCGGATTTGCGCGGCGCGGCACCGTAGAGAATTTTCATCAGTTCGGTACGCCCGGCGCCCATCAGCCCGGCCACACCAAGAATTTCGCCCCGGTACAGGGTAAAGCTGACGTCATTCACACCCGGGCCGGAAACCTGGCTGACCTCCAGTCGCTTTTCACCGCGCGGCTGATTCAGACGTGGGTACTGTTCTTCCAGCTTGCGGCCAACCATCATTTCTATCAGTGAATCTTCCTGCAGCTCGCTGACCGGCCGCTCGGCAATAAACTGCCCGTCACGAAACACTGTGACGTCGTCGCAAATTTCAAAGATCTCTTTCAGGCGATGTGAAATATAAACAATGCCGCGCCCTTCGGCCTTCAGCTCGTTGATCACTTTAAATAAAGAGGCGGTTTCCGTGTCGGTTAGCGCATCCGTCGGTTCATCCATAATGATCACTTTGGATTCGAAGCTCAGCACCTTGGCGATTTCCACCATCTGCTGATCGCCGATCGACAGCTCGCCCACCAGCCGGTGGCTGCTGTAACTCAGGTTTAACCGCGCCAACAGTTTGTCGGCTTCGGCATACATGCGCTTCCAGTCAATGCGGCCAATGCGGTTCACAAATTCGCGCCCGAGGAAGATGTTTTCCGCGATCGTCAACTGTGGGATCAGGTTCAGCTCCTGATGGATAATGCCAATACCCGCTTCTTGCGAATCTTTTGGCCCATTGAATGCCACCTCTTTACCAAGAAAATACTGACTGCCGGCGTCCTTGTTATAAATGCCGGTCAGCACTTTCATCATGGTGGATTTCCCGGCACCGTTTTCCCCCACCAGCGCCATCACCTTGCCGGGATAAACGCTGAGTGCGGCGCCGGAAAGCGCCTTCACGCCGGGAAAGGCTTTATCGATCCCTTTCAGTTGCAGTAAAGGTTGCATAAATGCCTCAGAAAGTTACGCCGGCGCAGAGGATGACATTCGCATACGGCGAGCATTCCCCGCTGCGGATCACTGCCCGGCTATGTGCAGTTTGCGCTTTGAACGCACTGTGGCTGATATAGCTCACGCTGATGGTATTGCCCTGGTGTTGGCCAAGTTCGGTCAGTTGAGCCAACAACGCACGATGGAGCTGCGGATTTTGTTTAACTATCTCTTCCGCCAGAATGGCGCTCTCTACCTGCATTTCCTGCGTCACCACCCCGACCACCTGCAAAAACGTCGGCACACCCTGGGTCAGTGCCAGATCGATACGCTGCGTTGCCGCCGGAATAGGCAGCCCCGCATCACAGATGGCGATCTGGTCGGTATGGCCGAGGCGGGAAACCACGGCAGAAACATCAGCATTCAGCAGCACGCCTTTTTTCATCTTTTTCTTCTCACTCCACCAGCGAAACGTTTCGCTTGTGTCTGGAGTGTAAAAAAACGCCAACAGAAGGCAACCGGGACAGTGCAGAAATGTGATCGTCATCGAAACGTTTCGCTCGTGTTACCGA
Source organism: Serratia proteamaculans (assembly GCF_004684015.1). Classification (GTDB taxonomy): domain Bacteria; phylum Pseudomonadota; class Gammaproteobacteria; order Enterobacterales; family Enterobacteriaceae; genus Serratia; species Serratia proteamaculans_F. Next base: position 8,187 of record NZ_SRIA01000001.1, read on the forward strand.
GAACATAAACAGAAAGGGCCCAGCCGTTGCTGAGCCCTTGAGGGGAAGTTAAATCTCGACCTGGGTCCCCAGTTCGATCACCCTATTGGGTGGGATCTCAAACTGGTCCGGCGCACGCAGCGCGTTGCGGCTCAGCGCGATAAACAGCTTGCCGCGCAGGAACAGGTACCAAGGCCGTTTGGTCAGGATTAACGACTCGTGCGACATAAAGAACGAGGTTTCCGTCATCCGGCATGGCAGCCCTTCCAGCCCACAGCGGTGGAACACTTCCTCCACGTTCGGCGTTTCACGCCAGCCGTAGCTGGCCACCACCCGCCAGAAGGTCGGTGAAAGCTGTTCGATGGTCACCCGCCGCACGTTGTGGACGTAAGGTGCGTCTTCAGTGCGCAGCGTCAACAGCACCACTCGCTCATGCAGCACCTTATTGTGTTTCAGGTTATGCAACAGAGCAAAAGGGATCACGTTGATGGCACGCGACATAAAGACCGCAGTCCCCGGCACCCGTACCGGCGGTGATTTTTCCAGTGAGGCGATCATTGCCTCGAGGGAGTTACCGTGTTCGTGCATGCGGCGCAGCAGGCGGAAACGCTCGCTCTTCCAGGTGGTCATGATGATGAACATCATCAGCGCCAACAGCAACGGCAACCAACCGCCGGAGAACAGCTTCAAGGCGTTGGCGGAGAACATCGGCACATCGATAATCAGCAAGACAGCCAGAATGCCGACGGCGAAGAAACGGTTCCAGTGCCAATTTTTGATCGCCACCGAGGTCACCAGAATACTGGTCAGTACCATGGTGCCGGTCACGGCGATACCGTATGCCGCCGCCAGATTGCTGGAGTGTTCGAAACCAATAATCACCAGCACGACCGCGATATACAACGTCCAGTTGATCACCGGAATATAGATTTGGCCGGACTCCATTTCCGAAGTATGGATGATACGCATCGGTGACAGGTAACCCAGACGCACCGCCTGGCGGGTCAGTGAAAACACGCCGGAGATCACCGCCTGTGAAGCGATAACCGTGGCCAGCGTTGCCAGTATCAACAGCGGGACCAGCGCCCAATCGGGCGCCAGCAGGAAGAACGGGTTTTTAATTGCCTCAGGATTTTTCAGCAGCAAGGCACCCTGGCCGAAATAATTCAGCACCAGCGAAGGCAACACCACGGTGAACCAGGCCAGACGAATAGGGAATTTGCCAAAGTGCCCCATATCGGCGTACAGCGCCTCAACGCCGGTGATCGACAGCACTACCGCACCCAGCGCAAAGAACGAAACCTTCTTGTATTCGATAAAGAAGTTCAGCGCCCATTTCGGGTTTAGCGCCTGCAGCACCTCCGGGTTGGCCATGATGCTACGGGCTCCCAACACCGCCAGAACGATAAACCACAGCAGCATTACCGGCGCAAACAGCTTGCCGACGCTGCCGGTGCCATGCTTTTGGATGGCGAACAGCAGGGTCAATACCAGAATCGACAGCGGGACGATATAGCCATCAAGCGACGGCGCGGCAATTTCGAGGCCTTCTATCGCCGACATCACCGATATCGCCGGGGTGATCACCACCTCACCATAAAAGAAGCTGCCGCCAATCAGACCCAGGATCACCAATATGGACGTTGTCCGCGCCGAAGTATGGCGCCCGGCCAGCGACATCAGCGTCAATATCCCCCCTTCACCGGCGTTATCCGCCCGCATGACATAGGTAAGATATTTGAGGGAAACAATGATGATTAACATCCAGAAGATCAGCGAAAGAAAACCGAAGACCACATCTGGACGAACATCGAAGCCGTAATGGCCGGAGAAACACTCTCGAAGAGTATAGAGAGGGCTGGTGCCGATATCACCGTAAACCACCCCAATTGCCGCCAGGGTTACCGCCGATAAGGACTGTTTATGCTCTGTGCTCATAATTCGTTTCTTTATTAGAACATCCGTTAGCGATGCATCCGCATCAGCCAGAGATACGGGCTCTAAGATCCGTTACGCCCACTAAAAGGCGCACAGTATGCACGATTTATACTGCTTGCCTATCCTTATATCAGAGCTTAAAAATAAACAAAATGTGAACCAGCCGCCCTTTTGATAATAGAAAAATTTTACTAATCAACAAGCTATACCATTAAAAATAATGGTGGTTTATCATCGGATTATCCACCAAGATTGGCTAACTCTCGGACAACACGACAATAATATGGCGCCATCATCACTTCTTGCAGAACGAATATCCCGCCTCAGCAGCGCGCTGGAGAGCGGTCTTTATGAACGGCAGGAAGCCATTCGCCTGTGTTTGCTGGCAGCGCTCAGTGGTGAAAGCGTGTTTCTGCTTGGTCCACCGGGCATCGCCAAAAGCCTGATTGCCCGCCGGTTAAAATTCGCCTTTCGCAGCGCACGTTCGTTTGAATATCTAATGACGCGCTTCTCAACGCCGGAAGAAGTCTTCGGCCCATTATCGATCCAGGCTTTAAAAGATGAAGGGCGCTACCAGCGCCTGACCGCCGGCTATCTGCCCGAGGCAGAAATCGTCTTTCTGGATGAAATCTGGAAGGCCGGCCCGGCGATCCTCAATACCCTGCTGACGGCGATTAACGAACGCCGTTTCCGTAACGGTAATAATGAAGAACCTATCCCGCTGCGGCTGCTGGTCACCGCCTCCAACGAACTGCCGGAAGCCGACAACAGTCTGGAAGCCTTGTATGACCGCATGTTGATACGCCTGTGGTTGGATAAAGTGCAGGATAAACAGAATTTCCGCTCACTGCTGGTCAGCCGCCAGAACGAGAATGAAAACCCGGTGCCCGAAGCACTGAGCATCAGTGACGAGGAATATCACCAGTGGCAACCGCAGATCGACAAAATCAAGCTGCCTGAAAATTGCTTTGAACTGATATTCCAACTGCGCCAACGACTCGATGCGCTGGAAAGTGCCCCTTACGTTTCCGATCGTCGCTGGAAAAAAGCGCTGCGACTGTTGCAGGCCTGTGCCTTCTTCAGCGGTCGCGACGCCGTGGCGCCGATCGACCTGCTGCTGCTGAAAGACTGCCTGTGGCACGACCTCAGCTCACTGAAACTGCTGCAACAGCAAGTTGAGCAGTTGCTGAACGAGTCGGCCTATCAACAGCAAACGTTGTTGATCCAACTGCAACAGATCCATACCCGCTGGCTACAGCATCAACAACAGCAGAGCGACAGTCAGGCTATTACATTGGTAAAAAAGGGCGGAATGTTCAGCAGAAAGCCCCAGTTTGCCCTGGCAACGCCGCTCGGTACCGGCACCCTGACCCTGTTGCTGCAAAAACCGCTGCAACTGCATGATATTCAGGTCAACCATCTGAGTATTGAAAACAGCGCGCTGGAAAATTGGCTGCAAAAAGGCGGTGACGTACGCGCCAAGCTGAACGGCATTGGTTTTGCTCAGCAGGTAGACCTGGAAGTCGACGAGCAACTGCATCTGACGGTGTTGGACGTCAGCCGCCAGCCCTCTCTACTGGCCCAGCCCGGCAAACAGACCAGCGGCACGCCGCAGGCAATGCTGGACGAAATGGATCAGTTGGCGCAGCGCCTGGCAGAACAGCGTCGGTTGTTCAGTCAGCATCAGCCCTGCCTGTTTACCCCTGCCGCCAGGCTGGCAAAAATTGAAGCCAGCCTGCTGCAGGTGGCGGAACAAATCAAACAGCAGCACCAGCAAATGCGCGGCCAGTAATTATGCTCAGCCTGGAAACGCTCGATCTGCTGCTGGCGATCACCGAAGGTGAGCTGATCGAGGAGATGATCATCGGCATGCTGGCGGCGCCGCAGCTGTCGATTTTCTTCAAAAAGTTTCCGGCCATCCGCCGGGCGCTGGATCGCGACCTGCCACGCTGGAAGCTACAACTGAAAGAGCGCCTGCATGAAGCCATGGTGCCGCCCGCGCTGGCACAGGAATTCTATCGTTATCAACAGTGCCAGCTAGAGAACAACACCCAGTTCTTCCATAACCTTAATGACACCCTGGATCTGCTGCGCCAGCTGGTTTCCCCCTTTTATGAGCAGGCGCGCTCACTGGTGGACGCCGCCGATCTGCCCAACCATCCGCTGGACGACAGCTTCCAAACCCTGTTTCTGCAGCGCTGGCGCATCAGCCTGACGCTGCAGGCCACCATGATGCATCACCAATTGCTGGAACAGGAACGCGAACAGTTGATGGCGGAGCTGCAGGAACGTCTGGCGCTGAGTGGTGCACTGGAGCCGCTGCTGTCGGAAAACGACACCGCTGCCGGGCGACTGTGGGATATGAGTAAAGGCCATCTGCAACGGGGTGACTATCAACGGCTGGTGGAATACGGCAATTTCTTGCAGCAGCAACCGGAACTGAAAAAGCTGGCACAGCAGCTTGGGCGTAGCTATCAGGCCAAGGCGGTGCAACAGCAGGACGCCTTGCCGGAGCCGTTCCGCGTGATGGTACAGGTACCGGCCACGCTGCCGGAAGAGGTCAGCGGCATTCACCAGAGCGACGATATTCTGCGCCTGTTGCCGCCCGAGTTGGTCACGCTGGGCATTGAAGAGCTGGAGTTTGAGTTTTACCGCCGCCTGCTGGAGAAACGGCTATTGAGCTATCGCCTGCAGGGCGATGTCTGGCAGGAACAGATCCATATTCGCCAGGTCACCCACCAGCAGCAGGATCAACAACCGCGCGGGCCGTTTATTGTCTGTGTGGATACCTCTGGTTCGATGGGCGGTTTCAACGAGCAGTGCGCCAAGGCTTTCTGTCTGGCACTGTTACGCATTGCGCTGGCGGATAACCGCCGCTGCTACATCATGCTGTTCGCCAACCAGATCGTACATTACGAACTGACTGCTGCCAGCGGTATTGAGCAGGCGGTGCGCTTTCTCGGCCAGCATTTTCGCGGCGGTACCGATCTGGCGGCCTGCCTGAATGCCACGTTGAGCAAAATGACGGAAAGCGGCTGGTTCGACGCCGACGCGGTGATCATTTCTGACTTTATTGCCCAGCGATTGCCGGAAGAGATAATAAAGAAGGTTAAACAACAGCAGCAAAACCACCAGCAACGCTTTCACGCAGTGGCGATGTCCAACTACGGCAAGCCCGGTATCATGCGCATCTTCGATCATATCTGGCGCTTTGATACCGGGTTAAAAAGCCGCTTAATGCGCCGCTGGCGGCGCTGAGTATTACAGCAGCCCTTCTACCGCCTCACGTACCTGAGGTGACCACACGCCGCACTGTACCTGCCCGATGTGCGACAGTTGCAGCAATAGCATCACCAGGCGCGACTGACCGATACCGCCACCGATAGTTTGTGGCATCTCGCCACGCAGCAGTGACTGATGCCATTCCAGCGCCAGGCGATCTTCATCACCGGTCTGTGCCAATTGGCGTTTCAGCGCGCTGGCGTCAACGCGGATCCCCATCGAAGAAAGTTCGAAGGCATCCTGCAGTACCGGGTTCCATACCAGAATATCGCCGTTCAAACCGGCCAGCCCTGCAGCTGCTGGGGTAGTCCAGTCATCATAATCCGGCGCACGCACATCATGTGATTTGCCGTGCGACAGTTTGCCACCAATCCCCATCAGGAATACCGCGCCCAGCTCTTTGGTAATCGCCCGCTCACGACCTTTGGCATCCAGCTCTGGGTAGCGTTGCAGCAGGGTTTCGCTGTGCACAAAATGGATTTGCTCCGGCAGGAAAGGGGTTAAGCCGTATTCGCGGCTCACTTCGCCTTCAGTCGCCTTAATCGCCGCATAAATGCTGCGCACGGTGCTTTCCAGGTAATCCTGGCTGCGTTCGCCATCGCCCATCACCCGCTCCCAGTCCCATTGATCAACGTAGACCGAATGGATGGCGCTCAGACGATCTTCGTCCGGACGCAGTGCTTTCATATGGGTATACAGGCCTTCACCGGCACCGAAATCATAGCTGCCCAGTGTTTTACGTTTCCATTTAGCCAGCGAGTGCACCACTTCGAAAGTGGCATCCGGCAGGGTTTTCACCTTTACCTGTACCGCTTTCTCGCTGCCGGACAGGTTGTCCTGGGTTCCGTCACCCAAACGGCTGAGGATTGGCGCCTGCACTTCAATCAGGCCAAGCTGTTGTTCCAACTGGCGGGAGAAAAAGGATTTAACCAGGCTGATTTGTTGTTGTTTTTGAATAAATTGTTTTTTCATTGCCGTATCTCTTATAAACCTGTCTCGTTGCCAACGATTAAGCAACAGAACGGCACCACAATTCAATATCCGTTAATCAATATTGCCTTTTCACTTTTAATCGTTCATTTTGATGCGGTAATAATTCAACAATCCGCAATTAGTGGGGGATTAAATGGCTGAAAATTATCAGATCGATAATCTCGATCGCGGCATCCTTAATGCCTTGATGGAAAACGCGCGCACACCTTATGCCGAACTGGCGAAGAACTTTGCCGTCAGCCCCGGCACCATTCATGTGCGGGTAGAGAAGATGAAACAGGCCGGTATCATCACCGGTGCGCGGGTAGACGTGAACCCCAAACGCCTGGGTTACGATGTCTGCTGTTTTATCGGCATTATATTAAAGAGTGCCAAAGACTATCCTTCGGCACTGAAAAAGCTCGAAAGCCTGGAGGAAGTGGTTGAGGCCTATTACACCACCGGCCACTACAGTGTTTTCATCAAAGTGATGTGCCGCTCGATAGATGCGCTGCAACAAGTACTTATCAACAAGATCCAGACAATTGACGAGATCCAGTCAACTGAAACCCTGATCTCGCTGCAGAACCCCATCATGCGTACCATCACCCCTTAGCCAACTATTTACTATACCCATATTATCCACAGGTAGATCCCAGCCGATTCACAGCGTACAATGCTGCCACTTTGAGAAGGTTGGGATCATTCATTTCATGGCAGACATTACTCTGATCAGTGGCAGTACGCTTGGCAGTGCCGAGTATGTAGCCGAGCACCTGGCTGAAAAGCTGGAGGCCGCAGGCTTTACTACCGAGACGCTGCACGGCCCTGAATTGGATGAACTGACCCTGTCCGGACGCTGGCTGGTGGTGTCTTCGACCCATGGCGCCGGGGATTTACCGGATAACCTGCAACCGCTGCTGGAACAAATAGAAGAACAGCGTCCTGACTTGTCTCAGGTGCAGTTCGGCGCAGTCGGTTTGGGCAGCTCTGAATACGATACTTTCTGTGGTGCGATCCAACAGATCGACGATCTTCTGATTGCTCGTGGAGCGAAAAGGATCGGCGAACGGCTCGAGATCGACGTGACAGAACACGAAATTCCTGAGGATCCAGCAGAGGAATGGGTGAAAAATTGGATTAATTTACTCTAATTTGTTCAAAGATCACCCGAACGATTGTGGATAACTAAGCTTAAAAGCAGGGTAAAACCGGTAGTTATCCCAATAACAACCTTAGGTCGCTTTTTGTCCTGTGCATAACATGCCATTTAGATCCCAGCTTATAAGCCGTAGGATCACCGATCATTCACAGCTAACGATCCTCCTTAATTAGCTGATCTCAATCGCGAATAATCACTTATCCACAGAAGATCGCGATCCTAATAAGAGATCTAATAAAGAGATCTTTAAATAAAAAGATCTTCTTTTAATTACTCAAGGATCCTGACCACTTGGTCGATCGACTAAACTTGAGTAGAATCCTCCACCCCAGGGCAAACAACGATCGTTCGCAATACGACGAGGTGCAGTTCCATGTTTTATCCAGAGCAATTTGACGTCATCATCATCGGTGGTGGCCATGCCGGTACCGAAGCCGCTATGGCTGCGGCACGTATGGGACGTCAGACTTTATTACTGACTCACAATATCGATACGCTGGGGCAAATGTCTTGCAACCCGGCGATTGGCGGTATTGGTAAGGGGCATCTGGTTAAGGAAATTGATGCACTTGGCGGCCTGATGGCCACGGCGATCGACCATGCGGGCATCCAGTTTAGGATACTAAACGCCAGCAAGGGCCCTGCGGTACGAGCCACCCGAGCTCAGGCTGACCGGGTACTGTATCGTCAAGCGGTACGTACTGCCCTGGAGAACCAGCCCAATCTGATGATCTTCCAGCAACCCGTCGAAGATCTGATCGTCGAAAACGATCGCGTTGTCGGTGCCGTGACCCAAATGGGACTGAAATTCCGCGCCAAGGCGGTGGTACTGACCGTAGGGACCTTCCTGGACGGCAAGATCCACATTGGCCTGGAAAACTACAGCGGTGGCCGTGCCGGAGATCCGCCATCGATCTCGCTTTCACAGCGACTGCGTGAATTGCCTTTGCGTGTTAACCGCCTGAAAACCGGCACACCGCCGCGTATCGATGCCCGCAGCATCGATTTCAGCGTACTGGCACCTCAACACGGTGATACGCCGATCCCGGTGTTCTCGTTCATGGGCAACGCCGGGCAACATCCCGAGCAAATGGCGTGTTACATCACCTACACCAATGAAAAAACCCATGATGTGATCCGTAATAACCTCGATCGCAGCCCGATGTATGCCGGGATCATCGAAGGGATCGGGCCGCGTTACTGCCCGTCGATCGAAGACAAGGTGATGCGTTTTGCCGATCGTAACGCGCACCAGATCTTCCTCGAGCCGGAAGGCCTGACCAGCAATGAAATTTATCCAAACGGCATCTCCACCAGCCTGCCGTTTGACGTACAGATGCAGATCGTTCGTTCGATGGAAGGGATGCAGAATGCCCGAATCATTCGACCTGGCTATGCCATCGAATACGATTTCTTCGATCCTCGTGATTTGAAGCCAACACTGGAAAGCAAATTTATTCAGGGCCTGTTCTTTGCCGGACAGATCAACGGCACTACCGGTTACGAAGAAGCGGCTGCACAGGGCCTGTTGGCCGGCCTGAATGCCGGACGCTACGCCAATGAAGACGAAGGCTGGTCACCACGCCGCGATCAGGCTTATCTGGGCGTGCTGGTGGACGATCTGAGCACCCTGGGTACCAAAGAGCCGTACCGCATGTTCACTTCACGTGCCGAATACCGCCTGATGTTACGTGAAGACAATGCCGATCTGCGCCTGACGGAAAAAGGCCGCGAACTGGGCCTGGTGGACGATGCCCGCTGGGCACGCTTTAGCGAAAAGCTCGAGCACATCGAACAGGAACGTCAGCGCCTGCGCGACATCTGGATGCATCCGCACTCTGAAAACGTCGAGCAGGTGAACGCACTGCTGAAAGCACCGCTGTCGCGTGAGGCTAACGGTGAAGAACTGCTGCGTCGCCCGGAAATGGATTACACCCAACTGACCTCTGTTGCGGCATTTGCACCGCCGCTGGCCGATGTCCAGGCCGCCGAGCAGGTTGAGATCCAGGTAAAATACGAAGGTTATATTGCTCGTCAGCAGGAAGAGATCGAAAAACAGCAGCGCAATGAGAACACCGTGCTGCCGTTGGATCTCGATTACAGCCAAGTTTCTGGTCTGTCGAATGAAGTGATCGCCAAGCTCAATGACCACAAGCCGAATTCGATCGGCCAGGCGTCACGCATTTCTGGCATTACGCCGGCGGCGATCTCAATTCTGCTGATTTGGCTGAAAAAGCAAGGGCTGCTGCGCCGCAGCGCATAAATCCTGTTTTGGGCGACCGTTTGTTTATTTGATAAGCAAACGGCCGCTGACATCGTTTCAAGCCTGAATTATTATGGTCACCTTCTTGGGCAGCCCCTACCTGGCTTGCCGTTGTGCGCCAGTCTAAGGACTCATTGTGCAGAAAAAATTGGATTCGTTGCTCAAAGCGGCAGGCATTACGCTTCCCGATCAGCAAAAACAGCAGCTGTTGGGCTATGTCGGCATGCTGGATAAGTGGAACAAGGCGTATAACCTCACGTCGGTGCGCGATCCGCAGCAAATGCTGGTTCGCCATATTCTCGACAGCATCGTGGTCAACCCGCATCTGCAGGGCAACCGGTTTATCGACGTAGGCACCGGCCCTGGCCTGCCAGGCATTCCACTGGCGATTGTTCGCCCTGATTCCCATTTCACCTTGCTGGACAGCTTGGGCAAGCGTGTACGCTTTCTGCGTCAGGTACAGCATGAACTGGGTTTGACCAATGTTGAGCCGGTTCAGAGCCGCGTCGAGGAGTTCCCTGCCGAGCCACCGTTTGACGGTGTCATCAGCCGTGCCTTCGCCTCGCTGCAGGACATGCTGTCCTGGTGTCATCATTTGCCGGCAAAAGGGCAGGGGCGTTTCTACGCGCTGAAAGGAGTGCGCCCAGACGAAGAGCTGACGCAGTTGCCGGAAGGTATCGAGTTGGAGTCGGTCGTTCGTCTGCAGGTGCCGGAACTTGAAGGTGAACGTCATCTGGTCGTTCTTAAGGCAAACTGAGTTTGTTTTTGATCAAGTAAGCGTGAATTAAAAGATAGTGCCAATAGTTAAAGTAAGCAGGCTAATTAGTCGGTGGTTTTTTTAGTTAATTTACTTTTTATTAACACAAAAATAGCCACCAATTGGCGACAATAGGGTAATTGCAGATCGTAATAGTTGCGTTAGCAACCATAAGTGAAGGATCTTGCTTTGCTGCTAATGTTAATTAGCTGTTGGAATATTATCCCTGAAGCTGTCAATAAAAGGTTTTTAGCGGGTAGACGGATTGTTTTTGAACAGTTAACTTGTAATATTCTGATTTATAATATCTTTTTGATCGCCCGATTTGCTAAAGACGCTTTGGCTGGCCGTGGGCTATAAATCAGAAATAGGTATTATTGTGAGCAACTACACGTTTCTTGCTGTAACGCTGGAATAATCAGACAATTAAATGAGCTCTATTATTCCGACCGTTTTCTTGTGAAAATAGCCTGAAATGGGGAAATTTAAATAATTGTTCACCTTTTCGCTACTTATCGATTGAATTCGTTGGTATGCCCCGTATAATTTGCTCGTTTTTTGCTGCTTGACTCAGAGCAGTAAAGAAAGTTTTATACGTCACTCAGCATACCTCCTCAGGGGTACGGAGAGAACAAACGTCATGTCTGTGTCCCTTTACAGCGGAAAAGTTGCTCGCAAATTGCTGTTTCTGCAGTTAATGACTTTTGTTCTGATCAGCGCTGCTTTCGGTCTGAAAAGCCTGGAATGGAGCGGTTCGGCGCTGGCAGGCGGTCTCGCTGCCTGGTTGCCGAGTACCATGTTTATGCTGTTTGCCTTGCGCCATCAGGCGCAGACGCCGGCACCCGGTCGGGTTGCCTGGTCGTTCGCCATCGGCGAGGGATTAAAGGTCCTGATCACCATAGTTTTGTTGATCGTGGCGCTTGGGGTGTTTAAAGCGGCGTTTATACCGCTTGGCCTGACCTATTTAGCGGTGTTAGTGGTGCAGATAGTGGCACCGGCCGTGATTAACAGTTACCGAACTTAACTAAAAGGGTAAGAGGCATCATGTCTGCATCTGGAGAAAATGGGACTGCAAAGGACTATATCAGCCACCACCTGAATAACCTTCAGTTGGATCTGCGTACTTTTCAGTTAGTTGAACCACACTCTGGTAATCCGACATTCTGGACGTTGAACATTGACTCATTGTTCTTCTCTGTGGTGTTGGGCGCGCTGTTCTTGTTTATCTTCAAGAAAGTAGCCAATACAGCCACCAGCGGTGTACCGGGGAAACTTCAAACTGCCGTCGAACTTATCATGGGCTTCGTCGACAGTAGCGTTCGTGATATGTATCACGGCAAGAGCAAGGTTATTGCTCCGCTGGCGCTGACCGTGTTCGTCTGGGTATTCCTGATGAACATGATGGATCTGTTGCCAATCGACCTGCTGCCGTTTATTGGCGAACATGTGTTTGGTTTGCCGGCGCTGCGTGTTGTTCCTACCGCAGACGTGAGTATTACACTGTCGATGGCGTTGGGCGTATTTATCCTGATTCTGTTCTATAGCATCAAAATGAAAGGTGTTGGTGGGTTCGTTAAAGAGTTGACCATGCAGCCGTTCAACCATCCGTTATTCATTCCAATCAACCTGATTCTTGAAGGTGTCAGCCTGCTGTCCAAGCCTGTTTCACTGGGCCTGCGACTGTTCGGCAACATGTATGCGGGTGAGTTGATCTTCATCCTGATTGCCGGTTTGTTGCCGTGGTGGTCACAGTGGCTTCTGAATGTGCCTTGGGCTATTTTCCACATCCTGATCATTACGCTTCAAGCCTTTATTTTCATGGTTCTGACGATTGTCTATCTCTCGATGGCATCTGAAGAGCACTGATTTTCTTAAAACACTTGTACTTTTAAACTGAAACAAACTGGAGACTGTCATGGAAAACCTGAGTATGGATCTGCTGTACATGGCTGCCGCTGTGATGATGGGTTTAGCGGCAATCGGTGCTGCGATCGGTATCGGCATCCTGGGTGGTAAATTCTTGGAAGGCGCTGCACGTCAGCCTGACCTGATTCCTTTGCTGCGTACACAGTTCTTTATCGTTATGGGTCTGGTTGACGCCATCCCGATGATCGCTGTTGGTCTGGGTCTGTACGTGATGTTTGCTGTCGCGTAAGTAGAGAATTTCTCTACACTGAAACCACACTATTAACTTTTAAAGAGGCATTGTGCTGTGAATCTTAACGCAACAATCCTCGGCCAGGCCATCGCGTTCGTTCTGTTTGTCTGGTTCTGCATGAAGTACGTATGGCCGCCGATCATGGCAGCCATCGAGAAGCGTCAGGGAGAAATTGCTGACGGTCTCGCTTCTGCAGAACGTGCCAAAAAAGATTTGGACTTAGCGCAAGCCAATGCGACCGACCAGCTGAAAACTGCCAAGGCAGAAGCTCAGGTGATCATCGAGCAAGCAAACAAACGCAAAGCTCAGATCATGGATGAAGCGAAAGCCGAAGCCGAGCAGGAACGTAACAAAATCGTGGCGCAGGCTCAGGCTGAGATCGAAGCCGAACGTAAGCGCGCTCGTGAAGAGTTGCGTAAGCAAGTCGCGATGCTGGCAATTGCCGGCGCCGAGAAGATCATCGAACGTTCCGTGGATGAAGCTGCTAACAGCGACATCGTTGATAAACTGGTCGCTGAACTGTAAGGAGGGAGGGGCTGATGTCTGAATTTGTAACTGTAGCTCGCCCCTACGCCAAAGCAGCTTTTGACTTTGCCGTTGAGCATCAAAGCTTGGATCGCTGGCAGGATATGCTGGCGTTTGCGGCTGATGTCACTCGCAATGAACAGATTTCTGAACTGCTGGCTGGTGCTGTCGCACCGGAGACGCTGTCCAGAACGTTCATCGCGGTATGTGGCGAACAACTCGACGAACATGGCCAGAACTTTATCCGTGTAATGGCCGAAAATGGACGTTTACTGGTTCTTCCTGCGGTGCTGCAGCAGTTCATCGAACTGCGCGCCTTGCTGGAATCCACCGTCGAAGTCGACGTGCTCTCTGCGAGCGCACTAAGCGACAAACAGCTGGCTAATATTGCCGCTGCGATGGAAAAGCGTCTGTCACGCAAAGTTAAGCTGAATTGCAAAATTGACAAGTCTGTACTGGCCGGCGTAATTATCCGTGCTGGCGATATGGTGATTGATGGCAGCGTTCGCGGTCGTCTTGAACGCCTGACAGACGTCTTGCAGTCTTAAGGGGACTGGAGCATGCAACTGAATTCCACCGAAATCAGCGAACTGATCAAGCAGCGCATTGCTCAGTTCAATGTGGTGAGCGAAGCTCACAATGAAGGTACTATTGTTTCCGTCAGTGACGGGATCATCCGCGTACACGGTCTGGCCGAAGTTATGCAGGGCGAAATGATCGCACTGCCAGGCAACCGTTACGCAATCGCATTGAACCTGGAGCGCGACTCCGTAGGTGCTGTGGTCATGGGTCCGTACGCGGATCTGGCCGAAGGCATGAAGGTAAAATGTACCGGCCGTATTCTGGAAGTTCCGGTTGGCCGTGGCCTGCTGGGCCGTGTAGTTAACACCCTGGGCGCACCTATCGATGGTAAAGGCCCGGTTGATAACGACGGTTTCTCCCCGGTTGAAGCTATTGCCCCTGGTGTTATCGAGCGTCAGTCCGTAGATCAGCCGGTTCAAACTGGCTACAAATCTGTTGACGCCATGATCCCAATCGGCCGTGGCCAGCGTGAGCTGGTGATCGGTGACCGTCAGACAGGTAAAACTGCCCTGGCGATCGATGCGATCATCAACCAACGCGATTCCGGCATCAAATGTGTTTACGTGGCTATCGGCCAGAAAGCGTCCACCATCGCTAACGTGGTGCGCAAACTGGAAGAGCACGGCGCACTGGCAAACACCATCGTTGTGGTTGCTACCGCGTCTGAATCCGCTGCATTGCAATACCTGGCGCCATATGCCGGTTGTGCGATGGGTGAATACTTCCGTGACCGCGGTGAAGATGCGCTGATTGTTTATGATGACCTGTCCAAACAGGCCGTTGCATACCGTCAGATCTCCCTGCTGCTTCGTCGTCCACCAGGTCGTGAAGCTTACCCAGGCGACGTATTCTATCTCCACTCCCGTTTGCTGGAGCGTGCTGCGCGTGTTAACGCCGAATACGTTGAAGCTTTCACCAAAGGTGAAGTCAAAGGCCAAACCGGTTCACTGACGGCTCTGCCGATCATTGAAACCCAGGCGGGTGACGTTTCCGCGTTCGTTCCGACCAACGTAATCTCGATTACCGATGGTCAGATCTTCCTGGAATCCAACCTGTTTAACTCCGGTATTCGTCCGGCAGTTAACCCGGGTATCTCCGTATCCCGTGTGGGCGGTGCAGCGCAAACCAAGATCATGAAAAAACTGTCCGGTGGTATTCGTACCGCGCTGGCACAGTATCGTGAACTGGCTGCGTTCTCTCAGTTCGCTTCCGATCTGGATGATGCAACCCGCAAACAGCTGAGCCACGGTCAGAAAGTGACCGAGCTGCTGAAACAGAAACAGTATGCGCCGATGTCCGTCGCACAACAGTCTCTGGTGCTGTTTGCCGCAGAACGTGGCTTCCTGAACGACGTTGAAGTCGCGAAAGTCGTGAGCTTCGAAGCCGCGCTGGTTGCTTACGCAGACCGCGAGCATGCCGAGTTGCTGAACCACATCAACCAAACTGGCAATTTCAACGATGAGATCGAGGGCAAGCTGAAAGGCATCCTCGAGACCTTCAAGAAAACCCAGTCCTGGTAACGCTCAGCGGCCTGCAGTTGAAAGACAGCAGGCCGTCTGGCAATGAGGAGAAGCAGACATGGCCGGCGCAAAAGAGATACGTAGTAAGATCGCGAGCGTGCAAAACACGCAAAAGATCACTAAAGCGATGGAAATGGTCGCCGCCTCCAAAATGCGTAAATCGCAGGAACGCATGGCGGCCAGCCGTCCTTATGCAGAGACCATGCGCAAAGTGATTGGTCACCTTGCGTTGGGTAATCTGGAATATAAGCACCCGTACCTGGATGAGCGTGATGTTAAGCGCGTCGGGTATCTGGTGGTGTCTACTGACCGTGGTCTCTGTGGTGGCTTGAACATTAACCTGTTCAAGCGGCTGTTGGCAGAGATGAAAGGCTGGTCCGAAAAAGGTGTCGAAACTGATTTGGCACTGATTGGCTCTAAAGCCGCTTCTTTCTTTGGTTCCGTGGGTGGCAACGTGGTTGCCCAGGTCACCGGCATGGGGGATAACCCTTCCCTGTCGGAGCTGATCGGACCGGTGAAAGTGATGCTGCAAGCCTACGACGAAGGTCGTTTGGACAAGCTGTACATTGTCAGTAACAAATTTATCAATACGATGTCCCAAGAACCACAGATCGTTCAGCTGCTGCCGTTGCCGCCTGCCGAAGACGGTGAGCTGAAGAAAAAATCTTGGGATTACCTGTATGAACCCGATCCAAAAGTGCTGCTTGATACCTTGCTGCGTCGCTATGTGGAATCTCAGGTTTATCAGGGCGTCGTGGAAAACCTGGCCAGCGAGCAGGCCGCACGAATGGTAGCGATGAAAGCCGCAACCGATAACGGCGGTAGCCTGATCAAAGAGCTGCAGTTGGTATACAACAAGGCTCGTCAGGCCAGCATCACTCAGGAACTCACCGAGATCGTTTCGGGAGCCTCCGCGGTTTAAGCTAGGTTTACGAATTACGTAGAGGATTCAAGATGGCTACTGGAAAGATTATCCAGGTAATCGGCGCCGTAGTGGACGTCGAGTTCCCTCAGGATGCCGTACCAAAAGTGTACAACGCTCTTGAGGTAGAAAACGGTGCCAATAAGCTGGTGCTGGAAGTTCAGCAACAGTTGGGCGGTGGCGTGGTTCGCTGTATCGCAATGGGGACCTCTGATGGTCTGCGTCGCGGTCTGAAAGTCACTGACCTGGACCACCCAATTGAAGTACCGGTAGGTAAAGCTACCCTGGGCCGTATCATGAACGTATTGGGTGAACCAATCGACATGAAGGGTGATATCGGCGAAGAAGAACGTTGGGCGATTCACCGTCCGGCGCCAAGCTACGAAGATTTGGCCAACTCCCAGGATCTGCTGGAAACCGGTATCAAGGTAATGGACCTGATCTGCCCGTTCGCCAAGGGGGGTAAAGTCGGTCTGTTCGGTGGTGCGGGTGTGGGTAAAACCGTAAACATGATGGAGCTGATCCGTAACATCGCGATCGAGCACTCCGGTTATTCTGTGTTTGCGGGCGTGGGTGAGCGTACTCGTGAGGGTAACGACTTCTACCACGAAATGAACGACTCCAACGTACTGGACAAAGTATCCCTGGTTTACGGCCAGATGAACGAGCCACCGGGTAACCGTCTGCGCGTTGCTCTGACCGGTCTGACCATGGCTGAGAAATTCCGTGACGAAGGCCGTGACGTTCTGCTGTTCGTTGATAACATCTACCGTTATACCCTGGCCGGTACCGAAGTGTCCGCACTTCTGGGCCGTATGCCATCGGCGGTAGGTTATCAGCCAACGCTGGCGGAAGAGATGGGCGTTCTGCAAGAACGTATCACCTCTACCAAGACCGGTTCAATCACCTCCGTACAGGCCGTTTACGTCCCTGCGGATGACTTGACTGACCCGTCACCAGCCACCACCTTTGCTCACTTGGATGCAACTGTGGTACTGAGCCGTAATATCGCTTCTCTGGGTATCTACCCGGCCGTTGACCCGCTGGATTCCACCAGCCGTCAGCTGGATCCGTTGGTAGTTGGCCAGGAGCACTACGATGTAGCGCGTGGCGTGCAGTCCATTCTGCAACGCTATCAGGAACTGAAGGATATTATCGCAATCCTGGGTATGGACGAGCTGTCTGAAGAAGACAAACTGGTCGTATCCCGTGCGCGTAAAATCCAACGCTTCCTGTCTCAGCCGTTCTTCGTGGCAGAAGTCTTCACCGGTTCTCCGGGCAAGTTCGTATCGCTGAAAGACACCATCCGTGGTTTCAAAGGCATTATGGACGGCGACTATGACCACCTGCCTGAACAAGCGTTCTACATGGTTGGCACCATTGAAGAAGCAGTGGAAAAAGCCAAGAAACTGTAACGTCTTGAGAGGAGGGTGATATGGCTATGACTTACCATCTGGATGTAGTCAGCGCGGAAAAACATATGTTTTCCGGCCTGGTGCAAAAGATCCAGGTGACAGGTAGCGAAGGCGAACTGGGGATTTTCCCTGGTCATGCGCCGCTGCTGACTGCCATCAAGCCTGGCATGGTGCGCATTGTTAAACAACACGGTGAAGAAGAGTTCATCTACCTGTCCGGCGGTATCCTTGAGGTACAACCGAGCGTGGTCACCGTGCTGGCTGACACTGCTATCCGTGGAACGGACCTCGACGAAGCGAGAGCGCTTGAAGCCAAGCGTAAAGCTGAAGAACATATCAGTAGCTCTCATGGCGATGTCGACTATGCTCAGGCATCTGCAGAACTGGCGAAAGCGATCGCAAAACTGCGCGTTATCGAGCTCACCAGAAGATCGATGTAATATTTTGGCGCGTGCATAACGCAGTCAAAATTAAGAAAGCGGCCTATTGGGTCGCTTTTTTTTTGTTTTAAAATAAGCCTGATACCCCGGCAGGCATTGTGAGGTATAACCTTCAATAGCGGCTGGAAATGTCGCCGATCGCCGACAGTTCTCCCCGCGGTCGGGTTAACTGAGCGTTAACTTCGGCGTGCTTAGTGCCCCAAGGCCTGCGCTGGGTTCGTGCAGAGAAATATGTAGTAATATCGTCACTAAAGGGTTCTACTTTCGTCTATTAAAATGGAGTTATCAGGTTGCTTATGTCGAACAGCGCAATGAGTGTGGTGATCCTCGCCGCGGGCAAGGGAACACGCATGTATTCCGATCTTCCCAAGGTGTTACATCCGTTGGCCGGCAAGCCGATGGTGCAGCACGTCATTGATGCCGCGATGAAACTGGGCGCGAAAAACGTCCATCTGGTGTACGGCCATGGCGGCGACTTGCTGAAAAATACCCTGACCGACGGCGCACTGAACTGGGTGCTGCAGGCTGAGCAATTGGGTACCGGCCATGCGATGCAGCAGGCGGCCCCGCATTTTGCCGATGATGAAGACGTGCTGATGCTGTACGGCGACGTCCCGCTGATCTCTGTCGATACTTTGCAGCGTTTGCTGGCCGCGAAGCCACAGGGCGGCATTGGCCTGCTGACGGTGAAGCTGGCTGATCCTAGCGGTTACGGTCGTATCGTACGTGAGAACGACCAGGTGGTGGGGATTGTTGAGCATAAAGATGCCAGCGAAGCCCAGCGCCAAATCAATGAAATCAACACCGGTATCCTGGTGGCCAACGGCCGCGATCTCAAGCGCTGGCTGGGGATGCTGAATAACGAAAATGCACAGGGTGAATTCTACATCACCGATATCATTGCGCTGGCCCATGCCGACGGCAAGAAAATTGAAGCCGTGCATCCGTCACGCCTGAGTGAAGTGGAAGGCGTAAATAACCGTCTGCAACTGTCGCGTCTCGAGCGCATCTATCAGGCAGAACAGTCTGAAAAATTGCTGTTGGCCGGTGTAATGCTGCTGGATCCGGCGCGTTTTGACCTGCGCGGGGAACTTGTGCACGGCCGCGACATCTCTATTGATGCCAACGTCATTATTGAAGGCACAGTCAAGCTCGGGGATCGGGTGAAAATCGGTGCCGGCTGCGTGTTGAAAAACTGCGTGATCGGCGATGACTGCGAAATCAGCCCGTACAGCGTGTTGGAAGATGCCGTGCTGGCAGCGGAATGTACAGTCGGTCCCTTTGCCCGCTTGCGTCCAGGTGCTGAGCTGGCGGTGGGGGCTCACGTTGGCAACTTCGTCGAAATGAAAAAGGCGCGCTTGGGCAAAGGCTCTAAAGCGGGTCATCTGAGCTACCTGGGTGATGCCGAGATTGGCGACGATGTGAATATCGGTGCCGGTACCATCACCTGTAACTACGATGGTGCCAATAAGCATAAAACCATTATCGGCGACGGGGTGTTTGTCGGTTCCGATACCCAACTGGTGGCGCCAGTGTCTGTCGGCAAAGGTTCTACCATTGCCGCAGGCACGACGGTGACCCGTGATATCGGCGAGGACGAACTGGTACTGAGCCGTGTCAAGCAGGTGCATATCCAGGGCTGGCAGCGCCCGGTCAAGAAGAAGTAACCCGTCTGTTTTGCGTTGGGCTCTGCTTGAGAGCCCAATACAAAACATAATAATCCCCAATCTCTACAGGCTCGGGGATGCACGGTAAAAACCGGCAAAATCAGGTCAAGACATCGAAAGCGCCCCGAAAGGCGTTTAATTAGGAATACAACTGATGTGTGGAATTGTAGGCGCAGTAGCGCAACGTGATATTGCAGAGATTCTGTTGGAAGGGTTACGCCGTCTTGAATACCGTGGCTACGACTCAGCCGGTTTGGCGGTGGTGGATGCTGAAGGCAACGTCAGCCGTTTACGCCGCGTAGGCAAAGTCAACAAACTGGCCGAAGCCGCTGAACAACATGAATTGCATGGGGGCACCGGTATTGCTCACACCCGCTGGGCAACGCACGGTGAACCTACCGAAGCTAACGCGCACCCGCATGTTTCTGATTACATTACGGTGGTGCATAACGGCATCATCGAAAACCACGAACCGCTGCGTGAACTGCTGATTGAACGCGGTTACCACTTCAGCTCTGAAACCGACACCGAGGTGATTGCTCACCTGGTGCATTGGGAGCAACGTCAGGGCGGTACTTTACTGGAAGTGGTTCAGCGCGTGATCCCTCAGTTGCGTGGTGCATACGGCACTGTGGTGATGGACAGCCGTGACCCAAGCGTGCTGGTGGCAGCGCGCTCCGGTAGCCCGTTGGTTATCGGCCGTGGCGTGGGTGAAAACTTCCTGGCTTCCGATCAACTGGCGTTATTGCCGGTAACCCGTCGCTTTATCTTCCTGGAAGAAGGTGATGTGGTGGAAATGACTCGCCGCACCGTCAACATTTTCGATAAGCAGGGCAACGCCGTTGAGCGTCCTGAAATCGAATCCCAGGTGCAGTATGACGCCGGTGACAAAGGCGCTTACCGTCACTACATGCAAAAAGAGATCTACGAACAGCCGCTGGCGCTGAAGAACACCCTGGAAGGGCGTTTCAGCCATGGTCAGATCAACCTGAGTGAGTTGGGGCCGCGTGCCGATGAGTTGCTGGCGAAAGTACAGCACGTGCAGATCATTGCCTGTGGGACTTCTTACCACTCCGGCATGGTTGCGCGCTATTGGTTCGAATCTCTGGCTGGCGTGCCTTGCGACGTTGAGATTGCATCCGAATTCCGCTATCGCAAATCTGCCGTGCGTCCGGGCAGTCTGATCATTACGTTGTCGCAGTCCGGTGAAACCGCCGATACGCTGGCGGCACTGCGCCTGTCGAAGGAGCTGGGTTATCTCGGTTCGTTAGCCGTGTGCAACGTGGCCGGTTCTTCACTGGTACGTGAATCCGATCTGGCACTGATGACCAAGGCCGGCACTGAAATCGGTGTTGCCTCCACCAAGGCCTTTACTACCCAGCTTGCGGTGTTGTTGATGCTGGTGGCGCGTTTGGGCCGTCTGAAAGGCATGGCTGAGAGCGTTGAGCATGACATTGTGCACGGCCTGCAGGCGTTGCCGGCACGTATCGAACAGATGCTGTCGATGGATAAGAGCATCGAAGCGCTGGCGGAAGGTTTCTCCGACAAGCATCACGCGTTGTTCCTCGGCCGTGGCGATCAGTACCCAATCGCGATGGAAGGCGCACTGAAGCTCAAAGAGATCTCCTACATTCACGCGGAAGCCTATGCGGCCGGTGAGTTGAAGCACGGCCCGTTGGCGTTGATCGATGCCGATATGCCGGTGATCGTGGTGGCGCCGAACAACGAACTGTTGGAGAAGCTGAAGTCCAACATTGAAGAAGTACGTGCACGTGGTGGCCAACTGTATGTGTTCGCCGATCAGGATGCCGGTTTCGTCAGCAGTGAAGGCATGACGATTATTCCACTGCCGCATGTGGAAGATATCGTGGCACCGATCTTCTACACCGTGCCATTACAGTTGCTGTCTTACCACGTGGCGCTGATCAAAGGCACTGACGTTGACCAGCCGCGCAACCTGGCGAAGTCTGTCACGGTAGAGTAACTCGCTGCTGTTAATCTCTAAAAGCCGGCCACTGCGCCGGCTTTTTTACTATTTTATCTTGTTACTTATCTCTTGCAGCGAGCTTTTCAGATTGCTGATTTCGCGTTGATTATTGTCTTGTTCTTGTAACTTGCGCTGCAGATTCCCGATCTCGCTGTTCTGATTTTGGCTCACTCTCTCCATATCGCTCAGCTTACTTTCCAGTTTCTTAATCGTCTGTTCCTGAAGCCTTAATTGTTCTTTGAAGTTGTTTAAATCTCTTAGCTGATAATTAGAAATGGCATAGCCAGAGGAGTTACTGCTCCAAACGAGGATTTCATCCCTATCGTCTCCCGCTACCTCCTTGAGGCGCTGATATTCATTTGACGCCGTGGCGTTTGCTGAAGCCAGCAAACAAAGGCTAACCGCTGACAAGATAAGTGTTTTTTTCATGGAAGATCCCTTTGCGTGAGCAAGATATTATTGAATGTTTCAGATGAAAGAATAACCTAATCAAGATGTTAATTGCACTATTGGTGCGCTGTAATATAACTGTCATATTTCGTACATTTTACTGTCACCAAACTGTCCTATTTTCCCTCCTGCAGCAATACTTACTCTGATGAAAACGACTTGAAGTCGATTTTTAAATATCCCATTAGGAGGGATTATGAAACTGATGCGTACCACCGTCGCCAGTATTGTGGCAGCGACTTTCTCCCTGACCGCCGTGTCCGCGTTCGCTGCTGCTAGCCTGACCGGTGCAGGTGCGACATTCCCCGCTCCGGTATATGCCAAGTGGGCAGATTCTTATCAGAAAGAAACTGGCAACAAAGTTAACTATCAGGGCATCGGCTCTTCGGGTGGCGTGAAGCAAATCGTCGCCAACACTGTTGACTTTGGTGCTTCTGATGCACCTTTGGCTGATGACAAACTGGCTGCTGATGGCCTGTTCCAGTTCCCTACCGTGATCGGTGGTGTGGTACTGGCAGTTAACATCCCGGGCATCAAATCCGGCCAACTGATCCTGGACGGTAAAACGCTGGGCGATATCTATCTGGGTAACGTGAAGAAGTGGAACGACCCGGCGATCACCAAGCTGAACCCAGGCGTTAAACTGCCGGATCAGAACATTGCCGTTGTGCGTCGTGCTGACGGTTCAGGCACTTCTTTCGTGTTCACCAGCTACCTGTCTAAAGCCAACGCCCAATGGAAAGAGAAAATTGGTGCAGGCTCTACCGTCAACTGGCCAACCGGTCTGGGCGGCAAGGGTAACGACGGTATCGCGGCATTCGTACAACGTCTGCCAGGTTCTATCGGCTACGTAGAATACGCTTACGCCAAGCAGAACAACCTGGCTTACACCAAGCTGATTTCTGCCGACGGCAAAGCGGTTAGCCCGACAGAAGAGAGCTTCAGCGCCGCCGCTAAAGGTGTGGACTGGAGCAAAACCTTCGCACAGGATCTGACTAACCAGAAAGGCGACAACGCCTGGCCAATCACCTCCACCACCTTCATCCTGGTGCACAAAGAGCAGAAAAACCCGGCTCAGGGCACCGAAGTGCTGAAGTTCTTTGACTGGGCGTACAAAACTGGCGCCAAGCAGGCTAATGACCTGGATTACGCCACTCTGCCGAAAGAAGTTGTCGAGCAGGTGCGTGCAGCATGGAAAACCAACGTAAAAGACAGTTCCGGTAAAGCGCTGTACTAACAACGCAGGGGCGCGTGCTAGCACGCGCCCCACTCAGTTTTTCAGGGTCTAACCCATGTTGGGCCTGCCAGGGTTAAAACAGAGAGTGATCTATGGCTGAGTACAAGCCGACCATGAAAGCACCGAGTAAAAATGGTGACGTCATCTTCAGCGCGCTGGTTAAACTGGCAGCGCTGATTACCCTATTGTTGCTGGGCGGCATTATTGTTTCGCTGATCTTCGCCTCCTGGCCAAGCATACAGAAATTCGGTTTCGCCTTCCTGTGGACCAAAGAGTGGGACGCGCCTGCCGAACAGTTTGGTGCTCTGGTACCCATTTACGGAACCGTGGTCACCTCGGTGATTGCACTGATTATTGCTGTTCCCGTCAGCTTTGGTATCGCGTTGTTCCTGACTGAACTGGCGCCAAACTGGTTGCGACGCCCGCTGGGTATCGCCATTGAGTTGCTGGCGGCGATCCCGAGTATCGTTTATGGCATGTGGGGCCTGTTCGTGTTCGCCCCGCTGTTTGCCGAATATTTCCAGACTCCGGTGGGCGACGTGCTGTCCGGTATCCCGATTGTTGGTGAACTGTTCTCCGGCCCGGCGTTTGGTATTGGTATTCTGGCTGCCGGGGTGATCCTGGCGATTATGATCATTCCTTACATCGCCGCCGTGATGCGCGACGTGTTCGAACAGACCCCGGTGATGATGAAAGAGTCGGCTTACGGCATCGGCTGCACCACCTGGGAAGTGATCTGGCGAATTGTGCTACCGTTTACCAAGAATGGTGTGATTGGCGGTGTGATGCTGGGGCTGGGCCGTGCGCTGGGGGAAACCATGGCGGTGACCTTCATCATCGGTAATACCTATCAGCTCACCAGTGCCTCGTTGTATATGCCGGGCAACAGTATCACCTCTGCACTGGCCAACGAATTTGCCGAAGCCGAATCTGGGGTGCATACCGCCGCGTTGATGGAACTGGGGCTGATTCTGTTTGTTATCACCTTTATCGTGCTGGCGCTGTCGAAGTTGATGGTCATGCGTCTGGCCAAGAATGAGGGGCGCTAAGGTGGCGACTATGGAAATGCAAAACGACCAGGCGCTGCTGGAAAGCCGCCGTAAAATGCAGGCCTGGCGCCGTCAGAAAAACCGACTGGCGCTGTTTATGTCGATGGCGACCATGGCGTTCGGCCTGTTCTGGCTGGTGTGGATCTTGTTCTCCACCATCACCAAAGGCATAGACGGCATGTCGCTGGCGCTGTTCACCGAAATGACCCCGCCGCCGAACACCGCGGGGGGTGGCCTGGCTAACGCCATCGCCGGTAGCGGGCTGTTGATCATGTGGGCAACGGTATTCGGTACGCCGCTGGGCATCATGGCCGGCATCTATCTGGCGGAATACGGCCGTAAATCCTGGCTGGCGGAAGTGATCCGTTTTATTAACGACATATTGTTATCGGCACCGTCGATCGTCGTGGGCCTGTTCGTTTACACCATCGTGGTGGCGAAGATGCAGCATTTCTCCGGTTGGGCCGGGATCATCGCCTTGGCGCTGTTACAGGTGCCGATCGTGATTCGTACCACTGAAAACATGCTCAAGCTGGTGCCGGATACGCTGCGTGAGGCCGCTTACGCGCTGGGGACGCCGAAATGGCGCATGATTTCCGCCATCACGCTGAAAGCCTCGGTGTCCGGCATTATCACCGGCGTGCTGCTGGCGATTGCACGTATTGCCGGGGAAACCGCACCGTTGCTGTTTACCTCGCTGTCGAATCAGTTCTGGAGCACCGACCTGATGCAGCCGATCGCCAACCTGCCGGTGACCATTTTCAAATTCGCCATGAGCCCATTCGCCGAATGGCAAGAACTGGCCTGGGCAGGGGTGCTGTTGATTACCCTGTGTGTACTGCTACTGAATATCTTGGCGCGTGTGGTTTTCGCCAAGCAAAAGCATTCATAAAATTTTGAGCGCGGCCATGGCGGCGCTGATGAAAAGAGAGAAGTCTTGATGAGTATGGTTAACGACGCTTCCAGCAGCAAAATTCAGGTACGCGATCTGAACTTCTACTATGGCAAATTCCATGCGCTGAAAAACATCACGCTGGATATCGCCAAGAACAAGGTCACTGCGTTTATCGGCCCATCCGGTTGTGGTAAATCAACCCTGCTGCGCACTTTCAACAAGATGTATCAGTTATACCCTGAGCAGCGTGCCGAAGGCGGCATCCTGCTTGATGGGCAGAACATCCTGACCGACAACTCGGATATCGCCCTGCTGCGTGCCAAGGTTGGTATGGTGTTCCAGAAGCCGACACCGTTCCCAATGTCGATTTACGACAATATCGCCTTTGGCGTGCGTCTGTTTGAAAAGTTGTCGCGTGCCGATATGGATGAGCGTGTGCAGTGGGCCTTAACCAAGGCTGCACTGTGGAACGAAACCAAGGACAAGCTGCAACAGAGCGGTTACAGCCTGTCCGGCGGCCAGCAGCAGCGTCTGTGTATCGCCCGCGGCATCGCTATTCGTCCGGACGTATTACTGCTGGATGAACCTTGCTCGGCGCTGGATCCGATTTCCACCGGCAAGATTGAAGAGCTGATCAGCGAGCTGAAGTCTGACTACACCGTGGTGATCGTAACCCACAACATGCAGCAGGCTGCGCGTTGTTCCGACTCCACGGCATTTATGTATCTGGGCGAACTGATCGAGTTCAGTGATACTGATACCCTGTTCACTGCGCCGCAGAAAAAACAGACCGAAGACTACATCACTGGCCGTTATGGTTGATAGGATGCATCATGGATAACCTGAATTTAAATAAACACATTTCCGGCCAGTTCAACGCAGAACTTGAGCACATCCGCACCCAGGTGTTGACCATGGGCGGGCTGGTGGAACAGCAACTGACTGACGCCATTACCGCGATGCATAACCAGGACGGTGAATTGGCCAAGCGCGTAATTGAAGGCGACGCCAAGGTCAATATGATGGAAGTGGCGATCGACGAAGCCTGCGTGCGGATCATTGCCAAACGTCAGCCGACCGCCAGCGACCTGCGCCTGGTGATGGCGATTATCAAGACCATTTCCGAGCTGGAACGTATCGGCGACGTGGCGGATAAAATCTGCCGCACCGCGCTGGAGAAGTTCTCGCATCAGCACCAGCCGTTGTTGGTGAGCCTGGAGTCGCTGGGCCGTCATACCGTGCAGATGCTGCATGATGTGCTGGATGCGTTCGCGCGTATGGATCTGGATGAAGCGATCCGAATTTACCGTGAAGACAGAAAGGTCGATCAGGAGTATGAAGGCATCGTGCGTCAGTTGATGACCTACATGATGGAAGACACACGCACTATTCCCAGCGTGCTGACTGCGTTGTTCTGTGCCCGTTCTATCGAGCGTATCGGTGACCGTTGCCAGAACATCTGTGAGTTTATCTTCTACTTCGTGAAGGGTCAGGACTTCCGTCATATCGGTGGCGATGCGCTGGAAAAGCTGCTGTCGTCCGACGGTAAAGACGAAGAAAAAGAGTAACCTTCCCCCAGCGTGACCTCATAAAGGCGCAGGAAACTGCGCCTTTATGCTATTTAAAACCCCTAAATACAAAAAGGTTATAAATATAGCTTTTTATATTATTTCCTGACCTAAGTGGGACTTGCTAGCGTAGCAATCAGCAGGACATCAACCCTTTAGGAGCAACTCATGAAACATCGCGTTTTGGCTTTAACGTTGTTAGCCAGCCTGACCAGCCTCGCCACCGGTGCCGCGCATGCGGATAAACTCGACGATATCAAGAAAGCCGGTGTAGTGCGTATCGCGGTGTTCGACAGCAATCCGCCGTTCGGTTATATCGATCCGCAAAGCAAAAAGCTGGTGGGTTATGACGTTGATGTGGCCGATGCGATTGGCAAGGCGTTGGGCGTGAAGGTGGAGCTGCGAGCCACCAACCCGGCCAACCGCATTCCTTTGCTGGTAGCGAAAAAGGTCGATTTGATCGCCGCCAACTTCACCATTACTGACGAGCGCGCCAAGGAAGTGAACTTCAGCGTGCCGTACTTCGCGACCGGCCAGAAATTTATTGCCCATAAAGGCGTGCTGAAAACCCCGGAAGATATCAAAAAGCTGCGTATCGGTGCGGACAAAGGCACTGTGCAGGAAATTACCCTGCGTGAACATTACCCGACGGCCAAAGTGATCTCTTACGACGACACTCCACTGGCGTTCGTGGCGCTGCGCAACGGTAACGTGCAGGCGATCACCCAGGATGACGCCAAGCTGGTGGGCCTGCTCGGTAATCTGCCGGCGGCACAGAAAGCGGACTTCGAAATCTCGCCGTTCAGTATCACCAAAGAGTACCAGGGGGTGGGTATTCCCAAAGGTGAAGATCGCCTGACTGCCAGCGTTAATGACACCTTGATCAAGCTGGAAAAAGACGGTGAAGCGGCGAAGATCTACAATCGCTGGTTTGGCCCGGAAACCAAAACCGCGCAGCCGCGTGGCGACTTCAAAATCGCGCCTTTGGATCAACAGCCGAAGGCCTGATTTGCACGGGGCTGAAATCTGTTTGGAGGGGCGCAGCTTGCTGCGCCCCTGACGCATTTTTCAAGACAAGGATTGACCATGGATCTGGACTGGCTGCTGGCGCCACAATACCTAAGCTGGCTGTGGCGGGGTTTCCTGCTGACGTTGTGGCTTTCCGCCTGCGCGAGCCTGGCCGCCACGCTGTTGGGCTTTTTACTGACCGCCATGCGTGACAGCCGCCTGTGGACACTGCGCTGGTTGGCGGTGGGGTATAGCTCGTTGTTTCGCAACACGCCGTTGCTGGTGCAGCTGTTCTTTTGGTATTTCGCCGCCGGGCAGATCCTGCCTTCTGCCGCCATGCAGTGGCTCAACACTTCACATCAGCTAGGCCCATTGGCGTGGCCGTCGTTTGAATTTCTTGCCGGTTTCTTCGGCCTGACGCTGTATTCCAGTGCTTTTATTGCTGAAGAGATCCGCTCCGGCATCCGTGGCGTTGCCGATGGGCAAAAATATGCGGCCAACGCACTGGGGTTAACCGGCTGGCAGGCGATGCGTTACGTGATATTGCCGCAGGCGCTGAAAATCGCCATGCCGCCGCTGTTGGGCCAGTATATGAATGTGATCAAAAACTCCTCATTGACCATGGCGATCGGCGTTGCCGAATTGTCCTACGCTTCGCGCCAGGTGGAGACCGAGACGTTACGCACCTTCCAGGCGTTTGGCGTGGCGACGGTGCTGTATATTGCCATCATTGCCCTGCTGGAAGGTTGGGGCATGTGGCGACAGCAGCGTAAACCGCTGAGAGGGCATTAAGATGGATTTCAGCGTTATTTACGACAACCTGGGCTATCTGCTGTGGGGCACCTGGCCGGACGGGCCGCTGGGGGGCGCAGCGCTGACGCTGGCAATCAGCCTGATGGCCGGCGTGGCCTCGGCCATTCTCGGCACGCTGCTGGGTGTGGCGTTGGCGATGTCGCGCGGTGTGGCGGCGGGATTACTGGCGATGCTGTTGGGTTTTTTCCGCGCCATCCCGGTGATCATGCTGATTTTTTGGACCTATTTCCTGCTGCCAATCGTTTTTGGCGTGGATATTCCGGAAATCACCACCGTAGTTTGTGCGCTGGCGCTGATCGCCTCGGCCTATCTGGCGCATGCGGTGAAGGCGGGAATTATCGCTATTGGCCCCGGCCAGTGGCAGGCGGGTTTGTCTCTGGGATTGACCCGTTGGCAAACGCTACGGATGATCGTGCTGCCGCAGGCATTGCGCATGATGGTGCCTTCGTTTATCAACCAGTGGATTTCGTTAATCAAGGATACGTCGCTGGCCTATATCGTCGGCGTGGGTGAGCTAACCTTCCTGGCGACCCAGGTCAACAACCGCAGCATGGTGTACCCGATGGAAGTCTTCCTGTTTATCGCTCTGGTGTACTTTGTGTTCTGTCTGGCGCTGGATCTGCTGGCCAATGCGGTCAATCGCCGCTTTAGCCCGCAGACCCGGGCGTTGAAACGCTCATGGCGCTGGTGGCGCAACAAACCGCCGTTACCGGCTAGTTAGTCAGTTGCCAGCCGCGTTCACGCCATAGGGCCGGTAATTGCGCCAAATCGTCGAATGCGGTGACCAGCGGGTGGTCGATCGGTTGGTTGTGCGGATCGGCGCAGAAGTAAAATACCGGGATCCCGGCGGCGATCCCTGCCTGCGCACCGGCAGCGGAATCGTCCACCAGGATGCAACGTTCCACCGGGACCTGCATTTTTTCGGCGGCGTGAAACACAATAGCCGGGTCCGGTTTCCAGCGCTGAATGTCATAGCCGCTGAACAACCGGTCATCAAAATAGTGCAGCATGTCGGTCAGACCGAGCGAGTGCTGCATTTTGCTGACCGGGCCGTTAGACACGGTACACATTGGCACTGCCACCTGCGCCAACAGCTCGCGCGCACCGGCAATCTGCTGCAGTTCGCTGTCGAACAGGCGAGCCACTTCCTGGCGGTATAAGGGTTCCAGCTCTTCCTTCGACAGCGTTGTGCGGTGCTCCAGATTAACCTGGTCGATAATCTCGTACAGCTTCACCCCTTTGTATTTTCTGAACACCTCGTCCAGTGACAGTTGAATGCCATAATGGGCAAACATGTGTACATAGGCTTTGCTGCACAGCACTTCGCTGTCTACCAGCGTGCCGTCGCAATCAAACAAAATACAGTCAATCTGGTTCATCCGGGGCAATGTCCTTAGGTTAAGCGGCGATAATGCCACTTTAACCGCATCAGGCAGGATTGCGACCCCAGAATCACGAATTACCGATCAATCCCAGTAAATACAATCTGTTGAGTTTTTTAGCCGTAAAGACGGCGAAAAAAACCTGTGACTGGCGTCAAAAGCCTGACTTTTTGTTATAGGATAGCCGGCGACGGTCCATTCCCTTCTTCGGAATTTCTGAAAATGAACAAACAAGTCACTGGCCTTGACGTTGAGCAAGGCTTGCTTGGGCGTGTGTTTAAGCTCAAGCAACATGGCACTACGGCGCGTACGGAAACGATTGCCGGTATTACGACCTTTTTGACCATGGTGTATATCGTGTTCGTTAACCCCCAGATTTTGGGTGCGGCGGGTATGGATACGCAGGCGGTGTTTGTAACAACCTGCCTGATTGCCGCTTTCGGCAGTATTTTTATGGGGCTGCTGGCGAACCTGCCGGTGGCGCTGGCGCCGGCGATGGGCCTCAATGCGTTCTTCGCCTTCGTGGTCGTGGGCGCAATGGGCATTTCATGGCAGGTAGGCATGGGGGCCATCTTCTGGGGTGCGGTCGGTTTATTGCTGCTGACTATTTTCCGCGTCCGCTACTGGATGATTGCCAATATTCCCATGAGCCTGCGGGTGGGCATTACCAGTGGTATCGGCCTGTTTATCGGCATGATGGGGCTGAAAAATGCCGGCATCGTGGTGGCTAACCCGGATACGCTGGTGACCATAGGCAACCTGACCTCGCACAACGTGCTGCTGGGCGCGCTGGGCTTCTTTATTATTGCCGTGCTGTCCTCACGTAATTTCCATGCGGCGGTGCTGGTTTCTATCGTGGTAACTACCTTGATCGGCTGGGCGCTGGGCGATGTGAAATACGGCGGCGTGTTCTCTATGCCACCTAACATTACTTCCGTCGTGGGTCAGGTCGATCTGGCGGGGGCGCTAAACATTGGCCTGGCGGGGGTGATCTTCTCCTTTATGCTGGTGAACCTGTTCGACTCCTCCGGCACCCTGATTGGCGTGACCGACAAGGCAGGGCTGACCGACGCAACGGGCAAGTTCCCGCGCATGAAGCAGGCGTTGTACGTGGACAGCATCAGTTCAGTGGCCGGTTCGTTTGTCGGTACCTCTTCCGTTACCGCCTACATTGAAAGCTCCGCCGGGGTTTCCGTTGGCGGCCGTACCGGCCTGACCGCCGTGGTTACCGGTATTCTGTTCCTGTTGGTGATTTTCCTGTCGCCATTGGCGGGTATGGTGCCGGCTTACGCTGCTGCCGGCGCGTTGATCTACGTGGGCGTGCTGATGACATCCAGCCTGGCGCGGGTGAAATGGGATGATCTGACCGAAGCAGTGCCGGCGTTTGTGACCGCGGTAATGATGCCGTTCAGTTTCTCAATTACCGAAGGTATCGCACTCGGCTTTATCTCCTACTGCGTGATGAAGTTGGGTACCGGTCGCTGGCGTGAGATCAGCCCATGCGTGGTGGTGGTTGCGCTGCTGTTTGTGCTGAAGATTGTCTTTGTCGACGGTCACTGATACCAAAGAACAGGGCCGACAAATGTCGGCCCTCTGGCATCAGGCTCCCGGCGTGGCGTCGGGCGCCTGATGCAACATCCATTGTAAAGGCCGTTTAAAACGTGCCTGCCAGCCGCCATCAGGGGTTTCACCCTGGGCAAAATGCAGTGCCTCCACCTGATTATTCTCACTGAACAGATTGGCAAAGTGCATTGCCAATGCCTGATCGCTGAAGTTTTGCCGTTCGTAGTAGGCCACCACCAACCGCTTATGGGTTGCTAATGATTGCTGCGCCTGCTTTATCTCGCCGTTTGGGGCAATCAGCAGCGCACCGGCATAAAGTTGCGGGTATTTGGCCAACAGATTAGCGGCATGTAACGCCCCTTGCCCGCGAGCAGCAAGGTAGATCTGCTGCGGGTTGAGTTTTAATTCCGCGGTTAATGACTGCAGGGCCCGCTGAATTGCGCTCTGGGTGCTTTCGTCGCTGTAATTTGACCAGCGGAAACTGTTTTCCGACAGCATCTGGGTGCCGTTGATCTCTATATAGGCGACGCCTATCTCGCTAAAGAACAAGCGTTCTTCAGGCGTGATACTGGCGTTCTTGCCATAGGGGTGCAGATAGACCACCGTTGGCCAGCCTTCGGGTGGGGGTGTGCCGTCCGGAATGGCGTAGCTGGCTTTGCCCTCGAACCAATGAGCGTGTTGCAGATAACGGGCTTTGGTTACCGCCAGAATCGACTGATAGGTGCTGCCGTGCTGGATATTGTTGAAGGCATCGTCCTCCAGCAGATTGTAGTAATACCATAACCCGCGGTCGGCACTCAGTTGCAGATAGCGTTCTGCCAGCTCGGTCTGGCCCTTTTCCGCTGAGGAGGCCGCCAGTTGGTAAGGGGCCCATATGTTACGGCCATCCTCACGCATCAGCGTCAGATACAACGACATGGCCGCGATCTTTTTATCCTCCTGGCTGTGGGCGGTACGCGGTAATTGGGTGCTGAGTGGGCTATGTACCGGTAGCTCGATCGGCTCTTCTCCGGCGGGATAATGCATTTCTGTGGCTAATAGTGGTCTGGTGATGAAAGCCATGAATATGGCTAAAATGAAAAAATACATAATTTAATGGCTTTATTTTTAATGGGTTGGCGGTAGCTCTCTCAAAATCATGACGCCATCAGCCAGGGTTGCACTGAAGGCGTCAAAAAGACATTTATTTCAGACGACGAATATAGTCGCTGAACGCCGATAGCTGCCCGGTCAGAAAGTCCAGCGTGCCCTGGTCATTCAATTCTTCCGTCTGCGCATCCACTTTGTTCTGGATCACGCCGCCCATAAATTCCGGTTTGTTCATTACCATCGCGTCAAGGAACACCAGGATCTGGCGCAGATGATACTGGCAGCGTGCGCCGCCAATCGGTCCCATTGAGCTGGTCTGAATGGCCACCGATTTACCCGCTAACGGCTGATTCGGCAGGCGGGATAGCCAGTCGATAGCGTTCTTTAATCCGCCTGGTACCGAATAGTTATATTCCGGGGTCACGATGATCACGCCATCAGCCTGACGAATTTGCTCGGCAATGGCTTCCACCGCTGCAGGGAAACCTTCTTCCTGTTGCATATCGGCATCGTACAGCGGGATATCACGGATGGAGGGGAGTGCTTCAATGGTGACGCCTTGTGGCGCAAGACCGGGTAAGGCGCGGGCTACCATCGCGTTGTAAGAGCCTTTACGCAAACTGCCGAGCAAGGTGACGATTTTTAATGCTTGGTCTGACATGGTGATTCTCCCTTTCGAATGAACAGATTCAGCTTGGAACACCAGAAGATAGTAGGGCAAAGGGGCGAATGAGAATAGATGATTACTGAATATTTAGCTGACTTTGCAGTTTTATGCAGAAATTTATCCGTTAAAGAAAGTTTTATCTTACAGATTCGCCATAAATCGCCGATGTCAGCGGTGGAGCGCCAGACTGGTTAATTTCACAAAACGGAGGGAGCTGGCGGGGGTTCGCGGGGAGATTTCGCCGTGCTTGTGCAGGCCTTTACAGGTTTCATATTGCCAACAGATTAAACGCTCCAGGCTGGGTTCACGTGCGCAAGCCCAACTCAGGTATTCGTCGGCATCGCTCATCACATGAACCTGGGGGGTGATGCTGGAGCGCAAATGGCCGGAAAAAGGGTGCAGCAGCAGCGTCGATTGCCCGCTGTTACCCAGGCCGGAAAGCTTCAGCACGCTCTGGCGAATGCTCCACAGTTGGGTTGCTGCCTCCAGCCGGTCGTACTGTGCGCTGATCCAGGCGTTTTCTGCCGGCGTTTGGTATTGGTGTTGCAGCTCTCGATGTTGCCCGGCACGGGCACGCATGACCTCGATATCCAACCCTACCTTGCCTTCCTCACTGAGTAAAACCCCCACCGTGTCGCTGGCATAGGCCAGGCTGAAATCGGGCAGGTGATTATCGACGAAACAGGGGCGTCCGGTGGGGGTGGTGGCGAGAGCCGGCAATGTCGACAGCCCATAAAGATAAAACATCATTTCAGCGAGCAGGATGCGTCCCTGCAGGAAACGCTGGCGACGTTTAATGGAAAAAGCAGCGGTTGCAGCAACTACGTCGGCGGATAATCTCCGGGTATCCAGTGCGGTGGATGTGGGGATCCATCGGGCAAAATGACATGCCATTATTCACTCCATAACCGAGGGGCGCTAAAAATGCTGGGGAGTTAGATTAAGCATAAGTTGAGGATTTATCATTAAAAAACAGTATGCGTTTTATCCTATTTATCTGGATAAGCAATATCATTGTCCGGAGGGGCATCACTCCACCATTGGATCATTGATGCGTTCGGCGCCAGATCAAAATGGGGTTTGCCGAGCAGGTGATTGAGGATGCGGGCCGAGCGCCAGGCCATCAGGCTGAGTCCTCCTTCTGCGCTGCCGTGGCTATGTATTCCGGCATTCACCGCATAAATGCGATTCTGCTCAGGCCCCTGCCACTCAAGGTTAAAATCCGGCTGTAGCGGCAAGCGCTGTTTGTCGTCGAAAGGAATGCGTGACAGCAGCGGTTTGAGGCAGGACGGCAGCGAAGGGCGGTAACCTGTCGCTAAAATGACGACGTCGGCATGAAATCCTTCCTGGCGATTCTCCAAACCGTGGCGGGTACGCAGCTGATAGCCCCTGTCCGTCGGTTCGATCGCCAGCAGCGTTCGGTGTGGTAAAAGACGGACGTTACGCGGCTGGTGCATTACATCGAAACGCATGTACAACTCACGGTACAGCGTACGCAGCGTATGATTACTGATGCCGTCTGCAGGTAACTTCTGAGCCCGGATTTCGCGTTCGCGGATCTCCTGTGGCAGCGTATAAAAATAGTCGACGTATTCAGGGGTGAAATATTCATTGGTGAAGGCGGACTCGTCCAGCGGCTGGAAGTTAGGGCGGCGGGAAATCCAGTCCAGCTGTGCGGCTTCCCCCCAATGGCCGCGTAGCGCGTTCAGGAAAATATCTGCACCACTTTGGCCTCCCCCGACAACGGTTACCCGTTTACCGGTCAGATCCGGGTTGCGAATGGCGATTTCGGCGGCATGCAGGCAGTTTTCACCCAGTGCAGGGTAAAACTCCTCCGGCAGCCAGGGATCGTGGCCGGTACCCAGGCAAATATTCTTCGCCCACAAAGTCTGGTTGATGGTGCGGACCTCGAACAGCTGCTTGTCATCGTCAAAATCAATACTTTCAACCGACTGTGAAAACTGTAGCCCATCTAATCTATCGCAGGCCCAGCTCAGGTAGTCGGAGAACTCTTCACGGCTGATAATTTGCTGTTCGGTGATCAAAAATCGATAAATTTTTTTCTGCTCGACCAGATAGTTGATAAAGGAGAATTGGCTACGTGGTGTTACCGCCGTAACCAGGTCCTGCAGTACATAGGTCTGCATATAGGCGGAAGGCAGCAGCATGCCGGGATGCCAACGGAAGCTGGCGTTTCGATCGAGAAAGGTATAATTGAGAGCGCCACTTTCATAGGCCAGGGCGGCCAGACTGAGGTTGAAGGGGCCAAGGCCGACACCCAGTAGATCCAGTGGTTCATTCATTTTTTCTTATCTCTCCCGACAGAGGTTACAGAGATAAGCTTAGGTGAGTTTTCGCAAGCTGGGGGCAGAAAGCGGGCGTTGCTATGACGCCCGCTATCAATTACTTGCCGATACAGAAGCTGGAGAAAATGCGTCCCAGCAGGTCATCGGAGGTAAATTCACCGGTGATTTCACTCAGCGCTTGCTGCGCCAGGCGTAATTCCTCGGCCAATAGCTCCCCCGCGTAAGCGCTCACTAACTGTTCTTTGCCCTCAACCAGATGCTGGGCCGCTTGCTCAAGCGCCTGCAGGTGGCGACGGCGGGCCAGGAAGCCGCCTTCCATATTGCTGGTAAAGCCCATGCTCTGCTTCAGGTGGTCACGTAACAGGTCAATGCCTTCGCCGGTACGCGCCGACAGGCGAATAAGTGAGTGACCATTTACTTCGGTCATACCCAGCGTCTCACCGGTGATATCGGCTTTATTGCGCACCACGGTGATCGGCAAGCGGTGCGGCAGACGCGCCATAAATTCTGGCCAGATCTCTGCCGGCTCGGTGGCAGCGGTGGTGGTGCCATCGACCATAAACAGCACGCGATCCGCCTGTTCGATCTCATTCCATGCACGTTCGATACCGATGCGCTCAACTTCGTCGATGGCTTCACGCAGGCCGGCAGTGTCGATGATGTGCAATGGCATGCCGTCGATGTGAATATGTTCGCGCAGAACATCGCGGGTGGTGCCGGCGATATCGGTAACAATGGCTGCCTCGCGGCCGGCCAATGCGTTCAGCAGGCTGGATTTACCGGCGTTTGGCCGCCCGGCGATCACCACCTTCATCCCTTCACGCAGCAGGCTGCCCTGACGCGCTTCGGCGCGTACGCTGTCCAGATCGGCCATCACGCCGTTGAGCTGCGCTTCGATTTTACCGTCAGACAGGAAGTCGATTTCTTCATCGGGGAAGTCGATGGCCGCTTCCACGTAGATCCGCAGGTGAGTAAGTGCTTCCACAAGCTGGTGGATGCGGGTGGAAAAAGCCCCCTGCAACGAGTTCATGGCTGAGCGTGCCGCTTGCTCGGAACTGGCATCGATCAGGTCGGCAATCGCCTCGGCCTGCGCCAGATCCAGCTTGTCGTTGAGGAATGCGCGTTCGGAAAACTCGCCGGGCCGCGCGATACGCATGCCTGGCAGCGCCAACACGCGTTTGAGCAGCAGATCGAGGATCACTGGCCCGCCATGGCCTTGCAGTTCCAGCACGTCTTCGCCGGTAAACGAGTTAGGGCCTGGGAACCACAGTGCGATGCCCTGATCCAGGGTGGCACCTGCGGCATCACGGAATGGCAGGTAATCGGCGTAACGCGGCTTGGGAAGTTTGCCGAGCAGGGCCTGGGCGACGTCTTTGGCGCCACGGCCAGAAATACGCAGAATGCCGACGCCGCCGCGTCCCGGCGGGGTGGCTTGGGCTACGATGGTATCGGTGGTGCTCATAGTGATTCTCTCTGACAATTCAATATGCAAAAAGGCGGTCTAATGACCGCCTCTTATCTATCGCTGCAAGGGTTCAGCGCGCCGGACCCCTACAATACGCTTAGGTCTTTTTCTTGTCGCGGCTGTGTAAGCCACGTTTTTCCAGGCCGCGGTAAATCAACTGCTGCTGGAGGATGGTCACCAGGTTACTGACGATGTAGTACAGCACCAGACCTGACGGGAACCACAGGAAGAACACTGTGAAGATCACCGGCATGAAGGTCATGATTTTCTGCTGCATCGGGTCAGTCACGGTGGTCGGCGACATCTTCTGAATGAAGAACATCGTCACGCCCATCAGGATTGGCAAGATGTAGTACGGGTCTTGCGCCGACAGGTCGTGGATCCACAGAGCGAACGGCGCATGGCGCAGCTCAACCGAGCCCATCAACATGTAGTACAGCGCCAGGAAGATTGGCATCTGGATAACCAGCGGCAGACAACCCCCCAACGGATTCACTTTCTCAGACTTGTACAGCGCCATCATTTCCTGGCTCATGCGCTGTTTGTCATCACCGATACGCTCACGCATCGCCTGCAGTTTTGGCTGCAGCATACGCATTTTCGCCATCGAGGTGTACTGCGCTTTGGTCAGCGGGTACATGATGCCGCGCACGATGAAGGTGATGATGATAATTGAGAAGCCCCAGTTACCGATAAAGCCGTGGATGAACTTCAGCAGTTTGAACAGCGGCTGGGAAATGAACCACAACCAACCGTAATCCACGGTCAGGTCCAGGTGCGGCGCCAGTTGGGCCATCTGATCCTGCAGCTCCGGGCCAACCCACAGGGTGGCGTTCAGTTGCTGCTGCGCACCAGGCTGCACCACGACCGGGGTCGATTTGAAGCCGATGGTAGACAGGTTGTCGCCAGGCTTGGCGGTATAGAAGGTATTGCTACCCTGAGTTGCCGGTACCCAGGCGGTGGCGAAGTATTGTTGCAGCATTGCAACCCAACCGCCCTGCGTGGTCACGCTCAGGTTCTCGTCCTTATCGAACGCATACTTCTGATATTTGTCATCGCTGGAAGAGTACGCCGCACCACGGAAGGTGTGCAGGGCGAAGTTGTTGCTGCCGGTGTCACGGTGCTTAGGCAGCTCGGTGGTCTGCTTCAGTTGGCCGAACAGAGTCAGTTCCAGCGGAGTGGTGCTTTTGTTGTCGACGTTGTAGTCAACGCCAACCGCGTAATGGTTACGCTTGAGCACGAAAGTCTTGGTGTAGATTGCACCGTCTTTACCGGTAAAGGTCAGCGGGATACGCAGCTCTTCCTGGCCTTCCGGCAGGGTGTAGCTGTCCTGCGCCGCCTGGAACAGAGGACGTTCGCCGTTTGCCGGGTTATCCGGACCGTTTCTGCCGGTCAGGCCACTTTGTGCCTGATAAACAAATGCCGGTGTGGTTTCCAGCAGCTGGAATGGCGTCGATGAACCCAGAGTGTCCGGGTAGGCCAACAGTTTAGCCTGCTCGATATCACCACCACGGGTGTTGATGGTCAGCGACAGCACGTCAGTGTTTACGGTAATCAGTTTACCTTGGCCACTGGCTGGAACTGCTGAGCTTGCGGCATCACCGGTAGCAGGGTTCGAAGTCTGTTGCGTGGTCTGCGCGACTGGTTGCGGAGCGTTGTCCGTTTGCCAGGCTTGCCAGATCATGAAAGACACGAACAGCAGAGCGATGAGGAGAAGATTGCGTTGCGAATCCATCGTTAGTGTTCTCTGTTATCGTCGGGTTTCGGCGGCACGGGATCATTGCCACCTGGGTTCAAGGGGTGGCATTTTAATACGCGTTTCAATGCTAACCAACTGCCTTTTATCATGCCAAACCTGCTTAATGCCTCAATTGCGTAATGAGAGCATGTCGGCTGGAAGCGACAACGAGGCCCAAGCAGCGGACTGATGACGAGCTGGTAAGCCCGCACCAGCCCGATCAGGATGCGGGAGCCTGGCGACAGTGGCGACGCCATAATTTTTCCAAAGCTTCCGTCAGTGCACGGTTATCCAAATCCGCTATCCCTTTTTTGGCCACCACGACAAAATCCATCGCCGGTAACTCGTGCTGAAGTAAACGGAAGCTTTCGCGGGTTAGGCGTTTGATCCGGTTGCGTTCATGCGCGCGTTTGACGTGTTTTTTGGCGACGGTAAGACCGATGCGGGGATGCCCCAGCTGGTTCAGGCGGCCGAGGATGGTGATTTGCGGCGTGCCAGCCCGTTGTGGCTGCTGGAAGACGAAAGTGAAGTGAGTGGGAGTTAACAAACGTAACTCCCTGGGAAAAGCGAGCTTAACCACTCAGCGGGTTAGCTTTTATTACTTAGAAACAGTCAGACGAGAACGGCCTTTCGCACGACGGCGGGCCAGAACTTGACGACCATTTTTGGTGGCCATACGAGCACGGAAACCGTGGCTACGGTTACGCTTCAATACGGACGGTTGGAAAGTGCGTTTCATGGCGATTTCTACCTAAACTTAAAATAATTACTGATCAGTAAACGCGTTTGGCTATTCGGCGTGAAGACGACCGACGCCTCAATCGCAATATATAAAGAGGCGGGATTGTAATAATTGTACAGTCCTGAGTCAATTCACATTGCGCTAGCCTACCTGGTTGTCTGCCAATTCGGAGTAAAATCCGGTATTGGCCCGTGGTCACCGCAGAATCCTGTCCGGTTAATGACACACCATTTAGGAACCAGGTACACACGTAGGGCGAAGATTATACGGACTCGGGGGTAAATCGCAAGGATCCCGATGCGATCCTTGGGGGGAAAGCCAAGGATCCGGCGTGGATAACAGGGTATAACCGGTTGACAATGTAAAAAATACCTTTCCGCAGGCGGGTTTTTGCCTGCAATTTAGCGAGGCTGGCGAAAAGATCGCCGCAGACCGGGGCCTGTGGATAAAATGGATCTAATCTGTGATGAAGAGGAGGATCTCTTGCGCGGATTGCGCTATGATCCGTCATTCCGATCGCGATCTCTCAAGCGGGGATCGTGAGGGACATAAACCGTGAAAGGCGGTTCGCATCCCCCACAGGCAAACAGCCGATGCCGGGTATGTGTCAAAAATCATGAGTTATAAAAAAATTAGCCTGATTCTTTTCTTTTATTGATCTTGTTCGAGTGGAGTCCGCCGTGTCACTTTCGCTTTGGCAGCAGTGTCTTGCCCGATTGCAGGATGAGTTACCTGCCACAGAATTTAGTATGTGGATACGCCCATTGCAGGCGGAACTGAGTGACAACACCCTGGCGCTTTATGCGCCCAATCGTTTTGTGCTGGACTGGGTTCGCGATAAGTACTTAAACAATATCAATGGCCTGTTGAATGATTTCTGCGGTACGGATGCCCCATTGCTGCGTTTTGAAGTGGGCAGTAAACCCCTCTCCCAAATCATCAGCCAGACCGTCACTGCCAGCGTTAGCGCACCCAGTGCGCCAATAGTGCGCGTTGCAGCGCCGTCCCGCCCAAGCTGGGACAACGCTGCGCCGCAGCCTGAGCTTTCTTACCGCTCCAACGTTAACCCCAAGCACACCTTTGATAACTTTGTTGAGGGTAAATCAAACCAGTTGGCGCGCGCGGCGGCCCGTCAGGTGGCGGATAACCCGGGCGGTGCCTATAACCCGTTGTTCCTTTATGGTGGCACCGGTTTGGGTAAAACTCACCTGTTGCACGCGGTGGGTAACGGTATCATGGCTCGCAAGGCCAACGCCAAAGTGGTCTATATGCACTCTGAACGCTTTGTGCAGGACATGGTCAAAGCCTTGCAGAACAATGCCATTGAAGAATTTAAGCGTTATTACCGCTCGGTCGATGCGCTGCTGATCGATGACATCCAATTTTTTGCCAACAAAGAGCGTTCGCAGGAAGAGTTCTTCCATACCTTTAACGCCCTGTTGGAAGGCAATCAGCAGATTATCCTGACCTCAGACCGTTATCCGAAAGAGATTAACGGCGTGGAAGATCGTCTGAAATCCCGCTTCGGTTGGGGGCTGACGGTAGCTATTGAACCGCCGGAGCTGGAAACCCGCGTAGCGATCCTGATGAAAAAGGCCGACGAGAACAATATCCGTCTGCCGGGCGAAGTGGCGTTCTTTATCGCCAAGCGCCTGCGTTCCAACGTGCGTGAGCTCGAAGGGGCGTTGAACCGCGTGATCGCCAACGCAAACTTTACCGGCCGTGCCATTACCATTGATTTCGTGCGTGAAGCGCTGCGCGATCTGCTGGCACTGCAGGAAAAGCTGGTCACCATCGATAATATTCAAAAGACGGTGGCGGAATACTATAAAATTAAAATCGCTGATTTGTTGTCCAAGCGGCGCTCGCGTTCCGTTGCCCGTCCCCGCCAAATGGCGATGGCGCTGGCAAAAGAGCTCACCAACCACAGCCTGCCAGAAATCGGCGATGCGTTTGGTGGCCGCGACCATACCACGGTGTTGCACGCCTGCCGGAAGATCGAGCAGCTGCGTGAGGAAAGTCACGACATCAAAGAAGATTTCTCCAATTTAATCAGAACATTATCTTCCTAGCGCTATGAAATTTATCGTTGAACGTGAGCATCTGCTAAAACCACTGCAACAAGTGAGCAGCCCGCTGGGCGGCCGCCCAACGCTGCCAATTCTGGGTAACCTGCTGTTGCAGGTGACGGAAGGCTGCCTGCTGTTGACCGGCACCGATCTGGAGATGGAGATGGTGGCACGCGTTGCCCTGTCCCAACCTCATGAGGCGGGCGCGACTACCGTCCCCGCGCGTAAACTCTTTGATATCTGCCGTGGCTTGCCCGAAGGGGCCGAGATCACGGTGACGCTGGAAGGCGAGCGTATGCTGGTGCGTTCCGGCCGCAGTCGTTTCTCTCTTTCTACGTTGCCAGCGGTGGATTTCCCGAACCTGGACGACTGGCAGAGCGAAGTTGAATTTTCTCTGCCGCAGGCGACCCTTAAGCGCCTGATCGAAGCCACGCAGTTCTCGATGGCTCATCAGGACGTGCGCTACTACTTAAACGGCATGCTGTTCGAAACCGAAGGTGAAGAACTGCGTACCGTGGCGACCGATGGTCACCGCCTGGCGGTGTGCTCAATGCCGATCGGCCAGCAATTGCCATCGCATTCGGTGATCGTGCCGCGTAAAGGGGTGATGGAACTGGTGCGTCTGCTGGACGGTGGCGATACGCTGCTGCAACTGCAGATCGGCAGTAACAACATTCGCGCCCACGTCGGTGACTTTATCTTCACCTCCAAGCTGGTTGATGGCCGTTTCCCTGACTATCGTCGCGTATTGCCGAAGAACCCGGACAAAACGCTGGAAGCCGGCTGCGATCTGCTCAAGCAGGCGTTTGCTCGTGCGGCCATTTTGTCGAACGAAAAGTTCCGTGGTGTGCGTCTGTATGTCAGCCAAAACCAACTCAAGATCACCGCCA
Source organism: Serratia proteamaculans (assembly GCF_004684015.1). GTDB lineage: Bacteria > Pseudomonadota > Gammaproteobacteria > Enterobacterales > Enterobacteriaceae > Serratia > Serratia proteamaculans_F. Next base: position 50,687 of record NZ_SRIA01000001.1, read on the forward strand.
ACAACCCTGAACAGGAAGAAGCGGAAGAGATCCTCGATGTCAGCTACGATGGCACCGAGATGGAAATTGGTTTCAACGTCAGCTACGTGCTGGACGTATTGAACGCGCTCAAGTGTGAAGATGTGCGCCTGCTGCTGACCGACTCGGTTTCCAGCGTGCAGATCGAAGACGGTGCCAGTAAGTCTGCTGCCTACGTCGTCATGCCAATGCGGTTGTAGTCTCATTACCTTGAATTACAGCACCGTCATCGGTAAAGAGATTGCATGGCTCTGACGCGTTTACTGATTAAAGATTTCCGCAATATAGAAGCAGCAGATTTGGCGCTGGCGCCGGGATTCAACTTCCTGGTGGGTGCCAATGGCAGCGGAAAGACCAGCGTGCTTGAGGCGGTGTATACCCTTGGGCACGGGCGGGCGTTTCGCAGCCTGCAGGCTGGTCGGGTGATCCGTCACGACCAGCCTGAGTTTATTTTGCACGGCCGTATTGACGGTGCAGAACGTGAAATATCCGTAGGATTAAGCAAGAGCCGTCAGGGGGACAGCAAGGTACGCATCGATGGCAGCGATGGCCACAAAGTGGCTGAACTGGCGCAGCTTTTGCCGATGCAACTGATTACCCCCGAAGGTTTTACCCTGCTAAACGGTGGGCCGAAATTCCGGCGCGCTTTCCTGGACTGGGGCTGTTTTCATAACGAACCCGGTTTTTTCACCGCCTGGAGCAACCTGAAACGGTTACTGAAGCAGCGCAATGCCGCGCTGCGCCAGGTCAGTCGCTATGCGCAGATCCGCGCCTGGGATCAGGAATTGATCCCGTTGGCCGAGCGTATCAGCGAGTGGCGGGCAGCTTACAGCGACGCGATTGCCGCGGATATTACCGCGACATGCGCGCAGTTTTTGCCCGAATTTGCCCTGAGTTTCTCTTTCCAGCGTGGCTGGGACAAAGAGAGCGACTACGGAGAGCTACTGGAGCGTCAGTTTGAGCGCGACAGGGCATTAACCTATACCGCGGTGGGGCCGCATAAAGCGGACTTTCGTATTCGTGCCGACGGCACGCCGGTAGAGGATTTGTTATCGCGCGGTCAGCTTAAACTGCTGATGTGCGCGTTGCGCTTGGCGCAGGGTGAGTTTCTCACCCGGCAGAGCGGGCGGCGTTGCCTGTATCTGATTGATGATTTTGCCTCCGAGCTGGACACCGGCCGTCGCCGGTTGCTGGCCGATCGCCTGAAAGCCACCCAGGCCCAGGTCTTTGTCAGTGCGGTAAGCGCTGAACAAGTGACCGATATGGCCGGTGAAAAGGGCAAGATGTTCCGCGTGGAACAAGGTAAAATAGAGGTTCAACCACAGGACTAAAATGAGCGAGAAACGTTGATGTCGAATTCTTATGACTCCTCAAGTATCAAGGTATTAAAAGGGCTGGACGCGGTGCGTAAGCGCCCGGGCATGTATATCGGCGACACCGATGATGGCACCGGTCTGCACCACATGGTATTCGAGGTTGTGGACAACGCTATCGACGAAGCACTCGCTGGCCACTGTAGTGACATCCAGGTGACCATCCATGCCGACAACTCCGTTTCGGTACAGGATGACGGCCGTGGTATCCCGACCGGTATTCACGAAGAGGAAGGGGTTTCTGCGGCGCAGGTGATCATGACCGTGCTGCATGCCGGCGGCAAATTTGATGACAACTCCTACAAGGTTTCTGGCGGTCTGCACGGCGTAGGGGTTTCTGTTGTTAACGCCCTGTCCGAGAAGCTGGAACTGGTTATCCGTCGCGAAGGCAAGGTGCACGAGCAAACCTACGCCATGGGCGAGCCACTGTCGCCGCTGAAAGTGGTCGGTGAAACCGATCAGACCGGCACTACGGTGCGTTTCTGGCCGAGCTATGAAACCTTCACCAACAATACCGAATTTGAGTACGACATTCTGGCCAAGCGCCTGCGCGAACTCTCATTCCTGAACTCTGGCGTGTCTATCCGCCTGAAAGACAAGCGCACGGATAAAGAAGACCACTTCCACTACGAAGGCGGTATCAAGGCGTTTGTTGAGTACCTGAACAAGAACAAAACCCCGATCCATCCAAACGTGTTCTATTTCTCAACCGTGAAAGACGACATCGGTGTGGAAGTGGCGCTGCAGTGGAACGACGGTTTCCAGGAAAATATCTACTGCTTCACCAACAACATTCCACAGCGTGATGGGGGGACCCACCTGGTCGGTTTCCGTACCGCGATGACCCGTACCCTGAACAGCTACATGGATAAAGAAGGCTACAGCAAAAAAGCCAAAATCAGCGCCACCGGTGACGATGCGCGTGAAGGCCTGATTGCCGTGGTTTCGGTGAAAGTGCCGGATCCGAAGTTCTCTTCTCAGACCAAAGACAAGCTGGTTTCTTCTGAGGTGAAAACCGCGGTTGAAACGCTGATGAACGAGAAGCTGGTCGATTATCTGATGGAAAATCCGGGCGATGCGAAAATTGTCGTCGGTAAAATCATCGATGCAGCACGTGCCCGTGAAGCGGCGCGTAAAGCGCGTGAAATGACCCGTCGTAAAGGCGCATTGGATTTGGCTGGCCTGCCGGGCAAACTGGCAGATTGCCAGGAACGTGACCCGGCGCTGTCTGAACTGTACCTGGTGGAAGGGGACTCAGCGGGCGGCTCTGCCAAGCAGGGGCGTAACCGTAAGAACCAGGCAATCTTGCCGTTGAAAGGTAAAATCCTCAACGTTGAGAAAGCACGCTTCGACAAGATGCTGTCTTCGCAGGAAGTCGCGACGCTGATCACTGCGCTGGGCTGCGGCATTGGCCGCGATGAGTACAACCCGGACAAGCTGCGTTACCACAACATCATCATCATGACCGATGCCGACGTCGATGGTTCGCACATTCGTACGCTGCTGTTGACCTTCTTCTACCGCCAGATGCCGGAAATCATTGAGCGCGGCCACGTGTTCATTGCTCAGCCGCCGCTGTACAAGGTGAAAAAAGGCAAGCAGGAACAGTACATCAAAGATGACGAAGCGATGGATCAGTATCAAATCGCCATCGCGATGGACGGCGCAACCCTGCACACCAACGCCAGCGCACCAGCACTTGCCGGTGAGCCACTGGAAAAACTGGTTGCCGAGCACTACAGCGTGCAGAAGCTGATCGGTCGTATGGAGCGCCGCTACCCGCGTGCACTGCTGAATAACCTGATCTACCAGCCAACGTTGGCAGAGGGCGATCTGAGCGATCAGGCCAAGGTTAAGACCTGGATTGATTCGCTGGTGAAATTGCTGAATGACAAAGAACAGCACGGCAGCAGCTATGACTCGGTGATCTTTGAGAACCGTGAGCGCCAGATGTTTGAGCCGGTACTGCGCATCCGTACCCACGGTGTGGATACCGACTACGCGCTGGACTTCGACTTTATCCACGGCGGCGAATACCGCAAAATCTGCGTGCTGGGTGAAAAACTGCGCGGCCTGATCGAAGAAGATGCCTTCATCGAACGTGGTGAGCGTCGTCAACCCGTTGAAAGCTTCGAGCAGGCATTGGAGTGGCTGGTGAAAGAGTCACGCCGTGGGCTGGCAGTACAGCGTTATAAAGGTCTGGGCGAAATGAACCCGGAGCAGCTGTGGGAAACCACCATGGATCCGGAAAGCCGCCGCATGCTGCGCGTGACCGTGAAGGACGCCATTGCGGCTGACCAACTGTTTACCACCCTGATGGGTGATGCGGTCGAACCTCGTCGTGCCTTTATCGAAGAAAATGCCCTGAAAGCGGCAAACATCGATATCTAACGCATTGATGATTATAAAAATCCGTGCCGGGCAACCCGCACGGATTTTTTTATGTCTTTTGGCCGCTGACACGGTGGGCTGAAACGCGTTAGCATGGGAAAAAACCACTGGGAGAAGCTCGAATGGCGATTGAACTGATTGCGATTGATATGGACGGCACACTGCTCAACCCGCAGCACCAGATTACGCCGGCGGTAAAGCAGGCGATCACCGAGGCACGCCGCAAAGGGGTACATGTGGTACTGGCCACCGGACGGCCCTACGTCGGCGTGCAGGACTATCTGCGGCAGTTGGATATTCAGGGGCCTGGCGATTTCTGCATAACCTATAACGGTGCACTGGTTTTACAGGCGGTAGACGGTGCCTGCATCCTGCAGGAAACGCTGGGTTTTGAGGATTATCTCTATTTCGAGCAGATGGCACGCGAGTTGGGCGTCCATTACCAGGCATTTGATTTTGACACGCTGTATACCCCAAACAAGGATATCGGCAAATATACCGTGCATGAGTCGGAGATGACCGGTATTCCGCTGAAGTACCGCAGCGTGGAAGAGATGGATCCTGAGATTCGTTTCCCGAAATTGATGATGATCGACGAGCCAGAGTTACTGGATAGCGCCATTGCCCGCATCCCGGTCGAAGCTCGGGAACGTTACACCATCCTGAAAAGCGCGCCTTACTTCCTGGAGATTCTGCACCAGAAAGTAGATAAGGGGACCGGGGTGAAAATGCTGGCCGATCATCTCGGTATTGCACGTGAAAATGTAATGACGCTGGGTGATCAGGCCAATGACACCGCTATGATCGAGTATGCCGGCGTTGGCGTGGCGATGGGCAATGCCATCCCGGAACTGAAAGCGGTAGCGCAGTTTGTTACCAGCACCAATACCGAAGACGGTGTAGCCCGCGCCATCGAGAAGTTTGTGCTGAATGCCTGACAGTACTGTGAATTAAAGGGGCGCAGTCGCGCCCCTAAAAACATTCTATATCCGTGCCAAAATACCCTTCACAATCTGTACATCCTGAATTGCCAGCCCGGTCAGATCGGCCAGGGTGATTTGCTGAGCATCGCTGCGCACTTTTATCCCCTGAGCTAATGCCGTACCCAATTCGACGATCGGCGTCGATTTAAGCAAACCCTGCCGATAAGCGGTGGCGATCTCGCCATAATCTGCACATTGTGCCAAAGCATCCACTAACAGCACATCCGCCCTGGCCACCAGATCGGCCGCCAGCTCCTGTTTGCCCTGGGCGTCAGCGCCGACTGCGGTGATGTGGGTGCCGGGTTGGATATCTGCCGCTCGTAGAATAGGTTCGCGGCTCGGGGTGGTGGTGACTATCAACCGACAGTGCGCCGCCAGTTGTGCGGCATCCTGGGTGATATTCACCCGGAAGCCTTCGGCTTCGACATCGCGCTGGTAGGTTTGCAAAGCCTCTTCGTTACGGCCCCACACCCAAACCTCACGGCAGGCGGTCAGGGATTTTAGCTGTTGTAACTGCAGTCTGGCCTGCATGCCGCAGCCGATAATGCCAATCGCCGGGATCGATGCCGGGGCACAGAGCTCGGCGGCAATACGCCCGGCCAGCGCGGTACGTAACGCAGTTAACCAACCCTCATCCAGTAATAATGCCTGCGGTTCGCCGGTTTGCGCCGAGAAGGCCATCATCAGCCCCTGATTACTGGCCAGCCCCAGCGTGGGATTACGGTAAAAGCCAGAGGAAACCTTGACGACAAATTGTTCGTCCCCTTCCAGCCAGGCCGATTTAATACAGCAGTCACCTGCCGCCTGTTCAAACAGAAAATGCTGCACCGGCGGTTGTTGCACCTGCTGTTGGGAATAGGCAATAAACCCCTGTTTTAGCAACAATGTGACGGCATCTGCATCGAAAGCTTCAAGGATCTGCTGTTTATTAAGGATTTTCATCAGCGATTGCCTTGAGGTATTTCTCCAGCACAATGTTTTTTCCACACAGTACCACCGCCACTTTTTTGCCGTGGAATTCCGGTGCCAGTTTGATGGCAGCGGCCAAGGCCACTCCGGCGGCACCTTCAATGATCCAGCGATCGCTGGCGGCAATCTGGCGCATGGCCTGTTTGATTTCCGCTTCACTGACCAAGACTTTGCGGTCAATCACCTGCTGACACAGCGGGAAGGTGATTGCATCCGGCTCAACGCCACCGGCGGTACCATCTGACAAGGTATCCTGTTCTTCCACCGGGTAGATATGGCCTGCCTGCAGTGCGCTGTACATGCTGGTGGCATTTTCCGGCCAGCAGGCAATCAGTTGGGTTTTCGGCGACAATTGCTGCAAAACGGTACCAATTCCTGAAATATAACCCCCACCACCCACGGCAACAAACACCGCATCCAAATCCGCTTGCTGCTCAACCAACTCCATGCCGCAGGTGCCCTGACCGGCAATTACCTGTGGGTCGTTATAGGGTGAGATATAGACTTTGCCTTGTTCAACGGCAGCTTTTTCTCCCGCCAGCTCGGCATTGAGTGCATCGCCCGGTATCAATTCCACTTTGCCACCCAGCGCACGGATGGTCTCCAGTTTAATCGCAGCCGCCGTTTCCGGGGCATACACCGTCACGCTGACGCCCATCTGTTTGCCTGCCAGTGCGACCGCCTGGCCGTGATTGCCACTCGAGGCGGCGATCACCCCGCGGCTGCGTTGTTGCTCAGTCAGCAGCCGCAGTTTGTTGCTGGCGCCGCGAAATTTGAAAGAGCCGGTATGCTGCAGATGGTCGCACTTCAGATACAGCTCGCAACCCAACTGCTGTGACAGCAGTACGCTGCGTTCCAGCGGGGTCACGCGAACCTGCGGGCGCAATTGCTGATGGGCGGAAACAATCGCGTCAAATAGCTGACTCATACAGACTCCTTGATATTTTTCAGATAGTTGTAGACGGTGGCGCGGCCGATACCGAGGATCTTGGCGACGTAGCCGGCGGCATTTTTTCCTTTGAAGGCCCCCTGGTGATAGAGCGCCTCCACCATGGCTCGCTTGCCCGCACCGTTAAGGGTGCCGAGCGTTTGTTGGCGCTGTTGCAACCATTGGTGAATGAAGGTGTTGATGCGTTCCTGCCAGTCGTCCTGAAACAGCACGTCCGGTTGTGGTTGCAGGGCATTGCCACCCAGGAAGACTTCCAGCGCGGCTTTGGCGCTTTCCAGCACGGTGATATCAAGATTGATGCACAACAGGCCAATGGGGGCACCGTTATCGTCGCGCAATACTGCGCTGATAGAACGCAGTTGGCTGCCATCCCAATTGCGCTTCAGATAGGGGCCGATCACCTGCAAGCCTTGGTCGCCCTGTAACTCGCTTAGGTTGGAGTCTTCGCCCAGCTCACGCTGCGAGCGGTTATTGCTGATGTAAACCAGCTTCTGGCTGGCGAGATCGTGCAGTGCCACTTCGGCGTAAGGGGCAAACAATAGCGTTATGGCATCGGCGATGGCGTGGTAGCGACTCAGCATGGTGATCTTTTTTTAGATTTAAAAATCCAATTTAGAATTAATTTTCCAAATTGTAAATCCCGTTCTCTCGACTGATGTATTTTTGCGGTCGAATAAATAGTCAGCCAGCCAGATCTGATGGTGAGATGTGATATCTGCCGTTGGTCGGTGATGTGAAAGATCCGGTAAGATGGCGGCTCAGTGCCAGCATGAGCAGGGGAGCCGCCATGAGCCATCGGGAAAAACAGCTGACTTTTGATCCACGTGGGCATCAGCTAACCAATATTAACGTCTGGACGCCGGACAGCCGGTGGCTGGCTTACGACGTACGCCCGAGCGGCGCTTCTTTCACCGGCCTGAGCATTGAACGGGTGAACGTCGACAGCGGCGTGGTGGAAGTGGTGTACCGTGCCCAACACGGTGCTCACGTGGGTGTGGTGACCGTCAGCCCGGATGCACCGGCCCGTTATGCTTTTATTCACGGCCCGGAGCATCCTGATAGCGTTTGGCATTACGATTTTCACCATCGTCGCGGAGTGATTGTCAGCGAACCGGATCGCGAACTGGCCATTACCCTCGATGCGATGGATATCACTGCGCCCTATACTCCTGGCGCACTGCGCGGCGGCACTCACGTGCACGTGTTTAGTCCGGACGGCAGCCGCCTGAGCTTTACTTATAATGACCATGTGATGCATGAGCTGGACCCGGCGCTGGATCTGCGCAACGTGGGGGTGGCTGTGCCGTTGCAGGGTGTGAACCCTCCCAAGCAGCATCCGCGTGAATATGACGGCAGCCATTACTGCGTGTTGGTCAGCGAGACCACGCCACAACCGCAGCCGGGCAGCGACCAAATTAATCGGGCCTACGAAGAGGGCTGGGTTGGCCAGGGTGGTTATACCCGGCCTGATGGGCGGCAACAGCGCTGGGCGCTGGCGTTTATTGGCGATACGATTTCCAGCAGCGGTGAAAAGCTGCCTGAGGTGTTTATTGTTGATCTGCCGCAGGACGACGCCGATTACGCCAAAGCCGGTGCCCGGCCGTTGCAAGGCACTGCCACTCATTTACCTGCCCCCCCGCTGGGGGTACGCCAACGTCGGCTGACCTTTACCGGCCAGCGACGTTTCCCCGGTGTGGCGACCACTCCCCGCCACTGGCTACGCAGCTCACCCGACGGCAGTATGATTGCCTGCCTGATGAAGGATGACGCGGGCGTGGTACAGCTGTGGGTGGTCTCACCCAACGGCGGCGATCCGCGTCAGGTCACGCAGGGTGAACAAGGTATTCAATCGGCGTTCAGTTGGCATCCACAGGGCGGTCGTATTGCGCTGGTGTGTGATAACAGCCTGATGTTATGCGAGGTAGCCAGCGGACGGATGCAACGCCTGACGCAGCGAACGGCGTTACCGCCTTCGGGGGACGCGATTGTGTTCTCACCGGATGGCAGCAAAGTGGCGTTTATGCGTGAGGTCGGTGGATTCAGCCAGATTTTTGTGGCCGAGGTGTAGTAACGGCGGGCGAACAGCCCGCATCAGCGTTGCTTAATGTGGGGTTGCCGTGGCGGCATGGGCAGGGTCACCGCTGGCGGCCAGATTCTGCTCTTCGCCACGCAAGATGCGCGCTTTCGGCGAGTCTGCGGTACCGTCACTGCCGGAGCGCATATAGTCGTAAGGCAGTAACACCGTGTCCATCACCGCCGAGAATGGCAGATCCAGCGCCACCAGTGGCATCATCGCCCAACTGGTATTGTCGTCCTTCAGTACATCCATGCTGGCACGGGTGCCCGGATAGTAGCCCTGATTCGGGCCGGTGTGACTCATCACGCTGGAGCAGCCGTTGGTCGCTAACAGCATGCAACTGGTTGCTATAACTCTTATCGTTTTCATTATTCCATCCTGCAGGGTGCTGTTCCCCAAAAATCTGCTGATCTATAACATCTTGTGGATGTTTTAAAAGGAGCAAGAGCCCGCTCTGTGGCGGCCGTCTCAGTTTATTGTAAGGGATAAAAAAACTTTCGCCGCACTGATTATCATTTTTTTGATCATCGCCGCTTGAAATGGTGAAAGCCACCCCCATTTTCTTATCAGAAGTAAATTAAGAATTCGCCGTAAGGGAATTCTGATTATTTAGCCTGTCCATGATGGAAGGCCTAATTATTAAACCTCGCTGAAGTGCCTTAGGAGGCTGTTTTATGCGTAATTTCGATCTTTCTCCACTCTACCGTTCCGCGATTGGCTTTGACCGCTTGTTTAATGCGCTGGAGGCGGGCCAGAGTCAGGGTAATGGCGGCTATCCCCCTTATAACGTTGAGCTGGTGGATGAAAATCATTACCGCATCGCCATCGCGGTGGCTGGGTTTGCCGAGCAAGAACTCGAGATCACGACCCAGGATAACCTGTTGATTGTGCGCGGTGCTCATAATAACGAACCAGCGGAAAGAACCTACTTATATCAAGGTATTGCTGAGCGCAACTTTGAACGTAAATTCCAGTTGGCCGAGCATATCCAAATTAAAGGTGCCAAGTTGGAAAACGGCCTGTTGTATATCGATATGGAACGTATCGTGCCGGAAACATTAAAACCGCGCCGGATAGAAATTAAATAATTCTTATTTCATCGGCGGAATGAACCGCCGGTGCAATGAATGTTAGTTAACTTGCCTGCCGTCAGGGGGCGATTAAACCTCATCTCGCTTCATAGAAGGAGTTAATACTATGCGTAATTACGACTTATCCCCACTACTGCGTCAGTGGATCGGCTTTGACAAATTGGCCAGTTCAATGGGCGGCCAGGAGCCGCAAGGGTTCCCGCCATACAACATCGAGAAAAGCGACGATAACCACTACCGCATTTCTCTGGCGCTGGCCGGTTTCAAACAAAGCGAACTGGATATTGAAGTCGAAGGCCCACGCCTGACCGTGCGCGGTAAGCCGACGCCATCGGAAAAACAGGTGGAATATCTGCATCAGGGGCTGGTGTGTAAAGAGTTCACACTGACCTTCACGCTGGCTGAGCATTTGCAGGTGTCCGAGGCCCAGTTTGAAAATGGCCTGTTGCATATCGATCTGGTGCGCCAGGTGCCGGAAGCCCTGCAGCCGCAGCGGATTGCCATCGGCACTACGCCAGGGCTGGAAGCTAAATAACCGACTGAGAAACAGTTAAATTTTCAGGGGGAAGTCCTTATGGGCTTCCCCCTTTGCTTTCTGTGGCACAAGCCACAGTCGCTCTTTCCCGCTTGTGCCAGAATCCCTGTTAATTGTGTGCCTTTAACCGCAAACCGGTTGTTAAACTTCTGGCAAGGATGTGACCTATGAGCGAAATCGCCCTGACCGTCAGTATGTTGGCGTTGGTGGCCGTTCTCGGGCTGTGGATGGGTAACTGGAAAATCTATGGGGTAGGGCTGGGCATCGGCGGGGTGCTGTTCGGTGGCATTATCGTTGGGCATTTCGCCCAGAGCTGGCAGCTCAATCTTAACGGCGACATGCTGCACTTCATCCAGGAATTTGGCCTGATCCTGTTCGTGTACACCATTGGTATTCAGGTCGGCCCGGGTTTTTTCTCTTCCTTGCGGGTCTCCGGGCTGCGGCTCAACGGCTTTGCCATTTTACTGGTGCTGGTCGGTGGGCTGGTCGCGGCGGTGGTTCACAAGCTGTTTGCCGTGCCGTTGCCAATCATTCTCGGCGTGTTTTCCGGGGCGGTCACCAATACCCCTGCGCTCGGCGCCGGGCAGCAAATCCTTACCGATTTGGGTTCAGATCCGGCATTGGTCGATCGTATGGGTATGGGTTACGCCATGGCCTATCCGTTTGGCATCTGCGGCATTCTGTTGGTGATGTGGCTGATACGCCTGTTTTTCCGCATTAATATCGAACAAGAGGCGCAGGCGTTTGAAAGCAGCCTGGGTAACCAGCGCGAACTGTTGCACACCATGAACGTGGCGGTGCGTAACCCGAATCTGCAGGGAATGGCTATCAAAAGTGTCCCCTTGTTGAACGGTGAGGACATCATCTGTTCTCGCCTGAAACGCGGCGATTTGCTGATGGTGCCGGCCCCGCTCGAGAGGCTGGAACTGGGCGATTACCTGCATCTGGTGGGCAAGCGCGAAAGCCTGGAAAATGCCCGGCTGGTGATTGGCGAAGAGGTCGACGTCTCGCTTTCCACGCGCGGTACAGAGCTGCAGGTGGTGAGAGCGGTGGTGACCAATGAGAAGGTGTTGGGCAGCAAAATCCGCGATCTGAACCTGAAGCAAAAATACGACGTGGTGATCTCGCGCCTCAACCGTGCTGGGGTCGAACTGGTGGCCGGCAGCAATGTGACGCTGCAATTTGGTGACATCCTCAACCTGGTGGGGCGGCCTGAGTCTATCGAAGCGGTGGCGGCGATCGTCGGCAACGCCCAGCAGAAGCTGCAACAGGTGCAAATGTTGCCGGTGTTTATCGGTATCGGCCTGGGCGTGCTGTTGGGATCTGTTCCGCTGTTCATACCGGGTTTCCCGGCGGCATTGCGCCTGGGGCTGGCCGGTGGCCCGCTGGTGGCGGCACTGATCCTTGGGCGTATTGGCAGCATTGGCAAGCTGTACTGGTTTATGCCGCCCAGTGCCAATCTGGCGTTGCGTGAGTTGGGGATCGTGCTGTTTCTGGCGGTGGTCGGGTTGAAGTCGGGTGGCAACTTTGTCGATACGCTGATTAATGGCGAAGGCCTGGCATGGATTGGCTATGGGGCGCTGATTACGGCGATCCCTCTGTTCAGCGTGGGCGTACTGGCGCGGACGGTGGGCAAGATGAACTACCTGACGCTGTCGGGCATGCTGGCAGGGTCAATGACCGATCCGCCGGCGCTGGCCTTCGCTAATGGCCTGCACCCGACCAGCGGCGCTGCCGCGCTGTCTTACGCCACGGTTTATCCTTTGGCGATGTTTCTGCGCATCATGTCACCGCAGTTGCTGGCGGTCTTGTTCTGGGCGATGTAAAAAACTGGGCGATGTAAAACGACGGGGCGACACTCGTGCGCCCCGTCTCAACGATCAGCCCGCTTCCTGGTGCGCGCGTTCAATCTCTTCCGCCAGGATAGCCACGCCACGCTCAATCTTCTCCGGATCCGGCACGTAGTTCATCCGCATGCACTGATGGGTATGCGGCCATTCATGCTCCAGCCCCGGGAAGAAGTAGTGGCCCGGCACCATCAGCACGCCACGTTTTTTCAAACGTTGATAAAGCAGCTCGGTGGTGATCGGCAGATCCTTGAACCACAGCCAGAGGAAAATCGCCCCTTCCGGTTTATGAATAAGGCAGCGCTCCGGTGACAGGTAGCGGCGAATGATCTCGATAGTGTGCTCGACGCGCTGTTTGTAGAACGGGCGGATCACTTCGTTGGACAACCGCAGCAGGTCACCGCGTTCAATCATTTCCGTTGCCATCGCCGGCCCCATGCTGCCCGGTGACAGGCTGATGATGCCGTTCATATTGGTCAGGGCGCTGATGGTCTTTTCATCGGCGATCACAATGCCGCAGCGCGAACCGGGCAGGCCGAGTTTCGACAGGCTCATGCACAAAATGATGTTGGGGTTCCACAGCGGCGTCGCGTCGCTGAAGATAATGCCGGGGAAGGGCACGCCATAGGCGTTATCGATCACCAGCGGAATATTGCGCTGCTGTGCCAGCCGGTCGAGCTTCATCAGCTCTTCGTCGGTGATCACGTTGCCGGTCGGGTTGGTCGGGCGCGATACGCAGATCATGCCGATATCATCACCGATGTTCAGGTGTTCGAAATCAACGTGATATTTGAACTGGCCTTCCGGCAGCAGTTCGATGTTGGGTTTGGCCGAGACAAACAGCCCTTCGTCCAACCCGGCATCGGCATAGCCGATATATTCCGGCGCCAGCGGGAACAGTACGCGGCGACGGCTGCCGTCGGCATAGCGCCCGGCAAACAGGTTAAACAAGTAGAAAAACGCGCTCTGACTGCCATTTGTCAGTGCAATATTCTGTGGCGAGATCTGCCAGCCCAGCTCGTCGCGCAGCAATTTGGCCAGCGCTTTCAGCAGGGCGTCTTTGCCCTGCGGGCCATCATAATTACACAGCGCCTCGGTCAGTTTGCCCTGGTCGAGCATGTCCTGGCACAGTTGTTTGAAGTAACTTTCCATCTCTGGAATTTGCGCCGGATTGCCGCCGCCGAGCATGATGGCACCGGGGGTGCGCAGGCCTTCGTTCAGGTCATCCATCAAACGGGTAATGCCCGCGTAACGGGTAAATTTGTCGCCGAAAAGTGAAAAAGTCATAGGTGCAGCTGTAGTGTTTTTAGCAGGTAATCGCCCACCATACCGCCTGACAATTTCCGGCGCAATGCGGTTCATAAAATAACCATCAGGCGTAAACTTCACCTGATGGTTATTTCACAGCATATTTATCTCAATTAATGTGACCGATCGCCGACCCACACCACCATCACCTTATCGTCACCGAGCTGACGGCTGAAGGCGTAGTATTGCGCCGTTTGTTGCGACTGTTGTTTACCTGCACCTATTGCCGGGTGGCGAGCGCGGAATTGACCCAGCCGCTGCCAGTGCGCCAGCAGTGGGGCTTTGTCGCCTTCAAGCTCGCTCCAGTTCATATCGGAACGGGTGCCCTGCAACGGGTCCGAGCCGCTTGGGCCAAGCTGACGGCCACTTTCATCACCGTAGTAAATCTGCACCGCGCCGGGGGCCAGCAGCAGCAGATCGGCGGCGCGTTGTTGCAACTGCAGCGACCCCTTGGCGTCACTGGCGAAGAACAGCCGGGTATCGTGCGAGGAGATATAGCTCAACACATTGAAATCCTGCAGCTTGTCAGCCATTTGTTGATAGGTGGCGTCGATGTTGGAAAAACAGCTCAGCGCCTGCGAGGCCTGATCCTGAAAATCAAAGTTGATCATCGCGTCGAAGCCGTTCTGGTAATAGTCGCTTTTCATCACGCCGTGTCCCCAGGCCTCACCGGTCATCCAGAACGGGGCGTTATCCAGCGCCTGTTGCGGATGAGCAGCTTTCCACTCGGCCAACGCCGCCGTGGCCCGCTGTTTCAGCAGCGCCAGCGTTGGTTTCTCCACGTGTTTGGCGGTGTCGACGCGAAAGCCGTCAATGCCGTAATCGTGTACCCATTGGCTGAGCCAGGTAGTCAGGTAGTCGCGGGTTGTGGCACCGGGAATATCGCGCGCGGCGGTGTCGGGTTTATGGCGATAAAACAGCGGCAGACCGCTGGCACCGGGCGCTTCAGCTTTGATGTCCGGGAGGAAGGCCAGCGACATGGTGAGGTCGTCGTAGCCCGGTGAGTCATAGTCGCCGATATCGGTGCGGATCCAGTTTTTGCCCCACCAGGCATCCCAACCGGCCTTATCGCTGAAGTTGATGTAATCATTGAAGCTATGCCAGTTTTGGCCAGCCGCCGGTCGCCAGTCCCCCCAGTTTTTACCCAGTGTTTTTTCGATCTCCGCCCCTTTCAGATACAGCGAGCCGAACTGGAAGGTCTGCATATCCGCTAGCGTGGCATAACCGGCGTGATTGACGACCACGTCAAACAGAATGCGGATACCACGCTGGTGGGCTTGCTCGACCAGCGTGCGCAGATCTTGCTCGCTGCCCATGTTGGCATCGAGTCGGGTCCAGTCCATCGCGTAGTAACCGTGATAGGCGTAATGCGGGAAGTCGCCCTTGGTGCCACCGCCAACCCAGCCGTGGATCTGCTCCAGCGGCGAACTGATCCACAGCGCATTGACGCCGAGCTGTTGCAGATAATCGAGCTTTTGCGTCAGGCCGGCCAAATCACCGCCGTGGAAGGTGCCTATTTCCTGCATACCGTCACTGCGGCGACCGTAGCTGTGGTCGTTGGCCGGGTTGCCGTTCTCAAAGCGATCGGTGAGGGCGAAGTAGACCGTGGCGTTGTGCCAGTTGAACGGCGCGGCTTTCTCGCTGCTTGCCGACTCCAGTAACAGTAATCCTCCGCTGCCTGCGGCCGGTTGCAGGGTGACTTTCCCCTGGCTAACCTCGACCGTTTGGCCTGAATAGAAATCACGCACCCTTTCGCCGTCGGCAAAGGTTGCCGCCACGTCAAGAGTGACCGGCAAGCCGTTCCAGCGTGGGCAGGTGCGCACTACCGTAGCGGTAGCGGTTTCCGGTGCGGTTTTCATGCTGAGCTGCAACGTCGGCGTACCGCTGCGGGTGTCGATGCGTACCTGATACTCGCCGGCGCGGAACAACCGCCAGTTAACCGGTGGGTTATCGCCGCAAGGTTGCAGCGACAGGGCTTGATTCAGTTTGGCCGTGGTGGTCGGCTGCCAACACTGTTGGTCCTGGTAAATCTTCAACGGCAGTTCGCCCTTGGGCAAGGTGGCGTGGCTGGTGAACAAGCCGCTGGCGGACTCGTCAAAGGCCGGGAAGCTTTGCAGCGTCCAGCTCGCCATGGCCGCCGGTGACAGCAGCATCAGCAGGGGAAGGGTCAGGCGTTTCATGGCTCTCCTTACGCGTGGCAGGAAGCGTTTTTCTTGTAGGGTAATGCCCAGTGTGACAAATGATGAAAAAGTCGCCTCATCCCAACAGATAATTTTCCGGGAGGAGATGGCAGGGGGAGAACCCAGGCTGTCACCCGATGCTTTTTTAATCTATATTACAATGTATACATTGTAGTGTGAGGTGACCTATGAGCGTGATGTCCGTTCGATTACCGGAAGATCTCAGTGAGCAGCTTGAAGCCTTGGCTAAGGCGACCGGCAGAACAAAATCCTTTCTGGCAGGGCAGGCTATTCGGGATTTTATCAGCCGTGAAGCCTGGCAGATTGCTGAAACTCAACAGGCAATCATCGAAGCGGAAAAGGGGGATTTTGTTTCTGACGACGAAATGCAGGCTCGCTTCAAGAGGATGGGGGTGATGAATAACGATGAAAATTAAATGGCTAAGGAAAGCCGCAAGCAATTTTGATGATGCGTACGATTGGTTTTATCAAGAGAGTCCTCAGGTTGCGACCCAATTCGCCAGGGAGGTTTTTCGATTGGTAAACTTGCTCGTGACAAATCCGGCTTTGGGCAGGGCCGGCAGGGTGATGGGAACTCGGGAAATCGTGATGAAAACCTTTCCTTATCTGATCCCCTACAGAATCAAAAATAATGAAATACATATCCTTCGGGTATTCCATATGCGGCGACACCCGCCGAAAAAATCTTGGTAATTTTGAATGGATGCCAGTTTTTAATTCACTGGCATCCATGAAAGTTATTTCTTCAGCAGTTGCGGATTCACGCAGTTTTCTTTGACCGTGCCGGTCAGTGCGGCAATCAGGTTGTCGACGGCGCATTCGGCCATGCCATAGCGGGTCTCATGGGTGGCAGAACCGATATGCGGCAGCGCCACTACGTTTGGCAGCTTCAGCAAAGGTGAAGATACGTCCAACGGTTCTTTTTCGAACACGTCCAGCCCGGCAGCGTGAATGGTGCCGTTCTGCAGTGCTTCAATCAGTGCCGCTTCATCCACCACCGGGCCACGACCGGCGTTGATCAAAATGCCGCTCTTTTTCATCTTCGCCAGTTGCTCACGGCTGATCATATGGAAGGTTTCATCGGTCAGCGGCAGCGTAATGCAGATGAAATCTGACTCAGCCAATAGGGTATCCAGGTCACAGCGGCGGGCGTTAAAACGTTGTTCCGCCTCTTCGTGCGTGCGGCGGGCGTTATACAGCACCGGCATGCCGAAACCGAAGTGCGCACGTTGCGCCAGCGCCAGCCCGATCCGCCCCATCCCGAGGATGCCAATGGTTTTATGGTGCACATCGACGCCAAACCAGTCCGCCCCGATACTGCCCTGCCATTCGCCGGCCTTGACCCGTTCGGCGACTTCAACCACCCGGCGAGCGGTCGCCAGCACCAGACTCATGATGGTATCGGCGACGGTTTCGGTCAGCACGGTAGGGGTATGCATCAGCAGCACGTTATGGGCATTCAGCGCGTCGACGTCGAAATTGTCGTAGCCGACGGAAATGGTTGAGGCCGCGCGCAGTTTTGGCGCCTGCTGCAGGAAAGCCTCATCAATTTTGCCGCCGGAACCGATGATCCCTTCCGCCTGTTGCAACGCCTGGCGCAGCTCGTCGCGGTTATCCGGGGTCAGACCGTCGAAGGCGTGCACGGTGAAGTGCTGTTCCAGTCGTTCACGCAGGTCGGCAGGGATGTTTTTGTATAGAACAATAGAAGGCTTCATCACGAACTCCAGCAAGCTAACGATTAGGACGTTGGGGATCCAACATAACATAATGCAAAAAGGGTGAAGGGCGCAGCGCCCGTCACCCTGGTCATTCAGGTCGATCAGGCCAGTTGTGGCTGGGCCTCGTTGCGAGCGGGCTTGACTACCAGCGTCAGCACCACCGCTGCCAGCAGGGCAATGGCCATAAACATATAAGAGGCCGCCGGGCTACCGGTAGCGCCGTTCAGGTAACCGACAAACCAGGAGCCAAAGAACGAGCCCAGGGCACCCATGCTGTTGATCAGTGCCATGGCGCCGCCGGCAACGTTTTTCGGCAGCATTTCAGGAATGATGGCGAAGAACGGTCCATAAGGGGCATACATGGCGGCACCGGCAATCACCAGCAGGGTGTAAGAGACCCAGAAATGATTGGCACCGACGGCGTAAGAGCCGAAGAAAGCCAGCGCGCCAATCAACAACAGTGGCCAGACGAACAGCTTACGGTTTTGCATTTTGTCGGAGGCCCAGGACACCAGGATCATGGCGATAGTCGCCGCCAGATAAGGCACCGCCGACAGCCAGCCGGCTTCCACCATGCCCATTTGCATGCCACTGCGCAGGATGGAAGGCAACCACAGCACGAAGCCATACACGCCAATACTCCAGGCAAAGTACTGTGCGCACAGCAGAATAACGTTGCGTGAGCGGAAGGCTTCACCATAGTTACGCACCGCTTTAATGCCTTTTTGTTCTTCTTCCAGCTGTTGTTGCAACGCCTGCTTTTCATTGTCGCTCAGCCATTTGGCCTGGGCGGGCTTGTCTTTGGCCAGCACCCACCAGCAGAAGGCCCAGATCACCGCCGGAATGCCCTCAAAGATGAACATTTCACGCCAGCCGTAGGCGTGGATCAGGTAGCCGGAAACCACCGACATCCACAGCACTGTCACCGGGTTGCCAAGGATCAGGAAGGTATTGGCGCGTGAGCGTTCTGATTTGGTGAACCAGTTGCTGATGTAAATCAGCATCGCCGGCATTACTGCGGCTTCCACCACGCCGAGGATAAAGCGGATAGCGGCCAGCATGGGGATATTACTGACCATGCCGGTCAGTGAGGCGCAGGCCCCCCACAGGATCAGGCACCAGAAAATCAGTTTTTTAACGCTGCGGCGTTCGGCATAAATAGCGCCGGGGATCTGGAAAAAGAAATAGCCGAGGAAAAACAGCGCCCCCAACAGCGAGGACATGCCCTTGGTGATGCCCAGATCGTCATTGATACCGGCAGCCGAAGCAAAGCTGAAGTTGGCTCGGTCGAGATAGGCCAGGCTGTAGGTGATAAACACGATGGGCATGATGTACCACCAGCGTTTAGCCGCGATAGTCGCTTTGTTCATGTTCAGATTCCTCAGTGTTCTCCCAACGCGTCCTGGTTGTAGGGCCAGAGGTACACGTCGTGTGGAGAAGTCGGTTAACCGATTATGTTTGTTATATTTATTCAGCCAGTGCCGCGCGGGTCGGCAAGCCTTCGCTATCGCCGATGGCCTGGATCGCCAGCGAGCCGATTTTGTTACCGCGTTGAACCGCCTGTTTCAGCGTTTTGCCTTCCAGCAGAGCGCTAAGGGTGCCGACGGCAAAACCGTCACCTGCCCCCACGGTGTCCACCACGTTGTCGACTTTGATGGCCGCTACGGCCGCCTGATCGCCGGCGGCGGTTTTAAACCAGGCGCCGTCCGGACCGGTTTTGATAATCACCGCCTGTACGCCGCGCTCCAGGTAAAAATCGGCAATGCCTTCCGGCGTTGATTGGCCGGTGAGGATTTGTCCTTCTTTCAGCCCCGGCAGCACCCAGTCGGCGGCAAACGCCAGCTTATTGAGCTGTTCGATCATCACCTGTTGGCTGGACCACAGCACCGGTCGTAAATTAGGGTCGAACGAAATGGTTTTGCCCATTGCCCGCATCTCACGCGCGGCATGGTGACACAGCGCCAGCGACTGACCGGACAGGGCTGCCGCTACGCCGCTCAGGTGCAGATGGCGCGCGGAACCGAAGTAATCGCGGTTGAAATCGTCCACAGAAAGATGACTGGCCGCCGAACCCTTGCGGAAATACTCCACTTTGGGATCGGTACCATCCGTGGTTTTCGATTTGATCTGAAAACCGGTCGGATAATTGCCGTCTACCGTGACCTGCTGGGCGTTAATACCTTCTTTTTTCAATTGTTGCAGGGTGAAACGGCCGAAACTGTCATTGCCGACGCGGCTGACCCAGCCGACGTTCAGGCCCAGACGTGCCAGGCCGATCGCCACGTTCAGCTCGGCACCGGCAATGCGTTTGGTGAAGGTTTCTACTTCCGCCATGTCGCCGGTTTGGCTTGCCACGAACATGGCCATGGCTTCACCCAGGGTGACGACATCCAGGGGTGCGCTATGCGCTGCTGTCAGCGTTGTCATGATGTTTTACTCCGCGCGTAACAGGTTAACGTAGTAGCGGGTTACGTCTTCCAGACTGTCGCCCTGCAATGGGAATTCAATACCGCGTGGTACATCCTGCGGCAGGCGGGTCAGCAACTCACGCCAGCGGCCGTCACTGTCGTCGAGCGCCACGGCGCGCCAACCGCGCAGGCCATGGGTGGCCGCCTTGACGTGCACATAGCTGACGTGGCGAGCCAGACGCTCGGCAGCGGCGAAGGCGTCTTGCCCGACCCAGTGCCAGTTGGCCATATCGAAAGTCATGCTGACCGGCAGACGGTTATCTTCCGCCGCATGGAAAAAGGCATTCAGCAGTGACAGAATGCCGCAGTCCGGGGTCTGGTCATTTTCCACCACCAGGTTGACCGGATGCTGCTCCAGTGCCACTTTCAGTTCGGTAAAATCAAAGCCCGGCTGATAATGGCCCAGGGATAATTTTAACTGGCGTGCGTTCAGCGTCTGGGCTTCCGCCAGCAGAGCCGCCAGGTTGGGGTTCAGAGTATGCTGTGGGGTAAACAGGGCTTCAGGTGCGGAGTAAACGGCAAACAGATGCTGCTGTTCGATGGCCTGAGCCAGAGCCGGCAGGGTCTGTAGATCCTGAGCAGAAAACAGTTCGCGGCGGATTTCAACGCCGTCGGCACCTGCAGCGGCGATGATCGGCAGTAAAGCGGCCTGGCCACCGAGCTGCTGGACGGTATCGGTGCCGTAGGCGCCGGTCACTATGATAATTTCTCTGGTCATTTTTGCTCCTGAGGTGGTGTCAGTCCCACCGATGCTGTTAACCACACGTTAAATGGTACCGGTTCCAGGCGAAAGCGACAGAGTGTAAAAATATGATCGCAATCACGAACCTGAGCAAAAAATAGTCTGGACGATGCGATGAAGGGGCGTCACGGGCCGCGCCCCTGCGGAAAAGGGATGAGATTATCGGGTGGTGGAGCCGCGTACGATCAGTTCACCGGGGAACATCTGTTCGCTGATGGGGGTATTCAGGCCCTGAATGCGTTGCACCAACAGTTCCAGCGCCGCATGGCCCATTTGATAGGTAGGTTGCTTCAGAGTGGTGATGCCCACCCCGGCCAGTTCGGCCCATTCCAGTTCGTCAAAGCCCAGCAGGCCGATATCGCTGCCCCATTGGATACCCAAGCGGCGCATGGCGCGTGCCACCTGTAGCGTCAGGGCACCATTAGCGGAAATAACCGCCTTGCGCATACCGCGATGGCGGGCGTTAAAGTCGCGGATCACGCCTTCCAGCTGTTTAACGTCGTTAAGCGGCGTTTCGGCCTGTTCGGCCAACAGTCCGGCATGTTGCGCCATGGTCTGGTTAAAGGCGTGCAGCCTTTCCAGCCGGGTATTGACCGTACCGATCGGCTCGCTGAGAAACAAAATGGCTTCGAAACCCTGTTGCAGCAGGTGTTCCGTGGCGACGGTTGCCGCTTCGTGATTGTTGAGGCCCACCACATCGCAGGCGAAATCAGAAATTTTGCGGTCAATCAGCACCATAGGTAACATCGATTGTTGCAGGGTCGACAGCGCCTCTTCGCGCATACCGACGGCGTTGACCACGATGCCTTCTACCCGGTAACTGCTGAGCAGCTGCAGGTAGTGTTGTTCCTGATTGACCTCGTTATTGGTGTTACACACCAACAGAGTAAAACCGTGCTGGCGGCAGGCCGCTTCGATACCGCGCATCACATCCACCGAGTAGGGATTGGTGATATCGGCGATGATCAGGCCAATCAGCCGCGTTTGGCCGCCCTTCAGGCTGCGTGCCATCTGGCTGGGGCGATAGTCGAGCTGGTGGATTGCCTGTTCGATGCGCTGTTTGAGATCGTCAGAAAGCAGGTGCTGCTCACCATTGAGATAGCGCGATACGCTGGTTTTACCGGTCTTGGCGGTTTTCGCCACATCGCTGATGGTGGCCCGCCCCGAGGCGCGCATTGCCTTAACACTGCTCACAGCCGATCTCCCCTGTGGTTAATTGCCAAGGAGACTAACACACCCGGCGCAGAGCCGGAATGCCCAATGGCGGAGCGCCGTGGGATAGGAAGTGGCGGGGCAGAGCGCCCCGCACGGGATTACTGCAGCGGGCTGAGGGTGATCTCAACGCGGCGGTTTTGCGCCTTGCCTTCTGTGGTGCTGTTGGAGGCGATCGGGTTATCCGGACCGGCACCTGAGGTGCGGATGCGGTTGGCTGCTACGCCCTGGGTGATCAGCGCGCTGCCAACGCCGTCGGCACGTTGCTGCGACAGGGTCATGTTCAGCGCACGGGAACCGGTGCTGTCGGTGTAGCCGATGATGTTAACTGCCGTTTTCGGGTATTCCTTAAGCACCATGGCTACGCCGGTCAGGGTATTGGCACCCGCCGGTTTCAGGGTAGCGCTGCTGCTGTCGAAGGTGACGTTATTTGGCATGTTCAGCACGATATTGTCGCCTTGACGGGTCACGCTAACGCCGGTACCTTTCATTTTGTCGCGCAGTTTGGCTTCCTGCACGTCCATGTAATAACCGGCACCGCCGCCCAATGCGGCACCGGCAGCGGCACCGATCAGTGCGCCTTTGCCGCGGTCTTTTTTCGATGAGGACAGCATGCCGACGCCTGCGCCCAATGCCGCGCCGATCCCTGCGCCAATGCCGGATTTCCCAGCTTCAGATTCCCCGGTGTACGGGTTGGTGGTACAGGCTGACAGCGTGAGCGCAAGGCTCACCGCGCCGGCAATAATCGCAATGCGTTTATTCATGTTTTTTCCTTTGTGGCATCAAAATCTGTGTGCGTCAGTCCAATCTCGGGGACGCTAAAAAACCGTTGGCCGCCTGGCACGCCAGATTGCGGCGCTACTATGACGCGAATCTCCTCCGGCAGTTCCGGAAAAAAACGTGACAAATTATAAGCGGCTCACGGGCTGCGCCTGTTATCCGGCAAAACGAAGGGGAATACCATGCAGCGGATTCTGAATTGAACGCACCCCAGTGCGGAGTGCGCTGTTTTTAGCCAGAAGTGACAAAAATCAAACGCTGGCGGCCCAGTTCATGATCAACGTATGGGCTTGAGTTTCTTCATTAAACAAACGCTGTGTGACGTGAAAACCCTGCTTATGGTAGAACGCGCAGGCCCGCAGGTTTTGCTGATAGACCTCCAGACTTAGCCGAGGATAGCGCTGTTGCACATACGCCATCAGCGCTTGGGCGACGCCACGGCCGTGAAACGCCTGGTCAACAAACAGCGCGCCAATAAAGCGTTGATCCAACACGCTGATAAATCCGGCGATTTCCCCTTCATGCCAATACGCCCAACTGTGCGCGCGCGGCAGGTAGTTTTCCTGCACCAGGGTGGCGCTTTCCAGCCAGTAGCTTTCCTTCACGAACGGATGGGCGGCGATAGTGCTGGGCAGCCACAGGGCCATCAGTCGCGGCAGATCGTCCGGATAGCAAGGGCGGATCGCTATGGCTTTGGGTAGCAGAGGCAGCCTGTCAGATGATCGTTCACCAGCCCGCTGGCCTGCATAAAGGCGTAACAAGTGGTGGAACCGATGAATTTGAAGCCGCGCTTTTTCAGCGCTTTGGACATGGCGTCCGAGCGTTCGGTTTTTGCCGGAACCTCGCTCAGTTGTTGCCAACGGTTGAGCAGCGGTTCGCCGTCGACAAACGCCCAGATAAAGCTGACGAAGTCTTCTCCAGCCGCCTCCATCGCCAGATAGGCCCTGGCGTTGGCGATGATGGCTTCGATTTTGCCCCGATGGCGGATGATACCGCTGTCCTGCAGCAAGGTTTCCACCTCTTGTTCGCTGATGGCCGCCACCCGCTGCGGGTTGAAATTGTGGAAGGCGCGGCGGTAATTTTCACGCTTTTTCAGCACGGTGATCCAGGAAAGCCCGGCCTGTTGCCCTTCCAGGCACAGCATTTCGAACAGTTCATGCGCATCGGTGGTCGGTGCGCCCCATTCCTTGTCGTGATACTCGAGATATAACGGATCCGCTGTTACCCAGCCGCAACGTTCGTTGACCATACTGACTGTCCTTGTGCTGTGTTTATTTACAGTAAGCATCGCCCGAAGTGGCGAACTTGGCAAGCCCCTGATTGTTTTATCAACAACCGGCTTGACGTGGCGAAAAAGCCAGCAATATTTACTAGATGGCCGGTAGCCAAAAAGGCCAATGATAAAAATGTATTTTCCTTCATTTGCTTGGCTCTCAGGAGTCTGTTCATGCCTCTAAAAATAACTCGTATGCCCCGCCCGGCGGTGCTTGCAGTGGCGATATTATGCAGTATGACGACCCCGGTGCTGGCCTATGACCAACTCTATGTGTTTGGCGACAGCCTAAGCGACACCGGCAACAATGGCCGCTTTACCTACGACAGCAATAAACACCTGTTATACGACGAAGTGCTGGCGCAACGTATCGGTGCTGCGTTGGTGGCCTCGGATAACGGCGGTGACAACTATGCCGCCGGTGGTGGCGTGGCGGTGCCGGCGCTTAACCCGGCGGATAACACACAGGATCAGGTGCAAAGCTATCTCAATCGGGTCAATGGCCGGGCCGATGGTGATGGCCTGTATATCCACTGGATTGGTGGCAATGACCTGGCGGCGGCGGCGTTAAATCCGACGACTGCGCCGGGTGTGGCCTACAACAGCGCGGCAGCCGCCGCCGCGCAGGTTCACTCGTTGTTAAATGCCGGCGCCGGTACGGTGATCGTTCCGACGGTGCCGAATATTGGCTCTACGCCGCAACTGATGGAGCTGATTATCCAGCAGGCGCTGACTCCGGTGCAAAACGCGGCAGTGCAGGCGGCCTACGCCACCCTTAATTCGCTGGCGACACCGGACAATGACTCGCGAACTCAGGCCATTCACCAGGCGCTGACGGCCGCTGCGGCGCAGGGCAGTGCCATCCCGCAGGTGCAGCAGGCGATTGCCGCACAGCTGATTGCCGCCTTTGACAGCCTGAGTGCGCAGGCCGGGCAACTGACCGATTTTTATAACCAAAGCGAAGACCGCCTGCTGGCACAGGGCGGCGGCAATATCGTTCGGGTTGACGTAAACAAGCTGTTTAGCGAAGCCATCGCCAATCCGGCGCAGTTTGGTTTTACCAATACCGCCGGTATGGCCTGCCCGCCAGGCGTTTCTTCCGCGGTGTGCAGTTCCGCCATGCCGGGGTTCGACAGCAGCCAATCCTACCTGTTTGCCGATCATTTCCACCCCAGCCCGCAGGCGCATCAACTGATTGCCGATTACATTCAGGCGGTGCTGGACGGCCCGGCGCAGGTGGTGGCGCTGAATCAGGCGACGGCGGCCATGGCACGTGACAGCCGCGCTACCCTCGACAGCCGTTTCCAGCAGTTACGCAATGGCGAAAACCCGCAAGGGGCGCTGGGCGTGTTCGGCGGTTATGCCGGACAACACTATGACTATTCTTCCAATCTGGCGGCAGGTGACGGCAACGCCACCACCCATAATCTGACCGTCGGGGTTGATTACCAATTGACCGACGGCTGGTTAATTGGCGCGTTGATTTCCGGTTCCAATGACGATCAGCAGCCTTCCAGCCGCTATGAGTACAAGGCGCGCGGCCTGCTGTTCTCAGCCTTTACTGCCCTGGATGTGTTTGAGCACGGTTGGGTGAATGCCGATCTGCACTACGCGACAATGGATTACGATGATATTCGCCGCAGCATGCAGCTAGGGTCGTTAACCCGCACCGAAACCGGCAGCACCGATGGCAAGCAGTGGGGCGCACGGGTCACCGCCGGTTATGACTTCCCTATCACTTCTTACCTGACCACCGGCCCAATGGCTCAGTTCGCCTGGGATTACAGTAACGTCTCCGGTTACAGCGAGGATGGCAACGACAGCACCGCCATGCGGTTCAATGATCAGAACTACCATTCGCAGATTGGTGCGCTGGGCTGGCGGTTAGACAGCAATTTCGGCCTGTTTAATCCGTACGCCGAGGTGAGTTATCAGCATCAGTTTGGCGATGATGTCTATCGGGCAGGCGGCGGGCTGAAGTCCACCCAGACCTCTTTTACCCGCGACAGCGCCAATCAGGATAAAAACTGGGTGGATGTGACCCTGGGAGCGAACATGCCGCTGACCGATCAGGTGGCCGCGTTCGCCACCGTTTCGCAGACCGGCGGCCTGAGCAGCGGCGAACAGTTTATGTATAACGTCGGCGTCAGTGCGCGATTTTGAGCAGTTATAATCAGACGGGTTGCTGCATGCTGCCATGGTTCGGTTGCGCACTGCCAGCCCCGATCTTTCTTTCCGGCTGCAGCAAAGTCATGCACAGCATGCTGCAGAAAGACACCACGGCGGTGGCCAAGAACATCGCGCCATAGCCGTGGTGTTGGGCCAACCAGCCGCTCAGCATAGGTGCGGTGATCGAGGCAATATTGGCAATCGCCAGCGTCATGCCGCTGTAGGCGCCGACTGAAGCCTTGGGTGTGACGTCGATCACCACCGACCAATACACATTATTCACCAGCGCGTTCAGCGCGTTTCCCAACGTCATCAGCAAAATGATTTCGGTTGGCGTGCTCATAAAGGGGATCAACAGGAAGCAGGTGGCGGTCAGCAGCAGCGTTACCGCCGCAAACAGGTTG
The DNA here is from genome assembly GCF_004684015.1 of Serratia proteamaculans. Taxonomy (GTDB): domain Bacteria; phylum Pseudomonadota; class Gammaproteobacteria; order Enterobacterales; family Enterobacteriaceae; genus Serratia; species Serratia proteamaculans_F. The sequence continues at coordinate 77,195 of NZ_SRIA01000001.1, forward strand.
CGGGCCAGCCGCAGGTTGCCGAAGCGTCTCAGCAGCGCATCGGCGATGCGGCCACCGAGCAGAACGGTGAAACAGGCACCGCTCCACGGGATCATCGCCACATACCACAGCGAGTGCAGATCGTAATTAAAGGTGTCTTGCAGGTATTTAGGCCCCCAGGTGACCAGCACAAAGGTGACATAGAGGAAAGAGAAGTAACCCAGGGCGTTAAACACCAGAGTGCGGTTGGTGAAGAAAGCCCACCACGGCAGATGTGGTTGCTGACTGTCTGCCTCCTGATCGGCGCTGATAACTGCCAGTTCGGCGGCGTTGACCTGCGGATGCTCTTGCGGCGTGTCGGTGAAGAAACGGGCAAACAGCAAAATGGCGATCAGCGAGAACAGCCCCAGCAAAATAAACATGCTGCGCCAGTCATCGGTCAGCAGCAGTAGCCCCACCGCCAGCGGTGCGGTTAGCAGCGACCCCACCTGGGTGCTCAGTAGCCCGATGCCCAGTGAAAATCCGCGTTCTTTGCGCGGTGCCCAGTTAGCGATGGTTTTGTTCATCAGCGCATAGGCCGGGCCTTCGGCAAAGCCGAACATGATGCGCAGTGCGGCGAAGCCCATGATTGCCGAGCCCCCGAACAGTGCCACCCCCAGTTCACCCGCCCAGGCGGTGGCGATCTCCAGCAGCGACCACAGCGCCCCGGCGATCAGCCAGACCTTTTTGGTGCCGACGCGGTCGGCCAGGAAGCCTCCGCACAGTGAGCCAAACAAATAGCCAAAGCCGAAGTAGCCGAGTACGGCACCCAACTGGGCCTTGTTGAAGTTGAATTCTCGGGAGATATCGTTGGCGGCGAAGGACAGCGCACCGCGATCGACGTAGTTGATCAACGCAATAAAGAACACCATGGCGAAAATGCGGTAGCGATAGCGGCTGTCGGTTAAGGCGGTAGTCATCAGCGAACCTCCTGAAATGTTGGTTATCAGGAAGCTAGCAAGGTTAGTGCCAGTCTCGGAGGCCAGAGAGAGCGAGGGGCCGTGATGTGTCCGCAGAGTGAAACAGGGCCATAGGGGCGCATTTGCCCCATTTCAGTGCGTAAAAACACCCCGCTTCTTTGATGATTCGCACTTGTTCCCTGATTCGGGCTGTATATCTTACGGTCAACGGGTATACTGGCGCATCCCATTTAAATCCACTTGTATCGCGTGCGAATTCAACATGCAAAAGTTTGATACCAAGACCTTTCAGGGCCTGATCCTGACACTGCAGGACTATTGGGCGCGCCAAGGCTGCACCATCGTTCAACCACTGGACATGGAAGTCGGCGCGGGAACCTCACACCCGATGACGTGCTTGCGCGCGCTGGGGCCGGAGCCTATGGCTACCGCCTATGTGCAGCCTTCCCGTCGCCCGACCGACGGCCGCTACGGTGAAAACCCAAACCGTCTGCAACACTATTATCAATTCCAGGTGGTGATTAAGCCATCGCCGGACAATATTCAGGAACTGTACCTGGGCTCGTTGAAAGAGCTGGGTCTGGATCCGACCATTCACGACATCCGCTTCGTGGAAGACAACTGGGAAAACCCGACGCTTGGCGCCTGGGGCCTGGGCTGGGAAGTGTGGCTGAACGGCATGGAAGTGACGCAGTTCACTTACTTCCAGCAGGTTGGCGGCATGGAATGCAAGCCGGTAACCGGCGAGATCACCTACGGTCTGGAACGTCTGGCGATGTATATCCAGGGCGTGGACAGCGTCTACGATCTGGTGTGGAGCGACGGCCCACTGGGTGTGACCACCTATGGTGACGTGTTCCACCAGAACGAAGTGGAGCAGTCCACTTACAACTTCGAATACGCCGACGTCGACTTCCTGTTCTCCTGCTTTGAGCAGTACGAGAAAGAAGCCCAGTCGCTGCTGGCGCTGGAAAAACCGCTGCCGCTGCCGGCTTACGAACGTATTCTGAAGGCCGGCCACACCTTCAACCTGTTGGATGCGCGCAAGGCGATCTCGGTGACCGAGCGTCAACGTTATATTCTGCGTATCCGCACGCTGACCAAAGCCGTTGCCGAGGCCTACTACGCTTCTCGCGAAGCGTTGGGCTTCCCAATGTGCAAAAAGAACAAGAGCTAAGAGGCAGCCATGACTCAACAGACTTTCCTGGTGGAAATCGGCACGGAAGAGCTGCCGCCGAAGGCTCTTCGTTCACTGGCAGAAGCTTTTGCCGCTAATTTTACCGCCGAGCTCGATAGCGCCAACCTCGAACACGGCGAAGTGAGCTGGTTTGCCGCTCCGCGCCGTCTGGCGCTGAAAGTGGCTAATTTGAGCGCTGCACAGGCCGATCGCGAAGTCGAAAAACGCGGTCCGGCGATTGCCCAGGCGTTTGACGCCGAAGGCAAGCCAAGCAAGGCGGCCGAAGGCTGGGCCCGCGGCTGTGGTATTACCGTCGATCAGGCCGAACGCCTGGCAACCGACAAAGGCGAATGGCTGCTGTATCGCGCCCATGTTAAAGGCCAGTCCGCGCAAGCGCTGCTGGCGGGCATGGTCAGCAGTTCGCTGGCCAAGCTGCCGATCCCGAAACTAATGCGCTGGGGCGATTCCGACGTGCAGTTCGTGCGTCCGGTGCACACCGTGACGATGCTGCTGGGTGCAGAACTGATCCCGGGCACCGTGCTGGGCATCGATTCCGCGCGTACGGTTCGTGGCCACCGTTTCATGGGTGAAGCCGAGTTCACTATCGACAACGCCGACCAATATCCGCAGATCCTGCTGGAGCGCGGTAAGGTGATCGCCGATTACGAAACCCGTAAGGCGATGATCAAGCGTGACGCCGAGCAGGCGGCTTCGACTATTGGCGGCAAAGCCGATCTGAGCGAAAGCCTGTTGGAAGAAGTGGCCTCGCTGGTGGAATGGCCGGTGGTGTTGACCGCCAAATTCGAAGAGAAATTCCTGGCGGTGCCGGCGGAAGCGCTGGTGTACACCATGAAGGGCGACCAGAAGTATTTCCCGGTGTATGACGCCGCGGGCAAACTGCTGCCGAACTTTATCTTTGTCGCCAATATCGAATCCAAAGATCCGCAGCAGATTATCTCCGGTAACGAGAAGGTCGTGCGTCCGCGTCTGGCCGATGCCGAATTCTTCTTCAACACCGACCGTAAAAAACGTCTGGAAGACAACCTGCCGCGTCTGGAAACCGTGCTGTTCCAACAGCAACTGGGGACCCTGCGCGACAAGACCGACCGTATTCAGGCGCTGGCGGGCTGGGTTGCCGGCCAGATTGGTGCCGACGTTAATCACGCCACCCGTGCGGGCCTGCTGTCGAAGTGCGATCTGATGACCAACATGGTCTTCGAATTCACCGACACTCAGGGCGTGATGGGCATGCACTACGCGCGTCATGACGGTGAAGCGGAAGACGTTGCCGTTGCGCTGAACGAACAGTATCAACCGCGCTTTGCCGGTGATGCACTGCCGGAGTCGCTGGTGGCCTGTTCACTGGCGATCGCTGACAAGATGGACACCCTGGCCGGTATTTTCGGCATCGGGCAACATCCGAAAGGCGATAAAGACCCGTTTGCACTGCGCCGTGCTGCGCTGGGCGTGCTGCGTATCATCGTTGAGAAAAACCTGTCGCTGGATCTGCAGACCCTGACCGAAGAGGCCGTGCGCCTGTACGGCAGCAAGCTGACCAACGCCAAGGTGGTCGACGAGGTTGTCGAGTTTATGCTGGGCCGTTTCCGCGCCTGGTATCAGGAAGAAGGCCACGCGGTTGATACCATTCAGGCGGTGTTGGCACGTCGTCCGACCAAACCGGCGGACTTCGATGCGCGCGTCAAAGCGGTGACCCACTTCCGTACGTTGGAAGCGGCAGCAGCGCTGGCTGCGGCCAACAAACGCGTTTCCAATATCCTGGCCAAATCTACCGATACGCTCAATGACCGTGTGCATGCCTCGGTATTGAAAGAAGCGGCTGAGATCCAACTGGCGACCCATCTGGTGGTGCTGCGCGATAAGCTGGAGCCGTATTTTGCGGCAGGCAACTATCAGGATGCGTTGGTGGAGCTGGCTGACCTGCGTGAGCCGGTCGATGCGTTCTTCGACAACGTCATGGTAATGGCAGAAGACGAAGCGGTGCGTGTGAACCGTCTGACGCTGCTGAGCAAGCTGCGTGAGCTGTTCCTGCAGGTCGCGGATATTTCCGTGCTGCAATAACTTATTATGTTGTAAGCGGTTTTGCTGTGAAAAGGCGCCTTAGAGCGCCTTTTTTATTGCTGTTGTCGCAGCGAACGGGGGGGCAAATCTGCCCCCTTTAGTGCTGCCAATAGTTCGCCGACTTGGGGGGTGACTTGGGGGCTGACTTGGGGGGTAAAGCTTTTTTCCAGCACTCTCTAGAGAGTATCCAACCAAGGAAAGCACCGCTGTTCACGGTTCGTTTACCTGGGTTTCAGATACCTGCATTACCCCCTTTCACCGAAGAATAACCGCCGAAAGGTGAATCGCGTATCGTATCGCACTCAGTTGATCTATTCTTATAGGCGCAGGGAGTGCAGCAAAAGGGACGGAGTCCGATGAAAAAGCAGGTTTATAACAGGAGTTATGTCACATGGCGGTAGGGATCCAGAGCAGAAATTTCGCGCGTTGGTTGGCCCCGGTATTGGCATTGTTGGTGGTCATGCAGCTGACTGCTTGCGGCGATAAAGAGCCGGAACAACGCAAGGCGTTTATAGATTACATACAGAATACGGTGATGCGCAGCGGCGCGAAAATCCCGACGCTGAGCGAAGATCAGAAACAGAAGTTCGGCAACTATGCCGGTGATTACGCTATTTTGGTCGGTTTTTCACAGCAGTTGTCCAAGTCACTGGATGCCAGCCTGACCCCGGCGTTGGATCAGATTAACCAGATCCGCACCGCACAGGACTACATGAGCAAGCGTGATTCGCTGCAACAGTCCGTTGGGGCGCTGAACCTGCTGGGGCAGCAGATCCAGTCAGCCAAGTCACAGGCGGATACTGCCCGGGCAGCGCTGAAGCAACCTGACGATCTGAAAGCGGTGTATAACCAGGCCTACGACAAAATTGTCACTGGGCCGGCCAATGCGCTGATGCCGGTTATTCCAGTTACCGCCAGTTTCGTTCAGGATCTGGTGCAGGTGGGGGATTTCCTGCGTACACAGGGCAATCAGGTGAGTTTTAACAATAATGGCGTGCAATTCCGCACTTCCCAGCAGGCAACGCAGTACAACACCATGATGTCGAATCTGGTGGCCAAGCAGCAGGATTTACTGAACGCACAGAAAACCGTCTCAAGCGTCACCCAGTAATCGTATAAGGCAGAAGCCGGTCCTTCGGCTTCTGCCCTCATCCATCAACCCATCCCTTCCAGACTTTCCAATAACTTGCTCACTTCTTGCTCCTCGCTTCTGTACTACACTTCAATTAATCATCCTTTTCCGACATGTAGTTTTCTTTCATTCATCGCACTGTTATTTCCCGACGGGATGAATGCTCACAGGGAAGAACACCCCCAGACCAGGATTCGGTAGCCATCAGTAAATAAATTGTGACTAATGTCACAATTTAAAAACAAACACGCGATATAAAAATGTGACAAGGGTCGCATTTTTTCGGGATTTTAGGGTGAATTTAGCGCGTTGTATTTTTTCTACACCGATTAAATGTGATGAATATCACTATAAATGCCCATTGAGTGGGGTGGTGTTGGTGATCTGCGTCACAAAAAATCCGTGAAGTTCGCACGGTAAAAACAGCGTGATAGAGTCCATTTCGCATACAGCCACAACACAGCTGGATCGTAACAACAATAATCACGCGCTCTATTGTCAGCGCGTAACAATAGGGGTGTGTTTTATGTTTTCACCAGACATCAAAGTCAAAGTTCAGAACTTTGGCCGCTTCTTAAGCAACATGGTGATGCCCAATATCGGCGCATTTATCGCCTGGGGTATCATCACCGCGTTATTCATTCCTACCGGCTGGCTGCCGAACGAAACCTTAGCCAAACTGGTTGGCCCGATGATCACCTACCTGCTGCCGCTGCTGATCGGTTTCACCGGTGGCCGGTTGGTGGGGGGCGATCGCGGCGGCGTGGTCGGTGCCATCACTACCATGGGTGTGATTGTTGGTGCGGACATGCCGATGTTCCTCGGCGCGATGATTGCCGGTCCGTTGGGTGGCTGGGCTATCAAGCATTTTGACCGTTGGGTCGACGGCAAAATCAAAAGCGGTTTTGAGATGTTGGTGAACAACTTCTCCGCCGGCATTATCGGTATGTTGCTGGCCATTCTGTCGTTTATGGCCATTGGTCCGCTGGTAGAAGGGTTGTCGCATATCCTGGCTACCGGTGTAAATATCATGGTGACCAACAACCTGCTGCCGCTGGCGTCGATCTTCGTTGAACCGGCGAAAATCCTGTTCCTGAACAACGCGATTAACCACGGCATCTTCTCCCCGCTGGGCATCCAGCAGGCGACAGAAACCGGTAAATCCATCTTCTTCCTGATTGAAGCCAACCCAGGCCCGGGCATGGGCGTGCTGATGGCCTACATGTTCTTTGGCCGCGGCAGCGCCAAGCAGTCTGCCGGCGGTGCGGCGATCATCCACTTCTTCGGTGGTATCCACGAAATTTACTTCCCATACGTGCTGATGAACCCACGCCTGCTGTTGGCGGTGATCCTGGGCGGCATGACCGGCGTATTCACCCTGACCATGCTCAATGGCGGTCTGGTCTCTCCGGCTTCTCCTGGCTCTATTCTGGCGGTGTTGGCGATGACGCCGAAGGGCGCTTATTTCGCCAACCTGGCGGCGATCGGCGCGGCCTTTGTGGTGTCGTTTGTGGTCGCGGGCTTCTTGCTGAAAACCTCAAAAGTTAAAGAAGAGGACGATCTGGAAGAGGCGACTCGCCGTATGCAGGAAATGAAGTCACAGTCTAAAGGCGGCGCGGCGGCTCATGCAGCAGCAGATGGCGACCTGACCACGGTACGTAAAATCATCGTTGCCTGCGATGCCGGTATGGGTTCAAGCGCGATGGGGGCCGGGGTGCTGCGCAAAAAAGTGGCGGATGCCGGGCTGAAAAATATCTCGGTGACCAACAGCGCCATCAACAGCCTGCCGGACGATGTGGATCTGGTGATCACGCACCGCGACCTGACCGAGCGAGCGATGCGCCATGCGCCACAGGCGCAGCATATCTCGCTGACCAACTTCCTCGACAGCAAGCTGTACAGCGATCTGACCGAACGTCTGGTGGCGGCCAACAAAACCACCGATAACCAACAGAAAGTGATCAGCCGGCTTGACGATAGCTTTGAAGCGAGCGAGCAAAACCTGTTCCGCCTCAGCGAAAGCAACGTGTTCCTTAACCTGCAGGCCAGCGACAAAGAACAGGCGATCCGCTTTGCCGGTGAGCAACTGGTCAAAGGCGGCTACGTCGAGCCGGAATACGTTCCTGCGATGCTGGAGCGCGAAAAACTGACCTCCACCTACCTGGGCGAGTCGATCGCCGTGCCGCACGGCACCATCGAAGCCAAAGACCGGGTACTGCGCACCGGCGTGGTGTTCTGCCAATACCCACAGGGTGTGCGTTTCGGTGATGAAGAGGACGAGGTAGCGCGACTGGTCATCGGTATTGCCGCACGCAATAACGAACATATCCAGGTGATCACCAGCCTGACCAACGCGTTGGATGACGACGGCGTCATCGAGCGGCTGGCGAATACTACCAGCGTGCAGGAAGTGCTGGATCTGCTGGGCGGCAAAAAACGCGGATAACAGAATCATTTTAAGGGGTGCAGCTTGCTGCACCCTTCGACATTAGAAAGGTAGGAATATGAAAGCATTACATTTCGGTGCGGGAAATATTGGCCGTGGTTTTATCGGCAAGCTGCTGGCGGACGCGCAGGCCGAACTGACCTTTGCCGACGTTAACCAGACGGTGCTGGACCTGCTGAACAGCCGCAAAAGTTATCAGGTGCACGTGGTTGGTGAGCAGGCCCGGGTCGAGCAGGTCAACAACGTCAGCGCAGTGAACAGCGGCAGTGAAGAGGCGGTCGCGCTGATCGCCGAAGCGGATATCGTGACCACCGCCGTGGGCCCGCAGATCCTGGCTAAGATTGCCGGGACTATCGCCAAAGGGCTGATCAAACGTCATCAGCAGGGCAACAGCCAACCGCTGAACATCATCGCCTGCGAGAACATGGTGCGGGGCACCAGCCAGTTAAAACAGCACGTGTTCGATGTGTTGCCGCAGGAAGATCAGGCATGGGTCGAACAGCATGTCGGCTTCGTTGATTCGGCGGTTGACCGTATTGTACCGCCAGCGGAAGCGGGCAGCAGCGATCCGCTGGAAGTGACGGTAGAAACCTTCAGCGAGTGGATTGTCGATCAAACCCAGTTCAAGGGGCAGCCACCGGCGATCGCCGGTATGGAACTGACCGATAACCTGATGGCATTTGTTGAGCGCAAGTTATTCACGCTCAATACTGGTCATGCGATTACCGCTTATCTTGGGCAACAGGCCGGCCTGCTGACCATTCGTGATGCCATTCTCGACCCGGCGATCCGCCGCGTGGTGAAAGGCGCGATGGAAGAGAGCGGTGCGGTGCTGATCAAACGCTACGGTTTTGACGCCGCCAAGCATGCCGCTTACATCGAAAAAATCCTCAGCCGCTTTGAAAACCCCTATCTGCACGACGACGTGGAGCGCGTGGGCCGTCAGCCACTGCGCAAGCTGAGCGCCGGCGATCGCCTGATCAAGCCGTTGCTCGGCACGCTGGAGTACGGTCTGCCGCATGACAATCTAATCCAGGGTATTGCCGCCGCCATGAGCTACCGCAGCGAGCAGGATCCGCAGGCCAAAGAGTTGGTGGAACTGCTGGCCAAACTGGGGCCAAAAGCGGCGCTGGCGCAAATTTCCGGCCTGCCGGCGGAAAGTTCGGTTGTAGAACAGGCGGTTGCTGTGTATAACGCCATGCAAAAGTAGATTCGATATGATGAATCTTCGGGCGCAGCAAGTTGCGCCCCTACACCCCGACTTCGGCATTGACGGCGCCACCCAGGCCATTCGAAAAGCGACGATGGAAGAAGCACAGGCATTTGAAAATAAGGTTCTGGAACGGCTGAACGCAGGCAAGACGGTGCGCAGTTTTCTGATCGCGGCAGTAGAGCTGCTGGCGGAAGCGCTGAACGTGCTGGTGGTGCAGGTGTTCCGCAAAGATGACTATGCGGTGAAGTATGCCGTCGAACCGCTATTGTCCGGCGCCGGTCCATTGGGTGAGTTGTCGGTGCGCCTGAAGCTGATGTATGGGCTTGGGGTGATCTCACGCCACGAATACGAAGACGCCGAACTGCTGATGGCGATGCGCGAAGAACTGAACCACGACGGGGCGGAATACCGTTTTGTCGATGATGAAATCCTCGGGCCGTTCGGTGAACTGCATTGCGTGGCGGCGTTGCCGCCGGTACCAACCTTCCTGCAGCCCGGCGAAGCGGAAGAATCGCTGATCGCCATGCAGCGTCAGCGATACCAACAGGTGTTACGTTCCACTATGGTGCTGTCGGTCACCGATCTGATCGCCGGCATCGGTGCCAAACAACCGTCCCGGCTTTCCCCGCTCGGCCGCAATTAAGCAAAGGCCGCGCGCCATTCGTCAAATAACAGCCACAGTGCCGTGGCTGCCATCAGGCCCGCCATAACGCCGTTAAACAACCGCAGCTTCCAGGTCACGCGCAGCGCATCGCGCAGCCGATCGCCCAATATCGCCCACACCAGTACGCAAGGAATGTTCAGGGCGGTGAAACCGGCAATGATCATTAACGTATGGCCAAGGCTGGCACCTTCACGCGGGGTGAACAGAATGGCGACGTTAATCGCCATCAGCCAGGCTTTGGGATTCACCGCCTGAAACAGCGCACCACTGATTAAGCGCATCGGTTGTGCCTGGAGTTTACCGTCGGGCGAGGCCGCCCTGAATAATTTCCATGACAGCCAGAGTAGATAGGTACAACCGATCACCGCTAACGGAAAGCGGATCATCGCGGCCGAACTCAGGATCAGCGCCAGCAGGGTAGTGGTCAGGGCCAGTTGCACCGCACAGCCGACGCTAATGCCAAACACCATCGGCAGGGTGCGTCGCAGACCAAAATTGACCCCGGACGATGCCAGCAGCAGGTTGTTGGGGCCAGGGGTGATCGACATGACGGTGACATAACTGATAAAGGCGGAGTCCAGCATAACGGTTCCTTACAAGGCAGAGAAGCAAGGGAACCAGCATAAAACCTACAGGCAGATGGTGACAGAACCAGAAACAAGCTATTGTCATGGATACAGTTGTATCAATTTTAAACTGTACCCATTGCCTGGAGACAAACTGTGACCCTGCTCGATGACATACCGGAAACGCGCTACCAGCAACTGGCAGATACGCTGGCGGAAGCCATACGCCGCGGCACCCTGCTGCCCGGCAGTCGTTTGCCTTCGGTGCGCCACTGCGCGCAAACCCACAGTGTTAGCATCAACACCGTGGTGGCGGCTTACCGCACCCTGGAAGATCGCGGGCTGATAGAGGCACGGCCACAGTCCGGTTTTTATGTCTGCAACACCTTGCCGGCGTTGAAAGCCGCCTCACCGACCAGCAGCCGGATAGAGCCACCGGCGGATGACGTACTGGCATTGATCGACACGGTGTTTGCCGCCCAGCAAAATCCGGCGTTCACCAATCTTTCGCTGGCCTGCCCGCAGACTTCCGATTTCTATCCCGGCGGCAAGTTGGGGCGGATGCTTTCGTCACAGTTACGCCGCCAGCCGAATCTGATTGGCCAGTACGCGTTGCCGCCCGGTAGCCTGCGGCTGCGCCAGCAGATCACCCGGCGTTCGATGACGTTGGGCATGCTGCTGGAGCCCGGCGACATCACGCTGACTCACGGCTGCATGGAAGCGCTGCAACTGGCGCTGCGCGTGACCACCAGGCCGGGCGATTGTGTCGGCCTGGAGTCACCGACCTATTTCTATCTGCTGCCGCTGCTGGCCAGCCTGGGGCTGAAGGCGCTGGAAATTCCTACCGATCCGCAGCACGGCCTGTCGCTGGATGCGCTGGAGCTGTTGCTCAATGAGAAGCGGTTGAACGCGGTGATCGCTATGCCGACGGTGCAAAACCCATTGGGCAGTACCATGCCGCTGGCGGCGAAAAAACGGTTGGCGCGCCTGATGAACGATCATCAGGTGCCCTTGATTGAAGATGGGTTGTACGCAGAGCTGCAATTCGGCGGTGCGCTGTCCCCGGCGGTAAAATCTTTCGATCGCGATGGCTGGGTGCTGTTCTGTTCGAGCTTTACCAAGACTCTGGCCCCGGACTTCCGCATCGGTTGGATCAGTGGTGGCCGCTTTAACGAGGCGTTGCGCAAGCTGAAGGCGGTATCGTCAATGTCCGAGTCGCAGTTGCTGTCGGAAACCCTGGCGATGTTTCTGGAAACCGGCGGCTACGATCACCATCTGCGCAACCTGCGAAAACGCTACGCCGCTCAGGTAGACGAGGCGCGGGCGCTGATTGCGCGTCACTTCCCACGCGGTACCCGGGCTACGCAGCCAGCGGGCGGATTCGTGTTTTGGGTGGAGTTCCCGGCCGGGGTCGACAGCGTAGCGTTGTTCCACCAGATGCTGGAGGAACAAATCTGCCTGACGCCCGGCACGCTGTATTCCCCCAGTGGCCGCTATCGTAACGCGTTGCGGCTTTCCTGCTGCTACCCGTTTAATGCGCGTTACAGCCAGGCACTGGCGCGTGTCGGTGCCAAAGCCTGCGAGATGAGCGGCTTGCCGCCGGGCATCGCGCAAGACGAGTAACCACGCGCGCATTTTGCTACAATGTGGACATCATTGATTAGCGTGCCGTATCGGCACAACAGGCCAGAAACCATGAAAGAAATAGAAAAGGCAGAGATCAAGCGCCTTAGCGACCTGCTGGACGCACTCAAGCACAAAGACACCCTGATTATCCAACAGGGGAATCTTGACCTGATCGCACAGCACACCAAAGAAAAAGAGAAGATGGCAGCGGAGATCGAGCGCCTGAAAGGTGTGCGCGTTGAGAAGCTGAGCGCCGAAGCGCAAAAGCTGAGCCAACTGCCGTTCAGCCGTGAAATCACCAAGAAAGAGCAGGCGGATATGGGCACGTTGAAGAAAAACGTGCGCGGCCTGATCGTGGTGCACCCGATGACCGCACTGGGCCGTGAAATGGGCCTTAAAGTGGTCACCGGCTACGCCAGAAAAGCATTCTGATTGCCGGGGCGCCTTTTGTGGCGCCCGGTTTTCAAAGCTTGGTGGTGAAATACGCCTTGGTCTGATAAGGCACGGTCACCGTATCCTTGCCCTGCAATTCCCCTTCCTCTGCCACCCACTGCCGAATCTGTTCGATCACCTGTTCCTGCTGCTCGGGCGGCAAGGCGGCGATAAAACTGGTGGAGCGCACCCGGTTATAAATCACATCTTCTATTGCGCCCTGGTGGCCGAACATAAACACCTGTTCCTGCAGCGGTTCTAATCCTTTGGACGGGAAAAGTTTACGCCATTCACCGGTGTAAAAACGCGGCGCGTCGCCTTCGTGACGGTCGACAATCTGATTGAGCTTACGCACCCAACTCACACGCGCATCGCGCATGTTCCACACCAGGCCAAGCTTGCCGCCGGGCTTGAGGATACGCTGGATTTCGGCCAAAGCCTGCGGCGTGGCAAACCAGTGGAAGGACTGAGCGCAAACCACCGCGTCGACCGACTCATCCGGTAGCGGGATCGACTCCGCAGTACCCGCCAATGTTTTCACCTGCGGCAGCGCCGCCGACAGCTTTTCCAGCATTTGGGCCACGGGTTCGACGGCGATCACCTGCGCACCGGTTTCCAGCAGGCGCGGGGTGAACTTGCCGGTTCCGGCACCGAGGTCGATCACCGTCATACCGGCGTGCAGGCCGATGGTATCGCGCAGCCAGGTCGCTATCTCCGGCGGATAATCCGGACGCCCTTTAACGTAACGATCGGCGTTGGCCTGGTAGCCTTCGGCTGCTGCAGGGTGAATCGAATGAGACGGGGTGTTCATAACTTTGCTCCTGCCTGAATGAGGTTGCCGGAACGACCGATGCTGAACAGTATAGGTCGGTGAAAATGTTTAGCGCTGCAGGCTGCGTCAGGTTTTATTTTCAACCGGTCTATTTTAGCGGCCCAGCAAACGGCGATTAAAGTCTTCGATACGGCCTTCGCTGATGCGCGTCAGCATGGTTTTGCTCCAACTGGCAGACAGCCCGGGCACCGCCAACAGACGCCGATACTGCTCTTCATCAAACGGCATGTGCCAGGCGATACCGACGGCCTCGGCGACCGAGACATCGCTGTTGCGCGTTACCAGTTCCAGCGGACGATCGCCGCTGACTTTCCCGGCAGACACTACGCGGTACAGCCAGCCGCAGCGGCCGCTTTGCTGCATCAGCACCGAGATGTCGTCGATATCGAAATGGTAGTTGAGCTTGAAGCAGGGAGAACGCGGCTGGGTGACCTGGATCAGTGCTTCGCCCCAGCGGAAGATATCGCCCATAAACACGTTATGTTCGGTCAGCCCGAGAGTAGAAATGTTCTCGCCAAAAGCGGGTGCGCAAAACTGTTCGGCCTGCGCCGGGAACTGTTCACGCCAGTGGTCATAATGTTCACGGGGATAGTGGCACAGCGCGCGGTCCGGCCCGCCGTGATAACTTTTCTCCGCCTGTTCATCGCCTTCCAGGCCGAGCGGGGTCAGCTTGACGGCTCCGTCCACCAGGCGCTTGGCAATACCGCTGGGCCGCCCGCCTTCGTAGGGTTGGATAGTGCCGATGTAAACCTCTGGGTGATGCATATGCGCCTCCTTGTCTCGCGTCGAAGGCCCAGCATAGCCCGAGTTGGCAGCGGGGAACAATAACCCGCCCGAGAGGTTTCGGGCGGGAGAGGGTCAGAAGGTGGTCCAGTTGTCCTGCCCGGCGGTTTGGCTGGCCGGTTGTTTGACGGTCGGGGTTTTGCCCGCAACGGCTTTCACGGCGGCAGGCGCAGAGTGCTCCGCCAGACGGAATACCGAGACGCTCTGCAACAGCATTTCTGCCTGTTCCTCCAGCGAGTCGGCGGCGGCGGCGGACTCTTCCACCAGTGCGGCGTTCTGCTGGGTGGTGTGGTCCATTTCGACAATCGCCTGGCCGATCTGGGCGATGCCGCGGGTCTGTTCGTCGGAGGCCGCGGCGATTTCCGCCATGATGTCACGCACGTGGGTGACCGACAGGACAATCTGCTCCATGGTGTTGCCGGTGTTTTCCACCAGTGTGGTGCCGGTCTGTACCCGGTTGACCGACTCGGCAATCAGCCCTTCGATCTCTTTTGCCGCCTGGGCACTGCGTTGTGCCAGATTGCGCACCTCGCTGGCGACCACCGAGAAGCCACGGCCCTGTTCGCCGGCACGCGCAGCTTCCACTGCCGCGTTCAGCGCCAGAATGTTGGTCTGGAAAGCAATACCGTTGATCAGGGTGGTAATTTCGGCGATCCGCTGCGAACTGCTGGAAATATCGCGCATGGTGCTGACCACGCTTTCCACCAACTTGCCGCCCTGCTGGGCAGTCTGTGAGGCATCGGTAGCCAACTGATTGGCATGATGGGCGTTTTCGGCGTTTTGCTTCACCGTGGCGGTCAGTTGTTCCATGCTGGCGGCTGTTTCTTCCACTGCGGCTGCCTGCTGTTCGGTGCGCGAGGACAAATCGGTGTTACCGGCGGCAATCTCGGCGGCGGCGGTGGACACCTGGCTGACGCCCATCTGGATTTTTTCAATCATATCGCGCAGGTTCTGGCTCATGGCCGCCACCGCGTTGAGCAACTGGCCCAGTTCGTCGCGGCGGGTACTGGTCTGCGCCTGACGCAGATCGCCACTGGCGATGCGTTCTGCCAGCGCCAGCGTACTTTGCAACGGTCGGGTAATTTGCAGCGTGATGCGCCAGGCCACCAGTAATCCGGCGATGATGGCGATCAGCGTGGTGATGCCCATCTGCAACTGCGCCGAATTGATGTCGTTATGGGTTTGTGTCAGTTCGTCCTGCATAAAGGCGTTAACCAGCGTGCCGATTTGTTGCGCGCTGTTGCCCAGCAACTGACTGACCGCTTGTTCCTGCTGATAAGCCGGCAGGTAAGCTTCGATACGGTTTTTGTAGTCGTCGAGTGCGGTCAGCAGCGGTTGCAGCATGGGGCGCTGAGCATCGCTGAGCCGACGACTGAGCGCATTGGCCGCGCTGCGTGCATCGTCAATCGCCGCCAGCAGCGGGGCTTCGGATCCCGCGTTCAGGCTCAGCAACAGGCCGCGAGCACCGTAGCGCACCAGCGTCAGCTTTTGGTTCAACTGAATAAAGGCCAGTTGCAGGTCGGCATTGGTGATTTGCCGCTCCACCTGGTTCAGGCTGTCCTGCACTTCCGACATGTTCCAGCTTTGGCGTACGGCATCTTTTGCCGCCACTGCCTTTTCGAAGGCGTTTTGCTGTTGCTGGTATTGGCCAATCAGCCCGACCAAACGCTGCAGATCTTTCCGGCTCTGCGCATCCCAGTTCAGTTCCTGCCCCTGGTTGATCAGCTTGACCGCATTTTCGATATTGGTGCGGTTATTTTTCAGGTATTCCGGTTTGTAGGTTTGGCCGAATAGCGCACGGTTGTATTTGGCCTGATTGATCTCGTCGTTCAGCCGGTTGCTGAAATCGATGCGGTTGGCGCGGGATTCGATGATATTCAGGTACTGGGCGCCGGTACCGGCGATGACTGCCGTCAGCAACAGCATCAGGCCAAATCCGAGGCCGAGCTTTTTACCCACGGTGAGATGTACAAACTTTCCTGCCAATGTTTTCAATGCCGCCATAATGATTTTCCTTTCCTTTGGGCGAACGTCAATTGAACAAACCATCGGCAAAGAACGGTCAAACTTTAGCGGATTTTGGTCAAAAAAATACCCGCATTAAGCGGGTATCTTCATTTCTGGGGGCGAATTACTTCTTCGCAGCGAAGCGTGCAGCAGCTTCATCCCAGTTAACCACGTTCCAGAATGCCTTGATGTAGTCTGGACGTTTGTTTTGATATTTCAGGTAGTAAGCGTGTTCCCACACGTCCAGGCCCACGATTGGGAAGCCTGAAACGCCGGCAACGGCTTCGCCCATCAGCGGGCTGTCCTGGTTAGCGGTAGACACTACAGCCAGTTTGTCGCCTTTCAGTACCAGCCAGGCCCAACCTGAACCGAAGCGGGTCGCTGCGGCTTTCTCGAACTCTTCCTGGAATTTCTCAACGCTGCCGAAATCACGTTCGATAGCTGCTTTCAGATCGCCACCCAGAGTGGTGCCGATTTTCAGGCCTTTCCAGAACAGGCTGTGGTTAGCATGGCCGCCGGCGTTGTTACGCATGAAGGTGCGCTTGTCAGCAGGCACTTTATCCAGATCCTGGATCAGGTCTTCAACGCTATATTGAGCCAGCTCTGGGTAAGCTTCCAGCACGGTGTTGGCGTTGTTAACGTAAGTCTGGTGATGTTTGGTGTGATGGATTTCCATCGTCTGCTTGTCGAAATGCGGTTCCAGTGCGTCGTAGGCGTACGGCAGGGATGGCAGTGAGTAACTCATAATCATCATCTCCAAGGGTATAGGGGCGGCGCATTATGTGAGCACCGCGTAAGCAGTCGGATCATTATAGTTATTTAAATGATATTGAAAATGATTATCAATGCCCTACTTAATGTGTGGTTACTGGTTAATCCACAATGCGCTGCGGGTGAGTGAACACCGTGGCACGGCCGGGTTTGCTGAAGCCGACCAGCGTCAGGTTGCTACGCTCGGCGATTTCCACCGCCAAGGAAGTGGCGGCAGAAACCACGAACAGGATCTCGACGCCGCACATGGCGGATTTTTGCACCATTTCATAGCTGGCGCGGCTGGAAACCAGAATCGCTCCCTGCTGCCAGTCTTGTTTTGCTCGCACGCCGAGCAGTTTGTCGAGTGCGACGTGGCGGCCTACGTCCTCACAGCCCCCCAGCAGTTCCCCCTGCGGTGAAATCCAACTGGCGGCGTGGGTGCAACCGGTGAGTTGGCCGACGGTCTGCACCTGCTTGAGCTGCCCCAGCGCGCAGTCGAGGTGGGTGAGGGAAAAGGTCTGGGTAAACGGCAGTGCAGGCAGCGGACGAAAAATATCCGCCAACTGTTCGATGCCGCACACCCCGCAGCCGGTGCGGCCTGCCATGGCGCGACGGCGCTCTTTCAAACCGGCAAAACGGCGGCTGGAGAGCTCGATTTGCACCTCCAGTCCGTTACAAGTTTGGTTAATCTCTATACTGTAGATATCGCGCGGTGACTCGATGATGCCTTCGGATAGGGAAAACCCCAGGGCGAACGCCTCCAGATCTTTGGGGGTGCACATCATCACCACGTGAGAAATGCCGTTATACACCAGCGCGACCGGGACCTCTTCTGCCAGCCAGTCCTGCTGTGCGGTGGCAAGTTGCCCGCGTTGATACACCTGGGACCGGGTTACCCCTGTGAGCAAGGTCTCATTGATGTCATTGATATGTTGGTCTGGATTTGTATTGTTCACTTAAGTGGCACCTGTTTGTAACAACCACATATACGCTGTGGTAATATTGCCGCGTAAAAACAACAGTAATTTTAGCGCTTCCCGCTTCCAGGGGGAAAGCGCCATTTGAAACAATGTGACAATCGCAAGTGAAAGGAGACCCCCATGCAGGTCAGCAGAAGGCAGTTCTTTAAGATCTGCGCTGGCGGTATGGCAGGGACGACGGTGGCTGCTCTGGGCTTTGCCCCGGAAGTGGCGTTAGCGGAAACCCGGCAGTACAAACTGCTGCGCGCCCGTGAAACCCGTAATACCTGTACGTATTGTTCCGTCGGCTGTGGGCTGTTGATGTACAGCCTTGGTGATGGCGCCAAAAACGCCAAAGAAAGCATTTTCCATATTGAAGGCGACCCGGATCACCCGGTCAACCGCGGCGCGCTTTGCCCGAAAGGCGCAGGTCTGGTCGACTTCATCCACAGCGCCAGCCGTCTCCAGTACCCGGAGTACCGTGCGCCAGGTTCTGATAAATGGCAGCGCCTGAGCTGGGACGACGCCTTCACCCGCATCGCCAAGCTGATGAAGGAAGACCGTGACGCCAACTTCGTTAAAACCAACGAACAGGGCGTGACCGTCAACCGCTGGCTGAGCACCGGCATGTTGTGTGCCTCCGCTTCCAGTAACGAAACCGGTTATTTAACGCAAAAATTTAGTCGCGCTCTCGGCATGCTTGCCGTAGACAACCAAGCACGTGTCTGACACGGACCAACGGTAGCAAGTCTTGCTCCAACATTTGGTCGCGGTGCGATGACCAACCACTGGGTTGATATCAAGAACGCGAATCTGATTATCGTCATGGGCGGTAATGCGGCGGAAGCGCATCCGGTGGGGTTCCGCTGGGCGATGGAAGCCAAAATACACAATAAAGCCAAGCTGATCGTCATCGATCCGCGCTTTACCCGTACCGCATCGGTGGCGGATTTCTACACGCCGATCCGTTCCGGCACCGACATTGCCTTCCTGTCGGGCGTGTTGCTGTACCTGATGACCAACGACAAGATTAACCGCGAATACGTCCACGCCTACACCAACGCCAGCCTGCTGGTGCGGGAAGACTTTACCTTTGAAGACGGCCTGTTCAGCGGTTATGACGCGGAAAACCGCAAGTACGATAAAACCACCTGGAACTACCAGTTCGATGAAAACGGCTTTGCCAAGCGCGATCTGACGCTGCAGGACCCGCGTTGCGTGTGGAACCTGCTGAAACAGCACGTCAGCCGCTATACGCCGGAGGTGGTGAACAATATCTGCGGTACGCCGACCGAAGACTTTATCAAGGTCTGTGAATACATCGCCGAAACCTGCGTGGCGGATAAAACCGCGTCGTTCCTGTACGCCCTGGGCTGGACTCAGCACTCGGTCGGCTCGCAGAACATCCGCACCATGGCGATGATCCAGCTGTTGCTCGGTAACATGGGCATGGCGGGCGGCGGGGTCAACGCGCTGCGCGGCCACTCCAACATTCAGGGTCTGACCGACCTGGGCCTGCTGTCGCAGAGCCTGCCGGGCTATATGACGTTGCCGTCGGAGAAACAGACCGATATCGACACCTACCTGAAAGCCAACACGCCGAAGGCGCTGTTGCCGGGCCAGGTGAACTACTGGAGCAACTACCCGAAATTCTTCGTCAGCATGATGAAGAGCTTCTACGGCGACAAGGCGCAGAAGGAAAACGGCTGGGGCTTCGACTGGCTGCCGAAGTGGGACAAAGGCTACGACGTGCTGCAGTACTTCGAGCTGATGTCACAAGGCAAGGTCAACGGTTACTTCTGCCAGGGCTTCAACCCGGTGGCGTCGTTCCCGAACAAGAACAAGGTGGTGGCCTCGCTGTCAAAACTGAAGTTCCTGGTGACCATTGATCCGCTCAATACCGAAACTTCCAACTTCTGGCAGAACCACGGCGAGTTCAACGACGTTGATCCGTCGAAGATTCAGACCGAGGTGTTCCGCCTGCCGTCCACCTGCTTCGCCGAAGAAAACGGTTCAATCGTCAACTCCGGGCGCTGGCTGCAGTGGCACTGGAAAGGCGCGGATGCCCCGGGTGAAGCGATGAACGACGGGGAAATCCTGGCGGGCATCTTTACCCGTCTGCGTGAAATGTACGCGCGTGACGGCGGTGCGGTACCTGAACCGGTACTGAACATGACCTGGGATTACCTGACGCCGGAAAATCCTGCTTCTGAAGAAGTGGCGATGGAAAGCAACGGCAAGGCGCTGGCGGATATTCTCGACGCCGACGGCAAAGTGTTGGCGAAAAAAGGTGAGCAACTCAGCACCTTTGCCCACCTGCGTGACGACGGCACCACGGCCAGCGGCTGTTGGATCTTCGCCGGTAGCTGGACGCAGGCTGGTAACCAGATGGCGCGGCGCGATAACGCCGATCCGTCCGGCCTCGGCAATACGCTGGGTTGGGCCTGGGCCTGGCCGCTTAACCGCCGCATTCTGTACAACCGTGCTTCGGCTGACCCGCAGGGCAAGCCCTGGGATCCAAAACGTCAGTTGCTGGAGTGGGACGGCACCAAGTGGGGCGGGGTGGATATCCCGGACTACAGCGCCGCCGCACCGGGCAGTGACGTCGGGCCATTCATCATGCAGCCGGAAGGCATGGGCCGCCTGTTTGCCACCGATAAAATGGCCGAAGGGCCGTTCCCGGAACACTACGAGCCATTTGAAACGCCGCTCGGCACCAACCCGCTGCACCCGAACGTGGTGTCCAACCCGGCGGCCAGGGTGTTCAAGGACGATCTGGCGGCAATGGGCACTTCCGACAAGTTCCCGTACGTCGGCACGACTTATCGCCTGACCGAGCATTTCCACTACTGGACCAAACACGCGGTACTCAACGCCATCGCGCAGCCGGAGCAGTTTGTGGAGATTGGCGAGAAATTGGCGGCGAAAAAAGGCATTCAGCATGGCGATACGGTGAAGGTCAGCTCCAACCGCGGCTTTATCAAGGCCAAGGCGGTGGTGACCAAGCGCATTCGCACCCTGCAGGTGCACGGCCAGGAGGTCGACACCATCGGTATCCCGATCCACTGGGGTTACGAAGGGGTGGCGAAGAAAGGCTTTATCGCCAACACGCTGACGCCGTTTGTCGGTGATGCCAATACGCAAACGCCAGAGTTCAAGGCGTTCCTGGTCAACGTGGAAAAGGTGTAACGGAGACGAATTATGGCAATGCAATCTCAGGACATCATTCGTAAATCCGCCACCAATGGCTTCACGCCGGCGCCACGCGCCCGTGACCACCAGGAAGAAGTGGCCAAACTGATCGATGTCACCACCTGTATCGGCTGCAAAGCCTGCCAGGTGGCCTGTTCCGAATGGAACGACATCCGCGATGAAATCGGTCACAACGTCGGGGTGTACGATAACCCCGCCGATCTGACCGCCAAGTCGTGGACGGTGATGCGCTTTTCCGAAGTGGAGGAGAACGGCAAGCTGGAGTGGCTGATCCGCAAGGACGGCTGCATGCACTGCGCCGATCCGGGCTGCCTGAAGGCCTGCCCGTCGGAAGGGGCCATCATCCAGTACGCCAACGGCATCGTCGACTTCCAGTCCGAACACTGCATCGGTTGCGGTTACTGCATCGCCGGTTGCCCGTTCGATGTGCCGCGCATGAACAAGGACGACAACCGGGTGTACAAGTGCACCCTGTGTGTCGATCGGGTTGATGTCGGCCAGGAACCGGCCTGTGTGAAGACCTGTCCGACCGGTGCCATCCATTTCGGCACCAAGGACGCCATGAAGGAGATTGCCGCCGAGCGCGTCAGCGAGCTGAACACCCGTGGTTATCAGAACGCCGGTCTGTACGATCCGGCGGGCGTGGGCGGCACCCACGTGATGTATGTGCTGCACCATGCCGACAAACCGCAGCTGTATCACGGTTTACCGGATAACCCGACCATCAGCCCGGCTGTTACGTTCTGGAAAGGCGTGTGGAAACCCCTGGCGGCCATCGGCTTTGCCGCTACCTTTGCAGCGAGCGTGTTCCACTATGTCGGCGTCGGTCCTAACCGCGTCGAAGAGGAAGACAACGACGAACTGCACGATGAGGAGACGCGCAAATGAAGAAGGAAAAGCGTATTCAGCGCTACAGTGCGCCGGAGCGGATTAACCACTGGATTGTGGCGTTCTGCTTTGTGTTCGCCGCCATCAGTGGGTTGGGGTTCTTTTTCCCCTCCTTCAACTGGTTGATGAACATTCTCGGCACGCCGCAGTTGGCGCGTATTCTGCACCCTTTTATCGGGGTGATTATGTTCGCGGCCTTCCTGCTGATGTTCCTGCGCTACTGGAAGCATAATCTGATCAACCGTGAAGACATCGTCTGGGCTAAAAACATCCAAAAAATCGTCATGAACGAGGAAGTGGGTGACACCGGGCGTTATAATTTCGGTCAGAAGTGCGTATTCTGGGCGGCAATCATTAGTCTGGTGCTGCTGTTGGCCAGCGGTGTGGTGATCTGGCGGCCGTACTTTGCGCCATCCTTCCCGATACCGCTGATCCGCATCGCGTTGCTGGTGCATTCGCTGGCGGCAGTGGGGCTTATCATCGTGATTATGGTGCATATTTACGCCGCGCTGTGGGTAAAAGGCACCATTACCGCGATGGTGGAAGGCTGGGTGCCGGCGGCCTGGGCTAAAAAACATCACCCGCGTTGGTACCGAGAGGTCCGCGAGAAACAACAGGAAGACAAACCCTGATGAGCATCCGCATTGTTCCTAAAGAGCAGTTAGGGGCACAGCGTGAGAAGTCCACAACGGCGGAAACCATCCCGCCGTTACTTTTCGCGAATCTGAAAAGCCTTTACAGCCGCCGTGCTGAACGCCTGCGCAAGCTGGCGACCGACAACCCGCTGGGCGACTACCTGAACTTCGCCGCTCAACTGGCCGAGGCGCAGCATCATGCGCTGCACGACAACCCGCTGACGTTGGATCTGACCGAAGCGTTGCAGCAGGGCGCTGCCAGCGGCAAACCCCCGCTGGATCTGAGCGTTTTTCCACGCACTGAACATTGGCACAAACTGTTGGCTTCGCTGATTGCCGAGTTGCGCCCGCAGGCGCCGGAACACATTCTGGCGGTGCTGGATAACCTGGAAAAAGCCTCATCGCACGAGCTGGAGTTGCTGGCCGACGCCTTGCTTAACCAGGATTTCGGCAAGATTGGCAGCGAGAAAGCGCCGTTTATCTGGGCCGCGCTGTCGCTCTACTGGGCGCAGATGGCCGGGCAAATCCCCGGCAAGGCACGCGCCGAATATGGCGAACATCGCCAGTTCTGCCCGGTGTGCGGCAGCATTCCGGTTTCCAGCGTGGTGCATATCGGCACCGTCAGCGGCCTGCGTTATTTGCACTGCAACCTGTGCGAAAGCGAATGGCACGTGGTGCGCATCAAATGCAGCAACTGCGAGCAAACTCGTGATCTCAACTACTGGTCTCTGGACAGCGAACAGGCGGCGGTGAAAGCGGAAAGCTGCGGTGACTGCGGCACTTACCTGAAGCTTTTGTATCAGGAAAAAGACCCGCAGGTTGAGGCGGTTGCCGACGATCTGGCCACGCTGGTGCTCGACGCCAAAATGGAAGATGAAGGTTTTGCCCGCAGTAGCATCAACCCGTTCCTGTTCCCGGGTTCGTAACATTTGGCATATTGGGCTGAATATATTCGGCCCTTACCATTTATCAGATGATTAATTTCGGACTGGGCTTCTGGTATTCGCCGGGGCGAGTTGCTACGTTTACGCAATGACGCGCGAAGCGAAAGGAAAGGGACTGACGATGTTGAAGACCATTGCGAAATTCACGGCGGTTGCTGTTTTGGCCATCGGACTGGCGGCCTGTGACAACAAGGACGACACCAAACCGGAAGTGCCAAAGCCGGATACCAAACCGGTCGTCACACAACCGGCACCGCCACCGCCGGTGGTGGAGACCAAGCCCACACCTCCTCCGGGCCTGAAAGTCTCGATGCAAAAGGGCAAGATGACCTTTGAATTGCCATCGGGCTTTAGCGATCAGACCGAGAACAGCGGCATCATCAACGACAGCAAATCCACCATTCAGCGCTTTCTGGACGGCAAATCGCGCCAGAGCACCGTCTCTTCCGAAGTGATCCCGCCTGACGACATGAAGCTCAACAGCAGCGATAAAATGCTGAAAGATCTGACGCAGAGCATCATTACCGAGCTGGCCGACCGTTATCAAAACATCCAGACCACCAAAGAAGAGAACTTCACCGTCGGTAAACAGAAATTCCATCGTCTGGATACCGAACAGAGCATTAACGGGCAGAAGGTGGTGTCCACCATCATGCTGACGGTGTTTAATAAGCGAGTAGTGACGTTGCAAATGCTGTCGCCGGCCAAAACGCCGGAGGCGCATCAGGCGCTGGTTCAGCAGATTATCGACACGCTGACGGTGAACTAACAACGCTGAGGTTTGCAAGCCGAGGGGAAGACTGATGAAGCTTATTGGCAGTTACACCAGCCCTTTTGTCCGTAAAATTTCCGTGATGCTGCTGGAAAAGGGGATCGCCTTCGAATTCGTCAACGATCCGCCCTATGAGCCGGGCAGCCGAGTGGTGGAACTCAATCCGCTCGCCAAGGTTCCGGTGCTGGTGGCTGACGACGGTAGCGTCTTTTACGACTCGCGGGTGATCGCCGAATACCTTGAACTGCTGTCGGTGGCTCCGGCGTTTTTACCGACCGATCGCGCGGCAGCGCTGCGTATCCGTCAGGTGGAAGCCCTGGCCGATGGCGTGACCGAAGCCGCAGCCACCTTGTTTCGCGAGAGCAAACGGGCGTCGGGCAAACAGGACGAAAACTGGATCCTGCGCCAACGCGACAAGCTGACGCACGGGCTGGACGTGCTGGAAAAACTGGCGCAGGAAAAAACGCTGCTGAATACCGAAACGCTAACGCTGGCGGACATCGCCACCGGTTGCGCGCTGGGCTACCTCAATTTCCGCCGTATTATGCCCAACTGGTGCGTTGAACGACCGGCGTTGATCAAACTGGCCGAACGGCTGTTTGCCCGCGAAAGCTTTGCCCGCACCTCACCCCCCTGATTTCCCTCACCCCGCTGCGGCGGGGTTCCGCTTTATGCCGAAACCACGACACTAAAAACCGAGCGACCATGAGCACACAATCCCAGCTTCTTTACAGCCAGTTACCCGCCATTGACCGCCTGCTGCGCGATCCTGCTATCGAACCGCTGGTGGCGCAACATGGCCAGACGCTGATTAGCGAGTTGTTGCGCCAACTGCAATTACAGGCGCGTGAAACCATTAAACAGCATCAACGGTTGCCTGATTGGTGTGCCGACTGGCCGCAGGCGCTTGGCGCTGCGTTGATGCAACAGCAACGTTCGGCATTGGCACCGGTATTCAATCTGAGTGGTACCGTGCTGCACACCAACCTTGGCCGCGCCTTACTGGCACAACCGGCGATAGAGGCGGTGACGCGCTCGATGGGGGCGGCGGTGACGCTGGAATACGATCTCGATGGTGCGGGACGTGGGCATCGCGATCGCGCCGTCGCAGATTTATTGTGTCAACTGACCGGTGCGGAAGATGCCTGCATCGTCAATAACAATGCGGCGGCGGTACTGCTGATGCTGGCGGCGATCGCCCCCGGCAAGCAAGTGGTGGTGTCACGCGGTGAACTGGTGGAAATTGGCGGTGCGTTCCGCATTCCCGACGTGATGCGTCAGGCCGGTTGTCAGTTGGTCGAGGTGGGCACCACCAACCGCACCCACCTGAAAGATTACCGCAACGCGATTAACGATCAGACCGGGTTGCTGATGAAGGTGCATACCAGCAACTACAGCATTCAGGGCTTTACCGCTGCGGTGGATGAAGCCGAACTGGCCCTGCTTGGTGCCGAACACGGCCTGCCGACCGCCACCGATCTGGGTAGCGGCTCGCTGATTGATATGGCGCAGTATGGCCTGCCGGCCGAACCTATGCCCCAACGGCTGCTGGCTGCCGGGGTGGATCTGGTGACCTTCTCCGGCGATAAACTGTTGGGCGGCCCACAGGCCGGCATCATCGTCGGTAAAAAGGCGCTGATTGCGCGGTTGCAGCAGCATCCTTTAAAACGTGCGCTGCGCGTCGGCAAGTTGACGCTGGCGGCACTGGAGGCCACCTTACGCCTCTACCAACAACCTGAGCTGCTGGGGCAACAGCTGCCGACGTTGCGGTTGCTCACCCGTCCACAACAGGCGATGCAGGAAGCCGCCGAACGGCTGTTGCAGGCACTGACGCCGCAGTTTGCCGGACATTTCCAGTTGCGTGCCGAGCCGTGCTGGTCGCAGATTGGCAGCGGTTCGTTGCCGATAGACCGGTTACCCAGCTATGCATTGACCTTCGCGCCGCAGGACGGCCGTGGTGCGACGCTGGAGGCATTGGCGGAACGCTGGCGCCGTCTGCCGCAGCCGGTGATTGGCCGAATTAACGACGGCAGGCTGTGGCTGGATCTGCGCTGTCTGGAGCAGGAAGACGCGCTGCTTGAGGCGCTGAGCGCATGATTATTGCTACCGCCGGCCATGTCGACCATGGCAAAACCACGCTGCTACAGGCGATCACCGGGATCAACGCCGATCGCCTGCCGGAAGAAAAGCGCCGTGGCATGACCATCGATCTGGGTTATGCCTACTGGCCGCAGCCCGATGGCCGGGTACTGGGCTTTATCGACGTGCCAGGCCATGAAAAATTCCTCGCCAATATGCTGGCAGGCGTCGGCGGCATCGACCATGCGCTGCTGGTGGTGGCCTGCGACGACGGCGTGATGGCGCAAACTCGCGAGCACCTGGCCATTCTGCGGTTAAGTGGTCGGCCGGCGCTAACGGTGGCGCTCACCAAGGCCGATCGGGTGGATGAAGCCCGTGTGGATGAGGTGCGACGCCAGCTAAGTGGCGAGCTGGCGCAACAGGGCTGGCAGCAGGTACCGATGTTCGTCACCGCTGCGCCGCAGGCATTGGGCATTGATGCGGTGCGCGCACATCTGTTGGCGTTGCAGCCAGACGAACATGCGTTAACCCGTCGTTTCCGTCTGGCGGTGGATCGCGCATTCAGCGTAAAAGGTGCGGGTCTGGTGGTGACCGGGACTGCGCTCGGCGGTCAGGTGGCGGTGGGTGACTCGCTGTGGCTGACCGGTGCCGATACCCCGGTGCGGGTTCGTGGCCTGCACGCGCAAAACCAGCAGGTTGAACAGGCACAGGCCGGGCAGCGTATCGCACTGAATATCAGCGGTGACGTCGGTAAAGAACAGGTGGCGCGCGGTGATTGGCTGCTGGCGCAAAAGCCGCTGGCCGCAGCCGAGCGCATTCTGGTCGCGCTGGATGCCGATCAGCCGATAAAGCACTGGCAACCGCTGCATCTGCATCATGCCGCCAGCCATATCACCGGGCGAATTTCGCTGCTCAATGAAAGGCTGGCAGAGCTGATCCTCGATCGCCCATTGTGGCTGGCGGAAAACGATCGGCTGGTGCTGCGGGATATTGGCGCGCGCCAAACGCTGGGGGGCGCCAGAGTATTGAGTTTGACCACCCCGAAGCGAGGCAAGCGCCAATCGGAGTATCTGGCCTGGTTGGCGGCGCTGGCGCAGGCCGACGATGACCAGCAGGTGCTGGCACTGCATCTGCCTAATGGCGCACTGGATCTGGCCGCCTTTGCCTGGGCGCGGCAACTGACCGAAAGCGGTTTGACTGCTCTGTTGGCGGGCCGGGAATTGTTGATGGCCGGCGATATGGCACTGGCGCAGAACAATGTGCAGCAGGGCCAGCAGCGCCTGTTGCAGGTATTGGCCGAGTATCACCAGCAGCATGCCGATCAGCTCGGTCTGGGGCGGGCACGGCTGCGACGCATGGCACTGCCGCAGCTTTCTGAACCGCTGGTATTTATGATGATCGATCGGCTGCTGGCCGAGGGGTTAGTACACAATACCCGGGGTTGGTTGCACCTGCCGGAACACGGCCTGGCGTTCAGCGCTGAAGAACTGACCCTGTGGGAAAGCATCGAGCCGCAGTTCGGTGACGAAGCCTGGTGGGTTCGCGATTTGGCGACCGAACTGGGCGTGGACGAGGCCCGGATACGGGCGACATTGCGTAAAGCGGCGCAGTTGGGGCATGTTACGGCAATAGTGGTGGATCGTTACTACCTAAGTCGACGTATTGAACAGTTCGCTGCACTGATCCGCGAGCTTGATGTGGAGCAGGGCAGCGCCAATGCCGCCGATTTTCGCGATCGGCTCGGCGTCGGCCGCAAGCTGGCGATCCAGGTGCTGGAGTTCTTCGATCGTAGCGGTTTCACCCGCCGCAAGGGCAACCAGCATCTGCTGCGCGACAGTGGGTTGTTTAAAATGTGATGTTGCTTTAGCCAATGTTGTTCAATATTTGATAGATTACATCAGTAAATCTAATGTATTTAAGGATGAATATCATGGGAAGTATTGAACATGGGCAACTGCTATATCATTTAACCAGCCTGAGTAATTTATCTTCTATTTTGCAACTGGGGTTATTAACCCGAGCTGAGCTTAATTCTGAATTATTTGAAGATGTTGCAGACGGTGGCATTTTAGAAAAACGGAAAAAACTGGGTTTGGACTACCGGGTACCGTTCCACTTTTTTGCCAATAACCCTTTTGATGGCAGGGTTCAATCCGAACACCAGGGCAAAGCATTTATTATCATCAGTGTCCGTCGTGAGATTGCAGAACGCGATAATTGGCATATTGTTTCTCGTCATCCTCTTTCTCATGAAGATATACAACTGTTTGATTATCTGGAAGGTATCGGTCAGATTGATTGGGAGAGTATGGAGCGGCGTGACTATCATGATAGCCAATCAAAATGTGTCTGTATGGCGGAGTGCTTAGCACCGGGAAAGGTTGAGCCTGCGTTGTTTAACACGATTTGGTGTAAAGATGAGGAGACGAAGCAGCAAGTAGATGCGTTGCTTGCAGAGACTAAATATACTCCCCGAGTGACCGTTAACCAATGGATGTTTTTGAAGCAACATGGCGAACTATAAGAGCCTGAATCCCCAAAAAGCGCTGATTTGGCGTATTGTTCACAAGGATAATCTTCCCTGGATCCTGGCTAATGGGTTGTATGCCGGTAGCAGCGAGATAAAAGCTTCTGACTGGGTGAATATTGGTAACATGGAGCTGATTGAACGCCGCAAACAACGCAGAGTGCCTGTTGCTCCAGGCGGGACACTAAACGACTATATTCCTTTCTATTTCACGCCGTTCTCACCGATGCTGTACAATATTCACACTGGCCGTGGCGGCGTAACCCGGCAGGATAACGAAGACATAGTCATCCTGGTTTCAAGCCTGCATCGGTTGCAGCAGTTAGAGCGGGTTTTTGTGTTTACCGATCGTCATGCCTATACCCCTATGGCTGGTTACTATAGCCATCTTGAACAGTTGGATAAAATTGACTGGGAATTATTACAGCAACGCCATTTCCACCGGGTTCTCGATAAACCTGAGCAAATAGAGCGTTATCAGGCTGAGGCTTTGGTCCATCAACATTTGCCCGTCACTGCATTGTTGGGGATTGTCTGTTATAGCCCGGTGTTACAAGAAAAATTGCAAAAAGAAATCGGTCATTTGCTGAACATACAGTGTTTGCCTGATTGGTATTTTAATGGTGGGGGAAACCAATGATTCGTTTTACACAAGGTAACCTGCTGGATGCGCCTGCAGAGGCTCTGGTCAACACCGTTAATACCGTTGGTGTCATGGGTAAAGGCATTGCCCTGATGTTCAAAGAGCGTTTCCCGGCCAATATGAAAGCCTATTCAGCGGCATGTAAGGCCGGGGCGGTGCAAACTGGCAAAATGTTCGTTACCGATACTGGTGAGTTAATGGGGCCGCGTTGGATTATTAATTTTCCAACTAAACAACATTGGCGCAGCCCGTCCCAATTAGAGTGGATTGTTGAAGGATTACGCGATCTCCGCCTCTTCATCATGCAAAAAGAGATTGCTTCAATTGCCATCCCGCCTCTTGGGGCTGGGCATGGAGGATTGGACTGGGCAGCGGTTCGTGATGTGATTATTCAAGAGCTCAGTGATTTGCCGCAGGTGGATATCATTATTTATGAACCCATTGAAAAATATCAGAATGTGGCAAAAAGCGTGGGTGTTGAAAAACTCACTCCAGCGCGGGCATTGATTGCTGAATTGGTCCGTCGCTATTGGGTCCTGGGGATGGAGTGCAGTTTACTTGAAATACAAAAGCTGGCGTGGTTCCTGGAACGTGCAATCATCGCGCAACAGGTTGAAAACCCCTTGAATCTCCAGTTTAAAGCTCAGAATTATGGCCCTTATGCGGACAGACTGCGTCATTTGCTTAACGGTTTGGATGGGAGTTATTTACGCTGTGAGAAACGCCTGGGTGATGCTAAGCCATTGGATATTATCTGGTTTAATGATACCAAGCGCGATGTGGTACTTGCTTATCTCAAAAGTGAAGCTAAAACCTGGTTACCTGCGTTGCAGAAGACAACGGAGTTGATTGATGGCTTTGAATCGCCTTATGGATTGGAATTGCTCTCGACCATTGATTGGTTAGTCTGCCAGGAACATGTCTCCGCCGACGAGGAGTCGCTGGCAGAGGGTATTCGTCACTGGCCTGCAGGTGAGCGTTGGGCGCAACGGA
Organism: Serratia proteamaculans; assembly: GCF_004684015.1. Classification (GTDB taxonomy): domain Bacteria; phylum Pseudomonadota; class Gammaproteobacteria; order Enterobacterales; family Enterobacteriaceae; genus Serratia; species Serratia proteamaculans_F. The sequence continues at coordinate 107,496 of NZ_SRIA01000001.1, forward strand.
AGGCGGGATTGTTCGATAAGACGGCAATCAATATGGCGTTAACCCGCTTACAAACGTTATATCTCCCTCATGCCTGATGGGGCTCAGCACCCCATCAGATAAGATTACAGGCTTGTCGTTGCCGTCGGTGTCACATCGCCGCTGCGGCGTTTGCTGAGGAACAGCGCCACCAGCGTCAGCCAGCACAGGCCGCTTACCAGGTTGAACAGGCTGAATAACCCGCTGCCGCCCCACACATAAGCCACTTTTGCCAGCTCGATGCCGACGGTGAACACCATCATGCTCAGCATGCCCATGGTGGCGGAAACCGTGCCTTTGCTGACGGAGCTTGAGAACAGCGTCAGGCGATACAGCCCGGCGTTGGCCAACCCAATACCGAAAGCATACAGGCTCAGGCCTGCGGTCATCCACAGGTAGGCGTGGGCAGAGAACTGGGTGGCCAGCGCCGCGATCAGCAGCCCCAGCATCATCGGCCCGGCACCCAGCTTGATCAGCCGTTGTACGCTGTTCTTGCCGGTCAGACGCGCCAGCGTCAGGTTGCCGAGGATCAGCGCGCCGAACACCGGGATCTGCAGCAGGCCGTAATCCAGCGTCGACAGTGATTCACCGCTGATCAGGATCACCGGCGACTGGGCAATCCAGGCCAGCAATGGCAGGCTGGCAAAACCAATGGCCAACGCACCGCAGACAAAGCGGCGGTTGGACAGCACCTGGCGATAGTCACGCCACAGGTTGGCGGCCGAGAATTTCTCCCCCTGCAGCGTTGCGGTTTCCGGCATCGCTTTCCACAGGCCGTAAAAGGCAAACGCCGCCAGCGCCGCGAACAGCACGAACATGCTCTGCCACGGCGCGACGTGGATCAGCGCTGCACCGGCCAATGGCCCGAGCAGTGGGGCGATCAACGCCACGTTGGCCATCAGCGCGGTGATTTTTATGCACACCGACTCCTCAAAGGATTCCTGTATCGTGGCGTAGCCGACGGCACCGATAAAGCAAAGCCCAATCCCCTGCAGGAAGCGCATAAAGATAAATTGCTCGATGCTGGTCACCAGCAAAATCGCCAGACAGGCGACGATAAAGAACGCCACGCCGGCCAGCATCACCGGGCGACGACCACGGCGATCCGACAACGGCCCCAGCAGCCACTGCAGGAAAATACCGCCGGCCAGATAGGCGGTCATTGAGGTTGGCACCCACTCTTCTCCGGCGTTGAAATCGGCCACCACCGCCAGCATGCCAGGCTGGATCATATCGTTGGCGATATAAGTGGCGAACTCGAACAGCACCAGACAAAGAGGGAATAAAAGCGCCTGTCGACCCAAGCGAGCCGCAGGTGGTAATGTTGTTTTCATAGTTATCGTACTGAAAGTGAAGAAAAAATAAGGAACTGTCAGGGCGGGAAGCGCTATCTGAGCGAGTTGTGGCGGCTATTTTGCCGCCAATTGTTCACCTTGGCAATCATCAGGTGTTGTTTCAGCACATTCTGATATTACCCACCAGGGTTGCCACCCACACTTTCGCTGGTTAACCTCTTTATAACAAACGAAGATGACAATATTGCGGGCGATCTTTTGAGTAATAAAATTGGCTGGATAGATAACTTGCGTGCGGTGGCGTGCATGATGGTGGTGATGATCCACGCGACCACCTATTACGTTACCAGCGGGGTGGCGGTGGGGGAACACAACTGGGATATCGCCAACGTGCTGAACTCGCTGTCACGCGTCTCGGTTCCGCTGTTTTTCATGATTTCCGGTTATCTGTTTTTCGGCGAGAAGAGCGCCGGTAAGAAACATTTCATCCGCATTGGCTGTTGCATCCTGTTCTACAGCACCATCGCGTTGATCTATATCGCGACGTTCACCAAAATCGGCTTCTGGCCGTCGCTGCGCGGCATGCTACTCAAACCGGTGTTCTATCACCTGTGGTTCTTCTATGCGATTGCGGTCATTTACTTGCTGTCGCCGCTGATCAACGTCAAACCGGTATCGCGCCGCTATTTGGCCGCTGTGCTGGTGATCCTGGCGGTGATCGCCAACCCTAATACCAGCTCGCTGACCCTGGGCAATGCGCACCTGCTGCCAGTGAATCTGTATATTTACGGCGATACCTTCTATTACCTGCTGTATGCGTTGGCCGGACGGGCGATTGGCATGATGGATACCCAGGGGCGCGCTGTCAGTTGGCTGGCGGCAGTGGGTTTTATGTCCTGTGTGGCGTTGATTATTCAGGGTACCAAAAGTCAGATGTTCATTAACGGCAACTTCGCCGATACCTATTACATTTACTGCGGCCCGCTGGTGTTTATCGCGGCGGTATCGTTGGTTATCTGGTTTAAAAACTGCCTGCCGGAGCCGATTGGCTGGTTGGGCGTTTTTTCCCGGCATTCGCTGGCGATCTACGGTTTTCACGCCATTATCGTTAACTTTATGCGCAACCGGCACCTGGAACTGACCACTCATCCGTTGCTGGATATCTTCTGGGTATTCGGCGTGGCGCTGGCGCTTAGCCTGCTGCTGTCGGTGGGCCTGCAGAAAATAGACCCTCGGCGGCTGGTGTCATAACCCGCTTGAGCCACGTTGCTGGGCACGGCGCAGTTGGCGGCCGGAGGAAAACCCTGCGGCCAACGCCGCTTTCTCCAGCCCATAGCCTTGCTGCAGGCGCTGCTGCGCCACCGCCAGCCGTAGTTGCTCATGGTACTCACGCACGCTGATGCCAACATGGCTGCGGAAAAGCCGTGCCAGATGGCGACTGCTGACGTGGGCCTTTTCCGCCACCTGCGGCACCGACCATTCCGCTTCCGGCTCGGCGGCCATCACGTCTTGCGCCCGGTGTACCGCCGGGTGCAGATGGTTACGGTAGCGGAGCCAGGGCGAAAGCTGCGGGTCGTCGCCGGAACGGCGAAAATACACCACCATTTCCCGGGCAATTTCCATCGCCCGGGTAGCACCACACTGGCGATTAATCAGGTGCAGTGCCAGATCGATACCGGCAGTGATACCGGCGCTGGTGTAAACACTGCGGTCTTCAACAAAGATGCGATTTTCTTTCACCTGCGCTGCCGGGGCCTGCTGGCGCATGCGTTCGATCACGTCGTGATGGGTGGTGCACTGGTAGCCGTCGAGCAAACCGGCCTGTGCCGCCAGCAGGGCGCCGGAACAGACACAGACCAGCGTGATACGCTGCTGCTGCAGATCGGGTTGCAGTGCGGCCAGCCAGCGGCGGGCCTGTTCGGCCGGTGCAGTGGCGAAGAAATGCTGCGAATCACTGACGCCCGGCACCACTAAGATAGCGCCGTCTTCCAGCCGCTCAGGCAGCGGTTGTAGCTGACTCAACGTCATGCCAACCGAGCAGGTGACCTGCGGCAGTGGGCCGATGTAATGCAGGCTGAACTGCCCGGCCAGGCGCAGGGTTTCGGCCGGGCCGCTGACGTCCAGCGACAGTACCTGGGGCAGCATCAGAAAGTAGACGGCCTGCGGCATGGTGACTCCTGTGAGAGTTGCGCCAGAGCCTCATCCACACTGGCGATGCGGGCGAAACGGTCGACCAGCACCGTCTCAGTATGCCGCTTGAGTTGTTCGGGGGTAAAGACTTCTCCGTCGGGGTGCTGCATCGGGAAAGTCATCGTGGCCTCGGTCACGAAAGTCACCCGATAGCCGAGATCGGCCGCCACCCGGGTGGTGGTTTCGCAGCACTGTTCGGTACGAATGCCGGAGATAATCAAATGCTTGATATCCCGTTGGCGCAGCCAGGCATCCAGGCCGGATTCGGTCAGCGCGTTGTGCACCTGTTTGTGTATGGTGACATCGGGCTGATGGTTGAGGAACGGCAGGCGCTTTACCCAGCCGGACGCCAGGGAAAATGGCCCTTGCGGCGAGACATGGAAGACATCAACCAGCGCTACACCCTGCTGGCGACAGCCTTCGATCAGCCGACTCAACGCCTGTTGGAAAGTGGGGAGATCGTCCTCTTGCCAGAATGGACGATGCTGAAAGGATTGTTGAACATCGATGATCAATAACGCGCTATGTGACATTTTCGGCCCTCCGCCAATTAGGTGTAACGCCATACTGAGCCGTTATCCTGCAAGGAAGAAGGCCAAAAACGGCCATCATGGTGGCATTAGCGGACCAGCATCAGGCTTTGCCGACCTGACCGGCCACCAGCCGCCCTTGATGGAAGGTAGCGCGGCGCGTCGGCAGACGGGCCACCGCTTCGGCGGAGCAGCTGGCGTCAATCAGCACGAACTCCGCGCTGTCTCCGGCTTTGGGCCACACTCGTTGGCCTTTGTCATTGAGCGGCAGCACGCCGCCGGTGGAAATCGCCATGGCGCGCGACAGATGGAACTCGTCGGAACCCCGGTAGAGCTGGGCGTAAAGGTTGGCTTTTTCCAGCATGTCGCCGGTGCCGAACGGGGACCAATGGTCAATCACGCTGTCGGTTCCGGTCATCACAAATACCCCTTTTTCGCTGAGCTGCGGCAGTGGCATCATCAGTCCGCCAATCGGCACTGTGGAGGCGATGGTGATTTGCTGCGCCGCCAGTCGGGTGGCGGTTTCCTCCAGTTCATTCGGGTTTAGCGCGGTCAGGGCAAAGGCATGGCTGATGGTGACTTTTCCGCGCAGCGAAGGGTTCTTTTCTACGGTGGTAATCATGTAGTTGATGGCGGCCACTCCGGCCGGGCTGGTTTCGTGCAGGTGGATATCGACGCCTTTGCCGGTGTCGAGGGCAATCTGGAACATCGCATCCAGTGACGGCTCCATCGCCCCGTCGACGTTGGTCGGATCCAGTCCGCCAACGTATTGCACCCCCATCTGCATGGCTTCGCGCATTAAACCGTCGACTTTGGAATGCAGCAGCCCGTGCTGCGGGAAGGCGACGATTTCACAGCTGAAGTCCGCCTGATGCTTTTCCAGTGCCCGTTGCAGGTGTTCCAGGCTTTTCAACCCGCTGACCGGATCGATATTGCAGTGGCTGCGTGCCACGGTGCTGCCTTTGGATTGCAGCAGGGCGATCAGGTTTTCCGCACGTTGTTGCGAGGTCGGCAACAGTTTGGGGATTAATGTTTGTTCCAGCGCGATCATATCCATGATGGTTTTGCCCTGGCGTGGGCGCGGTGCCTGCCAGGGGCCGCTGTAAAAGGTTTTATCCAGGTGGATATGCATGTCGCGAAATGCCGGTAGCAGCAACTGGCCCTGCGCCTGATAGCGCGGGACGCCGGCGGGTGCCGCTGCATCCTTCGGGTGGATAGCCGCAATCTTGCCGTCTTTGATTTCAAGCTGATAGAGCGCGGTGCGGGTGCCTGTCACCGTGTCGCCATCGTACTCGAAACCCTCTTCCAGCCGCACGTCACTCAGCCAGTAGTGGCTGTCGGTCAGGGTCATGGGTTGGGCCTCCGGTAAACAAGGGCTGCCAGCCGGTACGGCGGCCTGTGCCACGCCGCCAGTCAGGCCGATCACCGCGCAGGCAGTGGTAATTTTGCCGGTTTGGCTGAGGAAAGCTCTGCGGCTTTGTTGTTGGTTTTTTTCCACGTTCAGTTCCTTAATCCAGAGGTGAAGTGCGTCAAAAGACAGCCACCAATTTAGGAGAGGAGCCGACGGGTTGGCAGTGACATTTGCCACTGGAGACTATTCGATTTGGCAATAATAAGGGGGCAACGCTAATGCCCCCTCTGGTTTTACATCAGCGGCAACAAGCGAGTATAGAGTTCGCGGAAGGTACTGCGCTGCTTAGCGTACTGCTGGTGGCGCTCGGCATCTGGGATGTGTACCTGCTCCAGCGGCAACTCAGGCAGCAGTTCGCCGAGTGGACGCTGCGGGTTCAGTGCGATCTGCGCCAGCCGTGCCGCGCCCAATGCCGGGCCGACGTCACCACCGGTGCGGTATTCCAGCCGTTGACCGCTGATATCCGCCAGCATTTGCCGCCAGAACGGGCTACGCGCCCCGCCGCCAATCAGGGTGATGCTGGAGGGTTGCAGACCGCTGGCGTGCAGCACGTCCATGCCTTCGGCCAGGGCGAAACCGACGCCTTCCAGCACCGCACGAGCCAGATCGTTCGGCCCATGTTGGTGGGTGAGGCCCCAGAATGCCCCCTTGGCGTTCGGATTGTTATGCGGCGTCCGTTCGCCGGACAGATAGGGCAGAAACCACAGCGGAGCCGCCGCCGGGGGGGCCTGTTCAACATTGCGCAGCAGGGTGGCGACGTCTTCGACGTTTGTCAGTTGGCAGACCCAGTCTAGACAGGAGGCGGCGCTGAGGGTCACCGACATCAGGTGCCAGGTGTCGGGCAGCGCATGGCAGAAGCTGTGCACCGCACTGGCCGGGTTGCTGAGAAAGCCGTCGCTGACCGCAAAATAAACCCCCGAGGTCCCGAGTGACAGCATTGCCTGCCCGGCCTGGTACAGCCCCACACCGATCGCCCCGGCGGCATTATCACCGCCACCGGCCACGACAGGTACCGGGGACATGCCCCAGCGCCGGGCCAGTTCGGTATGGGTTTGGCCGGTGACCTGATTGCCCTCGAACAGTTGCGGCATCTGGCGGCGGGTCAGGCCGCAGGCGGCCAGCATCTCGTCGCTCCAGTCGCGCTGCGCCACGTTCAGCCAGCCGGTGCCGGCGGCGTCCGACATGTCGCTGGCGAAGTCGCCGGTGAGGCACCAGCGTAAATAATCTTTGGGTAACAACACCTTATCGATGTGTTCAAACACCTGGGGTTCATGTTGTTGCACCCACAGCAGTTTAGGGGCAGTGAAGCCCGGCATCATCAGATTGCCGGTAATTTGTCGCGATTGCGGCACTGCCTGTTCCAGTGCCTGGCATTGCGCGCCACTTCTGCCGTCATTCCACAAAATGGCCGGGCGTAGCACCTGTTGCCGTGCGTCCAACAGCGTGGCGCCGTGCATCTGGCCGCTGAGACCGATGGCCTTTACCTGTTGCAGGCTGTGTTGTTTGCCCAGTGCCAGCATGGCGCGATCGGTGGCGTGCCACCAATCCTGCGGGGCCTGCTCTGACCATAAGGGATGCGGGCGGGAGATGGGCAGCGACTCACCGTGGCTGGCGAGCAATTGGCCCTGCTCACTGAGCAAAATGACTTTTACGCCGGACGTACCGAGGTCGATGCCGATATACATGGAAAAGATCCTTAAAGGCGCGGCGAGTGCCGCGCGGGGGTCAGTTAGCCGAACAGATAGCGGTTCATCAGGTTTTCGAGCTGTTCCTGGCGACCGCTGACGTGCTGTGGCGCCAGTGCATGTCCTTCAGCGTACTGCGCCAGCGCCTCGAGCGACAGTTTGCCCTGCAAAATTTGCTGGCCCAATTCACCATTCCAGCCGGCATAGCGGTTTGATACCTGCTGATGCAACTGGCCGTCGGTCACCATTTTTGCCGCGACCTTCAGCGCCAGCGCCATGGTATCCATAGCCCCAATATGGCCATAGAACAGGTCGTATTTGTCGGTGCTTTGGCGGCGCACCTTGGCATCGAAGTTCAGCCCGCCGGTGGTAAAGCCCCCGGCCTTGAGAATTTCGAACATCACCAATGCGTTCTCTTCCACGCTGATTGGGAACTGGTCGGTATCCCAGCCCAACTGAGGGTCGCCCCGGTTGGCATCGACGGAACCAAAGATGCCGAGCGCAATGGCGGTGGCTATTTCATGGTGGAACGAGTGGCCTGCCAGCGTGGCGTGGTTGGCTTCGATATTCACCTTGATCTCTTTTTCCAGACCGAACTGCTTGAGGAAGCCGTAAACGGTAGCGACGTCGTAATCGTATTGATGCTTGGTCGGCTCCTGGGGTTTGGGTTCGATCAGCAAGGTGCCCTGGAAACCGGTTTTATGCTTGTGTTCCACCACCATCTGCATAAAGCGACCAATTTGCTCACGTTCCTGGCGCAGATCGGTATTGAGCAAGGTTTCATAGCCCTCACGGCCGCCCCACAACACGTAGTTTTCACCGCCCAGGCGTTGGGTAGCATTCATGGCGGTGAACACCTGAGTGGCCGCCCAACTGAACACTTCCGGATCCGGATTGGTGGCCGCACCGGCACCGTAACGCGGATGGGTAAAGCAGTTGGCGGTGCCCCACAGCAGTTTTACCCCGCTGCTGTGTTGTTTTTCTTCCAGCACGTCGGTCATGACCGCAAAGTTGTGCAGATACTCTTTCAGTGAGGCGCCTTCCGGCGAGACGTCGACGTCATGGAAGCAGTAATAGGGGACGTTCAGCTTGTGGAAGAACTCGAATGCCACGTCGGCTTTGCGTTTGGCCAGCGCCAGTGCGTCGCCCGGCTGTTGCCAGGGGCGATCGAACGAGCCGACGCCGAACATGTCCGCACCGTTCCAGCAGAAGGTGTGCCAGTAGCAGGCGGCAAAGCGCAGATGTTCCGCCATGCGCTTGCCAAGCACCAGTTCATCCGGATTGTAATGATGAAAGGCCAGTGGATTATTACTGGTGGGGCCTTCGTAGCGCACTTGTTCAAGCTGATCAAAATAAGATTGCATTATCGACTCCTGGGTAGCAATGCCCGGTTTACGGGATGGCTTTATCTTCGGAGTTTGCGACAGGCGGCTCAATTACGTTATTTCACACTTAAATTCACAGAATTATTAAATGTGCGGCAGATCTCATAATTGGCTATTAACCGCAGTTTATTAAAGGCTTAATTTATTTTTATTTGTCGACCTGCTGTTTTTCAGCGTGAAAGCATGACCGCCATCATAAAAACAACAATAAACCAAAAATCATAATTGGCCGGTAAAAATCAGTAATTGCTGAATATTAAATAACCGATAACAATCCGCTCTAAGCTGGGTAACCGGCCCGTTTCAATTATTGCCATCTATCCGTTAAATAACAAAGGTATATAAGATGAAATTCAAACCTGTGTTCCTTTCGGTCTGCGCGCTGCTGGCGCTGGCCAGCCAACCGGCGTTTAGCAAAGAAGTCAAAATCGGCATGGCGATCGACGACCTGCGCCTGGAGCGCTGGCAAAAAGACCGCGATATCTTCGTCAGCAAAGCCAAAGCGTTGGGGGCGGATGTGTTTGTTCAGTCGGCCAATGGCAATGAAGAAACCCAGATGGCGCAGATTGAAAACATGATCAACCGTGGCGTCGACGTGCTGGTGATTATTCCTTATAACGGCAAGGTGTTGAGCAACGTCATCAGCGAGGCCAAGCGGGAAGGCATTAAGGTGCTGGCTTACGATCGCATGATCAATAACGCCGATATCGATTTCTACATCTCCTTTGATAACGAAAAGGTCGGGGAGTTGCAGGCGCAAAGCCTGGTGCAACGGGTGCCGCAGGGCAATTATTTCCTGATGGGCGGCTCGCCGGTAGATAACAACGCCAAGCTGTTCCGCCAGGGACAGATGAAGGTGCTGCAACCGCTGATCGACGGTGGAAAAATCAAAGTGGTGGGCGATCAGTGGGTCGACGGATGGTTGCCGGAAAACGCATTAAAAATCATGGAAAATGCGCTGACAGCCAACAATAACAAGATTGACGCGGTTGTGGCATCCAACGACGCCACTGCCGGTGGTGCTATTCAGGCGCTGGCCGCACAGGGCCTGGCGGGCAAGGTGGCTATTTCCGGTCAGGATGCCGATTTGGCGGCGGTGAAGCGTATTGTCGCCGGCACCCAGACCATGACGGTCTATAAGCCAATCAGCAAGCTGGCCGACGAGGCGGCGGGCATCGCAGTGCAGCTGGGCAAGGGTGAACAGCCGAAGGCCAATGCCACATTAAATAACGGCAGCAAAGACGTGCCATCCTGGTTATTAACCCCTATTCCGGTCGATAAATCGAATATCGACAGCACCATTGTTGCCGACGGTTTCCATAAAAAAGCCGAGATTAATTAATTCCGCTAACCGGTAATACGGGGGAATAATGCCCAGCCTATTAGAAATGAAAAATATCACCATGCAGTTTGGTGTGGTCAAGGCGGTAGATAATGTCAGCCTGAAGTTAGAGGCAGGCCAGGTATTATCACTGTGTGGTGAAAACGGTTCGGGAAAATCCACCCTGATGAAAGTGCTGTGCGGTATATATCCGCACGGCAGTTATCAGGGCGATATTTATTTCTCTGATGATTTATTAGCGGCGAAAAACATTCGCGATACCGAGCAGAAAGGCATCGCCATCATTCATCAGGAACTGGCACTGGTGAAACAGATGACGGTGCTGGAAAACATGTTTCTCGGCAATGAGTGGCGTCGATACGGCGTAATGGATTATGACGCCATGTATCTGCGCTGCCGACGGATGCTGGCGCAGGTCAAGCTGGAGGTGGATCCCAACACCCCCATCGGCGAACTGGGTCTGGGGCAGCAGCAGCTGGTGGAAATCGCCAAGGCGCTGAACAAGCAGGTGCGGCTGCTGGTGCTCGATGAGCCGACGGCGTCGCTGACCGAAAGTGAAACCGCCACGCTGCTGGCGATCATCGAGGATCTGCGCGATCACGGCATCGCCTGCATTTACATTTCGCACAAATTGAATGAGGTGAAGGCGATTTCGGATCTGATCTGCGTGATCCGCGATGGCAAGCATATCGGTACGCGCCCGGCGGCGGAAATGAGCGAGGACGACATTATCGCCATGATGGTCGGGCGTGAACTAACCGAGCTCTATCCGCAGCAACAGCATGATATCGGTGAAGTTGTCCTGCAGGTGGAAAACCTGACGGCCTGGCACCCGGTGAATCGCCACGTTCGTCGGGTGGACGATGTCTCCTTCAGTCTGCGACGCGGCGAGATCCTCGGTGTGGCCGGGCTGGTCGGCTCCGGACGTACCGAAACCATGCAGTGTCTGTTCGGCGTCTACCCTGGCCGCTGGCAGGGGAGCATTAGCCTTAATGGGCAACCGGCCGTTATCAACAATTGCCGCCAGGCGATGCGCTATGGCATTGCCATGGTACCGGAAGACCGCAAGCGTGATGGCATCGTGCCGGTGATGGGGGTGGGGGCCAATATGACGTTGGCGGCGCTGAGCGATTTTAGCGGCGTGCTGACGGTGATTGATGATGCCAGGGAACAGGCGACCATTCGCCAGTCGCTGGCCCAGCTAAAGGTAAAAACGTCCTCGCCTGAACTGGCGATTGCCCGGTTGAGCGGGGGGAACCAACAGAAGGCGATCCTCGCCAAGTGCCTGCTGCTGAAACCGAAAATTCTCATTCTGGATGAGCCGACGCGTGGTATCGATATCGGTGCCAAACACGAAATCTATAAGTTAATCAATCAACTGGCGCAGCAGGGGATTTCGGTGATCGTAGTGTCTTCGGAGCTGCCGGAAGTGCTGGGGTTAAGCGATCGGGTCTTGGTGATGCACCAGGGGCGAATCAAGGCTTCGTTGATCAATCAGGGTCTGACCCAGGAACAGGTGATGGAAGCCGCATTGAGGAGTGAAACAGATGTCGAAAAACACGCAGTCTGAAGCGATTGTGCCGGCAATGGTGGAGAAAAAACCCATAGTGAAACTGAAATCCATCAATTTGCAGGTGTTTGTGATGTTGGCGGCGATAGTCGTCATTATGCTGTTCTTTACCTTTACCACCGAAGGGGCCTATCTCAGCGCGCGTAATATTTCCAACCTGCTGCGCCAGACGGCGATCACCGGGATTTTGGCGGTCGGCATGGTTTTCGTGATTGTGTCGGCAGAAATCGATTTGTCAGTCGGTTCGATGATGGGGCTGTTAGGCGGCGCGGCGGCGATTTTTGACGTTTGGCTGGGTTGGCCGCTGCCGCTGACCATCGTGGTGACGCTGCTGGCCGGCCTGCTGTTGGGGGCCTGGAACGGTTGGTGGGTCGCCTATCGCAAGGTTCCGTCGTTTATCGTTACCCTGGCCGGGATGCTGGCCTTTCGCGGCATATTGATTGGCATCACCAATGGCACCACCGTTGCGCCGACCAGCAGTGCGATGTCGCAAATTGGCCAGAGCTATTTGCCGAACGGTCTGGGTTTTGGCATCGGCGCCGTTGGGCTGATGCTGTTTGTCGCCTGGCAGTGGCGGCGGCGTAGTCGGCGTGCGCAGCTCGGTTTGCCGGTGGCGACAGCAGGCGGTGATGTCACCCGACAAAGTATTTTGGCGCTGCTGGTGCTCGGGGCCATCTATTTGCTCAATGATTACCGTGGGGTGCCGACGCCGGTGCTGATCCTCACTGCACTGATGTTGGCGGGGATATTTATGGCCACTCGTACCGCCTTTGGCCGTCGGATCTACGCCATCGGCGGCAATATTGACGCTGCGCGGCTGTCGGGCGTCAACGTCGAGCGCACCAAACTGGCGGTGTTTGCCATCAATGGCCTGATGGTGGCGATTGCCGGGCTGATCCTCAGTTCGCGGCTGGGGGCCGGTTCGCCTTCGGCGGGCAACATCGCCGAGCTGGACGCCATCGCCGCTTGTGTGATTGGCGGCACCAGCCTGGCCGGGGGTATCGGCAGCGTGGCGGGTGCGGTGATGGGCGCCTTCATCATGGCGTCGCTGGATAACGGCATGAGCATGCTGGACGTGCCGACCTTCTGGCAGTACATCGTCAAGGGCGCCATTTTGCTGCTGGCGGTATGGATGGACTCTGCCACCAAGCGCCGGGCATAAAAGAATAGCGTCTGAGCTCACAGTTATGAGGTGATGTCTGCTGCTCTCGCAGATAATACCCTGTAGCTTTCAGGTTGCAGCCAGGCGACTCACTCACCTATCCCCAGACATTGTAGGGGCGCTGCATGCTGCGCCCGCCTTAATCGGGGCGAATTTATTCGCCCCCTACAGTCACTGGGGGTTACCGGGGATGCCCATGTTCGAAAAGCGCTTTCGCATTACCTTGCTGTTCAACGCCAATAAAGTGTACGACCGCCAGGTGGTCGAGGGCGTGGGTGAGTATTTACAGGCTTCACAGTGCGATTGGGACATCTTTATCGAAGAGGATTTTCGCTGCCGGATCGACAACATCAAGGACTGGCTGGGCGACGGGGTGATCGCCGATTTCGACGATGGCGCCATTGAGCAACTGCTGCACAACGTCAGGGTGCCTATCGTCGGTGTGGGCGGCTCTTATCACCGCGAAGAGGACTATCCGCCGGTGCACTACATCGCCACCGACAATCAGGCATTGGTGGAGGCGGCATTCAGCCACCTGAAAGAAAAGGGCATCAATCGGTTTGCCTTCTACGGCTTACCCAGCGAGGGCGGCAAGCGTTGGGCGCAGGAACGTGAGCATGCTTTCCGTCAGCGGGTGGCGCTGGAGCAGTATCAGGGCGTGGTGTATCAGGGTATGGCCACCGCACCGGATAACTGGCAATACGCGCAGAACCGGTTGGCGGACTGGGTGCAGACCCTGCCGCAGCAAACCGGCATCATCGCGGTAACCGATGCGCGGGCACGCCATTTACTGCAGGTGTGCGAACATCTGGACATCGCGGTGCCGGAAAAGCTGTGCGTGATCGGCATCGACAATGAAGAACTGACGCGTTACCTGTCGCGGGTGGCGCTGTCTTCGGTAGCGCAGGGCACCCGCCAGATGGGGTACCGTGCTGCCAAGTTGCTGCACCAACTGCTCGATCGCCGTGAACTGCCGTTGCAGCGCATTCTGGTGCCGCCGGTGAAGGTAATTGAACGCCGTTCTACCGATTTCCGCTCGCTGCGCGATCCGGCGGTGATTCAGGCAATGCATTACATCCGTCATCACGCCTGCAAGGGCATCAAGGTTGAGCAGGTGCTGGATGCGATCGGCCTGTCGCGTTCCAATCTGGAAAAACGCTTCAGGGATGAGACCGGCGAAACTATCCACCATGTGATCCATCAGGAAAAGCTGGATCGCGCCCGCAACTTGTTGACGGCAACCTCGTTGACCATCAGCGAGATTTCGCAGATGTGTGGCTACCCGTCGCTGCAGTATTTTTATTCGGTGTTCAAGAAAGGCTATGACATGACGCCCAAAGACTACCGTGGGCGTTATGGCGAGGTGGGGTATTAGGGCGGGTGTAGCCGTTATGGCTACATATGTAGCTAATCAAGCTACAGGTTTCCTCACACCAACCCACAAAATGCCTTTAGCCGTTCGGCCAGCGCCGGGGTGGCGGCGGGGGCGCCGTCGCGGTAATACAGCGCCAGTTCAATGTTGTCGATTGGCGGTAAACCTTCGGCGCTGCCCAATACCCGGTGGCTGGGCAAGCGGCAACTGGCTGGCAGCAGGGTGACGCCCAGCCCGGCGGCAGACGCGGCGGTGAGTGCGGCCAGGCTGGCGCTGCTGTAGCCAATACGCCAGCGCTTGCCGAGGTTATCCAGCGCCTGGCACAGGTCGTCGCGGTACAAACCATTGAGCGGGAACACCGCCAGCGGCACCGGGGATTGTTCTATTGCCGGGAAGGCCAGGCTGTCCAGCCACAGCAGCGGTTCCGGCCGGGCGGCCCGCGGTGGCTGGCTACGGCGCTGTTTCACCAGGATCAGATCCAGCTCCTCACGGGCGTAGCCGTTGTGCAAGTCGGCACTCAGTCCGCTGGTGACGTCCAGCCGCAGATGCGGGTGCGCACGGCTGAATTCCGCCAACAGTTCGGTGGTGGGGGCAGCGAAATCCTCCGGCATTCCCAATCGCAGTACGCCGTCACGCCAGATGCCGGTCAAGGCGTCGTGCGCCTCTTCATTCAGCGCGATGATGCGTCTTGCATAGCTCAACAGTTTGACGCCTTCCTCGGTTAGCAATACCTGATGGGACGAACGTTCAAACAGCGGTTTGCCCAGCATTTCTTCCAAGCGGCGCACCTGTTGGCTGACGGTCGACTGCGACAAGAACACCCGCTCTGCGGCGCGAGTGAAACTGTTGCTGTCGCACACTGCGACAAAGCTGAGCAATAACTGCGGATTGAACATCGGGTAGCGATTCATTTTCCCACTGTTGGCTATTTTATTATTTAATTTCCCAATACTAACGGCGGAGCCTAGAGTTAGGCAACGTTGTGGCGGTCACTCTGTGATCTCACACTCCTCACCCCGGAAGTTCAGGAATAGACCGTGTTAAATCAATTTGTTGCTCCCCCCTTCTTACGCCGCTGGTTCAACCCCTTGCTGTGGGCGCTGGTGCTGATTGGCCTGAATATGCGGCCGCTGTTGACCTCGATCGGCCCGTTGTTGCCGACATTGCGGCAGGCCACCGGACTGAGTTTTGGCGGGGCGGCGCTGTTGACCACCTTGCCGGTGCTGATGATGGGGTTGATGGCGCTGGCGGGTGGGGCGATTAACCGTGTGTTCAGCGAACGTACCAGTGTGGTATTGAGCCTGTTGGCGATTGGCCTGGGGGCCGTCTGGCGTGAGCTGGCTCCGGATAGCACACAATTGCTGCTGAGCGCAGTGTTGGGTGGGCTGGGAATTGGGGTGATCCAGGCGGTGATGCCCGGCATTATCAAACATCACTTTCTCAAGCAGATGGCACTGGTGGCCGGGCTGTGGTCGGCGGCCCTGATGGGCGGTGGCGGGTTGGGGGCGGCGATCACCCCCTGGCTGATGAGTGTCGGCCACGACTGGCACAGTGCATTGGCCTGGTGGGCGGTACCAGCATTGGTGGCGTTAATCGCCTGGTGGCCGGTCAGCCGTGGCCTGGCACGCCTGACGCCGTCGGGGACTTCCAGCGGGCCGAGCCTGTGGTTCAGCCGTCGTGCCTGGTTGCTCGGCGCTTATTTTGGTTTGATCAATGGCGGCTATACCAGCCTGATTGCCTGGCTGCCGCCATATTACATGCAGCTCGGCTGGCTGCCGCAGGCCAGCGGAGCGCTGTTGGCGCTGATGACCTTCGGGCAGGTCGTCGGGGCGCTGCTGTTGCCAGCGCTGGCGCGATCGGTAGATCGTCGGCCGTTATTATTGCTGGCATTAGTCATGCAGCTGATCGGCTTTATCGGCCTGATTTATTTGCCGCAGACGCTGCCGTGGTTGTGGGTACTGGTTTCCGGCCTGGGGCTGGGCGGTGCCTTCCCGCTGTGCCTGGTGCTGGCGCTCGACCATATTCCGCACCCGGCGGCCGCGGGGCGACTGGTGGCTTTTATGCAGGGTATCGGTTTCCTGCTGGCGGGCACCACGCCCTATATTTCCGGTCTGCTGCGCGATTACAGTGGCGGCTTTGTACTGGATTGGCAAATCCATGCGCTGCTGGTGGTGGTGCTGATCGCCATCACCTGGCGCTTCCATCCGCGCAGCTACCGGCGGGCGTTCGCCGAATAATATTACTGTCATTGCGGTTCCCTATAGTGACGTTGCTTTTACCTCTGGGCGATAACAACAAAAAGGGAACCAAGACATGCACATAACCAAAACCCGCCTGGCGCTGTTGGCCGGCTGTATGGCGCTGAGCTCTAACCTGTGGGCCGAAGCCCAACCGGTGCCGGCGACCCTGGCAGGGCACGCATTACTGGCCGTGAAAGCCAACGTTGCCGCACCGCAGGATGCTCCCAGCGATTTGCAGCAAAGCGGTAAATACACCAGCGGCAAACGTGTCACCGAACTGGGTAGTGTGGCGGGCAAATCTGCCGATCGTATGACCGGCATTGGCCTGCCGATCAACGGGCAACCGCTGCAGGGCCATTCCGGCATCAAACATATGCCCGACGGCACCTACTGGGTGCTGACCGACAACGGTTTTGGCAGCAAGGCCAATTCACCGGATGCCATGCTGTACCTCAATCACTACAAAATCGATTTTGACAACGGCACTGTGACACCACTGAAAACGGTGTTCCTGCACGATCCCGATCAGAAAGTGCCGTTCCATATCATCAATGAAAGCACCGATAAACGTTACCTGACCGGCAGCGATTTCGACCCGGAAAGCTTCCAGTTTGCCGGCAATGCCCTGTGGATTGGCGATGAGTTCGGCCCCTATCTGATTAAGGCCGATCTGAACGGTAAGGTATTGGCAGTGTTCGATACCAAGGTCGACGGCAAGGTGGTGAAGTCGCCGGATAACCCGACGCTGACCCTGCCGGGCGCACCGGACGGCAAACAGAACTTCCAGGTAGCACGTTCCAAAGGTTTTGAAGGCATGGCGGCGTCACCGGACGGCAGCAAATTGTACCCGTTGCTGGAAGGCGCGCTGTGGGACGGTGAAAAATTCGAGAATATCGACGGTAAACGCTACTTGCGGGTGCTGGAATTTGACGTGAAACAGCAGGCCTGGACCGGTCGCAGTTGGCAATATGTGTTGGAAGATAACCAGAATGCCATCGGTGATTTCAACATGATTGACGCCACCCACGGCCTGGTGATCGAGCGTGATAATAACGAAGGCACGGCGGACAAAGCTTGCGCTGCGGGAGCACCGACCGATAACTGCTTCAGCCAGGTGGCTAAGTTCAAGCGAGTGTACAAAATCGCTTTTTCCGACGATAACGTCGGCAAACCGGTCGATAAATTGGCTTATATAGATCTGATGAACATTCAGGACCCAAACAAGCTGGCGCGCAAACCGCTGAATAACGGGGTGCTGACCTTCCCGTTCTTCACCATTGAAAACGTGGACGTGGTGGATGGCAGCCATATCATCGTCGGCAACGATAATAACTTCCCGTTCTCCTCCAGCCGCCAGCCGAATGTGGCGGATGACAACGAGTTTATCCTGCTGGATGTGAAGGACTTGCTGAAGCCTTAACATTAGCGGCCTCCGGCGTATTGTCGGGGGCTACCGTTATTCCCTGCTAGCGCCAGGGATAAACTGCGCTATAATCAGCCCCTTGCTTCCGATTCCCGAAGGAAGATCCTCGTCCCCGGTGGGGCGGCCGGACTTCAAATCCGGTTGGGGCCGCCAGCGGTCCTGGGCAGGTTCGACTCCTGTGATCTTCCGCCAAAGCTTGTCCTGATAGTTTTCGTAAATTCCATAAACCACAGTAAATCAATGCAGAACGACTGCTATGCCAGTAAACATCCGATAATAAATTTCCTATGAAATAAACTTATTCAGTTTTAGCACAAAAAGCTAAAAACAGGTCTATCTTTAATAATTGAACACTGGATTCGTGAATTAGAGGCAGCTATGTTTCTTAATTACTTCGCGTTGGGTGTACTGATTCTGGTTTTTCTTATTATTTTCTATGGGATCATTATTCTCCATGATATTCCCTATCTTATTGCCAAGGCACGCAACCATCCGCATGCCGATGCCATCCATGTCGCGGGCTGGGTGAGTTTATTTACTCTACACGTGATCTGGCCGTTTTTATGGATATGGGCCACGTTGTACCGCCCCGAGCGTGGTTGGGGTATGCAAAGTCAAGAGGCGTCGTTCGCACAGTTACAGCAACGTGTGGCGGAGCTGGAGATGAAACTGGCTGATAATAAAACGCCGCCTGCGGAGTAGCCACCATGGACCTGCTTATTATCCTGACTTATGTCGCCTTTGCCTGGTCTATATTTAAAATCTTCAAAATACCGGTCAATAAATGGACCGTACCCACGGCCGCATTGGGGGGCGTATTTTTAATTGGGGCGTTAATTCTGCTAATGAATTATAACCATCCCTATACTTTTCTGGCGCAAAAAGCGGTTATCTCTATCCCTATTACGCCACAGGTGACAGGGGTGGTTAGCGAAGTAACAGATAAGCAAAACGTATTAATTAAAAAAGGTGAAGTGCTATTTAAATTAGATCCCGCTCGCTACCAGGCTCGGGTCAATAGGCTCGAGGCAGACCTGGTTACCGCGATTAATAATACTCAGGTGCTTAAAGGGCAGCTCGACGAAGCGATCGCCAATACCTCTCGGGTTAGCGCAGAACGCGATCGGTTATATAAAGACTACCAGCGCTATGTCAGAGGCAGTCAGGCCAAGGTCAATCCATTTTCGGAAAGCGATATTGATAACGCCCGGCAGAACTATCTGGCGCAAGATGCGCTGGTAAAAGGCTCAGTGGCTGAGCAGGCACAAATAAAAAGTCAGCTAGACAGCGTGGTTAACGGGGAACAGTCCCAAATTGTCAGCCTAAGGGCGCAGTTGGCTGAGGCCAAATATAATCTTGATCAAACCGTGATCCGTGCCCCCAGCGACGGCTACGTGACCCAAGTGCTGATTCGCCCGGGTACCTATGCCGCGGCAATTCCGCTGCGTCCGGTGATGGTGTTTATCCCTGAGCAAAAACGGCAAATCATTGCTCAGTTCCGACAAAATTCGTTGTTGCGCCTCAAGGCCGGTGACGAAGCCGAAGTCGTATTTGATGCATTTCCCGGCCAGGTATTCCCCGGTAAATTGATCAAAATTCTTCCGGTAGTTCCCGGCGGGTCTTACCAGGCGCAAGGGACGCTACAATCGCTGAGCGTGGCCGCCAGCAGCGACGGTGTGCTGGCAGTAATTGAGCTGGCGCCCAACCGCGAAATTGACGAATTACCTGACGGGATTTTTTCGCAGGTGGCGGTTTACTCCGACCACTTTACCCACGTGGCGGTCATGCGCAAGGTCTTGTTACGCATGACCAGCTGGATGCACTATCTGTATTTGGATCATTAGTTATCTATGATAAAGCCGCATCCTGAGGAGGCGGCTTAGTAACTTACGACTTAGGCATATTGCGTTAATCGCCAGGTGACAGCCTGGTTATTATAGGGTGGCATGGTATTGCCTTTGGCAATGGGAGCGGTGGTTGATGGTGTACCTACAACTGTCCAGACGCCGCTTTCTGGGCATTTGTGCCCGGTAGAGGCTGTGGTGCCGATAGGGGATTTAGCCATGATGATCTTTCCTTAATCAGTGCGGCGCTACCCTTAGCCCCGCTAAGAAAGATATTTACATGTTCCTGTATATATTCAATCCCGCAGGCCAAATACAAAGTATTAACTTGTTATTAGTAAATTCAGGTGTTGGTTATTTAATTTTAACTGCTCTTCACCCTAGGTTGTTTCAATATATAATAAATCTATATTTTTAGAGTGATAACATTTAATTTCAATATGTTTTTTAAATGATTCAAGTTGTTTATTATTTTGAAATGGAGAGTTGTTATATTGATTAAGCCCCCGATAGCAAATCCACGGGGCTGCTGATTATCGTCTTGTCAGAACCAGCCAAAGGCCGTTTGGCATTACCCCCCCGAAGGGCAGGTCTCCGCCAATGCGGTTAAACCCTCGCTTTCCTGCCTAAAAGAAACCTTGTCTTGATCCAGCGTGACCACGAAAATGCTGTCGAAGTCGCTGCCCGGCCATTTTGGCACTGAATCGGCGTCGCCCCCGCGTGCGGCTACGATGTTCTTGACCACCTTATCGAGATTCTTGTGCTCCCAGGCGATAAAAATGCGTGAGTTTTGGTATTTATCGCTCAGCAGTTCCTGTTGCAACCCGTCGATGTCATCGGCGTGGAACTGAATGCCGATCGGCAACCCTGCGCGTACGGCGGTGGGCATGATGGTCGACAGCGCCCGCAGTGAACTGCCGGTCTTATTCTCTTTTGGCCCGGCGGCAAAGATAAAGTCTGGTTTGCCATAGCGGTTCAGCAGCACGTTCGGTAGCGCCAGCGCTCGGTTCAGTCCCTTGCAGGTTAACTGCCCGCTGTTGTTGGCCGGTTTTTCCCCATGCCGCATAAAGATCAGCGTTTCCTGCGCCAGTGCGCTTTGGCTGAACAGTAGCAACGCCGCCAAACCGCCGAGTAAATTGTGAGCTACTTTGTTAAACATCCTCAACCCTTATGTAATGGCCTGCTGATTTCTATGCGCTTTTGGTCGCGTTACTCGCTATCATTACCGGTGTGACAAAAAGGGCTTGCCGCTCCGATGCGGCGCCTCTGGGATAATTAAATACTGGCCTAAGGAAGGATTTACAATGAAAAACATTTTCTTTTTTGATGCGATGCTGACGCCGAAAATCATCACCGGTGTCTACTGGCTGTGCCTGCTGAGCATTATTGTTGGTGGGATTGGGGCGATGTTCTACGGTGAGTTTTTCCGTGGTCTGTTCGCAATCATCATCGGTGGCGTGTTTACTCGCGTCTGCTTTGAAATGATCATTATTGCGTTTAAAAATAACGAATACCTGCGCAAAATCTCCGAAAAGCCGTAATGCGATAAAAATGCCGGGCAAAACACCCGGCATTACGCTACCTGCCCTGAGAGCATTTAACTTCTATAATCGCAGCTGGGATAACCGTGAAATCAGGAGTGAGCATGCCTTCCAGGGCGATAATCAAATGGACCAAACGGCTGACGATAGTGGTTGTTACCGTGCTGCTCACGCTGTTTGCGGTGCGCATTTACGACACTCAGAGCGGTCCGGCGCTGGAAACCTGGCACACCTTTGTTCCGCACGAGCTGTCGGCCGCCGAGCTGGACAAGGCCGACTGGCAGGGCTATTTGGCCGCAGAGAGCCGGGTGTTTGATGAGGTGAAGGCTAACGTCACGGACAAACTCTCCGCCAGCGAACGTATTCCACTCAACCGCTACTTTGACGGCAGCCCGATCTATCCCGAGCACTTCGCCCACGACTGGAACCGTTCCTATGAGCTGCTGCCACAGGGCGAACCGCGTGGTGCGGTGGTGCTGTTGCACGGCCTGACCGACTCCCCTTACAGCCTGCGGCACATTGCCGAAAATTATCGGCAGCACGGGTATGTGGCAGTAGGTATTCGCCTGCCTGCGCACGGTACGGTGCCGGGGGCGTTAACCGATATTGAATGGCAAGACTGGTTGGCGGCGACACGTTTAGCCGTGCGCGAGGCGCGCAGCAAAGCCGGGGGCGATAAGCCGCTGCATATTGTTGGCTTTTCCAACGGCGGTGCGCTGGCGATGAAGTACGCGCTGGATGCATTGGACGATCCGCAATTGGCGACACCACAACGACTGGTGCTGATCTCACCGATGATCGGCGTGACCAGTTTTGCTCGTTTCGCCGGTATTGCCGGTTGGCCTGCGGTGTTTCCGGCGTTTGCCAAAGCCGCCTGGCTCGGGGTGTTGCCGGAATTTAACCCTTTCAAATACAACTCGTTCCCGGTGAACGGAGCGCGTCAGTCCTATCTGCTCAGTAATGGTCTGCAACAGCAAATCGCCCGTGCGGCGCGTGACGGCAAGCTGGATAAATTAGCGCCGATACTGACCTTCCAGTCGGTGATGGACTCCACGGTCAGCACCCGGGCGGTGATCCGTGCGTTATATAACGAATTGCCGGTTAACGGCAGCGAACTGGTGTTGTTTGACGTCAATCGTACGGTCAACTTCGGGCCACTGCTGCGGCCAAATGCGGCGGCGGCAGTCAGCCAACTGCTGCCGCCGTCTCCTCGCCACTACCAGACCACGGTGATCGCCAACGCCTCACCGGAAAGCAGCGAGGCGATCGCCAGCGTCACGCCAGCCGGGGCAACCACGGCCAGCGAGCAGCCACTGGGCATGACTTATCCAGCGGATATTTATTCGCTGTCTCACGTGGCGTTGCCGTTCCCGGTCAGTGATTCACTCTATGGTCGTTTTCCGGCGCAGCGTGATGAATTCGGCATTAGCCTCGGCACTATTGCCGCACGCGGAGAAAGCTCGGTGTTGGTGGTCAGTCTTGATTCGTTGATGCGCATTGCATCCAACCCGTTTTTCCCTTACCTGCTACAGCGCATTGATAGCAAACTTTAGTCGAAACCGAGGATGCTGAACGCGTCGTCCTGCGGGTAGTACCCGAGCAGTTGGCTGGTTTCTTCCAGCGACAGCCGCTTATAGCGGTTATTGGAAACGCCGTGCACCACCGCATGGTGCACGCCTTCAACGCGCAGACAGCGCTCCAGCAGGTCGGCGGCGTCGCGGTGGCTGAGAAAAGCGCTCATATCGCGGGCGCTGAGCTGTTCACCCGCTTCCAGTGTGGTGAAATTGGCAATGCGTACCGACAGCGCAGAAAGCCCTTCCTGATGGGCAAAGTAGGCGGCGATGCCTTCGCCAAACGCCTTGCTGACGCCGTACATATTTTTCGGTTTTGGTGCGTCCTGTGGCCTAATCTGATAATCCAGCGCATAACCTTCCACCGCCTGCGCACTGCTGGCGAAGACCACGCGCTTACAGCCTGCGTCTTTTGCCGCGCGGAAAATATTGAAGGTGCCGAGGATATTGTTATCCATCAGCGAGTGGCAAAAGTCCGCATCGGGGGAGGGATCGGCCGCCAGGTGCAACACGGTATCGATGTCGGCGCAGGCCGCGCGGCAGGCGGCGATATCGGCAATGTCGAAGCTGACGATCTCATCATTCGGCTGCAGGTTGGTTAGTAGCCCGAGGTCTTTTTCCGCCAGCCGCAGTTGATAGCGATTTCCCACCGATTGACGGAATGCCGTCGCCACCCGGCCGCCCGCGCCGGTAATCAGAATTCGTCCAAATTCAGTGCGCAAAGTCATGATCTCAACCAGTCCCTAAAGTCCATTCTGTGGAGACCAGTAATAATCCGCCGCGTCAGATTTGTCCAGTATCAAATTAGCATGCCTTATGTTTTAGCCTGCCAGTGGGCATTTTTCTCCGATGATTTCTGTCAGAAAATTCATTACCGCGCGCACGGCCGTCGAGCGAGCCAGATCCGGGTAAGTGACCAGCCACAGCTCACGGGTCGGTGCTGCGATTGACGTGGGCAGTGTAACCATATCTGGGTCGCCATCGGCAACAAACGTCGGTAATACTACCGCACCAAGCCCCGATCGTGCGGCTTCTTGCAGTGAGAACAGGTCGCTGGCCTGAAACACCACCGGGCGGCCCTGCAACAGCTGTTGCAGCCACTGTTGATGCGGTTGGTTTTGGTAGTGATGGTCGTAGGCGATAAAGGCCCGTGCCGCCTCGGGCAGGGCAGCGTGCTGTGGCGTGGCATACAGCGCATAGCGCATCATGCCGATGCGCTGTACCAGCAGGTCCGGTTGTTGTGGCCGCACCATGCGCACCGCCACTTCGGCGTCACCGCGATCGAGTTCGGCGATCGCCGATTCGCCGGAGAGTATCAGCGTAATATGCGGAAAAGTCTGGTGAAATTGCGCAATCTGCGGGGCAATAACCCGCGCGGCAATCGACGGCGGGGCGCTGATACGCACCTGGGTTTGCGGTGTTTCACCAATGCTGCGCGCATGGCGGACAATGGCGTGGCTTTGGTTTTCGATGTCGGTCGCCAGGCCGGCAATCACTTTCCCGTCCTGCGTCAGCGGCGTGCTGCGCGGCAGACGAAGGATCAGCGGCACGCCGAGTGCCTTCTCCAGTGCCGCCACCCGTCGACCTACCGTGGCGTGATCGCAGCCCAGCTCCCGTGCCGCTGCCGACAATGAACCGGTGCGTGCCAGCACCACGAAGTGTTTTAAATCCTGCCAATCGAACATCAGTGAATTCCTGCACAGTATTTCCGCGAGTTTACGGAATATTCACACAGACCGTGACGTGATTCAATGGCGTTATCTTTGTCACCAGGTTGAATTATTCAATTAGGATATCTTATGAATTTGTATCTGCAGGGGCGTATCGCGCTGGTGACCGGCGCCAGCGAAGGGATAGGTGCGGGTATGGTGCGGGTCTTGGCGGCGCAGGGGGTCATTGTGGTGGCGACAGCCCGCCGGGCAGATCGTTTGCAGGCTCTGGCGGACGAAGTTGAACAAGCCGGTGGCATTCGGCCCTGTGTGATCGCGGCGGATATCACCAATGTGCAAGCGCTCGAGGGCATGATGTCGCAGGTGATGCAGCGTTTCGGGACCATTGATATTGTGATTAATGCGGTCGGAGGTGCCCGCCCGACGTCACTGAGCGAAGGCGATGCCGGTTGGGAAGAGGCGTTTGCCCTGAACTTTACACCGGCGCGCCGGATAACCCATGCGTTGCTGCCCCGCATGCAGGCTCAGGGCTGGGGACGCGTGATCAACATCAGCGGCTCGATGGAGCCGCGTAGTCTGAATGCGGCTACCGCCGCCAAAGGGGCATTGCATCTGTGGGCCAAGGGGCTGGCAGGCGAAGTGGCGGCGCAAGGGATTACCGTCAATACACTGCAGCCTGGGCGGATTAATAGCGAACAGGTGCGTGAAAAACTGCACCCGACCGAGGCCGCGCGCCAGGCGTTTATCAAACAGAATATCCCGATAGGCTACTTTGGTGAGCCGGAGGATATGGCCTATCTGGCCGCATTTCTTTGTTCCCCACTAGCGCGCTATATCACCGGAGCGGTGATCCCGGTAGACGGCGGCATGCATTATTTTGCGCACTGAAGTCGTTGTCGGCTATGCCGCATCGCTTTCCCGGTAGCGCTGGCGGGCATGTTCAAACCAGCTTGCCGGGACGTTATGCGGTGGCAATTGCAGCCTTTCCAGCCCCTTTTCGACAATATGATGCGCCTGCTGCCATAGGGTAGGGTCACCTTCGGTCAACACTTCCAGCAGCCGCTGTTTTTCGATCAGGTAGGTTTGGGCGAAATGGCTGTCATAGTCCAGTAGCGAACGGGTGTTGTCGATCAGGTCCGCCAGCTTGATGGTTTTGGCCTGCGGTGAAGCGCTGGCGCTGTGGCGGCGATCGCGGTTTTTACGCTCGAAGCGGTTGCCGTCCCCGCTGCCGCTGACGTTGGTCAGCATCGCCACCAGGCTGGCGACCTGCGGGCCAAAGTGGCTTTCGATATCACTCAGGGTCGTAGGCGTATCTTCTACCGTATCGTGTAGCCAGGCGGCGGCCAGCATTTCTTCGCTGTGTGGCACGCTGCTGACGATTTCCATTACCGCCTGCGGATGAACAATATAAGCGTCATTAGTATATTTGCGACGCTGATCGATGGCCGCATGCGCCTTGGTGGCGTAACGGCGCGCACGTTCTGTCAGAGTGTCTGTCATGTCCTTTCCCTCCACACAGCACCTCGCTGTGGCATCCCCTGCTTTTAACAAGGTAGCATATCGGCTAAAAAATAGTTTGCGATTACATCGTGTACTATCTATATTCAGAACATGAAAATCGAAAACACCGAACAACCGACAGCGAAAAACTTGCTGTTGCTCGACCAGCAACTTTGCTTTGCCCTGTACTCCGCCAACCTGGCGCTGAACAAGGTGTACCGTAAACTGCTGAGCCAGCTTGATCTCACCTATCCGCAATATCTGGTGATGCTGGTGCTGTGGGAGCGGGACGAAATCAGGGTCACGGACATTGGCGAACGGCTATTTCTCGACTCCGCTACCCTGACACCGTTGCTGAAACGGCTGGAGACGGCCGGGCTATTAGTGCGTTACCGTGCCACCGTCGATGAACGGCAGGTGATTATTGCATTAACCGACGCCGGTCGTGCGCTGCGCGAGAAAGCGCAGTCGGTACCGGAAGCGGTAATGTGCGCTACCGATTGCAGTCTCGACGAAATCGTCAATATCAAACAGCAGTTGGAAAAGTTGCGCGGCAAGCTGATCAACCAACTTTGACTCCCCATGCCGGACGCAGGATCGGCATGGGTGAACTAAACTGTAAGTAAGCATCAAATATATAGTGTACGATTTAATCGTGAAAGATACACCAATGACGGCGTTCCGCCAGTGGAATCGCCGTGATGTCTCCAACCAGAAAGAAGGAATGATGTATGTCGATTGAAAAAGTTGTGTACCGTGCTCATGCCACCGCAACCGGTGGCCGCGATGGCCGTGCGACCTCATCTGACGGCGTGTTGGATGTCAAACTGGGCGTACCGAAAGAAATGGGCGGCGCGGGCGGTGAAGTCACCAACCCGGAACAGCTGTTTGCCGCCGGTTATTCGGCCTGCTTCCTCGGCGCACTGAAGTTTGTCGCGGCGAAAGAAAAAGTGAAGATCCCGGCCGAAGCCAAAATTGACGGCACCGTCGGTATTGGGGAAATCCCTAATGGTTTCGGTATCGAGGTGCAGTTGGATATCTCTCTGCCGGGCATCGAGCGCAGTGTGGCGGAAGATCTGGTGAAAAAAGCCCACGTGGTCTGTCCTTATTCCAACGCCACCCGCGGCAATATTGATGTAACCCTTAACGTTAAATAAGATTTTTGCCAATGCCACGGAAATAATGGAGGGTTTATCCCTCCATTTATCATTTCGCGCCAACCGGATCTTTTTCACAAAAAATGGCAAAAGTGTTCATTTTTTGAGAATTCTCTTGATTCTTACCCCCAAAATAGCGCTTATTGCCGATCGGCTGAACCTGCGGCCGCATCGAATGTCTGACTGACTTCAGAACTGTTAAAGCCCCCGGAGCCACCGCGTTACATGAACAAAGTTAAATCGCTATCACAGCAGAATTTATCGTTATTGTTAGCGATCTATATCGGCATCTTTTTGAACCTTTCCGTTTTCTATCGTCGCTTTGATTCGTTTTCGCACGGCATTCAGGGGATTAAGGTTATTTCTGCGGTAACCGAGGTTATCGCTATCGTTCTGTTCACCTTCTTTATTATGCGGCTGGTTTCGCTCGGCGGCCGGCTGTTCTACCGCGTCATTGCCTCACTCTTGGTGCTGATTTCCGTGGCTGCCAGCTATTACATGACGTTTTTCAACGTGGTGATCGGCTACGGTATCGTGGTTTCGGTGATGACCACCGATGTCGATCTGTCGAAAGAAGTGGTCGGCATGCACTTCGTGCTGTGGATGGTGGTGCTCAGTGCCTTGCCACTGCTGTGCATCTGGAAAAACAGCCTGCGTTACACCCTGATCGAACAGCTGAAAACGCCAGGACACCGGATCAAACCGCTGGTGGTGCTGGTGGCGGTGGTCGCGCTGGTCTGGGTGCCACTGCGTATGCTGGATAACGAGCAAAGCGAACAGGAAAAAATCACCAATGTGGACTTGCCAAGCTACGGCGGCGTAGTGGCGCATTCCTATTTGCCGTCCAACTGGCTGTCGGCGCTGGGGCTGTTTGCCTATACCCGTTACGACGAAAGCCAGGATCAGGCCAATTTATTCGACCCGGCCAAGAACTTTACCTATGTGGCACCGGCCGATATTGATGATACCTATGTGGTGTTTATCATTGGTGAAACCACGCGTTGGGATCACATGGGCATTCTCGGTTACGACCGTGACACCACGCCGCGATTGTCCAAAGAGAAAAATCTGGTGGCGTTCCGCGGCACATCCTGTGATACCGCCACCAAACTGTCACTGCGCTGCATGTTTGTGCGAGAAGGCGGCACGGCAGATAACCCGCAACGGACGCTGAAAGAGCAAAATGTGTTCGCGGTAATGAAAGAGTTGGGCTTCACCTCCGAGCTGTTCGCCATGCAGAGTGAGGTTTGGTTCTATAACAACACCGAAGTGAACAACTATTCTTTCCGCGAGATGATTGCCTCCGAGAAGCGTAACGATGGCAAATCGGTCGACGACATGCTGCTGGTGGATGAAATGAAAGAGTCGCTGGCCCGTTATCCCAAGGGCAAGCACCTGGTCATTCTGCACACCAAAGGCTCGCATTATCTCTATTCCCAGCGTTATCCGCGCAGCTACGCACGCTATCAGCCGGAGTGTATCGGCGTTGACGATTTTTGTTCCAAGGATCAGTTGATTAACGCTTTCGATAACTCGGTGCTGTATACCGACAGCTTTATCGCCAATGTGATTGACCAGGTGCGCGAGAAGAAAGCGATTGTGTTCTATTCTTCCGATCACGGCGAGTCGATAGGCGAGAATTCACACCTGCATGGCACGCCGCGTGAAATGGCCCCGGTGGAGCAGTTTCGCGTGCCAATGATGGTCTGGGCGTCCGACAAGTTCCTGGAAGACTCACAGCATCGCAGTGCGTTTGAGCAATTGCAGGCGCAGCAGCGGGTTGGCAAGACCCATCGCCATGTCGAGCTGTTCGATACCATTCTCGGCTGCCTGGGTTATACCTCGCCGAATGGCGGCATCGTGGCAAAAAACAACTGGTGCAATATTCCGCAGGAAAAAGCGGCTCCGACTCAGCTGTAACCTCTCCCATACCGGGCGCATTGCGCCCGGTAAAATCCGTTAATACCTTCCCTTCATCAACTAATCCAGCCCAGGCTTGCGGTATACTTACGCACTTTCCCCCTCGGACCGGAGATTTCCATGACCTTGCGCGTGGCGTTTATTGACGATCATGACATTGTGCGATCGGGCTTTGTGCAACTGCTGTCGCTGGAGCCGGATATTCAGGTGGTCGGCGAGTTCAGCAGTGCGGCTCAGGCACGCGCCGGCCTGCCCGGTCTGGAAGCGGAAATCTGCATTTGTGACATTTCGATGCCGGACGGCAGCGGACTGGATCTGCTGGCGGATATTCCCTCGGGTATTCGGGTGGTGATGCTGTCAATGCATGACAACCCGGCGCTGGTGGAGCTGGCGCTGGAGCGCGGTGCCTGCGGGTTCTTGTCCAAACGCTGCAAGCCGGAAGATTTAATCACCGCGGTGCGCACCGTCGCCAGCGGTGGCGTGTACCTGATGCCTGAAATCGCCCAGCAACTGGCGCGGGTGAAGGTGGACCCACTGACCCGTCGTGAACGTGAAATCGCACTGCTACTGGCGCAAGGGCAGGAGGTGCGGGAGATTGCTGCTGCGCTGGGCCTGTCACCCAAAACGGTACATGTGCATCGCGCCAACCTGTTCGCCAAGCTGGGTATCAATAACAATGTCGAACTGGCGAAGCGGATGCTGAACCTGTGATGCAACGCCTGATCACCCAACTGGCGTTGTTCTTTATCTATGCCACCAGTGCGTTTTGCCTGTGGGGCATTGGCACTGCGCTGATCGACCCGCCGTGGCAGGCGCTGTTACTGTTCCCGTTTGGCCTGCGTATGGGCATTCTGCTGCAAAGCCCTTATCGCTTTTGGCCGGGCATTCTGCTGGCCGATCTGTTGCTGATGGGGGTGCTGGCCGATCAGTTCGGTTACGGGCCGGCACTCTGGGCTTCGGTGGTGGTACTGGTGCTGACGGTGTTGCTCAGCCTGGTGGCTTCCCCCTGGCTGCTGCGGCATCAGGAAAATGACAGCGAATGGCAATGGCCATTGATGCAGGGCGCGGTGGTGGCGGTGGCTGCGTTGTTACAGGCGTTGGTGTGGCAGCTAGCGAACGGTGAGGGTGCCAGAGCCCTGTTGCTGGGACTGGCGGGCGGATTCACTATTGCCCCGACCTGTCTGCTGCTGTGGCACTACCTGGCGCGGCAGATCTGGGTACCGCTCGAACCGGGCCTGATCCATAAGCCGGTGACGCTACGGTTGCGCCACTTGGCCAGCTATTTACTGCTGTTTGCGCTCAGCATCTGGCTGCAACAGCAGGTCAATGCCGCCGAGCTGCGCCGTTTTGCCCCCTTTTGCCTGGCCATTCCGATTGTCTTTATGTCTTATCGCTATGGCTGGCAGGGCGCGCTGTTGGCCACCCTGCTTAATGGTGTAGTACTGGTAGCCAACGAGCCGCCACAACCTGAATCGCACCGTGATTTGCTGCTGTCGCTGCTGGCCCAGAGCCTGACCGGTTTGCTGCTCGGTGCGGGTATTCAACGCCAGCGCGAGCTGAACCAGCAACTGCGACTGCGGCTGACAGAAAACCGCCAACTGGCGCGCGCTCTGGTCACGGCAGAAGAACAGACCCGGCGCGAGGTAGCGCGGGAGTTGCACGACGAGGTTGGTCAAACCATCACCGTGATCCGCACCCAGGCCAGTATTATCAAACGGTTGGCGCCACAGCCGCAGGTGATGGGCTGCGCCGAAGCGATAGATACGCTGGCATTGCGGGTGTATGACGGCGTGCATGATGTGCTGACCCAGCTGTGGCCGGCCGCGCTTAATAACCTGCCGCTGTCGGCGGCGGTGGCGGCGATGCTGCGTGAATCATTGCCGCAGGATCCGTCGCTGGTGAGCGTGATGCAGTGGCAGGTGCCGGATGAACTGCTGGATGAGACGTTGAAAATCACCCTGTATCGGGTGTGTCAGGAAGGGGTGACCAATGTTTGTCGTCACGCCGCCGCCAGCCGGATTGAGCTGGATGCGCGTCTTCGTCAGCGCAAAGGACAGTTGCCGCAGGTGTTGCTGACCATTCGCGATAACGGCGTGGGTATCGATTTGGCCAGTCATGAGCCGGGCTATGGCCTGCGCGGCATGCAGGAGCGCATCAGTGCACTGGGCGGCCGCCTGCGACTGACGTCGGAGAAGGGCACCTGTTTGAATGTGATCTTACCCACAGTTTCACCGGCGGAAGGGCCAAACTAGGAAATACTCCTAGCCGCGTCGGGAATCCGGCGTAAGTCATTTTCGCGCGCGCGCAGCATGATAGCGGCACTTTTCATATTCTCTGAGGTTTCACATGTGGTCTTTCCTTAAAAGCCGCGATGATGTGCCGCCGGTTACCGATCAAAAACAGATCGATGCCAGCTATAAATACTGGCGCATCCAGCTGATGTGGACGATGTACATCGGCTATGCCGCGTTTTACTTCACGCGCAAAAGCTTCAACTTCATTATGCCGGCGATGCTGAGCGATCTTGGCCTGACAATGTCTGACGTCGGCATTCTCGGTACGCTGTTCTACATCACTTACGGCTGCTCGAAATTTATCTCAGGCATGATCAGCGATCGTTCCAACCCGCGCTATTTTATGGGGTTGGGCCTGATTATGACCGGCATACTCAATATCTTCTTCGGCCTCAGTTCTTCACTGCTGATGCTGGGGACACTGTGGATCCTCAACGCCTTCTTCCAGGGCTGGGGCTGGCCGCCATGTTCAAAAATCCTCACCAGTTGGTACTCGCGTTCCGAGCGCGGCAGTTGGTGGGCGATCTGGAATACCTCGCATAACTTTGGCGGTGCACTAATCCCGCTGCTGGTTGGCTTTATCTCGCTGCACTTCAGCTGGCGCTACGGCATGATTATTCCGGGCATTATCGGCGTGGTGTTGGGTCTGTTGATGTGTTGGCGCCTGCGTGACAAACCGTCCACCATGGGCCTGCCTAGCGTGGGGAAATGGCGTAACGACGCCATGGAACTGGTGCAGGAATCGGAAGGCCAGGGGCTGACCAACCGCGAAATCATCAAGCGCTATGTGTTGACCAACAAGTACATCTGGCTGCTGGCGGTCTCCTACGTGCTGGTGTACATCGTGCGTACGGCCATCAATGACTGGGGCAACCTGTACCTGACCCAGGAAAAAGGCTATTCACTGATGACCGCCAACTCGGCGATCTCGCTGTTCGAAGTGGGTGGCTTTATTGGTTCGCTGGTGGCCGGTTGGGGCTCTGACAAGCTGTTCCGCGGTAACCGTGGGCCAATGAATCTGATCTTCGCCATCGGCATCTTCCTGTCGGTTGCGGCGCTGTGGATCATGCCGGGTGTCACTTTCCTGCTGCAGGCGGCCTGCTTCTTTGCTATCGGCTTCTTCATCTTTGGCCCACAGATGCTGATCGGCATGGCGGCGGCAGAATGTTCACACAAGGATGCTGCCGGGGCGGCAACCGGCTTTGTCGGCCTGTTTGCTTATCTGGGGGCGGCGCTGTCCGGCTACCCGATTGCGCGCATCATGGAAATTTGGCACTGGAACGGTTTCTTCGTGGTGATCTCGATCGCCGCTTGCTTGTCCGCGCTGTTCCTGCTGCCGTTCTTGCGCGCTCAATCACCGGCGCTGAAAACGGCGAAGGCATGATGAAAAAGCGCGCTGCAGACTGCTGTAGTGCGCGTTATGCCGTTTTTATCACCACTTGATTGGCCGGGACGATAAAGTGATTGACGCGTAATATCGTCAGCAGTAAGATGCGGCCCGCATCGGCGAGTAGCGCAGCTTGGTAGCGCAACTGGTTTGGGACCAGTGGGTCGGAGGTTCGAATCCTCTCTCGCCGACCACATTCAAGAAAACCTGCTTTTTAAAGCAGGTTTTTTTTCGTCTGTCATTCAGGCGGCCTTGCCGACGACGAAGTCAAAATGGATCTCGTCATAGGGGAAAATGATGCCTCGTTCGCTTTTATCAACAAGGCCACAGCCTAGCAGAGCCTGTAGATCGGTATGCACCGCTTTCACATCCCGTTTAACGCGACGTGCGACTTCCCGGATTGAAAGTTCGCCACTGCCGGTCATGGTATGAAGAATTTGCATTTTTTTAGGCGACAGGGTTTTCCACAGGCTCTCCCAGTCTAAAAATGTGATGTAGCTTCCTTGTTGCTGCTTGTTGCCCTGCAGGGCTTTCTCCAGATTGCCTTGTATTTCCTCAAGAGAAGCAACGCGGATGGTGACTCTGTTCATTCTCTTTCCCCTCTTAGTCGTGCGACTTCATTGAAGAAGCTGTGTTGCAATGCTGTCAGGTGGGTAAACACAATCGGCTGCTGCTTGTCACCCACATGTTTGTGGTCGCCTTTACCGGCTTCATTGTCATAACGTAAACGGCAAATGCCCGCTTTGACGTAGGCAAACCTGTACTTGTAGTTATGAGTGCTGCCGTTAACAGGGGGCTCGACATGCCAAATAACCATTTGCATAAATTCAGTGTTTGTCAGTTGGATTTTGTCCTGATAGATCAGTTGAGAAGGCACTTCCGTCTCCTTCATGTTGTTTAAAATAACAGCACATTAAGAGTGTTGTCAATGAAGACAACATCTTGTGCCATGACAAATATTTATCCTTTGCCAGTATTTAATTCACTCTCCTTATTCCCATTGGTGGCGGTTATTCATTATTAAATTAATTCATTATTGCCAAATAAAACCCGGTTGATAGCGCTATTGTTTTAATGATTATTTTATCTATAGTCTGAATACGCGGAATGGGAATGATAGATTTCCGTTACGTGGGAAAGATTAATGCTTATTTTTCATTTTAACTGGCCTGGATTATTGCGGAGTTATTTTCCTCCTGCAATCGGCGCCGTCATTAAATATTTTATGTTTATCCTCTCGGAATAAAGGAATCAGTTATGCGCAAATTTAATAAACCGTTGTTGGCGTTGCTGATCGGCAGCACGCTGTGCTCTGCGGCGCAGGCCGCCGCACCGGGCAAGCCTACGCTGGCCTGGGGCAATACCAAGTTCGCTATCGTCGAAGTCGATCAAGCGGCGACGGCTTATAATAACCTGGTGAAGGTAAAAAATGCCGCCGACGTTTCTGTTTCATGGAATTTATGGAATGGCGATACCGGTACCACGGCAAAAGTATTATTAAATGGCAAGGAGGTCTGGAGCGGTGCCTCAACCGGTGCTTCCGGCACGGCAAACTTTAAAGTTAATAAAGGCGGCCGTTATCAAATGCAGGTGGCGTTATGTAATGCCGACGGCTGTACCGCCAGCGATGCCACCGAAATTGTCGTGGCAGATACCGATGGCAGTCATTTGGCCCCCTTAAAAGAGCCGCTGCTGGAAAAGAATAAACCTTATAAACAAGATTCCGGCAAAGTGGTCGGTTCTTATTTTGTGGAATGGGGCGTCTACGGCCGTAATTTCACCGTCGATAAACTGCCGGCACAAAACCTGACGCATCTGCTGTACGGCTTTATTCCGATCTGCGGCGGTGACGGCATCAACGACAGCCTGAAAGAGATCGAAGGCAGTTTCCAGGCGCTGCAACGCTCTTGCCAGGGTCGTGAAGACTTCAAGGTGTCGATCCACGATCCGTTTGCCGCATTACAGAAAGGGCAAAAAGGCGTTACCGCCTGGGACGACCCCTACAAAGGCAACTTCGGCCAGTTGATGGCGCTGAAGCAGGCGCGTCCAGACCTGAAAATCCTGCCTTCGATTGGCGGCTGGACCTTGTCTGACCCGTTCTTCTTTATGGGTGACAAGGCCAAGCGTGATCGTTTCGTCGGCTCGGTGAAAGAGTTCCTGCAAACCTGGAAGTTCTTTGACGGCGTGGATATCGACTGGGAATTCCCGGGCGGACAGGGCGCTAACCCGAAACTGGGCAGCGCGCAGGACGGGGCAACCTATGTGCAATTGATGAAAGAGCTACGTGCCATGCTCGATCAGCTTTCCGCGGAAACCGGTCGCAAGTATGAACTGACCTCCGCGATCAGCGCCGGCAAAGATAAAATCGACAAGGTGGACTACAACACCGCGCAGAACTCGATGGATCACATCTTCCTGATGAGCTACGACTTCTATGGCGCATTCGATTTGAAAAATCTGGGCCACCAGACCGCACTGAAAGCACCGTCCTGGAAACCGGATACGGCCTATACCACGGTGAATGGCGTCAATGCGCTGCTGACGCAGGGCGTGAAGCCGGGCAAAATCGTGGTGGGTACTGCCATGTACGGCCGCGGCTGGACCGGGGTGAACGGCTACCAGAACAACATTCCGTTTACCGGCACCGCGACCGGCCCGGTGAAAGGCACCTGGGAAAATGGCATCGTGGATTACCGCCAAATCGCCAATGAGTTTATGAGCGGTGAATGGCAGTACAGCTACGACGCCACCGCTGAAGCCCCTTACGTGTTCAAACCTTCGACCGGTGATCTGATCACCTTCGACGATGCGCGTTCGGTGCAGGCGAAGGGCAAGTATGTGCTGGATAAGCAGTTGGGTGGCTTGTTCTCCTGGGAAATCGACGCCGATAACGGCGATATTCTGAACAATATGAACAGCAGCCTGGGCAACAGCGCCGGCACGCAATAAATCGGTTGTAGCACGTTGCCGGGGGATATCCTTTTGCCCCCGGCTTTTTGGCAGACGAAAGTTTTTTTACGGCGAATAGATTGTGACGTCGCAGGGTTAAAAAACGGCACCGACACCTCACCCTTTCGGGTAAGAAGGCAGCATTTCATCCTGTCTTTTACGCCGATCACAAAAATAACCGTTCAGATATTCATCATTCAGCAACAAACTTTTTTAGTTTTTTCTCGGAGTTAAATACCAGCTACTTTCTGCAATGCAGCCTATTGAGCTAAAAATGACCGTATAGCATAAGTTTTCATGCTGCCACTGTTAAAAAAAGGTTTTTTTTATGTTTGTTTGCTGTTTCTCACAGTCTGTGTAAATCCCCACTGGTTATATTGACGACACCCCAAACAGTTGGCAATTTGGTAGCCTCAGGGGTAAGAGCGAGAGTTGTTTGAGTGAATTTCACGCGCTCAGACGCCCCCACCGGGATACGTTCACCCGGCTCTCTCGCGCAATTATCCCTTCCAGCCTACGGGCATGACTGCACAGGCCGCGCAATAAAAAATACAGGCTCTGGCGGTAATACACACATCACATCACATAATGGAGCACTAGCGATGACAAGTTCCTTGGGAAAAACAGGGATTCTGAAATTCGGTATTGGGCTGATTGCGTTGACCGTTGCGGCCAGCGTGCAAGCCAAGACTCTGGTTTACTGTTCTGAAGGTTCCCCGGAAGGGTTCAACCCGCAGCTGTTCACCTCGGGCACCACCTATGACGCCAGCTCGGTGCCTATTTATAACCGTCTGGTCGAATTCAAAATCGGCACCACCGAGCTGCAGCCAGGCCTGGCTGAAAAATGGGATGTCAGCGAAGACGGCAAAACCTACACCTTCCACCTGCGTAAAGGCGTGAAGTGGCAGAGCAGCAAAGACTTCAAACCGACCCGTGATTTCAACGCCGACGACGTGGTGTTCTCCTTCGAACGCCAGCTGGATGCGAAAAATGCCTATCACAAAGTCTCCGGCGGCAGCTATGAGTACTTTGAAGGCATGGACATGCCGAAGCTGATTGCCAAAATCGAGAAAGTGGACGACTACACCGTACGCTTTGTGCTGACCCGTCCTGAGGCGCCATTTGTGGCTGACCTGGGCATGGACTTCGCTTCTATCATGTCTGCCGAATACGCTGACGTGATGCTGAAAGCCGGCACCCCGGAGAAAATTGACCTGAACCCAATCGGTACCGGCCCGTTCCAACTGCTGCAATACCAGAAAGACTCCAAAATTCTCTACAAGGCATTTGACGGTTTCTGGGGCACCAAGCCGAAGATCGACCGTTTAGTGTTCTCCATCACGCCTGACGCTTCAGTGCGTTACGCCAAACTGCAGAAAAACGAATGCCAGGTAATGCCGTACCCGAACCCGGCTGATATCGCGCGCATGAAGCAGGACAAAACCATCAATCTGATGGAACAACCGGGGCTGAACGTCGGTTACCTGTCATTCAACGTTGAGAAAAAACCGCTGGATAACCTGAAGGTGCGTCAGGCGTTGACCATGGCGGTCAACAAGCAGGCGATCATCGACGCGGTGTACCAGGGGGCAGGCCAGGCGGCCAAGAACCTGATCCCACCAACCATGTGGGGCTATAACGACGCGGTGAAAGACTACGCTTACGATCCGGTCAAGGCTAAAGAACTGCTGAAAGAAGCGGGCATGGCAGACGGTTTCTCCATCGACCTGTGGGCAATGCCGGTACAGCGTCCGTACAACCCGAACGCGCGCCGCATGGCGGAAATGATCCAGTCTGACTGGGCGAAAATCGGCGTGAAAGCCAAAATCGTAACCTATGAGTGGGGCGAATACCTCAAGCGCGCCAAAGCGGGCGAACATCAGACGGTGATGATGGGCTGGACCGGCGACAATGGGGATCCGGATAACTTCTTCGCCACGCTGTTTAGCTGCGCCGCGGCCAAAGACGGTTCCAACTACTCTCGCTGGTGCTACAAGCCGTTTGAAGATCTCATTCAACCGGCGCGCGCCGAATCGAACCACGACAAACGCATAGAACTGTACAAACAGGCTCAGGTAGTGATGCACGATCAGGCTCCGGCACTGATTGTTGCCCACTCTACCGTTTACGAGCCAGTGCGTAAGGAAGTGAAGGGCTACGTCGTGGATCCGCTTGGTAAGCATCACTTTGAGAATGTCTCTCTGGATTAATTCCACTACCGGTTAATACCACGCTCCTCTCTTTAAGGGAGGGGCGTGGTTGCCCGTAGGCAGAGAAACACCAGAAGTGTGTGAGCTTTAATAAGCCTGGCGGACGATGAGCTGCCGGGCATTGATACAGAGAGTTCGGGATATGTTGCAGTTCATACTCCGACGTTTGGGGTTAGTTATCCCAACGTTTATCGGCATTACTTTGCTGACTTTTGCATTCGTCCATATGATCCCCGGCGACCCGGTGACCATCATGGCCGGGGAACGCGGGATCTCCGCAGAACGCCATGCACACCTGATGGCGGAAATGGGGCTGGATAAACCGCTCTATCAACAATATTTCACCTACGTATCCAACGTGTTGCATGGCGATCTGGGTACCTCCCTTAAAAGCCGCATCTCCGTTTGGGAAGAGTTTGTGCCGCGCTTCAAGGCCACCCTGGAGTTGGGCGTCTGCGCGATGATTTTCGCCGTGCTGGTGGGCATTCCGGTTGGGGTGCTGGCGGCGGTCAGGCGAGGCTCAATATTCGACCATACCGCGGTGGGCATCTCACTGACCGGCTATTCGATGCCGATTTTCTGGTGGGGCATGATGCTGATCATGCTGGTCTCGGTGCAGCTCAATCTGACGCCGGTCTCGGGCAGGGTCAGCGATACGGTGTTCCTGGACGATAGCTTGCCGCTGACCGGCTTTATGCTGATCGACACCCTGATCTGGGGCGAACCGGGCGATTTCGTTGACGCCGTAATGCATATGATCCTGCCGGCCATCGTGTTGGGGACCATTCCGTTAGCGGTGATAGTGCGTATGACGCGCTCCTCGATGCTGGAAGTGCTGGGCGAAGATTACATCCGTACCGCGCGCGCCAAGGGCGTGAGCCGTATGCGGGTGATTGTGGTGCATGCGCTGCGTAACGCCTTGTTGCCGGTCGTGACGGTGATCGGTCTGCAGGTCGGCACCATGCTGGCCGGTGCGATCCTGACCGAAACCATCTTCTCCTGGCCGGGCCTGGGACGTTGGCTGATGGACGCCTTGCAACGTCGCGACTATCCGGTTGTTCAGGGCGGCGTGTTGCTGGTCGCCTGTATGATTATTCTGGTTAACCTGCTGGTAGACGTGCTCTACGGCGTGGTCAACCCGCGTATTCGCCACAAGAAATAAGGGGCGCTCTGATGTCTCAAATCACTGAGTCTGTAGTTAAAGGTGCGCCGAAGCCAATGAGCCCGTTCCAGGAGTTCTGGCACTATTTCAAGCGCAATAAAGGGGCCGTTGTCGGCCTGGTGTATATCGTTCTGATGTTTG
Source organism: Serratia proteamaculans (assembly GCF_004684015.1). Lineage (GTDB taxonomy): Bacteria > Pseudomonadota > Gammaproteobacteria > Enterobacterales > Enterobacteriaceae > Serratia > Serratia proteamaculans_F. Next base: position 146,465 of record NZ_SRIA01000001.1, read on the forward strand.
TGATTGCCATCGGTGCCGGGGTGCTGGCACCGCATGCACCGGCGGATCAGTTCCGCGACGCGCTGCTCAAGCCGCCGGTCTGGCAAGAAGGCGGCAGTTGGCAATATCTGCTGGGGACCGATGACGTTGGCCGCGATGTGCTGTCGCGTCTGATGTACGGCGCCCGCTTGTCACTGTTGGTGGGTTGTCTGGTGGTGGTGCTGTCGCTGATCATGGGCGTGGTGCTGGGCCTGCTGGCCGGTTACTTTGGCGGCGTGGTGGATGCCATCATTATGCGCATCGTCGACATCATGCTGGCCCTGCCGAGCCTGTTGCTGGCGCTGGTATTGGTGGCGATTTTCGGTCCGTCGATCGTCAATGCTTCCCTGGCGCTAACCTTCGTCGCCTTGCCGCACTATGTGCGTCTGACCCGTGCTGCGGTATTGGTGGAAGTGAACCGCGACTACGTCACCGCTTCACGCGTGGCGGGGGCCGGTGCGATGCGCCAAATGTTTATCAATATCCTGCCAAACTGCCTGGCACCGCTGATCGTTCAGGCTTCTCTTGGTTTCTCGAACGCTATCCTGGATATGGCCGCTCTCGGCTTCCTGGGTATGGGTGCACAGCCGCCTACGCCGGAGTGGGGCACCATGCTCTCCGACGTGTTGCAGTTCGCACAAAGCGCCTGGTGGGTGGTGACCTTCCCCGGCGTGGCGATCCTGCTGACGGTGCTGGCATTTAACCTGATGGGGGACGGCTTGCGTGATGCTCTCGACCCCAAACTCAAGCAGTAAAGAGGACGAGAGAGATGGCGTTATTAAATGTAGACAAGCTTTCGGTGCACTTCGGTGACGAAGGCACCCCTTTCCGCGCGGTAGACCGTATCAGTTACAGCGTGGAGCAGGGCCAGGTGGTGGGGATCGTCGGTGAATCCGGCTCCGGTAAATCCGTCAGCTCGCTGGCGATTATGGGTCTGATCGATTTTCCCGGGAAGGTGATGGCCGAAAAGCTGGAGTTTAACGGCCAGGATCTGCGCAAAATTTCCGAAAAAGAGCGCCGCCAACTGGTGGGCTCGGAAGTGGCGATGATCTTCCAGGATCCGATGACCAGCCTGAACCCGTGCTATACCGTCGGTTTCCAGATTATGGAAGCGCTGAAGGTGCATCAGGGCGGTAACCGTCGCACCCGTCGTCAGCGGGCTATCGATCTGCTGACGCAGGTGGGCATTCCCGATCCGGCTTCGCGGTTGGACGTGTATCCGCACCAGCTTTCCGGTGGTATGAGCCAGCGCGTGATGATCGCCATGGCGATTGCCTGTCGGCCAAAGCTGCTGATTGCCGATGAACCGACCACCGCACTCGACGTGACCATTCAGGCGCAAATTATCGAGCTGCTGCTGGAATTACAGCAGCGGGAAAACATGGCGCTGCTGTTGATTACCCACGATCTGGCGCTGGTGTCCGAGGCGGCGCATCACATCATCGTGATGTATGCCGGCCAGGTGGTGGAATCCGGTAAAGCATCGGAAATCTTCCGCGCACCGCGTCACCCTTATACTCAGGCGCTGCTGCGTGCGCTGCCGGAGTTCGCGGCCGACAAGGCGCGCCTGGCTTCGCTGCCGGGCGTGGTACCGGGCAAATATGACCGCCCAAGCGGTTGTTTGCTCAACCCGCGTTGCCCGTACGCCAATGAGCGCTGCCGCGTTGAAGAGCCGGAATTACGCACCATTCCCGGCCGTCAGGTTAAATGTCACACACCGCTGGATGATGCGGGGAGGCCGACCGTATGAGCCAGAACCAACCCTTGTTGCAGGCGATTGACCTGAAGAAACACTACCCGGTCAAGAAGGGCATCTTTGCCCCGGAACGGCTGGTTAAAGCCCTGGACGGCGTCTCTTTCACCCTGGAGCGTGGCAAAACGCTGGCGGTGGTGGGCGAGTCCGGCTGTGGCAAGTCAACGCTGGGCCGTTTGTTGACGATGATTGAAGTGCCGACCGGCGGTGAGCTGTACTACCAGGGACAGGATCTGCTGAAGCCGGACGTCACCGCCGAGAAGCTGCGACGCCAGAAGATCCAGATTGTGTTCCAGAATCCTTATGGATCGCTCAACCCGCGTAAAAAGGTCGGGCAGATCCTCGAGGAGCCGCTGCAGATCAATACCGGGCTAAACAGCGCGCAACGTCGCGAGAAAGCGCTGGAGATGATGGCCAAGGTCGGCCTGAAAACCGAGCACTACGATCGCTACCCGCACATGTTTTCCGGTGGGCAACGCCAGCGTATTGCTATTGCTCGTGGGTTGATGCTTAACCCGGATGTAGTGATTGCCGATGAACCGGTCTCCGCCCTGGATGTCTCGGTGCGGGCGCAGGTACTGAATCTGATGATGGATCTGCAGCAGGATTTGGGGCTGTCCTATGTGTTCATCTCGCACGATTTGTCGGTGGTGGAGCATATTGCCGACGAAGTGATGGTGATGTACCTCGGCCGTTGCGTGGAGAAGGGCAGTAAAGACGCCATTTTCAACAACCCGCGCCATCCGTACACTCAGGCACTGCTGTCTGCGACGCCACGTCTGAATCCGGATATGCGTCGTGAACGCATCAAGCTGACCGGTGAGCTACCCAGCCCAATGAATCCGCCGCCGGGTTGTGCATTCAATGCCCGCTGTCGTCGTGCGTTTGGGCCATGTACCCAACTGCAGCCGCAGTTAAAACAATATGGCGAACAGATGGTGGCCTGTTTTGCGGTCGATCAGGATGAAAATCCTGCGACATAACTTTGTTATCAATAACAATTAATTTAAATGCCGGCATTGTTGTCGGCATTTTTTTTGATTAAACCCACTGGCCGGCTAATTAGTTTATTGAGCGAATAATTAATTCGTATTAATTTCGCTTATTTCTCTTAACGAAATCCTGACATAAAAATATTCATATTAAGAATCTTCGCAGGGTAATAATGCGGTGATTTATTAGTTTTAGCCTGCCTGCTAATTCCGGATGTGAAAAGCACGCCCGAAGGCGTGCCTGATATTAAAGTGAAGATTCTCAGCTGTATTTACTGAGGGTAAGGCACCCAATCACCGCCGTTCAATCGAATATAGGGTTTACCCTGGTATTGCATCACGATGGCGTTGTCATTCTCTGAAATAACCGCCGTCTGCGGCAGGTTCTGTGTCAGCGCCTGCCAGTCTACACTCGGTGCGGTGAACGCCTTGCCGTCGACCAGGCGTGAAACCAGTTCGGAAAGCGCCAGGTAGCTGCTGGGGGTCTTAATCTGTAGCGGACTGCCCTGATGTGGCGCTTTCATGCCAATCAGCTTGATGCCCACCGGTGTATGGGTAATGTTCGGGCTGGGGATATCACGCAGGCCGGACATCTGCATTTTATCTCCCACCAGTGCTGCGCCGTGCTCCGGCACAACCACTACCATCACCTTGCGCCCGGACTTCTCCAGTTGATCAAGGAAGGTATTGAGCTGGTCGAACAGTTTTTGCGCCCGTGGCTGATAGTCCGCACTCTTGTTCGAACCGACGAAGCGGTTGCCGTCATGCAACGGAATGATGTTAAAGAAGGTGGCACTGCGGGTATCGCCGGCCTTTTGCTGTTGATCCAGCCAACGAGTCAGCAGCTCCAGATCGTTGTATATCGGTTCGCCGTCAAACGACGCCAGTTCGTTGCCGATACCCGCCTGAGACATCAGTGGTGCTTGCATATCGCCCTGTTCGCGCAGCTCTTTGAGGAAGTTGCCGAACACGCCGGAGTGATCGAGCATCAACTGTTCTTTAAAGCCCAGCTTGGCCAGATTATCAAACAGATAGCATTGTTGGTTCACCGGTTGATACAGGTCGTGGTGCGAAGGCTGGCCGCAGCTGGCGCGCAGCAGACGGATGGCCGCCGGGCCGCTGTAGGCGGTCGCCGAGTTGAAGTTGTCGAACATAATGTCCATCTTCGACCACAGCGGATGGTTGTCCAGTTTCACCGCTTCCATGTCGGCCCAGGCCAGCGAACAGATATTGATCACCAGCAGGTTAAACGGTTGGGCATCGGCCGGCAGGCTGGCCGGGAAGGCGGTGGCGCGGGCTTTTTCCTTATCGTAGAACTGGTTCAGGTAAGCCGTCAGGTTGGCGCTGGTGGGTGGCGCGCTGTCCGCTGGGGCGCCACCACCGCCCGCCGCCGGGGTTGTCGCGGCCGGTGTGGTGCTGGTGGAGGCGGTGGTGCTGGCAGGCAACAATGACACTGCCGGCCCGGCAATATTGATCAGGTTCAACCACACCAGGGCGGCGACGGTGAATACCGTGACTCGCACCCACTGGGCCAAAAACAGATAGGCAATCAGCATCACAAAGGCGGCGCCGACCATCTGCCAGTTGATAAAGCGGTTGGTCAGCTCCAGCAGATATTGGGGACTGAAGCCGGTCAATTGCGAGCCTTGGCTCATGATGCTGTTGATGCCGGGCAGCCAGGTGTCGTGATAGAACAGGCCGATACCTATCGGGATCGCCAGGTAATGGCGCCAGCGGTGCACGCGTAGCGCCGGTATCGGCATTAGCAGGAACGCCATGAACACCAGATTGGGCAGGGCGTGGAAGTTCAGATAACCGAACCACAGCAGGGCAAATTTGGCCAGGAAGTAGTAGTTCCAGCCACCCAGCCCACGCCAGTAGCGCCACAGAGAGTTATCGGATTGCGGGTTATTTGTTGGCTTCATGGCTATTTTTTACGCTTAATCTGAGATGAAGAACCTTCGCGCACCCATAACCCGGCGGATTTTAAATAGCGCGGTGATAACAACAGGTTTTGCCAGTATTGACGCCAGTGTGGGAAACGCCGATGAAAGGCATAACCCAGTGGAATGAAAACAATCGCGCACAGGATAATCAATTGCACAATATCGTTAAGATTCAACATGATTTTTCTCCTGTGGGCCCGTCGCCAGCGTGAAGGCCACCGGCTGACGGCGTTCCTCTTGGCTGTCCGCTACGGCGGCGGTCTGGCGCGGCGTGACCGGTGCGGTTGTCGCCGCCAACGGTATATTGGCGCTGTGCGCCAGCCGTTTGATTTCTGAAATAATATCCACGTCCTGGTACCACACCACCCGGTTACTGAAGGCTTCGTCCACCGGCAGGCGGAAGATAAATTTCAGGGCGGTATCCAAATCGTTAATTCGGCAGGTGGAAAGGAACAGCACCAGCCGGCCTTGCACCACGGTCATCACGTCGCCGAAGCGGCGTAAGAAACACAGGGTCATCGCCTGCTCGGCACGCAGCCCAGGGGCCGGGCGCAGGGCGACCATCACGCCTTTGCCGTCTTCCGGCAGCAGCGTGTTGGCCATCAATGAGTTTACCGCCTGGCTAAAGTCATCCGGCCGCAGGTAACCTTTCAGCTGCAAGGGGCGCAGGCCGGCCAGCAGAGCATCGATGTCTGCCGGAACATGGCGAGAAAAGCGTTGCCCCTGGATGCCTTCCAGCATGGTCAGAAAGCGCGACAACGGGGCGACGTGCGGCACAATCAGATTGGCACCGCAGGCCAGCAGCAGGCGTTCATCACTGTAGCGCAGGCTGGCGCTCATCTCGCGGACGGCAATTTTCAACCCGTTGCCGCGTTGGCGGCGCAGGCTGTGAATTTGGTGTGCCAGCGCATCGATTTCGTCGCTTTGGTACAGCGCAAAGATCAACGTCGCCGAGAGTGTCAGCATGCCTTGCTGCGCCAGTAGCGTATTGCTTTCCAGCAGTTGCCAGTTGGCCGACAGCGGTGGTGCGCCTTCCAGAATGCTTTGTTGGGCCAGATAGCGCCCCTCATCGCTGCGAATGGAGGTCGGCGAGGGTTTATTGTTGTCATCATCGCCTTGCCAGCCGTGTTCACCGGTATACAGCGTCAGCAGTTGGTTGGCATTGATGCCGTTTTCGGTACTCCACCAGTTAACCAGATATTGGGCATTGTCCTGCTGCCACTGCAGGCTGGACAGGCCGTTAAGGATCCGGTGTTGGCCGCTGAGCTGCCCCTTGAGCTTGTTGACGCCGCTGCCGTGACTGAGGATCAACAGTGTGCAGCCTTGTTGGCGTAGCCAGATGGCGGTGGCGCGCGCCCATCTGCGCAACTCTTCGCTGGTGAAGGTTTGCCACAGGCTGGCATGGGCCATCAGGATTAATAAGCGGTTTTGCGGTTTTAGTGCGCGCATCAGGTCATCGCTGAAATGCATTAGCGCGGATTTTTTTTCAGGCAACTGGTACAGCGGAATTTTTTTCAGGGCGGGTGAGGCCAGCTCGGCCAACAGTCGGTCAGGTTTATCCCCACTGCAAATCAATGCCACCTGGCTGGTTGCAGCCTGGGCGGCCAGGGTTTGTTGGCAGAGCAAGTTAGCATCGGTTTGACGGTCGATATTTACCCAATACAGGCCCGGAGCCTGCATTGCAGAAAGTTCTTCCCAAATCTGCCGAATACCTAATGAGAAAGATTGCGTCATAGGATATGTTTCTACTTTCGTTGAAAGTGTCGTCGCGGCCAACTGAGCGTTGCTATTCAGTCATAGTATCATTGGGATCAATAATAACAAATCTAACAATCTGTGTAATAATATCTGTTAGGAATCATCTTATTGGCCATGTCTTCATATTACGTTGCTATAGTTAATTAACATTAGCCTATTTTTTAAAGGCGGCAGAATGAATAATCCATCAACGCGCTTTCATGCAGTGGTACCGCCAGAAACACAGGATGATCTGCTGGCCCTCAGCCACGCTTTCTCATTGCCAAAATTAAGTTATATCGATATTTCGCGTCAGGAGCGTTTAACGCAGATGATGACGCGCTGGCCGCTGCTGGCCGAATTTGTGCAGACCGCAGGGAGTCACTAGTTTATGCCAGTGATTGCGCTGCAGGGTTTGCGAGGCGGGATGGGCGCAACGTCGGTTACCGCGGCGCTAGCATGGGCATTGCAGCAACTGGGCGAGTCGGTGCTGGCGATTGATTTTGCGCCGGATAACCTGTTGCGCCTGCATTTTAATACGCCGTTTGAGTTGGCTCGCGGCTGGGCCAGAGCGGAACAGGATGGTGGCGATTGGCAACAGGGTGCGATGCACTACTGCGAAAATATCGACTTTCTGCCCTTTGGTCGACTCACTGCGCTGGAACGGTTAAATTTACAACAATACTGCCGGCAACACCCCACCCGCTGGCAGGACAATCTGGCGCAGCTAAGTGCCAGTGCGCAGTACAACTGGATTTTGCTGGATTTACCGGCGGATGATCAGGTGTTGGCCGCGCAGGCGCTGCCGCTGGCGGACAGTATCTTTATGTTGATAGCTCCGGACGCTAACTGCCAGGTACGCTTACATCAACAGGCTCTGCCGGACGGTTGCCGTTTCCTGATTAACCACTATTTCGCTGCCAGCCAGCTCCAGCAAGACTTGCATCAGCTGTGGTTACAAACGCTGGGCGGGTTGTTGCCGGTGGTTATCCACCGCGATGAGGCCATGGCCGAGGCGCTGGCGGTAAAGCAGCCGTTGGGCGAGTACCGACCGGAAAGTCTGGCCGCCGACGAAGTGTTGACGCTGGCTAACTGGTGTCTGATCAATCTGAAGGATACGACGCCATGAGCCGGGTAATGAGCCTGCTGCTGGTGCCGCCTGTTCAACAGGCAGTGCAGGCGCGTTATCGTGCCTACCGTCGCCATGGCTCATCGGCATTTACCGCCTTTTTCACCACACTGTTGGTGGCTCTCGGCTGGTTTTTTCTGCGTTTTGAATCGCCGGGCTGGCAACGCTTGCGGGCTTCCCGCGCCTATTGGTTCCCGCATATTTCGTTTAGCCGCCCACGGCCGGCGGATGTGTTGCGTTATCTGGTGCAGGGAGTGTGGCTGCTGGTGTTTCGCACCGATCGCGCCCCAGTGGACTATCCGCGTTTCGCCGGTTGGCAGCGCCTGCAATTACGGTATTCCAATTGGCTGAAAACCCTCCCTCAACGGTTGGAAAGCGCCGGGCTGGAGCAGCGCTCGGTGAAGCAACTGAGCGGAATGAGCCGGCGGATGCGCCGCGTGCTGTTTATTATTGTCGGCGTGTTGGCGGCGATCCTGGCTATCTTGTGTATTTCACAGCCGTTCGACCTGCCTGCGCAGTTCGTGTTTGTGCTGTTGCTGTGGGGCATCGCCATGGTGGTGCGCCGGGTGCCGGGGCGTCTGCCGGCGCTGATGTTGATCGTGCTGTCGCTGACGGTGTCCTGCCGCTACCTGTGGTGGCGCTACACCGCGACGTTGAACTGGGACGATCCGCTCAGCCTGACCTGCGGCCTGTTGTTATTAGTGGCGGAAACCTATGCCTGGGTGGTGTTGGTGCTGGGTTATTTCCAGACCGTCTGGCCGCTTAACCGCCAGCCGGTACCGATGCCCGCCGACAGCACGACCTGGCCGACCATCGATCTGCTGGTCCCGACCTACAATGAGGACTTGGGGGTCGTGAAGCCCACTATCTATGCCGCGTTGGGTATCGACTGGCCGAAAGAGAAGGTCACCATTTATATTCTCGACGACGGCAACCGGCCTGAGTTCAAGGCCTTTGCCGAAGAGGTGGGGGTGAAATATATTGCCCGGCCAACCCATGAGCACGCCAAGGCCGGTAACATCAATAACGCGTTGAAGCAGGCGACCGGTGAGTTTGTGGCGATTTTCGACTGCGACCACGTGCCGACGCGCTCTTTCCTGCAATTGACCATGGGTTGGTTCTTCAAAGACAAAAAGCTGGCGATGCTGCAAACTCCGCATCACTTCTTCTCACCGGATCCGTTTGAACGCAACCTCGGGCGTTTTCGTCAGACGCCGAACGAAGGCACGCTGTTCTATGGTCTGGTGCAGGATGGCAACGATATGTGGGACGCGACCTTTTTCTGCGGCTCCTGCGCTATTTTGCGCCGTAGTGCGCTGGATGAAATCGGGGGGATTGCGGTGGAAACCGTCACCGAAGATGCCCACACCTCGCTACGTTTGCATCGTCGCGGGCATACCTCGGCGTATATCCGTATCCCGCAGGCAGCGGGGCTGGCGACCGAAAGCCTGTCGGCGCACATTGGCCAGCGTATTCGCTGGGCGCGGGGCATGGTGCAGATTTTCCGGTTGGATAACCCGTTGTTTGGCAAGGGGCTGAAATTGGCGCAGCGGTTGTGTTACGCCAACGCCATGCTGCACTTCCTGTCCGGTATTCCGCGGTTGATCTTCCTCACCGCGCCTTTGGCCTTCCTGCTGCTGCACGCCTATATCATCTTTGCTCCGGCGCTGGCGATCGCGCTGTACGTGTTGCCGCATATGATCCACGCCAGCCTGACCAACTCGCGCATTCAGGGTAAATATCGCCACTCTTTCTGGAGTGAGATCTACGAGACGGTGCTGGCCTGGTACATCGCCCGGCCAACCACGGTGGCGCTGTTTAATCCGCACAAGGGCAAATTCAACGTGACCGCCAAAGGCGGGCTGGTGGAAGAGGAGCATGTCGACTGGGTGATTACCCGGCCCTATATGTTCCTGGTGATATTGAACCTGGCCGGGTTGGTGTTCGGCGTCTGGCGCTTGGGCTACGGTCCGGCGGATGAAGTGATGACGGTGATCATCAGCCTGGTGTGGGTGTTGTACAACATGACTATCCTCGGTGGTGCGGTGGCGGTGGCGGTCGAAGCCAAACAAGTCCGCCAGGCACACCGGGTGGAGATTGCCATGCCGGCGGCCATTGCTCGCGCCGACGGCCATCTGTTCCCCTGCACGCTGCGTGATTATTCCGACGGCGGGGTGGGGATTGAAATGCGTGTGACGGACGCCTTGAAAGACGGTGACAAGGTGTCGCTGCTGCTCAAGCGCGGTCAGCAGGAATACAGTTTCCCCTGTGTGGTGACGCGCGCCTTCGGCAGCAAAGTGGGCATCCGTTTGGTTGGCCTTAGCACCCGTGAACATATTGATTTTATTCAGTGTACCTTTGCCCGCGCCGATACCTGGGCGCTGTGGCAGGACGGCTTCCCTGAAGATAAACCGATCGAAAGCCTGCGCGACGTTCTGGCGCTGGGCTTCCGGGGTTATATACGTATGGCGGATTACGCACCGCCGTTGGTGCGCCGCTTGCTGGTTGGAACCACGACGCTGATTGCATGGATGGTGTCATTTATCCCGCACGGTGTCGGCAGGGCTCCGGCCTTCAGCCAAAAAGAGACAGTGGTATAGGCAAACCGCCCGCTTACTCGCCTGGCCCCCAGGCTCTAACATTGATGATGATACGATGACGAGAAAAATAACCTGGTTTACCGCCCTGGCCTTAGGCATCAGCACCCTGTCTCAGGCTGAAACCGCCACCGCACCGACCGTTGCCGCACAACCGCCGCTGGCGGTGCCTGCCGATGCTGCGGTCACGACACCCATGGGATCGGTCGCGCCGCAGGATCCGAATGCGCCGGTGCGAGACGTGCAATTGCCGTTTGCCAAAATTGCGCCGCCGCCGGGCACCTTTACCCTGCGCGGTACCCGGCCGGATGGTCAGGTTGAGTTTGGCGTGCGCAGCGATGAAGTGGTGTCGCAGGCGATGCTCGACCTGGAGTTCACCCCGTCACCTTCACTGATCCCGGTGGAGTCGCACGTCAAGGTGTACCTCAATGACGAACTGATGGGCGTGACCACCCTCGCCAAAGAGCAGCTCGGCAAACCCAATCGCATCCAGATGGCGATCGATCCACGCTATATCACCGATTTTAACCGTGTGCGGCTGGAGTTCGTCGGTCATTACCAGAATATTTGTGAAAACCCGGCCAGTACCACGTTGTGGCTCGAAGTCAGCAAGTCCAGCTCGTTGAATTTGCGCTACCAGACTCTGCCGGTGAAGAACGAACTGTCGCATTTCCCGGAACCTTTCTTCGACAGCCGCGACAACCGGCCGCTGACCCTGCCCATGGTGTTTGCCGGCCAACCGGATGTCACCCAGCAGCGGGCTGCGGGCATTCTGGCCTCGTGGTTCGGCAGCAAGGCGCAGTGGCGCGGTCAGTCTTTCCCCGCGTTATATAACAAGCTGCCGGAACGGCACGCCATCGTCTTTGCCACCAACAAGCAACGCCCGGACTTCCTGCGCGACTATCCGCCGGTCAATGGACCGACGGTGGAGATGATCAGCCATCCGGACAATCCGTACATCAAACTGCTGCTGGTACAGGGCCGCGATGACAACGATTTGATCACCGCAGTCAAAGGCATTGCGCAGGGCAACATCCTGTTCCGCGGCCAGAACGTCACGGTGGACAAGGTTGAACAACTGGCGCCGCGCCAGCCGTATGACGCGCCTAACTGGGTGCGAACCGACAGGGCGATGACCTTTGCCGAACTGCAGCAGTACGCTGAGCAACTGCAGACCAGCGGCATCCAGCCTGGCCCGATCTCGCTGACCATGAATCTGCCGCCGGACCTGTTCCTGATCCGCAGTACCGGCATTGATATGCATCTGAAATATCGCTACACCGCGCCGCGCATTCAGGACGGCTCGCGCCTGAGCGTCAGCCTGAACAACCAGTTTGTGCAGGCCTATTCGCTGGTGCCGGAGCATGAGCAGGGCACTCAATTGTTGCGCTTGCCGCTGACCCAGGGGCTGGTCGATTCGGACAAGAGCGTCAATATCCCGGCGCTGCGGCTGGGGGCCACCAACCAACTGCGTTTCGACTTTGACTACACCACCTTGCTGGCCAGCGGGGCCGAAGGGCGCTGTGAAACCTACTCCTTTACCGCCAACCATGCGGTGATCGACGGTGCATCGACCATTGATTTCTCCGGCTATCGTCACTTTATGGCAATGCCGGATCTGCGTGCTTTTGCCAACGCCGGTTTCCCGTTCAGCCGCCTGGCCGATTTGTCGCAGACCCTGGTGCTGGTGAATAAACAGCCGCAGCCACCGCAGGTCAGCGCATTGCTGAACGCGATGGGCGTTATTGGCGCCCAAACCGGTTACCCGGCGCTGGCGATGACGGTGAGCGATGACTGGTCACAGGCCAAGGATCGCGACGCCGATATTTTGATGATCGGCACAATTCCACCGGAACTGCGGGACGACAAAAAAATCAACCTGTTGGTCGATGCCACCCAGAGCTGGGTGAAACAACCGACACGGCAGTTGCCGCTGCCGGCCATGGACGTGCTGGCGGAGGACACCAGGGCGGACAGCAAAACCACCATCAGTTCAGAAGGGGCGATGTCGGCGATTGTCGGCGTGCAGTCACCGTTTAACAGCCAGCGCAGTATTGTGGCGTTGCTGGCCGATAGCCCGCGTGGTTACGACTTGCTGAACAATGCGCTGCTGGACAGCGGCAAGCGGGCGGCGGTGTTCGGTTCGGTGGCGGTGATCCGGGAATCGGGGGTGAACAGCCTGCGTGTGGGCGACGTTTACTATGTTGGCCACCTGCCGTGGTGGGAACGCGTCTGGCATATGCTGTCGACCCATCCGGTGCTGCTGGCGGTGATTGCGGTAGTGGTGGTGGTGGTACTGGCGCTGATGCTGTGGCGTGGCCTGAAGGCCATCAGTCGTCGCCGCCTGTCGCCTGAAGATCGGGATTAGTCGCTATGCCTGCGACGTTGAAACGTCTGACATTCGGCATGCTGCTGCTGTGCTCATTCGGCGCAGTAGCGGCCTGCGAGTGGCCGGCCTGGCAACAGTACAAACAGTTTTATATCAGCGAGCAGGGGCGGGTGATCGACCCAAGCAGTCCAAACCGCATTACCACCTCGGAAGGCCAGAGTTACGGTTTGTTTTTTGCTCTGGTGGCCAATGACCGACCGGCATTCGACCAGTTGCTGACATGGACGGAGAATAATCTGGCGGCGGGCGATCTCAGCGCCCATTTGCCGGCCTGGTTATGGGGTGAAGACGATAAAAAGCAGTGGACGGTGCTGGACAGCAATTCGGCCTCCGATGCCGATCTGTGGATTGCCTACAACCTGCTGGAAGCCGGTCGCCTGTGGCAGAGCCGGCGCTATCAAACCCTCGGTACCTTGCTGTTGCAGCGTATTGCTCGTGAAGAAGTGGCGGACATCCCCGGTCTGGGGCTGATGCTGTTACCGGGTAAGGTGGGGTTTGTGGCGGAAGATCGCTGGCGGCTCAACCCGAGCTACCTGCCGCCGCAGCTGCTGGCACGTTTTGCCGCGTTGAACGGCCCATGGCGTGCGATGCAGCAAACCAATCAGCGGCTATGGCTGGAAACGGCCCCTCACGGCTTCTCGCCGGACTGGGTGGTGTGGCAGGTCGGCAAAGGCTGGCAGCCGGACACCGTCAAGCCGAACATCGGCAGCTATGACGCCATCCGGGTTTATTTGTGGGCCGGTATGCTGGCAGACGACGATCAACACAAGGCGGCGCTGCTCAAGCAGTTGCAACCTATGGCGCAGCTCACCGTTCAACAGGGCGTGCCACCGGAGAAAACCGACACCGCCAGCGGCAAAACCATGGGTGACGGGCCGGTGGGCTTTTCTGCCTCGATGTTGCCGATGCTGGCGAATCAACCCGAGGCGTTGCAGGTGCAGCGCCAACGCATTAAGCAAAACCCGCCGGGCGACAAAGCCTATTTCAGCGCCTCGCTGGCGCTGTTCGGCCAGGGATGGGATCAACAACGTTATCGTTTTAATCGGCAGGGTGAACTACAACCCTCCTGGGGCGGCCAATGCGTAACTTCCGAATAAACTGGCTGGGGCTGCTGCCTTTAAGTCTGGCGATATTGCCACAGGCGCAAGGGGCAGAAACCGTCGCGCCGGAGCAGTGGCTGCTGGAGCAGGTGCGCGTTGGTGAGGCCGGCAACAAAGATGAGCTGGTTCGCCAATCACTCTACCGGCTTGAACTGATGGATCCGAACAACCCGGAAGTGATTTCAGCGCGTATGCGGCTGGCGTTACGTCAGGGTAATCAGGCGTTGGCGCAGCAGCAGCTGGATAAGCTGAAAAAGATAGCGCCGCAGTCCAGCGCCTATCGCCAGGCGGAAATGAACATGTTGCTGACCCAGCCGGAGACCCGTCAAAAGCTACAGCAGGCGCGGCTGATGGCGACCGCCGGTCGTTTGCCGGAGGCGAAAGCGCAATATGATGCCCTGTTCCACGGGGATCCGCCGACCCTTGAACTGGCGGTGGAGTACTGGCGGCTGGTCGCGCGGCTGCCGGGGCAGGAAGCCGCCGCAATGAAACAACTGCAGAAGTTGGATCAACAATATTCCGGCAACGTGCCGTTGCGCTTGTCGTTGGCGCGGATGCTATTTAGCCAGGATCGTGACGCGCAGGCTTACGATTTACTGCAGAAAGTGGCGGCCGAACCCGCAGGGCGCGGGGATGCTGCCGATCTCTGGCTGGAGAAAGTGAAAGCCATGCCGGTCAGCCCGCAAAGCGTGGCGGCCCTTAACCGTTTTCTCGGGGTCTTTGAAACCGGCGATCAGGCGGTCAGCGCCCGGCAAGAGCTGGCCCGGCAACAGGCATTGCTGGCGGATCCTGCCTATCAGGCACGGGTACGCGGTTTGGCGCAGGTAGATAAAGGCGGTAGCCGCGCGGCCATTCCTGAACTCAGGAAAGCGCTGGCGGCTTCCCCCAATGATGCCGAAGTGCTGGGGGCGCTCGGGCAGGCTTACTCGCGCGCAGGTAATCGTCCGCAGGCCTTGAGCCTGTTCCGCCAGGCCTTGCAGGCCGATAAAAGCGGTTATGGCAGCAGTAAATGGCAGAGTCTGATCAAGAGCAACAGCTACTGGCTGGCGGTCGACGAAGGTGACAAGGCGTTGAAGGCCGGTAATCTGGCGCTGGCGCAGCAAAAATACCAGCAGGCGCGGCAGTTCGACAACACGGACAGCAGCGCAGTGATTGGGCTGGGTGACGTTGCGGTGGCACGTAAAGATGACACTGCCGCCGAACGCTTTTATCAACAGGCGTTACGGTTGGATCCGGGCAGCGGCAGTGCGGTGCGTGGCCTGGTGAATATCTATCAGCGTCAGTCGCCGGAAAAGGCGCTGGCCTATCTCAACAGTCTGCCGCGCAGTCAGCAAAACAAAATGCGCAGCACGCTCGAAGGCTTGCAGCTCGATATGCTCAAGCAGCAGGCCGATCAGTTGGTTCAGCAGCAGCAGTGGCATCAGGCGGCGGAAAAATACCGCCGTGCCCAGCAGATGGACCCCGATGACGTCTGGTTGACCTACCACTATGCGCAAACGCTGCGTCAGGCTGGGCAGCCACAGCAGGCGGATGCCCTGTTCGCTCGGCTGGCGCAAAAACAGCGTGGCAACCCGCAGTTGGCCTATGCCTATGCGCTGTATCTCTCCGGCAGCGATCGCGACCCGCAGGCGCTGGCACAGTTGAATGCTTTGCCTACTGCACAGTGGAACGACAATATGCGCGAACTGGCGCAGCGTTTGAAAATGCAGGCGACGCTGGACCATGCCGAGCAGTTACGCGCTGCAGGCGACGAGCCGGGGGCGGTGGCTTACCTGCACCGGCAACCGGCGGATACCCGTATCGACCTCCAGTTGGCCGACTGGGCGCTGGCGCGCGGCGATTATGACGCCGCATTGGCGGACTATCAGCGCGTGCGGACACGCGAGCCCAATAACCCGGATGCGCGGCTGGGCGAAATCGAGGCCTACGTGGCACAGGGCAAGTTGAGCGAGGCCCGCCAGCAGCTGCAAACCAAAACGCCGGAACTGACGCCTTCAGGCAACAGCGAACGGCGGGAAGCTAACGCCTGGTATGCCGTTGGTGAACCGCAAAAAGCCACCGATATCTTTACCCGGCTGAAAACTGCAGCTCAGCCAGAGCCGGCAAGCCAGTCGAAGGCGCTGATTTACCGCGATGCGGCGCGGCTCGAGCGCGACCAGTTACAACCGGTGCTGGCGCAACAAGATTACAAACAGGCGATGGTGGCCAGCGGCATTGCACCGAGCGTGCCGCAGGATAACGACAGCTACACCTATTTGACGCGCAATAACCCAGGTGACGACTGGCTCAGGCGCGGTATCCGCTCGGACGCAGCGGATTTGTACCGTCAGCAGGACGTTAACGTCACGCTCGATCACGATTATTGGGGCTCGAGCGGTACCGGCGGTATCTCAGATTACAAAGCGCACGACACCATGCTGCAGGTGGATATGCCGTTGTACGACGGGCGGGCATTTTTCCGTTCCGATACCGTGCAGTTGGATGCCGGCAGTTTCTCCACCGACGGTAGCGGCAAATATTACGAGACCTTTGGCACCTGTAATACTCAGGGGTGTAGCGGCGACGAACATCAAAAAACCACCGGCACCAGCGTGGCGGTCGGTTGGCAGAACGATCGCTGGTCAGGGGACATCGGTACCACGCCGATGGGCTTCGAAGTGGTCGACTGGGTCGGCGGGCTGGCCTACAGCAATGACTGGAACCACATTGGCTGGACGTTGGCGGCTTCGCGTCGACCGGTTTCCAGCTCATTGCTGGCGTTTGGCGGCACCAAAGATCCGAACACCGGCACCACCTGGGGCGGCGTTCGCGCCACCGGGGTCAGCCTGAGCGGTAGCTACGATCGTGGCGAGGCTCATGGCGTCTGGGCCGATCTCAGCGCACATCAGTTGACCGGTAAAAACGTTGAGGATAACCAACGTGAACGCTTTATGGCCGGTTATTATTACAAGCTGATCAATGAAGATAATCGCCGCGTCACCGTCGGGCTCAACACCATGCTGTGGCACTATCAGAAGGATTTGAGTGGTTACTCGCTCGGGCAGGGGGGCTATTACAGTCCGCAGCAATATATGTCGTTGGCGGTGCCGGTCAATTATCGCCAACGGACCGAGAACTGGTCATGGGAGCTGGGTGGGTCGGTATCGCTGTCCCATTCGAAAACCAAAAGTCAGCAACGTTATCCGCTGCAAGGTTTGATCCCGGACTCGCTGCCGGACAAGTTTGCGGTAGAGGACGGCAGTTCCTCTTCCGGTGTCGGTTATACCCTGCGGGCTATTGTCGAGCGACGCCTCAGTTCGCACTGGACGCTGGGTGCCGGACTGGATATCCAGCAGGCGAAAGACTACACGCCAAGCCACGCATTGATTTATCTGCGCTATTCGATGGCCGGTTGGCAAGGCGACCTGGATTTACCGCCGCAGCCGCTGACGCCATACGCCGATTTCAAGTAACCCAACTCAGGTAGATTCAGAGTGTCGGCACAGGGTAGTTTTGCTACCCTGTGCTTATTCCCATTAGGAAAAGACTGAAACCCGCGGTTTTCTTGGTTTTGTCCTGGGTATGGCAAGATAAAAACAGCTAACGATCGAGTATACTCAGACCGGTCCGAGGGATGGGTATTATTCATCCCTTTTTTATTTCAGCCCGAATTAGCGGAGAGCAGGTTTGCGGGTCAGGCGTTCATTAACGATTAAACAGATGGCAACGGTTTCCGGCGTGGCGCTGGTGACAATCTGTATCTTTATCGTGATCCAGTTATTCCATTTTGTGCAGCAGCGCAGGGATGACTATGCCCAGCAACTGGAAAATATTGCTCATTCCGTACGCCAGCCGCTGGCGGAGGCCGTGCTGCGCATGGATGTGCCGGAAACCAAGCGGGTGCTGAACACCCTGCTGCCGGTAGGTATTCTGAGCCGGGCGGATATCGTACTGCCGAACGAATTCCAGGCATTGCACGCTAATTTCCCGCCAGAACGTCCGGTGCCGACGCTGATTGCTCGCCTGTTCGAGCTGCCAATCCAGATTTCCGTGCCGCTCTATTCGCTGGAGCGCGTGCCGGCCAACCCGCAGCCATTGGCTTATCTGGTGCTACAGGCCGATTCGTTCCGCATGTACCAATTCATTCTCAGCATTCTGTCGACCATGTTATCGACTTATTTGCTGCTGGCGCTGATCCTGTCGGTCTCTATCAGCTGGTGTATGAACCGGCTGATGGTGCATCCGTTGCGCGCGATGGCCAAAGAGCTGGAAAATATTTCCCAGGAAGAAGCGCCATACCATCAACTGATGCTGCCGGTACTGCACCAGGACGATGAGCTGGGGCTGTTGGTGCGCAACTACAACCGCAATCAGCAGCGGCTGGCCAAAGCCTATGCCGAAATGAGCCGCATGAGCACCCATCATCCGGTCACCGAGCTGCCAAATCAGGCGCTGTTTACTGCCCTGCTGGAGCAGCATATTGCTTCCAGCCTGCGGCCTGAGCGTTTTAATTTGCTGGTTATCGGCATTGAAACCCTGCATGAAGCCTCCGGTGTGCTCAATCCGGCCATGCGCGAAGCGCTGCTGTTGACGCTGGTGAAGAAGTTGCGTGAGTGCATCGATGAAAACGGCGTGCTGGCGCAGTTGAGCAAAACCGAGTTTGCCATTTTGGCCAAAGGTGTTGAGCGGCCGTTCCACGCCATGCAATTGGCGCGTCGGATCATGGCACAGATTAATGCGCCGCTGAGCCTGCAGGATATGCCGCTGCGACCCAACGCCAGCATCGGTATTGCCCATTATCTTAATCCGGGGGAAAGTGCGGAACAGCTACTGCGCAGTGCCACCTCGGCGATGATGTCGGCGCATCGTGAAGGTAAAAATCAGGTGTTTTTCTTCGAACCCAGCCTGACGGAGCGTACGCAGAAACGACTGACGCAGGAAAGTGAAATCCTGCAAGCCATCGAGCAGCGCCGCTTCACCCTGTTTTTGCAGCCGCAGGTCGATATGCAATCCAACGCGGTGATCGGTGCCGAGGCCCTGCTGCGCTGGCAGCAGTATGATGGCAGCTTTACCCTGCCGGCCGAGGTTATTCCATTAGCCGAGGAGCTGGGTGTGATTGTGCCGCTCGGCAACTGGGTGCTGGAAGAGGCTTGCCTGATCCTGGCTGATTGGCAGGCGCGAGGCATTACGCTGCCGCTGGCGGTCAATGTGTCACCGATCCAGATGAAGCATGAAGATTTTATTCCACACCTGAAGAGCCTGCTGGCGCAGTATCAGATTGATCCGCGCAAGCTGTTGCTGGAAATTACCGAAACGGTGCGTATTGACGATCTCGATCGTGCGCTGGCGCTGTTGCGGGAGTTGCACGATTTGGGTCTTTCCATCGCGCTGGATGATTTTGGCATGGGGTATTCCAGTCTTAATTACCTCAACCGATTGAAGTGCCTGCCGATCGATTTGATTAAAATCGACAAGAGCTTTATTCAGGGTCTGCCGACGGACGACGCTATGGTGCGTATTGTCAGTTCGATTTCTGAGGTGCTGGCGTTGCCAGTGATGGCCGAAGGCGTCGAAAATGCCGAGCAGCGTGATTGGCTGCTACAGCACGGTATTCATAGCGGCCAGGGCTTCCTGTTTGCTCGTCCGTTACCGCGCAGTGAGTTTGAAGCCGAGTTCTGCCAGCCTCCGGCCTGACTTCCTCCTTTGCCTTTCTCCATGGGCGACATTCACGTCGCCCATTATTTCGTCCGAAAACCGCCAGTGCTACCTACCTCTTTCGCGTTAGTGCAAACAAAGGGTTACGCAATTTACAACCTTGCATTTGAGCTGGCGCGTTTCAGCTCTTAAATTCGTATCAACATGTATCTATTGGTGCAACAAATTATTTCCATGTTGTTAGGTGGGTGTTATTTTCCGCGCAAGCGATGAACAGGCGAGATAACTAGACTACCGCCTGGTGCGTGTCTTCCCCCCCAAAGGATGTTCATATGAAACTCACTATCTTTAAGAGCCTCTATTTTCAGGTGCTGACAGCGATTACGCTGGGCGTCCTGCTTGGCCATTTCTACCCTGACATTGGCGCGCAGATGAAACCTCTGGGCGATGGATTCGTCAAACTGATTAAAATGATCATCGCTCCGGTGATCTTCTGTACCGTGGTGACCGGTATCGCGGGTATGGAGAGCATGAAGGCCGTGGGCCGTACCGGTGCGATTGCACTGCTCTATTTTGAAATTGTCAGCACCATTGCGTTGCTGATTGGTTTGCTGATCGTCAACCTGGTACAACCGGGTGCCGGGATGAACATCGACCCCGGCACGCTGGATGCCAAAGCGGTGGCCGTCTACGCCGAACAAGCTCAGCAGCAAGGCATTATCCCATTCTTGCTGGACATCATCCCCGGTAGCGTGATCGGTGCCTTCGCCAGCGGCAATATTCTGCAGGTGCTGCTGTTTGCCGTGCTGTTCGGTTTTGCCCTGCATCGCCTGGGCGATAAGGGCCAACTGATCTTCAATGTGATTGAAAGCTTCTCCCGCGTGATCTTCGGCATCATCAATATGATTATGCGTCTGGCGCCGTTGGGGGCCTTTGGGGCCATGGCGTTCACCATAGGCAAGTACGGCGTGGGCTCGCTGCTGCAACTCGGTCAGTTGATCGCCTGCTTCTATCTCACCTGCGTTCTGTTCGTGGTGGTGGTGCTGGGCTCGATTGCCCGCGCCAACGGCTTTAGCATTTTCAAGTTTGTTCGCTATATAAGAGAAGAGTTGTTGATCGTGCTCGGGACCTCTTCTTCCGAGTCGGTACTGCCACGCATGCTCGACAAGATGGAAAAACTGGGCTGCAAAAAATCGGTGGTGGGTCTGGTTATTCCGACCGGCTATTCCTTTAACCTGGACGGCACCTCAATCTACCTGACCATGGCGGCGGTGTTTATCGCGCAGGCGACCAATACCCATATGGATATCATCCATCAGGTAACTCTGCTGGTGGTGCTGTTGCTGTCTTCGAAAGGGGCTGCAGGGGTGACCGGCAGTGGCTTTATCGTGCTGGCCGCCACTATTTCCGCCGTCGGTCATCTGCCGCTGGCCGGTCTGGCGCTGATTTTGGGCATCGACCGCTTTATGTCTGAAGCCCGCGCGCTGACCAACCTGGTCGGTAACGGTGTGGCCACGGTGGTGGTGGCAAAATGGTGTAAACAGCTGGATGAAAAACAGCTGCATGACACCCTGTCCAACAAGTCTGGAACAGGTGCCGATAAAACGCTGCCTTCAGCCTGATTTTATCCTCAAATCACCGGTTGCCACGGCAATCGGTGATGCTTTATCCCCCCGCGTAATGATTTCTTGCATTAAAAATTCGGTTATCCATTATTTTTCACACTAATGAGTGACATCCGCAAAGGCGCGCGGTCTAACTCGATGGTACACTTTCTGCTTTCCGCCCCACTGTGAAACTCAGGGCGTTTTGTTTGTAGGCTGTTGGTTGCAGCCTAATATTCCGGTGAATGGAATATCCGCATTTGCATAAAGAAATTGGATATACCCTATGAATTTCAAGTTGCAGCTAGGCGGCCAGCTCGCTCATCCTCAGGCGCTTACTTGAGTAAGTAACTGAGGTGAGCGAGTGCAGTTAACAACGCTGCAACTTGAAAGGCGACGGGTATAGTTATTAAGTAGGGGTTCACATGCAGGGCACCAGAATTCATCTCATCGCAGGTGGGCTGCTGTTGGCTGCAGCCAACAGCAGCGTGCAGGCTGAAGCACTACAACCCGATCCTGCCTGGCAGCAGGGGGCGTTGGCCAACGGGTTTTCATGGCAGATATTAGACACACCGCAGCGGCCGAGCGATCGCGTCGAACTGCGGCTGATGGTTAACACCGGCTCTTTAGTCGAGTCTTCACAGCAGATTGGCTTCGCCCATCTGTTGCCGCGCCTGTCGTTGGCGCGTAGCGAAAGCTTTACGCCCCCGCAACTGCGTTCACTGTGGCAACAAAGCGTAGACAGCGACCGGCCTTTGCCGCCGGCGATCAGTTCTTATGACTTCACCATTTATAATCTCAGTTTGCCGAATAACCGCCCAGACTTGCTGAAAGAAGCGCTGGCGTGGCTTTCCGATACCACCGGCAAGCTGGCGATCGACGAACATACGGTGCATGCGGTGGTCAACTCCAGCGTCGATCCGGTTGGCACTTTCCCACCGAATCCCAAAGATGCCTGGTGGCGCTATCGCCTGAAAGGCTCGACGATGCTGGCACACGATCCGGCCCAGCCTCCGAAGCGACCGGTGAATGTCGATCAACTGAAAAAATTCTACCAGCAGTGGTACACCCCTGACGCCATGACATTGTACGTGGTGGGTAAAGTAGACAGCCGCAGCCTGAGCGAGCAAATCAACAAAGCGTTCTCGCCGCTGCAAGGCAAGCGCGAAACGCCGGCCCTGATGCCAACGCTGACGCCATTGTCACCGCAGCCGGTCAGCCTGATCAGCGAGCAGGTGAAACAGGATACGCTGTCGATCATGTGGGATGCCCCCTGGCACCCGATCCGTGATTCGCAAAACCTGAGCCGCTATTGGCGTGGTGATATGGCGCGTGAAGCGTTGTTCTGGCATCTCCAGCAGGTGCTGGACAAGAGTGACCAGAAAAACCTGCATCTGGGCTTCGATTGCCGCGTGCAATACCAACGCGCCCAATGTGCCATCCATCTGGACACGCCAAACAATAACCTGAACAACAGCCTGGGCTTTATCGCCCGCGAGTTGGCAAACGTGCGTAATAACGGGTTGTCGCAAGACGAGTTTAACGCCCTGCTGGCACAGAAAAACGATCAACTCAGCAAGCTGTTTGCCACCTATGCCCGCACCGATACGGACGTGTTGATGAGCCAGCGCTTGCGCTCGCAACAGAGCGGCGTGGTGGATATCGCACCGGAGCAGTATCAAAAACTGCGTCAGGAGTTCCTGAGTGGATTGACGCTGGAAGCGCTGAACCAGGAGCTGAAACTTCAGCTTTCGCAAGATGCGACCCTGGTGTTGATGCAACCGAAAGGCGAGCCAGAGATGAGCATGAAGCAGTTACAGGAAACCTATAGCGGCATTATGTCCCCGGCACCTGCCGTGGTATCGGAAGAAGTCAAACCCACCGATACCGCTCCAGCGCCGGAGACCAGTGCACAGTAAGAATAGGGGGCGCAAGCCCCCCTCAATCAACTGCGGTACAGCACTTTGATGATGTGGTAGCCGAACTGGGTTTTCACCGGGCCATAGGGCTTGAGCAGCGGAATGCTGAACACCGCTTTATCGAAGGCTGCCACCATGGTGCCCTTGTTGAACTCGCCCAAAGAACCGCCATTGCGCTTTGATGGGCAAGTTGAATATTTGCGCGCTAGGGTGTCAAAGCTGACGCCGCGTTTAAGCTTGGCCAACAGTTCATCGGCCAGTTTCTCGTTATCTACCAGAATGTGCAGGGCGCACGCCGTCTTTGCCATGGTATTGCCTTTATCGATACAGAAATTGCGCTGATTATACCCGTTAAATCTCATCGGTGCTTTCTGCTACAATCCTCCTCCACGTTAAAAAGTCGAGCAAGAAAGCGCCATGCGATTAAACCCCAGCCAACAACAAGCCGTCGAATTCGTTACCGGGCCCTGCCTGGTGCTGGCCGGTGCAGGATCCGGCAAGACGCGCGTCATCACCAACAAAATCGCTCACCTGATCCACAACTGTGGTTATCAGGCGCGGCACATCGCCGCCGTGACCTTTACCAATAAGGCTGCGCGTGAGATGAAAGAGCGTGTGGCGCAAACCATGGGGCGTAAAGAAGCACGCGGGCTGATGATTTCCACTTTCCACACGCTGGGGCTGGAAATCATCAAACGTGAATATGTCGCGCTGGGGATGAAGTCCAACTTCTCACTTTTCGACGATCAGGATCAGCTGGCGCTGTTGAAAGAACTGACCGAGAAATGGCTGGAGAATGACAAAACGCTGGTGGCGCAGCTGATTTCCACCATCTCCAACTGGAAGAATGATCTGGTCGATCCCCAGAGGGCGATGGAACTGGCGCGTTCTGAACGCGACAAGCTGTTCGCGCATTGCTACGGCCTGTATCACGCGCATATGCGTGCCTGTAACGTGCTGGATTTCGACGATTTGATCCTGCTGCCGACCCTGCTATTGCAGCGCAATGAAGAAGTACGCGAACGCTGGCAGCAACGTATTCGCTACCTGTTGGTGGATGAATATCAGGACACCAACACCAGTCAGTACGAACTGGTGAAGCTGCTGGTGGGTAACCGCGCGCGTTTCACCGTGGTGGGGGACGACGATCAGTCGATTTATTCCTGGCGCGGTGCGCGTCCGCAGAACCTGGTGCTGTTGAAGGAAGACTTTCCGGCGCTGCAGGTGATTAAGCTGGAGCAGAATTACCGTTCCAGCGAGCGTATCCTGAAGGCGGCGAATATATTGATCGCCAATAACCCGCACGTGTTTGAAAAACGGCTGTTTTCCGAGCTGGGTTACGGTGAAGAACTGAAGGTGGTGACCGCCAATAATGAGGATCATGAGGCTGAGCGCGTTGTCGGGGAGCTGATTGCCCATCACTTCGTGAAGAAAACCAACTACGGCGATTATGCGATCCTTTATCGTGGTAACCATCAGTCACGGCTGTTTGAAAAAATGCTGATGCAAAACCGCATCCCTTACAAAATCTCCGGTGGCACCTCGTTTTTCTCGCGGCCGGAAATCAAGGACCTGCTGGCCTACCTGCGTGTTCTGACTAATCAGGATGATGACAGTGCGTTCCTGCGTATCGTCAACACGCCAAAGCGTGAGATTGGCCCGGCAACGCTGCAAAAACTGGGTGAATGGGCCAATCAACGTAACAAAAGCCTGTTCCGCGCCAGTTTCGATCTCGGCCTGAGCCAGCACCTGACCGGTCGTGGGTTAGAGTCGCTGCAACGCTTCACTCACTGGCTGGACGGGATTGCCCAACTGGCGGAGCGTGAACCGATAGCTGCGGTGCGCGATCTGATCCACGGCGTAGATTACGAAAGTTGGTTGTTTGAAACCTCACCCAGCCCGAAAGCCGCCGAAATGCGCATGAAAAACGTCAATACGCTGTTCGGCTGGATGACGGAAATGCTCGAAGGCAGCGAGCTGGATGAGCCAATGACGCTGACCCAGGTGGTGACACGCTTTACCCTGCGCGACATGATGGAACGCGGCGAAAGCGACGAGGAACTGGACCAGGTTCAGTTGATGACGTTGCACGCCTCCAAAGGGCTGGAGTTCCCTTATGTCTTCCTGGTGGGGATGGAAGAAGGGTTACTGCCGCATCAGAGCAGCATTGACGAGGATAACGTCGATGAAGAGCGACGTTTGGCCTATGTGGGGATCACCCGCGCCCAAAAAGAGCTGATTTTCACCCTGTGCCGCGAACGTCGCCAATATGGTGAACTGGTACGGCCGGAGCCAAGTCGTTTCTTGTTGGAGCTGCCGCAGGATGACCTGGCATGGGAAAGTGAACGTAAGGTGGTCAGTCCGCAAGAACGGATGCAAAAAGGTCAAAGCCATCTGGCGAATATTCGCGCCCAGTTGGCCAAGGCCAAAGGCGGAAGTTAAAAGCGGAAGTTAAAAGTAAGGGCGCTATTGGCGCCCTTGTCATATCAACGTTGTTCTTCCAGTATCAACGGCCAATGAACATAGCTTTGCCAATGACTTTCCTGATCCAACAACTCTGCCCGTAGCGGGTGCTGTTCCAGCCAACCTGGCGGCAGGATCACCGTCAGCTCATCATCATTATTGGCACGCAGGCGTACCGCCGGCAGCGTATCGTCGCGGCGACGGCTGGCGAAGATGATGGCCAGGCGCAAAATCCGGCATAAACGTTGCGCCGTTCGCGGCGGCAGGGCGTTTTGTTGGCTCAGCAGTGGCAGATCGATAGTGTTGCTCTGGTTTTGCAGCAGGGTGGCCAGCAGTTTTTTCTGCGCCGGGGTGAAACCGGGTAAATCCAGATGGCGAATCAGGTAGGCGGCATGTTGCGGCGCCTGTTTGAAATCAACGCTGAGGCCGATTTCGTGGATCAGACAGGCGCTGTGCAATAACTCGCGACATCGCGTATCCAATTGCCATTCATTGCTCACCTGCTGTGAGAAGTTGGCAGCCAGCTGGCTGACGCGTTCGGCCTGCTCGGTATCCAACAGGTAACGTCGTTGCAGGTTGCGAATGGTACGGCTGCGGATGTCCTGTTCGACCGGCAGATGCAGCATGCCGTAGACCAGACCTTCACGCAGTGCGCCGCCGGCCAGCATCATGCTTTCGATGCCCAACTCCTGGAAAATTGCCAGCAGGATCGACAGCCCGCTTGGGAACACCAGAGCGCGCTCCAGCGTCAGGCCTTCAATTTCCAGCTCTTCCAGCTTGCCGCACTGAATGGCGCGCTGTTTCAATTGGCGTAGTTTGGACAGGGTGATTCGTTCATCCATGCCCTGTGCCACCATGATTTCCTGCAGCGCCTGGACGGTGCCGGAAGCGCCGACGCAGATTTGCCAACCGTGCTGACGCAGCTGTGGTGCGATGGGACGCACCATTTCACGTGCAGCCTGTTCGGCCCGCTCGAAATTCTCCAGCCCCAGATTGCGATCGCTGAAGAACCGCTCCAGCCAGGTGACACACCCCATCGACAGACTGTACAGCTGAGCCGCCTGTGCACCGGTACCGGTAACCAGCTCGGTGCTGCCGCCGCCGATATCGACCACTAAACGCTGGTCCGGACCGCCGGTGGTATGGGCAACGCCGTGGTAAATCAGCCGTGCTTCTTCCTCACCGCTGATCACCTGGATCGGGCAGCCGAGAATTTGCTCTGCGGTTTGCAGAAACTCATCGGCATTGGACGCCAGACGCAGCGTGGCCGTGGCGACCACTCGGATCTGTGCGCGTGGAATGTCCTGCAGGCGTTCGGAGAACAACTTCAGGCATTGCCAGCCGCGCTGCATGGCTTCCTGTGACAGGAGATTGTTTTGATCCAGCCCGGCCGCCAGACGCACCTTGCGCTTGATGCGCGCCAATGTCTGAATACTGCCGGCCACCTCGCGCACCACCAACATGTGGAAGCTGTTGGAGCCAAGGTCGATAGCGGCATAAAGTGCGCTGGAACTGAGCATGGTCTATCAGCCTGAACGTTTACGGTTATTGCGTGGCGCACCGCCACGACGTGGCGCGGAATTACGGCGTGGGCCGTTGCCGCCGCGTGGGCGTGCCAAGCGTTTTGGCGCAGGCAGATCACTCAATAACGCATCGCTGTTGTACTTGCTTACCGGAATGCTGTGGCCGGTATAGGTTTCGATCGCCGGCAGATTGAGCGCGTACTCTTCGCAAGCCAGGCTGATGGAATGACCGCTTTCGCCGGCACGGCCGGTACGACCGATACGGTGAACGTAGTCTTCGCAGTCGTCAGGCAAGTCGTAGTTGAAGACGTGGGTAACCAACGGAATGTGCAGACCGCGGGCGGCGACGTCGGTGGCGACCAGAATATCGAGGTTGCCCTTGGTGAAGTCATCGAGAATACGCAGGCGTTTTTTCTGCGCCACATCGCCGGTCAACAGGCCTACGCGGTGACCATCGGCAGCCAGATGGCCCCAGACGTCTTCACAGCGGTGTTTGGTGTTGGCGAAGATGATGCAGCGGTCAGGCCACTCTTCTTCGATCAACGTCTGCAGCAGACGCATTTTTTCTTCGTTGGACGGGTAGAACAATTCTTCTTTAATACGGTGGCCGGTTTTCTGTTCCGGTTCCACTTCAACATATTCAGCGTTGTTCATCTGCTCGAAAGCCAGCTCGCGTACGCGATAGGACAGGGTGGCAGAGAACAGCATGTTCAGGCGTTGATCGACCGCAGGCATACGGCGGAACAACCAGCGAATGTCTTTGATAAAGCCCAGATCGTACATGCGGTCGGCTTCATCCAGCACCACAACCTGGATCGCGCCCAGATCGATATAGTTCTGTTTGGCGTAATCAATTAAACGACCGGTAGTCCCCACCAGGATATCCACGCCGCTTTCCAGCACTTTCAGCTGTTTGTCGTAGCCATCGCCGCCGTACGCCAGACCCATTTTCAGGCCGGTGGACTGGGACAGGGCTTCCGCATCGGAGTGGATCTGCACCGCGAGTTCACGCGTTGGCGCCATGATCAAGGCGCGCGGCTGGTTGATCTTGCGATCCTGTTTCGCCGGGTGAGAAAGCAAATAGTGAAAAGTAGACGTTAAAAATGCCAACGTCTTTCCGGTACCGGTTTGCGCCTGACCTGCAACGTCACGCCCAGAGAGCGTGAGCGGCAATGCTAACGCCTGGATAGGCGTGCAATGTTGAAACCCTTTCTTTTCAAGGGCTTCAAGGACTAACGGGTGCAGGGCGAAGTCGGAAAACTTCTGTTCGGTCAAGTGTGTTTTGCTCATAGTGTGGTAGAATATCAGCTAACTATTGCTTTACGAAAGCGTATCCGGTGAAATAAAGTCACCTTAGGTTGGTTAATGCTACACCAACAAGGTAGACACAATCCTTTGGAGTAGAACATGAGCGATAAAATTATTCACCTGACTGACGGCAGCTTCGACACCGACGTGCTGAAAGCTGAAGGGCCAATCCTGGTCGATTTCTGGGCTGAATGGTGTGGGCCGTGCAAGATGATTGCTCCGATTCTGGATGAGATTGCCGATGAGTTTGAAGGCAAACTGACCATCACCAAGCTGAATATCGACCAGAACCCGGCAACCGCACCCAAGTACGGTATCCGTGGTATCCCTACGCTGTTGCTGTTCAAGAACGGTGAAGTGGCCGCGACCAAGGTTGGTGCGCTGTCCAAAGGTCAGCTCAAAGATTTCCTTAACGCGAATCTGTAATCGGGCGGGAAGCCCTATGCCCAGTGGATGTGATGCGGCGGCTAAAAATGCTGCCGCGTGAGAGACAACGGGGATATACAGGCGTCTGGTGGGGATGTTCAATTCACCGCTAGACGCCTGCCAAGAAGCGTGTTAAGTTTAACCATACTGCATATAGAACTTGCCCGAAGTTTTAAATCTAAAGAGTCTAAATCTAAAGCTTTACTCTGTGTTGAACCGCTGGCGTTGAAAGAAAAAATGAACTCAGCCCGCGTTTTAGCAATCAAACGGTTTTGCAAAATCAATTTTAAGGTACCTTCGATCTTAAACCGTCAATGCGCGCGTCCTCTGTAAGCCATTTCTTACCGTGACGGCTCAGCGCCCGGTGATCGAGCGTCCAGTAAACAGGCACGAATATCCAATGGATTTCAAGGTGTGGCCAGTCGGCAACCGAAAGCATCTCCGCAGCTTAGTCCGCTAGGTTTTGGGATGAACAAGAGAAGCCAACGCGACCACCAGAAAGACGGAAGAGATATCCCGCTGCCATACCATTCACGATATAAGTTCGAGACATACCCCGAGTTTAAGAACCCACCACTATGAATCTTACCGAATTAAAGAATACGCCGGTTTCTGAGCTGATTACTCTCGGCGAAAATATGGGGCTGGAAAACCTTGCCCGCATGCGCAAGCAGGACATTATCTTCTCTATCCTTAAGCAACATGCGAAAAGTGGAGAAGATATCTTCGGCGATGGCGTGTTGGAGATATTGCAGGATGGATTTGGTTTCCTCCGTTCCGGAGACAGCTCCTACCTTGCAGGCCCCGACGACATCTACGTATCCCCTAGCCAAATCCGCCGTTTTAACCTCCGTACAGGTGACTCCGTTTCCGGTAAGATTCGTCCGCCAAAAGAAGGCGAGCGCTACTTTGCCCTGTTGAAAGTTAACGAAGTTAACTACGACAAACCGGAAAACGCCCGTAGCAAGATCCTGTTCGAAAACCTGACCCCACTGCATGCCAACTCCCGTCTGCGGATGGAACGCGGCAACGGCTCAACCGAAGACCTGACAGCACGCGTGCTGGACCTGGCTTCGCCGATTGGTCGTGGTCAGCGTGGTCTGATTGTTGCACCGCCGAAAGCCGGTAAAACCATGCTGCTGCAGAACATTGCGCAGAGCATCGCTTACAACCATCCAGACTGCGTGCTGATGGTACTGCTGATCGACGAACGTCCGGAAGAAGTGACCGAGATGCAGCGTCTGGTGAAGGGCGAAGTTATCGCTTCTACCTTTGACGAGCCGGCATCTCGCCACGTTCAGGTTGCAGAAATGGTGATTGAGAAGGCCAAGCGCCTGGTTGAACACAAGAAAGACGTGATCATCCTGCTCGACTCCATCACTCGTCTGGCGCGTGCCTACAACACCGTTGTACCGGCTTCCGGTAAAGTGTTGACCGGTGGTGTGGATGCCAACGCCCTGCATCGTCCCAAGCGTTTCTTCGGTGCGGCACGTAACGTTGAGGAAGGCGGCAGCCTGACCATCATCGCTACTGCGCTGGTCGATACCGGGTCGAAAATGGACGAAGTTATCTACGAAGAGTTTAAAGGTACCGGCAACATGGAATTGCATCTGGCGCGTAAAATCGCCGAGAAGCGCGTATTCCCTGCTATCGACTACAACCGCTCTGGTACCCGTAAAGAAGAATTACTCACCACCTCTGAAGAACTGCAGAAAATGTGGATCCTGCGTAAAATCATTCACCCGATGGGTGAGATTGACGCGATGGAATTCCTCATTAACAAGTTGGCCATGACCAAGACCAACGATGAATTCTTCGATATGATGAAGCGCTCATAATGACGATGCGCTCATAATTGAGTAAATATTCCAAGAACGCCACGCCTAGTCGTGGCGTTTTTTGCTTTTGGAAGATACGATAAGTAACAGAAATGGAAACGTAAGTTATTTTCGTGACTTACTGAGAATTCATCTTATTTGCGGTCGGTGTTTCGTCGTTCGCGCATTGTTACTACCGAAACAGCAGGCAGACACATAGTGGAATAAGAATGAATGGCTGTCGTCATAGGAAATGACTGAAAGGTAGCGGGATATCATGGCGCAACCTGTCGCCCGTGTTAAGCTGCCTTATCTTCTACAGAGATCTTGTTAACTGTGAACTTACTCACTATGAGTACTGAAATTCTATTTGTTTTCCTGTTTTCTTTGGCTTTTCTCTTTGTTGCCCGTAAAGCAGCAAAACGTATTGGTCTGGTTGATAAACCTAATTACCGCAAACGCCATCAGGGGCTGATCCCTCTGGTCGGGGGTATTTCTGTTTATGCCGGGCTGTGCTTTGCCTTCCTTATCTCTGACCAAACGATTGCGCATGGCAAACTCTACCTCGCTTGCGCGGGGATATTAGTGTTCGTTGGTGCTCTTGACGATCGTTTCGATATCAGCGTTAAAATTCGTGCGCTGGTTCAGGCACTGGTCGGCATCGCGATGATGGTTTTCGCCGGGCTTTACCTGCGCAGTTTTGGTCATGTGCTGGGCGACTGGGAAATGCTGCTGGGGCCGTTTGGCTACCTGGTCACGCTATTTGCCGTCTGGGCAGCCATCAACGCCTTTAACATGGTCGACGGCATTGATGGCTTGCTGGGTGGGCTGTCGTGCGTGTCTTTCGGTGCGCTGGGCGTGTTGTTGTACCTGAGTGGTCATTCTGACCTGGCTTTCTGGTGCTTCGCAATGATTGCCGCCATCGTGCCTTATATCCTGCTTAACCTCGGCATTCTTGGCCGCCGGTATAAAGTGTTTATGGGGGATGCCGGTAGCACGCTGATCGGTTTCACCGCCATTTGGCTGTTGCTGCAAAGCTCGCAGGGCAAAGCTCACTCCATCAATCCGGTTACTGCGCTGTGGATTATCGCTATTCCACTGATGGACATGATTGCGATCATGTACCGTCGCTTACGCAAAGGGATGAGCCCTTTCTCCCCTGACCGCCAACACATTCACCATCTGATTATGCGCGCGGGCTTTACGCCACGGCAGGCTTTCGTGTTGATAACCCTGGCGGCAGCGTTGCTGGCAGCCATCGGCGTGCTTGGCGAACGCCTTACTTTTATCCCTGAATGGGTAATGTTGGCATTATTCTTGCTTGCCTTCTTTTTATACGGTTACTGCATTAAACGCGCCTGGCGTGTTGCACGTTACATTAAGCGTATCAAGCGCCGTCTGCGGCGTTCGAACGGCAATAAGCAAGTATCTTAACCAGAGGCTTTTGGGCAGTGATGAATCCAGAAACAAGGTCTGACAAGAATATCCCGGCGGTGGATAACGAACTCGATATCCGCGGCCTGTGCTGCACCCTGTGGCGTGGTAAGCCATGGATTATCGGTATTGCGGTGTTATTCGCCGTGGTTGCACTGATGGTTTCCTACCTGGTGAAACAGGAGTGGAGTGCGACGGCGATTACCGATCGGCCAACAGTGAATGCGTTAGGGGGGTATTATTCCCAGCAACAATTCCTGCGTAATCTGGATGTGCGGACCATGCCGGCCGCCAGCACCGATCAACCCGGTATTGCTGACGAAGCCTATAATGAATTCATTATGCAGTTGGCGGCCTACGATACGCGTCGCGATTTCTGGCTGCAGAGCGATTATTACAAACAGCGCCAGGAAGGCGATGCCGCTGCCGATGCGGCATTGCTCGACGAACTGATTAACAACATTCAGTTTACCCCACGCGATGATAAAAAAGTGCCGAACGACGGCGTGAAGCTGACGGCGGAAACGGCAGCCGATGCTAACCGTTTGTTGCGTCAATACGTGGCGTTCGCCAGCCACCGGGCGGCACAGCATCTGAACGAAGAGATCCAGGGGGCCTGGGCGGCCCGTACCACCTCGATGAAGGCGCAGGTCAAGCGCCAGGAAGCGGTAGCGGCGGCAGTGTATAAGCGTGAATTGAATACCATTCAACAGGCGCTGAAAATTGCCGAGACGCAGGGTATCAGCCGGACTCAGACCGATACGCCGGCAGAGCAACTGCCGGACTCCGATCTGTTCCTGCTGGGCAAACCTATGCTGCAGGCGCGTTTGGAAGGGCTACAGGCTTCAGGGCCAACCTTCGATCTGGATTACGATCAAAATCGTGCGATGCTGTCGACATTGAACGTCGGCCCGACATTGGACGAGAAATTTCAGACTTACCGCTATTTGCGGACCCCGGAAGAACCGGTAAAACGTGATAGCCCACGGCGGATATTCTGGTTGATCATGTGGGGCGCGATGGGCGCTTTGGTTGGCGCAGGTGTTGCCCTGGTGCGTCGGCCGCGTAATTAAAAATAATATAATAATTCGCTGAAGGGCGCGTAAGCGCCCAATTCGCAGGTACGCCTGCGGTTAACCGACCAAAAGAGATTCGCTGTGAAAGTGTTGACAGTTTTCGGCACCAGACCTGAAGCCATCAAAATGGCCCCGCTGGTACATGCCCTGGCTCAGGATGAAGCCTTTGAATCAAGAGTCTGCGTTACGGCACAGCATCGTGAGATGTTGGATCAGGTATTGCGGTTATTTGAGATAGTGCCTGATTACGACCTGAACATCATGAAGCCCGGCCAGGGATTGAGTGAGATCACCTGCCGTATCCTGGAAGGCCTGAAAGGCGTTCTTGAAGAATTCAAACCGGACGTGGTGCTGGTTCACGGTGATACCACCACCACGCTGGCGACCAGTTTGGCGGCGTTCTATCAGCGTATCCCGGTTGGACACGTAGAGGCGGGTCTGCGTACCGGCGATCTCTACTCCCCGTGGCCGGAAGAGGCCAACCGCAAGCTGACCGGCCATCTGGCGATGTATCATTTTGCCCCGACGGAAAATTCGCGTCAGAACCTGTTGCGCGAACTGATAGCGGACGATCATATCTTTGTCACCGGCAATACGGTGATTGACGCACTGTTCTGGGTACGCGATCGGGTGATGAGTGATGCTGCATTGCATGACAGCCTGTCACAGCGTTATCCGTTCCTGGATGCCGACAAAAAAATGATCCTGGTGACCGGCCACCGTCGTGAAAGCTTTGGTGGCGGATTCGAACGGATTTGCAGCGCATTGGCAGAAATTGCCCGCACTCATCCCGATGTGCAGGTCGTGTACCCGGTGCATCTCAATCCCAACGTCAGTGAGCCGGTCAACCGTATTCTGAAAGGGATTGATAACATCATCCTGATCGACCCGCAGGATTACTTGCCCTTTGTGTACCTGATGGCTAACGCTTATATGATCCTGACCGACTCTGGCGGTATTCAGGAAGAAGCCCCGTCATTGGGCAAACCGGTGCTGGTCATGCGCGACACCACTGAACGGCCTGAAGCGGTCGATTCGGGCACGGTGCGTCTGGTGGGCACCGACGTAGCCAAAATTGTTGATGCGGTTACCCGGTTGCTGACGGACGAAGACGAATATCACGCCATGAGTCGGGCGCATAACCCTTACGGTGACGGGCATGCCTGCCAGCGTATTCTCGAAGCTTTGAAGAATCATCAGGTGACACTATGAGTTTTAACACTATTTCGGTTATCGGTCTGGGTTATATCGGCCTGCCAACGGCGGCGGCGTTTGCCTCCCGCAAGAAAAAAGTGGTGGGCGTAGATGTTAACCAACATGCGGTGGATACCATTAACCGTGGCGCGATCCATATCGTTGAACCCGATCTGGATAAAGTGGTGAAAGACGCGGTCGACGGCGGCTATCTGCAGGCGGTGACGAAACCCCTGGCGGCAGATGCTTTCCTGATCGCGGTGCCAACGCCGTTTAAAGGTGACCACGAGCCGGATCTGGCTTATGTTGAAGCCGCGGCGAAATCATTGGCACCGGTGCTGAAGAAGGGCGACCTGGTTATTCTGGAGTCCACCTCACCGGTCGGTGCCACCGAGCAAATGGCGCAGTGGCTGGCCGAGGCGCGCAGCGATCTCAGCTTCCCGCAGCAGGCCGGTGAATCCGCCGATGTGAACATCGCTTACTGCCCAGAGCGCGTGCTGCCAGGGCAGGTGATGGTTGAGCTGATTCAGAACGACCGCGTTATTGGCGGCATGACGCCAAAATGTTCGGAACGTGCCAGCGCGTTGTACAAGATTTTCCTCGAAGGCGAGTGTGTGATTACCAACTCCCGCACCGCAGAGATGTGCAAACTCACTGAAAATAGCTTCCGTGATGTGAATATTGCCTTTGCTAACGAACTGTCGCTGATTTGCGCCGAGCAGGGCATCAATGTCTGGGAGCTTATTCGCCTGGCCAACCGCCATCCGCGGGTGAATATCCTGCAGCCAGGCCCTGGCGTCGGCGGACACTGCATCGCAGTCGACCCGTGGTTTATCGTGTCGCAAAACCCGCAGCAGGCACGTTTGATTCATACTGCGCGTCTGGTCAATGACGGAAAACCGCTGTGGGTGGTTGATCGCGTCAAAGCGGCGGTTGCCGACTGTCTGGCGGCGACCGACAAGCGAGCCTCAGAAGTGAAAATTGCCTGCTTCGGTCTGGCCTTCAAACCGAATATCGACGATCTGCGCGAAAGTCCGGCGGTAGAAGTGGCGCATTTGATTGCCGATTGGCACGTGGGAGAGACGCTGGTCGTTGAGCCAAACGTGGAGCAACTGCCGAAATCGCTGGCTGGCCACGTGACGCTGAAAGAGTTGCCGGAAGCGTTGCAGCAGGCTGATGTGATTGTGATGCTGGTTGACCATAAGCAATTCAAGGCAATCAAGCCGGAAGAGATCACGCAATCCTGGATCGTGGATACCAAAGGGGTTTGGCGGTGAAACGTATTTTAGTTACTGGAGGCGCCGGCTTTATTGGCTCCGCGGTGGTGAGGCACATTATTGAAGCCACGCAGGACAGCGTCCTGGTGGTCGACAAGCTCACCTATGCGGGCAATCTGGAGTCGCTTTCAGTGGTGGCCGATAGCCCACGCTATGCTTTTGAGCAGGTAGATATCTGCGATCGTGCGGCGTTGGATCGGGTGTTTGCCGAGTTCCAGCCGGATGTGGTCATGCACCTGGCAGCGGAAAGCCACGTTGACCGTTCTATCGACGGCCCGGCGGCATTTATTGAAACCAACGTGGTGGGTACTTACACCATGCTGGAGGCGGCCCGCCATTATTGGCAGCCGCTGGACGCGAAGAAAAAGCAAAGCTTCCGTTTCCATCACATTTCCACCGATGAAGTGTATGGCGATCTGCATGGCACGGACGATTTGTTCACCGAAACCACGCCTTACTCGCCAAGTAGCCCGTATTCGGCCTCGAAGGCTTCCAGCGATCACCTGGTTCGCGCCTGGCTGCGTACTTATGGCCTGCCGACATTGGTTACCAACTGTTCCAATAACTACGGCCCCTATCACTTCCCTGAGAAGCTTATTCCGTTGGTTATCCTCAATGCCGTTGCCGGTAAACCCTTGCCGGTGTATGGCGATGGGGCGCAGGTGCGTGATTGGCTGTATGTGGAAGACCATGCTCGTGCGTTGTACCAGGTGGTTACCGAAGGCGTGGTCGGCGAAACCTACAATATCGGCGGCCACAACGAGCGCAAGAATATTGAGGTGGTACAAACTATCTGCGATCTGCTGGAAGAGTTGGCGCCGAACAAGCCACAGGGCGTTGAGAAATACCGCGACCTGATTACTTACGTCAAGGATCGTCCGGGCCATGATATGCGCTACGCGATAGATGCCGGAAAAATTGACCGGGAGCTGGGCTGGCGTCCGCAGGAA
Source organism: Serratia proteamaculans (assembly GCF_004684015.1). Lineage (GTDB taxonomy): Bacteria > Pseudomonadota > Gammaproteobacteria > Enterobacterales > Enterobacteriaceae > Serratia > Serratia proteamaculans_F. The sequence continues at coordinate 182,751 of NZ_SRIA01000001.1, forward strand.
ACCTTTGAAAGCGGCATCCGCAAAACGGTTTCCTGGTATCTGAACAATGAAACCTGGTGGCGCCGTGTTCAAGACGGTTCCTATGCAGGTGAACGTTTAGGTTTATCCGACTAAATTTAGCTGGGCTGCCGCTCGAATGGTGGCCCTGTGGATTCTGGAGTGAGTATGAAAGGTATTATTCTGGCGGGCGGTTCCGGTACACGCTTACATCCCATTACCCGCGGCGTATCCAAACAGCTATTACCTATTTACGACAAGCCGATGATTTATTATCCGTTGTCAGTTTTGATGCTGGCGGGGATCCGCGACATTTTGATCATCTCTACCCCAGAAGATTTACCCTCATTCAAACGCTTGTTGGGCAGCGGCGAAGAGTTCGGCATTAACCTCAGCTATGCCGAACAATCCAGCCCCGATGGCCTGGCACAGGCGTTTCTGATTGGCGAAGAATTCCTTGCAGGCGAGCCGAGCTGCCTGGTGCTGGGGGACAATATTTACTTTGGCCAAGGCTTTAGTCCGAAACTGAAGACGGTTGCCGCCCGTACGCAGGGCGCGACCGTGTTCGGTTATCAGGTGATGGATCCTGAGCGCTTTGGCGTGGTGGAGTTTGATGATAATTTCCGCGCGCTGTCGATTGAAGAAAAGCCGAAAGCGCCTAAATCCAATTGGGCGGTGACTGGGCTGTATTTCTACGACAGCCAGGTTGTGGAATTCGCCAAACAGGTGAAACCTTCGGAGCGTGGCGAGCTGGAGATCACCAGCATTAACCAGATGTACCTGGAGCGTGGCGAACTGACCGTTGAACTGCTTGGCCGTGGCTTCGCCTGGCTGGATACCGGCACCCATGACAGCCTGTTGGAAGCCAGCAGCTTTGTGCAGACGGTGGAAAAACGTCAAGGCTTTAAAATTGCCTGTCTGGAGGAGATTGCCTGGCGTAACGGCTGGCTGGACGATGACAGTGTGAAGCGTGCCGCACAATCGTTGCTGAAAACCGGTTACGGCAAATACCTGCTGGATCTGCTGCATGCCCGTCCGCGCCAGTATTGAGCCCTTAGCCTGGGAAACAGAGTTTTTCGCCCTTAACAGCGCCAAACTCAACTTCTCTACGGCGGCTCCGATGCCCACCGAGGCTGAACTGGATGCTTACGCATTGGTGCAGGCCAAAATTCCGGCGCAGCAAACGGCCTGGGCGGACGGTTTGGCCCGTTTAGGCTTCCAACTGGTTGAGGGTGAAGTCGATCTGGTGCTGAATCTCGGCACGGAATGTGCATTACCTCATTCAGTGACGCCGCAGGCCATTCGCCCGGCGGTGCCGGCCGATATCCCGATGCTGCGTGAGGCGGCGGCCAGCGTGTTCATCTCCAGCCGTTTCCGCGCCCCCTGGTATCACTGCCAGGACAGCGGCCGCTTTTATGCCGAGTGGGTCGAAAAAGCGGTAATGGGAACCTTTGACCATCAATGCTTGCTGGCGCTGGACGATACTGGGCAGCCGGAGGGCTTTGTCAGCCTGCGTGAGCTTGGTGGTCAGGAAGCTCGCATTGGCCTGTTGGCGGCTTTTCCGGGCGCGGCAGGTAAAGGAATTGGCTCGCGACTGATGGCGGCAGCCATGGCAGAGTGCCGCCAAGGGGCGCTGCAGCGCCTGCGGGTTGCGACCCAGCTAGGTAATCTGGCCGCGCTACGGCTCTATCAACGACAAGGTGCTGTTATTGAAAGCACCTCGTACTGGTTATACAGAGGAAGACATGATCCCATTTAACGCACCACCGGTTGTTGGCACTGAACTTGACTATATGCAGGCTGCGATGGGCAGTGGCAAGCTGTGCGGTGACGGTGGTTTTACCCGTCGTTGCCAGCAGTGGATGGAACAGCGGTTTGGCAGCCCGAAGGTGCTGTTGACGCCGTCCTGTACCGCCTCGCTGGAGATGGCGGCGATCCTGCTGGATATTCAGCCGGGCGATGAAGTGATCATGCCGAGCTTCACCTTTGTTTCAACCGCTAACGCCTTTGTGTTGCGTGGTGCCACCGTAGTGTTTGTTGACCTGCGTCCTGACACCATGAACATCGATGAAAGCAAGATTGAAGCGGCCATCACCGACAAGACCCGTGCCATTGTGCCGGTGCATTACGCCGGCGTAGCCTGCGAGATGGACACCATCATGGCGCTGGCGGCAAAGTACAAATTGTATGTAGTTGAAGATGCCGCGCAGGGCGTGATGTCCACCTACAAGGGGAAAGCGCTGGGCACCATCGGCCATATTGGCTGCTTTAGCTTTCACGAAACCAAAAACTACACCGCAGGCGGTGAGGGCGGTGCCACGCTGATTAACGATCCGGCGCTGATTGATCGGGCGGAAGTCATTCGCGAGAAAGGCACCAACCGCAGTCAGTTCTTCCGTGGCCAGGTGGACAAGTACACCTGGCGCGATATCGGCTCCAGCTATCTGATGTCAGATCTGCAGGCCGCTTATCTGTGGGGGCAACTGGAAGTGGCCGAAAGAATCAACCAACGTCGTCTGGCGCTGTGGCAGCAGTATTACGATAGCCTGCTGCCGTTAGCCGAGGCGGGCCGTATCGTGCTGCCGACCATCCCGGCGGGCTGCGTGCAGAATGCGCATATGTTCTATATCAAACTGCGCGATGTTGAAGACCGCACGGCGTTTATCGATTACATGAAAGAAGCCGAGATCATGACGGTGTTCCATTACATTCCGCTGCATGATTGCCCGGCGGGCGATCGTTTTGGCCGCTTTGCCGGTGAAGATCGCTTCACCAGCCAGGAGAGCGCGCGGTTGGTACGCTTGCCGTTGTTCTACAATATGACTGATATCACTCAGCGCACAGTGATCAATACCATCCTCAGCTTCTTCGCCTGATATGTCGCTGGCAAAAGCATCGATTTGGACCGCCGGCTCTACGCTTATCAAGATTGGTGTGGGGCTGTTGGTGGTGAAACTGCTGGCGGTGGCCTTTGGTCCCAGCGGTGTGGGTCAGGCGGGTAACTTCCGCCAGTTGATTACCGTACTGGGCGTGCTGTCCGGCGCCGGGATTTTTAACGGCATCACAAAATACGTTGCCGAATACCATCAGGATCCGCAGCGGTTGCGGCTGGCTGTTGGCACGGCGTCGACCATCGTGCTGGTTTTTTCCACGCTGTTGGCGCTGGTGTTCTTGTTCGCGGCCAAACCTATCAGTATCGGGCTATTCGGCCATGCTGATTATGTTGGGGTGGTGCGGGCGGTGGCGTTCATTCAGATGGGTATTGCTTACGCCAACCTGTTTATGGCGGTGCTGAAGGGCTTTCGCGATGCGATGGGCAATGCGCTTTCGGTGATCGGTGGCAGCCTGATTGGCGTGGTGGCCTACTACCTGTGCTTCAGGCTGGGCGGTTATGAAGGTGCCCTGGCGGGGTTGGCATTGGTACCGGCATTGGTGGTGTTTCCCGCCGGTTTGATGCTGTGGCGACGCAAAACCCTGCCGCTGAGCTATTTGGCGCTGGCATGGGACAAGGCGCTGGCCAGCCACCTTGGCAAGTTCACCATTATGGCGTTGATCACTTCAGTGACGCTGCCGGTGGCCTATGTGATGATGCGTAACCTGCTGGCAAGCCATTACAGTTGGGAAGAGGTGGGGATTTGGCAGGGCGTCAGCAGCATTTCCGACGCGTATCTGCAGTTTATTACCGCCTCGTTTACCGTCTATCTGCTGCCAACGCTGTCGCGGTTAAAGGAAAAAAGCGCTATCTCGCAGGAGATTGTGCGCTCACTAAAATTTGTGCTGCCTGCGGTGGCGGCGGCAAGCTTCACGGTCTGGTTGCTACGCGATTTCGCCATCTGGCTGCTGTTTACGGACAAGTTCGTCGCGATGCGCGATCTGTTCGCCTGGCAACTGGTGGGGGATGTGCTCAAGGTTGGCGCTTATGTATTTGGTTATCTGGTTATTGCCAAGGCGTCGCTGCGTTTTTATATCCTGACCGAAGTCAGCCAGTTTCTGCTGTTGACGCTGTTCTCGCATTGGTTGATCCCCTTGCACGGCGCGCTGGGTGCGGCACAGGCTTACATGGCAACCTACATCGTGTATTTCACGCTCTGTAGCTGCGTATTTATTCTTTATCGTAGACGAGTATGACTACACTGATTCACGTACTGGGATCTGACATCCCGCATCACAATCAGACGGTGCTGCGTTTCTTCAACGACGTGTTGGCGAAGCGCCTGCCGTCCGATCAGACACGCCATTTCATGGTGGCTACCAAAGATGCCGCTGGGTTAGGGGCGTTCCCCGAACTGAACCTTGAATGTCATCCGGATAAGAAAAGCCTGGCGATGGCGGTTATAGCCCGTGCTCAGGCCGATCGCGACCAGCGTTTCTTCTTCCATGGGCAGTTTAACCCGACGTTGTGGTTGGCATTGTTGAGCGGCAAAATCAAAGCCCATCAGGTCAGTTGGCATATCTGGGGCGCTGATCTGTATGAAGACGCCACCAGTTGGAAATTCCGCCTGTTCTATTTGCTGCGCCGCATCGCACAAGGCCGTGTTGGACGCGTATTCGCTACCCGTGGTGATGTGATCCACTACCAACAGAGACATGCGCGTGTACCTGCCTCCCTGCTGTATTTCCCGACGCGGATGGATCCGGCATTGACCGGTATCAGCGTAGAGAAAAATCTGGCCGGGCCGATGACCATTCTGGTGGGCAACTCCGGCGATCGCACCAACCGCCACGTTGAGGCACTGAAAGCGATTCATCAACAGTTTGGCGCGGATGTGCGCGTGATCCTGCCGATGGGCTATCCGGCCAACAACGAGGCTTATATTGAACAGGTCCGCACTGCCGGGCTGGCGTTGTTCAGTGCCCGGAACCTGCAGGTGCTGACGCAGCAGGTGGCGTTTGACGACTACCTGAACATTCTGCGCGAGTGCGACCTTGGCTACTTTATCTTTAACCGCCAGCAGGGGATCGGTACGCTTTGCCTGCTGATCCAGTTTGGCGTGCCGTTCGTGCTGAGCCGGCAGAACCCGTTCTGGCAGGATCTGGCGGAGCAGCATCTGCCGGTGCTGTTCTACGGTGATTCGCTGGATGAGGCGGTAGTGCGTGAAGCGCAGCGCCAACTGGCGTCAGTGGACAAGCAGACGATCGCCTTCTTTAATCCCAACTACGTTGATGGCTGGCAACAGGCATTAGCCCTGGCAGCAGGGGATAATTCATGACGTTGGCGCAATTTGGCGGGTTATTTATCGTCTACCTGATTGGCACGTTGTTTGTTCTGACGTTGACCTATCAGGAGTTTCGGCGCGTCCGTTTTAACTTCAACGTCTTCTTTTCACTGTTGTATTTGCTGACGTTTTACTTCGGCTTCCCGCTGACCTGCCTGCTGGTGTTTCAGTTTGACGTTGAGGTGGTACCGGTCGAGTTCTTGCTGTACGCGATTCTTTCGGCCACCGCGTTTTATGCGATTTACTACGTCAGTTATAAAACCCGGCTGCGTAAGCGCAGCGTACAGCCGCGTAAACCGGTATTCAGCATGAACCGGGTTGAAACCCATCTGACCTGGATTTTACTGGCATTGGTGGCGATCGTTACCGTCGGCATTTTCTTTCTGCAAAACGGTTTCCTGCTGTTCAAGCTCAACTCTTACAGCCAGATTTTCTCCAGTGACGTGTCGGGCGTAGCGCTCAAACGGTTCTTCTATTTCTTCATTCCGGCGATGTTGGTTGTGTATTTCCTGAAGCAGGATTTGCGTGCCTGGTTCTTTTTCCTGGCGGCGACGGTGGCTTTTGGCATCCTCACCTATGTGATTGTTGGTGGCACCCGCGCCAATATCATTATCGCTTTCTCGCTGTTTCTGTTTATCGGCATCGTACGCGGCTGGATCTCGCTGTGGATGCTGGTGGCCGCCGGGGTGTTCGGAATTGTCGGCATGTTCTGGCTGGCGTTAAAGCGCTATAGCCTGGACGTCAGTGGCCCCGAGGCGTTTTATACCTTCCTTTATCTGACGCGTGACACCTTCTCGCCGTGGGAAAATTTGGCGTTGTTGCTGCAAAACTACGACAAGATTGATTTCCAGGGATTGGCGCCGATAGTGCGTGATTTCTATGTGTTCATTCCGAGCTGGCTGTGGCCGGGCCGACCGGACACGGTGCTCAATACCGCCAACTATTTCACCTGGGAAGTGCTGGATAACCATTCTGGCCTGGCGATCTCACCGACGCTGATTGGTTCGCTGGTGGTGATGGGCGGCGCGTTGTTCATTCCTGTCGGCGCGCTACTGGTGGGGATGATCATCAAATGGTTCGACTGGCTGTATGAGATGGGCAAAAGCGAATCGAACCCTTATAAAGCCGCCATATTGCAGGGCTTCTGCTTTGGCGCGGTATTCAACATCATCGTATTGGCACGAGAAGGGGTGGATTCCTTTGTCTCGCGGGTGGTGTTCTTCTGCCTCATTTTCGGCGCCTGTTTGCTGATGGCAAAATTGCTTTATTGGCTGTTTGATACTGCCGGATTGATTAAGGCGCGGGTTCTGCGTTCGCGAACGCTGACACCGCCTGCTTCATCCGTGCGGGTCGACGGCCTTTTGTAAGGGTAATAACAAGATGGAAGCAAAAATCTCGGTTCCCAAATATGAGCTGCGCGGTTTCAGCCTGTGGGGATTTCGCGATATGGCGCAGTGCATGGATTTTCTGTTCGACGGTGGCCACGTAAAGCGGGGCACGCTGGTTGCCATGAACGCCGAAAAAATCCTGACGGCAGAGCAGGACACTGAGCTGCATGCCTTGCTGGATGAGGCGGAGTACAAGTATGCCGACGGCATCAGCATGGTGCGGTCAATTCGTCGTAAATATCCGGGTGCCGATGTCTCTCGCGTAGCCGGAGCCGACCTGTGGGAAGCGCTGATGCAACGCGCCGGCCGTGAGGGAACGCCGGTGTTCCTGATCGGTGGTAAACCCTCGGTGCTGGCGGAAACCGAACAGAAGCTGCGTAGCCAGTGGAATGTGAATTTGGTCGGTAGCCAGGACGGTTATTTCAAACCGGAACAGCGTGAATCGCTGTTTGAACGCATCCGTGCCAGCGGCGCCGCTATAGTGACGGTCGCGATGGGATCGCCGAAACAGGAAATCCTGATGCGTGACTGCCGCAAGGTACATCCGCAAGCGTTGTATATGGGCGTAGGCGGGACCTACGACGTATTCACCGGGCATGTTAAGCGTGCGCCGAAGGTCTGGCAGAACCTCGGCCTGGAATGGCTCTACCGGCTGCTCAGCCAGCCAAGCCGTATCGGGCGCCAGCTCCGGTTGCTGAAGTTCGTGAGTTACTATTATCGCGGCAAAATGTAATGCAGGCGTTGGGGTGGAATATTCTGCCCCGACGCAATGAATTGTTCAATTAATCCGCGTTATGGCTGATAAGCCAGCATTCCTATAACCTCAGTCCCTAAACCCACCTTCATTTATTCCATAAAGTTTTAAATTGCGGTTTGCTTATAGCGGCAAAATGCGAAACGATACCGCCCTGAAATTATCCCCAGCTGTTGGCGCCAGATGTGGCCGCATTGAACGACGTTTTTCTCCGCCGTAAGACCGTCCTATTACAAGCTGATGTCCGCCTGAGCGGCGGGGGATGATTTACGCTATTTTTCATTAAAACAATAACGACCGGTAACGGCCGGCATGCAGACACAATCAAAAGAATATTATCGAGGATTTATGCCACAGACTGAAAAACCGCAAGGACTACACCGGGGGCTGGAAGCCCGGCATATCGAGCTGATTGCTCTGGGCGGCACCATTGGCGTCGGCCTGTTTATGGGGTCGGCCAGCACATTGAAATGGGCGGGGCCGTCGGTATTATTGGCTTATATCATCGCCGGGCTGTTCGTGTTCTTTATTATGCGTTCGATGGGCGAGATGCTGTTCCTTGAACCGGTCGCAGGCTCCTTTGCCGTTTATGCCCATAAATACATGAGTCCCTACTTTGGCTATCTGACCGCCTGGGGCTATTGGTTTATGTGGATTGCCGTCGGCATCTCGGAAATTACCGCCATTGGGGTCTACGTGCAGTTCTGGTTCCCGGAGATCCCGCAGTGGCTGCCGGCGCTGATCGCGGTGGCGATGGTCGCGCTGGCTAACGTGGCGGCGGTGCGCCTGTACGGTGAGCTGGAGTTTTGGTTTGCCATGATCAAGGTGACCACCATCATTGTGATGATTCTGGTCGGGCTGGGGGTGATCCTGTTTGGCTTTGGCAATGGGGGGCAGCCTATCGGTTTTGCCAACCTGACCGAGCACGGCGGTTTCTTTGCCGGCGGCTGGAAGGGCTTCCTGTTTGCACTGTGTATTGTCGTGGCGTCCTATCAGGGGGTTGAGCTGGTCGGCATTACCGCCGGTGAGGCCAAGAACCCACAGGTGACGCTGAAACGCGCGATTAACAACATCCTGTGGCGCATCCTTATCTTCTACGTCGGCGCCATTTTTGTCATTGTTACCATCTTCCCATGGAACGGTATCGGCACCACCGGCAGCCCATTTGTGCTGACCTTCGCCAAAATCGGCATCGTTGCCGCCGCCGGCATCATTAACTTCGTGGTGTTGACCGCTGCACTCTCTGGCTGTAATAGCGGTATGTATAGCGGGGGGCGCATGCTGTACGCGCTGGCCAAGAACCGTCAACTGCCTGCCTCGCTGACCAAACTCTCTGCCAGCGGCGTGCCGGTGAACTGTATTGCCGTGACCATCGCCTGTCTGTTGGTCGGCTCTGGACTGAATTATCTGATCCCCAATCCGCAGGCGGTGTTTGTCTATGTCTACAGCGCCAGCGTGCTGCCGGGTATGGTGCCGTGGTTTGTGGTGCTGATCAGCCAGCTGTATTTCCGCCGTGCCCATAAAGAAGCGATCAAAACCCACAGCTTTAAGTCGATTATGTTCCCCTATGTGAACTATCTGACCATCGCTTTCCTGGTCTGCGTGCTGATCGGCATGGGAATTAACCCGGATACCCGTATTTCTTTGCTGGTTGGGGCGATATTCCTGGCGGCAGTCAGCCTGTGCTACTTTGCTTTCGGTATGCACAAGAAACATCATCCGGCTGAAAAACGGACAGAAACCCAGCAATAACCGGTGAAAAAGGGCTACGGATAGCCCTTTCTTGCGCAGGAGTGAGCAAAGCGTAATCAAACGCAACATTTCTGCGAAAAAGCACTAGACAGGATTGGGTTAAAACCGTAGTATCCCCTCCCGCAACGGCGCTATGCGCCCGTAGCTCAGCTGGATAGAGCGCTGCCCTCCGGAGGCAGAGGTCTCAGGTTCGAATCCTGTCGGGCGCACCATTAAGTTTGTGTGCAAGAGCTGCGGTGGTAGTATTACCGCGTGAAGTTAAGAAGTTATGGTGGCTATAGCTCAGTTGGTAGAGCCCTGGATTGTGATTCCAGTTGTCGTGGGTTCGAGTCCCATTAGCCACCCCACTTCCTAAGAGAAGTGAAGAATTGTAAGCTGTTTTGTGACTGTGCGAAGGTGGCGGAATTGGTAGACGCGCTAGCTTCAGGTGTTAGTGTTCTTACGGACGTGAGGGTTCAAGTCCCTCTCTTCGCACCACACACAAAATGTCTAATAAATTTAATATTTACATAGACATAAGCGATAAGATTCGGTAGTATCTGCAACAAGAAATCGGCGAGTAGCGCAGCTTGGTAGCGCAACTGGTTTGGGACCAGTGGGTCGGAGGTTCGAATCCTCTCTCGCCGACCACATTCAAGAAAACCCGCTCTTTAGCGGGTTTTTTTACGTCTGTAGTTTACAGGATGAGCACCTCCGAAGGAGGTTTGAGCCGAGCGCAGCGAGACAACGTTGCTTTAGCAACGGCCCGCAGGGCAGCATCGCAGATGCAGTAATCCTCTCTCGCCGACCACTTTCAGAAAAGCCCGTTCAGCAATGAACGGGCTTTTCGCTTTCTGCCATTCGGTAAACCTCACTTTTAACTTCTTGCTGTCTTGCTGTCCTGCTTTGGGTTTTTGGAACCCTGTTGGCTTTCAGCGACATCGGCATGGTGTATTGTCGCCAGGTTGAGACATATAACATCATGATTTAATAAGATAAAAATCACTTTGGCTTAAGTCGTCGTTATAAGGCGACATATCTTCTGGGGCCAGGGGGCGAGTGGGGTAACATCTGATGAGAGGCGGTTAATTTACTGTTGTTTTTAAATTACTTTTAATTCAATTGGTTAGTTAATTTTATTCAAGCTAAACGGCACTTTTTCCAAAGTTGGCATGCCAAGTGCAATATCTACTCTGTAGATGCTCATTCCACCTCTTATGTTTGCTTAGGCTTCATAAACCCTGGGAATGACGCAGAGCCGATTTAAGGTGCCTATTGCCCACCAGAACGATGTCAGCGTTGCTTGCAGCCGCAGACATCACACTCCGGGCATAACGTTGAGTGAGGCACCGCCCCTGTTGTCCTAGACCTGATTGCTTTTTTATACACTTGCCACCGCGGCAAGTGTTTTTTTTGCCTGAACATAAGCGACAGGCGAAAAAAAACGCGGCAATCATGCCGCGCTTTGTTCACTCGGTAATACCGTTATGAATCGCCGTTCTGCTTCAGGGTCAACATCAGGCCTTCACGACGCATTTGGGCTGCTTCGTCCGAGCGGTGCAGCTTATCCAGCACATCCGCCAACCAGGCGTAGTCGTAGGCATCCGGACGCTGTTTCAGCGCTTCCCTGAATGCATCGGCCGCCTGTTGCCATTCGCCGTGTTTCATCAACAGCTGACCCAGCGTGCTGTTGAGCAGCGGTGTGGCACCATGCAGCTTCACCTGCTGGCGCAGCGCTTTCTCCAACTGCTGAGGATTGCCGGACTTCAGGCGCGGGATCAACAGCACCAGACGCTCATCGTACTGGCGCTTCAGGCTATCAAGCACGATTTCCTGCGCCAATTCATGGTCATTGCATTCGATCAGGTGATCCACCATCGCAATTTGCAGCGGAACCTCATGGCGAGTTTTGCGGCTCTGATCTTTCCACCAGCGTTTCAGACCCTCGCTGCCTTCATCCGCCATGGCCTGATTCATCAGGCCAATATAGGCCTGCTGCTGCAGGGCCTGCAGTTCAGCCTCGGTATGCAGGTTGATCTTGCTCATCGACGGCAGAATTTCCAACAATGAGGCAAAAGCGCCGGTGCGCAGATAAGCCAGCTCGGCCAGACGCAACACTTCCGGATGACGCGGCGCCTGGTTCAGCAGGCGATCGACCCCGTGACGTGCGGCATGGTTTTCGCCCTGCGCCAGTTGGATGCGCACGCGGGTGATATCTACCGGCAACTGGTCGGTATCGGCGGCTTCGGCGGCGCGTTCCAGGTATTGGTTAGTGCGGAAGTCGTCACCGCGTTGCTGCGCGGCCTCGGCGGCCAGCAGGTAGTTAACCACCGGCTGTTCGGCATGATCGGCGTTGCGCGTCAGCAGTTTTTCAACTTGCTTGTAATCGCCTTCGGCCAGTTTGATCAGTGCGGCCTTGGTCTGCTTGCGCGCACGGCTGCGTTTGCGTCCCAGGAACCAGCCACGGGTATGAGCACCGGTACGGAAGATGCGGCGCAGGATCCATTCGATCACCAGCAGCACGACAAACAGCAGGACGTTCATGATCACCAGGCCGGTGACGCTGGTTTCGATATTGTAGTTATCGGTCTGAATCAGCACATAGCCCTGATGGCCGGCTAACATCGGCCCGACGACCACACTGGCGATCAGCACCAGGAACAGAAATAGCACGCGTAACATGGCTTATCCCTCCTGATGAGCGGCAGGGGACTGGGTCATCAGATTACGTACCCGGGTCTGCATCAGTTTTTCCAGCAGTGGCTGGCTTTTCAACTGGTCCGGCACGTCCATGGTGATTGACTGCTGGCTCAGGGCATCCAACTCTTCCAGGAAAGCTTTCGTGGCCGGGTCGGTGGTATCAAAGTAGGCGCGGATCCAGGTTGAGATGGTTTCCAGCGACTGTTTATATACTTCGTTCTGGTGGCGTGGGATCGCCTGAGCGGCAACCAACAGGCGCGAACGGATATTCTCGCGCAGGTAAATGTCCTGGTTCGGAGCCAGCAACGGTTCGGCACTGCTATCACGGCGGCGAACGGTAATAAAGTCGGCCATAAAGTTGTGCCAGCTTTTGGTCAGGTTTTGTCGCCATTCGCTGATCGAACTCGATAGCTCACTGCTGTCCTGATCCATCGGCGCTTCGTCACTGTCGTTATCCGCCAGGCGAAGGTTATCAACCTGATTGGATAACTGATTGGTCTTGAGGATGATACCGTCGAAATCCACCTGGGTCAGGGTGGACAGCGTGCTGATGTCTTCGGTGATGGCCCGGCGAACCTCGAGCAGGCTCGGATCGTTCATGTCTGCCAGGCTGGCATCGGCACTTTTCAGCAGGGCGGCGGCGGTAGTCACGTCCTGATCGCTCCACAGTTTACGCCCGGCCATTTTCACCAGGAAGTCGGCCTGCGCCAGCAACCAGGTTTTGGCGTCGCTGCCGGAGATGATGGCGACTTTTTCTTGCAGCTCACTCAGTTGTCGCGTCAGGGTCGCTTGCTCGCGGTCGGCGGCATCCAGCGTTTTTCCCTGTTGCTGCAACAGGCCTTCCAGCGCATTTTTTTCTTGCTGTTGGCTCTGTTTCAGCGCTTCAAGCTGCTGCTGCAAGTTTTGATTGGCGGTGATTAACTGCTGTGCCTGTCGATGTGTGTGGTAATAGCCACCCGCGCCCAGGGCAATAACCAGCACGATGGCGATTGCGCCCAATACCGGGCCGGTATTTTTACCTTTACGCGGGTTAGCGTCTGGTGGCTTGGGGCTATCAGCCACTGGGGTTGGCTCTTCAACCGGGGCGGAGGGGGTATTTTGTTCCGTCATAGTGGCACATCCCATAGTCAGGTTTATTGTAGCGCGCGGATCAGCGCGTCATTATCGGCGTTATCAGCTACCCGAATTGTGCTCCAGCCCAATTCCTGGGCGAGGGTAGCCAGGCGTTCACTCACCACTACCAGGCGGCAACGCAACAGCCACGATGAACGGTAGTAATCAGGAACTAAAGTATAGAGCTGTTGTAACATTTCACCGCTGGTGACTACCAGCGTATCAACACCGGCACGTTGCCAGTGGGCGCTTTGCTCGCTGCCATCATAGTGCACCGGGCTGCGTTGATAACATTCATAATAGCTGACGGCGGCCCCGCGCTCACTCAGGCTGTTGCCGAGCAGCTCGCGTCCGCCGTTGCCGCGCAGGATCAATGCCTGTTTGCCGTCCAGCTTCTGCAACGCCGGCAACAGAAGCAGCGTTTCGCTGATCTCCTGCTCGCGTGGATATTCCACCGGCAGGCTGCTGATGCGGTGCATCGCCAGTGCGGTATTACGGCCAATAGCATAATAGGTCAGTCTGGCAGGCCATGGCAGCCCAACGCGACCCATCACCGAGTTGGCGTAGCTGACCGAATGTTGCGACAGGATAAACACCAAATCGCCATCATTGAGTTGCTGCAACGCCTGCGGCAGTTTGGGCAGGTCACCGCCAGGGGCGAAGTCGATCAGCGGGGCATGATAGGCAACCCGGCCGAGCGCACGCAGTCGGCTGACCAATTGCTCTCCCGAAGGAGAAGGGCGGGTTACCAGTATAGTCATGCTGGAGGATTTCCCTGATAAACATCCTGTAGGATTTCGCGCGCGCCCTGTGCCAGCAACTCTTCCGCCAGCTCAACGCCCATTTGTTCCGCCAGCGCCGCTGGGCCGCGACGTTCGCCGCGCACCATCTGGCTGCCGTCCGGAGAACCCACCAGCGCACGCAGCCACAGGCTGTCACCATCTAGTTCGGCATAGCTGCCGATCGGCACCTGACAACCGCCCTCCAGCCGGGTATTCATCGCACGTTCGGCACGAACGCGGGTTTCGGTTACGGCGTGATTGAGCGGGGCCAGTAGCGCACGGGTAGTTTCATCGTCGAGGCGGCACTCAATGCCCACCGCACCCTGACCGACCGCCGGCAAGCACTCTTCCGGGCTCAGCGGGCTGCGGATACGTTGCTCCAGACCCAGGCGCTTGAGCCCGGCGACCGCCAGAATAATGGCGTCGTAATCACCGTTGTCCAGCTTTGACAAGCGGGTGCCAACATTGCCGCGCAGATCGCGCACGATCAGGTCCGGACGACGCTCACGTAACTGGCACTGGCGGCGCAGGCTGGAGGTGCCGACCACGCTGCCCTGCGGCAGTTGATCCAGCGAGGCGAAACGATTGGATACAAATGCGTCGCGCGGATCGTCGCGCTCGCAAATGGTCACTAAACCCAGGCCGGCGGGGAAATCTACCGGGACGTCTTTCATCGAATGGACGGCGATATCGGCGCGGCCATCGAGTAGCGCCAGCTCAAGTTCCTTAACAAACAGCCCTTTACCACCGACTTTCGCCAGTGGCGTATCCAGAATAATGTCGCCCCGCGTTACCATTGGCACCAGTTCGACCTGCAGGCCGGGGTGGCTGGCGATCAGGCGCTGCTGCACATAATGTGCCTGCCAGAGAGCGAGTGGGCTTTGTCGGGTGGCAATTCGAATAATTTTGTCTAACATGCTTGTTACCGTTTTTATAATTCGCCGTTCATCCTACCACTGAGTGTGAAAACTGTCAGTGCAAGAAGCCGCAGGCGAAGAAAGGACAACGGAATCAACGGGACGTGTGATGTGTTTTGGGGCAGTTAACACTGCGGGTAAATCGTTTGGAGTGGCGCTACAATAATAGTGAAGCGTTACTTCCTTTACGGTCAATCAGCAAGGTGTTAGATTGATCACGTTTCCAGCAATAAGTTGCCAAATATTCTTCCAACACTAACGGCGCTTATGGAATACGGGTTTTTTTCTAAATACCGGGATAATCAGGCGAGACGTCTTGTACCTCTACATCGAGACACTGAAGCAGAGACTGGATGCGATCAATCAATTACGAATCGATCGCGCCCTAGCGGCCATGAAGCCCGCGTTCCAACGGGTATACAGTCTGCTGCCTACCTTATTGCACCACCACCACCCACTGATGCCAGGTTATCTGAACGGTAACGTTCCCCATGGCGTTTGTATCTACACGCCTGATGAAACCCAGCAAGATTACCTCAACGATTTAGAAGACAAATGGGGCAGCCCGTTTGACAAGCTGGCCAGCGGTGAACTGCCGATTACCGGGGTTTACTCGATGGGCAGCACCTCGTCGATCGGCCAGAGTTGCAGCTCGGATCTCGACATCTGGGTGTGCCACCAGTCCTGGCTGGACAACGAAGAGCGTAATCGCCTGCAGCAGAAATGCAGCCTGTTGGAAAAATGGGCGGCGTCGATGGGGGTCGAAGTCAGCTTCTTCCTGATCGATGAAAACCGCTTCCGCCATAACGAAAGCGGCAGCCTGGGCGGTGAAGACTGCGGTTCTACCCAACATATCCTGCTGCTGGACGAATTTTACCGTACCGCAGTGCGCCTGGCTGGCAAACGTATATTGTGGAACATGGTGCCGGGCGAAGAAGAGGCACATTACGATGAGTATGTGTTGTCGCTGTACTCGCAAGGCGCGTTAACGCCGAACGAATGGCTGGATCTTGGTGGTTTGGGTACGCTGTCGGCGGAAGAATACTTCGGTGCCAGCCTGTGGCAGTTGTACAAAAGTATCGACTCGCCTTACAAGGCGGTGCTGAAGACCCTGTTGCTGGAAGCTTATTCCTGGGAATACCCGAATACTCAACTGTTGGCGATGGACATCAAACAGCGCCTGCATCAGGGTGAGATCGTCTGCTTTGGTCTCGACGCCTACTGTATGATGCTCGAACGTGTCACGCATTATTTGAACGCCATCAACGATACCACCCGCCTCGATCTGGTCCGCCGCTGCTTCTACCTGAAAGTCTGTGAAAAACTGTCGCGTGCCAACGCGTGCGTCGGCTGGCGTCGTGAGATCCTCAGCCAGCTGGTCAGCGAATGGGGCTGGGACGAAGAACGTCTGGCTATCCTGGATAATCGCGCCAACTGGAAAATCGAGCGGGTGCGGGAAGCGCACAACGAATTGTTGGATGCGATGATGCAAAGCTACCGCAACCTGATCCGCTTCGCCCGTCGCAACAACCTCAGCGTCAGCGCCAGCCCTCAGGATATTGGGGTGCTGACCCGCAAGCTGTATGCCGCGTTTGAAGCGCTGCCCGGCAAGGTGACGTTGGTGAACCCGCAGATTTCGCCGGATCTGTCAGAAGACGACTTAACCTTTATTCACGTGCCGGTTGGCCGCGCCAACCGCACCGGCTGGTACCTGTACAACCAGGCGCCGGCCATGGACTCGATTGTCAGCCATCAACCGCTGGAATATAACCGTTACCTGAACAAGCTGGTGGCCTGGGCTTATTTCAACGGCCTGCTGACACCGAAGACCCGTTTGCATATCAAGAGCGGCAACCTGTGTGACACCGCCAAACTGCAGGAGTTGGTGGCCGATGTGTCGCACCACTTCCCGCTGCGGCTGGCGGCACCCACGCCAAAAGCCTTGTACAGCCCGTGTGAAATTCGCCATTTGGCGATTATCGTCAATCTGGAAAACGATCCGACCGCCGCCTTCCGCAATCAGGTGGTGCATTTCGATTTCCGCAAGCTTGATGTGTTCAGCTTTGGTCAGCAACAACAGTGCCTGGTGGGCAGTATCGATCTCTTGTATCGCAACTCCTGGAACGAAGTGCGTACTCTGCATTTCAGCGGTGAGCAATCGGTGCTGGAAGCCTTGAAGACCATTCTTGGCAAAATGCATCAGGACGCCGCCCCACCGGAATCGGTAGAGGTGTTCTGCTACAGCCAGCATCTGCGCGGTTTGATCCGTACCCGCATTCAGCAGTTGGTGTCAGAGTGCATTGAACTGCGCTTGTCCAGCACCCGACTGGAACCGGGCCGCTTTAAAGCGGTACGGGTTGCCGGCCAGACCTGGGGCCTGTTCTTTGAGCGGCTGAGCGTGTCGGTGCAAAAGCTGGAAAACGCGGTGGAATTTTACGGTGCTATTTCCCACAACAAATTGCATGGCCTGTCGATCAAAGTGGAAACCGATCAGGTGCATTTACCGCCAGTTGTGGATGGTTTTGCCAGTGAGGGGATTATTCAATTCTTCTTTGAAGACACCTCGGACGACAAGGGCTTTAACATCTATATTCTGGATGAGTCGAACCGGGTTGAGGTTTATCACCATTGTGAAGGCAGTAAAGAAGAACTGGTACGTGACGTCAGCCGTTTCTATTCTTCCTCGCACGATCGCTTCACCTACGGTTCCAGTTTTATCAACTTCAATTTGCCGCAGTTCTACCAGATAGTGCAGCTTGATGGCCGTACTCAGGTGATCCCATTCCGCAGTAACGTGTTGTCGAGCCTGTGTGTTCCCTTGGCCGACGGTGCGGCTCAGCCGCTGAAACAGCAGTTCCAGCTGCACTGACATCGCAGGGGCTCAGTAAACTGAACCCCTGCGAGTGCGGCTATTTTCAGGCAAATTTCACTTCTTCGCCGGCCTGTGCGCTGGCGGCTTCGCTTAGCAACGGATAGAACGCACGATCGCTGCGATCGCAGAGCCACACGCCATCACGGTAGTTAAAGTGATAGCCGCCGGTCTTGGTCGCCAGCCAAACCTGATGCAGAGGCTCCTGGCGATTAATGACAATTTTGGTGCCATTTTCGAAGCTTAACGTCATTACGCCACCGTTGGTTTCGTAATCGATATCCGCATCGCCATCAAAATCGTCCAGTGTCTCTTCAATATTAAGCATCAGTTGGTCAGCCAACTGGTGAAACTCACTATCGTTCATATTCAATTCCTATTGCTTTTCATGATCCACCTGCGATTATAGAGACCTTGGACGCATGAATTACAGGCATTAATGCAAATGAAAAAACAACTACGCTATGCGCTGATGGCAGTTCTGCTTGCCGGGCTCTCCGGCTGTGGTCTGAAAGGCCCGCTGTACTTCCCTCCAGCCGATCCGGCCAGCACTAAGAAACCGGCTACTCAGGTTCAGACCGGCGAACAGGTACAGAAAAATCAGCAGGAACTTTCCAGCTCTCAGCAAAAACCGTCGATGAGCGCTCAGTAACACCCTATTTGCGGCGGCACAGGCCACCGCAAACCAAGACGGATAGCGGAGTATGATATGCAGTTCTCCAAAATGCACGGTCTGGGCAACGACTTTATGGTGGTCGATGCCGTTACACAGAATGTCTATTTTTCACCCGAGCTGATCCGCCGTTTGGCCGATCGGCACCTGGGCGTTGGCTTTGACCAGCTGCTGGTGGTAGAACCGCCTTACGATCCGGAACTGGATTTCCACTACCGCATTTTTAACGCCGACGGCAGTGAAGTGGCGCAGTGTGGCAACGGTGCTCGCTGTTTTGCCCGCTTTGTGCGGCTGAAAGGGCTGACCAACAAGCGCGATATTCGCGTGAGCACCCAGACCGGACGTATGGTGCTGAGCGTCACCGATGACGATTTGGTGTGCGTGAACATGGGCGAACCGAACTTCGATCCGCAGACGGTTCCCTTTCGCGCGACCAAAGAAGAAAAGACTTACATCATGCGCGCGGCGGAACACACGGTGCTGTGCGGCGTGGTGTCGATGGGCAACCCGCATTGTGTTTTACAGGTGGATGATGTAAAAACCGCCAAGGTGGAATTGCTCGGGCCGGTGTTGGAAGGGCATGAGCGCTTCCCTGAGCGGGCCAATATTGGTTTTATGCAAATTGTCAGCCGTGAGCACATCAAATTGCGCGTGTATGAGCGCGGTGCCGGCGAAACCCAGGCCTGCGGAAGCGGTGCCTGCGCGGCAGTGGCAGTGGGGATCCAACAGGAATTGCTGTCAGAAGAGGTGCATGTAGAACTGCCGGGCGGCAGCCTGCATATTCGCTGGAAAGGACCGGGCAGCCCGCTGTTTATGACCGGTCCGGCAACCCATGTATATGACGGATTTATTCATCTATGAAGAGTGTTGAGGACCAGGCTGTCGCAGGCATTGAGCTTGACGACGATACCGTGATGCAGTTTCTGCTGCAAAACCCGGATTTCTTTATCCGCAATGCGCGGTTGGTGGAACAGATGCGCGTTCCCCATCCCGTTCGCGGTACCGTGTCGCTGGTCGAGTGGCATCTGGCCCGCCAGCGTAACCATATCAACCGGCTGGAAGAAGAAATCACCCTGCTGATGGAGCAGGCCAGCGCCAACGAAACGCTGTTTGCCAGCCTGCTGCATCTGCAGGCCAATCTGGCCACCGCCGACAGCCTGCAGGATATGCTCAATCGCCTGCAGCGATGGGCGCGGGGTTTCGGTTTGGCCGGCGCCAATATTCGCCTGTTTTCTGAAAGCTGGAAAATCGGTGCGCCTTCCGATTTCACCCACCTCGCCCTGACGCGTTCGTCGTTTGAACCGCTGCGTATTCAGCGCCTGGGTGACCAACAACATTTCCTCGGCAGCCTGAATGGGCCCGAACTGCTGTTGTTGCTGCCACAGGCCAAGATGGTCGGTTCGGTAGCGTTGTCGATGCTGGGTGAAGACGGTGAACTGGGCATGGTGATTTTCAGCAGCCGCGATACGCAACACTACCAGCAGGGTATGGGTACGGTAATGCTCAATCAACTGGCGCGTATGCTGCCGGAACTGCTGGAACGCTGGGTCGAACGCGCATGACTCTGCTGGCGGCCAGCCTGCAACAGCCGGTGGACGCTTTTTTGCGCTATCTGAAGGTCGAGCGCCAGCTTAGCCCGCTCACCCAACTGAGTTATTCGCGTCAACTGCAGGCGCTGATGGCGCTGGCGCAGGACATTGGCGTCACGGAGTGGCCGTTGCTGGACGCCGCTAAAGTCCGACAGCTTGCGGCGCGCAGCAAACGTGCCGGATTACAGTCTTCCAGCCTCGCATTGCGCCTGTCGGCGTTGCGCAGTTTTCTCGACTGGCAGGTCAGCCAGGGTATGCTGATTGCCAACCCCGCCAAAGGGATCCGAACGCCACGCAGTGGTCGTCATCTGCCGAAGAATATCGACGTCGATGAAATGAATCAGCTGCTGAATATCGATCTTAACGATCCGTTGGCGGTACGCGATCGCGCCATGCTTGAAGTCATGTACGGTGCCGGGCTGCGTCTTTCGGAACTGGTGGGGCTCGATTGCCGCCATGTCGACCTTGCCGCCGGTGAAATCTGGGTGTTGGGTAAGGGCAGCAAGGAACGCAAGCTGCCGGTGGGCCGCACGGCGGTGACCTGGCTGGAACACTGGCTGGCGATGCGAGATCTGTTCGGGCCATCGGACGATGCCATGTTCCTGTCTAATCAGGGCAAGCGTATCTCGACCCGCAACGTGCAAAAGCGTTTTGCCGAGTGGGGCGTCAAACAGGGCGTTAACAGCCATATCCATCCGCACAAGCTGCGCCACTCGTTTGCCACCCATATGCTGGAGTCGAGCGGCGATCTGCGTGCGGTGCAGGAACTGCTCGGTCACGCCAATCTGACCACCACCCAAATCTACACCCACCTCGACTTTCAACATCTGGCGAACGTGTACGATGCCGCGCATCCACGTGCCAAACGGGGGAAATCATGATGCATTTTTATCGTCCGTTACGACCGCTGGCGGCGCTGACTTTTGATCTGGACGACACGCTGTACGACAATCGGCCGGTGATCAAACAGACCGAGCTGCAGTCGGTAGCCTTTTTGCAGAACTACCATCCTGGGCTGAACCACTTCCAGTCGGCAGATTTTCATCGCCTGCGCCAGGAGCTGCGCGAACAGGATCCGGAGATTTATCACGATGTCACCCAGTGGCGCTGGCGTGCTATCCATCTGGCGCTGAGCCGTCAGGGGCTGCGTGATGCCGAAGCGGCCATCGGTGCCGATGCGGCGATGCAGAACTTTGCGCTGTGGCGCAGTCGCATCGAGGTACCGGACGCGACCCATGCCACCCTGAAAGCACTGGGTGAACGTTTCCCGCTGGTGGCGATCACCAACGGCAATGCCGATCCGGCACTGTGCGGACTGGATGGTTACTTCCAGTTTGTGCTGCGTTCCGGGCCGGATGGCCGCGCCAAGCCCTATCAGGACATGTATCAACTGGCCGCCGAGCGGTTGGGGGTAGCGCCTGAACGCATTCTTCACGTGGGTGATGACTTGACCACCGACGTCGCCGGGGCATTGCGTTCCGGCCTGCAGGCCTGTTGGGTCAACGACCGCCAGCGCAGCCTGATGCAGGCCGCCGACAGCCGTCTGCTGCCACATATTGAGATTTCGCAGTTGGCATCGCTGACAGCATTGTTATAATCCCTGCCAGAACTCTGTATAAATTCCCAGTGGAATCGCGTCTCTGACGCGCTTTCCCTTACCAATTAATGGTGCCTATGGACGTTTCCGATCTGCTCGACAGCCTGAATGAAAAACAACGCGAAGCCGTGGCGGCGCCACGTGGCAACCTGTTGGTACTGGCCGGCGCGGGCAGCGGTAAAACCCGGGTGCTGGTGCATCGCATTGCCTGGCTGCTGGCGGTAGAGAACTGCTCGCCGTATTCCATTATGGCGGTGACCTTCACCAACAAGGCGGCGGCGGAAATGCGCCACCGTATCGAACACCTGATTGGCACCAGCCAGGGCGGCATGTGGATTGGTACCTTCCACGGTCTGGCTCATCGGCTGCTGCGCGCTCATCATCTGGATGCCAACCTGCCGCAGGATTTCCAAATCCTCGACAGCGACGACCAGTTCCGCCTGCTCAAACGCATCGTCAAAGCGCTGAATATCGATGAAAAGCAATGGCCACCGCGTCAGGCGATGTGGTACATCAACGGCAAAAAGGATGAAGGCCTGCGTCCGCAGCATGTGGAAACCTACAACAACCCGGTGGAAGCGACCTGGCTGCGTATCTACCAGGCCTATCAGGAAGCCTGCGATCGCGCCGGGCTGGTGGACTTTGCCGAACTGTTGCTGCGTGCCCATGAGCTGTGGCTGAACAAGCCGCATATCCTCAATCATTACCGTGAACGTTTCACCAACGTGTTGGTGGACGAGTTTCAGGATACCAACAGCATTCAGTACGCCTGGATACGCCTGCTGGCCGGTAATAACAGCAACGTGATGATCGTCGGTGACGATGATCAGTCTATTTACGGCTGGCGCGGCGCTCAGGTAGAAAATATCCAACGCTTCCTGAAGGATTTCCCCGGTGCGCAAAGCGTATTGCTGGAACAGAACTACCGTTCGACCAGCAATATCCTGAAGTCGGCCAATACCCTGATCGCCAACAACGGCGGGCGCATGGGGAAAAACCTGTGGACTGAAGGCGGTGAAGGCGAGCCGATCTCAGTTTACTGTGCCTTCAACGAACTGGATGAATCGCGCTTCGTGGTGGGCCGCATCAAAGCCTGGCAGGAAAACGGCGGTGCGCTGAATGACTGTGCCATCCTTTATCGCAGCAATGCCCAGTCACGCGTGCTGGAAGAGGCGCTGCTGCAAACGGCGATGCCATACCGTATTTATGGCGGGCAACGCTTCTTCGAGCGGCAGGAAATCAAGGATGCATTGGCCTATCTGCGGCTGATCGCCAACCGTAATGACGATGCTGCGTTCGAACGCGTGGTGAATACGCCGACCCGTGGCATTGGCGACCGGACGCTGGACGAAGTGCGTCGTACGGCCCGCGATCGTCAATTGACTCTGTGGCAAGCCACCCGCGCACTGTTGCAGGACAAGGTACTGGCCGGGCGCGCGGCATCTGCGCTGCAACGCTTTACCGAACTGGTGGATTCGCTGGCGCACGAAACTGCCGATATGCCACTGCACGTCCAGACCGATCGGGTGATCCGCGACTCGGGGCTGTTCATTATGTATGAGCAGGAGAAGGGCGAAAAAGGTCAGGCGCGTATCGAAAACCTTGAGGAACTGGTGACGGCAACGCGTCAGTACAGTTATCAGGATGAAGATCAGGATCTGATGCCGCTGCAGGCATTTCTGTCACATGCCGCGCTGGAAGCGGGCGAGGGGCAGGCCGATGCCTATCAGGACGCGGTGCAGTTGATGACCCTGCACTCGGCCAAGGGGCTGGAGTTTCCGCAGGTGTTTATTGTCGGCATGGAAGAGGGGATGTTCCCGAGCCAGATGTCGCTGGACGAAGGCGGCAGGCTGGAAGAAGAGCGCCGCCTGGCCTACGTTGGGCTGACTCGCGCCATGCAGAAACTGACGCTGACCTATGCCGAAACCCGTCGTCTGTACGGTAAAGAGGTTTATCACCGGCCTTCACGTTTCATCGGCGAACTGCCGGAGGAGTGTGTGGAAGAAGTGCGTTTGCGCGCCAGTGTCTCACGGCCGGCGAATCACCGCCGCATGGGCACGCCGATCAGCGAAAACGACACCGGTTACAAGCTGGGCCAGCGAGTGCGCCACCCCAAGTTTGGTGAAGGGACTATCGTCAATCTGGAAGGCAGCGGCGAACACAGTCGACTGCAGATTGCTTTCCCGGGCGAAGGCATCAAGTGGCTGGTGGCCGCCTACGCCCGTCTGGAAACGGTCTAAGGCCGGTGCTAACAGGGGCGAATGATCCGCCCCTGTGGTCACGTCAAACTGAACGGGTATAGTGGTCGCCAATCTGCGCGGTGGCATACCAGCGCATCACCGCCTCGGTACCTTCGGCCCCTTCCTGCGGTGCCCACGGCATGCAGTCTTCTTCGGACAACGCCTGATAAGGCCCTTGTTTCACCTCGAATATTACGCCACCCGGATCAACCGACAGCACGGCATGCCAGGTAAACGCCGGCATCTCCAGCACTTTGGTTTCTTCGCCGAGCAGGGTGCGTTGGGTGACGACGCCATCCTCGTTAAACTGCAGCACCACAAAGCGGCCGCGTAGCGGTGTCAGCAGTTCCCAGGTTTGTGGGTGGCGGTGGGGGCGGATATAGGTACCGGGTTCCATGGCAATCGCCAGTCGCTGCACCGGGTCGCTCAACTCTTCGTGTAACGTACGGTGCGCGCGCAGGCGTGCTACTGTAGCGGCCTGTTCACTCATGCTGGTCAGGTCGTGGGCAGTAATTTGTTTCATCGGTAAAGTCCGCAAGCTTATCGTGGCCTCATCTTAGCAACATTCCCGAGCGGGGTCAGAGATTGCCGTAGCTTTTTCGTGACAGTTATCGCTGATTTTACCCAACGGTTATAGCGATGAATTGTTGCGCAATTATCGAGCCTAACCGGTTGACAGGCTTTTTCTTCTCGGCGTAACATGCGCGCACTATTATCAATGAGGACATACGCCTTGGACACACCCAGTAGATACTGGCTCACTGACCTGGACAACAACAGGTTCAACCTCTAAGGCTATCCCATTGAGCTGATAGCCTTCGTGGTTGTCGGCGACCTCTTCTGTGTCGCTATGAGTCAGATCCATCATGGTCTGAAACAAGCTGGCGATACAACATCCCCCTGTTTCTGTGCTTCCACGCGTTGTTTACCCCTGTCACCACAAGGGAGTTTTAGCTGATGCTAAGCGCGTTTAAATTAGATAACAGCCGTCTGTCCCGTCTGGAGTTGGATGACTCCGATGATCTCACTACGTCACTGTGGGTTGACCTGGTTGAGCCGGAAGAAGGCGAACGTGAGCGCGTGCAAAACGAGCTGGGCCAAAGCCTGGCAACACGCCCGGAGCTGGATGATATCGAAGCCTCCGCGCGTTTCTTCGAAGACGAAGATGGCCTGCATATTCACTCCTTCTTCTATTTTGAAGATGCGGAAGATCATGCCGGCAACTCTACCGTGGCTTTCACCATTCGCGATGGTCGTTTGTATACCCTGCGTGAGCGTGAACTGCCGGCGTTTCGCCTGTACCGCATGCGCGCCCGTAATCTGACGATGGTTGACGGCAATGCCTATGAGCTGTTGCTGGATTTGTTCGAAACCAAGATTGAGCAGTTGGCGGACGAGATCGAAAACGTCTACAGCGATCTGGAAAAGCTCAGCCGGGTGATCATGGAGGGCCATCAGGGCGATGAATACGATGAGGCGCTGTCGACGCTGGCCGAGCTGGAAGATATCGGCTGGAAGGTCCGTCTGTGCCTGATGGATACCCAGCGCGCGCTGAATTTCCTGGTGCGTAAGGCTCGTTTGCCGACCGGCCAGTTGGAACAGGCGCGTGAAGTGCTGCGCGATATCGAATCCCTGCTGCCGCACAACGAATCGCTGTTCCAGAAAGTCAACTTCCTGATGCAGGCGGCGATGGGCTTTATCAACATCGAGCAGAACCGCATCATCAAGATCTTCTCGGTGGTGTCGGTGGTGTTTCTGCCGCCAACGCTGGTGGCCTCAAGCTACGGGATGAACTTTGAGTTTATGCCGGAGCTGAAGTGGTCGTTCGGTTATCCTGGCGCCATCAGCCTGATGATCCTGGCGGGGCTGGCCCCCTATCTGTACTTCAAGCGCAAAAACTGGCTATAACCTTCTCCTTTGATCGGGGGCGATGATTATCGCCCCCGGTTGCTGTTGTCTCCTGATTCTCCTTCCCGACCCCCTATTTTCCCCAACACGCCGTCCGGCATTTAACATTTCATTTAGAACAGAATGACATCTTTGTCACACTTCTCATCCATCGCTCATCAATTAACCATCTTTAGCTTGAGCTGTCGGCAATAACGTTTTAAACAGAGCTAAGTGTCTATTTAAAAACAACATTGTATCTGTATGAGAGACAGAAGATATGAGTCTAAAGAGCCTTTCGACGGCCCTCAGCTTGCTGGATTACTTCACCCCAGAGACACCCAAATGGGGCGTTCGTGGTTTGGCTAAAGCTTGTGGGCAACACCCGGCGGTGGTGCAGCGCATGCTGGCCACTTATACCGAACATGGTTTCTTGCTGCGGCTAGGTGCACCAAAAACGCAATACTGCTTGGGGCTGCGTTTTTATCAACTGGGCGGCATGGTTTCGGGCGTGATGACCTTTATCGAAGTGGTGACGCCCATCCTGCAAACCCTGGCCTTGAGCAGTGGTGAAACGGCCTATTTGAATTGGCTGAGTCGTGATGACTGTATCTGTATTGCCATTGGGGAAAGCCCCAACACGATTCAGTTGCGAGTCAGCACCGGCTCCCATATGCCGCTGCATGCCGGAGCGGCCTCAAAAGCGATTCTGGCGCATATGCCGGCAGCGCATTTTGCGGCCTGGGTGCAACGGCAGCAGGAAAATACCTCAGAAATTACCTGGGATGCGGCGGCATTGCTGCAGGAGTGTGATGCCATCCGCGAGGCCGGATTTGCCTATACCAAAGGGGAATGGGTACGTGAAAGCTTTGGTCTCGCGGTACCCATCTGGGGGAAAGACGGCGTGCTATTTGGTTCGCTGGCATTGGCTGGGCCGGCTTTTCGTTTTGATGAACAACGTATTGCCGGATGCATTGAAGAGATGACGCTGGCCCAGGGGCAGGTTCGTCAGGCACTGCGCCATTTTGGTTAGCGGCAACACCGCCAGGGCAGGAACACCATAACGAAATAGGGCCGGCATAAGGCCAGGGGAACATATGGAACAGATACCACAGCCGAAAATGACAGAACCGTTATTGCTACTGGCCGCCATTATATTGGCCGCGCTGGGAGCCATCATTGGTATTCAACTGATTACGACCCTGGGGATCTCAGCCAATACCTCGATTCTGGGCGCGCTGATCGCCATCTGTGTTTCACGTATTCCGATCGCGGCACTGGCAGGGTTCCGCGATATACGGCGGCAGAATCTGGTGCAAACGGCGGTATCGGCTGCCACCTTTGGCGCCGCCAACTGCCTGATGACGGCAATCGGCATTCCCTGGCTGATGGGGATGCCGGAGCTGGTATGGCCGATGTTGCTGGGGTCGGCGATGGCGATGTTGGTCGATGCCACCATGCTGTACCGCATGTTTGACAGCAAAGTTTTCCCGGCGACCGGCGTCTGGCCTGCGGGGGTGGCGACAGCAGAGGCTCTCTGGGCCGGCGATCGTGGCGGCAAAAAGGCACTCTTTTTAGGCATTGGCATTGCGGCAGGGGTGGGCGGTGCGGCGTTGGGGGTTCCTATGTCCGCTGCTGGCGTCGCATTGATCGGTAATCAAGTCGCCCTAATGATGTTTGGCATCGGCCTGTTGGTGCGCGGGTATGCCAACAATCACCCCTTCATCGATGTGATCCCTTCCTTTGATGTGAATGCCTTGTTTATCCCCCATGGTTTTATGATCGGCGCGGGCTTGGTGGCACTGATTCAGGTGGTCCGCCAGATAGTGGCTTCCCGTAGGGCGACCAATCCTGTCGGTGAAGATAAACAGGCGGCGAAAAAATTCATGCTGACCCTGAGGAGCGGTTTTGTCGCTTATTTGCTGGTGGCATTGCTGATTGCGGTTATGGCGGGCCTGTATACCGACATGAGTTTACCCATGCTGGTGGGTTTCCTGCTATTTGCCGCCGTTGCGGCGCTGGTTCAGGAAACTATCGTTGGCATCGCCGCCATGTATTCCGGCTGGTTCCCGGCTTTTGCTGCCGCATTAATCTCACTGATCATCGGCATGCTGATTGGTTTCCCACCGCAAGCCTTGGCGATGCTGGTAGGGTTCTGCGCCGCTACCGGCCCGGCTTTTGCGGATAAGGGTTTTGACCTGAAAACCGGGTTTCTGATCCGGGGTGAAGGCCAGGATAAAGTCGCAGAGTTGTATGGCCGCCGCCAACAGTACCTGATTGCGATGTTGGGCTTTGCTGTCGCCATTGTGATGGTGGCGCTGATGTACCAAACCTACTTCAACCAGGATTTGGTCGCCCCTGCCTCTCGCGCTTATGCCAGCACCATTAAAGCCGGAACCTCACCGGAAGTGGCGATGCAATTGTTGATTTGGGCCGTGCCGGGCGCATTGCTGCAATGGTGGGGGGGCGCATCGCGGCAATTGGGCGTGCTGTTCGCTACCGGGTTGCTGATTAACTACCCGACCGCTGGCTGGACCGTATTGGCGGCCTTGCTGGTCCGCCTGCTACTGGAAAAGGGCTTTAATCGCACGGTTGCTGACACGTCGTCTTTTGCTGGTGGCTTGATTGCCGGGGATGCGTTGTTCGCCGCTGCAAAAATGTTTATCCCGTTACTGAAAGCAAAACTCGTCGCGTTATTCATCCGATAAATATGAACTTATATCAAGGAGATAATGGAATGACCATGGATATTCAGCAAATCAGACAAGATACCCCGGTGACCAAAGAGTACGCCTATTTTGATACCGGGGCGGCCGCGCCGCCGCCACTGCCGGTACTGAACCGGGTAAAGGATTATTTAGACGCCACGGCATACCAGGGGCCGTATCTGCCTAGCTTGCGCAAGAAGATTTACGCGCAGTTAGAGACTATCCGTCAACAGACGGCGGCCTTCCTGAATGCAGATGTCGGTGAAATCGCTTTTACCCGCAATGGAAGTGAAGGTATCTCGCTGGTGGCGCAGGGCATTGATTGGCAAGAAGGTGATGAGGTGATCGTGCCTAACACCGAAATCCTCAGCAACATTTCGCCGTGGCTGCGACTGCAGCATCGGCGCGGAATCAAGGTGGTGGCGGCGAAGGCCAATGATCAAGGGGTGTTGGAGCCAGCGCATATCGCTTCCTTGATGACGGATAAGACACGCCTGCTGACGTTTGGGGCACTCTCCAATGCCACCGGGGCTATTCAGCCGGTACAGGCGCTGTGTGCGCTGGCGCGTCAGCGGGGCGTTCTGAGCCTGGTCAATGCTTCGCAAAGTCTGGGGATGCTGGCTACCGACGTCAGCGCGCTAGGGTGTGATTTCCTGGCCGCTTGCGGCCGTAAGGGGTTGCGCGCCATAGAAGGGTCTGGCGTGCTGTATGTCCGTGCCGGGCTGGTGAACCAATTGGAGCCAAGTTTGGTGGGCTGGTGGAACAGCAGTTTTGATGACGCGGGGCAACTGGTACTTCCTGATACGGCCAGGCGTTTTGAAGCGGGTTGCCCCAATGTACCTGCCATTTTGAGTCTGGGCGCGGCCATTGAGTATGCGCAATCGCTGGGCATGGCGGCCATTGAACAGCGTGTGCGAGAGCTGACCTGTTACGCCGTTAGCCGCCTGAATACGCTGCCTGGCATACAAATCTATGGTCCGCAGATAGCTTCAGAACGCATTGGCCTGTTGCCGTTTAATATCGCCGGGCGAGATCCCAGCCAACTGGTGACCCTGCTGGAGCGGCAAGGGGTGATTATTGAAGCCGGGCATTTTATGGCACACGCCATCATGCAGCTGTACGGCATCGAGCGTATGGCGCGCCTCTCTCTTCACTATTTCAATACCGAGCAGGAAATCGATCGCGCGGTAGAGCTTATTCGTTCAGTTAACTAAGACACAGCGATCCAGACAAGGAGTAAGAGTAATGAAAAAAGTACTGTTGATGAGCAGTTCGCGTCAGGGAAATCAGGGATATCTGGAACATGCCGGCGAGCAAATCCATGCGGTGCTGCAACACCAGGGGCAGCAGGTGCTGTTTGTGCCTTATGCGGCGGTGACCTTCAGCTTTGATGAGTATGAAGCGCGGGTAAAGCCGGTATTTGCGGCTTTGGGCTATGGGATAAATTCGATCCATCGGGCCGAAGATCCGCTGGCGGCGGTCAACGCAGCACAGGCGATTGCCATCGGTGGTGGTAACACCTGGGCACTTTTACGCAGAATGTATGATGCCGATCTGGTTGCGGCGATCCGCAGACGTGTACTCGAAGGCGTTCCCTATATTGGCTGGAGTGCCGGCAGCAACGTTGCCTGCCCGACGATTCGTACCACCAATGATATGCCGATCATTGCACCGCCGACGTTTGATGCACTGAATTTGGTGCCCTTCCAGATCAACCCACATTTTATTTCGGGCAAACCACCGGGCCATAACGGTGAAACCCGTGAAGAGCGATTGGCGGAGTTCCTGGCGATCAACCCACAGGAAGAACTGCTGGCTCTTCCTGAAGGCAGCGCTTTGTTGGTGGAAGATGACAGGGCGAAGGTCCTTGGCGAGCAAGGGGGAATAGTCTTTACCCTACAAGGGGATAGGAAACTGCCAGTGGGGCAGCCTTTCGATTTATCCTCAATAAAGGGAGTGGGACGATGAGCTTTAAACATGTGATGGCTATCCACGAAATGATGGATAACCCGGCGCTGTGCGCTAATGATTTTGCCGATTACCTGAATGCATTGGGTGAGGGCGGCATTATCCAGTTACGGACGGTGCCTTATCAGGCTCCAGAGGATCCACAGTACAACTGTGAGTTTATCCAAATTTTCATCAAGGGCACGGAAGGTAAACTGGTGCTGGGCGAAAAAAGCCAGTATCCAACCCTGGGGGTCATTGGGCGTTTGGGCGCACAGGCGGCGATCCCGGCCCGTATTGGCCAGGTTTCCGATGCCGATGGCTCTACGGTTGCCCTGGCTACGGCGGCTAGCTTGTGGGAAAGCGCGGTCAAGGGCGCTCGCTTGAAAGGAGATGTGATTGTCACTACCCATGTGGCAACCCATGTCAGCATTACCCCGCATGAACCTGTCGACTTTATGGGTATGCCGGTTTCTTCGGCGACGATGAACCAGTACGAAGTATTGCCGGAGATGGATGCCATCATTTCAGTGGATACTTCCAAGGGCAACACCATCATCAACCATAAGGGAATGGCGCTTTCGGCAACGGCGAAGCAAGGCTACATACTGCGAGTGGCACCGGACCTGGTAAAACTGATGGAGCTGACCACCGGCAAACCAGCGGTAACCTTCCCGATCACGACCCAGGATATTACCGATTACGATAACGGTGTTTACCACTTCAACAGCATCATGCAGCCCCATGTTGCCACAGAGGCACCGGTCGTGGGCCTGGCGATCACCGCAGCCAGCGTGGTGCCGGGCAGCGAAACGGGTGCCAGTTATATTACTGAACTCAATGAGGCGACCCGTTTTGTTCACGAAGTGGCGAAGCAATATACCTGGAAGCGTGCCAGTTTTTACGACAGCGCGGAGTATGACAAGCTGGTTACGCGTTATGGCAGCCTGGACTTCTTAAGGCATTAATGATGGTTGGCGGCAGATAACGGTCGCCGGTTCAGCGTGGCGCGGTTAAACCATTACCCGCGCCATGCCGGCATCAACGCAGTTTGCGCTGGGTGTAGAGCGCGTCGAGAATAAACAACAGCAGCGCCGCCCAGATAAAGCCGAAGGTCACCAGCTTGTCTTGCCCGACGGTTTCACCGTAAAAGGTGACGGCCAGCAGGAACATCAGCGTGGGGCCGAGATACTGGAAGAAGCCTAGCGTCGACAGGCGCAGGCGGGTAGCTGCAGCGGTAAAGAACAGCAGCGGGATGGTGGTGACGATACCGGCCGCCACCAGCAACAGGTTCAGCGACCAGGAGTTGGCACCAAGATGGCTGGTTGGGCTGTCGGCGAACAGGAACAGATAGGCCGCTGCTACCGGCAGTAGCCACAGGGTTTCGATCAGCATACCGGTTTGCGCGTCGATGGCGATCTTCTTGCGCAACAGGCCGTAGAAGGCAAAGCTGAACGCCAGCCCCAGGCCGATAATCGGTAGCGAACCGAATTGCCATAGCTGGATCAGGACGCCGGCAAAAGCCAGTATCACCGCCAGCCATTGCATCCGACGGAAGCGTTCGCCCAGGAACAACATCCCCAACAGCACATTCACCAGTGGATTAATGAAGTAACCCAGGCTGGCTTCCAGCATATGGTGGTTATTGACCGCCCAGATAAACAGCAGCCAGTTGCCGCCGATCAACAGCGCGGTTACCGCCAGCAACAAGAGTCGCTTGCGGTTGTGGCAGGCGGCCCGCACCTGTGGCCAGTTACGCCCGACTGTGATCAGCGCCAGCATAAAGAAGAATGACCAAATCACCCGATGGGTGAGGATCTCATCGGCGGGTACCTGCTGGATCAGCTTGAAATAGGCCGGGGCGATACCCCAAATAAAATAGGCGGCCAGAGCAAAGAAGATGCCCTGTCGGGTTTGCTGTGCGTCCATGACGTTACTCGGATGGGAAAAACGAAGATGCGGTGAGTGTACTGAAGAGACTCACCGCACACAATCACCCTACCAGGTAGGTTGCGGTGGCGCTGGCGATATGCAGGCCATCGTGGTTATGCAGTTCGACGCGGGCGACCGCGACTTTGTTGCCGCTGCGCAATACGCTGGCGGCGGCAACGAAATGCTCGCCACGTCCAGGGCGCAGATAGTCAACGCGCAGGTCGATAGTCCCCATGCGAGAGAGACGCGTAGCCACTTCTTCTTCGATCAACGGATCCAGGCGCATCAGCACGCTGCCGGCGCAGGCCAGCCCCGCAGCGACGTCCAGCACTGAGGCGATGACGCCGCCGTGCAGGATTTTCTGAGCTGCGTTACCCACCAGCTTGGGCTGGTTGGTGAAACTCAGCTCTACGTAATCGTCGTCAAAACGGCGCAGTTCCAGGCCCAGCTCGCGGTTAAACGGCATGTGATAAACAAAGATTTCGCCAATTTTCTGGCGTGCGGCTTCAAGTGTCAGTGGTGTGGTAGACATAAATACCCATTCTTGTTCGGTGTAGTAAGGGAAGCTAACTGGTCAGTCCAGGTTAACTGTTTGTTGATATTATGCCTATATTTTGTTGCTTTCCAGACTAATCCAATAAATACACGCCACACTGCTGTAAAGCTCCCTTTGTGTGTAAAATGGCCTGTTTTTATTTCAGAGTTTGTCATTTTTTGTTGGGGTGAGGAACGTTATGCGCATTTTGTCAGGGTTCGTTTTGGCCACGCTGGCGACACCGCTGCTGGTTCAGGCAGAAGAAGCCAAAGAGCAGCAAATTCATGATAAACCGGCGGTACGCGGCAGCATTATTGCCAACATGCTGCAGGATCACGACAACCCATTCACGCTGTACCCGTATGACACCAACTATGTGTTGTACACCGATACCAGCAATATTAACAAAGAGGCTATCAAGTCCTATAACTGGGCCGATAATGCTCGCAAGGATGAAGTGAAATACCAGCTCAGCCTGGCATTCCCGCTGTGGCGCGGCATTCTTGGCGACAACTCGGTGCTGGGTGCGTCTTATACTCAGCGCTCCTGGTGGCAGCTTTCCAACCACAGTGAGTCATCACCGTTCCGTGAGACCAACTACGAACCGCAGGTGTTCCTGGGGTGGGCGACCGATTACAGCTTCGCCGGCTGGACACTGCGTGACGTTGAAGTGGGCCTGAATCACCAGTCCAACGGCCGCTCTGATCCCACTTCCCGTAGCTGGAACCGGGGTTACGCCCGCTTTATGGCGCAAAACGGCAACTGGCAGGTGGATCTCAAACCCTGGTTCCGTTTCGCAGAAAGCGACAGCAGCGACGATAACCCGGATATCACCAAATATATGGGCTATTACCGCCTGAAAGTGGGTTATGCCTGGGGTGACAGCGTGTTCAGTGTCGACAGTCACTACAACTGGAACAGCGGCTACGGTGGTGCAGAATTGGGCTGGAGCTACCCGATCAGCAAGCATGTGCGTTTCTATACCCAGGTGTTCAGCGGTTACGGCGAATCCTTGATTGATTACAACTTCCGGCAGACACGGGTTGGCGTTGGTGTCATGCTTAACGATATTATGTAATCCGGCCGTCATAAAGGCGGCGTTTTGCTACAAAAAATGGGGAAGTGTGTGTCAACCGCAGCAGTGATAAACAAAGAGTTGCTGGCAGAGCAGGTATTGCGCGATACCTTCGGCTACCAGCAATTCCGACCGGGTCAACAAACGATTATCAACACGGCGATCGGCGGGCAGGATTGCCTGGTGGTTATGCCGACCGGCGGCGGTAAATCGTTGTGCTACCAAATCCCGGCGCTGGTGATGGATGGCCTGACGTTAGTGGTTTCCCCGTTGATCTCCTTGATGAAAGATCAGGTCGATCAGTTGCTGGCCTATGGCGTCTCCGCCGCCTGCTATAACTCGACCCAGACGCGCGAGCAACAGCTTGAGGTCATGGCGGGTTGCCGCAGCGGCCAGATCAAAATGCTGTATATCGCCCCAGAGCGGCTGATGATGGACAGCTTCCTCGATCAGCTCGGCGGCAATCCACCTGCCTTGCTGGCGGTAGATGAAGCGCACTGTATTTCGCAGTGGGGCCACGATTTCCGCCCTGAATACCGCGCACTGGGGCTGTTGAAGCAACGCTTCCCGGATATGCCGGTGATTGCCCTGACCGCCACCGCTGATGAATCTACCCGTGGCGATATCGTGCGTCTGCTGGCGCTGCAGGATCCGCTGGTGCAGGTCAGCAGTTTTGACCGGCCCAACATTCGCTACACTTTGGTGGAGAAGTTTAAACCGCTCGACCAATTGTGGCGCTTCGTGCAGGACCAACGCGGAAAAAGCGGCATCATTTACTGCAACAGCCGCGCCAAGGTGGAAGACACCACGGCACGCCTGCAAAGCCGTGGGCTGAGCGTGGGCGCCTATCATGCCGGGTTGGACAACGACCGCCGCGCGCAGGTGCAGGAAGCGTTCCAGCGGGATGACTTACAGGTGGTGGTGGCTACCGTCGCCTTCGGCATGGGCATTAACAAACCCAACGTGCGCTTTGTGGTGCACTTTGATATTCCGCGCAATATCGAATCTTATTATCAGGAAACCGGCCGTGCCGGTCGCGACGGCTTACCGGCCGAGGCGATCCTGCTGTATGACCCGGCCGATATGGCCTGGCTGCGTCGCTGTCTGGAGGAAAAGCCTGCCGGACAGCAACTGGATATCGAGCGCCACAAGTTGAACGCCATGGGGGCTTTTGCCGAAGCGCAAACCTGCCGCCGCCTGGTGCTGCTCAACTATTTTGGCGAAGGCAAACACCAGAACTGCGGCAACTGCGATATCTGCCTGGATCCCCCCAAGCGTTACGATGGACTGGAGGATGCGCGCAAGGCGTTGTCCTGCGTGTACCGTGTCGGCCAGCGTTTCGGGCTGGGGTACATTGTCGAAGTGCTGCGCGGTTCCAATAATCAGCGTATCCGTGAATACGGGCACGAGAAACTGCCGGTGTACGGCATTGGTCGCGAGCAGACCACCGAACACTGGACCAGTGTGCTGCGTCAGTTAATCCACCTGGGTTTTATCACCCAGAACATTGCCATGCACTCGGCGCTGCAATTGACCGAATCTGCGCGGCCGGTGTTGCGAGGTGAGCTGGAACTGCAACTGGCGGTACCGCGCATCCAGAGCCTGAAGGCCCGCAGCAGCAGTAACCAAAAGTCCTACGGCGGCAATTACGATCGCAAACTGTTTGCCAAATTGCGCAAGCTGCGAAAATCTATTGCCGACGAAGAAAATATCCCGCCTTATGTGGTGTTTAACGATGCCACCTTGTTGGAAATGGCGGAGCAGATGCCTATCAAGGCCGGCGATCTGTTGAGCGTTAACGGTGTCGGTCAGCGTAAACTGGAGCGTTTTGGCGCGCCGTTTATGGCGATGATCCGCGATCACCTCGATAATGACGAAGATTAAGGGCAATAAATCATGCTGATGCTGTTTCTGACCGTGGCACTGGTGCACCTGATTGCGCTGATGAGCCCGGGGCCGGACTTCTTTTTTGTTTCGCAAACTGCCGCCAGCCGCTCACGTCGTGAGGCGATGATGGGGGTGCTGGGCATTTCACTGGGTATCGTGGTGTGGGCGGGCGTGGCCTTGATGGGCCTGCACCTGATCCTGCAAAAAATGGCCTGGCTGCATCAAATCATCATGGTGGGCGGTGGGATTTACCTGTGCTGGATGGGCTGGCAACTGCTGCGCTCCGCCCGTTCCCAAAATGCCCAGACGCTTGCTGCGCCAGAGGTGAAAGTGGCCTTGCCGAAGCCGGGACGCAGCTTTATCCGTGGCTTCCTGACCAACTTGTCGAATCCGAAGGCGGTCATCTATTTCGGCAGCGTGTTTTCGCTGTTTGTGGGTGACGACGTCGGTGCCGGTGCCCGCTGGGGCTTGTTCTTGCTGATCATCGCCGAAACTTTTGTTTGGTTCAGCCTGGTGGCGGTGGTGTTTGCACTGCCGACCATGCGCCGTGGCTATCAGCGGTTGGCCAAGTGGATCGACGGGTTGGCGGGCGTGCTGTTCACCGGTTTTGGTTTACACCTGATCTTTACCCGCTAATCATTGCCGCAGGGATTTTGAGGGCTGAACAGCTATGTTCGGCCCTTTTGCTTTACGCCTTTCTGGCTGTCGCCAGCAGCCCGGCCACCAGAATGAACAGTGAACCGAAGATGCGGTTAAGCAGCTGCATTTGGCGTGGCGTCTTCAGCCAGCCGGCAATGCGGGTAGCCAGGGTGGCGTAACCTATCATCACGAAAATATCCACCACCACGGTAGTGACACCGAGCACCAGATACTGCTCGGCTTGTGGTTGGCTTGGCAAAATAAACTGTGGGAATAGCGCGGCCAGAAACACGATGCTTTTCGGGTTGGTCAGATTGACCAGCACGGCGCGACGGAACAGTCGGCGACGCGGCATAGTGCCTGCCAGCGTATGCAAGTCCAGCGAACCTGCAGCGCGCCACTGTTGAATGCCAAGCCACACCAGATAGGCGGCACCGAACCACTTCAGCAGTTCAAACGCCAGCAGTGACTGCGATACCAGCGCACCCAGACCAATACCTACCAGTACGATATGCAGGCTCAGCCCGACCTGCAGGCCGGCAATGGATGCCGCTGCGCCACGATAACCGTGGCTGATACCGGTGCTCATGGTATTGATCGCCCCTGAGCCGGGTGACAGGCTGAGGATAAGAGTTGTCAGCAGATAGGTTAACCACCAATCCAAGGTCATTGCAGTACTCCCTGAAAGCGCCAATTTGTGTCAAAATGACCTCTACCCGGCGTCTTTCAAGCTGCAGTTCGTGAACTCCAGCTACTGTAGGGGGCGAATATATTCGCCCCGATTAACGCGGGCGCAGCATGCGGCGCCCCTACAATACCTGGGGATGAACGAGCTGGGCGCCTAGCTGTGCTGTACAGGGATGTACAAATGCCGCGAGCGCATGGACGCGCTAGAGCGGCCAACTTGAAAGCCATCGGGTATAGTTATATTTATCACATTTTATAGGCTCTACCTCCAGCTAAAAGGCATGTGATGACGTCGTTTACTCTCAGCACTGATGACTGGTTAACGCGTGAAAAGCAGTTTTCTGCTTTCGCCACGGGACCGCTGCTGGACTTTTGGCGGCAGCGTGAGGAAGGCGAGTTCAGCGGCGTCGGCGGCGTCCCCATCCGTTTTGTGCGTTTCAGTTCCTCTCGTCATCAGCGGGTGGTGGTGATCAGCCCCGGTCGTATCGAAAGTTATATTAAATATCCTGAGGTTGCCTACGATCTGTTCCATTGCGGCTATGACGTGATGATCCTGGATCACCGTGGGCAAGGCCGTTCCGGTCGTTTGCTGGCTGATACACACCGCGGTCATGTGATAAACTTTGCCGATTACGTCGACGATTTCGCCCAGTTTTATCAACAACAAGTGGTGCCGCACGGTTACCGGCAACAGGTTGCGTTGGCTCACTCTATGGGCGGTGCGATCCTGGCGCAGTTTCTGGCCCGCCAGCCACAAGCTTTTGATGCTGCTGCGTTTTGTGCACCGATGTTCGGTATCTATTTGCCGATGCCGGGCTGGATGGCCAATCGTATTCTGAACTGGACGGAGAAGCACCCGCGGGTGCGCGATTACTATGCAATAGGTACCGGTCAGTGGCGACCGCTACCTTATGTGGTCAACGTGTTGACCCACAGCCGTGAGCGCTACCGTCGCTGTTTACGTTATTACGCCGATTATCCCGAACTGCAGGTGGGTGGGCCAACCTACCACTGGGTAAGGGAAAGTCTTCAGGCCGGGCGAGAAATCATCACCCAGGCGGCTAGAATCACCACGCCGCTATTATTATTGCAGGCCGGAGAGGATCGGGTGGTCGACAACCGTTCCCATCAGGCTTTTTGTCAGGCATTGTCAGACGCGGGCCACCCCTGTGAAGGGGGAAAACCGCAGGTTATCGAAGGCGCACGGCATGAGATCCTGTTTGAGCGGGACGCGATGCGCGCCGAAGCATTGAGCGCAATCCTGCGTTTCTTTGCTCATCATTTAGGTGGTACCCCAACCGCCGACCACACCATTAGAGGTTAGAAATTACCGCTATGTATCACGTCGTCGCTTCCGATTTAGATGGCACGCTGCTGTCACCCGACCACACTCTGTCACCTTACGCCAAAGAGACACTGAAGCTGCTGACCCAGCGTGGCGTGCATTTTGTCTTTGCTACCGGCCGTCATCACATCGACGTTGCGCAGATCCGCGATAACCTCGAGATCAGCGCCTTTATGATCACCTCCAACGGCGCTCGCGTGCATAACACCGACGGCGAGCTGATTTTCAGCCATAACCTGGCCGAAGACATTGCCCGCGATCTCTACGGCATGCTGCACAACGATCCGGACATCACCACTAACGTTTACCGTAATGACGACTGGTTCATTAACCGCGAAAGTCCGGAGCAGGAAGAGTTCTTCCGTGAGTCCGTTTTCCAGTACCAACTGTTCGAACCGGGCCTGCTGGAAACCGATGGCGTATGCAAGGTGTACTTCACCTGTGACGATCATGAAAAGCTGTTACCGCTGGAAGATGCCATCAATGCGCGTTGGGGCGATCGGGTTAACGTCAGCTTCTCGTTCCCAACCTGTCTGGAAGTGATGGCCGGTGGTGTGTCAAAAGGCCATGCGCTGGAAGAAGTGGCCAAGATCATCGGCTATACGCTGAAAGAGTGCATTGCCTTCGGCGACGGTATGAATGATCTGGAAATGCTGTCGATGGCCGGCAAGGGTTGCATCATGCGCGACGCGCATCAGCGCCTGAAAGACAAACTGCCGGAGCTGGAAGTGATTGGCTCTAACGTCGATGACGCAGTGCCGCACTACCTGCGCAAGATGTTCCTGGGTTGATATGAACAGGGCGCCTCGCGGCGCCCTCATTCGTATTATTTATGCTGGTTCTGCTTTTGCAGGAATTGCACGCCCTTGTCAGGGAAGTCGGTGAACACACCGTCAACACCTGCCTGGTTGTAAATCACGTCATACAGCTGATTCACGTCGGTGACGTAGTCCGGCAATGCATCGGCACGGATGGTGAAGGGGTGCACCGCCAGCTTGTTGGCATGGGCTTCTTTCACCATATCGGTCAGTACCACCTTGCCCGGTTTGGATTTCTCAGCCACTACCAGCATGTGGTAGTCCGGCCCGATGCCATCGGCATACTGAGCGATTTGTTTCATCGCACCCGGCTTGAACATCCAGTCATAGTCATATTCCACCCATTTGCCGTCGGCCTTTTGCTCATAGGTTTCCTGCCATTTGTTATAGGCAATCAGTTGGACCAGCTTCAGGTCCATGCCCATCTTCGGTTCCAGCTCGGTTTTAATTCGCTTCAGCTCGTTGGCGTCGAAGCATTGCAGATAAACGTTGTCACCCTTGCCGGTATAACCGTACTGCTTCAGCACCGTCAGCACTTTGCTGGAGATATCCTTGCCTTCCTGCTTGTGGAACCATGGCGCTTTGATTTCCGGGTAAATGCCGATGTTCTTGCCGGTTGAATGGTTCAACCCCTGCACAAACTCGATCTCTTCCTGGAAGGTATGGACGCGGAAATCGGATTTGCCCATCGGGAAACGGCCAGGGTAACCCTGCACTTTTTTACCGTTTTCAATCTCGAAGCCTTCGGTGAACTTCAACGATTTGATTTCTGGCAAGGTAAAGTCGATGGCGTAATAGCGGCCATCTTTACGTGCGCGGTCCGGGAAACGTTCGGCGACGTCGGTGACGCGATCGAGGTAGTGGTCATGCAACACCACCAACTCATTGTCTTTGGTCATCACCAGATCCTGCTCGAGGAAGTCTGCACCCTGCGCGTAGGCCATAGCTTTGGCTGGCAGCGTGTGTTCCGGCAGATAGCCGCTGGCACCACGGTGGGCGATCACCACCTTGTCGGCAGCCTGTGCGGCGCTGACCATTGAGGTGGCCAGGATAATCCCTGTCAGCAGGGCTTTGACTTGAGTCCGCATATTGTTGTTCTCCATGTTTGTAGGGGCAGTAAAAAGGCCGCAATGCGGCCTTTAAATAATGCGAAAGTTGTATGACGCTTAACCGCGTTTGTTGGCCGCGATCTCTGCGTGGTGCTTTTTCTCGCTCAGCATGGTCAACAGCAGCAGCAATACTGCGCCGACGCTGCCGCCAATCATCACCATAAAGCCGCCGTCCCAACCGAAGTAGTCAACGGTGTAGCCGACGATGGCGCTGGCTGCGACTGAACCGCCCAGATAACCGAACAGACCGGTGAAGCCCGCCGCGGTACCGGCCGCTTTCTTCGGTGCCAGTTCCAGTGCGTGCAGACCGATCAGCATCACCGGCCCGTAAATCAGGAAGCCGATGGTGATCATGCAGGCCATGTCGATGCCAGGGTTACCGACCGGGTTAAGCCAGTAAACCACGGTGGCGATGGTGACCAGGGTCATAAAGAACACGCCGGTGGCGCCACGGTTGCCCTTGAATACTTTGTCCGACATCCAGCCGCACAGCAGGGTGCCCGGAATACCGGCATATTCGTACAGGAAGTAGGCCCAGGAAGATTTATCCAGCGTGAAGTGCTTCACTTCTTTCAGGTAGGTCGGTGACCAGTCCAGGATGCCGTAACGCAGCAGGTAAACGAACACGTTGGCCACGGCGATGTACCACAGCAACTTGTTCGGCAAGATGTACTGCATGAAGATTTGCTTGGCAGTCAGCTCTTCTTCCGCTTTCTCGCTGTAGTCGTCCGGGTAATCGTTTTTGTATTCTTCGATCGGCGGCAGGCCACAGGATTGCGGGGTGTCACGCATCAGGGCGAAGGCGATCAGGGCCACCAGGATGGCGCCGAAGGCCGGCATATACAGCGCTGCATGCCAGTCGTTGAACCAGGCCATGCCCAGCAGGAACAGCAGTGGCGGCAGACCGCCACCCACGTTATGGGCGCAGTTCCAGACCGAAACAATGCTGCCGCGCTCTTTCTGCGACCACCAGTGCACCATGGTTCGGCCACATGGCGGCCAGCCCATACCCTGGAACCAACCGCACAGGAACAGCAGCACGAACATTACCGCGATGCTCGAAGTCGCCCATGGCACGAAGCCCATGAACAGCATCACCGCGGCAGCCAGGATCAGGCCGGCGGGCAGGAACACGCGAGGGTTGGAGCGGTCAGAAACCGACCCCATGATGAATTTGGAAAAGCCGTAGGCGATGGAAATACCGGACAGCGCGAAACCGAGGTCACCGCGGCTGAAGCCCTGGTCGATCAGGTAAGGCATGGCCAGGGTGAAGTTCTTGCGCACCAGGTAGTAGGCGGCATAACCGAAGAAAATCCCCATAAAAATTTGCCAGCGCAATTTACGGTACAGCGGGTCGACTTTGTCGACCGGCACACGGGAAATGTGTGCTGCCGGCTTAAAAATACTCAACATGAGCGCCTCCGATGGCTTTATCTAGTTATCACATCAATATGACCAAGAACGATCATTTGAAGATTGAGCGGATATCGAATGTGGTGTTTTTTTGTTCCATAACGAGCGTCATCCTAGTCAAATCAGCCTGGTGTCGCTGTGATGAATGGCGCAATTGTTACACTTTTATGAAACACCGGCGGATTTTGAGCGATTCGTTAACGTTATGAAATAGAAAAACGCCCAAAAATCGTGATTATGATCACATTCATGGTTTTTTGTGGACATTTTGCTTTCGTTTTGAGTTCGTTATTGTTCCTTATCAAACAAAGACCCCAATGACTGTGGCTCAATAGATTAATAATCACGGATCCTGAGAGAGCCTCATGAGCAGCCATTCACCGGATAACGAAACGGATGTGATCATTATTGGCGGCGGTGCGACCGGTGCGGGCATTGCTCGTGACTGCGCGCGCCGTGGCCTGCGTTGCATACTGCTGGAGCGTCACGATATCGCCACCGGTGCCACTGGTCGTAACCACGGTCTGCTGCACAGCGGAGCGCGCTATGCTGTGACTGACGGTGAATCGGCGCGCGAATGCATAGAAGAGAACCAAATCCTCAAGCGTATTGCACATCACTGCATCGAGCGTACCGATGGGCTGTTCATCACGCTGCCGCAGGATCCGCTGGCTTACCAGCAACAGTTCATTGCCTCCTGCCACAGCGCCGGGATCAACGCTGAAGCGATTGACCCGCAGTTGGCGCTGCGCCTGGAACCGGCGGCCAACCCGACGCTGATTGGCGCGGTGCGGGTACCGGACGGCACCGTTGACCCTTTCCGTTTGACCGCCGCCAATATGCTCGATGCCCGTGAGCACGGTGCGCAGATCCTTACTTATCATCAGGTGGTCGGTTTACTTCGCGCAGGCGATCGCGTAACCGGAGTGCGCGTTTTCGACCATCAATCTTCACAGCGTTACGATATTCATGCCGAGGTAGTCGTCAACGCGGCCGGTATCTGGGGCCAGCAGATTGCGGAATATGCCGATCTGCGCATTCGCATGTTCCCGGCCAAGGGCGCGCTGCTGATCCTCGGCCATCGCATCAACAACATGGTGATCAACCGCTGCCGCAAACCGGCGGACGCCGACATTTTGGTGCCGGGCGACACCATCTCGGTGATTGGCACCACCTCCACCCATATTGACTATGACCAGATCGACAACATGCTGGTGACACCGCAGGAAGTTGACATCCTGATCCGCGAGGGGGCGCTGCTGGCGCCGGAGCTGGCGCAGACGCGTATTCTGCGCGCCTATGCCGGTGTGCGACCACTGGTAGCCAGTGACGACGACCCCAGCGGCCGCAACGTCAGCCGTGGCATCGTGCTGCTCGATCATGCCAGCCGCGACGGCCTGGAAGGCTTTATTACCATTACCGGCGGCAAGTTGATGACCTACCGGCTGATGGCGCAGTGGGCGACCGATAAAGTGTGTGAAAAGCTTGGGCTGGACAGCCCCTGTACCACCGCGCAGGAAGCCTTGCCCGGCTCCCGTCAGTCGGCGGAAGAAACGGTGCGCAGCGTGGTTTCTCTGCCTGCCAGCATTCGTGGTTCGGCGGTCTATCGCCATGGCGACAGGGCCAGTCAGGTACCGGCCGGCGATCGGCTGGATAACAGCCTGGTGTGCGAATGTGAAGCGGTCACCGCCGGCGAAGTGCGTTATGCGGTGAACTCCCTCACCGTCAACAATCTGGTCGATCTCCGCCGCCGCACCCGCGTCGGCATGGGCACCTGCCAGGGGGAACTCTGCGCCTGTCGCGCCGCCGGGCTGTTGACGCGTTTTAACGTCACAACCCCGCAGCAGTCGATCGATCAGCTATCGCATTTCCTTAACGAGCGTTGGAAAGGCGTTCGGCCGATCGCCTGGGGCGATGCGCTACGTGAAAGTGAGTTTACCAGCTGGGTTTACCAGGGATTGTGCGGGCTCGATGCCCGGGGGGAACAGGAGGCCGATGATGCGATTTGACATAGTGGTGATTGGCGGTGGCCTGGCAGGCATGACCTGCGCTATCAGGCTGGCGGAACAGGGTAAGCGCTGCGCCGTGGTCAGTTCAGGCCAAAGCGCACTCTATTTTTCCTCCGGATCGCTTGATCTGCTGGCGCAGTTACCTGACGGCACTCCGGTAACGTCACCCCTGGCAGCGATGTCTGAGCTTGCGCTACAGGCGCCACGGCATCCTTACACGCTGATGGGGGCGGAAAGGGTGGCGGCATTGTCGGATGACGCGGCTCTGCTGCTGCAACGCTGTGGTTTGAGCCTGCAGGGCAGCAGTGAACGTAATCATCTGCGGGTCACTCCGCTGGGTACGCGCCGGGCCACCTGGCTTAGCCCACAGGCTATCCCGGTCACGCCGTTGGACGGCGAGCTACCGTGGAAAAATATCGCGGTGATCGGCATTGAAGGATTTTTGGATTTTCAGCCGCAGTTGGCTGCCAGTTCCCTGATACAGACGCTGGGCATCAAGGCTGAAGTTGCTTATATGCACTTGCCGGCGCTGGATCGGCTGCGCAACAACCCCAGTGAGTTCCGGGCGGTGAATATTGCGAGGGTGCTGGATCTGCCGGAAAACCTGACGCCGATGGCGGAAGAAATGCGTCGACTGGCCGGTGATGCCGAGGCGATTTTCCTGCCCGCCTGTCTGGGGCTGGAAGATGATACCTCACTGGCCGCGTTGCAGGCGGCGCTGGGTAAACCCATTCTGCTGTTACCGACGTTGCCGCCTTCGGTGCTGGGTATGCGCCTGCATCAGGCGCTGCGTTCGCGTCTGCAGCAACTGGGCG
Organism: Serratia proteamaculans; assembly: GCF_004684015.1. Lineage (GTDB taxonomy): Bacteria > Pseudomonadota > Gammaproteobacteria > Enterobacterales > Enterobacteriaceae > Serratia > Serratia proteamaculans_F. The sequence goes on from NZ_SRIA01000001.1 coordinate 227,123, forward strand.
GCGTTTTTATGCCAGGTGATAGCGTGCTGCGGGCGGATATCGAAGCCGGGCGGGTCACTGGCCTTTATACCCGCAACCACACCGATATTCCGTTGCTGGCGCAGCAGGTGGTGCTGGCCAGCGGCAGCTTCTTCAGCAACGGGCTGGTGGCGGATTTTGACGGTATACGTGAACCGGTGTTTGGGCTGGATGTCGACAGCCGTGCGGATCGCGCAGACTGGAGCGATCGCAATCTGTTTGCTCCGCAGCCCTATTTGCAATTTGGCGTACGTACCGATAACCGGCTGCGTGCCTTAAGGCAGGGGGAGCCATTGAGCAACCTGTATGCCATCGGCGCAGTGACCGGTGGCTATGATCCCCTGCAGCAGGGCTGCGGTGCGGGTGTTTCGCTGCTTGGGGCGCTGTACGTCGCGCAACAGATTGCGGCACAGGAGGAGCGTCCATGAGCCTGCAGAAAGATAATAGCTTTGAAAACTGCATCAAGTGCACCGTCTGCACCACCTATTGCCCGGTAGCTAAAGTCAATCCGCTCTATCCGGGGCCAAAACAGGCGGGGCCAGACGGCGAGCGCCTGCGGCTCAAGGATCCGGCGCTGTATGACGAAGCGCTGAAGTATTGCACCAACTGCAAACGCTGTGAGGTGGCCTGCCCGTCCGACGTCAAAATCGGCGATATCATTCAGCGTGCCCGTGCCGACTTTGCCCAGAGCAAACCCACGCTGCGTGACGCTATCCTCAGCCATACCGATCTCATGGGCTCGCTGTCGACGCCGTTTGCGCCGATTGTTAATGCCGCTACCGGGCTTAAACCGGTGCGTGCCCTGCTCGACAAGGCGCTGAAAATTGACCATCGGCGTGAATTGCCAAAGTACTCGTTTGGTACCTTCCGCCGCTGGTACCGTCAGCAGGCTCAGGCCCAACAGCGTTATGCCGATCAGGTGGCGTTCTTCCACGGCTGCTTCGTCAATTACAACCATCCGCAACTGGGCAAGGATCTGATCAAGGTGTTCAATGCGATGGACATCGGCGTGCAGTTGCTCAAGCGGGAGAAATGCTGCGGCGTACCGCTGATCGCCAACGGCTTTATTGCCCAGGCAAAAAAACAGGCCAAAGTTAACGCCGAATCGCTGCATGAAACAGTACTGGAACGGGGTATCCCGGTGGTGGCGACCTCTTCGAGCTGTACTTTTACCCTGCGTGATGAATACCCGCACCTGCTGGACGTGGACACCTCGGCGGTGCGTGAGCGGGTGGAACTGGCGACGCGCTACCTGTACCGCTTGATCAATCAAGGGCGTCAGTTGCCGCTGAAGCACACGCCGCTGCGGGTGGCCTACCATACGCCATGCCATATGGAAAAAATGGGCTGGACCGCCTATACGCTGGAGCTGTTACGGCAGATACCGGGGCTGGAGCTGGTGGTGCTGGATTCGCAGTGCTGCGGTATTGCCGGCACCTACGGGTTTAAATCCGAGAACTATGAGACTTCGCAGGGTATTGGTGCGTCGCTGTTCCGTCAGATAGAGGAGAGTGGGGTCGATTTGGTGGTGACTGACTGCGAAACCTGCAAATGGCAAATCGAGATGTCGACCAGCAAACGCTGCGAACATCCGATCACCCTGCTGGCGCAGGCATTGGCTTAAGGGCGCAGCATTAAACTGCGCCTTGGCAAAGATTACTTGTTCAGTTTCAGCGTTTTGATGATGCCTTCGGCTTCGCTCTGCGCCTGCTGCTGGTTATCCGCCGGCAGCGTCACCTGAATGGTCAGCATGTTGTTGTCCAGCGTGCCGATCAGGATAGAGGAGTAGGCTTTCTCGCCGCCGCTGGTGATGATGCTGTCCAACTGACGCAGCGGAACACCGTTAACGTCGATGGCTTTGTTGGTGATCACCTGCAGGTTGGCGTCGCGCGAGCGTTGAGTATCTTCCAGACGCTTGCTCAGGGTTTCCAGGCTGTCGGCAGTCTTGTCGCCGAGGATCACAATCAGCGCGCGCTGGCCGGTACTGTCGGCGTAAACGTGCATGTTGTTCGCCTGATTACCCAGTTTGCCGCTTTGGTCCGCCATGCCCGCCGGCAGGGTGAACGCCAGCTTGCCATCCAGCAAGCTTACCTGTTGCCCGGCTGGGGCGCTGGCGGCGGCATCTCCTGCCGATGCCTTGGTGTCTTTGGTGTCGCCGTCACAGGCCGCCAGGCCAAGCACTAACAGGCTGATACCCATCAATTTTGCTACTTTACGCATTGGGCTTCCTTCTTCCTTTCAGGTAGGGGTTCTCTCACGTATCGCAACCTATTCCAGGTTGAAATGCAAGCAGATGTTGTCACAAGGTTTTTTCAAGTAATAGCCGATAATCAGCCACTTCGCTTTTCTTTTCCAGCTGAACAATCTGATAGTGATTGCTGATGAGCATCATCAGCAGCGCTGCTGGTTGCCGAATGCGGGGATTTGCTGATACAGACAGTGAATTTCGTCGAGGGTGGCGTGGCGGATAATAACGGTCATGGCGGCCTCCGGGTGGGTGCAGGCCGCCAATAATAACACGGGTTAGCCCGGTTGCAGGCTGCCGTCGTCCTGGCGTGCGGCGATACGCTTAAGCAGCATATTCAGCAGTACGCCGTACATCGGCAGGAAGAACAGCAGGCAGATCAGCACTTTGAAGCTGTAATCCACCAGCGCGATTTCAACCCAGTTGTTAGCCATAAAGGCGTCGCTGCTCTTGTAGAAGGCAATAAAGAAGAACGACAGGGTATCGCTGATGTTGCCGAGGAACATGGCGGCTGCCGGAGCCACCCACCAGGCGCTGCGCTGACGCAGACGATTGAAAACGTGGACGTCGAGGATCTGACCGAGCACATAAGCCATAAAGCTGGCGACGGCGATACGGGCGACAAACAGATTAAAGCTGCCCAAGGCGGCAAAGCCCTGCCATTCACCCTGATAGGTCACGGTGGAGATCACGTACGAAATGAACAGCGCCGGAACCATCACCGAAAGAATGATACGACGTGCCAGCGGAGCGCCGAAAATACGCACCGTCAGATCGGTCGCCAGGAAGATAAACGGAAAGGTAAAAGCACCCCAGGTGGTATGAAAGCCGAAAATGGACATCGGCAACTGCACCAGATAGTTACTGGAGGTAATGATGATAATATGGAACAGCGATAGCCAGACCAACGCGGTAAGGCGCTGCTGAGCAGTAAACGAATACATGTTGTAGCCTTTTTAATCGTGGGGTGAGGGAACCCAGAATGTCTTGTCTGCGCAACAAAATAAGCGTCGCGGCCGCATGATACGCGTTTGCGCAACCAATGCAATGGTTAAATTTAACGCAAACGTTAACGCATCTTGCACAGAAAAACTACCGGCGTAAACTAGGCGCTAATGAGATGTGGCGAGCGTTCGCCGATCGTTTTCGACCGAGAAAAATTGCATGACTGACTTATTTGCCCAGGCCGACCAGACGCTTGATGCGCTGGGGCTGCGTTGTCCGGAACCGGTAATGATGGTGCGCAAAACCGTGCGCCATATGGATAACGGTGAAACTCTGCTGATTATCGCTGACGATCCGGCAACTACCCGCGACATTCCGGGGTTCTGCCGCTTTATGGAACATACGCTGGTGGCGCAGGAAACCGACACCGCACCTTACCGCTATTTATTGCGCAAAGGGGTTTGACGTTTATCACCGCGTGTTTGCAATATTTGCTGTGCGTCCAATGCCCGAGCATGTAATGCCAGCCCATCGAAATCCAATGGGCGGTAATACTGGGCAGGTGCCGGAAGATTGCGCATGTCATCTGTCGGCCAGAGTTGCAGCTCGCCCAGACTTGCCAGCAGGAACCCCTGAACCTGTAGCGGTATCGTCAGGCGCTGTGGGGCGGTCTTCTCGAACGGAGGCAGCGCGGGCAGGCGATTGCTTCCGGTGGTGTAATCCCGTTTTAACACCAAAAACTTCTCCGGCACCCGGCGATGGCTGTCCCACCAGTCGCCGTCAATACCGTCAAACTGCCGCTGGGTTGCCCTGATGGATACCGCGCCAAGCTGGTGCAGAGCCTGAGGGAGCAGCCTCTCCATGGCGCTGTTGTAGGCAGTGAGAGATACCGCCTGCCCTTGCAAAATTGCATCAATCGCCAATCGTGCTCCCAACAGATTGGAATACAGGTCTTCTGGTGAAAAAGCCGAGACTTCCTCAGAAAACCCCGGCACGGAACGGTAGCCATACCACTGTGCAATCTCATGCCATGCCGCCATTTGAAAAGCGATTTCACCTGCCAAATAGGCCGCCAGCGTATAGCGCTGCGCTGCATCTTGAGGTGGGCTAAAGGCGTTCAACTGTATGCGACGGGTTGCCAGCTCGGGGCTAAGGTCGATATGCCACTGCTGACCCAATCGGGGGAGCAATTGGCTGAACAGAAAGAGGGTATTGTCGGCGGTATCGCGGACGTGTGCGATATCGATAAATCCTCCCCGATGGGTGTAGATCAAGCCCAATTGCTCACTGCCAACGCCCAGCAAGTTGCTGATGGCGTTGAAAGCGCTGTCGTTGTATTGATGGGAGCCTAGCCGATCGGCATCCACCAGGTTACCTAATTGATAAAAGGGTACGGGGATCCCCCAGGCCTGCGCTTTGAGGTTATAGCCAAAGGCGCAGCAGGGACGTAAACCACCCGGTGGTGGCAGTGGCGCGGTCACCGGCCAGACAATCCGGCTTTCAGCGGTGGGTTGCGAAGTGATCAGCGTTTCCAACGGTGTGGCGTGCAGCGAGAGGGGCAACAACAGCAAAAATACCAGTGCGACAGAACGCATTAAAAAGCTTCCCCAACCTGAAAGTAAAACCCGCTGCTTCCACGCCCGACGCCAAAATCGAGCCGTACATTCATTTTCGGTTTGAATTCAAAACGGTAACCCGCACCCAGCGTAGGCAACCAGGGGCCATGGCCCAGATCGCCGGCCTTGCTGCTTAGCGTCCCGGCACCGGCCCACAACACATAACCGTGCCGCCAGTCCAGCTTGCGACGATATTCAACCTGGCTGCTGAACACATTCCTGTCGCGATAGCGGCCTTGATAATAGCCACGCATTCGTTGGTCGTCGCCCAGCTCAGCCAGCCTGTCCCAGGGAACCTCGCCCGTGGTCAGGCGGCTGAAGGCATCCAGCGCCAGCACGCTTTTCGCACTCAAACTGTGATAGGCGTTGTATTGGCCTTCAACGGCATTGAAACGGCTGTCGCCGCCCAACTCAGGGGCAAAATAAGTGTCGCTCAGGCGAAAAAACTGCCCCCGACTGGCATTGGAAACGAAATCACGGGTGTCGTAACTCAACGAACTGCTGACTCCAGAGCTTAGCGATGACACTCCGGCTTTTTGGGCTCTTAACAGGCTGCTGTCACCCCCATCAGGATCGCTGGCATGGGTTGAGGAAAAGTCCCAGCCAATCCCTGCGTAGGTGGCGCTGGCAATACGGTACAACAGCTGTGGCGCTATCTGGAATGACTGCTGAGTGTACTTTTCCTTGTTGCCCTCGTTATGCCCAGCCTGGTGGCCGGTGCCCCAAAAGTAGGTGGGCATATTGTTGAGCGAACCCTCGGCAAAGAAGCGCCATTGGTCGTCAGCGAAAAAACTGTGGTTTTGGAAACCGACACCAAAGGCCCCGGTCGAACTGACAAAGCCTTTTAACGCCAGCGTCGAATTTTGGCTGACGTTGTCATGGCTGTCCGGCCGATAGATCCCAACGATAGCGGTACCGAGGCCAAGACCGAGTTCGGGAGTATAAAACGGGCCGGGCAAGACACCCCAATCGATGGCTTTGCTGCTGTCGAAATGGTTGTCAGACCCCAGAGGGGCCAACATTTCATCTATTTGCTGACGTGACAACAAAGCGGCATCAACACCGGGCAGCAGAACCAACAAGGCCAGGGGTAAACAGCGGAGCGAGATCGCCATCAGAAGCGATATTCACCCGAGACCATAAAACTGTTGCGTTGGCTGAAGCCAAACTCGGTCAACACGTTAAAATGTCTGGTGATCTCATATTGCGTGCCAACCAGGACATTCCATGGGGATTGCAGATGCTGTTTTACCTCGAAACGACCCTCACCTTTCTGATTGGCCAGGGCCATCAGCGATTGCAGTTCGGCCGGCATTCTTAAATCAGACAGGCTGCCTTTGAACTCTTGCTGCACGTCCTGATACATGGTGCCAACCCAGAGGTTTAGATGACTCTGCCCACTGATACCGGGCACCAGGAAGCGATAGCCGACGCGGGGCGATACCGTCAGCGCGGAAATTTGGCCATCGAGGATATCAAAACTGGTGCGGGTGTAGTTGGTATCGACCGAGGCGAACCAGTTGTCATAGCCCCCGACTATCGTGGCGCCTGCGCCATAAGTGGTGCCCTTGAAATCGAGTTTGAAATCCAGATCGCGCAGTGTCCCTTGCTTATTCATGCCGTGTACGACATTGGCGATGATTTTTTCCATCATTCCTGAATGTTGGCTGGGATCGGCATCAACGGAGACCTGGGACAACGAACTGCCTTTGGTATGGCCGACGATGCCGTAAACATTAAGGAATGGCAGCACCCAGGTGTCCAGACGCATGGTTTCCGTTTTGCTCTGTTCGCGGGTTTTGCCCACGTCGATTTTGAACAAATTTGACGGCAGATTGAATGTGTCCCAACCCAAGCCGGTAAAGTTGATGCTATCGACGTTAATATTTTGCCGCATGTTCATGTAATTGACGCCGATCCCGAAGGGTTCCGGCAGGTCATAGCCGCGTGCACGTGCTTCATCCCCCCAGATTGGCAGCAGGCGATGCTCTGGTTGGGGCTGGGCTTCCTCGGTGGTTGTTGCTGTATGGTTGGCGGCGGGTAGCCCTCCCTGGGTAAAGGGGGGGCGCTGGGCCTGGTCGATCAACTGTTGCGTACTGTCGGTTTCAGGCTGCTGTGCAAAGCTCAGGGGCGAGAGCAGGGTCATTGGAACAAATAACAGGTAGGTATAATTAAAGTTTTTCATTATTAGGCTCTTGGCATTTAAGGGTGGGGCATCCTTGACGGTCCCGTCATGCAAGTGCGCGAGAATATAATAAAACCCTACAGTTAATAGTGCATAAAATGCGTCACATCATGCACCCTGTAGTCTGGCGCATGATGTGGTTTTCATAGGTTATTATTGACGTTTCTTCAGCAGCCGCAGGGCGTTGGCGGTGACCAGCGCGGTGGCGCCGGAGTCTGCCAGCACCGCCAGCCACAATCCGGTCAGTCCCAGCAGGGTGGTGATCAGGAATACCCCTTTCAGCCCCAATGCAATGGTGATGTTCTGCCGAATATTGGCGTGTGTCGCGCGCGATATGCGGATCATTTCCGCCACGCCCACCAGCCGGTTATGGGTCAGCGCCGCGTCAGCGGTTTCCAGCGCCACGTCGGTGCCGCTGCCCATCGCGATACCGATACTGGAGGCTTTCATCGCCGGCGCATCATTGATGCCGTCGCCGATCATCGCCGTTGGGCGCAGTTCACTCAGTTCGGTTACCGCCTTCACTTTATCTTCCGGCAGCAGCCCGGCACGGTAATCCAACCCCAGCTCACTGGCAATTGCTGCCGCCGCACGCGGGTTGTCACCGGTTAGCATGACCCCGTTGATCCCCAGCGCTTTCAGTTCGGCAATTGCCTGTTTGGCATCGCTACGCAGCGTGTCGCGCAGCGCCAACAGGCCAATCGGGGCTCCGTCTTCCAGCACCACCACCGCCGTTTTACCGGCGTTTTCCAGCCGTTCCACCTGATGGCTGTCCTGCTCACTGAGCAGGCCTGCGGCTAACTTGGCCGGCGCACTGATCAGTACGGTTCTGCCGTCGATCACGCCTTCCACCCCAACGCCTGCCAGAGCGCGGCGCCCCTGTGCCAGTGGCAGAGGCACGCCATACTGCTCGGCGCGGTTGATAATCGCTTGCGCCAGCGGGTGATGGGAACCGGCCTCTACGGCGGCGGCCAGGGTCAGCAGTTGCTGTTCGCTGATGCCGTTGAGAGGGAGCACATCGGTCACCGTCGGTTTGCCTTCTGTCAGTGTGCCGGTCTTATCGAAGGCGATGGTTTGCACCTGACCCAGTTGCTCCAGTGCCGCACCACCTTTAATCAGTGCACCGCGGCGGGTGGCCGCTGCCAGCCCGGAGGTGATCGCCGCCGGGGTAGAGATCACCAGCGCACAAGGACAACCGATCAGCAGCAAAGTCAGACCGCGATAAATCCAGGTCTCCCAGGGCTCTGAATACAGCAACGGTGGCACCAGGATCACTGCGATGGCCAGCAACATGATGGCCGGGGTGTAGTAACGGCTAAAACGGTCGAGGAAGCGTTCGATCGGCGCACGGCGCTCTTCGGCTTCCTCAATCAGTTGCAAAATACGGTCGATGGCGTTTTTGCCCGGTTCGGAAACCACCTTCATCTGCGCGGCCTGATCGACCGACAAACTGCCCGCTGCGACTTTCTGGCCTTGCTGACGTTCAACCGGCACCGATTCACCGGTCAGGGCACTTTCGTCGAAGCTGGCAAACGGGTTGAGCAGTTCGGCATCGGCCGGCAGGCGGCCGCCGGGCGCGATTTCAATCACATCGCCGGGGCGCAGGCTGGCAACCGGCACGCGTTTGCGCTCCGTCCCCTGCAGCAGCAGGGCGTCTTCCGGCACCAGTTCCATCAACGCCTTCACGCCACGGCGCGCTCGGTTGGCCGCGTAGGACTCCAGCATCTCGCCAACCATAAACAGCAGCAAGACCATCGCCGCCTCGGCGGTGGCACCGATAAACAGCGCGCCAATGGCTGCCACGCTCATCAGGGTTTCGATGGCAAACGGTGTGCCGGAGCGAATCAGTCGCACCGCCTTGGTCGCGACCGGAGCCAGGCCCACCAGCGTGGTGGCGGTAAAGGCAATGCGGCTCAGTTCAGGGTTGACCATGCTGAGCGCCCAACTGACGATCATCAGCGTAGTGAGCAGCAGCAGTGGAGCAAACTCGCCGAGACGCGATGCTTTTGGCTGGTCGGCTTGGGTGGTCTGAGTGCCGAGCAGGGTAAAACCGGCTTGTTTCACTGCGTCTTGAATGCGCAGGCTGATATCAGATTGAGCGTCGACCACCAGTTTTTCCGTGGCGAACAGCACGCGAGCGTTATCGACGCCCGGGAGGGCAGTCACCGCATTTTCAATTTTTTTGGCGCAGCTTGGGCAATCCATGCCGGTGACTTTCCAGCTGTAGCGCTGGCTGCCGGAGAGAGGGGCGGCAGCTAGCCTGTCACTTTCCTCATCCGGATCTTCATGGCTGTCAGCGCTGCACCCGCCGGCACCATGATCGTGCGTATGGCCATGTCCGCTATGGTCGGCGGGACTTTGCTTTTCACTGCTGCAACCGTGCTGGGTTTTGCTGTGGCTGTGGTTGCAACCGCAGCCGCCTTCCGCATGGTGATGTTCCTGATGATTATGCTTTTCATGGTTAGTCATAGCGTCCCCCTCCGGGCCGTTAATGAAGTTCATTGGGCAGACTCTACACCCTGGAGTCAACTCCAGAGTCAAGCGGCGGATGAGAATTATTGCTAACTGAGAGGTGGCGTTATCGCGGGTGGCGCAGGGCCGTTAGACGAAATCAGAAAAGGGTATTCCCTTAAGAATTTAAAAGTCCCGACGGCTAATAATAAAGAGTTATTAATCTATAACTCTTTAGCTAAATTTAACTTTTTGTCACTTTTATGCCAGCACGATCCGCTTGCACCGGCAGGCCGCATTTTTGTTGAAGTTTGTTGCCAACTTATGACGACTAAGTTTCATTTAGATTGTAAAGATCGCCTAAAACCAGCATAAATCGCCTTCGTTGAGAAAATATATAGCTGATTATTTTATGTTCAGTTTTGCACGCCTGCCTATAATTGGAATCGATTACCATTTATGGCGGTAATCTTATTTGCTGATATATATGCATTAATTCTATCTAACACACTGCCGGTAACGGCGCATAAGTCCCTTCCGGTTAATCGGCGGATCCTACTCCGTGGCTGACCGGCAGGTTATGTCTATCTGTCTGATTGATAACGATCAGCTAATGAGTGGAATCGAACCAATGCAATCTACTAAAAAGGCAATTGAAGTTACTGAATCCAGCCTTGCAACTACTGGCTCCGGCTACAATGCTGTAGACGATCTGTTGCATTACCACGAGCGTGGCAACGGGATTCAGGTTAATGGCAAGGACTCATTTTCAAACGAACAAGCTGGGCTGTTTATTACCCGTGAGAACCAAACCTGGAACGGTTATAAAGTTTTTGGCCAGCCGGCTAAATTAACTTTCTCCTTCCCGGATTATAAATTCTCTTCCACCAACGTCGCTGGCGACACCGGGCTGAGCAAGTTCAGTGCGGAACAGCAGCAACAGGCCAAACTGTCGCTGCAATCCTGGTCTGACGTGGCCAATCTCACCTTCACCGAAGTGGCCGCCAGTCAGAAGGCCAATATTACCTTCGGCAACTACAGCCAGGACCGTCCCGGTCATTATGACTACGATACCCAGGCCTACGCTTTCCTGCCGAATACCATCTATCAGGGCCAGAATCTGGGCGGCCAGACCTGGTACAACGTCAACCAGTCCAACGTCAAACATCCGGCCAGCGAAGACTATGGCCGCCAGACGTTTACCCACGAAATTGGTCATGCGCTGGGCCTGAGCCACCCGGGTGAATACAACGCCGGGGAAGGCAACCCAACCTACAATGACGTTACCTATGCCGAGGACACCCGCGAGTTCAGCCTGATGAGCTACTGGAGTGAAACCAACACCGGCGGTGATAACGGCGGGCACTACGCGGCAGCACCGCTGCTCGATGACATTGCCGCCATCCAGCATCTGTATGGCGCCAACCTGACGACCCGTACCGGTGACACCGTGTATGGCTTCAATTCCAATACCGGCCGCGATTTCCTCAGCACTACCAGCAACTCGCAGAAAGTCATCTTTGCGGCATGGGATGCGGGCGGTAATGACACCTTCGATTTCTCCGGTTATACCGCTAATCAGCGCATTAACCTCAACGAGAAATCCTTCTCCGACGTGGGTGGGTTGAAAGGCAACGTGTCTATCGCGGCGGGCGTGACCATCGAGAACGCCATCGGCGGTTCAGGCAATGACGTTATCGTCGGCAATGCGGCCAACAACGTGCTCAAGGGGGGCGCGGGCAACGACGTGCTGTTCGGCGGCGGCGGGGCAGATGAGCTGTGGGGCGGTGCGGGCAAGGATACCTTTGTCTTCTCTGCGGTCAGTGATTCTGCGCCGGGCGCTTCCGACTGGCTCAAGGATTTCCAGAAAGGCACTGACAAAATTGACCTGTCGTTCTTCAACCAGGGTAAATCTAGCAGCGATCAAATCCACTTCGTTGATCATTTCAGTGGCTCCGTGGGTGAAGCGCTACTGACTTATGACGCATCAAATAATGTCAGCGATTTGGCACTGAATATCGGCGGCCATCAGGCGCCGGACTTCCTGGTGAAGATCGTGGGTCAGGTAGACGTCACCACTGATTTTATCGTGTAACAGTGAGGATAACGCCCGGCGCAATCTGGCCGGGCGTTATGCGGGAGCCGATATGAAAGGCAGCTTGGCGTGTGCCGCTATAATGGCGGGAAATATGATGGTAACGGGGGCAGTTATGGCCAGCAGTTTGGTTCTTCCTTCCGCGCAGTCGCTGGCGGGACAATGGCAAGTTGCCGATGCGCAGCAGCAGTGCCAGATCGAGTTTTTGGCCAGCGAGCAGAGTGCAACCAACGGCTATCAATTGGTTGATCGGCAAAATTGCCTGAAGAATGTGTTAACGGCTGAGGTGGTCGGCTGGCGTCCGGCACCGGACGGCATAGCTCTACTCCGGGCTGACGGCAGCACGCTGGCGTTCTTTTCGCGGGATGGGGATATCTATCGCAACCAGCTTGGCGCGGACGACGGCCTGACGCTCAAGGCGCTGGCTTAGTGGCAGCGGGTTCGGCAGCCGAACCCGCCCTGAGTCACTACAGATACAGTGAACGCACAATCAGGAAATGGCCGGAGAAGTAGCAGAAGGCCACCAATGCATCGGCCGCGCGGAAGCTAAAGCGATAGCGATTAAGCAGCCAAATGACATTGGCCAGCAACAGCAGCGAGGTCCCCGCCAGCAGCGAGAAACCGAAATCGGTGCTGCGCATAAAGTATTGCTCCCCCGCCAGCCACACCATCAGCAGTGTCATCGCTACCAGAGTGGCAATCGGCCAGCGCATTTCTTCCAGCCGGGTCCAGATAGTCGCCAGCAACAGCACGCCAATCACCAGCAGCGCCAGTGGCAGCGGCCAAAACAGACTGAAAGTCATCTGGCTGGCGAAACTCAGGGTATACAGCAGACTCGACAGGAAAAATGCGCCGATGGCATACAGCACGCGTTCGCGCGGCAGGAGCAACAGAGCGTCGGCTACCAACGTTGCCAACAGGCCGAGAACGATCAGGTAGCCTGCCGCACCCAGTACTGGCGCTTGCCAGGCCAACAATAACAGCAGCAGCAAGGTCACAGGTTTAAACACCCAACGTTGCCAGCGGGGCCCACGGTAGGAGGCGTCGACGAACAGCCAACCGGAAAAGAATACGGCAAGGAACGGCCAACTCATATGTCTTCCTTATTCGTTATGGGAGCCACAACCTCCGGCTCCAAATTGTCACCAGTGTCACTTCCTGATTGCAGTGTAGGCAGCAGGCCTGCCATCGACAATGCTTTCTTGCGTATGAACTGTAACCTATCTGAGGTTGCAAGAAAGGGACTTTAGTTTCCCCGATTGCCAGGTTAAATACGCCGCAGACTTTTATTTAGCGGTAATGCTGTTTAGACTCGACTTCAGAAAAGAAAATATCAGGGATAGCGCTTGAAACATATTTCCATGCTGGTTCGGCTGCTTGTCGTTTCAAGCGTTTATTCACTCACCGGTTGTTCATTCTCACCGGCAATACCGGTATTCGGTGCAACATTCCCCGGCTGGTTCTTTTGTTTGCTGGGCGGCGCATTCTTGTTGATCCCCTGCCATATGTTGATTGTGCGTAAAGGCTGGCAGGCGCGTTTTTCACCGCTGGTGATTAGTTACCTGGCGCTGATGTTCCTGTTTGCCGCGATCCTCTGGTTCTTACTCTTTGTTAAGTAAACATCTATGACTGATTCCCGTTCCAGTGTATTACGCAAAAAGTGGCCATTGCTGGTCATCGTTCTGGCCGCTATCGTTGCGATGATCTTGTTGATATGGCAGCTACAGACTTCGCCGGAAACCAACGACGCCTATGTCTATGCGGACACCATCGACGTGGTGCCGGAAGTGAGCGGACGGATTACCGAGATGCCCATTCGGGATAATCAGCGGGTGAAAAAAGGTGACCTGCTGTTCCGTATCGATCCCCGCCCTTATCAGGCCATGCTGGACGATGCCATTGCCCGGTTGGCCACGCTGGATGCCCAGATTGGGCTGACGAATCGCACGGTCAAAGCGCAGGAGTATAACGCCCAGTCTGTTGCTGCCGCCGTAGCCCGCGCCCAGGCGTTAGTTAAACAGACCACCTCCACCCGCACTCGCCTTGAACCTCTGGTCCCTCAGGGGTTCGCTTCTCAGGAAGACCTGGATCAGGCCAGAACGGCAGAAAAAGCGGCTCGCTCAGAACTGGCAACCACCCAATTGCAGGCGAAACAGGCGGCCGCGGCGGTCACCGGTGTGGATGCGATGGTCGCGCAGCGGGCAGAAGTGATGGCCCAGATTACGTTGGCTGAACTGCACCTGGAATATACCGAGGTACGGGCTCCCTTTAATGGCGTGGTCGTGGCGCTGAAGACCACCGTCGGTCAGTACGCCTCCGCTTTAAAGCCGGTATTTACCTTAATGGATGACGACCACTGGTTTGTCATCGCCAACTTCCGGGAAACCGATCTGCAAAATATTCGCGCCGGCGTACCGGCACGAATAACGGTAATGACCAATCACTCCAAAACCTTCGACGGGGTGGTGGACTCTATTGGCGCCGGTGTCTTGCCCGGAGAAGGGGGCAGCGTGATCGGCGGTTTGCCGCTGATTCAAAAGAGCATTAACTGGGTTCATGTGTCGCAACGTTTCCCGGTGAAGATCGCCATTACTCATCCGGACCGCCAGTTGTTGCGCATGGGAGCGTCCGCCAGCGCGGTTTTATTGCCTCGAACCGAGTCTGAGTAAGGGCGGCGCGTGCAGAATATCGGGCAATATCTGAGCCGAGAGTTACGCGCCACGCCTGGCAGGGGGGGTTATACCCTGCGTTTGACGCTGAGCTGTGCGGTGTTGATCACGCTGTTTATGACGCTGCAGATCCCTTTCCTGGCCGTGGCGCTGATCGTGGTTTTCTATGTCAGCCAGCAAAACGTCCTGATGATCAAACTGATCGGAATAGTTTTCCTGATCACTATCAGCGTCGCCATCGGCGGTATCCTGCTGATTTTCAAATGGACCTATGATTATCCGCTGATACGGCTGGTGGCTTCGACGCTGCTGTTTTTCTGCGCCATGTATCTGATGAGGGTGCTGGGCAAGCTGGGGCTGGCATTTTTTGTCGTCGCTCTGTCGGTGATTTATGCCCAGACATTCCCTTCCATGACCAGCGAAAGCGAAGTTCTGGTACGGCTGTTGCTGTGGCTGTGGGTGGCGATCAATACCGCTATTTTGGTTACGCTGCTGGTCAATGCCTGTTTTTATCAGGCCTTTCCCGGCTATCAGTTCAAAGCCCTGCTGGCACAGATGCTTCGCCAAACGTCTGCACAATGGGCCCGTTTGGGCGACAACCTCAGGCTGGAAGGGCAACCGAAGCTGCTGGATGTGGCGGCGCAATTTTCCCGTTTGCAATTGCTGCATAAGCTGGCGGGGCGTTCCAGTGCCGAAATCAGCAATGATCCGGAGAAATGGCAGTTGCTCATGGCGGCAGCCAGCCGTTGTTACCACCTGACTGCGCTGCTTCAGCAGGGTGAAAATGACCCGCAAGTCCAACAACAAGCCCGTAAACTCTCTGGCGTGCTGGCCGATTTGGCGGAACATTTCGATAGCGACGTTGTACCGGCCCAAATGGAGATGCCGGCTGCAAGCGACAGCGCAAACGTAGCCATTTTGCTGGAAATGACGCGAACCTTGACTCGTCTGGCTCAGGGCGAGGCGATCCCCTTGCGAACTGAAGGGCAAGTGAAAGAGCCTTTGCTGTTGCCGGATGCCTGGTCAAATCCGGCCTACCTGCACTTTGCCCTGAAGACGCTGCTGGCGACCCTGATCTGTTATGTGTTTTATACTGCGACAGACTGGCAGGGGATACACACCATTATGTTGAGCTGCGTTATTGTGGCCCAGCCTGGGTTGGGTGCCACTATGCAGAAGACGCTGTTGCGTATTGGCGGGGCATTGCTGGCGACGCTGCTGGCGCTGGTATGTATCGTCTTTATTCAGCCCCATACGGATTCCCTCACCGGGTTGTTGGCGATGGCGCTGCCGGTTATGGCTCTGGGAGCCTGGCTGGCGGCCGGCTCCGAAAGAATCGCCTACGCGGGTATCCAGATCGCCTTTACTTTTTCCCTGGCTTTCTTCAGCTGGTTCGGGCCGTTGTATAACCTGACGGAATTGCGCGATCGGGTTATCGGTATCCTGCTGGGGGTATTGGTTTCATCGATTGTCCATCTTTACCTGTGGCCAGACAGTGAGGCTCCGCAGTTAAAAGCGCAGTTGGCGCGCCTTTATCGTCAAATTGCCGACTATCTGACGGCAAAAGAGGGTGAGGCTAATATAGCGCCGCTGTTGCAGACCCTGATGAAAACCGAAACCCTGATCGGTCGGGTCTCCGCAGAGCCTTTCAATACCTACGCCCATCCCTATCCGCAAGCGAAAAGTTGGCCGATTAACGCCGCTTTTATGCAGGCTCAGGAAATTGTGCGGTTGAGTGAAGGGTATCGGCTGTACAGGGCGCCAGGGGATACTTTCCTGCCCCAGTGCGCGCAGCTGTTGCGCAGCTACGCCGATAACATAGAGCAGCCTGGCGCTGCTGCAATATTGACGCCGGTGGAACGAAACAGGCCGATAAATCCTTTTTTATATCCTCTGACACAGGCGGTGCAAACTTTGCCTGACTGGCGGCAGCCTCATCTTTCCGAGAATAAGCAATGAAAATTATGATGATGGCAGGAGGCCAGCCGCGCCTCGCGCCGCTAGTGCTGAGTTTGAGCCTGCTGCTGAGCGGGTGCGCATTAATTCAGGACGATCCCGGTCAGGTGACCATAGTCAATCCGCAGCAGGCGCAGTTATCGCAGGTGATTCATTTGGCTCACAGCGGGTGGCCGGCGGCCAACTGGTGGGAGGGCTATCATGATGCTCAGCTCAATATGCTGGTCAACCGCGCATTGCAAAACTCACCGACCATGCAGGCGGCTCGCCTGCGCATTAGTCAGTCTCAATCCTCGGTCGAACTGGCTCAGGCGGCCCAGGGGCTTCAGGCCGTGGGGGTTGCGGCCCAGAATCGGGTGAGAGTAACCGATCGCAACTTTACCTGGCCCTACTCATTTTCGCTGCCCGCGGACCGCAATGGGCCCTGGTATACGCTCAATACCGTCGGCGTGGGTGCCACCCTGGATATCGATCTATGGGGGGCGGATCGCGCTCAGGTGGCTGCCGCCATCGGGGAGAAAAATGCTCGAACAGCGGAGACGGCCGGTATCGAACTGGATCTTGCCAGCAGTGTCGCACAGCTCTATTTCGCCATGCAGAGCAGCTTCCAGAAGATTGCGCTGCTCAATCAACTGGAGTCCATTGCCCGGTTATCGGTGCAGGCCCACGAAAATCGCGCCGCACGCGGGCTGGAAGATAGGGTTGATATTGCCAACGCGCAGGCTGAACTGCTGGCGGCACAACAGCAGGTGATTACCGAACAGGGGATGTTGACCCAGTATCGTGAAACGCTACGCGCCCTGATAGGGGCAGATGCGCACAATATGCCGAGTATTCATCCGGTTGACCTGCCGGTGCTGCAGGAAACCCTGCCGACTTCCTTGTCTTTCGAACTGTTGGCCAGACGTCCGGACCTGCAAGCATTGAGCGGTTATGTGACCGCTTCTTTAAGCCGGGTCGATGCGGCCAAGGCGGCCTTTTACCCGCATTTTGATATCAAGGCCTTCTGGGGATATAACGCCTTAAGCGTGGGTGACCTGTTTAAATACTCCTTCCAGCAGATCAATATTCTGCCCGGCTTGCAGCTGCCTTTGTTCGATGGTGGCCGGCTGAACGCCAATCTGAAATCGGTCCGTACGGCCAGCAACATTCTGATAAAGCAGTATAATCAGGCAGTACTTGATGCGGTGCGTGATGTGGCCATCAGCTCGAGCCAACTCAATGATCTCAATCAGCAGGTCATGCTGCAGCAGCAGAAAGTCAGCGCCGCCATGGCCACCACGGAGAGTGCGGGCGCTCATTACCAGCGCGGGCTGGCCAGCCGTTACGCTGCTGAGGAAGCCCGGCGAGCCACTATCGCGCAGCAGTTGTTGTTACTGGATATTCAGGCGCAACGCCTCAGCACCGACATTACGTTGATTAAGTCGCTGGGGGGCGATTATCGTGGCCAGACAGTGACCAGCGATGCGGTGGCCACTGCCCAGCCGCACTAAATTCTGAACATCAGGGAGCCAAGATGAGCAAACCGCCACTGTTTTTTGTCGCCGTGATTGCGTTGATTGCCGTACTGGCCACGCATCGTTATTTTAACCAGCGCCGTACTGCGGCGGAAAACGACCGCGCGCCGGTTCGCAGCCTGCAGGTTACGGTGAGCGAGAAACGTGAGTTCCCTGCCTCAAATAACCGTTCACGCCAGCGCGAGCATATCGTCAATGAGGCAATGCGCTATGAAGTGGTGTTCCACCCGCAGCGTGGGGGAGAGGACATCACCCTGCGGCTGAAGCAGTGGCAGTACAATCCGATTGAAAAGGGCGCGCAGGGTACGCTGAGCATGCAGGGAACGCGCTACCTCTCCTTTACCGTTCAACCGGCGCCGCAATAATTATTTTCTTTTGATTGGCGGCTGCTTTTTCTGCCAGGCCAGCAGTTCGAAAACGCCAAAAATGAAGATCTTGGCTTCCTGCCAGTAGCTTATCGGCTGATCTTTCGGTTGCGTGGATTTCAGCAGCACCAGTTGTAACCCGTGCATCACCACCATAAAGAACAGCGCCACGTCGATGAAGTACTTCAGCGGCTTGGGAAATGGGTGAAACAGATTGGAGAGCAGAAAGCCCCATACGCACAGCATCAGCAGGCGACCCAGATTAATCAGCATTGTCGGTTTTCTCTTGAGAACGGATATAAAGACGGTAAGCCACCTGACCGGCGACTTTTTCACGGTGTAGCTGCCAGTTGGCCGGGACGTCGGTGGCGGCGCTTTCGGCTTCGGCTTCTACGTAGATCCAGGCTTCATCGGCCAGCCAGCCCTGTTGTTCCAGCAACGTGACGGTTTCCGCCAGCAGCCCTTTGCGAAAAGGCGGATCGAGGAACACCACGTCAAACGGTTGGGCATTTTTCGCCAGCCAGCTCAGCGCGTTGGTATTGACCACATGACCTTTGCCTTGCAGCAGCGCCAGATTCTTTTCCAACTGCTGCGCCACCGGGCGTTCGAACTCCAACAGCGTAACGCTACCGGCATAGCGGGACAGCGCTTCCAGGCCAAGTGCGCCGCTACCGGCGAAACAATCCAGGCAGCGTGCACCCTGGATCACCGGCGCCAGCCAGTTAAACAGGGTTTCACGGACGCGATCGGTGGTCGGACGTAACCCTGGGCTATTGGGCACCGGCAGTTTCCGTCCGCGCCATTGGCCGCCGATAATACGGATCTGTCCGGCCGCAGCCTGAGGCGGTTTTTTTGCCGACGCCCGTGGCGATATTCTTGTCATAGATTTGCTTTATTTCTGTTTGGGGCGGTGAAAGCCGCACAAGTTAACGAAAAGTTGTCCCTATTCTACCGGTGAGACGCGCCGGGGGAAAACGGTAAAACTTTGTTGCCTGATTTCACAGTGGAAAGCATACCGGATGCGTGTTGCTGCGCGAGGGAAAGTGATAGACTCGGCGGAATAATTGTCAGTATAAGCAAGCCTTCGGTACGGAGTAGAGTCATAACATGGCAAAAGATAAGAAACGCGGGTTTTTCTCCTGGCTGGGCTTCGGCCAGAAGGAAGAAGAGCAACAGCAACCTGAGACGGCGGTAGAACCGGCGGAAAATCAGGCCGTGGAGACCCCGGCTGAACCGGTTGCTCCCAAGCTCGATGACCAGCTCCCCGCCCAGGAATCTGAACCTGCTGCTTCCGTAGAGACCCCAGGAGAATGGGACGGTAGCCTGACCGGTGAGCATATCGCCGAAAGCGTGCCGGTGGTTGCCGAGCACCCTGCAGCGGCACAAGCGCTGGCGGAAGAGATTGTTACTATCACCGAACAGGTGGCGGCAGAGCAGCAGCCGGCGGCAGTGGAAGACATTGTTGAACCCGTTGCCGAAGTTGAGCCTGAAACGGTTGCCGTTATTGAACCTGAACCGGTTATTGTGCCAGAGCCAGAGCCAGAGCCAGAGCCAGAGCCAGAGCCAGTCGCTGTGCCTGAACCGGAAGCGATCGAGCCTGAACCTGAGGTGATTGCGCCAGAGCCAGAACCAGAGCCTCTGCCGGCCAGCGTGGTGCTGGAGCCGATTATCGTCGCCCCGGCCGTTATTGAAGAGATTGAAGAACAACAACCTGAGCTGCTGGCCCCTGCGGTGACTCAGGAGCAGGAACGCCCGACCAAAGAAGGTTTCTTCGCCCGCCTGAAACGCAGCCTGGTGAAAACCAAACAGAATCTGGGTTCCGGTTTTATCGGCCTGTTCCGCGGCAAGAAAATCGATGACGATCTGTTTGAAGAGCTGGAAGAACAGCTGCTGATTGCCGATGTCGGCGTGGAAACCACGAGTAAAATCATTACCTCCCTGACCCAGCACGCCAGCCGCAAGCAGTTGAAAGACGCCGAGGCACTGTACGGCAAGCTGAAGGAGGAAATGTCTGAAATTCTGACTAAAGTTGATCAGCCGCTGGATGTTGGCGGTAAAAACCCGTATGTCATTCTGATGGTTGGCGTGAACGGCGTGGGTAAAACCACCACCATCGGCAAGCTGGCCCGCCAGTTCCAGGCGGAAGGCAAGTCGGTGATGCTGGCGGCGGGGGATACCTTCCGTGCCGCCGCGGTGGAACAACTGCAGGTATGGGGCGAACGTAACCGGATCCCGGTGATCGCGCAGCATACCGGCGCAGACTCCGCTTCGGTGATTTTTGACGCGGTACAGGCTGCCAAGGCTCGTGGCATCGACGTACTGCTCGCCGATACCGCAGGGCGTCTACAGAATAAAGCGCACCTGATGGAAGAGCTGAAGAAAATCGTCCGCGTCATGAAAAAACTGGACGACCAGGCCCCCCATGAGGTTATGCTGATCCTTGATGCCAGCACCGGACAGAATGCTGTCAGCCAGGCGAAATTGTTTAATGAAGCCGTAGGCTTAACCGGTATCACACTGACTAAACTGGACGGTACCGCCAAGGGCGGGGTGATCTTCGCCATTGCCGATCAGTTTGCTATCCCGATACGCTATATCGGCGTTGGGGAAGGCATCGAAGATTTGCGGCCGTTTAAGGCCGACGATTTTATTGAGGCACTTTTTGCCCGAGAGGATTAATACGGATGATTCGCTTTGAACAGGTCAGTAAAGCTTATCTGGGCGGACGACAGGCACTGCAGGGGGTAGATTTCCATCTGCGCCCGGCAGAGATGGCGTTTCTGACCGGCCATTCCGGCGCGGGTAAAAGTACCCTGCTGAAACTGATTTGTGGCATTGAACGGCCGAGCGCCGGCCATATCTGGTTTGGTGGCCACGACATCAGTCGCCTGAGAAACAGTGAGGTGCCGTTCCTGCGTCGTCAGATCGGCATGATTTTCCAGGATCACCATCTGCTGCTGGATCGTACGGTGTATGACAACGTGGCGATGCCGCTGATCATCGCCGGTGCCAGTACCGAAGATATCCGCCGCCGCGTTTCCGCCGCGCTGGATAAGGTCGGGCTGCTGGATAAGGCGAAAAACTTCCCAATCCAGCTTTCCGGTGGTGAGCAGCAGCGCGTGGGTATTGCCCGTGCGGTGGTGAACAAACCGGCGGTGCTGCTGGCGGATGAGCCAACCGGTAACCTGGATGATGCGCTGTCGGAAGGCATTCTGCGTCTGTTTGAAGAATTTAACCGTGTTGGCGTGACCGTGCTGATGGCCACCCATGACACCGGGCTGATTGCCCGTCGCAATTACCGCACTCTGCGTCTGAGCCAGGGGCGTATGGCTGGAGGAGCGCATCATGGCGAATAACGCAAAAACCGCCAAGAGCAAAGCGCTGCGCGGTGGCTGGCGTGAACAATGGCGTTACGCCTGGATGAATGCCATCAAGGACATGCTGCGCCAGCCGTTGGCAACGCTGTTGACGGTGATGGTGATTGCAATCTCCCTGACACTGCCGAGCGTGTGTTACATCGTCTGGAAAAACGTCAGTACTGCGGCGACCCAGTGGTACCCGACACCGCAGTTGACGGTTTATCTGGATAAATCCCTCGATGACGACGCGGCGGTGAAAGTGCTAGACGTCATCAAGGCGGAAGCCGGCGTCGAGAAAGTGAATTACCTGTCGCGTGAAGAAGCCCGGGGCGAATTCCGCAACTGGTCCGGCTTTGGCGGCGCACTGGATATGCTGGAAGAAAACCCGTTGCCAGCGGTAGCTATCATCACGCCGAAAATGAGTTTCCAAAGTTCAGACACCCTCAATACCCTGCGCGATCGCGTAGCCGCGGTACAGGGCGTGGATGAGGTCAGGATGGACGACAGCTGGTTTGCCCGCCTGGCGGCGCTGACCGGGCTGGTGGGCCAGGTGGCTGCGATGATCGGCGTGCTGATGATTGTGGCGGTGTTCCTGGTGATCGGCAACAGTGTACGGCTGAGCATCTTCAGCCGCCGTGACACCATCAACGTGATGAAGCTGATCGGTGCGACCGACGGTTTTATTCTGCGGCCTTTCCTGAATGGCGGGGCGATGCTGGGCTTCTTTGGCGCGTTGCTGTCGTTGCTGTTGTCCGGGGGCATGGTGTGGCGCCTGGAGTCGGTGGTTACCGGCGTGGCCAAGGTGTTTGGCACCACCTTTACCCTACACGGTCTGGGTTGGGATGAAGCCTTGCTGTTGCTGATTGTCTCCGCGATGATCGGCTGGATCGCAGCCTGGTTGGCGACGGTGCAACATTTACGTCGATTTACACCACAATAAAGTTTTTTGGTATACTCTTCTCCTGCTGCTCCGAGCGTGTTGTGGGAGAAGAGCTACCGGCATCAACCCAAGCTCCATCATGTCTCTTCTTTGCGCACAAATTCCCTATCGGCCTGAGTCTTCGTCACGTATTGTCATGCACAATACGATCGAAAAATTGTGAACCAATAGGGCGGAACACGGTCAAAATCTGCAGCAAAATGTTATGGTGCCCGGCGTGTGGACCGCTTTTGCAATAGCAACTGCCGTAGAATCAATCAGTTCCCCGCCGTGATAAATCACCTGCATGACCTGTTTTTTCAAGAGAGGGTTTGAATGACCAAAGAAATGCAAACTTTAGCTTTAGTGCCCCAGGGCAGTTTGGAAGCCTATATCCGGGCCGCCAACACCTATCCGATGCTGACGGCAGAGGAAGAGCGGGAGCTGGCTGAACGGCTGCATTATCAGGGCGATCTGGAAGCCGCTAAGCAGCTGATCCTGTCTCACCTGCGCTTTGTCGCTCATATTGCCCGGAATTACTCTGGTTACGGCCTGCCGCAGGCGGATCTGATCCAGGAAGGTAATATCGGCTTGATGAAAGCTGTTCGCCGCTTCAACCCAGAGGTTGGGGTGCGCCTGGTTTCCTTTGCGGTGCACTGGATCAAGGCAGAAATTCACGAGTACGTACTGCGTAACTGGCGTATCGTCAAAGTTGCTACCACCAAGGCACAGCGCAAGCTGTTCTTTAACCTGCGTAAAACCAAGCAGCGTCTGGGCTGGTTCAATCAGGACGAGGTGGAACTGGTGGCCCGTGAACTGGGCGTGACCAGCAAGGACGTACGCGAGATGGAATCCCGCATGGCGGCACAGGATATGACTTTCGATCCAACGCCGGACGACGACGCCCGTGAAGGCCAGTCGATGGCGCCGGTGCTGTACCTGCAGGATAAAAGCTCTGACTTTGCCGAAGGTATCGAAGAAGATAACTGGGAAAGCAACGCCGCAGACAAACTGGCCTACGCGATGGAAGGCCTGGACGAGCGTAGTCAGCATATTATTCGTGCCCGTTGGCTGGACGACGATAACAAGTCCACGCTGCAAGAGCTGGCCGATCAGTATGGCGTTTCCGCTGAGCGTGTCCGTCAGTTGGAAAAGAATGCCATGAAGAAACTGAAAATGGCGATCGAAGCCTAATCCCGCGTAAGCGTTAAAAAGCCCGGCTAGCCGGGCTTTTTTGTGCCTGAAATTCGGCGCTATGGCGTAACGGCAGCGAAGTCTGGTGCCGGGCAGCTATAGCCAAACTTGTTGGCCCAGGGATAGCGAGATCCGGTGTTGATATAGCGCTGATACAGTGCCTGACCGGTTTTTGCATCACGTTTGATCACCCAACCGGCGGCATTACACAAGACGGCGGCATAGGCCTGGCTTTTTGGCGGCAGCAAATCGGCGGCCTGCAGGGCCAGGTTGACCGCCTGCCAACGATAGTGCAGGAAGCGATTGTCCTGCGGCGGCAGTGCCGCTTTAGCCCGCGCCGCCTGTGCGCTGCTGATCCAACTCTTATGTTTGAGTTCACGGGTATCAAACGCATCTCCCAGATAGGAATAACCTGCGTCATAAATCGCGTAATCCGGCGTCATCTCGTAACCGGTGAAGGTTAGCCCTTGTGTGCGCAGTAGCGTGGCCGCCTGATAATAGGCTTTGGCGCGTGCCAGTTTGTCGGCGGTTTTGTCCTGTGCCGTTTTCAGCGTATCGGCGTACTGTTGCGCCACCTGGCGATAATTAGGGGGGTCAAAATAGCCCATGGCCTCTTGAGGACGTCCGGCGCGCATCAGTCGCCGCGCCAGCAGCTCGCGCAACTGTACCTCCGGTGTCAGTGGCTGGCCGCTGTACTCGTCCGGATTGACCGGTTTGAGCGGTGTAGTGGGCGCGGGCGCATGCTTATCGACAAAGCCTTTCAACTCGTCGACGGTCAGCACCCGTTCGGCCACGTCGGCGACGTCGGCCCAATAAATATCTTTGCCGCGATACAGGAAATCCATCGCTTGTAGATAGTCGCCGCGATCCAACGCCAAAATTGCCTGTTCCCCTGCCACCCGACACTCGGGCACGATGGTTTCTTGTACAAAATCCGCATTGCGCTGCTCGCCCCAGCTTTCACTGGATGGAAAAGCGGCCGCCGCTTTGGCGTAGTTTGCGGTAGCGGTTTTAATATCACCGTCACGCAGCGCCATCTTGGCGCGCAGCCACCAGGCCAGGCCACTGTCACCGGCGTGTTTCAGCAGGCTGGCCGCCATCGGATATTGTCCGGCGCGGTAAGCCAAAGCTGCCAACCGGTCGCTGCCGCTGAAGCCGCTTTTCACCGAGGCGTCCAACAGCGTCAGAATTTGGCTGACGATCTGCGTTGAGCGGCTACCGGTGCCGTCAGTGTCGGCCATTTGCAGATTACTGCTGCGGGCGAACAGTTCGATAGTGACCAATTGCTGGATCAGCGGATCGATAATCGCCTGTTTAAGCGTATCGAAGTGGTCAGGATTGACCAGGTAACTGGAAACGTACTGCAACGACAGTCCGCCGCCTTGATCGCCCTGCGCCGCCTGTTGGGCATACAGCCGCGCCGCCTGAGTCACGTCATTGAGCCACAGATGGATACGTGCCTGCTGGCCGAGACTGCTCAGCGCCAGTTGATCCGGATCGGCCGTGCCGCTTTTCACTCGCTCAATCACCTGCTGGAAAGCCGCCAGCGCTTGCTCCAACTGCGGTTTTGCCGGGTGTTTGGCCGTCGCAGCCGGTTCGCCACTTTCGTTATCTGGCGTGCCGTGATCGCCCATCAGCAGTCGGCCGAGTGAGTATTGCGCTCGCAGCCCCCAATCGCCCTGTTCTGCTGCGGGTAACGTCAGTACCTGCTGGAAGTATTCGCCGGCACGCGGATCCTGACCGGCAAAGGCCACTGCGCCCAGTTGGTACAGGCGAGCGGCATCAGACAACCCCTGAGTATTGACTGCATCGGCTTCTTCAACCGTTTTGGCGGCGCGCATTTTGCCGATGATGATGGTTTCCGGCGACTGCGGCATCGGTTTCGGCGGCATAGGCGGCGGTGGTGCTTTCCATAACGGCAGCTGTTTATCCACCGCAACCAGGCGCCCGGCCTCAAAGGCAAAGTTACCTTCCGGCATGTACAGCAGCGTGCCATTGCGATCGACCAGCAACCGGTTAGGGAAATCCGGCCCGCAGGCGTAGCCGTTAATCGGCATCATTAACGCTGAGGCGATCAGGGCCGCCAGTGGAAGAGTACGAGCATTAAGGTGTGACAAGGGTGCCTCCTGGCGTCAGTTGTTGGCAGCGCAGCCAGCCTAATGGCCGCGATTGCCCGGCGCGTAACTGGTCGCCGCTAATCAGGACGAAGCGTTGCCGTTGAGGCTCACTTTCCAGCCGGTAGTTGCCCGCTGCATCCCCCGCCAGGCATTCGCTGGCGTTGATGACAATTTCCTGGGGCAGCGGGGCATCAACCGGCCCATTATTGTGAAGTATCAGATCATTGAGCCCTTTTTGCTGTGGTTGAGGGCTAATTTTTATCTGCCAGTTGACGCTGAGCGGTTGGTTTTTAATCACTGCACGCAGCGTCGTCAATGACCAGGCACGGCGATCGTCCGCCAGCGGCAGCCGGAACCAGATAATGCCACGCAGGTACGGCGTGGTCTGTGCGTTCAATTGATGCAAAAAGTCGGCAACCTGTTGCGGCGCGACCGTCAGCTCTCGCGAGGTCCCGGCCACGCGCAGCGAAGCTTCGCTTTCAACCTGCGCGCCCTGCGCATCAAACCCCACCAGACCCATGCCATAGGCGGGCAGGGCCACCCGGAAGGGCCTCTGCGTCATTTTCGCGTACTGTTTTACCCAGCGCAGTGCCAGCGGACCGGAAAATAACCCTTGTTGCGGCGACAGCACCGCATGCACCTGCAGGACCGAGCTGTCCACTTGTTGTAATAGGTCGGGCAGTGTTGCGGAGCCGATCCAGGTCGGTAAGGCGGTGATGCCCAGTTGCAATGAGCGAGGTAGCTGCTGACGCAGTTGCTGCAGGAAATGCTGATAGTCGGGCAGGCGAGCGGTGGCGGCGTCGTGATCTATTTCAACGCCGATGACCTGCAGCCCGGCGGCCTGCCACTGCTGCAGCTGTTTAAGCAGGCGCTGGCGAATGGCGGATTCGTCCAGCTGTGCCAACTGCCCGTCCAGACGCACGACCAGCCACAGCGGGCGGCCATCTTGTTTCAGTAATGAGAGATTAACCGGGATTTCACGCCAGCCTTCGCGCGGATGTACCTGCAAACCCAGCACCCGCAACGTAGAGAAAAGATTGCGGCTTTGCGCCAGCGCTGCGGCATGTTGCGGGGTCCAGACTCGTTGCCAAACGTAGACCTGGTTATCCTGACGGGGCTGCAGCTGCAGTGCCTGCTGGCGGCCGCCAAACCAGGCGATTAATGCCAGTGCCAGCAGTAATAGCGCCATTAGCCCGCGTTTCATTGCTGCCAGAGATCGCCTTGCTGAGTGAAACCGCAGGCGCGCATAAAGTTATCCACTTCACCGCGTTCGCGTGCGCTCAGACCGGCGGTTGAAAGCTGCCAGTGCTTTATCTGCGGCAATTGGCGCTGGGCGTCCTGCACCAGATAAAGCCCGACGCCGCGACGGCGAGTCACCTCACGCACCAGTAAATCCTGCAGTTGGGCATGGTCACCGTCCAGCTCAATTTTTACCGCGCCCAGCAACCGTTCGTTGAAGCGGGCGGCGAACAGGGCTTTATCGCCGCTCAACCAGCGCTGCCAGTGTTCCGGCTGCTGATGCGGCCAGATTTTGCCAAGATCGATAAGGTCTTGCGGGGACAGCGTGGTTAATCGCTCAATAGTCAGTTTCATGCAGGATTTCCGAACGGCTAATCGATGCCGACAGTGTAATAGATCTTGCTCAGAGCGTTGTGTAAGTTTTTCTGTACGATTACTGCGCGAAATGTTTTTTGCAAGACGCATTTTCCGAGTAAATATGTAGTAAAGCGATCGGGAACCAGCATAACGCGCTGTGCCTGATGCGAAATGGCGCAGATTTAATCCGGATTTTATGCTGTTTACACCGCTTGTTCCTGATTGTGCAAGTTGATTTGCAGCAGAAAATTCCTGTTTAATGGCATGAAAAATAAAGTCTTATTAGAAAATATTGCCATGAAAACACCTAAATCATTATTACTTATGAATAAAAGCAGTAAATAAGGGTCAGGTGCAGGCAAACACAACAGGTACGTTCACAACGACAGATGGGGATTTGCGATGAAATTAACAAAAGGTAAGGCATTGTTGGCGGGTTGTATCGCGATGGCAATCGGGCATGCGGCAATGGCAAAAGACATCAAGGTGGCGATCGTCGGGGCGATGTCTGGCCCGGTCGCACAATATGGCGATATGGAGTTTACCGGTGCCCGTCAGGCTATTGCCGATATCAATGCCAAGGGCGGCATCAAGGGCGATAAGCTGGTTGGTGTGGAATACGACGATGCCTGTGACCCGAAACAGGCGGTAGCAGTGGCCAACAAGGTGATCAACGACGGTATCCGCTATGTGATTGGCCACCTGTGCTCGTCCTCGACGCAGCCGGCGTCCGATATTTATGAAGATGAAGGCGTGATCATGATCACCCCGGCGGCCACCAACGCCGATCTGACCACCCGTGGTTACAAGATGATCATGCGTACCACCGGTCTGGACTCCGATCAGGGCCCGACCGCGGCCAAGTACATCCTCAGCGAGATCAAACCCAAGCGCATTGCCGTGATCCACGACAAGCAGCAGTACGGGGAAGGCCTGGCACGCTCGGTACGCGACAGCCTGAAAAAGCAGGGTACCGACGTGGTGATGTTTGAAGGTATCACCGCCGGGGATAAAGATTTCTCCACCCTGGTGGCACGTCTGAAGAAAGAGAACGTCGATTTCGTTTATTTCGGCGGCTACTACCCGGAAATGGGCCAGATCCTGCGCCAGGCCAAACAGGCTGGCCTGACCACCCGCTTTATGGGGCCAGAGGGGGTGGGCAACTCCTCACTGTCCAACATCGCCGGTGCCGCTTCCGAAGGCATGCTGGTGACCTTGCCGAAACGCTACGATCAGGTCCCGGCCAACAAACCTGTGGTCGATGCGCTGAAAGCCAAGAAACTGGATCCGACCGGTCCGTTCGTCTGGACGACTTATGCCGCACTGCAATCTCTGACCACCGGGATGGAACGCAGCGGCAGCCAGGAACCGGCCGACATCGTCAAGGATCTGAAAACCGGCAAGCCGGTGGACACCGTGATGGGGCCACTGAGCTGGGATGACAAGGGCGATCTGAAAGGCTTCGAGTTCGGCGTGTTTGAATGGCATGCGGACGGCACATCAACACCCATTAAATAAGCCATAATCATCAGGGTAGGGCGCAGTTCTGCTGCGCCCGCGGGCCGGCTTGCCGGCTCCGTATCCCTTTACCTGAATGTTCTTCGCATTCAGGTTTCGCAGCCAAGGGTTAGAGTATGTCAGAGCAGGTTCTCTATTTTCTGCAGCAGATGTTCAACGGCGTCACGTTGGGCAGCACCTATGCATTGATCGCCATCGGTTACACCATGGTCTACGGCATCATCGGCATGATCAACTTCGCCCACGGCGAGGTGTATATGATCGGCAGCTATGTCTCCTTTATTGTTATTGCCGCCCTGATGATGGTGGGCATCGACGTTAGCTGGTTGCTGATTGGTGCCGGGTTCCTGGTGTCGATCGTCATTGCCAGCGCCTACGGCTGGAGCATTGAGCGGGTGGCCTACAAGCCGGTGCGCAACTCCAAGCGTTTGATCGCGCTGATCTCCGCCATCGGGATGTCGATATTCCTGCAAAACTACGTCAGCCTGACGCAGGGCTCGCGCGATCTGGCGCTGCCTAGCCTGGTCACCGGTCAATGGGTGTTGGGCGAAAGTAACGGTTTTGCCGCCACCATCACCACCATGCAGTTGATTATCTGGGGGGTCACCTTCCTGGCGATGCTGGCGCTGACGATATTTATTCGTTATTCACGCATGGGCCGCGCTTGCCGTGCCTGCGCGGAAGATTTGAAGATGGCCAGCCTGCTGGGCATCAATACCGACCGGGTTATCTCGCTGACCTTCGTGATTGGCGCGGTGATGGCGGCAGTGGCCGGCGTGCTGCTGGGGCAGTTCTACGGGGTGATTAACCCCTACATCGGTTTTATGGCCGGCATGAAAGCCTTCACCGCGGCGGTACTGGGCGGTATCGGCAGCATTCCCGGCGCAATGATTGGTGGCCTGGTACTGGGCGTGGCGGAAGCGCTGACCTCGGCCTACCTGAGCACTGAATATAAAGACGTGGTGTCGTTCGCGCTGCTGATCGTGGTGTTGCTGATCATGCCAACCGGCATCCTTGGGCGTCCGGAGGTTGAGAAGGTATGAAACTCAATCTGCTCAACGCGTTGATCGCCACGCTGGTGCTGTTTGTGATGGCTTCATTCCTGATGGGGATGCAGCTGAGTCTCGACGGTACCAAACTGGTGGTGCATGGCGCGGCGGAAGTCCGTTGGATGTGGATCGGCATTGGCTGCGTCATCGTGTTTTTCTTCCAATTGTTGCGTCCGCTGATGCAGCAAGGGCTGAAAAAAATCTCCGGCCCGTCATTCGTCTTGCCGAGCTTTGATGGCACCACCGCGCGCCAGAAGCTGCTGGCCGCAGCGATCATTGTTGCCGCCGTCGCCTGGCCGTTTCTGGTGTCGCGCGGCACGGTGGATATCGCCACCCTGACGTTGATTTACGTGATGCTGGGTCTGGGCCTGAACGTGGTGGTCGGGCTGTCCGGCTTGTTGGTACTGGGTTACGGCGGTTTTTACGCCATCGGTGCTTACACCTATGCGCTGCTGAACCATTATTACGGTCTCGGCTTCTGGGAAAGCCTGCCGCTGGCGGGCATCGTCACCGCCATCTTCGGTTTCCTGCTCGGTTTCCCGGTGCTGCGACTGCGCGGCGATTACCTGGCGATTGTCACCCTGGGCTTCGGGGAGATCGTGCGCATCCTGCTGCTGAACAATACCGAGATCACCGGCGGCCCGAACGGGATCAGCCAGATCCCGAAACCGACCTTCTTTGGGCTGGAGTTCAACCGCAGCCTGCGCGATGGCGGCTGGGACACCTTCCACAACTTCTTTGGCCTGAAATACGATCCGAGCGATCGCATCGTGTTTCTGTATTTGGTGGCACTGCTGCTGGTGGTACTGACGCTGTTTGTGATCAACCGCCTGCTGCGCATGCCGCTGGGCCGTGCCTGGGAAGCGCTGCGCGAAGATGAAATCGCCTGCCGCTCGCTGGGCCTTAACCCGACCAAAATCAAGCTGACCGCCTTTACCATCAGTGCCGCCTTCGCCGGTTTTGCCGGTACGCTGTTTGCCGCGCGCCAGGGCTTTGTCAGCCCGGAATCCTTTACCTTCGTCGAGTCGGCCTTTGTGTTGGCGATTGTGGTATTGGGTGGCATGGGGTCGCAGTTTGCGGTGATCCTGGCGGCTATTTTGTTGGTGGTGTCGCGTGAAATGATGCGTGATTTGAACGAATATAGCATGTTGCTGCTGGGTGCCCTGATGGTGTTGATGATGATTTGGCGACCACAGGGGCTGCTGCCGATGAAGCGACCACAGCTTAAACTGAAAGCGGCGGATATCCACGCGGGCAAGGGGGAACAGGCATGAGTATGCAACCTTTGCTGAAGGTCGAAGGGCTGTCGATGCGTTTCGGCGGCCTGCTGGCGGTCAATAACGTGGCGCTGGAACTCAATGAAGGCGAAATCGTTTCGCTGATCGGCCCGAACGGTGCCGGAAAAACCACGGTATTTAACTGCCTGACCGGTTTCTACCGCCCAACCGGCGGCACCATCAAACTGCGCGAACGTCACCTGGAAGGGTTATCCGGCCAGACCATCGCTCGCATGGGCGTGGTGCGGACTTTCCAGCATGTGCGGCTGTTCCGTGAAATGACGGTGATCGAAAACCTGCTGGTTGCGCAGCACCAGCATCTGAAAAGCGGCGTTTTTGCCGGGCTGCTGAAAACCCCGGCCTTCCGCCGCGCCGAAGCCGATGCGCTGGAACGTGCCGCGGTGTGGCTGCAGCGGGTTGGCCTGCTGGAGATGGCTAACCGCTCGGCGGGTAACCTGGCTTACGGTCAACAACGGCGGCTGGAAATTGCACGCTGCATGGTTACCCGACCGGAACTGCTGATGCTCGACGAGCCGGCGGCGGGGCTGAACCCGAAGGAAACCGACGAGCTGGATCACCTGATTGTCGAACTGCGCAATCAGCACAAGGTGTCGGTGCTGTTGATCGAACACGACATGAAGCTGGTGATGGGCATTTCCGACCGCATCTACGTGGTGAACCAGGGCACGCCGCTGGCGCAAGGCACCCCGGCAGAAATCCGTAACAACCCGGACGTGATCCGGGCTTATCTGGGCGAATAAATTATGTTGTCATTTAATCAGGTATCCGCCCATTACGGCAAAATCCAGGCGCTGCATCAGGTCAGCCTGAACATTAAGCAGGGTGAGATAGTCACGCTGATCGGCGCTAACGGTGCGGGTAAAACTACGCTGCTCGGCACGCTGTGCGGTGAACCCCGTGCCAGCGAGGGCAGCATCACTTTCCTCGATCAGGATATTACCCAGTGGCAGACCTCGCGCATTATGCGTGAGGCGGTGGCGATTGTGCCGGAAGGGCGGCGGGTATTCTCGCGCATGACGGTGGAAGAAAACCTGGCGATGGGCGGTTTCTTTGCCAACCGCCAGCAGTATCAGCAGCGTATCGAACGGGTGTTCGGCCTGTTCCCGCGCCTGCTGGAGCGCCGTGCCCAACGTTCCGGCACCATGTCCGGCGGTGAGCAACAGATGCTGGCGATTGGCCGTGCGCTGATGAGCCAGCCAAAGTTGCTGTTGCTCGACGAACCCTCGCTGGGGCTGGCACCGATCATTATTCAGCAGATTTTTGACATCATTGAGCAACTGCGCGAAGAGGGAATGACCATCTTCCTGGTGGAGCAAAACGCCAATCAGGCACTGAAACTGGCCGATCGTGGTTATGTACTGGAAAACGGCCGCGTGGTGTTGGAAGATACGGGAGCCGCATTGTTAGCAAACGAAGCAGTTAGGTCGGCATATCTGGGCGGCTGAAATACCCGTCTAAGCTGTAGGGGGCGAATATATTCGCCCCGAGTGATTCGGGCGCAGTGTACAGCGCCCCTACAAAGTTTTTAACGATTACGAGAAGAAGAAGAAATGAACACAGAAGGGTTACTCGCGCAGCGCATCGTAAAAGTAAAAAGCTCGGCAATTCGTGAATTGCTCAAGCACAGTAAGATGGAAAACGTCATTTCGCTGGCGGGCGGCATCCCCTCTGATGCCTTGTTTGATTTCGAAGGCTTGAGCATCGCTACGCATCAGGCAATCACTGAGCAGCCGAAAAGCGCTTTTCAGTATGGTTTGACCGAAGGCAGCCCGGTGCTGCGTGAGCGCATCTGTGAACTGTGCGCCCAGCGTGGTGTTTCGGCCACGGCCGAAGAAGTGATGGTTACGGCAGGATCTCAGCAGGCGTTGGATCTGGTAATGCGTGCCATCGTCAACCCGGGCGACGTGTTTGTGGTGGAACGTCCGACCTATCTGGCGGCGTTACAGACGCTGGAGCTGGCGGAAGCCAACATCATGTCGGTGTCGTCCGACAGCGATGGCATGGTGGTCGAAGAACTGGCCGAGTTGCTGAAAACCCAGCGCATCAAGGGTGTGTATGTGGTGCCGAACTTCGGCAACCCCAGCGGCATTACCCTGAGCGCGCCGCGCCGCGAACTGTTGGTAAAACTGGCGGCCGAGCACAATTTCCTGATCATCGAAGATGACCCGTACGGCGAACTTCGTTTTACCGAGGAGCGCAACGCCACGCTGCACCAGATTTCACAGCAGGTACTGGGCCATACCGATAACATTATCTACACCTCAACCTTCTCCAAGATCCTGGCACCGGGCCTGCGTCTGGGCTGGGCGATTTTGCCGCCGTTCCTGCTGCATAAAGTGGCGATCATCAAGCAGGCGGCGGATCTGCACGCCAGCGCGCTGTCGCAGAGCATCGTCGAATGTTACCTGGGGCTGGATCGTCTGCCGGCGCAGATCGAAAAGATCCGTGCGGCTTACAAGCAAAAGGGCGAGATCCTGGCCGGGCTGGTGGAACAAGAGTTGGGTGACCACATCAGCTTTGATATGCCGAAGGGCGGTATGTTCCTGTGGGCGCGTTTCCGTCAGCCGTTCAATGCCACCGAATGGCTGAAAACCACCTTGCAACAGGGTGTGGTCTTCGTGCCGGGGGAATACTTCTTCTCTGACAACCCGGATCGTTCGACTTTCCGTCTGTCGTTCGCTACTGCCACCGAGCAACAGATGCAGGAAGCCGTTGCCCGCCTGCGTCGTTCACTGTAATCCCCACGGCGGCGGGGCACTTTTCCTCGCCGCCGACATCAAACCGCAATCTGCACTTCACTCTCTCGTCACATGGCTGTCATCTGATGGTTATGTTTCTGTCATCCGAGCATGGCATGTTAGCTTCCGAACAAAAAACTGATTCTTTTCGCTCACGCGCTTATTACACCAGCTTTTTCAGGAGTTAGGCATGCTCACCTACGCTATTCGCAAAACTACGCTGTGCGTTGCGTTGACCCTGGCGGTCAGCACTCAGGCACTGGCGGCAACCGAGATCCCATTCTGGCATTCAATGGAAGGTGAATTGGGTAAAGAAGTCGATTCCCTGGCGGATCGCTTTAACCAGTCGCACACCGACGTCAAAATTGTCCCGGTTTATAAAGGTAACTACGAACAGAACCTGGCGGCGGGCATTGCGGCCTATCGCTCTGGTAAAGCACCGGCAATTTTGCAGGTGTACGAGGTGGGCACGGCAACCATGATGGCCAGCAAGGCGATCAAGCCGGTGTATGAGGTGTTCAAAGACGCTGGTATCAACTTTGACGAGTCGGTGTTCGTGCCGACGGTGGCGGGTTACTACACCGACAATAAGAGCGGTCACCTGCTGTCCCAGCCGTTCAACAGCTCTACCCCGGTGCTGTATTACAACAAGGACGCCTTCAAAAAAGCCGGTCTGAACCCGGACCAGCCGCCAAAAACCTGGCAGGAACTGGCGGCGGATACCGCCAAGCTGCGTGCTGCCGGTATGAAGTGTGGCTACGCCAGCGGCTGGCAGGGCTGGATCCAGCTCGAGAACTTCAGCGCCTGGCATGGGGTGCCATTTGCTACCGAGAACAACGGTTTCGGCGGTACCAGCGCCAAGCTGGAGTTCAACAAGCCGTTGCAGGTCAAGCACATCCAACTGCTGGAAGAGATGAACAAGAAGGGTGACTTCACCTATTTCGGCCGTAAAGACGAATCCACCGAGAAGTTTTACAGCGGTGACTGCGCCATTACTACTGCGTCATCCGGCTCACTGGCGGATATCAAGCACTACGCCAAATTCAACTACGGCGTGGGCATGATGCCGTACGATGCCGATGCCAAAAATGCACCACAGAACGCCATCATTGGTGGTGCCAGCCTGTGGGTGATGAACGGCAAAGATGCCGCTACTTACAAAGGGGTCGCCGAGTTCCTGCAGTATCTGGCTCAGCCGGAAATTGCCGCCGAATGGCACCAGAAGACCGGCTATCTGCCGATCACCACCGCTGCTTACGACCTGACCAAGCAACAGGGTTTCTATGACAAGAACCCGGGCGCCGACGTAGCAACCCGCCAGATGCTGAACAAGCCGCCATTACCGTTCACCAAGGGCCTGCGCCTGGGCAATATGCCGCAGATCCGTACCGTGGTGGATGAAGAGCTGGAAGGCGTGTGGACCGGCAAGAAAACGCCACAGCAGGCGCTGGATGCCGCAGTGCAGCGCGGTGACGTGTTGCTGCGTCGCTTCGAGTCCCAGACCAAGTAGCGTCAACCGGAACTCCGTTCCGGCGAACGACACCGATTTCACCCCCTCTCCCAAGGGAGAGGGCCGGGGTGAGGGGCTCAGTCGGCCCTTCACCCACATTAACGGTTAACCCCTATGTCATCTTCCCGTCCCGGTTTCGGCTGTAGCTGGCTGCCCTATGTCTTGGTGCTGCCGCAACTGTTGATCACCGCAATCTTCTTCCTGTGGCCCGCCGGCGAAGCGCTGTGGTATTCGGTGCAGAGCCTCGATCCATTTGGTCTGTCCAGCCAGTTTGTCGGCCTGGATAACTTTACCCAGCTGTTCCAGGATCCTTACTACCTAGATTCGTTTTACACCACGCTGATTTTCAGCTTCCTGGTGGCGGGTATCGGGCTGGTAGTATCGTTGTTCTTCGCTGCGCTGGTGGATTACGTGCTGCGCGGCAGCCGGATTTACCAGACGCTGATGATCCTGCCTTACGCGGTGGCTCCGGCGGTGGCGGCGGTGCTGTGGATCTTCCTGTTCAACCCCGGTCTGGGGCTGATTACTCATTTCCTTAACGGACTGGGCT
Source organism: Serratia proteamaculans (assembly GCF_004684015.1). Lineage (GTDB taxonomy): Bacteria > Pseudomonadota > Gammaproteobacteria > Enterobacterales > Enterobacteriaceae > Serratia > Serratia proteamaculans_F. The sequence goes on from NZ_SRIA01000001.1 coordinate 263,033, forward strand.
ACAACTGGAACCACGCACAGAACAGCGGGCAGGCGATGTTCCTGGTGGTGCTGGCTTCGGTCTGGCAGCAAATCAGCTACAACTTCCTGTTTTTCCTGGCAGCATTACAGTCCATTCCGCGTTCGCTGGTGGAAGCGGCGGCCATCGACGGTGCCGGCCCGGTGCGGCGTTTCTTCAATCTGGTACTGCCGTTAATCACGCCGGTGAGCTTCTTCCTGCTGGTGGTGAATCTGGTGTACGCCTTCTTCGACACCTTCCCGGTGATCGATGCCGCCACCGGCGGCGGGCCGGTGCAGTCCACTACCACACTGATCTACAAGATCTACCGTGAAGGCTTTGCCGGTCTGGACTTGTCCAGCTCTGCGGCGCAGTCGGTGATCCTGATGCTGCTGGTGATTGGCCTGACGGTGATCCAGTTCCGTTTTGTCGAACGTAAGGTGCGTTACCAATGATTGAGAATCGACGCGGGCTGGATATCTTCAGCCACGTAATGCTGATTATCGGCGTGCTGGTGGTGCTGTTCCCGCTGTATGTGGCCTTTGTAGCCGCCACGCTGGACGACAAACAGGTATTCCAGGTGCCGATGACCCTGATCCCGGGCGGCCACCTGTGGGAAAACATCAGCAATATCTGGCAGGGCGGAGTGGGCAACCTCAAAGTGCCGTTTTCGCTGCTGCTGCTCAATAGCGTGATCATGGCGCTGGCGATTACCTTCGGCAAAATCGTGGTATCGGTGTTGTCGGCCTATGCCATCGTTTATTTTCGTTTTCCGCTGCGCAGCCTGTTTTTCTGGCTGATTTTCATGACGCTGATGCTACCGGTGGAAGTGCGTATTTTCCCCACGGTGGAGGTGATTTCCAACCTCAATCTGCTGGACAGCTACACCGGCCTGACGCTGCCGTTAATGGCCTCGGCCACCGCGACCTTCCTGCTGCGCCAGTTCTTTATGACCTTGCCGGACGAACTGCTGGAAGCCGCGCGCATTGATGGCGCCGGCCCGATGCGCTTCTTCTGGGACATCGTGCTGCCACTGTCGAAGACCAACCTGGCGGCGCTGTTTGTCATCACCTTTATCTACGGCTGGAACCAGTACCTGTGGCCGATCCTGATTACCAGCGACGCCTCAATGGGCACTGCGGTGGCGGGCATCAAAAGCATGATCTCCACCTCCGGCGCGCCGACCCAGTGGAATCAGGTAATGGCGGCGATGATCCTGACTTTAATCCCACCGCTGGCGGTGGTTCTTCTGATGCAGCGCTGGTTTGTGCGCGGCCTGGTTGATAGCGAGAAGTAACGAAATGGCAGGTTTAAAACTACAGGCAGTCACCAAATCCTACGACGGTAAAACGCCGGTGATTAAGCAGATCGATCTCGACGTGGCGGACGGTGAGTTTATCGTGATGGTCGGTCCGTCCGGCTGCGGAAAATCGACGCTGCTGCGTATGGTCGCCGGGCTGGAACGTACCACCAGCGGCGATATCTATATCGACAGCCAGCGCGTGACCGATATGGAGCCGAAAGACCGCGGCATTGCGATGGTGTTCCAGAACTACGCGTTGTACCCGCATATGAGCGTGTATGACAACATGGCCTATGGCCTGAAAATTCGCGGCTTTGGCAAACAGCATATCCAACAGCGGGTAGAAGAAGCGGCACGCATTTTAGAACTGGAACCCTTGCTGCAGCGTAAGCCGCGTGAGCTTTCCGGCGGCCAGCGTCAGCGGGTGGCGATGGGGCGGGCTATCGTGCGTGAACCGGCGGTGTTCCTGTTTGATGAACCGCTGTCCAACCTGGATGCCAAGCTGCGCGTGCAAATGCGTCTGGAATTACAGCAACTGCATCGTCGGCTGAAAACCACCAGCCTGTACGTCACGCATGACCAGGTGGAGGCGATGACGCTGGCGCAGCGGGTGATCGTGATGAACAAGGGCGTGGCGGAGCAGATTGGCACCCCGAGTGAGGTCTATCAGCGCCCGGCGTCGCTGTTTGTCGCCAGCTTCATTGGTTCACCGGCGATGAACCTGTTACCGGGCACCCTGAGTGCCGATGGCAGCCAGCTTCGACTGGCAGACGGCATGGCCTTGAATTTACCGCAGGCGAAGCCGCACTGGGGCGGTCGCCAGTTGACGCTCGGTATTCGCCCGGAGCATATTCAACTTACTGACGAGCAACAGGGTGGCGTGCCGCTGGTGCTGCAAACGCTGGAGCTGCTGGGCGCGGATAATCTGGCGCACGGGCAGTGGGGTGGCCATGGCGTCATTGCGCGGCTTTCGCATGAAACTATGCCGACGGCAGGCAGCACGCTATATTTGCATCTGCCTGCACAGGCGCTGCACTTTTTTGATACCGATAGCGGATTACGGATGGAACAATGACCACAACCTGGCCTTATCCACACATTGTCGCCCACCGCGGCGGTGGTTCCCTGGCACCGGAAAACACTTTGGCGGCGATCGACGTGGGCGCACGTCACGGCCACAAAATGATTGAGTTCGACGCCAAGCTGGCGCAGGACGGGCAAATTTTTCTGCTGCACGACGATACCCTGGATCGCACCAGCAACGGCTGGGGCGTGGCGGGCGAGCTGCCATGGGACAAGCTGGTGCAACTGGATGCCGGCAACTGGTATAACTCCGCCTACAAAGGCGAACGCTTACCCTTGCTGGCGGAGGTCGCGGAACGTTGCCAGCAGCACGGCATGATGGCGAACATTGAAATCAAGCCCACCACCGGCAGCGATGACGAAACCGGCCGGGTCGTGGCGCTGGCGGCACGCCTGCTGTGGCAGGGGCAGACCGATCCGCTGCTGTCTTCATTCTCGGTTGAAGCGCTCGCAGCGGCACAACGTACCGTGCCGGAATTGCCGCGCGGCCTGTTGCTGGATCAGTGGGATGACAACTGGCCGGCGCTGACCGAACGCCTGGGTTGCGTGTCTTTACACATCAACCATAAAGAACTGACCGCCGAACGGGTGGCAGCGCTGAAGGCGGCGGGATTACGCATTCTGGTTTATACCGTTAACCAGCCGGCGCGGGCGCGCTTGTTGCTAAACTGGGGCGTTGACTGCATTTGTACTGACCGAATAGATTTGATTGGCCCCGATTTTCCCAATAGCTAGCCTCGGTTGACCGGCGTCGGCAGCGGCGCCTGAGGTACCGCAGGCGTGGTGCGATCGAACGGATTGCGCGGTTGGTTGCCATTTGGCAGCAATTGTCCGCCGTTCGGCGAAGTTTTAAGCAGTTGCTGCTGGTTGTTGTCGAGCTGCCGCTGTTGTTGCAGGCGGCGCTGGTCTAACTGCTGATTATTCAGCATGCGCTGCTGCTGCGCTTGCTGATTGCGTTGGTTGAGAAACTGCTGTTGCGAGCTGAGCTCGGTGACACCGTTGGCTGCATTCGCCAACCCGGACAGCAGCAACAGGCCGTAAAGCAGGTGATAATTTTTCATGATATTGACTCCTGTTTTCTATTAAGACTAACTCAGCAGTGAAAATTTGCCGACAGTTTGTATTTTGTACAGATGTAAACTGCCTTTTCGTCACCCCCTATCCCGCCTTCCGTTACAATCGCCCTTTGTGAATTTTTAGGGTGAACTCATCGTGCTGCTTCTGGTGATTACTACCATTTTGTGGGCGTTCTCTTTCAGCCTGATTGGCGAATATCTGGCGGGCCAGGTCGACAGCTGGTTCTCGGTGCTGATGCGTATTGGCCTGGCGGCATTGGTGTTCCTGCCTTTTCTGCGTTGGCGCAATATCAAGCCAAAGGTGATCCTGCTGTACATGCTGGTGGGGGCTTGCCAGCTCGGCATCATGTACCTGTTCAGCTTCCGTGCCTACATGTACCTGACGGTGCCGGAATTCCTGCTGTTTACCGTGCTGACGCCGCTGTACGTCACGCTGATTTATGACCTGATCAGCGGACAGCGTTTGCGCTGGAGCTACGTATTCAGTGCGTTGCTGGCCGTTTTGGGGGCGGCGATCATCCGTTACCATCAGCTTAGCGAGCATTTCTGGTTGGGACTGCTGCTGGTGCAGGCGGCGAATATCAGCTTCGCCATTGGCATGGTCGGTTATAAGCGTCTGATGGAAGTGCATCCGTTGCCACAGCACACCGCGTTTTCCTGGTTCTATCTGGGCGCGTTGGTGGTGGCGGTGGTGGCCTGGTGCCTGTGGGGCAACCCGCAACAGTTGCCGACCACCAACCTGCAATGGGGCATTCTGGTGTGGCTGGGCGTGGTAGCTTCCGGGTTGGGCTATTTCATGTGGAACTATGGTGCCACGCAGGTGGACGCCGGTACGCTGGGCATCATGAATAACATGCATGTGCCTGCCGGGCTGCTGGTGAATCTGGCCATCTGGCAGCAACAGCCGCACTGGCCAAGTTTTATTATCGGTGGGGCGGTGATTGTGGCTTCGCTGTGGGTGCATCGCCGTTGGGTGGCACCCAAAATAATCAGTAAATAAACCGGGCTGCCCAAGCGCAGACAGCCCTGGTCGTCAGGGCTGTGAGGCCAACGGTTTGACGCTGGCAACGCCGGCGCTTGGGCGGGCGGCGTCACGGACGAACGGCAGATGATTGCAGGCGTGCTGGCGTGCCGAACGGATAAAGGCTTCGGTTACCGCCTGGCGCTGTTCCCCATCGCGAACTGCGGCATACAAACGGCTCCACAGGCCATCGCCGAGGGTTTTGGTCACCACCAACCCCTGGCGCTCAAAACTCTCCACCACCCAATGCGGTAACGCCGCAATCCCCATCCGCGCCGACACCATCTGGATCAGCAACAAGGTGTTATCGACGTTTTTCAGCGCTGGGCTGATGCCTGCCGGCTGCAGGAAATGACGCCAGATATCCAGTCGTTGACGCTGTACCGGATAAATCATCAGCGTTTCATCGATCAAATCTTCAGGTTCAATGTGCAACTTGCTGGCCAACGGATGATCCGGCGCCAGCACCAGCCGCACTTCAAAATCAAACATCGGTGAATAATGCAGACCGCTGCGCGGCAGAATATCGGAAGTCAGCACCAGATCCAGCTCGCCTTGCTGTAACGCCGGCTGCGGATCAAAGGTGACGCCGGACTTAAAGTCCATCACCACCTGTGGCCAACTCTGGCGGAAGTTATCCAGCGCCGGTGTCAGCCACTGAATACAGCTGTGGCATTCTATGGCAATGCGCAGCGTGGCTTGATGCGGTTCGTGGCACGCCTGCAATGCCTGCTGAATTTGCGGCAGAACCTGCTCTGCCAGCTGTAACAGGATCTCTCCCTGCGCGGTAAAGCGCAGCGGTTGGCTTTTACGAACGAACAGCTTGAAGCCCAGGCGCTGCTCCAGATCGCTGAACTGATGCGAAAGAGCAGACTGCGTTTGATGGAGTTGAGCAGCCGCGGCCGCCAGCGAACCGGTATTGCGCAGAGCCTGCAGCGTCCGTAAGTGTTTCAGTTCGATCATGAGAGTCCTTCACAGTGACAGTGAATAAATTGCGCTTGTGGTTAATACAGTACCTGCGGATTATGGATGTGTAAACATCTGGACGGCTAAATGGGGAATATGACGATGGCAATTCTAAATCACACACTGGGTTTTCCTCGCGTTGGGCTACGACGTGAACTGAAAAAAGCTCAGGAAAGCTACTGGGCAGGTAACTCAACGCAGGAAGAACTGTTGGCCGTTGGCCGCGAGCTGCGCGCTCGTCATTGGCAACAGCAACAGCAGGCCGGAGTGGATTTGGTGCCGGTCGGCGATTTCGCCTGGTACGATCATGTCTTGACCACCAGTTTGCTGCTCGGCAACGTGCCGGCGCGTCATCAGAATGCGGATGGCTCAATTGATCTGGACCAGCTGTTCCGTATTGGCCGTGGCCGTGCACCGACCGGTGAACCGGCGGCAGCGGCAGAAATGACCAAATGGTTTAACACCAACTATCACTACATAGTGCCTGAATTCCATAAGGGCCAGCAGTTCAAACTGTGCTGGACTCAACTGCTGGACGAAGTTGACGAAGCGCTGGCGCTGGGCCACAAAATCAAGCCTGTGCTGCTGGGGCCAGTCACTTACCTGTGGTTGGGCAAAGTGAAGGGTGAGCCGTTTGACCGCCTGTCGCTGCTCAACGATATCCTGCCGGTTTACCAGCAGGTGCTGGCCGAACTGGCAAAACGCGGTGTTGAATGGGTGCAGATCGACGAGCCTGCGCTGGTGCTGGAATTACCGCAGGCGTGGCTGAACGCCTTCAAACCGGCTTATGACGCGCTGCAGGGCCAGGTAAAACTGCTGCTGACCACCTATTTTGATAGCGTTGGCCACAACCTTGATACCCTTCGACAGTTGCCGGTGCAGGGCCTGCACGTTGACCTGGTTGGTGGTCGCGATGATATCGCGGTATTGAATAAAGCGCTGCCGCAAGAGTGGCTGCTGTCACTGGGGGTAATCAACGGTCGCAACGTCTGGCGCGCCGATCTGAGCAGCTGGTTCGAGCGCCTGCAGCCGTTCGTCGGCAGCCGCCCATTGTGGATCGGCACCTCTTGCTCACTGTTGCACAGCCCGATCGATCTGAGCGTGGAAACTCGCCTGGACGAAGAGGTGAAAAGCTGGTTCGCCTTCGCCCTGCAAAAATGCGGCGAACTGGCATTGCTGAGTGCGGCGTTAAACGAACCGGGTGCAGCAAAACAGGCTGAACTGGACGCCTACAGTGCGCCCATCCGTGCCCGTCGTCACTCCAGCCGTGTGCATAATGCCCAGGTGGGTCAACGTCTGGCTGCGATTACCGCGCAGGACAGCGAACGCCAGCGTCCTTACGCCGAGCGTGCTCAGACACAGCGCGAACGCTTTAATCTGCCGGCCTGGCCGACCACCACTATCGGTTCGTTCCCGCAAACCACCGAAATTCGCGGTTTGCGTCTGGACTTCAAACAGGGGCGTTTGGACAGCAACAACTACCGCACCAGCATTAGCGAACACATCAAACAGGCGATCGTTGAGCAAGAACGTCTGGGCCTGGACGTCTTGGTGCACGGCGAAGCCGAGCGTAACGACATGGTCGAGTACTTCGGTGAGAACCTCGACGGTTTCGTCTTCACCCAAAACGGCTGGGTGCAGAGCTACGGTTCCCGCTGCGTAAAACCGCCGGTGATCATCGGCGATATCAGCCGACCGGAAGCGATCACCGTAGAGTGGGCGAAGTATGCCCAGTCACTGACCGACAAGCCGGTGAAGGGCATGTTGACCGGTCCGGTGACCATTCTTTGCTGGTCATTCCCGCGTGAAGACGTGACCCGTGAAGTGATTGCCAAACAAATCGCCCTGGCGCTGCGTGACGAAGTGGAAGATCTGGAAAAAGCCGGTATCGGCATCATCCAGATTGATGAACCGGCACTGCGTGAAGGTCTGCCGCTGCGTCAATCCGACTGGGCTGCCTACCTGAATTGGGCGGTGGGCGCGTTCAAATTGAATGCCGCCGTGGCGCAGGATAATACTCAGATCCACACCCACATGTGTTACTGCGAGTTCAACGACATCATGGATTCGATCGCAGCGCTGGATGCTGACGTGATCACCATCGAAACCTCGCGTTCCGATATGGATTTGCTGGAAGCCTTTAAAGAGTTCGAATATCCGAACGAAATCGGCCCGGGCGTGTATGACATTCACTCGCCAAACGTGCCAAGCGTGGAATGGATTGAAGCGCTGCTGCGTAAAGCCGCGCAGAACATCCCGGCAGAACGCCTGTGGGTTAACCCGGACTGTGGCCTGAAAACCCGTGGCTGGCCGGAAACCCGTCAGTCGCTGGCCAACATGGTGCTGGCAGCACAGCGTCTGCGCGAGCAGCAGGCCTGATTGCCACCCTTGGGCAATGATGTTTTGATGTGATTATTCTGGGCGCTTCGGCGCCCTTTTTTATGTCGCAAGCGGCTGCCTGGTCAGGCAGCCGTGAGGTGAGGTTTATTTCACGCCCGGCACGCCGTGTTGGGCGAACCATGTCAGCATGCGTTGCCAACCGTCGGCGGCTGCTTCTGCATCATAGCTTGGCCGGTAGTCGGCATAGAAGGCGTGGCCGGCGTCGGGATAGACCAGAATCTCGGCATCAGCGTTGGCCGCCCGCAGTGCCTGACGCATGCTTTCCACCGTATCCTGCGGGATACTGGTGTCCTGTCCGCCATATAATCCCAGCACCGGCGCAGAGAGTTGGGTCGCGACATCGATCGGTTGTTTTGGCGAGTTCAGCGTTTTTTCGCCCACCAGTTTACCGTACCAGGCAACAGCCGCTTTCAACTGCGGATTATGTGCCGCATACAGCCAGCTAATACGCCCGCCCCAGCAGAAACCGGTAATCGCCAGCTTGCCGGCATCGCCGCCGTGGCGTGTGGCCCAATGAGCGGCATGGTCCAGATCCGCCAATACCTGGCGATCCGGCACCTTGAGCACCAGCTTTTGGAACAGTTCGCTGATGTCGGTGTAATCCCGGGCATCGCCCTGGCGGAAATACAGCTCCGGTGCTATCGCCAGATAGCCCTGTTTGGCCAGGCGACGGCACACATCCTGAATGTGCTCATGTACGCCAAAAATCTCCTGCACCACCAGCACCACCGGGAAGGGGCCGCTGCTATCGGCAGGTTTGGCAATATAGGCCGGCAGATTGTCACCCTGCGAGGGAATGGTGGTTTCCCCGGCATGAATGCCTTGTTCGTCGGTGAGAATGGTTGAAGCAGCCAAGGGTGTAACGGCCGGGGTGAATCCCCCCTGGGCCTGTTTTAATGTCATCACTTGATCGGTTTTCATTGCGGTCTCCGTGCAATCGAGAAAAGCGCTGAGATTAACTATAGGAAAGATTACCCGTTATTGGCACCGGGGGGAGCATTTTCGGCCAAGTCTGTAAAAAACGAATAATTATCTGGCTTTAGCGCATTTTTGTTGTCTTTTTATCATGCTATTACGCATGTTGACCTGCATTAATACCATAAGGTGCGTTACCTCCCTTTATTGTGGCTAAGTCACCGATAAAATAAGGTTATTTTCTGTTCCGATGTAAATAGTTTCATCAGGAAATCAGCTCCTGTACTCAACAGCGAGGTTGAAAAACAGCGGTGCATTTTGTCGACTAGACTTGGGGCATCTGAGATGTTCATATCGACTTTTGACTTGGTTTTTGTGATGTTAATCACAAATACTATGTAGATTGCATTCTGTTTCTTTATTCATAGTGATGGTTGTCACGAAATTGCGTGGCAATTTTCAGTAGAGTACTTTTTTGTTCCTCCCAATAAACATGATCCATGAGGAGTCTCGCATGTCCCAATCTGACGTTTTTCATCTCGGCCTCACTAAAAACGATTTACAAGGGGCCCTGCTTGCCATCGTTCCTGGCGATCCACAGCGCGTAGAGAAAATTGCCAAGCTGATGGAAAATCCGGTGCATCTGGCTTCCCATCGTGAATTTACTTCCTGGCGCGCAGAGCTGGACGGCAAGGCGGTGATCGTCTGCTCTACCGGCATTGGCGGCCCGTCTACCTCTATTGCCGTTGAAGAACTGGCGCAATTGGGGATCCGTACCTTCCTGCGTATCGGCACCACCGGTGCGATCCAGTCGAATATCAATGTCGGCGATGTTCTGGTCACCACCGCGGCGGTTCGCCTTGACGGTGCCAGCCTGCATTTCGCCCCGATGGAGTTCCCGGCCGTGGCCGACTTTGCCTGTACCACGGCACTGGTCGAAGCCGCCAAGGCTGCCGGCGCTACCACGCACATTGGCGTGACCGCGTCTTCCGATACCTTCTACCCTGGCCAGGAACGTTACGATACCTTCTCCGGCCGCGTCGTCAGCCGCTTCAAAGGCTCAATGGAAGAATGGCAGTCGATGGGCGTGATGAACTATGAAATGGAATCCGCTACCTTGCTGACCATGTGTGCCAGCCAGGGCCTGCGTGCCGGTATGGTTGCCGGTGTGATTGTTAACCGCACCCAGCAGGAAATCCCGAACGCAGAAACCATGAAAAACACCGAAAGCAAAGCGGTGCAGATCGTGGTTGATGCGGCGCGCCGCCTGCTGTAATTATCTCGCATTTCAACGGGTCGCTGACGCGGCCCGTTTCTCCATTCAGCCGTAATCTGTTACGGTTAACCTCATCAGCGCCATCTTTCTGGCCGCCTCTTTACCCGCTGAGCCCGGCTTTACCGCTGCTTACAGGTTGCGTTTTTTCAGACAATAACAGCGAGGACGTTTATGACCGCCCAGATCCTGCTTCATCCTTCATTGGCGCCGCTTGATGGCGGCATTAACTTTCGCGATCTTGGCGGCAACAGCGTCGCCGACGGCCGCCGTATCAAGCGCGGTTTGTTGTTCCGTTCCGGTTCTCTGGAGCGTCTGACCGAAGACGACTGCACCTTCCTGGCCGGTGTACCGGTGCGTTCGGTACTCGATTACCGGGATGCCGATGAAGTGCAGGCCAAGCCGGACATTCTGTGGCGCGGTGCCGATTACCATCATTTCCCGGCCAATCCTTTGAGCAATGAAGTGAATGCCAACCTGGAAAAGTTGACCAGTGAAACTTTGGCTGGTTTCGACGCGCAGGCGTTTATGCTGGAACTGTACCGCCGGTTGCCTTTCGGTAATGCGGCGTACAAACAGCTGACCCAGTTGCTGAGTAATGTCGGTAACGGCGCCATCGTTCAGCACTGCGCGGTAGGTAAAGACCGTACCGGGATAGGATCGGCGCTGGTGTTGTTTGCGCTGGGGGCTGATGAAGCGACGGTGGTAGAAGATTACCTGCTGACCGAAACCACGCTGGCAACCTTCCGCGAACAAATGCTGGATCAATTGTCGATTCGCCTGAGTGCCTCGGCTCTGGGGCAATTTGCCTATGTGCTCAGCGCCCGCGAAGAATTCCTGATGACCGCCCTGAGCTGCATCCGTGACCAATACGGTTCAACCGATCGCTGGCTGGAAGCCGAGTACGGCCTGGGCCAAAATCAGCGTGAAGCGCTGCAGGCGTTTTACCTCGAGTAAACTGCATGGGTGTTTAGCCGGGGTTTAATCGACCCCGGCCGGCATTGCGTATCCTTGGGGCTATAAATCCCGCATCTGGAGCCCATATTGAGCCTCAATGACATTATCCACTGGGTCAGCGACACCGTGCGGCAGCATGAAGCCTGGGCCATCCCGATTATTTTCTTCCTGGCGTTCGGCGAATCACTGGCGTTTCTGTCGCTGCTGTTGCCGGCCACGGTGATTTTGCTGGCACTGGGAGCCTTGATTGGCGAAAGCGGCATTGCATTCTGGCCTATCTGGGTTGCCGCCGCTGCCGGAGCCTTTTTCGGCGACTGGCTCTCTTACTGGATTGGCTATCACTATCAAGACCGGGTGGCGCATATGTGGCCTCTTTCTCGCAATCCACAGCTACTGACGCGTGGCCATGCGTTCTTTGAACGCTGGGGCGTACTGGGCATTTTCATCGGTCGCTTCTTCGGCCCGTTGCGTGCCGTGGTGCCGCTGGTTGGTGGCATTTGCGGCATGCCCCAGCGTTATTTCCAGGTCGCGAATATCACTTCGGCGATGATCTGGGCGTTCGGCATTCTCGCGCCGGGGGCGTTTGGCATCAAGTGGTTAAGCCAGTGGTTTGGCTAGTTCTGGTCTGACTTGCGTAGCGTTTCGCAATTTTGAGCCGTTGGGGCAAAAACAGACTGGACATCCATACAGCATCCCCTTAACGTGACGGGCAACAGGCGCATAAAACGCCGGAACGGTCAGGTGTAACAGGAGGCAGGGTGGATACCAGTTTGGTTTACGGTATGGGCGGGGTGGCAATTGGCCTGCTGCTGGGGTGGCTAATCGCCAGTTTGCGTGTGCAGCAGACGCAGGCACAGCATGAAACCGAGCTACGGCTGCTGGAACAATCGCTGCAACAGGCGCAGCAGGAGACAACAGCCCGGCAAGAAACGCTGCAGCGTAATGAGCAACAAATGCGGCAGAGCGATCTGGAACTGCGTAATTTGCACAGCCAGCTGGCCGCAGGGCACGAAAAACTTCAACAGCTCAATCACTGGCGTAACGAATGCGAGTTGCTGAATCAGGAACTGCGCGCCCAGCGTGAGGTTAACAGCGCTCAGGAGGCCGAGCTGCGTGAGGTGACTATCCGCCTGGAAGAAACCCGTATGGCGGCAGAAGAAAAACAGCGTCTGTTGATTAACAGCGAACAGCGTCTCACCACCCAGTTTGAAAATTTGGCCAACCGCATTTTTGAACACAGCGGACGCAAGGTTGACGAGCAGAATAAGCAAAGCCTGGACCGCCTGTTACTGCCGCTGCGTGAGCAACTCGATGGTTTCCGCCGCCAGGTGCAGGACAGTTTTGGTCAGGAAGCGCGTGAACGCCATACGCTGACCCACGAAATACGTAACCTGCAGCAGCTCAATGCACAAATGGCACGCGAGGCGATTAACCTCACCAAGGCCCTGAAAGGGGATAATAAAACTCAGGGTAACTGGGGCGAGGTGGTGCTAAGTCGGGTTCTGGAAGCTTCCGGACTGCGCGAAGGACACGAATACGAAACCCAGGTCAATGTGCGGCTGGATCATCAGAGCCGTATGCAGCCGGACGTCATCGTTCGTTTACCCCAGGGGAAGGACGTGGTCATCGATGCGAAAATGTCGCTGGTGGCCTACGAACGTTACTTCAACAGTGAAGATGAAGTGGAACGCGAGGCGGCGCTGAGTGAGCATATTGGCTCGCTGCGTGGCCATATCCGCCTGTTGGGACGCAAGGATTACCAGCAGTTGCCCGGCCTGCGTTCGCTGGACTACGTACTGATGTTTATTCCGGTCGAGCCGGCTTTCCTGCTGGCCATTGACCGTGAGCCGGAGCTGATCAGCGAAGCGCTCAAACACAACATCATGCTGGTCAGTCCGACCACCTTGCTGGTGGCGTTGCGTACCATCACCAACCTTTGGCGCTATGAGCATCAAAGCCAGAATGCCCAACGCATTGCCGACAGAGCGGCGCGGTTGTATGACAAAATGCGGCTGTTTGTTGACGACATGTCGGCGCTGGGGCAGAGCCTGGACAAGGCCCAGGGGAGTTATCGCCAGGCGATGAATAAACTGAGTGAAGGCCGTGGTAATCTTATCGGCCAGACCGAGGGGTTCCGCGCGTTGGGGGTTGAGGTGAAAAGACCGATTAACCCGCTGCTGGCTCAGCAGGCCAGTGCGCAGCATGATGAAGAATTCGAGACGGCGGGTGACGATGAAGTTGACGCGTTGCCCGGGGCGGAAGACGACGACTCCGCAGAGGAACCCCGCTCCGCATCGCAGGCATGACAGCCGCGGCGAGGTGGGGTATTGCGTAGGGTTCTGGTACACTCATCCACACTAAATTGACTGAATAGCAGGCAGGACAATGGCAGATCAACCGCAGGAAACCACCGACTTCGGTTTTCGCACCGTAGCTAGAGACGAGAAGCAGGCCATGGTGGCAGACGTTTTTCATTCGGTAGCTGCAAAGTATGACGTGATGAACGACCTGATGTCGTTTGGTATCCACCGTATCTGGAAGCGTTTTACCATTGACTGCAGCGGCGTTCGCCGTGGGCAGCGGGTGTTGGATCTGGCCGGGGGTACCGGTGACCTGGCCGCCAAGTTCTCCCGCATGGTCGGTGAGCAGGGGCAGGTGGTACTGGCGGACATTAACGATTCCATGCTGAAGATGGGGCGCGAGAAGCTGCGTGACCGCGGCATTATCGGCAACGTCAACTATGTGCAGGCCAATGCCGAAGCGCTGCCGTTCCCGGATAACTATTTTGACTGCATTACCATTTCCTTCGGCCTGCGCAACGTGACCGACAAAGACAAAGCGCTGCGTTCCATGTTCCGCGTGCTTAAGCCGGGCGGCCGTTTGCTGGTGCTGGAGTTTTCCAAACCGCTGCTGGCGCCGCTAAGTAAAGCCTATGATGCCTACTCGTTCCACGTGCTGCCGAAAATCGGTGAGCTGGTGGTGAAGGATCCGGAAAGTTACCGCTATCTGGCTGAGTCGATCCGCATGCATCCCGATCAGGAAACCCTGAAGGGTATGATGGGGGCTGCCGGCTTTGACAACGTGACCTATTTTAACCTGACCGGCGGCATTGTGGCCCTGCATCGTGGCTTCAAGTTCTGATATGGACATGCCGATGCTGTTAACCCCGTTGTTGACCGGCGTGCTGGAAACATCGCTCAATAGCCTGCTGTTCCGCGATCGCAGCATGAAAGCCGCCCGTTTGCGCCTGGCAGGTAAGGTCTTGCGTATTGAATTGCAGGAGCTTTCCTCACCGCTGGTGTTGCTGTTCAGTGAGCAGCGTGTCGATGTGCTTGGTCAGTCTGAAGATACCGCCGACTGCACGGTACGCAGTCGCATCTCGGTGTTGCTGAAGCTGCGGGATCGCCAGCAACTTTCGCCATTGATGCGCAGCGGTGAGCTGATTGTCGAAGGGGATATTCAGGTGGTTCAACAACTGGTTGGGCTGCTCGATCTGGCGGAGTGGGATCCGGCTGAATGGTTGGCCCCCTACATCGGCGATATTGCCGCGCAGGGGATTACGCAGGCGCTCGGTAAGGGCGCTAACCTGCTGAAAACAGGCTTCCAGCGTCAACAGCATTATGTAGCGGAAACACTGACGGAAGAGTGGCGCGTGGCGCCAGGCCCACTGGAAGTTGTGTGGTTCAACGAGGAAGTTGATGCCACCGTTCGCAGCCTCGAAGCGCTGATTGCTCGCATGGACAAGTTGGAGGGTAAACGATGACCCCTGGCGAACTACGCCGCCTGTATTTGATCGTCCGCGTTTTTCTCAGCTATGGCCTGGATGAATTGATCCCCCAGATGCGCTTGACGTTGCCGCTGCGCGTGGGCCGCCGTCTGCTATTCTGGATGCCAAACCGCCATGCAGATAAACCGCTGGGTGAACGTCTGCGTTTGGCCTTGCAGGAACTGGGACCGGTATGGATCAAGTTTGGCCAGATGATGTCCACCCGTCGTGACCTGTTCCCACCACAGATTGCGGATCAGTTGACTCTGTTGCAGGACCGGGTTGCCCCCTTCGATGGTGCACTGGCACGTAAGCATATTGAGTTGGCGATGGGCGGCCCGCTGGAAACCTGGTTTGATGATTTTGACCAGCAGGCGCTGGCTTCGGCATCGATAGCTCAGGTACATACCGCACGGCTAAAGACGACCGGGCAGGAAGTGGTGCTGAAGGTGATTCGGCCCGATATCCGGCCGATTATCAAGGCTGACGTCCGCCTGATGTATCGTTTGGCGGCCTGGGTGCCAAAGCTGATGCCGGATGGTCGCCGTCTGCGTCCGCGTGAAGTGGTGCGCGAATACGAAAAGACCTTGCTGGACGAGTTGAACCTGCTGCGTGAAGCGGCCAACGCCATCCAGCTGCGCCGTAATTTCGACGGTAGCCCGATGCTGTACGTGCCGGAGGTTTATTCCGATTACTGCCGCGAAAGCGTATTGGTCATGGAGCGCATTTACGGAATTCCGGTTTCGGATATCCCAACGCTGGAAAAGCAGGGCACCAACATGAAACTGTTGGCCGAACGCGGGGTTCAGGTGTTCTTCACCCAGGTCTTCCGCGACAGCTTCTTCCATGCTGACATGCATCCCGGTAATATTTTTGTCAGCTATGAGCATCCTGAAGATCCCTGCTATATCGGCATTGACTGCGGTATTGTCGGCTCGTTGAACAAAGACGATAAACGCTATCTGGCGGAAAACTTTATCGCCTTCTTCAATCGTGACTATCGCAAGGTCGCAGAGCTGCACGTAGATTCTGGCTGGGTCCCGCGCGACACCAACGTGGAAGATTTCGAATTCGCTATTCGCACGGTGTGTGAACCCATCTTCGAAAAGCCATTGTCGGAAATTTCGTTCGGCAACGTGCTGTTGAACCTGTTCAATACCGCACGCCGTTTCAATATGGAAGTGCAGCCCCAACTGGTGTTATTGCAGAAGACCTTGCTGTATGTTGAAGGTCTGGGCCGGCAGCTTTATCCGCAGCTGGATTTGTGGACCACGGCGAAGCCGTTTCTGGAAAGTTGGATGCGCGATCAGGTCGGTATACCGGCAGTGATCCGCGCACTGAAAGAAAAAGCGCCATTTTGGGCCGAGAAACTGCCCGAACTGCCTGAATTATTTTACGATAGCCTGCAGCAGCATAAACTGTTGCAACAGAGCGTTGATAAACTGACAAATCAGATGCAGGCCCAGCGGGTTCGCCAGGGGCAATCGCGTTATTTGTTCGGTGTTGGCGCTACACTGTTAGTAAGCGGTACGATTTTGCTGCTGGGGGATGTTGAAGTGTTCCCCGCGTGGCTGATAGCGGCCGGTATCGTATCCTGGGTGATTGGCTGGAAGCGAACCGCCTGAATTGATTCGAAACTCTGGTAAAATCTGCCGTATAATGCGACGGATTTTGGAAAAACCCTTTTAAAATAGAGGTAATTGCAATGGGCGGTATTAGTATTACGCAATTGTTGATCATCGCAGTGATCGTGGTGCTGCTGTTTGGTACCAAAAAGCTCCGTACGCTGGGCTCTGATCTCGGTGCATCAATCAAAGGTTTCAAAAAGGCGATCGGCGATGAAAATACGCCGCCGACCAACACGGCTGAGAAAAGCAGCCTGGATGACGCTGACTTCACGGCCAAGCCTATTACCGATAAGCAGCCGGAAGTGAAAGCGGAAGAGTCGAAGAACAAAGAGCAGGTATAAACCGTGTTTGACATTGGGTTTAGTGAACTGTTGCTGGTTCTGGTTATCGGCCTGGTGGTACTCGGGCCGGAACGGTTGCCGGTTGCGGTAAGAACAGTTTCGGGCTGGATCCGCGCGCTGCGTTCCTTGGCGGCTTCGGTGCAGAACGAACTTTCTCAGGAGCTGAAGCTGCAGGAACTGCAGGACAGTCTGAAAAAGGTAGAGAAGGCGGGCATGCAGAATTTGTCGCCGGAGCTGAAGGCGTCAATGGATGAGCTGAAAGACGCGGCGGAATCGCTGAAACGTTCTTATCAGGGCGACAGTGACAACAAAACCGAACCTGCGCACACCATCCATAACCCTCTGGTCACCGATCCTGAAGCTATTCATGACGGCGTGACGCCGGCAGAAGCTGCGGCCGTGGCATCGTCCCCGGCTGCCGTGCCGGAGCCGGTCGTTGCGGTAGCGCCGCCGGTTGCACAACCCGTGGTCGAGCCGGTTAAACAGCCGGTCGCTTCGGCCGTTCAGGCAAAACCAGAACCTGTTGTGGATAAAACCCCAGCGTCTCACCAACCTAGTGGCGATCGTTAAAACATGGCTGTTGAAGATACCCAACCCCTTATCAGTCATCTGATAGAACTGCGTAAGCGGTTGTTAAACTCGATTATCAGCATACTGGGAGTCTTCCTGGTGCTGGTTTTTTTCGCCAATGACATTTATCAACTGGTGTCTGCGCCGCTGATCAAGCAGTTGCCCGCCGGGGCGAGCATGATCGCCACCGACGTGGCTTCACCGTTCTTTACCCCGATCAAGCTGACCATGATCGTCTCGGTGTTTGTGTCTGCACCGGTGATCCTGTATCAGGTGTGGTCCTTTATCGCACCGGCGTTATACAAGCATGAACGCCGCCTGATGATGCCGTTACTGGTCTCCAGCAGTCTGCTGTTTTATCTCGGTATGGCGTTTGCCTACTTTATCGTGTTCCCGTTGGCGTTCGGCTTTTTTGCCAAGACCGCGCCCGTCGGGGTGATGATTGCGACCGACATCAATAACTATCTCGATTTCGTCATGGCGCTGTTTATGGCGTTTGGCGTGGCCTTTGAGGTACCGGTTGCCATTATTCTGCTGTGCTGGAGTGGCGTCACTTCACCGGAAGATCTGAAAAAGAAACGGCCTTACGTTCTGGTCGGCGCTTTCGTGGTTGGTATGCTGTTGACCCCGCCGGATGTGTTCTCTCAGACTCTGTTGGCGATCCCGATGTACCTGTTGTTTGAAGTGGGTGTGTTCTTTGCCCGCTTCTACACGGGTAAGCGTCGTGCGCAGCCGGAAGAAGAAGACGAAGGTGATGAACCCCCGGCAGTTTAAAAATTAGTATGTCGCAAGCCGCCCGATGGGCGGCTTTTACTTTGGGAACATCATGTTTGATATCGGCGTTAATCTCACCAGTTCACAGTTTGCCAAAGACCGCCCGGCAGTGGTGGAGCGCGCCCGTGCCGCAGGCGTAACAGGGCTGCTGATAACCGGCACCGATCTGCAGGAAAGCCTTGCTGCCAATGAGCTGGCACAACAGCATGCCGGGTACTGTTGGTCCACCGCCGGTGTGCATCCGCACCATGCCAGTTGTTGGGACGATCGGGTTGCTGAGCAAATCCACTTATTGGCGTCCCGGCCGCAGGTCGCGGCCATTGGTGAATGCGGGCTGGATTTCAACCGTAATTTCTCTACCCCGGAACAGCAGGAGGCGGCCTTCAGCGCGCAACTTGCGCTGGCGGCAGAGCTGGCGATGCCGGTTTTTCTTCACTGCCGTGAAGCGCACGCACGTTTTGTTGCGCTGCTGGCACCCTGGTTGAGTAAACTGCCCGCGGCCGTGGTGCACTGTTTTACCGGCACCGCCGAAGAATTGGAAAGCTGTTTGTCGTTGGGTCTGTCGGTGGGTATCACCGGTTGGGTCTGTGATGAACGGCGTGGCCTGGAATTGCGTGCAATGTTGCCGCAGATCCCGGCAGACCGTCTGTTGTTGGAAACCGACGCTCCCTATCTGTTGCCCCGGGATCTACATCCGAAACCTGCATCTCGCCGCAACGAACCCTGTTATTTGCCCCATATCGTCCGGCAAGTGGCCGCCTGGCGACAAGAAGAAGCCGAATGGCTGGGGCAAAAAATCGATGAGAACGCCCGCCGGCTATTCCGGCTGGAATGAGTTAGGAGAAAACTATGAGCTATGCATTTCCGGGCACCTTCCCTGGTCGCCGTATGCGCCGCGTGCGCCGTCATGATTTCAGTCGTCGCCTGGTGGCGGAGAACCAACTGACGGTTAACGACCTGATCTACCCGGTATTTGTCATGGAAGGCAGCAACCGTCAGGAGGCCGTGGCATCCATGCCTGGCGTATCACGCATGAGCATCGATCTGCTGGTGAAAGAAGCGGAAGCCATTGCCAAGCTGGGCGTGCCGGTGATCTCCCTGTTCCCGGTCATTGAGTCTGGCCTGAAATCACTGCATGCAGAAGAAGCCTATAACCCGGACGGCCTGGTACAGCGTACGGTACGTGCATTAAAAGACGCGGTGCCTGAATTGGGTATTCTGACCGATGTGGCGCTGGATCCTTACACCACCCACGGTCAGGATGGCATCATCGACGAGCAAGGTTATGTCATTAACGACATCACCAAAGAGATTTTGGTGCGTCAGGCACTGTCCCATGCTGAAGCCGGTGCAGAAATCGTGGCGCCAAGTGACATGATGGATGGCCGTATCGGTGCGATCCGCGATCAACTGGAGCATCAAGGCCTGATTAACACTCAGATCATGGCTTACTCAGCCAAATATGCGTCTTGTTACTATGGCCCGTTCCGTGATGCACTCGGTTCCAGCGGCAATCTGAAAGGCGGCAACAAGAAAACCTACCAGATGGACCCTGCCAACAGCGACGAAGCGCTGCAGGAAATTGCACAGGATCTGCAGGAAGGCGCGGATATGGTGATGGTGAAGCCGGGCATGCCGTATCTGGACGTGGTGCGTCGGGTGAAAGACACCTTCGGTGTGCCGACCTTCGCCTATCAGGTGTCCGGCGAATATGCGATGCACATGGCGGCGATTCAAAACGGTTGGTTGCAGGAACAGCCGGCGGTGATGGAGTCGTTGATGTGCTTCAAGCGTGCCGGTGCCGATGGCGTGCTGACCTACTTCGCCAAGCGGGTAGCTCAGTGGATGCATGACGATGCGATGCAGCGCTAAGGCGTGAGTCTCCAGTAAAAAGGCGCCTTGGGCGCCTTTTTTACATTACAGCTTTTGGAACTGTCGGTTGTCCACACTTTGGCTGACCTGTTTGTTGATCAGGTTGAGCAGCAGCATTGAGCGCGCTTCGCCGTCCGGCTCGGTGTATATCGCCTGCAGCCCTTCGAACATCCCATCGACGATCAACACGCTATCGCCGGGTTGTGGCGTTTCTGGATCGACGTAGGTCTCGCAGGTATGAGTCTGCAACTCTTCGATCACTTTCTGCGGGATAGTGGTCGGCGTTGAACCAAAGCGTACGAAGTGGCTGACACCACGCGTTGCACTGATGGTGGTGGTATGGATGCGCTCCGGATCGAATTCCACAAACAGATAGTTGGGGAACAGAGGCTCGCTGACCGCGATGCGTTTACCACGCACGATCTTTTCCAGCGTAATGATTGGGCTCAGGCAGTTAACTTCCTGCCGCTCCAGATGTTCCTGTGCCCGTAAAAGCTGGCCGCGTTTGCAATACAGTAGATACCAAGATTCCATAATTTCACATGCCTTTCTGTCAGCCAGTAAGCATATCAAAAGCTATTACGGATACATAGTGGTGCAAGTTTCAGCATGTAACAGCCGCTATCTGCATGAATTGCTGGCAATTAGCGAAGGGTCACACACTTATCCGCACGGCTTGGGTATAACAAAGGGCTAAAAATTTGCTACCGTCGCAGTATGCCTTGGGGCACCGTCGCCTGATGTGATGGTATTCATCGTTTTCGATTGAGGGGGAGAAATGGAGTTATTTCTGTTGAGCAATGGCAAGCTGTCCGGTGAAAGTGAACTGTTGGGCTATGCCAAGAGCCACCTGTTGGCGATGATAGCGCGCCGCGGTATCACGTCCGCCGTCTTTATCCCATATGCCATGATCCGCGGTGATTACGATCAGCGTGCGCAGGAGCTGACGCAAACTCTGGGTATAAAAGTCACCAGCATTCACCATGCCGAGTCTCCGGCTGCGGCGATTGAACAGGCGCAATGCATTTTGGTCAGCGGCGGCAACACCTGGATGCTGAACCAGATGCTGCATGAGAAGGGCCTGATAGTCCCGATCCAGCGAGCAGTCCGCGAACGTAACATTCCCTATGTGGGCTGGAGCGCCGGTTGTAACGTTGCCACACCAAGCATTCGTACCACCAATGACATGCCGGTACGCAACAGCGTCGTATTGCCGGCATTGAGCCTGTTCCCGGTGCAAATCAACCCGCATTACATTGATGCCCATATCAGTGGCCACATGGGTGAAACCCGTGATGAGCGCCTGGCGGAGTTCTGCGCGGTTAATCCAAGCGAATCTGTGGTGGCGCTGCGAGAGGGCAGTCTGTTGCACGTTGAGGGCAATGATCTGCGTTATTTCAGTGCCCGAGACCAGGGCTTCAAGGTGTTCCGCCACGGCGTAGAGACCCAGGAGTATCAGGATGCGCAGGCATTACGCCCGTTGGTGCCGTTCACGTGCCACTGAGTGCCGGTGAGGTCTTTACCGGTGTTTAACAAAAGTGCAGCAACAACCGTGAAGAGGGCCTATAATGCCCTTCTCACTGGCCGTTATAATGATCAGCATGAAATACCGTGACTTACGCGATTTCCTCTCGTTGCTGGAAAAGAGAGGCGAACTAAAACGCATTAGCCAGCCGATTGATCCCTATCTGGAAATGACAGAAATTGCCGATCGTACTTTACGTGCGGGCGGCCCGGCGCTGCTGTTCGAAAACCCGAAAGGGTACGACATGCCGGTGCTATGCAATCTGTTCGGTACTCCCGGTCGCGTAGCGATGGGGATGGGCCAGGAGGATGTCAGCTCGTTGCGCGAGGTCGGCAAGTTGCTGGCGTTCCTTAAAGAACCGGAGCCGCCAAAGGGCTTTCGCGATCTGTTCGATAAACTGCCGAAGTTCAAGCAAGTGCTGAACATGCCGACCAAGGTGTTGGGTTCAGCGCCTTGTCAGGAGCAGGTATGGCAGGGTGATGACGTCGATCTCAGCCGTATCCCGGTGATGCATTGCTGGCCGGAAGACGCCGCACCGCTGATCACCTGGGGCCTGACCGTGACCCGCGGGCCGCAAAAAGAGCGACAGAACCTGGGCATTTATCGCCAGCAGGTGCTGAGCAAGAATAAAGTCATCATGCGTTGGTTGTCGCACCGCGGTGGCGCGCTGGATTACCTCGAATGGTGCCAGGCGCATCCCGGTGAGCGCTTCCCGGTTGCGGTTGCGCTGGGCGCAGATCCCGCCACCATTCTCGGCGCGGTAACACCGGTGCCGGATACCCTGTCTGAATATGCCTTTGCCGGGCTGCTGCGCGGCAACAAAACCGAAGTGGTCAAGTGTATTTCCTGCGATCTGGAAGTGCCCGCCAGCGCGGAAATCGTGTTGGAAGGCTATATCGAACCGGGTGAAATGGCGCCTGAAGGCCCGTATGGCGATCACACCGGCTACTACAACGAAATCGACCACTTCCCGGTATTCACCATCACCCACATCACCCAGCGTCGTGACGCTATCTATCACTCGACCTATACCGGTCGTCCGCCGGATGAACCAGCGGTGTTGGGCGTGGCGCTCAATGAAGTCTTCGTTCCTATCTTGCAAAAGCAGTTCCCGGAAATTGTCGATTTCTATCTGCCGCCTGAAGGTTGCTCCTATCGCCTGGCGGTGGTGACTATCAAGAAACAGTATGCCGGTCATGCCAAACGCGTAATGATGGGGGTCTGGTCGTTCCTGCGTCAGTTTATGTACACCAAGTTTGTTATCGTCTGCGACGATGACGTCAACGCACGCGACTGGAATGATGTGATTTGGGCGATTACCACCCGAATGGATCCGGCAAGGGATACCGTTTTGGTGGAGAATACGCCGATCGATTATTTGGACTTCGCCTCACCGGTTTCCGGTTTGGGATCGAAGATGGGGCTGGATGCCACCAATAAATGGCCGGGTGAAACCCAGCGCGAATGGGGCCGTCCGATTCAGATGGATGAAAAGGTGCGTGCGCGCGTCGATGAAATCTGGGATGAGCTCGCAATTTTCAGTGACAGAGAACCGACGCTTTAGCGCCAGGCTTTGTTCTCAGTTTTGCATTGATGACCCGACAGAGGGAACGCATGACAATATTGAGCTGTAAAGTGACCTCCGTAGAGGCCATTACCGATACGGTTTATCGGGTACGTTTGGTGCCTGAGGCACCGTTTTCTTTCAAGGCAGGACAGTATTTGATGGTGGTGATGGATGAGCGCGACAAGCGCCCGTTCTCACTGGCTTCCATTCCGACCGACCAGGATTACATTGAGCTGCATATTGGCGCTTCGGAGCTGAATCTGTATGCCATGGCGGTGATGGATCGCATTCTGAAAGAGCAGGCGATTACCGTTGATATCCCGCACGGCGATGCCTGGTTGCGTGAAGAAGGCAGCCGTCCGCTGGTGTTGATCGCTGGCGGCACTGGTTTTTCCTACGCGCGCTCGATTCTGTTGGCCGCGCTGGAGCAGCAGCCGGATCGCGATATTTCCATCTACTGGGGCGGGCGCGAACTGAAGCACCTGTATGACTTGAGCGAGCTGGAAGCGCTGTCGTTGCAGCATCCTAATCTGAAAGTCATTCCGGTGGTTGAACAGCCGGAAGAAGAGTGGCGTGGCCGTAGTGGCACGGTGCTCAGTGCGGTGCTGCAAGATTTCGGCACGCTGGCAGAGCACGACATTTATATTGCCGGCCGTTTCGAGATGGCCAAAATCGCTCGCGAACGTTTCTGTGCCGAACGTGGCGCGCTGGAAGCGCATATGTTTGGCGATGCTTTCTCGTTTATCTGAGGCGCGAAGCAGTAGCAAACGGGGTGGCCAATGGCTGCCCCTTTTTATTGGGGCGTCAGCAGAATTCAGGCATAAAAAAACCCGCCCCTGACAGGCGGGAAGTACGGCAACTAAACTTGGCGGGATGCTGCGGTTTGAAGTGTTGACGCAGTCATCCCTAATAGACACAGCTAAACGCGTTCAAAAACGGTGGCAATCCCCTGACCCAGACCGATACACATGGTCGCCAGACCGAACTGTACGTCGCGGCGTTCCATATTGTTCAGCAGGGTCGTAGAGATACGTGAGCCCGAGCAGCCTAATGGGTGACCCAGGGCAATGGCGCCGCCGTTCAGGTTGATCTTGTCGTCGATGCTGTCCAACAGACCCAGATCCTTGATGCACGGCAGTGACTGGGCGGCAAAGGCTTCATTGAGTTCAAACAGGTCGATGTCCTGCACGTTCAGTCCGGCACGTTTGAGCGCCAACTTGCTGGCAGGTACCGGTCCGTAGCCCATGATGGAAGGGTCGCAACCGACTACCGCCATCGAACGAATGCGGGCGCGGGCTTTCAGGCCAAGCGCTTTGGCGCGCGATTCACTCATCAACAGCATGGCAGACGCACCGTCGGACAATGCCGAAGAAGTACCGGCGGTCACGGTGCCGTTGACCGGATCGAAGGCCGGGCGCAACGCTGCCAGGCTGGCGACGGTGGTTTCCGGGCGGATCACTTCGTCGAAGTCATAACGGGTCAGCACACCGTCGGCGTCGTGGCCGGTGGTTGGGATGATTTCATTCTTGAAATAGCCGGCCAGGGTAGCGGCATGCGCACGTTGGTGCGAGCGTGCTGCGAACTCATCCTGCATCTGGCGGCTGATATTGTGCATCTTGGCCAGCATCTCGGCGGTCAGACCCATCATACCGGCGGCTTTTGCCACGCTGCGGCTCAGACCCGGGTGGAAATCCACACCGTGATTCATCGGTACGTGACCCATATGTTCTACGCCACCAATCAGGCTGACGTGTGCATCGCCGACCATAATGGCGCGTGCGGCGTCGTGCAGCGCCTGCATGGATGAGCCGCACAGTCGGTTGACGGTGACCGCCGGGACACTGTGTGGGATCTCGGCCAGCAGCGAAGCGTTACGGGCAATGTTAAAGCCCTGTTCCAGAGTTTGCTGCACGCAACCCCAGTAAATGTCGTCAATTTCGGCGGCATCCAGCGACGGATTACGGCTCAGTACGGCACGCATCAGGTGAGCGGAAAGATCTTCAGCACGTACCTGGCGGAAGGCGCCGCCCTTGGAGCGGCCCATCGGCGTGCGTACGGCATCAACAATAACTACGTTTTCCATCTTTATGACCTCATGCCGGTTGGCCAGTGGAGACATCGGACAGCGGGGCTGCCACCGGGTAGTAGCTTTCATTATGTTCGGCTTTGGTGCGCAGGCCGGCAGGTACCTGATACAGGGCGCCGAGATGCGCATAACGCTGGGCCAGTTCGACATAATTGGCGGTGCCAAGCGTATCCAGGTAACGGAACGCCCCGCCGTGGAACGGAGGGAAACCGATGCCGTAGACCAGCGCCATATCGGCTTCGGCCGGGCTGGCAATAATGTTTTCTTCCAGGCAGCGCACCACTTCGTTAATCATCGGGATCATCATGCGGGCGATAATTTCTTCGTCGCTGATGGTCTGACGCGGCTGGCTGACTTCGGCCAGCAGCACATCGGTCTGCTCATCGTTGTCTTTACGCGGTTTGCCTTTGTTGTCCTGGCTGTAACGATAGAAGCCCAACTGATTTTTCTGACCAAAACGCTGGTTATCGAACATCACGTCGATAGCATCGCGGTAATCTTTGCTCATGCGTTCAGGGAAACCGGTCGCCATCACCGCCTGGGCGTGGTGCGCGGTATCAATCCCCACTACGTCGAGCAGATAAGCTGGACCCATTGGCCAACCAAACTGTTTTTCCATCACTTTGTCGATCTGGCGGAAGTCCGCACCGTCGCGCAGTAGCATGCTGAAACCGGCAAAATACGGGAACAGCACACGGTTGACGAAGAACCCTGGGCAGTCGTTAACCACAATCGGCGTTTTACCCATACGGCTGGCATAGGCCACCACGGCGGCGATAGTGCTGTCGCTGGTCTGCTCACCGCGGATGATTTCCACCAGTGGCATGCGGTGTACCGGGTTAAAGAAGTGCATGCCGCAGAAGTTCTGTGGGCGTTTGAGCGATTTCGCCAGGTGATTAATCGGAATGGTCGAGGTATTGGACGCCAGTACGGTGTCTTCACCGATCAGGCCTTCTACTTCGGACAGTACTGCCGCCTTGATCTTTGGATTCTCGACCACGGCTTCGACGATCACCTGAGCGCGTTCGATACCGGCGTAATCCAGCGTCGGTTGAATGGTCGACAGCACCTGGGCCATTTTCATGCCATCGAGCTTGCCGCGTTCCAGCTGCTTGTTCAGCAGTTTGGCGGCTTCATTCATCCCGAGCGTCAGGGATTTGTCACTGATGTCTTTCATGACAACTGGCACGCCTTTTAGCGCCGACTGGTAGGCGATACCGCCACCCATGATACCGGCACCCAACACGGCAGCCTGCTTCGGCGCTTCAACACCTTTTGCCAGCTTCTTCGCCTGACCTTTCACAAACTGGTCATTAAGGAAGATGCCGACCAGCGCGCGGGCCTCTTTAGAACGGGCCAATGGCACAAAGCTGGCAGTTTCCAGTTTCAGTGCTTCATCACGGCCCAGCTTGGCTGCGGCCTCAATGGTTTTGACTGCGGTCATTGGCGCCGGATAATGTTTTCCGGCGGTTTGCATCACCATGCCTTTGGCGGTGGTGAAGCTCATGGCCGCTTCGATTGGGCTAAGTTTTAACGGCTCGAGCTTTGGCTGGCGATAGGCGCGCCAGTCCAGTTTGCCCTCAATCGCCTGTTGCAGCATTTTCAGTGCGGCTTCCACCAACTTCTCCGGTGCAACTACTGCATCCACCAGACCGACCTTCAGTGCATCTTTGGCACTGACGTCTTTACCGGCGGCGATAATTTCCAGAGCGCTGTCGTTACCCAACAGGCGTGGCAAGCGAACCGAGCCGCCGAAGCCGGGCATAATACCCAGTTTGGTTTCCGGCAGGCCAATACGCGCATCCGGAGACGCAACGCGGAAGTCGGTCGCCAGAATACATTCGCAGCCGCCGCCGAGCGCATAGCCGTTGATGGCCGAAATGGTCGGCACCGGCAAATCTTCCAGCCGGTTAAAGATCGCATTGGCGAAGTTCAGCCACTGCTGCAGCTTTTCAGCCGGGGCAGCAAACAGCGAAAGGAATTCGGTGATGTCGGCACCGACAATAAAGGCGGCCTTGGTAGAACGCAGCAGCAGGCCTTTCAACTCGGTCTGCTTTTCCAGCACCGCGAGCGCTTCGCCCAGGCTGGCAACGGTGCGGGTATCGAGCTTGTTTACCGAGCCTGGGGCATTGAACACCAGCTCGGCGATGCCGTTGTCGAGCCAGTGCAGTTGTAATGTTTCGCCTTGGTAGAGCATGTCTATCTCCTGAATCAGCGTTTGATCTGGTATGACCAGATGATGAGGAGTGTGGTTTTTATGTTAACAATATGCAAATGAGAGATTGCATATTTGCTGGTCTGATCACATGTCCTCTGGTTATTTTATTGATTTTTAGTGAATTTATATTTTTTGCTTTACGGTGGTTTGCTGGCGTTTGAAAGCCCCATACGCTTACCGATGGTGATGTAGGCTCTGGAGGCTGTGCCGCCCAAACACTGGGGATGTGGGCAGTAACTCTTGCGTGGCCAGGCTTGGCTGCCTGACGGATTGTTAAGCTACGGATGTAACGAGGTTTACAGGGATTTGCGAACCGCCCCGCATGCCAGAGCTGATGGGGTTGGTACGCCTGAACGCTGTGCTAAGATGACTCATTCCGTTCTAATGGTATGTATAAGGGTATTGTGATGGAAACGCTGGCTTCTTTGTATAACGACCACCTGGCAGAACTGCAAAAACGGGCGCGTGAAGTGTTAACGCGCAACAAACTGGATGCGCTGCTGATTCACTCAGGAGAGCTGCAAAGGATATTCCAGGACGACCGTAGCTATCCGTTCAAAGTGAACGCGCACTTTAAGGCCTGGGTGCCAGTCACCTCGGTACCCAACTGCTGGCTGTGGGTGGATGGCGTTAACAAACCGAAGCTGTGGTTCTATTCGCCGGTCGATTACTGGCACAGCGTTGAGCCACTGCCGGAGAGTTTCTGGACCAAGTCCGTTGAACTGATGCCGTTGGCCAATGCTGATGATATCGCGCAGCAGCTTCCTGCCCAGCGTGAGCGTGTGGGTTATATCGGCTATGCGCAGCAACGTGCCCGCGATCTTGGTATTCTGGCAGAAAACGTCAACCCGAAAGCGGTGCTGAATTACCTCGATTTCCATCGCTCAATCAAAACTGGCTACGAGCTGGCTTGCATGCGCGAAGCACAGAAAACCGCGGTTATGGGGCACCATGCTGCTCATGAGGCTTTCCTGTCCGGCATGAGTGAGTTTGATATCAACCAGGCTTACCTCACCGCCACGGGTCATCGCGACACCGATGTGCCTTATGACAACATTGTTGCGCTCAATGAGCATGCGTCGGTGCTGCATTACACTACGCTGGATCAACAGCCACCGTCAGAAATACTGAGCTTCCTGCTTGACGCCGGTGCCGAATATAACGGTTACGCCGCCGACCTGACTCGTACCTACGCTGGTCAGAGCGGCAGTGATTTCGCGCACCTGATAAAAGATCTTAACGGTGAGCAACTGGCACTGATGGATACCATCAAAGCCGGCGTGCGTTACACTGATTACCATGTGCAAATGCATCAACGTATCGCCAAATTGCTCAAGAGCCACAAGCTGGTGACCGGCATCAGTGAAGAAGCCATGGTTGAGCAGGGGCTGACCACGCCATTCCTGCCACACGGTCTGGGCCATCCTCTGGGTTTACAGGTGCATGACTCTGCCGGCTTTATGCAGGATGAACTGGGTACCCATCTGGCTGCGCCGTCCAAATACCCGTACCTGCGCTGCACCCGCGTGTTGCAACCAGGCATGGTGTTAACCATTGAACCCGGCATGTATTTCATTGATTCCCTGTTGGCGCCATGGCGCAGCGGCGAATTCAGTCAACACTTTGCCTGGGATCGCATCGATGCGCTGAAACCTTATGGTGGTATCCGTATTGAAGACAATATCGTGATCCACGAAAAGCGTATCGAGAACATGACGCGCGATCTGAATCTGGCCTGATGCAGCCTTACCCGATCCCGGCAGGCCCCGTCAGTGTCAGTGAAGAAATAAAGAAGAGTCGTTTTATCACCCTGCTGGCACCGACCAGCGGGGTTGATGAGGCAAAGGCGTTTATCCAGCAGGTTCGTGATGAACACCCGGCGGCCAGGCACCATTGCTGGGCATTTGTCGCAGGATCACCGACTGACTCACAACAGTTGGGCTTCTCCGACGACGGCGAACCTTCCGGCACGGCCGGTAAACCCATTCTTGCACAGCTGATGGGCAGCGGCATCGGTGAAATCACCGCCGTAGTCGTTCGTTACTACGGCGGTATCAAGTTGGGCACCGGCGGCTTGGTGAGAGCCTACGGCAGTGGCGTGCAGCAGGCTTTAAAGCAATTGGCTGTGAGCTACAAAATCCCGCAGGCCGAATATACTTTGCAATGTGACTATGCTCAGTTGGCGCTGGTAGAGAATTTGTTGCAGCAAACTGAAGGGCGGATTGTACAGGGGGAATATGGTGCTTCCGTCACGCTGCACCTGACTTTGCCGGTCACCGGTGTCGAAGCTTTCGGGAATAAATTACGTGATCTCAGTCGCGGTAATTTGCAATTGACCCCCATTTCGCAATAATTCCCCCAATTGAATTGCTAAGGATCGTGCTGAAATGCATTTTCGCGCTATAACCCGTATCGTTGGTTTGCTGGTCATCCTGTTCTCCGGGACGATGTTTATTCCTGGACTGGTGGCATTGATATACCGCGATGGGGCAGGGCGGGCATTCAGCCAGACCTTCTTTGTAGCGGTAACTATTGGCCTGATGCTGTGGTGGCCTAACCGCAAACAAAAGCATGAGCTAAAGCCGCGAGAGGGTTTTCTGATAGTGGTGTTGTTCTGGACGGTGCTGGGCAGCGTCGGGGCATTGCCATTTTTATTCTCTGAACGGCCTAATCTTTCGCTGACTGATGCTTTTTTCGAATCGTTTTCCGGTTTAACCACTACCGGGGCGACGACGCTGGTGGGGTTGGACTCACTACCCAAAGCCATTTTGTTCTATCGGCAGATGCTGCAATGGATGGGCGGGATGGGGATCATTGTGTTGGCGGTTGCGATACTGCCAATCCTCGGTGTCGGTGGCATGCAGCTATATCGCGCAGAAATGCCTGGTCCACTGAAAGATAACAAGATGCGGCCACGCATTGCCGAAACGGCCAAAACCCTGTGGCTGATTTATGTCCTGTTGACCATTGCCTGTGCGCTGGCACTTTGGGGGGCCGGCATGTCGGTGTTCGACGCTATCGGCCACAGCTTCTCGACCATTGCTATTGGCGGTTTCTCTACCCATGATGCCAGCATCGGTTATTACGCCAGTCCGACCATCAACACCATCATTGCTATTTTCCTGCTGAT
Organism: Serratia proteamaculans; assembly: GCF_004684015.1. GTDB lineage: Bacteria > Pseudomonadota > Gammaproteobacteria > Enterobacterales > Enterobacteriaceae > Serratia > Serratia proteamaculans_F. The sequence continues at coordinate 293,501 of NZ_SRIA01000001.1, forward strand.
CTCCGGTTGTAACTACGGCTTGCACTTCGCCTTGCTGAGCGGCCGCAGCCTGAAGGTTTACTGGCGCGATCCTGAGTTCCGCATGTTCATTGCCGTGCAGTTGACGCTGGTGGTGGTGTGTACTGCCGTGTTGTGGGGACATGGTGTCTACAAAACCGGAATGGAAACGGTCAATCAGGCGTTTTTCCAGGTGGTATCTATGGCGACAACTGCCGGCTTTACCACCGACAGTATTGCCAAATGGCCGTTATTCCTGCCGATGTTGTTGCTGTGCTCTGCATTTATTGGTGGCTGTGCCGGCTCGACCGGTGGCGGCCTGAAGGTGATCCGCATTCTGCTGCTGTATTTACAGGGCTCGCGTGAGCTAAAAAGGCTGGTGCACCCTAATGCGGTTTACACTATCAAATTGGGTAACCGCGCGCTGCCGGAACGCATCCTGGAGGCGGTATGGGGTTTCTTCTCTGCATATGCGCTGGTGTTTATCGTCAGCATGCTGGCGATTATCGCCACCGGCGTTGATGATTTTTCTGCCTTTGCTGCCGTAACGGCGACGCTGAACAACCTTGGGCCTGGGCTGGGAGTGGTGGCGGATAACTTCACCACTATGCCTGCACCGGCGAAGTGGATCCTGGTTCTGACGATGCTGTTCGGGCGCCTTGAAGTCTTTACACTGCTGGTTCTGTTCACACCGACGTTCTGGCGTGAATGATCCTGATAGAAGGAGTAACGCCGTGAAGGCACTGATTCTTTATTCTAGCCGTGATGGGCAAACACGTTCTATTGCTTCTTATATAGCAAGCAAATTGCAGGATACGCTGCGCTGCGATGTGATCGATTTGCTACAGGCGGATAATGTCGACCTCAGCCAGTATCAGCAGGTGCTGATTGGTGCCTCAATACGCTATGGCCATTTCCATCCGACGTTGGATAAGTTTGTTAAACGCCATGCTGAGCAGTTGAACCAGATGCCGAGCGCGTTTTTTAGCGTTAACCTGACCGCCCGCAAGGCGGACAAGCGTTCGCCACAGACCAACGCCTATACCCGCAAGTTCCTGTTGTCTTCTCCCTGGCAGCCAAAACAGTGTGTCGTGTTTGCCGGCGCGCTGCGCTATCCACGTTATCGCTGGTTCGATCGAGTCATGATTCAACTTATTATGCGTATGACGGGGGGCGAAACAGATACCAGTAAAGAAGTGGAGTATACCGACTGGCAGCAGGTGGACCGTTTTGCCCAGGAGTTTGGTCATATTCAGTATG
>NZ_SRIA01000010.1:0-502136 GCF_004684015.1 Serratia proteamaculans
GCCTGAAGGCCGAGGTTTCCCGGAGGCACTCTGATGAAACAGCAATGGACCAAGTGGGTCGGCGGTATCGTATTGATGTCCGGTATGGTTATGCAGGCTTCTGCGGCGGAGAAAGTGACCGTTTTTGCCGCGGCGTCGTTAACTAATGCCTTGCAGGACATCGCGACGGAGTATCAGAAGGGCAAGGATGTTCAGGTCGTCTCCTCATTCGCTTCCTCTTCCACGCTGGCACGCCAGATAGAGCAGGGCGCTCCGGCCGATTTGTTTATCTCCGCCGATCAACAGTGGATGGATTATGCCATCGACAAACAGCAGATGGTCAAAGACACCCGCTACACCTTGCTGGGGAACGAACTGGTGCTGATCGCCGCCAAAGAGGCCAAACAGGCTAAAATCACGCTCGATAAGCAGACTGACTGGGCGAAATTGCTCAATGGCGGCCGCCTGTCGGTGGGCGACCCGGATCACGTACCGGCCGGCATCTATGCCAAGGAAGCATTGCAAAATCTGGGGGCCTGGACCGCCCTGGAGCCTAAACTGGCGCGTGCCAACAACGTACGCAGTGCCATGGCGCTGGTGGAACGTGGCGAAGCGCCGCTGGGCATTGTTTATGGCTCAGACGCGGTAGCCAGTGATAAAGTCAGCGTAGTGGCCATCTTCCCGGAAGACAGCCACAAACCGGTTGAATACCCGATGGCGATCGTTAAAGGCCATCAAACACCGGCCGTCAGCGCGTTCTACAGCTACCTGAAGAGCCCGGAAGCGGCGGCTATTTTCAAACATTATGGATTCTCCCCGCGGAAATGATTTTGAGTGAGTACGAGTGGCAGGCGGTTGAGCTGAGCCTGAAAGTGTCTGCCCTGGCGGTGGTATGCAGCTTACCCTTTGGCATTCTGATGGCCTGGGTATTGGTACGCTGCCGCTTTCCCGGCAAGTCGCTGCTGGACAGTATTATTCATCTGCCGCTGGTACTGCCGCCGGTGGTGGTCGGCTATTTATTGCTGATCGCCATGGGGCGGCGCGGTGTGATTGGCGAATGGCTGTTCCACTTGTTCGGTTTCAGTTTCAGCTTTAGTTGGCGCGGTGCCGCGCTGGCTTCGGCGGTAGTGGCGTTCCCGCTGATGGTGCGAGCCATTCGGCTGGCGCTGGAAGCGGTGGATACCCGGCTGGAGCAGGCTGCCAGAACCCTGGGGGCCAACCCATGGCGGGTGTTTTTCACCATTACGCTGCCGCTGTCGTTGCCGGGGGTGATTGTTGGCGTGGTGCTGGCCTTTGCCCGTTCGCTGGGCGAGTTCGGTGCCACCATTACCTTTGTCTCCAATATTCCCGGCGAGACGCGCACCATCCCGCTGGCGATGTATACCCTGATTGAAACGCCGGGGGCAGAAGCTGCCGCGGCGCGTCTGTGCGTGATTGCCATTGTGCTGTCACTGGTTTCACTGATGGTTTCCGAGTGGCTGGCCCGCTGGGGCCGCAAGCGGATGGGCGTGTAAATGCTGGAGCTGGATTTCTCCCAACGCCTTGGCGCGCTGAACCTTAACGTGCGCGCCGATCTGCCCGCTCAGGGCATTACCGCGATTTTTGGTCTGTCCGGCGCCGGTAAAACCTCATTAATCAATGCCATCGGCGGCCTGACCCGCTTGCAGCAGGGACGTATCGTGCTCAATGGCCGTACGCTGGTGGATACCGAGCGTGGCCTGTGCCTGCCGCCGGAAAAACGCCGCATTGGCTACGTGTTTCAGGACGCGCGTCTGTTCCCGCATTACCGGGTCCGCGGCAACCTGCAATACGGTATGGCGGCCGGTATGCGCGCGCAGTTCGACAGTATTGTCGAGCTGCTGGGCATCGGTCCGTTGCTTAATCGCCTGCCGTTGACGCTGTCTGGCGGTGAAAAACAGCGGGTGGCGATTGGTCGTGCCTTGCTGACCGCGCCGGAATTGCTGTTAATGGACGAGCCGCTGGCCTCGCTGGACTTGCCACGCAAGCGCGAACTGTTGCCCTATCTGGAACGTTTGGCGCAGGACGTGAATATCCCCATCCTCTACGTCAGCCACAGCATGGACGAAATTCTGCGTCTGGCGGAACAGGTGATGGTGCTCGATAGCGGCCAGGTACGGGCGTTCGGCGGGCTGGAGGAGGTGTGGGCCAGCAGCGCGTTGCGGCCCTGGCTGCAGCGCGAGGATCAGAGCAGCGTGCTGCGCGTCAGCGTGATTGAACATCACACGCGTTATGCGATGACGGCGCTGGCACTGGGTGATCAACGTTTGTGGGTCAGCGGCGTCGACGCCGCTCTCGGTGCCCAACTGCGTATCCGTATCAACGCGGCCGATGTTTCGCTGGTATTGCAACCGCCGGTCAACAGCAGTATTCGCAACGTCTTGCCGGCTAAGGTGACCGAATGTCTGGACGTTGACGGGCAGGTAGAGGTGAAGCTGGCGGTAGGAGAAAGCGTACTCTGGGCGCGAATTACGCCGTGGGCGCGTGACGAACTGGCGATCCGGCCGGGGCAGTGGCTGTATGCACAGGTGAAAAGCGTGTCGATCAGCCGCGAGGCGCGTTGAATTCAGCCCTCCCGGTGGGGAGGGCAATGGCATTACTGACCTAAAACTCGAGTGCGGATGACGTCGGCAATGCCAGGCTGCAGGTGATCGGCAATCACCAGATCGGCGCGTTGTTTGATTGCGTCATCGGCGTTGCCCATCGCGACGCCCAGACCTACCGCTTCCAGCATGCTGAGATCGTTGTAGTTATCCCCGAAGGCCACCACCTGGCTCATGCTTAAACCCTGTGACTCCACCCATTGCTGCAGGCGTTTCCCTTTGCTGTTGCCGCCTTTGGCAATATCGACCTGATCGTGCCACGACCATTCGCAGGCCAGTCCCAGCTCTTTTTCTACCGTTTCGGCAAAGCTACGCAGCGCAGGAATATCGGCGTGCGAGGTGGCGAACTTCCAGATCGACTGCGACTCATCGGCCGCCTGAACCAGGCTGTTAACCTGCAACAGCGTTGGGCGTTGCGCCGGTGGCAGGGTTTCTGCCCAGGCCAATGAACGGGTGACGTGACCGCTCGGCTCCTGATACAGCATGGCGTCGTCCACGTACATCAGGCCATGAATGTCGCTTTGTTTCAGCATCTGCAACACCAGCTTGGCCTGATCTTTTGCCAGCGGATCGGCTGCCAGCACTTTTTTCTGCTGGAAGTCATACAAATAGGTGCCGTTACAGCAGATTGCCGGAGTGTCTATCTCCAGCGCCTGATAGAACGGGTGGATCGCCACATGATGGCGACCGGTGACTACCACTACCTTGACGCCGGCGGCACGCGCCTGGGCCAGGGCTGCCAACGACTGCGGTAAAATGCGTTTTTGGTTGTCCAGCAAGGTGCCATCCAGATCGAGGGCAATGACGCGGTAGCTCATAGGGATCTCATTATAGTTAGCAACAAAATTAAACCGATGGTACACCGGATAAGCGGCGGATAAAACCGCACAGATTTCATCTGCAACGCGTCACGGATGTGAGGTAAGCTAGGGGAAACCGAAAAACCTGAAACCGGTTTCTCTTTTACCCTATTCAAGGAGCATTCATGAAGCAAATCGTTTATGTCGCCAGCCCGGAAAGCCAACAAATTCACGTGTGGCAGTTAAGCGACGCGGGTGCGTTAGAGTTGCTGCAGACCGTCGAAGCCCCGGGCCAGGTACAACCGATGGCGATCCACCCGGACAGAACGCATCTGTACGTGGGTGTGCGTCCGGCTTTCGGTATTGTCAGCTATCGCCTTGAGGCGGACGGCAAACTGCAACAGGCCGGTATGGCACCGCTGCCAGGTAGCCCAACCCATATTTCTACCGATTTGCAGGGGCGTTATCTGTTCTCCGCTTCTTACAGCGGCAACTGTGCCAGTGTCAGCCCGATCGGCCATGACGGCGTGGTGGTAGCACCTATCCAGCAGATCGACGGTTTGACCGCGCCGCACTCGGCCAATATCGACCCGACCAATCAACTGTTGCTGGTGCCTTGTCTGAAAGAAGACCGCATCCGCCTGTTCAATCTGGACTTGCAAGGTGAACTGACGCCGTACGCCCAGGAAGCCGTGGCGACGGCCGGCGGCGCTGGCCCGCGTCATATGGCATTCCACCATAACGACAAATATGCTTACTGTGTGAACGAGCTTGATGGCACGGTAGACGTGTTCGCCATCAGCGAAAACGGAGGCAAATATACTCTGGTGCAAACGCTGGATATCATGCCGGCCGATTTCAACGGCACCCGCTGGGCGGCGGATATTCATATCACGCCAAACGGCCGTTTCCTGTACACCAGTGACCGCACCGCCAGCATCCTGACTATTTTCAGCGTGTCCGAAGATGGCAGTACCTTGTCGGTGGTCGGTTATCATCCGACCGAAGAGCAGCCGCGCGGTTTCAATATCGACCACAGCGGCCGCTTTGTGATTTCGTCCGGCCAGAAATCCGGTCATATCGGGGTGTATGAGATAGATCAGGCCAGTGGCAAGCTGACCACGCTGGCAAGGTACCCGGTAGGGAAAGGGCCGATGTGGGTAAGCATCCTGGCTAAGTAAAACCTGGGGGCGAAGATTTTCGCCCCTTTTTTTGCCAAAAAATCAGCTGTATTTCACGGTCAGTGAAGCGCTGCCGAGGCTATGGAAGTGCACGTTAAAACCCACCAGAGCACCGCTGGAACCTTCATCCACCTCAATGTTTTCTACGTCCAGCGCATGTACGGTGAATTGATAGCGGTGACTTTCGCCCTGCGGTGGGGCCGCGCCGCCGTAACCGGCAGAACCAAAGTCGGTGCGGGTCTCGATAGCACCGGCCGGTAAGCCACCTTTGCCGGAGCCAGCGCCCGGCGGAAGTTCTCGCGTTGTCGCCGGGATATTGGCGACCACCCAGTGCCACCAGCCGGAGCCGGTCGGGGCATCGGGATCGTAAACCGAGATCACGAAGCTCTTGGTGCCTTCCGGCACGCCATCCCAGGCCAGATGCGGTGACAGATTATCGCCGTGATAACCCATGCCGTTAAACACCTGACGCTCCGGCATTTTTGCGCCGTCTTGCAACTCATTGCTGTACAAACGAAAAGTCATGGTGACTCCCTGTTGTCGGTAAAAGCAGAGCCTTAAGCTAGACTGTTTTGCCGGAACAATACAACCCCTTGCGCCAGTGGCGGCCGATTGATCTCTACCGTGATGTGTACCAGTTCCTGATGAACGGCTAAAAGTTGACGCACGCGATCGGCAGTAAGGGCGTTGTCTGCGCTGCTCAGCGCCAGCACGCACTGGTATTTGCCTTTGCCGATGCGGCCAAGGTGTAAATCGGTAATCGCCAGCACGTGGCCGGAGTCCGCCAGCTCCTGACGAATTTCTTCCGCTACCGGTGCGTCCATTTCGGCATCCAGCAGGATCTTGCCGCTGTCGCGCATCAGGCTGTAGGCCCATGCCGCGACCAACACTGCGCCGACAATCCCCATCAGTGGGTCGAGCCAACTGGCGCCCCACAGTTTGCCGCCAAACAGGGCGACAATCGCCAGTACCGAGGTCGCCGCATCGGCGATCACATGGATATACGCAGAACGCAGGTTAAGGTCCTGATGATGGTCATGAGTATGTCCATGCCCATGATCATGATGGTGGTGGTCATGGCCGCCGCCACGTAACAGCCAGGCGCAGGCCAGGTTGACCCCCAACCCGACGATACCAATGACAATCGCCTGGTTATAATGGATGGGGCTGGGATCCAGCAGACGCGCCACCGACTGGAACAGCATGAGTGCCGCGACCAGCACCAGCAGCACGGCACTGGTGTAACCGGCCAGTACTTCAATTTTCCAGGTCCCCAGACTGAACCGGCGGTCTTTTGCCAGTTTACGGGCGGCGCTGTAGGCCAACACGGAAAGGCCGAGTGCCAGTGCGTGAGAACTCATGTGCCAGCCATCGGCCAGCAGCGCCATTGAGTTGAACATCCAGCCGCCGGCGATTTCAATGACCATCATACTGGCGGTGAGTATCACAGCCCATCTGGTGTTTCTTTCGGCCAATGGGTTACCATCGTCGAAAACATGGCTGTGCTCGCGGCGCAAAGTGAGGGGGAGTGGCGTCATAATCTCGGATCTCAGCAAAGTGTAGAAGACTCAAATATACTATACCCCAGTATATTAAATAACAATTGGATGATGCCGATGAGCCATACCATTAAAGATCAGAAAAAGCTGTTGGCGCGGGTGCGTCGTATAAAAGGGCAGGCGGAAGCATTGGAGCGGGCATTGGAGAATGGCGGTGAATGTTCTGCTATTCTGCAGCAGATCGCGGCGGTGCGTGGTGCGGTAAACGGTTTGATGGCGCAGGTGCTGGAAGGCCACGTGCGTGAGCATCTCGCTGCGGAGGATTCTACACCGCAGCAACGCGAGCAGGACATCGAACAACTGATGACGGTTTTACGTTCTTATATGAAGTAATCATGATTTCATTCAAAAAACGCACGCCGTGGTTTGGCTGGCTGCGTCGCTGGGCCAGGGGTATCAAGCGCGACATTTATGCATTGTGGCTGGCGGCTCGTGACCGGCGTACACCCTGGTATGCCAAATTGGTCGCTCTGTTGGTTGCAGGCTACGCGGTGTCGCCGATAGATCTGATCCCGGATTTTGTTCCGGTATTGGGCTATCTGGACGATGTGATTATCGTACCGTTGGGTATCATGCTGGCGGTGTGGCTGATCCCCAAACCGCTGATGGTGGAGTTTCGCGAGAAAGCACAACGGCGAATCGATAATCCTACCGGCCGGATGGCGGCGGTGATGATCATTCTGCTGTGGGTGGGGGCCCTGGTGTGGCTGGCCCGTTATTTGGACCAGCATTGGTAATCAATTACTCTACCGCGGCCGCTACGGCGGCGGTCAAACGGCTGAGTTGTTCAGGTTCAATGATGAACGGCGGCATCAAATAAATCAGTTTGCCGAATGGCCGGATCCAAACGCCGCGCTCGACAAAGCCACGCTGTAGCTGCGCCACATCCACAGATTCACGCATCTCTACTACGCCGATCGCCCCTAACACCCGCACATCCGCCACTTTTGGCAGCGCCTTCAGCGGCAATAACTGCTGTTTTAATTGGCTTTCGATGGCGGCGACCTGCTGCTGCCAACGGTTTTCCGCCAACAGCGACAGGCTGGCGTTGGCTACTGCGCAGGCCAGCGGGTTACCCATAAAGGTTGGCCCGTGCATAAAGCAACCGGCTGCCCCGTTGCTGATGGTTTCCGCCACGTGGCGCGTGGTCAGGGTAGCCGACAGCGTCATATAGCCGCCGGTCAGCGCCTTGCCCAGGCACAGAATATCCGGCACCACGTCGGCATGTTCACAGGCAAACAGCTTGCCGGTGCGACCAAAACCGGTGGCAATTTCGTCGGCAATCAGCAGCACCTGATGACGGTCACACAGCTCTCGCACCCGCTTGAGATAGGTCGGGTGGTAGATGCGCATGCCGCCTGCCCCCTGAACCACCGGTTCGAGGATCACCGCTGCCACTTCCCCGGCATGCTGTTCCATCAACGCGGCGAAGGGGGCGATATCGTTCTCATCCCAGGCCTGATCGAAACCGCACTGCGGCGCGGTGGCGAACAGGTGCGGCGCCAGATAGCCCTGATACAGGCTGTGCATCGAGTTATCCGGGTCGCACACCGACATCGCACCGAAGGTATCGCCGTGGTAGCCGTGGCGCAGGGTCAAAATGCGTTGCCGCCGTTCCCCGCGAGCCTGCCAGTATTGCAGTGCCATCTTCAGCGACACCTCTACCGCCACCGAACCGGAATCTGCCAGAAATACGCATTGCAGTGCCTCCGGCGTCATGTCCACTAGTTGGCGACACAGAGCAATCGCAGAAGGATGGGTAATGCCGCCGAACATCACGTGCGACATTTTTTCCAGCTGTTGGGTGACGGCCTGATTCAGTTGCGGGTGGTTATAACCGTGAATGGCCGCCCACCAGGAGGACATGCCGTCCACCAAACGTCGGCCATCGGCCAGCTGCAGTTCAACCCCGCTGGCGGCTTCTACCGGATAACAGGGCAGCGGATGGCTCATGGAGGTGTAAGGGTGCCAGATATGGCGCTGATCGAACTCAAGGTCTGAATGAGTGATAGACATGATTGTAAACCAAATCAAGTTCATAATGGTTGACAGTATATCCACAATAATTAAACTGACGACACTTTTTTCATTTGGAGACGCCATGATGGCCGATCGCATTCACTGGACAGTGGGTCTTGCCCAGACCCTGTTTGATAAACCCCTGCTCGAACTGTTATTTGAAGCCCAGACGGTTCACCGCCAGCACTTTGACCCGCGTCAGGTACAGGTGAGCACGCTGTTATCAATCAAGACCGGCGCCTGTCCGGAAGACTGCAAGTACTGTCCGCAAAGCTCGCGCTATAAAACCGGCCTGGAGTCGGAGCGGCTGATGCAGGTGGAGCAGGTGCTGGAGTCGGCGCGCAAGGCCAAGGCGAATGGATCGACCCGTTTTTGCATGGGTGCGGCGTGGAAAAACCCGCACGAGCGCGATATGCCTTACCTGCAGCAGATGGTGCAAGGGGTGAAGGCGATGGGCATGGAAACCTGTATGACGCTGGGCACGCTGGATGGCACGCAGGCGGAACGGCTGGCGGATGCCGGGCTGGATTACTACAACCATAACCTGGACACCTCGCCGGAATTCTACGGCAACATCATCACCACCCGCAGCTATCAGGAACGTCTGGATACCCTGGGCAAGGTGCGTGGGGCGGGCATTAAAGTCTGTTCCGGCGGCATTGTCGGGCTGGGTGAAACGGTGCGTGACCGCGCCGGGCTGCTGGTGCAGTTGGCCAATTTGCCGACGCCACCGGAGAGCGTACCGATCAACATGCTGGTGAAGGTCAAAGGCACGCCGCTGGCCGATAACGAAGACGTCGATCCCTTTGATTTCATTCGCACCATTGCGGTGGCGCGCATCATGATGCCGGCTTCTTACGTGCGTCTGTCCGCCGGTCGCGAGCAGATGAACGAGCAAACTCAGGCGATGTGCTTTATGGCGGGTGCCAACTCCATCTTCTATGGCTGCAAACTGCTGACGACGCCGAACCCGGAAGAGGACAAAGATCTGCAACTGTTCCGCAAACTGGGCCTGAACCCGCAGCAGACCGAAACCGAGCACGGCGACAACCAGCAACAACAGGCACTGGCTGCACAGTTGATGCAGGCCGATACCGCTGAGTTTTACAACGCGGCACTGTAATGAGCTGGCAACAACGCATTGAACAGGCGCTGGAGGAGCGGCAACAGAGCGCCGCTTACCGCCGTCGCCAGGTGAATCAGGGCGGCAATGGTCGCCATATTCAGCTTAATGGCGAGCATTACCTGAATTTCTCCGGCAATGACTATTTGGGCCTGAGCCAGAATGCCCAGGTGATCGCGGCCTGGCAGCAGGGCGCGCAGCAGTATGGTGTCGGTAGTGGGGGCTCTGGCCACGTTACCGGTTTTTCTACGGCGCATCAGGTGCTGGAACAGCAACTGGCGGACTGGCTTGGCTACCCGCGAGCGTTGCTGTTTATCTCTGGCTATGCCGCCAACCAGGCGCTGCTGGCGGCTCTGATGCAGGCCGAGGATCGCATTTTAGCCGACCGGCTCAGCCATGCTTCTTTGCTGGAGGCCGCGGCCCACTCACCGGCCCAGTTGCGTCGCTTTCGCCATAATCAGCCACAGGCGCTGGCTGATTTACTGGCCAAACCCTGCGACGGCCAGATGTTGGCGGTGACCGAAGGGGTGTTCAGCATGGACGGTGACAGTGCGCCACTGGCGGAGCTGCACCGTTTGACCCGCGCGGCGGGTGCCTGGTTGATGGTGGATGACGCGCACGGTATCGGCGTGCACGGTGAGCAGGGGCGCGGCAGTTGCTGGCAGCAGGGCGTAAGGCCCGAGCTGTTGGTGGTCACTTTCGGTAAGGCCTTTGGCCTCAGCGGGGCGGCAGTGTTGTGCGATGATCCTACCGCCGAATACCTGCTGCAGTTTGCCCGCCATCTGATTTACAGCACCGCGATGCCACCGGCACAGGCTTGCGCATTGCAGGCGGCGTTGCATTGCATCCGGCAGGGCGATGAATTGCGCGCCCGACTGCAGGACAATATTCAGCGTTTCCGGCAAGGGGCGGCCCAGTTATCGCTGACCCTGACGGAGTCGGTTACCGCTATTCAACCTTTGCTGGTGGGCGATAACCAACGGGCACTCGATCTGGCGCAAAACCTGCGCAAACAGGGCCTGTGGGTGAGTGCTATCCGCCCGCCAACGGTGCCGCCGGGCGGTGCGCGCTTGCGTATTACCCTGACGGCGGCGCATCAGCCGCAGGATATCGATCGTCTGCTGGAGGTATTGCATGACGTCAGCGTTTGAATCAGTCAATAAGCAGGCGGTGGCCTCGGCCTTCAGTCGTGCGGCAACCAGCTATGACACGGCGGCGGTGCTGCAACGTGATGTTGGTGAGCGCTTGCTGGGGATGGGGCTGGAACACCCGGGCGTACAACTGCTGGATGCGGGCTGTGGTACCGGCCATTTTAGTCGCCGCTGGCGCGAACTCGGCAAGCAGGTGACTGCACTTGATCTGGCGCCGGGCATGCTGGCGTTTGCTCGTCAGCAGCAGGCGGCGGATCATTATCTGCTGGGGGATATCGAAAATGTGCCCTTGCCCGATGCTGCCGTGGATATCTGCTACAGCAGCCTGGTGGTGCAATGGTGCAGCGACCTGCCACGCGCGCTGTCGGAGCTATATCGGGTCACCCGCCCTGGCGGTGTGATTTTGTTTTCTACGCTGGCGCAAGGATCGCTGGGCGAACTGGGCGATGCCTGGCAGCAGGTGGACGGCGAACGTCATGTGAATGATTTTCTGCCGCTGACGCAGATTAGCGCCGCCTGCGCCGACTACCGTCACCAGTTGGAAGTGGAGTGGCAAACCCTGAATTACCCGGATGTGATGGCGCTGATGCGATCGCTCAAGGGGATCGGGGCGACCCATTTGCACCAGGGGCGTGATGCCGGGCTGCTGTCGCGCCGACGGCTTGCGGCCTTACAGGCGGCTTACCCCCGCCGGCGCGGGCAGTTTCCGCTCAGTTATCATTTGGTTTATGGAGTGATTTATCGTGATTAAGCGTTGGTTTGTCACCGGCACCGATACCGAAGTGGGCAAAACCGTGGCCAGCAGTGCCTTGTTGCAGGCCGCCAATCTGGCAGGCTACCGTACTGTGGGTTATAAACCGGTGGCTTCCGGCAGCGAGATGACCGCCGAAGGCTTGCGTAACGGCGATGCGCTGGCGTTGCAGGCTAACAGTGCGGTTGCGCTAAGTTACCAGGAAGTAAACCCTTACGTTTTCGCCGAACCGACTTCACCGCATATTGTCAGCGCCGATGAAGGGCGGCCGATCGAACTGGCCCAGCTTTCCGCCGGGTTACGCCATCTGGAACAAAAAGCCGACTGGCTGCTGGTCGAAGGCGCCGGGGGCTGGTTTACGCCGCTTTCTGAGCAACATACCTTTGCCGATTGGGTGCAGCAGGAGCAACTGCCGGTGATTTTGGTGGTGGGCATCAAACTGGGTTGTATTAACCATGCGCTGCTGACCGCACAGGCTATCAAACAGGCAGGGTTGTCGCTGGTGGGTTGGATCGCCAATGACGTCAGCCCACCGGGTCGCCGTCATCAGGAATATCTGGCCACGCTGCGCCGTATGCTGCCTGCGCCATTGCTCGGTGAGATCCCCCATCTGGCCGAGCCCGAACGGCAGGCTTTGGGGCACTATCTGGATTTAAGCGTTTTATAATTGAGAAGGGGAAGTATAATTTTCCCCGCCTCATTGCCTCTTCAAACTGCCAGATAGGCATTAATCAATTCCTCGTCCAACTGTTCCAGCGTGCCATCTGCGACGCTGCGCCCCTGGTCCATCAGGCAAAAACGGTCCGCTACCCGGCGGACAAACGGCAGCTTGTGCTCCACCAGCAGGATGGTCATGCCCAGTTCGCGGTTAAGCTTGCGGACAACGTTGCCGATATCGGCGGCGATCGTTGGCTGCACACCGCTGGTGGGTTCATCGAGGATCAGCAACTCAGGCTCCAGCACCAGGGCGCGACCAATCGCCAGTTGTTGTTGTTCGCCGTCGCATAAATCGCCGGCTCTGCGGCTGCGCATCTCTCGCAGGTTGGGGAACAGGTTATAAATCAAAGGCGGGATGCGGCGGTTTTTATCGCGGCCGGCCATCAGCGCTACCTGCAGGTTTTCCTCTACGCTGAGCTGCGAAAAGATTTGCCGCCCTTGCGGCACATAGCTGATCCCCAGCGCCGTGCGGGTTTCCACCGGTTGTTGCAGCAGGTTTTGTGGCGGTTCATCCGCCAACTGCCAGGTCATGCTGCCACTGACCACCGGCAAATGCCCCATGATGCAGTTCACCAGCGTGGTTTTGCCTACGCCGTTACGCCCGATGAGCACCGTGCACTGGCCGCGTGGTAGCTCCAGATTGATGTCCCACAGAGTATGGGTTTGTCCGTAAAACTGATTCACTGACCTTAAACTCAACATCCGGCATTCTCCTCAAAGAATTGTATTCCACTCCTTGCTATCGTTTTCACAGTAGCGGTTTCTTTCCCGAGTGTTTTAATGTCCAGAATGAAATGCTGAATGACTGCCTTTTACCAGGCAGTTTAAATTCGGGTAAAACAAGTGATACATAGCCAAAAATCGCCGTTATTGTCGGCTTGTCCGCGCTCTTTGGTCTTTATCAAGTAAAAGACGGTTGTTTTACTCCCGCTTGGCCGCGAAATGACAGCGGATCATTTCGCCATTACTGCCCGGATATTTATCCCGACCGTACTTTTGCCGCTCAAGGGTGATGCAACCCTTGGGCCAACTTTATAAAACCGCTAAAAATAGGATTGTTATTGCCTTGTTAACGGTTTTGCGCGCCAGGGCAGGCCTGGCGGACCAGGTGAAAATAGCGGGGAAAGTTAACGCGGACGATTTTTGCACTCTTCCAGTGCTGCGAAGAATGCTTATGGTGCAAACTATTTCGTCGGTTGTAGCAAGATGCATCAGGTGATGGCAACAATGAGATAAATCCGTTTTTGGCAATGGTGTTTTTTAGCATTAATCGGCATAACCAAAGCGATATTATTGTGAAAAAATAACTAAAAAAGCCATCTTGGCGGACAGAAACGGCAAAAAGCGTTCTTTCTGCAACTCCCAGCCGGGGCGGGGCGGTGAGAGTTATCCACTATTCCTGTGGATAACCTTGTGCATTAGATTTAGAAAACCGGTTTAAAGCGAGAGCGGACGCGGGTTGTGTTCGCTTTGTCCGCAATCTCGTCTTTTTTATAAAATCATTATTTATCAATAAATTAACTAAAATCAAGCGGCTAATGTATTGATGAAGTATCTATGTATGATTTTTGGTCGCAGTGCTATCAATAAGTTAATTCGTGACGGATTTTGGGGATAAATCTGTTATTGACAATAAAAATGTCACGCGGCTGTAACCCCGACGGTGCATTCCGCCTGATTTGACGCACGCTAAAGCGACGAATCGCTTGAAGCTGGTTTTATATCCAGTATCATGGGCACTGGCAAAAATCGCCGGGGCTTTCCATAATTAGAGGCCATTCATCGAGCATTAGCTCCATGGCCGCCTGAGCGCGCACATCTCCAGGTAGGGGCGCTGCATGCTGCGCCCGCTCACCACGACAGCCGGTAGCAACGCGGCAATTTGAAAGACGAAGGGTATATGAGTAAAGTTTTCAAACTGCATTCCGAATTCAAGCCGGCCGGCGATCAGCCGCAGGCCATCAGCAAGCTGGAAGAGGGCCTGGAAGACGGCCTGGCACACCAGACGCTGCTGGGCGTTACCGGTTCGGGCAAGACATTTACCGTCGCCAATGTGATAGCCGATCTCAACCGGCCCACAATGGTGCTGGCACCTAACAAAACGCTGGCGGCTCAGCTGTACGGCGAGATGAAAGAGTTCTTTCCCGAGAATGCGGTCGAGTATTTTGTTTCTTACTACGACTACTACCAGCCGGAAGCCTACGTACCCAGCTCCGACACCTTTATCGAAAAAGACGCCGCGGTGAACGAACACATCGAGCAGATGCGTCTTTCCGCGACTAAGGCATTGCTGGAGCGCCGCGATGTGATCGTGGTGGCGTCGGTATCGGCGATCTACGGTCTGGGCGATCCTGATCTGTATCTGAAGATGATGCTGCACCTGACCAAGGGTATGATCATCGATCAGCGTTCGATCCTGCGTCGTTTGGCAGAGCTGCAATATGCCCGTAACGATCAGGCCTTCCAGCGCGCGACCTTCCGCGTGCGTGGTGAGGTGATCGACGTCTTCCCGGCTGAGTCGGACGAACTGGCGCTGCGCATTGAACTGTTTGATGAGGAAGTCGAGCGACTTTCGCTGTTTGATCCTCTGACCGGCCAGATCGAACAGGTGGTACAACGCTTTACCATTTATCCGAAGTCGCACTACGTGACGCCGCGTGAGCGGATCCTGCAGGCGATGGAAGAGATCAAAGTGGATCTGGCCGAACGGCGCAAAGTGCTGTTGGCCAATAACAAGCTTCTGGAAGAACAGCGCCTGACTCAGCGTACCCAGTTTGATCTGGAGATGATGAACGAACTGGGCTACTGCTCCGGTATTGAAAACTACTCGCGCTACCTGTCCGGACGTAAAGAGGGCGAGCCACCGCCGACGCTGTTTGATTATTTACCGGCGGATGGCCTGCTGGTGGTCGATGAATCCCACGTCACCATTCCGCAAATCGGCGCTATGTACAAGGGCGACCGTTCGCGTAAAGAGACGCTGGTAGAATACGGTTTCCGCCTGCCGTCTGCGCTGGACAACCGCCCGATGCGTTTTGAAGAGTTCGAAGCCTTGGCACCACAAACGATCTACGTGTCTGCCACGCCGGGTAAATATGAGCTGGAGAAGTCCGGTGACGATATTATCGATCAGGTGGTTCGCCCTACCGGCTTGCTGGATCCACTAATAGAAGTCAGGCCGGTGACCACCCAGGTGGATGACCTGCTGTCTGAAATTCGCAAGCGGGTGGCCATCAACGAACGCGTACTGGTCACTACCCTGACCAAACGCATGGCGGAAGACCTGACCGAATATCTCGAAGAGCATGGCGAGCGGGTACGCTATCTGCACTCGGACATCGATACCGTGGAAAGGGTCGAAATCATTCGTGACCTGCGCCTGGGCGAGTTTGACGTGCTGGTGGGTATCAACCTGTTGCGTGAAGGGTTGGACATGCCTGAGGTGTCGCTGGTGGCGATTTTGGACGCGGATAAAGAAGGCTTCCTGCGTTCCGAACGTTCGTTAATCCAGACCATTGGCCGTGCGGCGCGTAACCTCAACGGTAAAGCGATCCTCTACGGCGACAGAATTACCGACTCTATGGCCAGGGCGATTAGCGAGACCGAACGTCGTCGCGCCAAACAGCAGGCATTCAATGAAGAAAATGGCATCGTGCCGCAGGGTCTGAACAAGAAAGTTTCCGATATTCTGCAGTTGGGCAAACCAGGCAATCGCGGCAAGGGGCGAGGTAAGGGCAAGGCGGCGGAAAACGCCGGGCAATACCAAAACCTCACGCCAAAAGCCCTGGATCAAAAAATCCGCGAACTGGAAGCGCAGATGTATACCCACGCACAGAACCTGGAGTTCGAGTTGGCGGCGGGCTTGCGTGATGAAATCCACCAGCTGCGTGAGCAGTTTATCGCTATTTCGTGACCGCTTGGGGCGCTGCTGAGGGTGCCCCTGCCAAACATAAAATCCTTGTCGCCTCCGCCAAAGCTGATTATGGTGTGCGGCCAATTGACTACTACGAGCCGCAGACCATGACCGAACACCAGTCCAAAGACCCGATGCACGGCGTCACTCTGGAACAACTTTTGAACAAACTGGTGAAGAACTACGGCTGGTCAGGGCTGGCTGAACGCATTCGCATCAACTGCTTCAGCAGCGATCCCAGCATTAAATCCAGCCTGAAGTTTCTGCGCCGCACGCCGTGGGCGCGCAAGCAGGTGGAAGATCTGTATATCGATATGGTCGAGAAGGCCGCCAGCGATAATCCGTGGTTGCGCGGCGGCCAGTAAGGCCCTTAGCCGCGCTTGCCCAGCTCGATCAATGCCTGATCCAGTGCCTGGCGCAGCAACTGGCGATCGTGACGGTAAGGGATGTCGGTCGCTTCCAGCGGTTGTTTGATCACCACCCGATCCTGCACTTCGCTGGCATCGACCGCCGGCCCAACAATCAGCGCGTCGATCATCTGGCGGCCAATTTTCTCTTCCATTAGCTCCAGTTTGTTCTTCAGCGTCAAGGCGGCTGCCGCGACGCTCAGTTCGCGCCCCAGATTGCCGATATAAATCATATTGGCGCTGCTGCGGCGCAGGGCCTGCGTCAGATCTTCGAGCAGCAGTAGCGGCATCAGGCTGGTCAGGAAGCTGCCGGGCCCAATCAGGATCACATCGGCCTGTGCGATGGCGTCCAGCGCCTCTCGTGTGGCGTTGACGCGTGGTGACAACATTAATTCCTGCGGCATGACGGTCAGTTGATCGACGTTCACTTCCCCGTAGACGTGGTTGCCTTCATGGTCGTGCGCCATCAGATCTACCGGCTGCTCAGACATTGGGATCAGCGCCGCGTCGACCTTCAGCAGGCTACGCACCAGATTGATCGCCTCCAATGGGCGTACGCTGAGATGATCCAACGCCTTTAACATCAGGTTACCGAGGTTATGCCCCGAGAGTTCACCATTGCCGCTAAAGCGGTACTCGAACATCGCCGAGGCGACGCTCGGTTCGGTGATCAACTGATTCAGACAGTTACGGGTATCGCCCCAGGCAATGCCGCCTTCCGAGCGGCGAATACGGCCAGTGGAACCGCCGTTATCGGTGGTGGTGACAATACCGGTTAAACGGGATCCTAAAGACGACAGGGAAGACATCACGCGGCCAAGACCATGGCCACCACCTAATGCCACCACCCGATCGAGATCGGCCAGGGTACGATTACGCATAAATTTCCTTACAAAGGGGCTTAACTGCCCGCATAAAGTAGCGGATTTGGCGTAAAAACGCGAAAAAGAGTGTGATTTGCGTGATTCCGGTCAATTCATCTGCGTAAAGGGTGTTTATCATGGTTTACCAGATTTGGAAGCGCGTAAAAACGCTGTATACACAAGTATATAGCGAAATTGGGCGTTGGCTATCGCCTTTGTTTAGCGCTAGAATTCTGATGAAAACCACGGTTTCGTTCTGGCTACTCAGCCTGCGGGAACTGAAATCAAAACTCCTAGCCTCTGGGCCTACGTTGTTCTTGTAAACAATATGGCGCTTGGGCCGTGGCGAAGTCAGCCACCAGGGTGCAGAGTGGAAACGCTCGCATCTCCCGACTTTGGAAGGTGTTATGGTGCCGCAACTCATTGATGCTTATGAGCGCAAGTTCTATTACTTGCGCCTGTCGATCACCGACGTGTGTAACTTTCGTTGCACCTATTGTCTGCCGGATGGCTATCGCCCCAACGGCAGCCCGAAAACCTTCTTGTCGCTCGATGAGATCCGCCGCGTTAGCCGTGCCTTCGCCGAGCTGGGCACCGAAAAGGTGCGCCTGACTGGCGGTGAGCCTTCGCTGCGTCGCGATTTTACCGAGATCATTGCTGCCGTGCGTGAAAACCCGGCGGTTCGCCAGCTTGCCGTAACCACCAATGGTTACCGTCTGGCGCGCGACGTTGCCGCCTGGCGTGATGCCGGCCTGACGGCGATTAACGTCAGCGTCGACAGCCTGGATCCCCGTCAATTTCACGCCATTACCGGCCAGGATAAATTCCGCCAGGTGATGGAGGGCATCGACGCTGCCTTTACCGCCGGCTTCAGCAAGGTCAAGGTCAATGCGGTGCTGATGCGTGACGTTAACCATCAGCAACTGGGCGCTTTCCTGCACTGGATAAAAGACCGTCCGATCCAACTGCGTTTTATCGAACTGATGGAAACCGGCGAAGGCGGCGATTTGTTCCGCAAACACCACGTGTCTGGCGAAGTGATCCGTTCGCAACTGGAGCAGCAGGGTTGGCAACTGCAACCGCGCGGCCGCAGCGACGGCCCGGCGCAGGTGTTTAGCCACCCGGATTACCAGGGCGAAGTGGGTTTAATCATGCCGTACGAAAAAGATTTCTGTGCCAGCTGCAACCGGCTGCGGGTTTCCGCCATCGGTAATCTGCATCTGTGCCTGTTTGGTGAGCAGGGCATCAACCTGCGCGATCTGCTGGTGAATGACGGCCAGCTTGAAGAGTTGAAAGATCGCATTCAGGGCGGGCTGCGGACCAAAAAGCAAACCCACTTCCTGCACCAGGGCAACAGTGGCATCACGCAGAATCTGTCGTTTATCGGCGGATAAATTTTTCCAATTGCACGGGAGCAAGCAATGAGTCATGCCAGCAGTGAGTTCATTCCGGCGCATATCGCTATTCTGACCGTTTCGGACAGTCGCGGTGAAGCGGAAGATACCTCGGGCCAATATCTGCAGGAAGCGGCACTTGAAGCCGGGCACCAGGTGGTGGATCGCGCCATCGTTAAAGACAATATTTATCAAATCCGCGCTCGAGTTTCTGCGTGGATCGCTGATGAACAGATTCAGGCGGTGTTGATCACCGGCGGCACCGGCTTTACCGCCAGGGACAATACCCCGGAAGCGCTATTGCCGCTGTTCGATCGTGAAGTGGAAGGGTTCGGTGAACTGTTCCGCATGGTGTCCTATGAAGAGATTGGCACCGCCACTATCCAGTCGCGCGCGCTGGCCGGTATGGCCAACCAGACGGTGATTTTTGCCGTGCCTGGCTCAACCCGCGCCTGCCGCACCGCCTGGGAACGCATTATTGAAGAGCAGTTGGACGCGCGTCACCGCCCGTGCAATTTCCTGCCACATCTGAAGAAATAAAAACCATGACGCAGCTAACTCACATTAACGCCGCGGGCGAAGCCCATATGGTCGACGTTTCCGCCAAGGCAGAGACGGTGCGCGAGGCGCGCGCCGAGGCCTTTGTTGAAATGCTGCCGACCACGCTGGCGATGATTATCGATGGCAGCCATCACAAGGGCGATGTGTTTGCCACGGCGCGCATTGCCGGTATTCAGGCGGCGAAACGCACCTGGGAGCTGATCCCGCTGTGTCACCCGCTGATGCTGAGCAAGGTTGAAGTGCAGTTGGAAGCGCAGCCGGAACACAGCCGGGTGCGGATTGAAACCTGCTGCCGGTTGACCGGCAAGACCGGCGTTGAAATGGAAGCCTTGACCGCCGCGTCGGTAGCCGCGTTAACCATTTACGACATGTGCAAGGCGGTACAAAAAGACATGGTGATCGGCCCGGTGCGGCTGCTGGCGAAAAGCGGCGGTAAATCCGGTGATTTTAAGGTGGAACTATGATTAACATTCTGTTTTTTGCCCAGGTGCGCGAACTGGTCGGCACCGGTGATTTGTCGATGCCGGCGGACTACCCAACGGTAGAGGCGCTGCGCCAGGCGCTGTGCGAACGCGGCGATCGCTGGGCGCTGGCACTGGAGTCCGGCAAGCTGCTGACGGCGGTGAACCAATCCCTGGTGGCGGCCGAACATCCACTGCGTGCCGGTGATGAAGTCGCTTTCTTTCCACCGGTAACCGGGGGTTAATGGTGGAGAATACCCGTATCCGCGTGGGGGAAGCCCCGTTCAACGTTGGCGAAGAATACCAGTGGCTGGCGCAGTGCGACGACGACGGTGCCGTGGTGACCTTTACCGGCAAGGTACGTAACCATAATCTGGGTGATAACGTCAGTGCGCTGACGCTGGAACATTATCCGGGCATGACCGAGAAAGCGCTGGCGGAAATCGTGGACGAAGCTCGCAGCCGCTGGCCATTGCAGCGCGCGACGGTGATCCATCGCGTGGGTGAGCTGTTTCCTGGCGATGAGATTGTGTTTGTCGGCGTAACCAGCGCCCATCGCAGCATGGCGTTCGAAGCCAGCGAGTTCATCATGGACTATCTGAAAACCCGCGCCCCGTTCTGGAAACGCGAAGCCGTTGGCCAGGGCGACCGTTGGGTTGACGCGCGCGACAGCGATCGTCAGGCGGCACAGCGCTGGCATAAAGCGGCTAAATAATCGGTAAACAGCAGAAATATATCAATACCTTTGCAACTTCCAGCTTGGGTTTTCTGTGGTAGGCTTATAGCAGGTAGGCCCCCCTGGTGCGAGGGTCTGAAATCTTGTTCCACACGCAAAAGGTAACCGTCATGGACCGATATCCACGCTCTAATGGTTCAATCGTCGAACGTGCCAACAGCGGCATTCAGGCTTACATGGCGCAGGTATATGGCTGGATGACCTGTGGCATGCTGTTGACGGCGTTTGTATCCTGGTACGCGGCCAACACGCCCGCGATCCTTAACTTTATCTTCTCCAGCCAGATCACTTTCTTCGGTCTGATTATCGTGCAGTTAGGGCTGGTGTTTGTGATTTCCGGCATGGTTAATCGCCTGAACGGCACGGTAGCCACCGCGTTGTTTATGCTCTATTCGGCGCTGACCGGGTTGACGCTTTCCAGCATTTTCATCGCCTATACCTATAGCTCGATTGCCAGCACCTTTGTGGTCACCGCCGGTATGTTCGGCGCGATGAGTCTGTACGGTTATACCACCAAGCGTGATTTGAGCGGTTTCGGCAGCATGCTGTTTATGGCGCTGATCGGTATCGTGCTGGCTTCGCTGGTCAATATCTGGCTGAAAAGCACCGCGCTGATGTGGGCGATTACCTATATCGGGGTGGTGGTGTTTGTTGGCCTGACGGCGTACGACACCCAAAAACTGAAAGCGATGGGCGAACAGTTGAACGCCGATGACAAAGACAGCTTCCGCAAGTACGCCATTGTCGGCGCACTGACGTTGTATCTTGATTTCATCAACCTGTTCCTGATGTTGTTACGCATTTTCGGCAACCGCAGATAATACCCGTCGTCTTTCAAGCTGCAGCGTTGTTACCTGCACCAGCTCACCCCAGTTACTTACTCAAGTAAGCGTCTGGGGATGAGCTGGCTGGTCGCCTAGCTGCAGCGTGAAATTCATAGGGTATCCGGTGATCAAAAAGGCTCTGCGATTCACAAAGCAGAGCTTTTTTTATGCAATTTTACGGCGGAACATGGCATAGGCGGCGCTGCCGGTGGTGGCGGTGATCGCCAGTAGCGGCCACAGGCTATGCCAGATAATGCTGAAGCTGGCGTCCTTCAGGTAAATCTGTTTGGTGATGTCGGTGAAGTGGCGGATGGGGTTGACCCAGGTGAGGTTTTGCAGCCACACCGGCATATTCTCCACCGGTGAGACATAACCGGAAAGCAGGATCGCCGGCATCATAAACACAAATACGCCGATAAACGCCTGTTGCTGGGTGGCGCACAGCGACGAAATCAGCAGGCCGAACCCCACCAAGGACAACCCGTAAATCAGCATGGTGCCGTAGAACAGCAACAGCGAACCGGCGAACGGGATCTGATAGATAAAGATACCGATCAGCAACACGACGCTGGCCTGGAAGGTGGCGACAATCAGCGCCGGTACCGCTTTACCGATAAAAATCTGCCAGGTGGTCAGCGGTGACACCAGCAATTGCTCCAGCGTGCCCTGTTCGCGTTCACGCGCTACCGACAGCGAGGTGACAATCAGCACGCCGATAGTGGTGATCATGGCGATCAGCGAAGGCACCACGAACCATTTGTAATCCAGATTCGGGTTATACCAGTTGCGCACTACCAGTTCGCTGTTGTTGGGTTTGGCGCGGTTACCAATCAGCTCATTTTGATAGTCCTGCACAATTTGCTGCACGTAGTTGGCGGCGATCTGCGCGCTGTTGGAGTTGCGGCCATCGAGCAACAGTTGCAGTGGGGCGGTATTGCCGCTGGCGATATCACGTGAAAATTGGGCCGGGAAGCGGATCAGCAGCAGCGCTTTTTGGTTGTCGATGGTGGTCTGGATCTCTTGCGGGCTTCGTAACAGCAACACATGCGAGAAAGCCTTGGCTTTGGCAAAACGCTGGGTCAACTCGACCGAGGCATGGCCGCTGTCCTCGCTGTAGACCGCGATAGTGGCGTTGGTCACCTCCAGGGTGGCGGCGAACGGGAACAGCAGCACCTGCAGGATCACCGGCATAATCAGAATGGCGCGGGTCTGCGGATCGCGTAGCAGCGACTGCATTTCCTTAATGATTAACGTCCAGAGACGGTGAAACATCTTCTTCTCCTTAATCCAGCCGCCGCTGGGTTTTCCAGGCCGTCAGGCCGATAAACACCACCGCCGAAGCGATCAGGAACAGCAGGTTAATCATCAACACCGTGCCCACGTTGCCCGCCAGGAACAGCGTTTGCAGCGTGCTGACGAAATAGCGCGCCGGAATGATATAGGTCACGGCGCGCACGATGGCCGGCATGCTGTCTATCTGGAAGATAAAGCCGGACAGCATGATCGATGGCAGAAAGGCGGCGTTCAGTGCCACCATCGCTGCGTTAAACTGGTTGCGGGTAATGGTGGAAATCAGCAGCCCCATACCGAGCGTACTGGCCAGGAACAGGCTGCTGATGACGAATAAAATCAGCAGCGAACCGCGATAGGGCACGCCGAGCACCCACACCGACACCACCATACACAGCACCATGGCTGTCATGCCGAGGAAATAGTAAGGCACCAGTTTGGACAGCAGCAGTTCGGCGCGCGTTACCTGAGTGGAAAGCAGGGCCTCCATGGTGCCTCGCTCCCACTCGCGGGCGATCACCAGGGAAGTGAGGATAGCGCCGATCACCGTCATGATAATGGTGATGGCACCGGGAATAATGTAGTGCCGGCTGATGGCCGCCGGGTTGAACCAATAGCGCATCTGCACGTCGATTAACGGTTTTTCCTCGCGTCCGCTGTCGGTGGCGCGTTGTTGTTGCCAGACTTGCCACACGCCCTGGGTATAGCCCTGAACAAAGTTGGCGGTGTTGGGTTCGCTGCCGTCGGTGATAATTTGAATCGGCGCGCTGTCGTGCGGCCGCGCCATACGTTGGGCGAAATCATTGGGGATCACCACCAGCCCGCGAATGCGTCCGGCCTGCATCAGCTGGATCAATTGCTGGCGGTTGTCGCTGATGGTCGGTTCGATATAGGGCGAACCGGCAAAAGCATTGGCCAAATCCCGTGCCTCTTCGCTCTGTTGTTCCATTAAAATGCCCAGCCGCAGCTTGCTGGAGTCCAGGTTGATGCCGTAGCCAAAGATAAACAGCAGCATCAGTGGAATGACGAAGGCAATCAGCCCGCTGCTTGGGTCGCGCAGGATTTGCCGTGTCTCTTTCAGGCAAAGTGCACGCAACCGCCGCCAGGAAAAGCCGCTGTCGTCGCGGGTGGCCATTTTTTCGCTCATGGTTATTTTGGGGCTCATGGCTGCTCCTCCTGATCATAACCCTGCACCAGTTCGATAAACGCCTGTTCCATCGACGGATTGGGGTTATCGCTGCTGGCGACCTGTTGTTTGAGGCTGTCCGGCGTACCGGCGGCGATGATCTTGCCGCGGTATACCAGCCCGATACGGTCGCAATATTCCGCTTCATCCATAAAGTGGGTGGTGACCATTACCGTTACGCCTTTATCCACCATGCCGTTGATATGCAGCCAGAACTCGCGCCGGGTCAGCGGATCGACGCCCGAGGTCGGTTCATCGAGAAACAGGATATCCGGCTCGTGCATCAGGGCGCAGGCCAGTGCCAGCCGCTGTTTGAAACCGAGTGGCAGTGAGTCCGGCGTCTGGTTGAGGATCGGGCCAAAGTTGAAGGCGTTGGACATCTCACTGATTTTATCGCGCTGCGCCTTGCCACTCAGGCCATAAACACCGGAGAAAAACTTCAGGTTTTGCGCCACCGTCAGGTTGCCGTACAGCGAGAATTTCTGCGCCATATAGCCCAAATGTTGGCGTGCCTTGCCGGAGCTGGTTTTCAAATCCATGCCCAGCACCAGCGCCTTGCCTTCGGTGGGCACCAGCAACCCGCACATCATTTTAAAGGTGGTGGATTTACCGGCACCGTTAGGGCCGAGCAGGCCGAAAATTTCCCCACGCTGCACCTTGAAGTCAACGTGGTCGGTGGCGGCAAAGTCGCCGAATTTCTTGGTCAGCCCTTGCGCTTCAATCACCGTTTCCGTGCTTTCCCCCTCGACGCTCGGCATGATCTCCGCCAGCGCCGATTTACTGTTTGGCCCGCCGCCGAGCAGATCGATAAACGCATCCTCAAAGCGAGGATCCGCTTCGCTCAGTTCGGCATCCGGCAGATCCAATTCCTGCAGTACCTGCCGGTGATCTTCGCCTTGCTTGAGGATCAAACGCAGGTATTTACCCTGGATCACACCGTCGGTAACCGCAGGCAAGCAGATCGCCCGTTGCAGCAGGGCGCGGTGGCTACCGGCCGGTGGGGCGATCAGTACCGTGCGCCCGGCCATTCGCTGGGTAAGATCTTTCGGTGCGCCGCTGAACAGCAATTCCCCTTCGTTGAGCAACAGCACTTCGCGGCACTGCTCGGCTTCGTCCAGATAAGAGGTGCTCCACAGGATCAACATGCCGTCGTTGGCCAGTTCATGCACCATGCGCCACAGCTCGCGGCGCGAGATCGGATCGACACCGACCCCCGGCTCATCGAGCAGCAACACCTGTGGCTGACCGACCAATGTGCAGGCCAGCCCGAGTTTCTGTTTCATGCCGCCGGAAAGTTTGCCCGCCAGCCGGGTGGTAAAGCGGGTGAGATCGGTGAATGTCAGCAGCCGATCGAACGTTTGTTTACGGAGATCGCCAGTGACGCCGCGCAGATCGGCGTACAGTGTCAGGTTTTCCATCACCGTCAGATCTTCATACAGACCAAACTTTTGCGGCATATAGCCGAGAATGGCGTGCAACTGGCGATCCTGAGCGATCGGATCCAACCCGGCAACGCGCAGTGTACCGCTGCTGGGTTTGAGCAACCCGGCCAGCATGCGCAGCAGGGTGGTTTTACCGGCACCGTCCGGGCCAACCAGCCCGGTGACAGCGCCGCTGGTCAGCCGGGTCGTCAGGCTGGCGACCGCCGGTTTTTCCAGTGACGGGAAACGCTTTTCCAGTGCCTCAAGCTCAATCACCTGTTCCATCACCGCGCCCTCAAGGTTGGGCAAAGCGAATGGTGACCGGCATCCCCTGGCGCAGCGCGTCATCGGCGTCGGTGACTATCACCCGCAGGCGGTACACCAGATCGGTACGCAGGTCCGGGGTTTCGACGCTTTTCGGCGTGAATTCAGCGGTCGGCGACACAAAGCCGATTTTACCGTGGTAGGGTTTGTCCGGCCGACCATCGGTGTAGATTTCCAACTCGGTACCCGGCGTCGCCTTGCTCAGGTTGACCTCGTTAACATAGGCGCGTACCCACACCGGGCGGGTCAGCGACAGGGTGAACACCGTTCCACCGGCGCTGAGCATGGTACCTGGCTCGACTGCACGTGTTAGCACCGTACCGGCCGATGGAGAAACCAGGCTGGTGTCGTGCAAGTTAAGCTGTGCCTGAGCCAACGCGGCTTCGCTTTGTGCCAGATTGGCTTTGGCTTCTTCTATTTCTTGCGGGCGGTTGCCGCTAAGGTACTGCGCCAGCTTGTCTTTCGACGCCTGCAGGTTGGCCTGCGCCTGATTGCGTGAGGTGCGGGCATCTTCCAGTGCGTCGGCGGAGGTGGCATTTTTCGCCCACAGGCCCTGCTGGCGTTTCAGGAAGCTATCGGCATAGCTGAAAGCGGACAGGCGCTGCGCCATTTCTGAACGTACCTGGGCAATTTCTTCTGCGCGATAACCGGCCATCAGCAGCGCCAGCTTGGCTTTGGCACTGCCGACGTTGGCCTGCGCCTGTTGCAGCGCGTTGAGGTAAGGAGCGTCGTCCAGTTTGCCGAGCAATTGCCCCGGTTGCAGGGTATCGCCTTCATCCACCGTCAGTGACGCCAGGCGTCCATCGACACGGAAGCCCAAATTCACCGTGCGAATATCCACGTTACCGTACAGCGTCAGCGGTTTTTCCTGATGCTGCTGGTAATACCAGACCCCGTAAACGGCCGCGGCGATCAGCACAATAACGGCCACGATGAAGGCACTGCGTTTCTTATTCATAACTCTCCCT
This sequence comes from Serratia proteamaculans, assembly GCF_004684015.1. Taxonomy (GTDB): domain Bacteria; phylum Pseudomonadota; class Gammaproteobacteria; order Enterobacterales; family Enterobacteriaceae; genus Serratia; species Serratia proteamaculans_F. The sequence continues at coordinate 26,250 of NZ_SRIA01000010.1, forward strand.
GCCTGAATTTACGCGCCATAGCGTTGGCGCAGCCCATTAACCAGAATCTCGATATGTTCAGCCAGCACCTCACTGATTTGCTCCGCCTCGGGCGTGTCGATCTGCTGCCAGCCGGCCTGTCGGCGGACGGTTTCCCGCGCCACACGGAACGACAGCACTTCACCGATCAGCGCGTGGGTATGCAGCACGATTTTGGTCGAATGCGGGTCGATGCCGGTGTAGGCCGCCAGCAGGCGGCAAAGCTTGTTATGCAACGGGGCCACCACCTGCTGGTGGATCAACGGATAGGCGTCGGTGGGGGAGAGCTGCTCGCGCGACATGATTTTGCTGAGGTTTAGCGTTTGCGGTTGCGTCATCAGGTCGCTGAACGCCAGCAGGCCGCGTTTCAGGTGTTCGAGGTAACGCTCCGGTGGGCGTTCGGCTTCCGGCAGTTGCCAGAAGCGGTCAATTTCTTCGGCCAATGGGCGAAATGCCTGCTGAATAAAATCGGCAATCCACTGGGCGACGGCCAGATACAGGCCCTCTTTGGAGTTGAAGTAGTAGGTGATAGCGGCGATGTTGTGCCCGGCACGCTGGGCAATATCGCGGGTGGTGGCCCCCTGAATGCCGTATTCGCCGAACATTTCGATGGCGGCGGCAATCAACTGCTGACGCGCCTGTTCACCCCGTGCCCGGCCGATAGTCTGATTATTTGGCATTGACGGCACTCGCTAAAGTTAATCAATCATATGATTAACTTTATGCCGGATTGCACGAAATGCAACCAGTAGGCGCAACTTATTTAAGGATTACTTTTCAGACTGGGCTGAATTCTCGGCATATTGTGCTCTGAGTCACTTAATTTGCCTTTTCTTGTTCGACTTCTGCTACACTCGCCCACTTGGTGCACTGCAGTTTGTGCCAATCCCTCGTGGTCATGCTTAATATGTCCCGTCTGATAATCCTCCCAGGAAACTGCACCGAACACTGTTAGGTTAGGGGGGATCTGGAGTTTTTCTCTTTATGTCATTTGAAACCCTCGGCTTAAGTGCTGAAATTCTGCGCGCTGTTGAAGAACAGGGCTATCGCGAACCTACGCCAATTCAGCGCCAGGCGATTCCTGTCGTATTGGAAGGTCGTGACCTGATGGCCAGCGCCCAGACCGGTACCGGTAAAACCGCTGGCTTTACCCTGCCGCTGCTACAGCTGCTGAGTAAGCATGACCATGCGGTCAAAGGTCGCCGTCCGGTACGTGCGTTGATCCTGACGCCAACCCGTGAACTGGCTGCGCAGATCGGCGAAAACGTCGAATCCTACAGCAAATACCTGCGCCTGCGTTCGCTGGTGGTATTTGGTGGCGTGAGCATCAACCCGCAGATGATGAAACTGCGCGGTGGCGTTGACGTGCTGGTGGCAACACCGGGTCGCCTGCTGGATCTGGAACACCAGCGTGCAGTTGACCTGTCCAAAATTGAAATTCTGGTGCTGGACGAAGCAGACCGCATGCTGGATATGGGCTTTATCCATGATATCCGCCGTGTGCTGGCCAAGCTGCCTGCCAAGCGTCAGAACCTGCTGTTCTCTGCAACCTTCTCCGACGATATCAAAGGGCTGGCCAACAAACTGTTGCACAACCCGGCATCGGTTGAAGTGGCGCGCCGCAACACCGCGTCCGAGCAAATCGAACAAAGCGTGCACTTCGTTGACAAGAAGCGTAAGCGGGAACTGCTGTCCCAGATGATCGGCGAAGGTGACTGGAAGCAAGTATTGGTGTTCAACCGCACCAAGCACGGCGCCAACCACCTGGCAGAACAGCTGAACAAAGACGGCATCACTGCCGCCGCTATCCACGGCAATAAAAGCCAGGGCGCCCGTACCCGCGCATTGGCCGATTTTAAAGACGGCAAAATCCGCGTATTGGTCGCTACCGACATCGCGGCACGCGGTCTGGATATCGACCAGTTACCACATGTGGTGAACTACGAGTTGCCTAACGTGCCGGAAGACTACGTGCACCGCATCGGTCGTACCGGTCGTGCGGAACGTACCGGTGAGGCTATCTCGCTGGTGTGCGTGGATGAACACAAACTGCTGCGTGATATCGAACGCCTGCTGAAACGTGAGATCCCACGTATTGCTCTGCCAGGCTATGAGCCGGACCCGAGCATCAAGGCAGAACCGATCATCAACGGTCGTCAGGCTGGCGGGCGCGGTGCGCCACGCGGCAACGGCGGTGGTCAGCGTTCCGGTAACGGTGGCGGTCAGCGTAGTGGCAACGGCGGTCAGCGTGAAAACCGCAGTGGCGGCAATGCCCGTCCGCAGGGTGATGGCAAGCCGCGTTCAGGTGCTCCGCGCCGTCCGCGCAGCCGCCCGGCTGAGTAAATTGCGCTGTTTTCAGCTGCCAAGAGGCCACCTTTAGGGTGGCCTTTTTTATAGGCAAAAATCAGCGCATCTCGAGTTCCGGCACCACCGACATGCCGACGCGCAGTCGCGCCAGCTCCGGCTGATTCGGTTCCAGCAGAATTTTCACCGGCAGGCGCTGGACGACTTTGGTGTAATTGCCGGTGGCGTTATCGGCACTGATGGCGGCAAAGGTGGCACCGGTCGCCGGGGCGATGCTGTCAACGTGACCGCGCAATGTCACCCCAGGCAGTGCATCCACGCTGATTGAAACCGGTTGGCCGGCAGAAACCCCAGCCAACTGCGTCTCCAGGAAGTTGGCAACCACATAGCTCTGCTGCAGCGGTACCACCGCCAGCAGCCGCGTACCGGCGGAAACCCAGGCTCCCTGACGCACTGCGCGCTGACCGACGGTGCCGGCAATCGGTGCAATAATCTGCGTATAGGAAAGGTTCAGACGCGCCTGATCCACGCTGGCTTGTGAGGCGGCAATATTGGCCTCGGCCTGTTTCCGGCTGGCCTGCAACACCCCAACTTCCTTGCGTGCCGCAACCACGGCTGCCTGATTTTGCTTTAGCTGCGCCGCAGCGGTCTGCATCACGGAAGCGGATTTTTGCTGTTCATCGGCGGTGGCGGTACCGGTTTTCAGCAATCGGCGATAGCGATCGGCATTCTGCCCGGCATAGTTAAGCGTGGCCTGGCTGGCGCTGACGCTGGCTTCCTGTTGGGCAATATTGGCCTGCTGTTGATCCAGCTGTGCCTGAATGCTGGTCAGCTTGGCCTGGCTCATCTGCAGATTGGCCTGTGCTGTTTCCAGCGCCACGCGGTAATCCCGGTCGTCGATAGTGGCCAGCACGTCACCGGCTTTCACCTGCTGATTATCACTGACATTGACGCTGCGGATATAGCCGGAAATCTTGGGGGCTACCAGCGTGTAGTCGGCACTCACTACTGCGTCATCGGTACGAAAATGATGGCGGTTAAGCGATGAGCGAACAAAGAAAGCGATAGCCAGCAGGACTAACAGCAGCAACGCCAGAGTTAAGGTTCGTTTTGCAGGGGTGTAGCTCATGGTTATGATCCTGATGTTTTTGGAACTAAGGGTAAAAGCGTTTGTGGTGGATAAGTGCGCTTCGGCAGCCAGGCGGTCAGCAACACCAGCAGCAGCGCGCAGCCAATAATCAGCAGGTAGGCGTCACTGATGCTGAGGATCACCGCCTGATGTTTGACCAGCGTCGAAAAGTGCCCGAGGTTTTCCACTGAACTGACCGAGCCGTCCGGCAACAGCGGCACGGTACCGCTGGCATGTTCTGAGTTTTCTGCCGTCATCAGCCACGGGCGATTGCCTAACCGGTCAACCAGCACATGAGAGTGAAATTGCTCCCGGTGGCTCATAAAATTCTCGACCAGGCTGCCTGCTGCCACGGCGGAAAAACCGCGCACGGTGTTAAACATGGCGGAAGCGAAGGGACCTTCCGGTGGCATGATCACGCTGGTGGACATCAGTAAAACCGGCAAAATCATCATCGGTTGGCCAAACGCCTGCAGGCTCTGGATCAGCCAGAAATTTTGCCGCGCCCAGTCGTCGGTCAGTTGCATTCCAAGCAGACAAGAGCCGGCGATGAACGCGGCACCGAGGGTCAACACCCAGCGGGAGTCTACCCAACGCAGGTTCAACAGGGTGGCGATTAAAGGTGCTATCACCAACTGCGGCAAGCCGACGGCTAAGGCCAGCGGCGCAAATTGTACGGTGCGAAAACCCTCCACCTGCGAAAAGTAAAACGACGGCAGCATCGAGCCTGACAGCGCCAGCAACAGCACGCCAGCCAGCGTCAGCAGGCTATAAGAAAGATTTATTCGCCGCAGTAATTGCAGTTTTAACAGCGGCAACGGGTGGAACCATTCGTTGATCAAAAACACCACCAGCAGCGCAATGGAAACCGGCAACATCAGGCTAATCAAGGGGGAATTGAACCAGTCGAGTCGCTCTCCCTGAGTCAACGAGAGAATCAACAGTGCGATACCGCTACAACCGGTCAGCATGCCGAACCCATCGATCTGGCGGAAACGTTCCAACCGTAAGGGATCCTGCGGCAATCCCCAGCCGATCAGTAAGGAGGCGATCAAACACAGCGGGACCGCCTGCCAAAACACAAACTGCCAACCCAGACTGTCGGTCCACAGCGCCGCCAGCGGTGCCGCGACATTAGGCCCGAAGGTAGCGGTGAGCGCGTAGGCGGCCAGCCCGTAAAGCTTGATGCCGGGCGGCAGAAAGCGCAGCGCCACCGTCATCAGCAACGGCGGCAATGCGCCACCAAACAGGCCTTGTACCACCCGCAGCGTAATAAACAGCGTGGGATCAGCGGTTAAAGGCTGGAGTACACCGACGGTGGCAAAACCGCCGATCATCACCAGGGCGAAACGGCGTAGCGAAAAGGTCACGGCAAACCAGGGGGCCACCATCATGGCCGACACTTCCGCTGCCTGATAAACCGAGGTGATCCAGCTCCCTTGATCGAAACCGATACCGATAGCCGCGCGGATATCGGCCAGCGCCAGATCGCTGATGCGATCATTGAGTCCTGAGGTCAGGGCGGCAATCAGCACCCCCACCAACCCCACAGCCAAACGCAGAGTGAAAGGATGCGGCGCGGCGACGGCAGGCGCAGGCTGAGCATTCATAGTAAAACTCCAGAAACGAAAATTGCGATGCACTGTATTGCATAGCGATACAATGTGACGCATGCTACATTGTGATGCGCTGTATTGCAATGCGGTACATTGTGCTGCCGGGAATAAAAAAGTGTTACAGTGTGGTCCAAAAGCAAGGAGCGATAACTTCTATGTCTGAACCCTCTACATTTAGTGATGACGAAAAGGCTGGCGGTATTCAGGTCATTACCCGTGCGGCGAAAATCCTTGATGCGTTGGGTGAAAAACCCAATGGCATGAGCCTGGGGGAAATTGCGCTGGCGGTCGATCTGCCGCGTTCCACCGTGCAACGTATCGTCAACGCGCTCGATTCCGTGCAATTGGTGCGCGGCGGTGCCGGTGGTGTGCGGCTGGGGCCATCATTGCTGCGGTTGATTGCCAGCGTACATACCGAAATGGTGTCGATTGCGACGCCCTGGTTACAGGCGTTGAGTGACGCCACCGGCGAGACGGTTTCGTTGGGGCGTGCCAGTGGTCTGCAACTGGCGGTGGTGCATTACGTTGTTGCGGATCGTGAGCTGCGGGTAGTGCCGCGTATCGGCATGAATCTGCCGCTGTACAGCACCTCCGGCGGGCGGGCGCTGCTGGCATTGAACAGCGACGATGCGGCCAGGGAACTGCTGGGCGAGGCCTATATGGCGGTGACCGATATGACGGTGCGTGATTTTCCGGCATTGCTGGAGCACTTAACCGAAATACGCCGTACCGGTCTGTCCTATGATCGGGAGGAAACGCTGGAAGGCGTCTCTACCATGGCGGTGGCCATCGACACCATTCTGGGGCGTTTCTCCATCAGTCTGTTAGTGCCCAGCTCCCGTTTTACCAAAAATGAAACTCGCTTCCGCGAGGAAATACTCAGGTGCAAAGACGCGCTGATCGATGAAATCGGCAAGGCGGCGTCTCGAGATTAATCGGAGAAGATAATGAAAACACTGTTGGTCGCGGTTGATAACTCCGCTAATGCGCGCAAAGTCATTTCACTGGCTACGGAACAGGCGTTGGCGCAACAGGCGGCGGTAGTGGTGCTGTGCTGCGTTGATCTGAGCTATGCCATGGAGGGGCCGTATGAAATTGAAGCGGGTGAAGATCCGGCAGATTTCGACTATGCGCAGGATGAGCAGAATGCCGCTGCGGCAGTGGTGCGCCAGGCGCTGACCGAACTGCAAGGCGCTGGCGTCAACGCGCGTGGACGGGTGGTAGCCGGTGAACCGGCAGAAACCATCGTCGCCCAGGCTAAAGAGCTGAACGCGACGATGATTATTATGGGCCGCCGCCATCTTTCGCCCTTTAGGCGTTTGATGAATGGGTCGCACAGTGCGCTGGTGATTGAAAATGCCGATTGCCCGGTGCTGGTTGACGTGCGCGCCGACTGACTGCCCCTGAACCCCGGAGCCGAAGTTGAAACTGAAATGTGTCATTCTCGATGATTATCAGCAGGTCGCGCTCAGTATGGCGGACTGGTCGGCCCTCGGCGATCGGGTTGAGGTGTTCGCCATCAGCCAGCATTTTAGTGATGAAGCGGAACTGGCAGTACATCTGCAAGACTGCGACATTTTAGTGATTATGCGTGAGCGCACCCCCATCACCGCCACGCTGCTGGCGCGCTTGCCCAAATTAAAGCTGTTGATCACCTCAGGTATGCGCAATGCCTCTATTGATTTGGCGGCAGCGGCACAGCACGGGGTGATTGTCTGCGGTACCGCCAGCGGCTCAGCCGCGCCGATGGAGCTAAGCTGGGCACTGCTGCTGGGATTGGCAAAACATCTGCTGGTGGAAAATCACGGCCTGCGGCACAACGGACCATGGCAGCAGGCGGTTGGCATAACGCTGCAGGGCAAGACGCTGGGTCTGCTGGGGTTGGGCAAGATTGGCCGCCAAATGGCGGTGGTGGCACAGGCGTTTGGCATGCGGGTGCTGGCCTGGAGCCAAAACCTGACGGCGGAAAGGGCTGCCGAAGTGGGAGTGACGCTGGCTGCATCCAAACAGGCGCTGTTTGAACAGAGCGACTTTGTTTCGGTTCATCTGGTGCTCAGTGAGCGTAGCCGTGGGCTGGTGGGCCGACCGGAGCTGCAGGCGATGAAGAAAACCGCTTATCTGATCAATACCTCACGTGCGGCGATTGTCGATCGCAGCGCGTTGATTGACGCATTGCAGCAGGGGCAAATTGCCGGTGCCGGGCTGGACGTGTTTGAGGTTGAACCTTTACCGAGCGACGACATCTTCCGCCATCTGCCCAATGTGCTGGCGACGCCGCATCTGGGTTATGTGGCCGACAGCAACTATCAAATCTATTTCCGCGAAGCGATCGAAAACATCGAGGCCTTTATCGCCGGTGTACCGCTGCGCCAATTGGCGTAGCGCGGTTTTATTCCCCCAGATGCTTGTCTGCTGCGGGTATTCCCCCGTATCATTGCGCGTCTTTTTTAGCAGGGGTGAACATGCGCGTATTATTGGCTCCGATGGAGGGCGTTCTCGATTCTTTGGTGCGTGAGTTGCTCACCGAAGTGAACGACTACGACCTGTGCATCACCGAATTCCTGCGCGTGGTCGATCAACTGCTGCCAGCCAAGTCTTTCTACCGTCTGTGCCCCGAACTGCATCACGCCAGCCGCACGCCGTCCGGCACTCTGGTGCGTATTCAATTGCTCGGTCAATACCCGCAGTGGCTGGCAGAAAATGCCGCTCGCGCGGTGGAACTGGGATCTTACGGCGTCGATCTTAACTGTGGTTGCCCATCCAAGTTGGTCAATGGCAGCGGCGGCGGGGCGACGCTGCTCAAAGACCCGGAGCTGATTTACCAGGGCGCCAAAGCCATGCGTGCGGCAGTACCTGCCCATTTACCGGTGACGGTAAAAATACGCCTGGGCTGGGATAACGACAGCCGCAGCTTTGAAATTGCCGATGCGGTGCAGCAGGCCGGCGCCACCGAACTGGCGGTACATGGCCGCACCAAAGAGGACGGTTACAAGGCCGAGCGTATCAACTGGGCGGCGATTGGCGAGATCCGTCAGCGACTGACCATTCCGGTGATCGCCAACGGCGAGATCTGGGACTACCAGAGCGCGCAAGATTGCCTGCAAACCACCGGCTGCGATGCGGTGATGCTCGGGCGCGGCGCGCTGAATGTGCCCAACCTGAGCCGGGTAGTGAAATACAATGAACCGCGCATGCCCTGGCCACAGGTAGTACAGCTGCTGCAAAAATACGTTCATCTGGAAAAACAGGGCGATACCGGCCTGTACCACGTGGCGCGGATAAAACAGTGGCTGGGTTATTTGCGTAAAGAATATGACCAGGCGACCGAACTCTTCAGCGAGATCCGTGCGTTGAATAACTCGAAGGATATTGCCCGGGTGATCTGTCGTTAAGGATGAAACAGGGGAGCTGTGCTCCCCCAATGAATTAACGATTATTTTCCTGCCAGCAGTTTAAGCACTTCCTCTGCCACCGCAGCCCCCGACGCCGGGTTTTGCCCGGTGGCCACCCGTTGATCGCTCAATGCGAATGCGGCCCAGGGTTCAGCCGCTTTCTGATAAAGGGCTCCACGTTTTTTCAGCTCGGTTTCGGTCAGGTAGGGCACCAGCTTATCCAATTCCGCTAGCTGTTCCTCTTCATTGCTGAAACCGGTGACCTTTTTGCCGCTAATCAGGTAATCGCCGTTGGCCAGTTTGATATTCAACAGGCCGATAGCGCCGTGACACACGGAGGAGACCACGCCGCCGCTTTCATAAATCGACTGGCTAAGGGTTTGCAATGCCGGGTTGTCCAGGAAATCCCAGATCACGCCATGGCCGCCGGCATAGTAAATGGCACCATAATCGGCGGCGTTTACCTGGGACGGTTTTAGCGTGGCACCCAGCCGGTTCATAAACGGCTTGTTCTGATACCACTCCCAGTCAGTGGCGTCAGCCATGGCTAGGCTGTGGGGATCGATGGGGGTATAACCGCCTGACGGGCTGACATAATCAACCTGATAGCCGGCAGCTTCCACTTTCTTCACGAAGTGCACCGCTTCCCCCAGCCACAGGCCGGTGGCGCGATCGATACTGGGGTATTTGGCAATGCTGGTGAGTACCACCAGGATTTTCTTTTTCATCATGCTTCCTCTCGATTGACTGCTTCCATCGGGCTAAAGTATAGCCAATCTGAGAGGTTCAGTTGTCCAGATCAATCTGGAAGTAGTGCATCAGCGCTTCGCGGCGTTCATCTTCCGAATGCAGCGTCGACTCCCGGCGGTGGTGATCTTCGGTGATAATCAGCTTGTTCTCGCTGATGGTCACCCGGCCGTTTTCCGTGGCGTGGGAGCACACCAATTTCTGGGTGAAATGCGACTGTGGTGAGGTGCTGTGGTAATGGCACATGTCGGCAAATTCGTCGAGCCGACGTTTTTGCAGACTGAAGCGATAGAGCGTTTTGGCGTGCGAACGCTGATCGCCGTTACGGCGCTCCAGATAGTAAATTTCACCTTCCTGTTCCAGGTGGAAAGTACCGGTGCTTTGTGGCTGTTGCTCGGCAGTGGTTATCTTTAGCGGCGTCAGAAATGAATCCCCAAAGCCCACGTCCACCAGATACGGCTGATCCAGCTCCACCATCAGCGCCATATGGTCGAACGGCGGGCCGAAGCTGCCGTCGCGGGCGCGGATCTCACCGGAAATAAAATGCACGCTAAAACCGATGTCCTGCAACAGCAGAGCAAACAGCCGGTTCAGTTCGTAGCAAAAGCCGCCCCGGTTGTGTTCGACAATTTTATTGAACAGCGCCTGTTCTTCCAGATGGATCCCCTGCTGATAAATAATGCTCAGGTTTTCAAAAGGAACCTTCAGCATATGGCCGCGGTGTAATTGTTGTAGCGTCAGAAGGTCGGGCTTGGGGATGCCTGCGAATCCAATATGTTGCAGGTAGCGTTGTCTGTCCACGGCTTATCTCACAGCAGAAAAATTGAACATAAAATAGTTGGATTTGGCAAAGTTGTGGGGGCAATAAGTGCTATGTCAGAACGCCGGGGTTTTTCCTGCCGCCTGCAACAACAGGTTTACCCAGCGGCGGGTGGTGGAACTGACGAATGCGCTGTCCGCCCAACACAGGCGGTATTGATAGGCGGCGGGCAGTTGTCGGGCGTCGTCAAATACCCGAACCAGCTTGCCGGTGGTCAGGGCATCCTGGGCTACTGCCAGGCTGCCGAGTACGATGCCGTTGCCTTCGATCGCTTCCTGCAGGGCATGGCCGACGCTGTTAAAGGTGAGAATACCGCGCGGAGCGGTGGTACCTTCGCCAAAGGCGGCGAACCAGTCTTGCCAGCCGGCGACGCCCATCTTCTGCCCATCTTTCCACGGCGAATGAATCAACTGCGACAGCGCCAAAGCGGCGACCGTGATGCGACGAGGATGCGCGGCGAGAAAGGCTGGGCTGGCTAACGGCGCAAAGGCATCGGCGAGCAGCTCACGGGAGTGCGGCGGCGGGTTGGCCGTTGGGCTATAGCGGATGGCAATGTCCGCTTCGCCATTGGCCAGGTCACGCAGGCTTTCATTGGCATCCAGCACCAGTGAAACATCGGGATCGGCACGGCGCAGTGCCGGTAGTCGTGCAGCCAGCCAATGGCTGGCGATGCCCAACGTACAGGTCAGTTTCAGCGTTTGCTGTTGCTCTGGTCGGACGCGATCGCTGGCTTTTTGCAGCAACGTGAGTGCGCGAGTCACGTCGATAGCCAGTTGTTTGCCGGTGTCGTTTAGCGCCACCGCGTTCCCCTTGCGGTGAAACAGCTCGACGCCCAGCTCATTTTCCAGATGACGTATCTGGCGGCTGACCGCTCCCAGCGTGACGTTCAACTCATCCGCTGCCTCGGTAAAACTGGCGCAGCGCGCCGCCACCTCGAAAGTATGCAGAGCTTTCAGGGAGGGCAGGCGAGGTTGAGCGTTCAGCTTGAGTTTCATTCAACCATATTGCCAATCTATCGATGTTCCACAAGTGATTTTTTGCTTACTTTTAGGGCAAATTTTCGACGGGAGTATCGCGTGGACATTGTGATGGGGCTGGCTGCCGCACTGTGCTGGGGCGGCACGGATTTTTTGGTCGGTATCAACGCCCGATCGGTGGGGGTGCGCAGGGCAGTATTTTTTTCGCAGGCGATTGGCTTTGTGATTTTTAGCGCCTTATTACCGGCAACGGCGGTTCCTGTCTTTGCGACTTCCGGCGTGGTTTGGGGGCTGGCATTGCTGGCCGCTGCTCTGATCATAGGCGGGTCACTGGCGCTGTCGCAGGCCTTTGCTATTGGCAAGGCGGCGATGGTGGCTCCCCTGGTGACCAGCTACGGTGCGGTGACTACGCTGCTGTCATGGCTCAGTGGTGAACATCTGGGGGCGCTGACGCTGACGGGACTGGTTATTTGTTTACTGGGGGTGATGCTGACCGCCGTCAGTCCCGCTCGTCAGCCGGGCAATTCTTCGTCGACCTTACCGGCGATGGCCTTCGCGCTGATCGCCGCATGCGGTTATGGCACCGGTTTTTGGTTGCAGGGGAAATACACGCTGCCAGTGCTGGGGCCGAGTGTCAGCCTGTGGCTCGGCTATACGCTGGGGTTAACGGCCCTGCTGGCGCTGAGCACTAACCGGCGTGCATTGGTATCACGTCCAGACTGGCGGCAGGGCGGGCTGCTGCTGGCGGCCAGTTTGCTCAACCTGGGTGGCTTTAGCGCCTTTGCCGTAGGGGCAGGCGGCGGATCGGTGGCGGTGGTGACGGTGCTTAGCACGCTTTCTGGCGGCATCGCCGCGCTGCTGGGTGCTTTGCTGCTGCATGAGCGTCTTGCCGCCATACAGTGGCTGGGCGTGTTAACGGTATTGGCCGGTGCCGTGGTGCTGCACTGGCATTAAGCTCCAGGCTCAGCCAATAAATCCCTTACCCCAGCGTGCCGGGGCGCATATTTTTCTGCATCCAGTCGCGTAATGATACGACGTCGGGGCGCTCGGCAGTGTCTTCCAGCGTCACCAGATAATAATTTGCGCCGGGCAAAGACAATTCAAAAGGCGCCACCAGCATTTTGCGTTTTATCAAATCTTCTGCCAGCAACTTACTGGCAATAACCACCCCTTGCCCAGCCACGGCGGCCTGCAGCGCATGGGTTTCATCGCTGAAATACAGGCCTCTGGAAATATTCAGATTCTCCGGCCCGTAACCTTGCCGCCAGTGTTTCCAGTCAGGGCTTTCGGCAGGAACATGCCTGTTCTCGACGTGAAACAGCGTCGTGCGATGCAGGTCACTCAGGGAATTTAAGGCCAGTGCCGGGCTGGCAACCACAATAAACCGATCCTCATACAGCAAGGTGCTGTGCAGGCCTATTTCAGCGGTTTCACGATAACGTATGGCCACGTCGACAGTACGCTGCGTTAAGTCGACGCTTTGCACGCTGGTATGCAGGTGTAAATCAATCTCGGGGAATTGCGCCTTAAAGCTTTCAAGGCGCAGCACCAGCCAATTGGTCAAAAAGTTAGAGGTGGTGGTGATGGTCAGTGCCGGAGGTTGTCTGGCCTGATCAATTTTTTTTACCGACTCTTCCAGGGCGGTAAAGGCGGATTGCGTGCCCGTATACAGCAAGTGTCCGGCCTCGGTCAGTTTCACCCCCTGCGCGTTGCGCTCGAATACGCGGCATTCCAGCATGGATTCAATCAAACGGATTTGATGGCTGACAGCAGTGGCGCTGACATTCAGTTGCCCGGCAGCCTGCTTGAAGCTGAGACAATCGGCAACGGCATGGAAGGCGCGCAGTGCGCCCAGCGGCGGTAAACGGGAGGATTGCATGATGAGTTATTTTCATCCATGGGTGAAAACTCTGACTTTGATTGCCTGATTATATATGCGATAGGCTCAATATACCTCCTTCCGAGGATGAATTTAATTTTCTATCGCCGCTTTTATATAGTGAGGGTTTTATGACAATGTCTTCCTTATCTGCCCCCTTTTCCGTGCAAGAGCAGGCGCAATCTAATGCCGGTATTCTTTTATTCAGTGGGCTGGTGGCGCAAGTTGCCCTACTGCTCAAGCGCTATGCGTTGGAAAGCCCGCTGTTGTTGATCGCCATGCTGACCATTTTCATTATCGCCTTTGTGTTGGCCGTATTTTTAATGCAATTGAGAGTGTTCCAGCACAAAAGTCGCCTGACCCGCGTGCGCCAGGGCTTTGTCATCAGTGCCGTCGGCACCTTGCTACTGATCCTGACATTGCATGACTTGCCTGGCGAACTGTCATTGCTGACGGCAATGATTGTGTCTGGGCTGGGTCAGGGAATGGTTTACGCCGTCGCGATACATCAAGGCAAAAAAGAGGGGCATGCGTTGTGGCGGCACACACAGGCGCCTGCGCTGTTGATCGCAGGAGTTATCCTTGCGGTTGCGGCGGTACTGCTGATCCAATCGAGTTTTAGCGGAGTAACGGGTTTTCCCTACGCTTTTGCGCTGTTGATTGACCTGTCACTGCTTGCTGCCTTGTATGTCAGGGTGGTCGAGCTGGAGAGCTAGCCGCTGCTAATCGGCCTCCGGATATAGGTCAAAGGATTCAGCGAGCGCAGGTGCATCTGCAATACTGCACCACGACGGAAGAAGTTATGAAGTAGTGTCATTCATATTTGGAGCCAATATGACTAGTTGCATGAAGGGATAAAGAGCCGCCTCGTTTGAGGCGGCTCTTGTCCGTTACCAGGCTTTACGCGGATTACGGGAAACAATATCGATTTTCTGGCACAGCAGTTTGGTGATATCTACCGAAGCCGGGCTGGTGGCGCTGCCGGCGAAGTTTTTCAGGATGATTAGGATACGGGCATAGTTGACATAACCCTCAGGCAGGGGCAAATACTCGGCAGAGTTCAGTGCAGTAATGCGATCCGAAGTCATTGTTGCCGAAGATGCTGGGGTTACCGTCCCGGTTCTGCCCCACTGACAGGTTTTCTCAAGCAGGATATTGACCCCGGCGCTGCCGTTAAGCTCATATTTCCCTTGGTAGGTACCAATGGTGACATCCAACGAGCTCAAACCTTTCAGGTTTTCCAGCGTGGTGCGCCACAAAACAAGATCATTTTTTTCAATTGGGAAATAAATCTCAATTTTCTTGTCCGCCGTTGCCGGTGTTTTAGTGGTTGCAGTGATGACGCCATTTTTCAGGGTAATCGCCAGGTCTGAGGTTTCTGTTTGTGAAATTCGATTACCGGTAGCTGCATAAACGTTGTTCAGCAATAGTGCGCTGTTTTCTTTCCAGGTAGGCTCTGGCAGATGATTAACACCATCACCGAGGTACAATTGACGCCACATATTAAGGTAGCCGGGCGCCCCGATTCGCTTCATTTCGATATGATTATTGGACCAGCCTTTCTTGATATCTGAGTTAATCAGATCGAAACCGTCAATGTAGCATTTGCCGCTAAGATCGCTGGACTTATCGAAATAGAAATACTCAACGTATTGATAGGGAACCGTACCATCTGGATCTGTCACATTGGTTTCCACGCTATGCCACTGGCTGTCTTTGATTTTTACCGTGCCGCCGTTGTTACTGGTAAATACCGGCCGGGAGTTACGGCGATGTTCATTACCCCACTCGAAGTGGCAGTTTTTAAAGTCTAGCGTGCCGGATTTAAGATCGAATAACCCGTAGTCAGTATTCGCTTGTTGATCGGCCACGTTGTTAAAGCCGCTGTAGTCAAATGAGCAATCACGGAACGCCAGCGAATGGACACCCTGATAAAAGTTGGTGCCATCGCCAAACAGGCATTTGTAAAACACAATTTTTTCACCAGCATTGGCGGTGCTGGCTGACCAGATTGGCCAAACGCAGCCACGTACCATAATGCTGTGCCAGCTTTGGATGTAGGCATTGTTGCCAAACATGATGCCTTTATACAGGTCGGTGAGCCAAACGTTTTGTACCAGCAATTGGCTGGTCGGCATGCCATGAATATTTGCAGCATCACTATAAACGCACAGACCTCGTAGGTTGGCTGTTGCATCCGCAGTACCGACAATGCGCAGGTTATAAATGGCCGGCGCTCCTGAGCTGTAAAGCACTCGCACGCATTCAATATCTGTTGCGCCGCGAAAATCCAGAATGGTGCCCTTAAAGTCGACGGAGTTTTTCCACAGTTTTAAATTGGCAGTGGTTTTACATTGGCGTACACCCCCGGGCCCAACCAGATTAATACCTGCGGGGGTAGTCGGAATGGCTGATTTCCACCATTCGTCATCTTTAACCTGTAAAAAGTTGCTGGCACGGTTAATGGTCAGCGAGTAGTCCTGTTCATCGCCAGCCTGAAACCACCAGTCAATGCTGTAATCCCCGTCATTGATAATACGTTTCCAACAACGATTCTGTGTGTCACGAATAATGGTGGCGCCATTATCCAGGCTGGTAGTGTCTGCACCGTCACGGAGGAATACGCCGTGGTGATGGCTATTTTCAATCATTACGGTTGATTCACTGCCGGTATATGCGCGCAGATTGGCATAGTCATTTAATGCGATCATAGGGTTATCCTCATATTTTCGGTTATGCAGGCTTTTGCAAAGTAATATTTGCAGTGGCACAGAGGTGTTTTGAAAATAAAAATATGCAGGCCGAAGGCGATTCGCTTTTAAAGCTTTCGGCCTGTGAGAGCAACTTAGCAGGAGAGAGAGGGCAGCTTAAGCACTGAGCGTTGTGCCCGCTGTCAGCGGGCGAACGGGAACCACAATTAACGTTCCTGTGGTTACGGGGCTTGATTATCTAACCACCCTGGGTTGTACGCCGGAGATAGGTCAAAGGGTTCAGCGAGCGCAGGTGCATCTGCAATACTGCGCCACGGCGGAAGAAGTAGTTGAGCAGGGTCAACGACAACAACTCGGTCAGCAGGGTGCTGTAGGCCGCGCCCATCATGCCGTATTGGCGGATCAGGCAGTAGGACAGCGGAATATTGATGATAAATACCAGAAACATCTTCTTCGACAAGAAGCCGTAGCCGGAGAAAATCACAATGTATTTGTAGGCCAGGGTACCCAGGGCGGAAAGCAGGGTGGCAACCGCCAACACCCCCATCGCCGGGTAAGCCGCCAAATACTGTTCGCCGTACAGCAGCACAATCACCGGTTTACCGAGCAAAAAGATGCCGGCGACGATAGCGGTGGCAATCGCCAGCACCAGCCCATTGAGTTTGGCGGTGGTGCGCATGGCATCATCGCGTTGATAAGCGAATATTTTGGCGAAAAATGAGGTGATCACCGCATCGGTGACAAACATCCAGGCGGTGGCCAGCGTAATGGCAACGGAGTAAATGCCCAGCGCTTCGGCGGAGACGAACCACATCAGGAACAACTGCGCCAGCCGGGTGTAGATGGCGATGGAGACATTGGAAACCGCCAGGGGCAGGCCGCTGGCGAGCAGATAGCGCACGTATTTGCGGCGAACGCGACCTGGTGCGACAAAGCGCGGATGACGGCGGTGATAGATATGGTGGCGGATCAGATAGGGGATCAAATAAACCATCACGATTGGGATCGCCAGGTAATACAGATGCAGATCAAAATAAACGATCAGATAACGCACCAGCAGCGCACTGCCCAGCCCGCTGACGTTGGCCAGCGTATTGAAGCGCGACTCCAGCCGGGCATCATGATAGATGGTGAAGACGTCTCTGAGTGAGAAGAAGCTGGCGACAAAGGTGGCGGCGCAAAAATAGAAGGTAATGAAATCCTCACGTAGCCCGGTGTAAATCAATATTGCCGCCGAGAACAACACAAAGCAGCCCTGACGCAGCCGGTTGGTGGAAAACATCAATGCCGTTCCCGAGGCCGGGTTGCGGCTGATCCGCTTGAACAGCACGGTATCGGAGCCCAGCAGCGCCAGCGTTTGAGTAATGGCGAAAATCGCGGTGGCAAAGGTGATTTTGCCAAAGCTTTCCGGGCCGATATATCTCGCCATATAAGCGGTAATAAAAATAACGCCAAGGATAGACACCATTTTTTCGGATATCATCCAAAACGCATTTCTCACGATATTGATATCTATGAATTTTAATTTCACTGGTACTTTCCCTGTCGCATCTTATAATAGGAATCATCCGATTATTTCCCTGCCATCTGTAAGGAATGACTTACAAGGTTTTATAATTAAGATGCCATAACCGGAATGTCAGCAGCATTTATCCTTATGCTAGATTCATGGAAGAAAGAGAAGAATGAGAAAACTCGCAAAACGACTCTATCGGGCCGCGCCCGATTTTATCTATTATCAAGTCAGCCACTATCTTGCCCATGGTACCTGGATTAACTTCAAACACCCGAAGACATTTTCAGAGAAAATCTATCGAAGAATGCGCTATCCGCACGGCGATTTCAGTAGGTTAGCCGATAAGGTGGCGGTCAGAGACTATATTTCACAGCGGGTATCGGAAAAGTACCTAACCCCCATCATTATGATTCGCGATAATTTTACCGAAAAAGATTATCTTTCATTACCTCAATCGTTTGTTATCAAAACTAATAATGCCTCGCAGCAGGTAAAGATAGTCAAAGATAAAAGCGAAGTGACTTTCCCCGAAATTGCGAAAATTCTCAATGAATGGTCTGAAATAACCTATTGGAAAAGATTTCGTGAGAAACACTATGCCAATATTCCGCAGCAGATCCTTGTTGAGGAATTGTTGGATATAGAAACAGCAGGTGAATTGATTGACTACAAGGTGCATGTTTTTAACGGTGAACACGCTTATTTATTCGTAGAGCTGTTGCGTGGCGGGCCTGAGCCGACTTCACTGGAGTTTTTGGACGAGCATGCGCATCACTGTTTCTTTACCCAGGCGGATATCCCGCAGATTAATACGCTGAATGAAAAACCGGCGTTCTGGGATGAAATGATCCGGGTGGCGAAAGCCGTTGCGGCAGATTTGGACTATTGCCGTGTCGATTTTTATCTCACCCGCGAGCAAATCTACATTGGTGAACTGACGCTGACCCCCGGTGCCGGCAACGAGGTTTACCTGCCGCGTGCGACCAACCTGTTGCTGGGCGAGATGATGTCCCAAACCGGCTAATGACAGCAGTGGCTAGCGAGCGGTAACTACCGGCGCGATGCTCTGTAGCCACGTCAAAAACTCGGCCGCTTTGGGTTTGTCCAGCGTACGTTGCGGATAAACCAGGTAGTAGGGTTTGCTGAGCGGCAGTGCCGGTTCTGCCAGCGGCACCAGCGTCTCCTTGGCCAGTTCGCGCTGGATCAGCTGCTGCTGGCCGAGCAAAATGCCGTGGCCCTCAACCGCGGCATCAATCGCCAGTGAGGTCAGGTTATAGGTCAGGCCCCGCCGTTGTGGCGGGGGTAGCCCGGCGGCGCTGAACCAGTCATGCCAGCCCGGCAGGAACTGACTTTCCTTGCCCCAATCGACATGGATCAGCGGCTGCTGGGTCCAGTCGCCGCTGGCCTGTAATTGCGGGCTGCAAACCGGCTGCACGCAGTCCTGAAACAGCTGCACTTTTTCCAACAGCGGGTAGTCCTGATCGCCAAAACACAGGGCAAAGTCCGCCGCTGAACCGGCGAAATCGACTTCGGCATGGGTGGCGTGCAGGCGGATATCTACCTGTGGATGCCGGGCCAGCCAATCGCCGATCGCCGGGTTCAGCCATTTGGATGCCAGTGCCGGCAAGGCGAATACCGTCAGCGTTTCCTTGCCCCGTTGGCGATCAACATGCTGTTGCGCCACGCGCAGCGTTTCGAAGGCCTGTTGCACGTAGGCCAGGTAGTCCGCTCCCTGTTCGGTCAGCGTCACGCCGCTCTTGGCGCGGATAAACAGCACAATACCCAGTTGCTGTTCCAACTGGCGGATCTGTTGGCTGACGGCGGCGGCGGTCAATGCCAACTGGTCTGCCGCTTTGGCCAGGCTGCCGGTGCGGGCGGCGGTTTCAAACGCCAAAATGGCGTTCAGTTTGGGCAGGCGAGGACGGGACGTTTGGCTCATGGCGGCTATCGCTAAGAATTGGTTAGCTCATCCATAACGTATTTTTGTTATTACGGCAATCCGGCTTTCGCTACAGTGGGTTATCCGGCCGCTATGCCCAAGGAGCCTCTGATGCAGCCACTCGCTCATATCGTTGATTTATCCGCTAACCCAATCGGTGACTCTGCCTTTCAGGCTCAATGCAAAGCTACGCTGGCGGCGGCGGGGGCGCTGGTGTTGCCGGGCTTTCTCACGGCGGCGGCATTGGCGACTATCCGTCTGGAAGGAGCGGAGCACAGCCATGCGGCGTTTTATGCCGCCAGCAAGCATAACGTCTACCTCAGGCCGCAGGATGAAACGCTGCCGGCCGATCATGCACGCAACCGGCTGGTGGTCTCGTCCAAGGGCTGCATTACCGATGAGGAGATCCCACAGCAATCACCGCTGCGCGCACTGTATGACGCGCAACCGTTCCGCGATTTTCTCTGTGCGGTGCTGGAAGAACAGTGTCTGTATCCCTACGCCGATCGTCTGTCTTCGATCAACCTGCACTATGCCCATCGCGGGCAGGAGCTGGGTTGGCATTTTGACAACTCGTCGTTCGCCATCACGCTGTTAATCCAGAAACCGCAGGCCGGTGGTCGCTTTGAATATGTGGAAAATCTGCGCGACGCCGACCGCGGCGAGATGAATTACGCCGGGGTTTCCCAGGTGCTGGACGGTGAACGCGCCGTTAAGCCGCTGGCAATGGAAGAAGGGGATTTGGTGCTGTTCCGTGGTCGCAACGCCATGCACAGGGTCACGCCGACCGAAGGTGACATCACCCGCATGCTGGTGGTGCTGGCTTATAACGCACAGCCGGATATCGCGCTGTCGGAAAGCGCCAGAATGACCTTTTACGGCCGGGTATAGGGGAGTAAAACTGCCCCGGTTGGGGCAGTTTTAAAAACTTAGTGATGGGCTTCTTCGTGTGCCTGCTGTTCCAGTTTCACTTCCTGCGCGCGTTTGCGCAGGCCGAACCAACCCAGCACCAGCAGCACGACCAGCACCGGAATGGTTGCGATGGTCCAGGTGCCGTTCGGGTAGTCAAACGCCATCATGACCACTACCGCCAGCAGGAACGCCAACGTCAGCCAGGAGGTGACCGGTGCGCCAGGCATCTTGAAGGTTACCGGCTTGGCACGGCCTTCACGCACCGCCTTACGCAGACGCATCTGGCAGACGATGATAAAGGCCCATGAGCTGATAATACCCAGCGAAGCGATGTTCAACACGATCTCAAACACCTGTGAAGGCACCAGATAGTTCAATACCACCCCGAGCACGTAGATACCGCAAGTCACCAGGATCCCGGCGTAAGGCACCTGCTGGCTGCTCATTTTGGCCATAAATTTCGGCGCCGAGCCGCCCATCGACAGCGAACGCAAAATACGGCCGGTGGAGTACAGGCCCGAGTTCAGGCTGGAGAGCGCGGCGGTCAGCACCACGATGTTCATGATGGTGCCGATATAGGGCACGCCCAGCTTGCTGAAGAAGGTGACAAACGGGCTTTGGCCCGCCTGGTAGGCGTTCCACGGCAGCAGCAGCACCAGCAGCACCACCGAGCCAACGTAGAACAGGCCGATACGCCAGATAACGCTGTTGATAGCCTTCGGCAGCATTTTGGCCGGATCCTTGCACTCGCCGGCGGCGGTGCCGATCAGCTCTATCCCGGCGAAGGCGAAGATCACCCCTTGTACCAACACCAATGCAGGCAGCAGGCCATGCGGGAACATGCCGCCGTTTTCGGTAATCAGGTGCAGACCGGTGGTATTGCCCGCCACCGGGGTGCCGGTGCCGAGAAACACCACGCCGACCACCAGGAACAGCGCGATGGCGACCACTTTGATCAACGCGAACCAGAATTCCATTTCGGCGAACCACTTCACGCCGATCATGTTCATGGTGGCGACCACCCCGAGGGCGCAGAGGGCAAACAGCCACTGCGGCACATCGGCAAAGGTACCCCAGTAGTGCATATACAGCGCTACTGCCGTGATGTCGACGATGCCGGTCATCGCCCAGTTGAGGAAATACATCCAGCCGGCGACGTAAGAGGCTTTTTCACCGAGAAACTCGCGGGCGTAAGAAACAAAGCTGCCGCTGGTAGGACGGTGTAAAACCAGTTCGCCCAATGCCCGCAGGATGAAGAAAGAGAAGATACCGCAAACCAGATACACCAATGCCAGTGCCGGCCCGGCCAGTTCCAGCCGGCCGCCGGTGCCGAGGAACAGCCCGGTACCGATTGAACCGCCGATGGCGATCATTTGAATCTGCCGGTTGCCCATGCTTTTGTGATAACCGGATTCGTGAGAGTCTAACCAACGTCTTCTGGCTGCATGTTGCTCATGCGCCGATTTTTTTTGTGATTGCATCGTTCGTCCTGTTTTACCCGTCTGTAAAATTATCCTGCCCCAGTTTCGGAGCAAACGATTGCTATTGCCAACCGTGATGAGAATGAGGTCATGGCATCATTCTGTTGTTTATACCCGTCGTGTTTCGATCTTCAGCTATGAAATGCATTGCGTATATTATATGAACAACCGCAGCTAAATAACGGCGAAGCATGCTACCTTTTCTCTGTAAATGTGGCAAAAAATCCTGCGTATAAATCGTGAGCAATTGTGTTTGTTTTTTGTTCTATATACAAAAGAATATATTATTCAATAAGATGGTTGATTTTATCAAGACGGAAATAACGAGGAATAAAAAGTGATTAAAATCACAGAATAATAATTACCGCGCAAACTACAGGGGATTTTGCTTATTTATTCGCGATGAGAAAAAAGGGAGATAATACACCTCACTTCGCCTGCGGTGATATTGTCGCGCAGGCGAAGAACATCAATGGGGAGGATTGACTGTTTTTCAGGCAGACTCGCCGGCCGGCAGGGCAGAACTTGGCAGGCCGAATAGCTTGTCGAACGCCCAGTTAAACACAAAGGTGTAGCACGGGATAATGACGATCAGCGCCATATCCAGCAGCAGCGCCTGCCACAGCGTAATGCCCATCCACCAGGCGATCAGCGGAATTAGATACACCACCAGTGTTAATTGGAAGCCCACGGCATGGATAATGCGACGCTTAAGGGTACGGCCCCGCGTTGCCTGGCGGCTTTCCCACAGTTCAAACAGTGAGTTATAGATGAAGTTCCAACTGACTGCGATGGTGGTGATGATCACTGCCAGCGGCCCGGTACTGCTGGGGGCGGTGCCGGAAAGCAATGCCAGCCCGAGTGCGGAGATCGCCATGCCGATAATTTCATAGGCGGTGACATACACCAGTTTGCGTTTAACGCCTTGCATTACTCATCTCCTGACTATTTTTTGGCTTTGCGGTCGGATGACCTTTTGCCGTCTGACGAGTAAGATAACGTCAATCATACTGATAGAAAAAGTCAGGAGCTGTCAGTTTAACTGACAGGTAAGTCAATGAACTTTTCAAGCGATAACATTGAGCTGTTTCTGGCGGTACTGGATCGTGGTTCGTTTTCCGCTGCTGCCCGCTCGCTGCGGCGTGTCCCTTCAGCGGTCAGTATGGGGATCGCCAACATGGAGGCGGAACTGGGGTTTCAGCTGTTTGATCGTTCGCACCGCGAACCGCTGCCGACCCCCATGGCCTTGGCGCTGGCCCCGCATGCACGGCTGATAGCCGGCCAGCTTAAACAGCTGCAGAACCACGCTATCGAATTATCTCAGGGGCTGGAGAGCACCTTGTCGGTGGGTGTCGCCTCGGATATCAACAGCAGTGGTTTGCTGGTGGCGGTTAAAACGCTGGCGGAACGTTACCCGTTGCTGAACATCGAAGTGCTAACCGCTCCGCAGGACGATGTGGTGCATATGCTGCATCAGGGCAGGATTGGCGTTGCTCTGGCGTTCGGCGGGCTCAATATCAACAGCCAGGAACAGTTCCACTTCGTCGGCGCGGAATCACTGGTGGCTACGCTCTCACCTTCGCATCCGGCGCTGAACGGAGCGACAGACGAGCTGTTCCTCGAAGATCTGGTTAACGTACGGCAGATTATGGTGGCCAGTCGCGATTTACCTATTACCGATTTGCGGCCGCAGGTGGCGGAATCCTACTGGCGTACCGACAGCCTGCCGATGGCGCTGAGCATGGTGGAGGCCGGTTTGGGCTGGGGCAATTTCCCGCTGTCGTTGACCGCCCCCTTGTTGGCACAACAACGGCTGGTTCGGCTGAAATTCAAAAATACCAAAAACGAACTGCGCCTGCCGATGCACCTGATCTGGCTGAAAAACCGTCCGCTGGATAAGGCCGCGCGTGAGCTGGTGGCCCTGATGCGGGATACGCCACTAACGGAATAATCCCCGCTATTGCATTGCTTTTATTTTCTTCGCTGAGCTACTTTGAGTGATGGGATCTCTATGGGGCAGCTAGCATGTTGAGCGAGACGGCATTATCGGTACTGAGCATTAGCGGGGCGATTACGCTGGGGGCGATGAGCCCAGGGCAAAGCTTTATTCTGGTGGCACGTACTGCAGTGGCCTCTTCGCGTCGCGACGGTATGGCGGTGGCGCTGGGAATGGGCGTCGGCTGCTTTATCTTTGCGCTAATCGCCCTGTTGGGGCTGCAATCTTTGTTGCTGGCACTGCCGTGGCTCTACACCACGTTAAAAGTGTTGGGGGGTGCTTATCTTGTCTATCTGGCCTGCAAAATGCTGCGCGGGGCCACTCAGCCGCTGAATGTGGAAGCGGTGGGCGAACAGCATCTGGGGTTCCACAAAGCCTTTACTACCGGCCTGCTGACTCAGTTGGGCAACCCCAATACCGCCATCGTGTTCGGCAGTGTGTTTGCCGCGTTGCTCAGTCATAAAATTTCGCCGGTGATGTACCTTGTGTTACCGCTAATCGCGTTGACCATCGATGTGTTGTGGTACGCCTTCGTGGCCTTTGTGCTCTCGTCACCGCGCCCACGCCGCACCTATCTGCGGTTTAAAGCCTGGTTTGATCGGCTGGGCGGCGGAGTGCTGGCGTTGCTTGGTCTGAAACTGATGCTCAACCGATAACATTAGTCGGCGTGGCGGCGACGCCACCAAAATCTCAGCAACAAGATGGCGGCGATCACCAGCGCGCAGAACAGCACGCTGGTCAGCCGTTTGTCGAAGCCCGAGATAAACCGGGCAATCGCTTCACCGCCGAAGTAACCCAACAACACAAAGATTGTCGCCCACAGGATAGCGCCCAGAATATTCAACGGGACAAAACGCGACGGCGGCAGCTTGCTGGCACCGATTAACACCGGGCCAATAATGCGAAAGCCATACATAAATCGCACGCCAATCACAAACAGCATCGGGTGGCGGGCAATCAGTTTTCTGGCGCGATCAATGCGCTTTTCCTGGCTCTTCATGCGTGAAATCACCTGTCCGCCGAAGCGACGGCCGAGGAAATACAGGATCTGATCCCCTAGCGTGCCGCCCAATGCCACCACGGCCATCACCCAGGGCAGATGCAGTAACCCTTGATGCGCCGCAATACCGCCCAGCAGCGTGATGGTTTCACCTTCGGCCAGGCAACCGATAAACAGCGCCCAGTAGCCGTAATCCGTAATGTAGTGTGCCAAATCCGCCATGCTGCTCCCTTTATGTCTTTAATACATAAGGGTCAGTATACTCTCTGTCAGTCAGCCGCGCCCTGTCGGCGCGACGCACAGTAGAGGAGCAACAGATGTATCAGGATTTTGAGAGCGAACTGAACTGGGCGATGCGCCATATGCCACGCACCCGGGCGGCGGTAGCGGCGTTGCCGGATTTGAGCGGCGTGCGGCTGGCGTGCAATATGCATCTGGACCTGAAAATGGCACCGTTGGTGGCGGGCTTGCTGGACAAGGGCGCGGCGATTTACTTGACCACCTGTAACCCGACCACGGTACAGGATGATGTGGTGGCCTGGCTGGAGCGCCATGGTGCCGAGGCTTATGCCTGGCGTGATATGAGCGAAGCCGAATGGTCGGCATCTTTTGATCGTGCTTTGGCCTGGGCGCCGACTCATCTGTGTGAAATGGGGGCGGATTTGACCACCCGTCTGCACCAGTCAAATGCCGGCCCGCAGATTATCGCCGGGCTGGAAGCCACCGGTTCCGGCATCAGCCGGTTGAATGGCATGGCCCCGCGCTATCCGATCTTCAACTGGGATGACCTGCCGGTCAAAGAAGGGCTGCATAACCGCCATATGGTCGGCCTGACCGCCTGGCATACCTTCTTCCAGACCACCCATTTGACGCTGCATGAAAAATGCGTGCTGGTGATCGGTTATGGCCTGGTGGGACAAGGCGTTGCGGCGGCGGCAAAAGCCTACGGTGGGCAGGTGATCGTGGCGGAAATCGATCCGGCGCGGGCGCTACAGGCACGCTATGACGGCTGGGCGGTGGTTGAACTGGCCAGTGCGGTGAGCCAGGCCGATGTGATTGCCACCGCTACCGGGGCGAAAAACGTGCTGTCGGCGCCACATCTGCAGCAGGCGAAGGACGGGGTATTCATTCTCAATGTGGGTCATGTGACGGCAGAAATTGACGTCGGCTTCCTGCAAAACCTGCCGCACAGCGAGCCTATGCCGTTTGTAAACGCCTACCAACTGGAAGAAAAAACGCTGTATTTATTGGCCAACGGCTCGATGTTCAACCTGACGGCGGGCTACGGCGACAGCCTGAATGCCTTTGATGTGACGCTGGCGGTGATGGCGGCGGGCATTGGTCATATTGTCGGTGAAGGGGCTCGTCAGCAACCCGGTTTATATCTGTTGCCGCAGTCGGCCTGGCAGCCGGCGCTGTAACTTTTTTCTCGCGAGCGCTGATCCCAGAGCGCTCGCGGTTTGCGCAATTTTCTGTTCGACAGAATTTGTCACAAATCGGCTCGCATAATCCCAGTGCCAACTTCAGATCCCTCACATATAATTCGGCCAAATAAGACCTTCATCTTCTTCGTTACAGAGTAATGCATGTGAAAATACGTGTTTTGGTACTAACCCTGCTCGCTTTGCAGGCAGGAGCAGGCATCGCGCCGCGCGCGCTGGCCAGCGAAAATAACGCGGTCACCCGTGCCGCCGAGCCTGAACTGGCTTCCGGCAGTGCCATGGTGGTGGATATGCAGACCCACAAGGTAATGTATGCGCGTAACCCGGATGAAGTGGTACCTATCGCTTCGATCACCAAGCTGATGACGGCGATGGTTACGCTGGACGCCCATTTGCCGATGGATGAAATGTTGTCGGTGGATATTCATCAGACGCCGGAGATGAAAGGGGTCTACTCGCGCGTTCGTCTGAACAGTGAAATCAGCCGTAAAGATATGCTGTTATTGGCACTGATGTCGTCGGAGAACCGTGCGGCCGCCAGTCTGGCGCATCATTATCCGGGCGGTTACGGTGCCTTTATCAAAGCGATGAATGCCAAAGCCAAATCGCTGGGGATGACCAACACGCGTTACGTGGAGCCGACCGGGCTGTCGATTCATAACGTTTCGACCGCGCGCGACCTGACCAAGCTGTTGATTGCCACCAAGCAATACCCGCTGATTGGCCAGCTTAGTACCACCACCGAACGCATGGCGACGTTCAAGGATCCGAATTACACACTGCCGTTCCGCAACACCAACCATCTGGTCTACAACCAGAAATGGAATATCCAGTTGACCAAGACCGGTTTCACCAACGAAGCGGGGCACTGCCTGGCGATGCGTACCATGATCGGTAGCCGCTCGGTGTCGCTGGTGGTGCTGGATGCCTTTGGCAAGTATACCCACTTTGCCGACGCCAACCGCCTGCGCACCTGGATCGAAACCGGTAAGGTGACGCCGATCCCGGCGGCGGCCCGTGACTACCGTCGTCAGAAAGATGCCCGTTTGGCGAAGAACGAAACCGAATAATCTGTTCCGCGGCCTGCGGAGTTTTTCTGCAGGCCGTTTCCCCTCCTGATGTAGCCTTATCCTTGCCGTCAGCAACATCTCCCATTACCTTGGGTAGAGTCGCGGTGCCAATCCATCCGCTATCATTAATGAATACTCATCGTCGTGAGGACAGTATCCCATGAGCAAGGTTTCCACTTTTGTCATGTTTCAGGGTAATGCCCATGCCCAACAGGCTATTGATCTTTATAGTGAGTTGTTTGCCGGTTTCAAGGTTCAGCAGGTGCAACATTATGATGACAGCAATGATGGGCCGCTGCGTATCAGGCAGGCATTCATCGACTTTGAACGGCAGAGACTGATATTCACCGATAGCCCTATCAGCCATGATTTCAGCTTCACCCCGGCAATATCTCTGTTTATTAATCTGCCTAATGAAGCCGAACTTGAGCGGGTTTTCACCCGTCTGGCAGAAGGCGGCAAGGTGCTGATGCCGATTGATGACTATGGTTTCAGCGCGCGCTTCGGCTGGTTAAACGACCGCTTCGGTTTGTCCTGGCAACTGAATGTTCCGGCGGGGGACGTGGCGGGATAACTTTCGAACCTGACCTATTCAAAATCAATAGCACTATGCTAAACAGCTAAGAGTTAAATTTAAAAAGGATGAACCGCTTTGGCCGGAAGTAGCTTACTGACGTTAATCGATGATATTGCCTCACTGCTGGACGATGTCTCGCTGATGACCAAAATGGCGGCGAAAAAAACCGCCGGGGTATTGGGGGACGATCTGGCGCTCAATGCGCAACAGGTTTCCGGAGTTAAGGCCGATCGCGAGCTGCCGGTGGTGTGGAGCGTGGCTAAAGGGTCGTTTATCAACAAGGCGATCCTGGTGCCGCTGGCGTTACTGATCAGCGCATTCGCCCCCTGGGCAATTACGCCGTTGTTGATGGTGGGCGGTGCCTACCTGTGCTACGAAGGGTTTGAGAAAGTATTTCACAGCCTGACCCACAGCAAACAAGCGGGTGAAGAGAAGAAAGAGGCGCTGGATGCCAACGAAGATGTGGCGGCCTACGAACAACGTAAAGTGAAAGGAGCAATACGGACTGACTTTGTGCTGTCCGCCGAGATTATTGCCATTACGCTGGGCACCGTAGCGGGAGCCACCTTCAGCCAGCAGGTGATTGTGCTGTGTGGTATCGCTATTGTGATGACTGCGGGGGTTTACGGCATCGTGGCCGGCATCGTCAAACTCGACGATCTGGGGCTGTATCTGAGCCGCAAAAGCAGTGCCTTGGTCCGTTCTATCGGTAACGGAATTGTCAGTGCTGCACCTTACCTGATGAAGACTCTGTCGGTGGTCGGCACCATCGCCATGTTTATGGTCGGTGGCGGCATCCTGACCCATGGCCTGCCACCGATACATCATCTGTTTGAGGACTGGGCGTCCTATGCCACTGTTGTGCCGACCTTCGGCCAGATCTTGCAGGGGGTTATTCCTGCTTTGCTCAACGTGGTGTTTGGCCTGATTGCCGGCGGCGTGGTGCTGTTGGTGGTTTCTGCTCTCGGTGCCATTCGTGGCCGTTTAAAAGCCTGATGATATTGCCGGGTGCATTTGCCGCACCCGGTTTATCACTGCTGCGGCAAATTATCGCTACCTTCCCCCAGCATGCGTTGCATGATGTGAGTATCGCGCCACTCACCCAATTTAAAACCCACCGCCTTTAGCGTGCCTACGCTGCTAAACCCCAGTTTCTGATGCAGGGCCAGCGAGCCATGATTCTCTTTGGCATTGCCAACGGTAGCCAACATCTGGCGCCAGGGACCCAGTTCGCAGCGGGCGATCAATTCGGCCAACAACAGCTTGCCAATGCCCTGGCCTTGCTGGCCATCGGCAATATAGACCGACTCCTCTACGGTAAATCGGTAGGCCGGGCGCGGCCGATAGGGGGTGGCGTAACAATATCCCACCACCTGGCCCGCCCGTTTGGCCACCAGCCAGGGCAGCCCAACCTCCTGCACCTTACCCAGCCGCTGCTGCATTTCCTCCAGCGTCGGCGGCGTTTCTTCAAAGGATGCGGCACCGTATAACACGTGATGGGCGTAAATCTGTTGCACGGCCGCCATGTCATCTGGCGTGGCATCGACGAGCATCAGCGGGGCAGAATGGAGCATGATGGTTTCTGTTTACCTTAAAAATCAGAAGATAAGCGCATTATGCGCCGCCTTCATCAACAAGGTAAATTGGGCTTTCTTATGCCGGATATAAGAAAAACCTATGGTCTTGCCATGACGGTTTATCATGCGCCGCGCATTAACTGCGCCACCGACTGCTGCAAATAACGCAGCAACGCCGGGGTCAGCCAGGTGCCCTCGGTCAGTGTGGGTTCCTGTTCCATCGCTCGGCGAATTTTCATCTGGGTAGCCGGGTTGGTACCTGCATAGGACTGGAACAATTCAAGCCATTGGGCTGCCAGGCATTTAGCCTGGTCAGATTCCGCTGGAACCCCGTCATTGAGCGCCTGATGGAACTTGGCGATCAGCCCCGGCCATTCCTGCATGCGGATAAAATAGTGCTGACGCACATAGGCATACTCTTCCTCTGACAGGTATTTTTGGTAGATAGACAGCTTGGTTTCGGCAAATGCCCGGGTCACGTAGTCGGTCATCGCCGGGGTGATGCCGGTTTGTTCGCGCATAGAGGGCTCGTCGGCATGCATGGTGTTAAGCCGGGTAAGAAACGCCGGGTTACCTGCGGTATCGCGTTCCAGCATCTGCATCCAACGCCGGGCCAGAGTCTGCGCCTGTAGCGTTTGTGGTGCCACACCGCTGTCGATCAACTGGCGTATGCCGCTGACCAGTTCGCCCCATTCCTGATTGCGCATGGGATCAGCCTGATAGAAAGGCAGTTGCGCCAGTTCGTCTGCAGTAAAATATTTATCGTACATGGTCATTAACTCCAACGTAGTCAGCCAGTCGTTCAGTTCAGGTTCGTCCCCGGCGGTGAGTTGTGCATGCATCTGTTGCAGACGATCGCGCAGTGCGGCGGTCTGGGCCAGTTGCTGCTCCAGCATGGCTATTTGCCGCTCAATTACCGTCGTTAGCGTCATCCCCGAACGTGCCAGAATTGCCCCGACTTCCGCCAGTGGGATCCCCATTCGGCGCAGCGCCTGAATATGGTGCAAGCGGCTAAGGTCAGCCCGGTTATATAAGCGATACCCGGCGTCGGAACGCGCAGAAGCAACCAGCAAACCAATGCTGTCGTAGTAATGCAGCGTCCTGACGGTGATGCCGGAACGGCGGGCCAGTTCGCCAACTTTCAATAGCATGTGGTGTGCTCCTCCCTTGTGCGTGCAGGGATGCTAAAGCCTGACGTGACGTGAGGGTCAATAGGGGAAATGAGGATATTTTCGAGGGAAGTTACGGGCTCCATTAATGGAACCCGCAATTGAAATTAATGGATTGATTACCAGGCTTTTACCGCACCGCCGTTGAAGATTTTCTCGGCGGCTTTGGCCACTTCATCCGACTCGTAGGCCTTGATGAAGTTCTGCACGTTCGGTGCATCCTTGTTGTCTTCACGCGCCACGATGATGTTGGTGTACGGCGAATTCTTGTCTTCGATAAAGATGCCGTCTTTGGTTGGCGTCAGACCGGTCTGGTTGATGTAGGTGGTGCTGATGACGGCCACAGTGACTTTTGGGTCATCCAGCACCTGCGGCAGTTGCGCGCCCTCCAGCTCCATAATCTTGTAGTTATGTGGGTTGGCGCTGATATCCAGTGAGGTTGGCAGCAAGCCTTTGCCCGGTTTGAGCGTAATCAGACCGCTTTTCTCCAGCAGCAGCAGTGCGCGGCCAAGGTTGGTGGGATCCAACGGGATGGCAATCACCGCACCGTCCTGCAGTTCTTTCAGCGATTTGATTTTTTTCGAATAGCCGGCCATCGGGAACACGAAGGTATTTCCCACTGCCACCAGCTTGTAGCCGTGATCTTTATTCTGCTGTTCGAGGAACGGCCGGTGCTGGAAGACGTTAGCATCCAGCTCGCCTTTATCGGTAGCGTCGTTGGGCAGCAGCGAACCGCTGAAACCGACCAGTTCTACCTCCAGACCGTACTTCTCTTTAGCCACCTGTTTGGCGACCTCCGCCACATCCTGTTCTGCGCCATTGATGACCCCGACCTTGATATGATTCTGATCGGCTTTTTGGTCGCAGCCTTGCAGCGCCAGTACGGCGGCGAAGGCCGCCAGCAGTGGGGTAAAACGCCAGTTTTTGGTCATCGACTTCTCCCTGAAAAAAACAATGAAATCAGTTGGTTTTGTGCTGTTAGCTAAGCCCGAACCCGCAGAGAAGTCAAACGCTTGCTCAGCACAAACGCGTATAGCTAATAACAGGAAGTTTTATTGCGCGCCCTTATTTGGCGCGAAATACCACGATGCCCGGCGTGGCCAGTACGTAATCCATAAAGGGCGAGTCCACCACCTGCATATTTTCTTTGCGTGAAGAGGCGTTACGCAGCACCGGGCCGTTTTCGGTCATGATATAGATGCCGGTATGGGTGACGTCCAGCCCGGCCAAATGGGTGTAAATGCCGATGTAATCGCCGGTGTGCAACTGGGCCAGCACCTTGTCGTCAATAAAATCGCTGGGCAGGTAGGTGATGCTGCGCTGAACGTTTTTCAGCCCCGGCAGATAGCTGCTGCCGTCTGATTTTTCATTCAGGTTTTTCACCAGCGTTACCGTATGCGGGCTGAGTGTGGCGGTGATATCCGTGACGTTGGTTTGGGCCTGGTGTGACCAATCGCTGAAGAAATGCTTGCGTTGCAGGAAGCTGATTTCGCCGCTGGCATAGCGGATGTGGGTCAGCCGCTGGACAAAATCTGTCTGGCTGCTCGCCTGGCGCAGGGCATCGACGTAATCGATATAGGTAAAACAGTCCAAACCACGGAAGTCGATCACCCGTTTTTCCGGCGTATCCTGCGAGCCAATCAGCATGTTGGCCACGTAAGGCGTTCCGAGGAAGGGCCGGGACAGCAAATCGATCATGTAGCCGCTGTCCTGCTGCTGCTCTGCGGGTGTGGCGGCGCGCAGGGCGAGAAGCTGATTGAGTTTGTTTAACGTCTGGTTATCCATGCTGGCCTTGAGATCTGCGGATGGGGTAGTAATGGGTTCAGGCGTTTGCCCAACGGGAATTTTATCTGCACAGCCGCTGAGCGCAATAGCCAATATCAATGAAACAACCTTGTACATTTTCCCCTCCGATGGTTTTGGCTCGTGATGGTGAAAATGATAACAGCTCTCACTATCGTCTGGAGGGGCAATGCTTAAACATAGCCTCAACGTTCGGTTAACACTTAATAACCGATTTCACTGTTAAACGGCAGGTACCAGAACAGGGCGATTTCGTGATCGGCGATATCCGGTTGAGCGCGATACAGCAGATGGTCGATGCCGCCGAGGATAAAACCAAAGCGCTGATAACAGCGGCAGGCGGGCAGGTTGGTGTTTTGCGTTTCCAACATCAGCCCGGCGGTTTCGTGGCGCTGCGCCCAGTGCCGGGCGGTTTCCAGCAATGCGCTGGCGACACCCAGGCGGCGCACGTGGGCGCTGACCACGATTTCTTCAATCAGCGCATAGCCGTTCCAGTTATTGCTCAGCGTGATATGGCCGACCGGCTCGCCGCGATGACGGGCCAGAAAGGTGTCGCTTTCATCGTTGACGAACGGGGCCAACGGGTAGTTTTTGCGAAAGGGAGTTACCGGCAGCAACGGCCAGTTGTCGATCGGCGCATCAAAAATCGGCTGGGCGTAGTGGGTGATGTGAAAGCTAAAGTCGCAACCGGTCAGGTAGCCGTCGGGTAAACGGCTGACCGGGGCAATTTGGATAGCCTGGCTCATGGGGCAAGCTCCCTCAGCAAACGCGCCGGGTTACCGGCATAGATCCCCTTACGGGTGATATTTTTGGTGACTACCGAACCGGCACCGATTACCGCGCCGCTGCAGATGTCCACCGCCAGCACCGTGGCACCGGAGCCGATGGAAACACCATCACCAATTTGCGTGCGGCCCCAGCTCGTTGCATCGGCATTGGGCGCACCATCTTTAAACAGATCGTTGGCGAAGGTGACGTTGTGGCCGATAAAGCAGTCTGCGCCAATGGTGACATATTCACAGATAAAGCTGTGCGACTGAATTTTACTGCGGGCGCCAATGCTGACGTTTTTTTGAATTTCGACAAAGGGCCCGACGAACACCCCATCGCCGAGTCGACAGCCATACAGATTACAGGGCTGAACGACGGTAACATTTTGACCGGCGTCGACATCGACAATACCGGCCTGAAGAACACGAATGGCGGATGACATGACATTCCTCACGGCAGTGACGCAGGAGGGAATTATAAAACAAACCGTCGGCACGTCTGTGCTTTCCGAACGTTTTTTCAGCAAAAGACTATAATCAGTACAGGGGAGAGAGCCCCGTGGCCGCAAATCCTCTTACGGTCAGTTATCCGTCAGAGGGGTAAATTCGTTCGCCGAGCGCGACCTACGGCGATGGAGGAGGTGTCTCATGGTTAGTCATGTTTGGGGACTGCTGGCGCATCCAAGCACCGAGTTCGAACACATCAAAAGCGAGAACGAAAGCGTCTCGCACCTTTACACTCACCATGTACTGCTGCTGGCGTTGATCCCGGTTATTTGCGCCTTTATCGGTACCACCCAACTGGGTTGGCTCTCAGGCGAAGGGCATGCTATCCGGCTCGATATGTTCACCGCATCCTATACCGCAGTCGCGTTTTACCTGCTGATGCTGGCGGGCGTGGCCATCATGGGGAAAGTCATTCACTGGATGGCGCGGCGTTACGAAGTGCGTCCGAGCCTGCACCGCTGCATGGTGTTTGCCGGCTATGTCGCGACCCCGATGTTCCTCAGCGGCATTGTGGCGCTGTATCCGGTGGTGTGGCTGTGTCTGTTTGTCGGTGTGATTGGTCTGTGTTATTCGGGTTATCTGCTGAATCTGGGCATACCGCACTTCCTGAGTATCGACAGTAAAGAAGGATTTATCTTCTCCAGCTCTACCTTTGCCATCGGCATCTTGTTGCTTGAGTTGCTGCTGGGGGTAACGGTACTGCTGTGGGGGTATGGTTCCTGGTTATTCTAACTCTGTTTTGATATCGCCCCTCACGCCGCTCCGGCGTGGGGGGCTTTTGCTATTCAGGGCTGACGAAATACCAGCATCACACCAAGTAAAATGGCTGCCATGCCCAGCATGCTGATGGCCGCCAGCGCATGGCCGAGCAGCAGGTAATCCAGCAGCGCGGTCACCGCCGGGATCAGGTAGAACAGGCTGGTGACCTGTACCAGATTGCCGTGTTGAATTAGCCGGTACAGCAAAAAGGTCGCCAACACCGAAATCACTACCGCCATCCACAGCAGCGGCACGATAAATGCCAGCCCCCAATCGACCTGCAGTGGCTCAAACGGCAACACCAGCGTACACATTAGCAGCCCGACCGCGTACTGCAACGGCAATACGGCCAGCGGCGGTTGGGTCAGGCCTTTTTGCAGCAGCGTACCGGCGGTCATGCAGCCCAGCGCGACAAAGGCGCACAGCATGCCGACCAGCGAAAAGTGGGCAATCATCAGGCTTTGATAGACCACCAATGTCAGCCCGGCCATCGCCAGCAGCAGCCCAAGGCCGCGCAGCCCGGAACAGCGACGTTCGGTAATAAACTGGGTGAGTATCGGTTGAACGCCAAGCAACGTCGCCAATACGCCGGGCGTAATGCCTTGTTCCAGCGCCAGCAGATAACATATCTGATAACTGCCGATCATCAGCAGCCCGATCAGCGCGACACGACGGCGGGTACCGGGGGCGGGCAAGTATTGCCGTTGCCACAGGCCGATCGCCAATAGCAGTGCCAGCGCGATAGCGCAGCGGAAGAATAAAAAGGCAAAGGCGGAGGCATGCTCCAGGCCCCAGCGAGAGAAAATAGCGCCGCTGCTCCAGAGCAGGACGAATAGCGTGGCCAGGCCGGTAGTGGCCCATTGAGAAATAAATCGCATTTGGTTTTCACCTGTCGTGAAAATAACAAGCTCCAGCACGCGCGACGGACTACGTCCGAACGCACATCAAATAACGCTGGAGGTGATAAGTCGGTTTGGCTTAACGCACAACCACAGAGCGTGGCGGGTAAGCCGCTACCGCAGAGACGACAGAGAAAACAGCGGGTGGGGCAGAGGATGCGCACAGCAGAACGATGACCGCAATGGGAGTGTTCGCAGGATCTTTGATGTGCGCAAACTGAGTCATGGGTATTCCTGAACGCAGGGAGTGATTAAATTTTCAAAGATAGTGAAATTTTGTGGGCTGCGCAACATAAAATTAACAAGTCTCCCGGCCCAAGCCGGGAGACCCCCCTCTTATCGGTTAGGGGCGGCCCAGTTTTTCCGCTTACTGGTTTTACCCAGGCCTGGGTTAAAGCTGTTGGTCGGATCAGAGGCGCGGTAAAACGCCTGTAGATCGGGCTTGGCCGGGTAGAGGTGGCCGACGTTATGCTCTGCCGGATACTCCGCGCCGCGCTGGTCGAGGATCGCCAGCATTTTCTCTTTCAATGCGTGGCTGTCGACGCCTTTTTTCACCACATAATCCTGGTGGAATACGTGGCACATAAAATGGCCGTAATACAGTTTGTGCACCAGTTGGCTGTCGATTTCCGGCGGCAGGGTTTCGAACCAGTCGGTGTCGTTACGGCGCAAGGCGATATCCAGCGCCAGAATATCCTCTACCTTGTCGGCATGCACCGCATGGTAACGCACGGCGGCACCGGCGGCGGCAAAGCGATGCAGGAAGGCTTTCTTGCCCTCGTCCGGGGTACAGACGAAGAATTCGCCGT
Source organism: Serratia proteamaculans (assembly GCF_004684015.1). Classification (GTDB taxonomy): domain Bacteria; phylum Pseudomonadota; class Gammaproteobacteria; order Enterobacterales; family Enterobacteriaceae; genus Serratia; species Serratia proteamaculans_F. Next base: position 62,069 of record NZ_SRIA01000010.1, read on the forward strand.
CGGCCTGGGCAAAGTAGGTGTTCAGGTACTGCTGCGCTTCTTCAACGCCCGGACCGGCCATTTTTAACAGCAGGTGATGTTCAAAACGTTCGCGGTAATCTTTCATGCGCTTCGGCAGATGGCTGGGGGCCAGGTGGCTCAGGCCTTGCATCAGCCGGTCGGTCAGGTTGTGTGGCAATAGCGGTAGCTTGTTGAGGCTGGCATCCATACGGCCTTTCAGGGTGAAGAAGCTGGGCATCTGGTCGGTGCCGAGCTTGTCGATCATCATAAAGGTGTCTTTGCCGTACACTTCGGCAATATCAAAAATATCCCGATGCATGTACTCGCCGGCCACCGGCAGGTTGTCGAACTGGCTCAGCATGTGGCGGCGCAGTTCGGTCAACACGGCAGTGCTGTTGGTGCCGATATAAAACACCTGCTCCTTGCCTTCTTTCTCGAAGGTGTCCAGCCGCACGGCAAACACCGCCAGCTTACCGGCGCAGCCGGAAGCCTCAAACAGGCGGCGCTTGTCGGCATTAAACCGCGAGGGCGTATCGGCATCGACGTCGCGTACCCGGCTGGCGTATTCGTTGTCGGAAGCGCGCAGTTCGCCGTGCTCGACATCCTCCGGGCGATAGTCACCTTTCTCCAACCGAGTGAGGATCTCCTCCGGCGTATCGCCAAGCTTAATCCCCAAATGATTCACCAACCGCAGCTGACCGTCTTCACCCAACTGGGCGTACAGCGCCATCTCGGTGTAGGCCGGGCCGCGCTTGACCAGCGAGCCGCCGGAGTTATTGCACACACCACCGATCACCGACGCGCCGATGCAGGAAGAACCGATCACCGAATGTGGCTCGCGGCCATAAGGTTTGAGCAATTTTTCCAACTGATTAAGGGTACTGCCGGGGAAACCGACCACCTGTTTGCCGTTATCGAGCACCTGCACGTGATTGAGCCGCAGGGTGCTGATAATGACGACATCGCGGTCATAGTCATTGCCGCTGGGGGTCGAACCTTCGGTCAGGCCGGTGTTGGCTGCCTGCATGATGACAATTTTGTCGGCAGCGACGCAGGCCTCCAGCAGTTGCCAGAGCTGCAACAGGCTGGTCGGGAACACCACCGCCAGTGCCTGGCCAACGCCGGAGCGAAAGCCTTTGCGGTAGCGTTCGGTGCTGCGTTCGCCGGTCAGCAACTGCGGGCCACCGACGATGTTTTTAAGCTGATTGAGAAATGCCTGGTTGGACTGCGTCATGCCGATCTCCCTTCGAATAAATTAACTTACTAACTTATTGGGTTACTAGCCTGGTGACTTAATAGCGTTCTGCAAAGCCGGCCTGGCGCTCTTCGTCCCGCAGCGTCAGGATCTCCACGCCGTCGGCGGTGACTGCCACGGTGTGTTCCCATTGTGCCGACAGCTTTTTGTCGCGGGTCACCACCGTCCAACCGTCTTTCTTCTGTTTAATCCGGTGGTCGCCCTGGTTAATCATGGGCTCGATGGTAAATACCATGCCTTCCTGCAAGACCATACCGGTGCCCGGTTGGCCAAAGTGCAGCACCGCCGGCTCTTCGTGCATATCCCGGCCGATACCGTGACCGCAGTACTCACGCACAATACTGTAGCCAGCCTGTTCGGCGTGTTGCTGAATAGCGTGGCCGATATCACCCAGCGTCGCTCCCGGTTTTACTGCCCGGATGCCTTGCCACAATGATTCATACACGTTGTTCACCAGTCGTTTGGCTACCGGCGTGGTCTGGCCGATGCAGTACATCTTGCTGGAGTCGGCGATATAGCCGTCGTTTTCCAGCGTAATGTCGACGTTAACAATCATGCCGGAACGCAAGATTTTGCTGACCGACGGAATGCCGTGACAGATCACATCATCAATTGAGGTATTAAGCACATAAGGGAAATCGTACTGCCCTTTGCTGGCCGGGCGCGATTTCAGCTCATTGACAATAAAGGCCTCGGCGCGGTCGTTGATCTCCATAGTGGAAATACCTTCGACAATCACCTCATCGAGCATAGCAAACACCTGCGCCAGCAGGGCGCCAGAGTGGCGCATTTTGGCAATCTGTTCCGGTGTTTTGATCACAATCTCTTTCACCCGACAATCTCCTTTAACGTCAGCGCGTTATCTTTCATCATTTTTTTTACCAGTTGGGGATAGGTCAGTTCCGGATGGAACTCCGCCAACATGCCAATCTTGATCCAGTACTCCGCCTGCGCGTTGATCGACCGCGTCATCGTCAAACTGGCGAGGCGCAGATCGTCATGCAGCGCGTCAGAAATTTTCACAATGCCCATAGGCTGCTCCATAAGCGGTTTATATACGAAGTGTATATGGTTTGGGTGTTGCGAATTGTGCTTTCTGTGGCATGGGAAGATTCTGGATCACAATGATTGTCGCCGCCCGGCAATGCGTTTATTGTGATAAACGACTTTTTTGCACTGATTTTTCAGAAGGATTTAAGGCGTGAGCAAATTACGTGTTGGGGTGATCTTTGGCGGTAAATCGGCGGAGCATGAAGTTTCGCTGCAGTCGGCAAAAAACATTGTGGATGCAATCGACAAAGAGAAGTTTGACGTCACGTTGCTGGGGATCGACAAGCAGGGGCAATGGCACATCAACGATGCGTCCAATTACCTGCTGAATGCGGAAAACCCGGCGCTGATCGCGCTGAACCGCTCAAATAAAAATGTGGCGCTGATCCCCGGCCAGGAGAAACAGCAACTGATCGAATCAGGCAACGCTGGTGCGCTGGGTCAGCTCGATGTCGTGTTCCCGATCGTACACGGCACCTTGGGCGAGGACGGTTCGCTGCAGGGGTTGCTGCGAATGGCTAATCTGCCGTTCGTTGGTGCCGGCGTGCTGGGGTCGGCGGTCAGCATGGATAAAGACGTGACCAAACGCCTATTGCGTGACGCCGGGCTGGCGGTCGCGCCCTTTGTGACGCTGACCCGCAGCAACCGCGCCAAATTCAGTTTTGAGCAGCTCAGCGAACGTTTGGGGCTGCCGCTGTTTGTTAAACCGGCTAACCAGGGCTCTTCGGTCGGCGTCAGCAAGGTACAGGATCGCGCTGGTTTTGAGGCTGCGGTGGCGCTGGCGTTCAGCTTCGATCATAAGGTGCTGGTGGAGTCGGCGATTGTCGGCCGTGAAATAGAGTGCGCGGTATTGGGCAACGACGAACCCCAGGCCAGCCTGTGTGGCGAAATCGTGCTGAGCGACGCCTTCTATTCTTACGACACCAAATACATCAATGAGCAGGGTGCTCAGGTGATAGTGCCGGCGGCGATTGAGCCGGAGGTGAGCGATAAAATCCGCGACGTGGCGCTAAAAGCCTTTCGGGCGCTGGAGTGTTTCGGACTGGCGCGCGTCGATGTTTTCCTGACGCCGGATAACAACGTGGTGATCAACGAAATCAACACGCTGCCAGGCTTCACCAATATCAGCATGTACCCCAAACTCTGGGCCGCCAGCGGCGTCAGCTACAGCCAATTGATCACTCGCCTGATTGAGCTGGCGCTGGAACGCCATCAGCAGGATCGCGCGCTGAACAGTTCGGTGTTTGATCGGTAAGTGGGCATAAAAAAAGAACCAGGTTGGTGGCCTGGTTCTTCTATTTTCGGCTCTGAAAGAGAGCAGTACTGCATGTATTTGTCATCCGCCTTTCAGTGCACCCGGTGTTTTGTTTGATTACAAATTGCGCAGATTAGTCTGGTGACAAACTCGCGTAAAGGCTAAACCGGTAGGGGTCGAACATGTTCGACCCGATTTAACTCATTGATTATGCGATAGGGCGCAGCATGCAGCGCCCCTACCATGAAACAACTCAGCTCTTTTTTGAAGCTGATTTCTTACTTCACCGTCACATCAATATCGCCAAAATACTTCTTCGCCAGTTCGCTCACGGTGCCTTGCTGCTTCACTTTGACAATCGCCTCATTCAGCTTTTTCTTCAGCGCGTCATCCCCTTTGCGCAGGCCGAAGGCAATGCCCTCACCGAGGATTTTGTCGTCGCTGACTGCATCGCCGACAAAGGCGAAGCCCTTACCGTCCGGGTGCGCCAGGAAGCCGCTTTGCCCTGACGGTGCCATCACCAACGTTGCGTCGAGCCGCCCGGCGGTCAGGTCAAGATAAGCCTGGTTCTGATCCTGATAGGACACCACATCTACGCCTTGCGGTGCCCAGTGGACCTTGGCGTAAGTTTCCTGAATCGAGCCTTGCAGCACGCCGACGTGTTTGCCCGCCAGTGAGGTGGCGTTAGGCAGCAGCCCGCTGTCGGCCTTGGCGATCAGGCGATTCGGCACCTGATAGATTGAATCGGTAAAGTCAATTGCCTGGCGGCGCTGGTCGGTGACGTTCATCGCCGAGTTGATGGCGTCGAACTTGCGCGCTTTCAACGCCGGGATCAGGCTGTCGAACGAAGTCTCGACCCAACTGCATTTTAACTGTGCGGCGGCACAAACCGCGTTGCCCAGATCGATATCAAAGCCTTCGAGCTTGCCGCTGGCGGCTTTGGATTCGAACGGGGGATACAGCGCTTCCAGCCCGAAGCGCATCGTGTTTTCCGCCGCCAGCGTGGAACCGGCGGCCAGCAGGCAGCCTGCGGCGATCAACGTTTTCAGTGATGTCATAGTTGGAGCCCTTTTCCCATGGTCAAAGCAAAAAAATGAATGCGTTATACCTGACACAGACGGCGTGCGCCCTCCAGCAGGGTCTCATTGTCTTTTGAAAAACTCAGTCGAATGATGCCGGTATTGGTGCCGTCGCTGTAAAACGCCGACAGCGGGATAGTCGCGACTTTGGCTTCACGGATCAGACGCACCGCAAAATCGTTGTCGCTTTCACTACTGAAGCCGCTAAAGCGGGCCAGCATAAAGAAACTGCCACGGCTGGGGAGTAATTCAAAGCGCGAATCCTGCAGCGCGCTCGCCAGTAAATCACGTTTTTGTTGATAGAAGTCTGCCAGACCCAGATAACTTTGCGGATTGCCCAGCGCCTCGGCGAAGGCATACTGCATCGGCGTATCGGCGGAGAACACCATAAACTGGTGCACTTTACGGATTTCGTCCATCAACGCTGCCGGTGCCATGCAGTAACCGACGCGCCAGCCGGTCACGTGATAGGTTTTGCCAAACGACGACACAATCACGCTGCGTTCGGCCAACTGTGGGTGGCGGGCCATGCTGTGGTGAATATCGCCGTCGAACACCACGTGTTCATAAACCTCGTCGGACAGGATGACGATATCGGTGTTGCGCGTCAGGGCGGTCAGCCGTTCGATGTCATGCTCGCCAAACACGCTGCCGGTCGGGTTGTGCGGGCTGTTGACGATGATCATCCGCGTTTTGCTGTTAATGGCGGCGGCGACTTCGTCCCAGTCAATTTGCAGATCCTGCAGCGACAGTTTGATGGCGACCGGCGTGGCGCCTTGCAGACGGACAATCGGCGCATAGCTGTCGAACGCCGGTTCGAAATAAATCACCTCATCGCCCGCATGCACCAGCGCGCTGATGGCGGAATACAATCCTTCACTGGCACTGGCAATAACCGTGATTTCTTCGTCAGCGTCATAGCGGGCGCCATACAAACGTTCAACTTTATCCGCCAATGCAGCGCGTAATGTTGCCACGCCACTCATCGGTGCGTACTGGTTATGACCGCTGCGCATGGCTTGCGCTACCGCTTCGACCAATTGCGGTTCACAGGCGAAGTTCGGCGCGCCCTGCGACAGGTTCAATGCCTGATGTTCAGCGCTGAGCTGGCCGATAACGGTGAAAATAGTGGTGCCGACATCCGGCAACTTCGAGCTGTGTGAGCAGGCGCTCTGCATGAGTGGCTCCAGGGAAGTGGGGGAGGTATCGTTTGATTAAGCATCACCGAGGGTGGGCCAACAAGGGAAAGTTTGTCATACTAGCCATGCGTTCAAATCATGGCTTGAGAGGCCGTTATGTCAACATCCTTACCTTCGCTCGACGTGTTGAAAACCTTCGTGGTGGTGGCGCAACGGCTCAATTTTACCCACGCCGCCCAGAGCCTGCATCTGACGCAGGGCGCGGTCAGTCGGCAGATCCTCGGGCTGGAACAGCATCTGGGTTATCCGCTGTTCAGTCGCCGGGCACGCGGTCTGACGCTGACCCCGCAAGGCGCGATGCTGTTGGCACCGGTACAGCAGGCGCTGGGGCAGTTGGACGAAGCACTGGCGCGAGTGGGAGCGCAACCGGGTACTCTGCGCATCAAGTGCCCGACCTGCGCCATGCGCTGGGTGTTGCCGCGCATTATCCGGCTGCAAAATGAACGGCCGGAAATGCATATTGAGCTGACCGCCTCGGTGTCGCATGGGCTGGATTTTGGCGCAGAACATTTTGATGCCGCGGTGGTATTCGGGCAGCCACAGGGTAAAAAGCTCAGGACGCATCATCTGTTCGATGAAATTCTCACGCCGGTCTGCACGCCGTCGTACCTGCCCGACTTGTCACGCCCGCCGAGGCCGGCTGATTTGGCGGATAAAACCCTGCTGCACCCCACGCGCGATCGCCGCGACTGGCTGTTGTGGCTGAAGGCGGCGGGGAGCGATGCGTTGCCATCCGGCAAGGCGCAGCATTTCGATACGCTCGACCTGGCGATGAGTGCCGCGTTACAGGGGTTTGGCATCGCCATCGGCGACCTGTGCCTGCTGGAAGAAGATATTCAGGCGCAGCGTATCGTCACGCCATTCCCGCTCAGCGTGGTCAGCGGCGCGGCCTACTATTTGGTCTATCCTGAACAGGCGGTGGTGCCGGCTGCATTAGCCGCGCTGGTCAATTTCCTCAGCGATGAAGCGGCGCAAAGCCGTAACCGGCTGCAAAACTATCGACCGGCCGCCGCTAACAGCTTGTAACTTTTAACATTACAAATTATTTCTGCGCCGAAAAGGAGTATGGCACACTGCCTTTTCACGTTGATAAATCATCTCCGTCGCCGCCTGCGGCGGGAACATGCCTGAGATCAAATAATATGAAATGGCTTTGTGTGGTGAGTATGTTGTCCGGTCTGGCCATCAGCCCGGTTTTTGCGCAGGAAAGCGCCGTAATTCAGGGCGTTAATGCCCAGCAACGCGACGCCTTTGTTACCAACCTGATGAAACAGATGACGCTGGCCGAAAAAATCGGCCAGTTGCGCTTAATCAGCGTCGGGCCAGATAACCCGAAAGAGGCGATCCGCGACGGCATCAGCAAGGGGCAGATTGGTGCCATCTTCAATACCGTCACCCGGCCGGATATCCGCGCCATGCAGGATCAGGCCATGCAGCTCAGCCGCCTGAAAATTCCGTTGTTCTTTGCCTACGACGTGGTGCACGGCCAACGCACCGTGTTCCCCATCAGCCTCGGGCTGGCGGCCAGTTTTGATCTCGAAGCCATCGCCCTCAGTGGCCGGGTATCAGCGCAGGAAGCCAGTGATGACGGCCTGAACATGACATTCTCGCCGATGGTTGATATTACCCGCGACCCGCGCTGGGGCCGGGTTTCGGAAGGTTTTGGTGAAGACACCTGGCTGGTATCCAAAATTGCCAAAGTGATGGTGGATGCTTATCAAAACGGCGACCCGTCCAAGCCCGGCTCAATCATGGCCAGCGTGAAGCACTTTGCGCTATACGGTGCCACCGAGGGCGGCCGCGATTACAATACCGTCGATATGAGCCCGCTAAGAATGTACCAGGACTACCTGCCGCCGTATAAGGCCGCGGTGGACGCCGGCAGCGGCGGAGTGATGGTCTCGCTCAACTCGATAAACGGCATTCCGGCTACCGCTAACCCGTGGCTGTTGAAAGATTTGCTGCGCGACCAGTGGGGCTTCAAGGGCATCACCATCAGTGACCACGGCGCGATTAAGGAGTTGATCAAACACGGCGTGGCTGCAGACGCGCGCGATGCGGTGCGTCTGGCGATCACCTCCGGCGTCGATATGAGCATGAGCGACGAATATTATGACCAATATCTGCCGGGGCTGGTGAAGGACGGGTTGGTATCGGAAAGCGACATCGATCGTGCCTGCCGCGACGTGCTGAACACCAAATATGATATGGGGCTGTTTAAAGACCCTTACACCCACCTTGGTCCGGTCGGTTCTGATCCGAAGGACACCAATGCCGAAAGCCGTTTGCACCGTGCCGAAGCGCGCGTAGTTGCGCGTAAAACCATGGTGCTGTTGAAGAATGATAAGCAGACGCTGCCGCTCAGCAAGCAGGCAACCATTGCGCTGGTCGGGCCGATGGCCGACAGCCAGCGTGACGTCATGGGCAGTTGGTCGGCAGCCGGGGTGATTAAACAGTCGGTCACCCTGCGCGAAGGGCTGGAACATGCGGTGGGCGACAAGGCGAAAATCCTCTACGCCAAGGGGGCCAACGTCACTCAGGACAAGAGCATTATCGACTACTTGAACGAGTATGAGCCGGCGGTGGTATTTGATACCCGTCCGCCACAGCAGATGATCGATGAGGCGGTGCAGGCGGCGAAGAAAGCCGATGTGGTGGTGGCGGTGGTGGGTGAATCTCAGGGCATGGCGCATGAAGCTTCAAGCCGTGCCGACATCACCATTCCACAAAGTCAGCGTGACCTGATCGCCGCGCTGAAGGCGACCGGTAAACCGCTGGTGCTGGTGCTGATGAATGGCCGCCCGCTGGCGCTGAGCTGGGAAAGCCAACAGGCGGATGCGATGCTGGAAACCTGGTACAGCGGCACCGAGGGCGGTAATGCGGTAGCCGACGTGCTGTTTGGCGACTACAACCCGTCGGGTAAGCTGCCGATGACCTTCCCGCGTTCGGTCGGGCAGATCCCGATGTACTACAACCATCTCAATACCGGCCGTCCGTTCGGCAAGGAAAACCCGGGCAAGTACACCTCCCGCTACTTCGACTCACCGAACGGCCCGCTGTATCCGTTTGGTTATGGCCTGAGCTACACCAGCTTTAGCCTGTCGAGTCTGAAACTCTCCAGCCCGACGATGGAGCGCAACGGCAAGATGACCGCCAGCGTCACGCTCAAGAACACCGGTAAATATGACGGTGCCACCGTGGTGCAGTTGTATCTGCAAGACGTGACCGCTTCGGTCAGCCGCCCGGTGAAAGAGTTGCGTAACTTTAAAAAGGTGATGTTGAAAGCGGGGCAGGCGCAGAAGGTGGAGTTGCCTATTACCGAAGAGGATCTCAAGTTCTTTAACGCCAGCCTGAAATGGGGCGCGGAACCGGGCAAGTTTAATGTGTTTGTCGGCCTGGATTCCGACGACGTACAGGCGCAGAGCTTTACGCTGAAGTAATATCTGATGACCCTCTCTCGCTACCGCGGGGGAGGGTTTTATTGGCATTGCCATGCCAACACTTCTTGTTTATCCCCTCTCATTTCCTCAATCGTTGATCCCGCTGATTGTTTCGCCATGGCTATCGCTATATCATTTTGTATACAACGATAACTCACCGGAAATCTCCATGTTGAAACGCTTCCCACGGCTGTTGCTGCTTTTTGTCCTTTTCTCTTGTGCCGCGCAGGCGGACCGTCAGGTGACTGATCAACTCAACCGACAGGTCACGTTGCCCGATACCATCACCCGCGCGGTGGTGTTGCAACATCAGACGCTGAACCTGCTGGTGCAGCTCGATGCGCTGCCGCAGGTGGTTGGCGTGCTCAGCAGTTGGAAGAAGCAATTGGGGTCGAATTATCTGCGCCTGGCCCCTGGGTTGGCGAACATGCCGATGCCGGGCGATCTTACCTCGGTCAATATCGAAAGCCTGCTTAGCCTGCATCCACAGGTGGTGTTTGTGGCCAACTATGCGCCGCCGGAAATGATTGCCCAGATTGAAAGGGCCGGTATCCCGGTGGTGGCGATTTCACTGCGCCGTGAGGCGGCGGATCAGGCAGGGAAAATTAACCCGGTGCTGAAAGACGAGGACCAGGCCTATAACCTGGGCTTGCAGGATGGCATCCGCCTGATCGGCAGGGTCATGGGCCACCAGCCACAGGCCGAGGCGCTGATCCAGGACGTATTCCAGCAGCGGGCGCTGGTGGCGGACCGGCTGCGCGACCTGCCGGAAGACCAGCGGGTGCGGGTCTATATGGCCAACCCGGACTTAACCACTTACGGTTCGGGCAAATACACCGGTTTGATGATGCAGCATGCCGGGGCGCTCAACGTGGCGGCAAAGGACATTAAGGGGTTCAAACAGGTATCGATTGAGGACGTGCTGAAGTGGAACCCTGCGGTGATTTTCGTGCAGGAACGCTATCCCGAGGTGGTAAAGCAAATCCTCGCTTCGCCGCAGTGGCAGGGGATTGATGCGGTGAAAAATAAGCGTGTCTATCTGATGCCGGAATACGCCAAGGCCTGGGGTTACCCAATGCCGGAGGCGCTGGCGCTGGGCGAATTATGGATGGCGAAAAAACTCTATCCGCAGCGTTTTGGCGACGTTAATTTGCCACAGCGGGTGGACGCCTACTACCGGCAGTATTACCGCAGTAGCTGCTGTCAGAGCAAGCAATGAGGTTGGGCTGGCTGCTCCTGCTGACGTTGCTTTGCGCACTGTTATCACTGGGGATCGGCCGCTATCCGGTGTCGGCGACCCACAGCTTGCTAATCTTGCTGGAGCCGTTGATCGGCCCGCACGGCGGCATTGATGAAGTACAGCGCCAGGTGATCCTCGGGGTGCGCGTGCCCCGGGTGTTGCTGGCGATGGGGGCCGGGGCGGCGTTGGCCCTGTGCGGCGCGGCGCTGCAGGGCGTGTTTCGCAACCCGCTGGTGGATCCGCACATTATCGGTGTCTCTTCCGGTGCAGCCTTTGGCGGCACGCTGGCGATATTACTCAGCCTGCCGATGGCGGCGCTGTTGCTGTCCGCTTTCGTGTTCGGCATGGCGGCCTTGCTGCTGATTTTTGCCATTACCAGCGCTATCGCCCGGCGCAATATTCTGTCGCTGGTGCTGGCGGGGGTGATCCTCAGTGGCTTTTTCTCCGCCTGCGTCAGCCTGCTGCAATATCTGGCCGATACCGAAGAGAAACTGCCGAGCATCGTGTTCTGGTTGCTGGGCAGTTTCGCGACCGCCGACGATAACAAACTGCTGATGTTGTTCCTGCCGTTGTTGTTGGCCGGTGGGTTACTGATGGCATTGCGCTGGCGTATTAATCTGTTGTCGCTCGGGGATGAAGACGCCGCAGGGCTGGGCATCAACGTTGAAGGGACTCGTTGGTTGATTTTGACGCTGTGTGCCGCCATCGTCGCGGCACAGGTGGCAGTCAGTGGCAGCATTGGCTGGGTCGGGTTGGTGATCCCGCATGTGGCCCGATTGTTGGTCGGCCCGGATCATCGCCGCCTGCTGCCTGCCTCTATGTGCCTTGGGGCGCTGTATATGGTGTTGATTGACGACCTGGCGCGTACCCTGAGCAGCAGCGAAATCCCCTTGGGGATCCTGACTGCGCTGATTGGTGCGCCGCTGTTTGCGTTGCTGTTGCGCCGGGCGCAACGGAGAGGTTGGCATGGCTGAGACGCTATTGACGGTCAGGGATTTGAGCTTTGGCTGGCCCGGACAGGCTTCTTTGTTTAGCCGGTTGAGTCTGCAGTTACAGCGCGGTGAGGTGTTGGCGGTGCTGGGCCCCAACGGGCGTGGCAAGAGTACTTTGATGCAACTGCTGCTCGGCACCTTACCGTTACAGCAAGGCGAGGTCGATCGCGGCAAGGGTATCGGTTTTGTGCCACAGCATTTCACTGCCCCCTTTGCTTATCGGGTATTGGATATTGTGCTGATGGGGCGGGCGCGCTATGTGGGTCTGCTGCGTTCTCCTTCGGCGCAGGACCACCGGGTGGCGAAAGAAGCGTTGCAGTCGCTGGATATGCTGGGTTTTGCCGAACGTGAATTTGGCAGCCTGTCCGGTGGACAGCGGCAGTTGGTATTGATAGCCCGCGCACTGGCGATGAGCTGCGAAGTGTTGATGCTCGACGAGCCGACCTCCGCATTGGACTTGCATCATCAGGACCGGGTGTTGAGCCTGATATCACATTTGGCACGGGAGCGGCAGATGGCGGTGATGTTCTCAACCCATCAACCCAATCATGCGCATGCGGTGGCCGATCGCGCGTTGTTGTTAGGGGATGCAGGACAGCATCAGATTGGGCCTTGCGCCAGAGTGCTGACGGCCGAGAGCCTGTCGCCGCTGTTTGATTTAGCGATTGAGCGGGTAGCCTTGCAAATTGACGGTCGGCAGTTCGAAACCCTGGTGCCTTTGTATCGCAGCCAACGGGAGCGTGGGCGTGAGTAATATCTTGTTGTTCGCCGCCGGTAGCCTGTGCGGGGCATTCGGCCCCTTGTTGGCCGCGTTTCAGGCGCAAACCGGAGAAAGGGTCGAAGCGGTGTTTGGCCCGGCGGGCCTGCTGCGCCAGCGAATCGAAGCCGGGGAGCGACCACATATTTTTGCTTCAGCCAATCTGGCGCATCCGCAGCGATTGGTAAGTCTGCAATTGTCGTCACGGATTGAGCCTTTTGCCCGCAATCGTCTGTGCGCCACGGTGCGTAATATTGCCGGGTTGACCGAACGGCCGTTGCTGGAGGTGTTACTGGACTCACGTTGGCGAGTGGCGACATCAACGCCGGGCGCTGATCCTTCCGGCGACTATGCGCAGCAACTGTTCGAGCGCATTGAGCGGTTAGCGTCGGGGCAGGGGGTAGCCTTACAGCAACGGGCTTTGGCGTTGGTAGGTGGGGCGGACTCGGCGCCGCTGCCGGCGGATCGCCTGGCGGCAGAGTACCTGCTCAATAGCGGGCAGGCAGATATTTTCCTCGGCTATGCCAGCTATGGTGCAGCGCTGGCGGGTTATGCCGAATTGTTGGTGCGTCAGTTACCCACGCCACTGGCGATAGACGCGGTCTACGGCCTGTGCCTGTTGGATGCGCGTGCGCAGCCTTTGGCAGAGTTTATTCTGGCGGAGCAGGGGCAGGGGATACTGCGGGAACAGGGTTTTTTACCTGCCAACGTAATAGAGTAGTGGCTTATTAAGCTGGCAGGTTATGAAGCTAATTACAGCTTTTTCAGCAGTTGCAGCAGATGGTCTTCGCTTTTTTCGGCCAGGCCATCAATCGCCAGCTTGATGATGTCGGAGCGGGTAATGCGCACTACACCGTTACGTGCCGCCTGCACAATGATTTCATCGATGGCGTCGACGTGGTTATCGGTCAGGCTGACCGAAATGGCTTTATAGGTGCGTTTGCGGCCCTGCGGTTTGGCTTCCGGGGCGGGAGCCAGCAGAGTGTGGGAAGTGGCGCTGTTGATGAATTCGTCTTCCGACATACGCTGGCTTGGGGTGCGTTTTTTCACAGGATCACCTCCTTCACCAGGCTTTCGATTTCCGCCTGTGCTTTTAGGTTATTTGCCTCATGCACGGTGATGGCTTCGCCCCAGGCATCGCGATAAATCTTGCGGTCGCACAGACGGTTGCTGACCAGCGTCAACTCCGGATATTCGCTGAGCACCTGAGCCGCTTCGTTGGCTTCATTGATAAAGATATTGGTCGGGCACATGTTCAGCACAATGTAGCCTTTCACCTTCTCGTTATATTCCTGCGCGGTGGCAAACATTTCCGACAGATAGCCGACAGTGTCCAGATCCATCTGCGAAGGGCGCAGCGGGGAGAGGAACAGATCGGCGGCCAGCAGGCCGGAACGCAGTTCGGCACTGTCGCGGCCGGCGGTATCGACAATCACGTAATCGTAATGGCGATCCAGTTCCAGTAAGGTTTCTTTGATTTTGCCCGAGGCAGCCACCACCGGAATATGCGGCAGGCCTTCGATATTCTGGCGGTCGTTGTACCAGGTCATGATTGATTTCTGATCGTCAGCATCAACGATGATAGCGGTTTTGCCCTGTTTGAGGATCAGATATCCGGCGATATTGACCGCCTTGGTCGATTTCCCTACGCCACCTTTTTGCGAGCCAATCAAAACAATCATGCTGCCATCTCTTAAGTTATTAAGTTGATAACTTATTAAGTTAACATCTTATTGGGTTGGTAATTAAACAGGTTAACAATAACAACGCTTGAACAATATGCACCAACGGTGGCGGCTTGCCAAGCCAGTATGCGGTTAACTTTACAGCTTATTTTGCTGATAACTTAGTAGCTGGGCAAGTAGGAATGCTCTGGGAAGTGGCCGTGCGGAGGGAGTTTTTTTAATTTAGCAGCTTAATAACTTATTAAGCTGCTAATGATGGCTGAGAGGGGAGGCTACTTTTTCAACATCGATTTCAGATTGGCGAACGGGTTATGGGTGGCTACCCCGACGTCTTTTTGTGCGTCTTCACCGGCAATCACCGTGGAGCCGTACTGATCGGCTTCGGTGTATTTGGAGTGCTCATGGTCGTGACAATACAGGCACAGCATTTCCCAGTTGCTGCCGTCTTCCGGGTTGTTGCTGTGGTCGTGATCGATGTGGTGGACCGTCAGTTCGCGCAGGTTGGAGTAAACGAACTCGCGTGAGCAACGTCCGCAGACCCAGGGGAAGATTTTAAGCGCTTTTTCGCGGTAGCCGGTCTCCAGCCTAGCGTAGTTTTTTGGGATATATGCCATGGTGTGTACCTGTCGGGTGATAACAATAATGGGTAAATAATACCACAACGTGCCGGATTACAGCGTGCGGCACATCACCGTCACTTCTTCGCCGCAAACTTCCCGCAACTCAACCGGTTGCCAGCCCAGTTTTTGATACAGCAACTGTTGATCGGGAGTGTAGAGATACAACTCGGCGATCTGTTGCTGGCGGCAGTGGGCGACGCAGTGATCGATCAGGCGGCGAGCCACCCCTTGCCCACGGTGCTGGGGGTGAGTAAAGACTTCACCCATCCAGAATTTTCGCTCCGGCTTATCCGCCAGTTCGTAAACGATCAGGCTGGCAGTGCCGAGGATCTCTTGTTGCGGCGACAGAGCCAACAGCGTCATGCCAGGATGCTGCGGTTCGCAACGCTGTTCAAGACGACGGCTGATTTTTTCGCGACAGCTCCACGGCGGGAAATCCTGCCACTCCAGATGCAGTAATGCGGCCAGTTCATCAATGCGTTGGCGATATGCAGACAGTGGTTCAATACGCATAATTCGGTTCGTTTTTTGCCCAATAGCAGCCAACTATAGCGGCAGTTTTCGCTTATTTGAAGGTCTCGATCGCCCAATCGATAAACACGCGCATTTTGGCGCTCAGATGGCGATTGGAGGGATAGACCACGTACATCTGTTCCGAGGGCGGTTGCCAGTCTTGCAGCAGGCTGACCAGTTCGCCGTTGTCCAGATGTGGCTGCGCCATAAAGCGGAAGGTCTGGATAATGCCCAGCCCGGCCAATGCCGCGGCAAGTAGGGCATTGCCCTCGTTGACGCTGACGTGATAGCGGTGCTGGATATCAATCTCCTTGCCCCGATCGACAAAGTGCAGCGGCTGGATGCGATCGTTCAGCGCATGGCGGTAGTGCGCCAGCGGAAAACCCAGCTCCAGATCGCACGGGTGTTGCGGCGTGCCGTGGCGCGCCAGATAGGCTGGGGTGGCGCAGGTGACCCATTCAAGTTCGAACAGCCGGCGGGCAATCAGAGTGGAATCGGCCAGCGGACCGCTGCGGATCACGCAGTCGGCGCTGTCGTTAATCAAATCAATCAGCCGATCGCCGACCCCAAGGTCGATCTGTATCTGCGGGTAGCGCGCGATAAAGTCCGGCAGCGCCGGTACCAGCAACTGCCGCGCCGTTGAGCCACCTGCGTCGATGCGCAGCACACCCTGAGGCGCACTTTGCGACTCGGTCATGCTGCCTTCCATTTGCTCCAGCTCCGCCAGCCACTTGACCGTCCGCTGGTAGTAGCATTCCCCCTCGGCGGTGACCGACACGCTGCGGGTAGTGCGCTGGAACAGCTTGGTCTGCAGGTGATCTTCCAGGTTCTGAATCAGCTTGGTGACGGTGGCCTTGGGCATCCGCAACGAGTCTGCGGCGCGGGTGAAACCGCCGGTTTCGACCACGCGGTTAAACACCCGGATAGCGAGTAAATGATGATCCATTGCGCTCTCAGTGCAAAACCCCGGCAGAGGCCGGGGTGTGTTTCTGCGGATGAATAATGATTATGACTGTTTAGCGCCAATCATGCCGGAACGCAAGGTCAGGCCGAAAACCAGCGCGGCGGACAGGGTGAGCGCGCCGCCAAACAGCATGGCGCTGCTGACGCCCTGCCAGTCGACCACTTCACCGCCCAGTAGCGCACCGGAGGCCAGTGCAATCTGGATCACGCAGACCAACAATGCCTGACCTGCCTCTGGGGCTTGTGGTACGGCGGCGAACATCCAGTTGGTAGCGCAGACCGGCACGGCACCAAACGCCAGCCCCCACACCATCACCATCAGCGTGGCCCCGGCGATACCGCTAAGGAACGGCGAGACAATCAGAATGGCGGCCAACATGGCGGTGATCAGGATAAAGGTGGCGCGCAGGCTGCGTTCGGCCAATCGTTCACCAAGGAAGGTACCCAACAGGCCAATGGCACCGTAGGCCAGCAGTTGCAGCGAAATTGCCGACGGGCTGAGAACAAACACCTGTTGCAGCAGCGGTTTCAGGTAGGTATAGGCGGCGAAGTGGCCGATAAACAACAGCACGATGGCAATCAGCCCGGTACGCGCCATTGGCAGGCGCAACGGCAACAGCAGATCGCGTGCGGTGACTGGGCGAGTGGGTGGGACGGAAGTCAAAAGGCGCAGCTGCGCCAGTAACACCCCGATCGCCAGCACCGCACTGCCAAAGAAGGCGGCACGCCAACTGAACAGGTCACCAATCAAGGCCCCGGCGGGGACGCCGCACACGGCACCGACCGAAATACCACTGAGGATCAGCGCGGTGGCGCGGCCCTGGCTGGCTTCTGGCACCAGGTGGCGGCCATAGTTGGCGGCGAAGGCCCAAAAGCCGCCGACGCAGATACCCAGCAATACCCGGCCCAGCAGCATCATCGGGAAGTTAACCGCTAGCGCGGAGACCAGATTGGAGACGGCCAGCAGTATGCTGAGCGCCAGCATCAGCAGACGACGGTCGAGTCGACCGGCCGCCAGGCTCAGCGCCGGTGCGGCGATCGCCGCTATGATGCCCGGTACTGTCACCATCAAACCGGCTCTGCCGGTGCTGACATCCAGCGATGGCGCGATATTGGTCAGCAGGCCGATTGGCAAAAACTCGGTAGTGACCATTACAAAGCAGGCAACCGTCAGCGAGAAAATCGCCAGCCAGGCTGATGGTGCAGGTTTATCATTATTATTCAGCATAGTACCGCTCATCCCAGGTGAATACGTAAACCGCGCGACGGGCGCGGAGTGACAGAGATCACAATTTACGCAGGCATCTGCGGCGGATAAATCCGTTTGCGGTGGTTACACTGTTTCTGAGGAGGAATAATCACGCGAGGCAAGCCTAACGGCGGTTGGCAGCCCATCGGCAGGCCAAATGCTTAATGGGCATAAGCTTATCTGACAGGCGCAGCAGGCTGCGCCCGAACCAGATTCACAATCCCGGCGCTTTCCACATCGAGGTGGTCAGGCCATGGTCTACCAGCGTTAACTGGTCGGCATAGACCTGCTGCCAGGTCTCTTTTTGCCGCTGATACAGCTCATGGTTGGCCATATCCGGCTGATACTCATGCTCCCAACGCACCAATTGTTCACCGGTTTGGGCCAGCGACTCATACAGCCCGGCGCCCACTCCTGCAGCGATCGCGCAGCCCAGCGCAGTAGCTTCCTTCACCACCGGTACGCGTACTTTAAGACCGGTAACGTCGCTGAGGATCTGGCTCCACAGCTTGCCTTTCGAACCACCACCGGCGAACACCAGCGAACCGGCCTGTACGCCGGAAAAACGGGCGATCTGCTCCAGATTGCAGGCTGACACAATGGCCGCGTTTTCTTCCAGCGCACGGAACAGCGTTTGTTTATTGCAGCGCTCCGGGTCGAGCGACAGGTTGATAAACGAAGGTGCGGCGTGGTACCAGGTCTTGAAATGCATGGCATCGGAGAAAATCGGCATCACTCCGTAGGCCCCTGGCGGGACACGAGCTGCCATCTCTTCCAACAGGCTGTAAGTATCTACGCCCAAGCGTTCTGCCATCAGCTTTTCTTCTGCGCAAAACGCATCGCGGAACCAGCGCATGGTCAATCCGGTGAAGAAGCTGATCGACTCTGCCTGTGCCATACCGGGGATCACATGTGGATTGATACGGATGTTCATCTCCGGGTCGGTCGCCGGTTCGGGCAGATTGACGATTTGTTGCCAGAAGGTGCCACCCAATACCGCAGTCTGCCCGGCATGCACCACGCCCAAGCCCAGACTGCCCAACTGTACATCGCCACCGCCCATCACCACCGGCGTACCGCGCAGCAGGCCACTTTGTTGTGCCGCTTGTTCGGTGACGTGCCCCAGTACGCTGCCGGTTTCTTTCACCGGTGACAGCATATCGGCGCGCAGCCCGGCCATGTCGAGTAACGCCGGTCGCCAGTCACGGCTGGCCAAATCCAGCATGCCGGTGGTTCCGGCGTTGGAAGGGTCGACAGCCAGTTCGCCGCTGAGCATATTCGCCAGCCAGTCGCTGATCATGGTCAGCGTGGCGGCCTGACGGTAAATGTCCGGCCGGTGATGCGCCAACCACAGCAGGCGCGGCATGGCGCTTAACGCCAGCGTTTGGCCGGAATATTGGTACACCTCACGTTCAAAATTATGGTTATGCAGCTCCTTCAACTCGCTGACTTCCTCGCTGGCACGGGCGTCGACGTTGGCGCAGGCCCAGATTGGCGTGCCGTCGCGATCGTAAAGCACTATGCCTTCGCGCATCGAGCAACAGGCGATGGAACGGATCGCCTGACCAGAGAGACCGGCGTTCTGCAGCGCCTGGCGAATGCACTGACAGGTCAGTTGCCAGTTGTGGGCCAGATCAAACTCCATCGAGCCGGGTACCCCCGGCACCGCCAGATGTCGCCATTCCGCCTGGCCCTGAGCGATCTGATTGCCTGCCAGACTGAAGATGACCGCGCGAATGCTACCGGTGCCTGCGTCCAGTGCCATCAAATAGTTATCCATAGCTCACTCTCTCTGGGGTTGGGATCTTAACTATAGATGCGGGGCTCCTGGCGCTGGTGGGGGAAAGGGTGGGGCTGGCAGGATTTGTGAACTGTGCTGCAAAATTGCCGTTGCGGGGGGTAAATCCGCAGGAATAAACCTATGGTTGGAAAGCACATTGACCTTCAAGGTGAAACAAGGAGCCACCATGCACGTCACTCTGGTAGAAATTAACGTTAAACAGGACAAAATCGACGAATTTATTGAGGTGTTTCGCGCCAATCATCTGGGGGCGATCGAAGAGCCGGGTAATCTGCGTTTTGACGTGTTGCAGGATGAGACCATCCCGACGCGTTTTTATATCTATGAAGCCTACCGGGACGAGCAGGCGGTCGCCGCCCACAAAAAGACGCCGCACTATCTGCAATGCGTGGAAAAACTGGAAGCCTTGATGACCGGGCCACGCAAGAAAACCAGCTTTATTGGCCTGATGCCGGGTTAGGGCGGGGAAGCAAGAAGCGGCGACAGAAAGTCATTCAGGATTCAATAAACCCCGGCCACAGAGAGATGACCGGGGGGATGTTAATCTTCTTCGTTGCGGGCCATCAACTGGCGTTGATGTTCTTCGCTGGCCGCCTGGATTTCCTCCAGCACTGAACCGACATCGGCGCGTTTATTGCTCTCGACAAACTTGCCGGTCAACACGCTGGCCGGCGTCAGGTTGCCTTCCTGATACAACGCCCAGATTTCTTTGGCGTATTTGCTGCCCAGCAGTTCCGGCGCGTACTGGCCGTAAAACTGCGTCATGTTGTTGATATCACGTTCGAACATGCTTTTGGCGTGGTTGTTGGCAGCTGCGTCTACTACCTGCGGCAGATCGATAATCACTGGCCCATCTTTGTCCATCAGCACGTTGAACTCCGACAAGTCACCATGTACCAGCCCGGCGCACAGCATGCGTACTGCATAATTCATCATCAGTGCGTGATCGGCCCGAGCCTGTTCCGGCGTCAGGGTAACATCGCTCAGACGCGGCGCTACCAGGCCTTCTTCGTCGGTGATCAGTTCCATCAGCAGCACGCCATCCAGACAGATATCCGGCTGCGGCACACGCACGCCCGCTTTGGCGAGCAGGTACAGCGCGTCGACCTCGGTGTTCTGCCAGGCTTCTTCCTGCTGCTGGCGACCGAATTTCGACCCTTTGCTCATGGCTCGCGCATCACGGCTGTTACGCACTTTGCGGCCTTCCTGATAGTTCACGGCCTGCTTGAAGTTACGCTTGTCTGCTTCTTTGTAAACTTTGGCGCAGCGGATCTCTTCGCCGCAGCGCACGATAAAGACGTCGGCTTCTTTGCCACTTTTCAAACGGCGGATGACGTCGTCGATTAAACCATCATCTACCAATGGCTGGAGTCGTTTTGGAATTTTCATGCAGCCTTGTACCCTATTTAGGCTCCGGTGTGAATGGTTTGCTAAGGTGTTACCTCAATTTAGACCCGAAAGGCAAAATTTAGTTTGCCGCCGCTGCGACACAGGGCCGCAACGGCGCACCCGCTACAGGGTTTCTGCCAGTACCCAAACGCTGACGCTGCCGCCGTTAACCGGGAAAAAGGCATTCCCCTGTTCGTCGGTGGTAACCTCATCCTGACGGTTACCGAGCAGGTCGCGCCAGTTTTTATGCGCCAGTTCAGTGCCCAGTGAAACCGCTTTGCCACTTTCAGCCCCGTTGGTGAGCACCACTACACAACCGGGGGCGTCGGCGGTACCGCTGCGGCTGAAGGCCACGCAGTTTTTATCATCAAAATAATCGGTTTGCACGCCGTTGGCAAAGCGTTGTCGCGCCTGAATCAACTTTTCCAGCTCAGGGATGACCGGCATATCAATCTGGTACTCCTGGCCGTCGCTGCCTTTATCTTTATAGCTGGCACCGTACAGGTCAGGATAAAACACGCAGGGCACGCCCTGTTCGCGCAACAGGATCAGGGCGTAGGCCAGTGGCTTGAACCAGGGTTCGACCGGGGCTTCCAGCGATTGTAGCGGTTGCGTGTCGTGGTTGGCGACCAGCGTGACCGAATGGGCCGGATCGGCAGCTGTCAGGGTATCGGTGAACATCTGCGCCATGTCGAAGCCGTCCCCCTGTTTCGATGCCTGATGAAACTTCAGGTGCAAGGCTACGTCGAACAACATCACTTTACCCTCGACCAGGTCAATATACTGCTGTAGCGCCGCCAGATCGTGCGACCAATATTCGGCGACGATAAACAGATCACGCTGCGCGCTGTCACGCACGTGGTCAGCCCACTCTTTAAAGAACCAGGCCGGAATGTGTTTGGCTGCATCCAGACGGAAACCGTCGCAGGGCAGGGTTTCCAGCAGCCAGCGCGCCCAGTATTTCAGCTCTTCTACTACCGCTGTGTTGCGGAATTCGACGTCCGCACCCATCAGATAATCATAATTGCCTTTTTCGTCGCCAACCTGGTCGTTCCAGCCGTCGTCACCGTAGTCATTGGCGATTTTGAACACGCCTTTTTCATCGGGCTGTTCAACGTAATCCACCCCGCCGAAGCATTTGTAATCCCAAATGAATTTGGAGTAGGTGCCTTGCCTGCCGGGGAAGGTGAAACGGGTGTAGGCCAGTGCGTCGAAGCCCTGGTCGTTAATATCGTTGCGGTTGTTGGCATCGGCCTTGTACACGTGCACCTGTTCTTTCTCGTCGGCACCGAGCTTATGATTGAAAACCACGTCATAAATCACCCGCACGCCGTTGTCGCGCAGCTTAGCCGCGGCATTTGCCAGCGTTTCTTTATCGCCGTATTTGGTGGCGCGGCTGCCTTTCTGCTCGAACTCACCCAGATCGAACAGATCGTAGCTGTCGTAACCCACGGAATAGCCGCCCGAAGCCCCTTTATAGGCAGGAGGCAGCCACAAATCGGTGATACCCAGTTCGGCAATGTGCGCGGCGCGTTCGGCAGCCTCTGGCCATAACTGACCGCCATCCGGGTAATACCAATGGAAAAACTGCAGCAAGGTGGTTTTTTTCGTCATGAGCCAGCGTCTCCATGAGCCAGAAAGAGGGGCAGAATGAGCGGTGGCCCACCCCATACCGTTACAGCATGGGCTACTTTTGGCAAAAGGGAAACTCGGTTTAGGCGCTGGGTGGCAGAGATAGAACTTCAGGTATATGTAACAAAAAGTAACTTAATGCCGACGTAAGTGCCGGTATCGGGCACGAAATAGTCCATTAAAATACAAGGCATTACCCAGGTTTGTTATTCATGGGTTGGCGGATCTTCCCGATCGCCTGTTTTTTGACTGATTTATCGTTCGCTCATCCTGGGTTAATTGATTTTTTATTTCATGAGTTGGTTGTTTTTCAGAATTTAACTCCAACTGATTTGCCCGGTTGGTGCCAACGTTCTGTTTGAGCAGGATTTATCCCTTATCAAAGATCCGCTATGGTAGTGGGAATTTAGATAACACTATCAACTAAGTGCGGGGTTTTGCTGCTCACGCAGACAGGGAGATTGACTATGAACATCAGAGATTTCAGGGCGTTGTCACGTAATTTGGTCAGAGAGTTGGGCATGTTGAATAAACAAAGTAACGGGACCCGATTTTCGCCGTTGCAGATCCACATTCTGATTGAGATCAATGGATTGCCGATTGGCATTACAGAACTGGCGGCCCGACTGTGCATCGATAAGGCCAGCGCCAGTCGGGCGGTGCGCAGCCTGGTTGCCGCGGGCATGGTTGAGGCGGTGGATTATCCGCATGACAAACGGCATAACCTGAATCAACTGACCAAATTGGGACGCAAAACGCTGGCGGCCATTGAAGCCAACGCCGACGGTTTTATGCAAGACGCGTTGGCGCAGCTGGACGACGATGAATTGGCCGCTACGACAGCGGCAATGAAAAAGATGACTGCGACATTACGCAGCGCACGCAAGCAGCGCGATGCCGGTTTGCTGGTACGCCCGATAACCCAGAGTGATGACGCCGCGATGGCCGGCATTATTTGTAGCGTATTTCGCGAGTACGCTATGGATAAGATGGAAGGCGTCAGTCTGCATGATCCCGATCTGGATCGCCTGACCGGTGTTTACCAGGATAACGGCGGTAAGTATTGGGTACTGGAACAGAATGGGAAGTTGGTGGGGGGCGTTGGCATTGCACCTCTGAAGGGGGGAGATGTTGGATACTGTGAATTGCAAAAACTGTTTTTTAAACCCTGTGTACGGGGGTTGGGAATGGCGCGCTATATGGTAGTGCAGGCGCTGAAAGCGGCACGTGCGGCGGGGTTCCGTTACTGCTATCTGGAAACCACTGAGCAACTCAAAGAAGCGCTGGGGTTATATCATGCGCTGGGTTTCACTTTGCTGACGGAAAAGCGTGGCAATACCGGCCACCACGGCTGCGATATCTATATGCTAAAAGATTTGCAAAACGACTGAATAGTACTGTGGAGCAGAATGAT
The DNA here is from genome assembly GCF_004684015.1 of Serratia proteamaculans. Lineage (GTDB taxonomy): Bacteria > Pseudomonadota > Gammaproteobacteria > Enterobacterales > Enterobacteriaceae > Serratia > Serratia proteamaculans_F. Next base: position 85,602 of record NZ_SRIA01000010.1, read on the forward strand.
TTTCGGCGGGGCAATAAAACAAAAGGCGGCTAAGGCCGCCTCTTTGCACTCTTGCTGAATCAGCAATTAATTGTAGATGATCGCAGTACCGTGCAGCTTGTTGTCGCCGGTAGTTGAGATGATCTGGAATGATTTGGCACCTGCGGCATCCGCTTTGGCAGCCAGATGATTTTCCAGGCTGGTCAGGTCGGAAGCCCCGCTAACGGTAACCACACCGACTTTTTGCAGATTGGCCGGCTGAGCGTTAACCAGGTCGGCGGCGAAACTACCGAATGAAGCAGAAGCCAGTGCGATGGCAGCGATGGTGATTTTCAGGTTTTTCATGGTCTTATTTCCTATCTCGATATTCTGTACGATGTTTTTTATTGGGTCGTTAAATTAATTAACGATCGATAATTTAATGTTAGACGCCTGTTCGGCGCTTTGCAACTATTTTTTTAGTGTTCGTTAATTAATTTTTTATTACCGTCGTTAACCAGAAGCATAATGGTCATTACGTTTCTGACTATTTAAAGCTAACTTACTGTTATTGATAGATTACAGCGGTACCATGCAGTTGGTTGTTACCACCGGCACCAATGATGCGGAATGATTTTGCACCAGCTTCATCTGCTTTGGCTGCCAAATCGGCTTCCAGCGAGCTGATATCGGAAGCACCACTGACGGTGATCACACCGAGTTTTTGCTGATCTGCCGGTTGGCTGTGAACCAGGTCGGCTGCGAAGCTACCGAAAGATGCAGAGGCAAGGGCGATGGCGGCTAGAGTGATTTTCAAGTTTTTCATGATGTTAATTCCTATATCAGAAGCGTAAACTGGGTTTGTTAATGTCTGTCGTTAAGATTACTTAACGATCGATAACTAAATGTTAATCGCTTCTCGACGGCAGCGCAATATTTTTTTATAATGATCGTTAATTTAATTGGTGAGCCCTGCTGCGGGGCGGGATAAGAGAGGGTCTATGAGTATCAATGAAGAAGTCTGCGCCAAAAAAACGCGTGGCAGACCGAAGCAGTTTGATCGCGACCGTGCGCTGGACAGCGCACTCGATCTGTTCTGGCGGCACGGTTATGAATCAACCTCGCTGGCCGATCTGGTTGAGGTTACCGGTGCCAAAGCGCCAACGCTGTATGCCGAGTTTGGTAACAAGGAAGGATTGTTCCGCGCGGCGGTGGAGCGGTATCTGCAAAAATACACTACCTGTACCAATCAACTGCTGGAGCAGGATTTGCCGATAGCGGAAATCGTTGAGGCCTATGTGCGTTCCTCTGCGGAGGTGTTTACCGACCCGGATACGCCCTCCGGCTGCTTTATGGTTTGTGCGTCTGCGGCGCTGTCTTCGTCTTCCGATGAGGTGGCCGAGATGCTGCGTAAAAAACATCATTCGAATGAAGCCAGCCTGCGCGCCTGCTTTGATCGTAAGGTACAGCAGGGCGAGTTATTGGCGAAAACCGATACCGCGCTGTTGGCCAAATTCATCGTCTGTAGCATTGAAGGCATGTCGGTTCAGGCGCGAGAAGGTGCCAGCCGTGAAGATTTATATCGCTTGCTCGATGCATTGATGCTGGTGTGGCCGCGTCTCAGCCAGGTGGGCAATAAGGTTTAGGGCAAGGCATCGCGGGGTAGAGGTCGCAGCGTTGCGGCCTCTATTGGTTTTTGCGCTAAAACTGCAGCCAGGAGGACCTGGCCGCCTGTTTTTTTAACGCTTGTCGAGCTTCATGTGCAGCAATGGGAAGGGATTGCCCTGACCGTCGAGTGCCGAGCGGCCGGTAATCTCAAAACCGTAGTGGCGGTAAAAATCGCTGGCCTGCGGGTTCTGTTCATTAACATCCAACTGCAATTCGTCATACAGCGTTTCAGCGTGCGCCAACAGCGCCTTGCCGACGCCTTTGCCCCGTTGTTCGGCATCGATAAACAGCATTTCTACTTTGTTGCCGCTTAGGCCGATAAAACCGCAAGGGTGACCGGAGCGGTTTTCCGCAACCCAGACGTCGACCGCCGGTAAATAGTCGTTAAGCACCAACGGATAGAGTTGGGTGATGTTTTCTTCAGTGAGAAAATGGTGAGTGGCGCGGACCGAACGCTGCCAAATCTCCGCCAGTTGCACATTGTCTTGTGCTGCGCGTGCTCGGATAGTGATCATAGAAACTCCTATGCTGGATTAACTTATTTTAAACCCGTCCCCAGAGTCTGGCGACCGTCAGCGCGATAAAAGCTTCCAGCTTGGGTGACTGCCGCCGTTCGGGCAGATAGACCAGATGCATTGGCCGCGACAACGGCGAATAGTCCGGCAGCACCTGCACCAATTTGCCGGTGGCAATATCCTCATCCAGCAGCATGCCGGCATGCAGTGCAATGCCGAAACCGGCCAGCGCCGCCCGGCGCACCCCTTCACCGGAGTCCATCCGTAGCCGCGGTCTGACCGGCACGCTTATTTCTCCTGCCGGCCCCTGTAGCCGCCAGAAGTGGTTGCCGTCCCACTGGCTAAAGCCAAAACAGCTGTGCGCGCTGAGTTGCTCTGGCTGCGTTGGCACCCCCTGCTGTGCCAGATAGTCCGGTGAGGCGGCCAGCGTCATGCGGTAATCAGGCAGGGCGCGGGCCACCAGGCCGTCGTCTGCCACTGGCCCAATACGAAATGCGGCTTCGTAGCCTTCTTCAATTAAATCCACCTTGCGATCCGACAGCACCACTTCCGCTTCCACCTCTGGATGGTGCTGCAGGAATTCGGTAAGGATCGGCGTCAGAATGCGGTTGCCGAAAGTGACGGGGGCACTAATGCGCAGCAGGCCGCTGGGGGAGCTCAATAATGCCCGTGCGCTGGCTTCGGCGGCATCGGCGTCGGCCAGCAGGCGCCGACAGCGTTCGTAAAACACCCGGCCGGTCTCGGTCAGCCCCTGTCTGCGGGTGGTACGGTTTAGCAACGGCGCATTGAGTCGTTGCTCCAGGTAGCGGATGTGTTTGCCGACCATGGTCGGGGAGATGGCCATCTCCTCGGCGGCGGCGACAAAGCTGCCTTTTTCCACCACTCGCACAAACACCGCCATGCTGGTTAATCGATCCATTATAAACCCCTGGTGTTTTCTGAATGCTCTGCGGGCCACTTCTCCTGATTATAGCGCTTTGCGATAATCAATCTATCGACCGTCAGTGTGTTATTGGCGGAAACTTCCCGGAGCAACAACATGCACGCATTAGCGTTTGAACATTTTGGCGGGCCGGACGTGCTCGAATACCTTGAGCTGCCGACGCCAGCGGTACCGGCAGGCGCAGTGCAGGTGCGCATGGGGGCCGCCGGGCTGAATTTTGCTGATATCTACCGCCGTAAGGGCAACTACGTGCTGCACGGCAACCCGCCTCATATCGGCGGTTACGAAGGTGTGGGGACGATTATCGCCGTCGGTGAAGGGGTCGATGGTTGGCAGTTGGGGGAGCGAATTGGTTTCGCCGATGTTCCTTTCTGTCACGCCACGCGAATCAACGTGCCGGTGGAGCATGCACTGCGGCTACCACAGGCGCTGAGTGACGTCGAAGCCGCCTCGATTCTGTTGCAGGGGCTAACGGCGCAGTACCTGATTAATGACAGCGTACAGGTGAAAGTTGGCGATCGCGCTTTAGTGCATGCAGCGGCCGGCGGTGTCGGGCAAATTTTGACGCGCATGCTGGTGGCACGTGGCGCACAGGTTTACGCCGTGGTGTCTTCGGCGCACAAGCAGCAGATTGCCCTGAACAACGGCGCAGCGGCAGCCTTCACTTATCAGCAGGACTGGGTCGCGCAAATTGCCGCGTTGACCGATGGTGGTGTTGAGTACGGTTTTGACTCGGTGGGTATCACGCTGCAACAGAGCATTGACGCGCTGCGTCCCGGCGGCCGGGTGGTCACCTTCGGCATGGCGGGCGGCGAGGCACCGGCCATTTCCGCCTACGGTCTGATGATGGATTCCAAAGGCGTAGTCGGTGGTGACCTCTGGACCTACCTTAATAGCGCCGAGGCCCGGCGAGAAAGGGCTGAGCGTTTGTTCAGCAGTTGGCAGAACGGCGAATTTGCCGTGCCCCATATCGAAACCTTCCCGCTCAGTGAAGGCGCGGCCGCTCATCGCCGGCTGGAGGATCGCAGCTTTGCCGGCAAGATTGTGTTGCTGAACGATCGCGACCCTCAGAGTTAAAAGCAGCCTTCCGCCGCATGTTACACTGGCCGCCAGGCGATAATGGGGGTCAGTCAGGATGGAAGTGATTCGTGCGGCGATAGAAAAACAGGTGATTGGCCTGACCGGGCTGGCGCTTGGCGATGTCGACTTTGAAAACCCGCCGGGTGACCCGGGCCTGTATGGGCCGCAGTCGGTCATTTGGCAGGTACACAGTGATTTCACCACCATGCTGTGCGGGGGCGTCAGCGCCTTACTGTTGCAGATGCTGCACCCGTTGGCGCTAGCCGGCGTCTGGGATCATTCCAACTTCCGCGACGATATGCTTGGCCGCCTGCGCCGCACCAGCCAGTTTGTCTCCGTCACCACCTTTGGCCCCACCGCCGAGGCCGAACGGCTGATCGCCAAAGTCAAAGCCATTCACCTGCGGGTCAACGGCATCAGCAGCGACGGCAGGCCTTACGCCGCCAGCGATCCCGACCTGCTCACCTGGGTGCACGTGGTGGAAAGCAGCTGCTTTTTAGCCAGCCATTTGCGCTACCGCAACCCGCATCTTTCCCGCGAACAGCAGGACGGCTATTACCGCGAGACGGCGCGAGTCGCCGCTGCATTGGGGGCACGTGATATCCCCATGTCTTGCGCAGCGGTCGAGGATTACCTGCAGCGAATGCAGTCGCAGTTGGTGTGCGATGAACGCACGCAGGAAGTGGCTCGTATTCTGCTGGAGGCCCCGGCGCCGAGCGCGCTGGCACGACCTTTTGGCAAATTGGTGATGCAGGCGGGCATCGATCTGCTACCGGACTGGGCGCAGCAGCAGTTTGGTTTTTCTCCCGGCGTATTGCGGCAAAAACTGGTGCGGGTCGGCGTCAGTGGCGTAGGTAAAGTGTTGCGTGGCTCAATGCGTAACGGCTCGTATCAACGGGCGCTACGACGAATTGGCCGACCAGTCTGAACCCACGCGCACTATAATTCTTACCAATAACCCAATGTTTAGGGACACTTTTGAGACTTTTACGGGTGATCCAGCCGCTAATGCGCTTTACACTGGGCCAAAGCCAATTCCTATTTTTTAGCGTGCAGCGTTATTCTGCGCCTTGACCCTATTTGAGGTTATATGAACGAGTCACACGTACTTGCTGAAGTCAGTAATGAGAACCAGACGCTGGTGGCGGTGGTTCAGCAAGATAGTCGGGCTGCCTATTTTTATATTTATCCTTCAGAAGAAAATAGCGAACGTTTCCAGGTGCGTGCCTGCTGGCTGCGTAACCTGGCGGCCGCGCCGCTGCAGGAAGACAGCGCGGCGCTGGCACTGGGACAGCCACCGATGCTGGCCGCCGAGTTTTGCCGCAATCTGGAGGGGGAAGCGCCACTGAACCCGGAAGGGCTGATGGTGGTCTGGACGGAGAGCGACGACGGTGCGGCGCTGTGGTATTACGGCCAACTGCTGGCGGTGATCCCCGGCTGGAGTCTGTATATCGACCACTCGGTGTGCTATTCCGCCAGTTGCATCAAGGAAAGCCCATTGGCTTATCCGCTGGGTTCCGCTTCCACCAATACCCAGTATGCGCTGGCGGAAAACACCCGCCAGTTCTGGCGTAGCTGGCAGCGGGAAGAGGGGAATCCATGGCCAAAAATGCAGAACGACTATCAGGCGATTTACGATCAGCATTTTGGCCCTTCGGTGAAATACTACGCGATCGATCAGGGCAAATGGCCACCGATGGCCATCACCCAGCATGAGCGCGACGGCATCTACTATTTTCTTACCATGGGCGTCAGTATCCGCCCAATGCCGTGGGTAGAGATCCTGTTTAACGACGACGCCTCCCGTTACCGCCGCATGGAAATGGGCATCGCCATCGACGGTCAGTACATGACCGAGGAGAACGCGGTGCAGATGGCCAGCGCACTGGCCGGGTTCGCCCATACGCCATGGGCTAAAATTACCTGGTTTGGCGAAGGTCATACTCTGGAATCTGAGGTGGCACCACAGGGTTATGAGGGCTACGTGCTGTCCTCCTCATTTTACCCCTATAATGAACACCTGAACCTGCCGAAACAGTATGGCGACCCGGTGAATATCTTCTGGGCCAGCCCGGTATTTGAAGCCGAGCGCCTGCTGGCGCATGCGACGCCGAACGGCGGTCACGATCTGGTGAATAAGCTGCGTGAACAAGGGGTTGACCATATCTTCCGTCCGCGCCAACCGCTATGCTGATCGCCGATTAAATTCACGGGAGTTATCATGACGTCCGCTCTGTTAATTATTGATGTGCAGCAAGGGTTGTTTACGCCACCGCCGGCCGATGCTGAAGCGACGATTGATCGTATTAACAGTTTGAGCAGCGCTGCCCGTCGGGCCGGAGTACCGGTGATTTTTATCCAGCACCAGACCCCGGACGATGAGTTGCCACACGGCAGCGATGCCTGGCAGATTGACCCGCGTTTGCAGGTGAACGACGGCGATCATCGGGTGGAGAAAACCACGCCGGACTCCTTCCTGCGGACCGGACTGGGGCCGTTGTTGGTGGCTAATGGGGTTTCACACCTGGTGGTCTGCGGCTATTCCAGCGAGTTTTGCGTCGATACCACCACCCGTCGTGCCGCCGGATTAGGCTACCCGGTGACGCTGGCCGCCGATGCTCATACCAGTCATGACAAAGCGCACGCCACTGGCTTACAGATCCGTGCCCATCACAACGCCACGCTGTCGAATATTGAGAGCTTCGGCGTGTTGATCAACGCGCTGCCGACGGCAGAAATTCACTTCTGATCGCCAGATAAAAAGCGGGCCGGTCTATGTACCCGGCCCGTGAGCGTTATTTCAATCCCGCCCTGCGTGCGGCCACTTTGGCCAGCGCTGACCAGTCCAAATCTGCATCGCCCTGCGCCACCGCATCAAGGAAGTTGTCCTTCAACACACTGGCGAACGGCATGGGGGTGTGGCTGTTGGCACCGGCCTCCAATGCCAGGCTCACGTCTTTCATACCCAGGCTTAATTTGAAGCCGGCCGGTTCGAACTTCTGTTCGGCAATCAGTGCGCCATAACCCTTGTAGGCCGGGGAAGCGAACAGGGTGTTGCTGAGCATTTGCAGATAATCCGCGCCGGAAACGCCGTAGTTGCGCACCAGCGCACTGCCTTCGGCCATCGCCTCAATCGCACTGGCCAGCGTGAAGTTGGCGGCGATTTTGACGATATTGGCCTGTTCGGGCTGTTCGCCAAAATGCCAGGTCTGCTGGCCGAGTACCTCAAACAGCGGCTGCACTTTGGCGATCAGTTGTGCATCGCCTGCCGCCAGAATGTTCAGCTTACCGGCTGCGGCAACGTCTACCCGCCCCAGTACCGGTGCGGCGATATAGCCAATATTGTGCTGCGCATGCAGCGCAGCCAGTCGCCTGGCCAGCGCCACCGAGACCGTCGCCATGTTGATGTGGATGGTTCCCGGTTGCAGTCGCTGCAGCAACCCGCTTTCCACCACCACCTGTTCGGTCGCGGCGTCATTGGCCAGCATGGTGATCAGCACATTCACGTCGGCCAGTTCATCAGCCTGCTGTACCTGCTGGGCTCCGGCGGCGGCCAACGGTTGTGCTGCCTGAGGGGAGCGATTCCATACTTTCAGCGTATAGCCTGCTTGTAACAGATTGGCAGCCATCGCGCTGCCCATACCGCCAAGTCCGGCAAATCCGATCTTCATGTTGCGTTCCTTTTTCAGGTTGAATGTCTTCACCCTAACGCGATGGGCCAGGAACGCAAATGGCGCAATGTAACGCTTTCTTAACCGCGCGGGTCTGCCGGTACCTTTTACGTTGGCGTTGGCGTTGGCGTGGCGTATGGCTTCACCGCGGACAGAGGCTTTTTGTCGTATCGCCGCTGAACCGGCGCTGAATGGGCAACCTGCGGTGATTGACAACCCGCATACCGGGGGGATACCTTAAAAGCATGAATATACCGATGCAATCCACACTCAATCAGTCCTGGTGGCGCCTCTTCTGAAGGCGGCACGGGTATTCACACCTCTTTTCAATGCCGCCGGTTCTGGCGGCATTTTTATTGCGTTGATCCGGCGGTGTATTTACTTTCAGGAGCAAGGCAATGAGCTATACCATTCTGACCGGCGATCGTCCCACCGGATCCCTGCATTTAGGCCACTACGTCGGGTCACTGCGCCAGCGCGTTGAGCTGCAACAGCAGCATCAGCAAACGGTGTTGGTGGCGGACCTGCAGGGACTGACCGATAACGGCAACAATCCGCAAAAAATCAGCACCAACGTGCTTAATCTGGTCGCCGACTATCTGGCGGTCGGTATAGATCCGCAGAAAACCACCCTTTGCCTGCAATCTGCGCTACCGGCGTTGGCCGAACTGACGATGTATTATCTCAATCTGGTCAGCGTGGCGCGGCTGGAACGCAATCCGACGGTGAAAAGTGAAATCATTGAAAAAGACTTTTCTCGCAGCCTGCCAGCCGGCTTTCTGGTCTACCCGGTTAGCCAGGCGGCGGATATCACTGCCTTTGGTGCCACTCACGTGCCGGTCGGCGACGACCAATTGCCGATGCTGGAGCAAACCAACGAAATTGTCCGGCGTTTTAACCATATTGTCGGGCGGCAAGTGTTGACGGAGTGCCAGCCCTTGCTGAGTAAGGTCAGCCGTCTGCCGGGGCTGGATGGGCAGGGCAAAATGTCGAAATCGCGCGGTAACACCATCACCCTGGGTGCCGATGCCGATCAGGTACATAAGGCGGTGATGAGTATGTTTACCGATCCGGGCCACTTGAATATCAACGATCCCGGCCGGGTGGAGGGCAACATGGTGTTCACCTATCTGGATGCCTTCTGTGACGATGCCGCGCTGGTGGCGGAGCTGAAAGCGCACTATCGCCGTGGCGGGTTGGGTGACATGAAAATCAAGCGGCTGTTGGAAGATTGCCTGCAAAGCCTGCTGGAGCCGATCCGCACGCGTCGGGCGCAATACCTGGCTGACAAGGGCGAGCTGTTGCGCATTCTGCGCCAGGGTACCCAACGTGCCGACCTGGTCAGTCGGCAAACGCTGGGGCAGGTCAAGGCCGCACTGGGGCTGGATTTCTTTACCCTGAATTGAAAGCCAGCCCTTGTTGAGTGGGCGTCAGGCTGCGCTGTCAACGATCGGGTGTTTAACCACGAAGATATACGACAGCGCACCGATGACGGTAAAGCAGGAGCAAAGGGTGAGCGCCAGGTTGAAAGAGTGGGTGGTATCGAGGATCCAACCGGTGACCACTGGCGCGAACGAGGCAAAGATAAAGCTGGCGAAGTTTTGAATGCTGCCGACCGAAGCGGTCATGCGTGAATTCACCGCCACGTGGATCAGGCCCCAGCAGGAGGTACCGGCAAAGTGAATGCAAAACAGCGCCATACCGATCAACAGCACCGCGCTGTAGGTGGTGGTGGCCTGAGCGACCACGGCGGTAAAGGAAGCGGACAGCAACATACCGGCGACGATGCAAATTTTGCGGCTTTTCAGCGGTGCCATGCCGCGACGTACCAAAAAGTCGGTAACGAAACCGTTCGACAGCATACCGGCGGCGCCAAACAGGAACGGAATGGCACTCAGCAGCCCGGTGCTTTTCAGATCCAGATGGTAAGTGGTCTGCAGATAACCCGGCAGCCAAGCCAGATACAGCCAGGCGGTGTAGTTAATGCCGCTAAAGCCAATCATCATGCCCCACATGGTACGGTTCCTGAACAGGGCACGCCATTCACGCATATTTATCGGTTCTGGCCTGGCGCTGACGCTACCGGCATTCAAATAGGCCTGTTCCTGAGCGCTCAGGTTGACGTCCTGTCGGTTGCGATACAGCATGTACCAGCCGATGGACAGTGCGATACCCAATACGCCGATGGTGATAAACATGCCGCGCCAACCGAAGGCCAGCATCATGGCGGTGAGGATCGGTGGGCTGATCGCCAGCCCAATGGTCGATGCGGCATTAAAAATCCCCATCGGCATACCACGATCCTTGATATTGAACCAGTCGTTGATCACCTTCACACCGCACGGGTTCATGGGGGCTTCGCCGATCCCCAATCCGATACGCACCCAAATAAACTGGGCAAAGCTGTGGATCATGCCGGATAACGTCTGGAACACCGACCAGACAAACATGCCGATCCCCAGCATGATGCGTGGACCTTTACGATCCAGCAGCAGGCCGCAGGGTAATTGGGCGATGCCATAGGCCAGGGAGAATGCCGACAGCAGCAAGCCGATTTCGGTCCCGCTCAGCCCCATTTCTTGCCGGATGGTGGAGTTCGCCACCGAGAGCGAGCTGCGGTCAAGAAAGTTGATTATGGCGGCCAAAAATAACAGCAACATGGCCGTGGTTTGAATTTTTTTTATTCTGGCCGAACGAACCAGCATTCCCTCGGGTGGCATCGGAATTATGTGATCGGAATAGGGTTCACCCTGTTCCTTCCCGGTATTAATCGTATGACTTGTTTCCATTTCATCCTCCAGAATTTCGCATTAATAATATTTATTATTCCGGGTATTCCCCTGGGTGGTTTCTTGATGAAGGTATTAGCAGGTGGTCGGCAGTAAGCCTAGAGGGCGAAATATTTTAGGCGATGTGTTTTGTTACGGTTCCGTGCGACAGCCAGTATTTTGCTGCTTTTTATCGGTTTTAAATGACGCCAGGGTGTTTTTTATCGATAAAAAACACCCTGCAGCTCAGGCTATGGACTGATTGAGTGAGCGGATCATCGACTGTTTGGCGGTATCCAAATGGCGATGCAGCGCGTTGATGGCTTCCTGATCGTTACGGCAAATAAGCGCGCTGAGAATGGTCATGTGCTCTTCAATGGCAATGATATTGCGTTGTTTAAGATCGGTCTCATCCCACTGATAATGGAAGTGGAAAATCACCGAAATGATCTCCAGCGACTGATTGAAAAAAGGGTTGTTGGCGGCGGAGAGGATCAGACTGTGGAAGTCGCGATCCAACTGGGAAAACAGGCGATAGTTGTCGCTGATACCTTCCCGCAGTTGGCGGTGGCGGCTCAACAGTTCCTTGGCCTGCAGCCAGCGTGGGTCATGCGCCGGCAGATTGATAAAGTGGGAAAGGGCGTGGGTTTCCAGCATCTGACGCAGTTCGAACAGCTGTTCGGCATAACGCTGGTCAAACTGTTTCATGCGCCATTGCCCGCGCTTGACGCTGTCGATCAGATTGTAACGGCTGAAGTGCAGCAGAAATTCCCGCACTACCACCGGGCTCACATTGACCGCGCGCGCCAATTGCAGCTCGCTAAAGCTGTCCCCGGCGCGCAGCTGTTTCTGATTAATCATCTGGTAGAACGCTTTTTCGAACCTTTTTCCCTGCTCGTCCAGGGAAGGGCTTTGGCAGTCGAAGCCGTCTTCCGGCTGTGGCTGGCGTAAAATCACATAGTCGTCGCCGACCTTTTCCAGCACGCCGCGTTGGAACAAATGCGTCAGCGTATGGCGCACCGTGGTGCGGCTGATATTGTACATTTCGGCCAACGCGGCCTGGGACGGCAGCGGCGAGCGCAGGTGGTTATTGTTGATGCCGTCAATCATCTGGTTAACCACGTTGTGGCGCAGGTTCTGGGTTCTGCTCATGCGAGCCTCGGATGTTTTTTATCTATTTAAAACCAATTTAAAGCGGTTTATTTTGTACTGCTTCACAGAATTCGCTTCCGACTTCATGCTTGCCGACGCTTTTATTTAATAACCGATCCCATAAATAAAGGGGAGGTTATGAAAACAATGAAAGTATTAGTTCTCGAGCAACCAACGAAATTAATTTATCAGCAGCGCCCGGCACCTATTCCAGCGCAGGCCGAAGCGGTGATCAAAATGATTGCCGTGGGCATTTGTGGCACGGATATTCACGCCTGGTCCGGTCAGCAACCTTTCTTTAGTTATCCGCGGGTCCTGGGCCATGAAATATGTGGTGAGATTGTCAGCCTGGGCAGTCAGACGGCCGGCTGGCAGGTAGGGCAGCGCGTGACGGTGATGCCCTATCTTGCCTGCCATCATTGCGGTGCCTGCCAGAGTGGCAAAACCAACTGCTGCGAGAATATTTCGGTGATTGGCGTTCATCAGGACGGCGGCTTTTGCGAGTATCTCAGCGTGCCGGTCAGCAACCTGTTGGCGGTGGACGATGTAGCGCCAGAGGCCGCGGCCCTGATTGAGCCGTTTGCCATCAGCGCTCATGCGGTTCGCCGTGCGGCCATAGCGCCGGACGATCCGTTATTGGTGGTGGGGGCCGGGCCTATCGGCCTGGGGGTGGCGGCGATCGCCAAGGCTGACGGGGCGCAGGTGGTGGTGGTTGATACCAGCGCCGAACGGCGGCGGCATGTCGAGCAGGTGCTACAACTGCCGACGCTCGACCCGCAGGATGACCAGTTTGAAGCCCGGCTGCGTGGCCACTTTGGCGGTATGCTGGCAGCTAAAGTGATCGACGCCACCGGCAGCCGACAGGCGATGAACAATGCCGTCAACCTGATCCGTCACGGCGGCAGCATCGTTTTTGTTGGCCTGTTCAAGGGGGATTTGCAATTCTCGGACCCCGAGTTCCATAAAAAAGAAACCACCCTGATGGGCAGTCGCAATGCAACCGAAGAGGATTTCGCCAAGGTTGGCCGTTTGATGGCGGCAGGGGCGATCACTGCCCGGATGATGCTGTCCCACCATTTCGACTTCGACAGCCTGGCGCAGCATTATGAAGATCAGGTGATCAATAACAAGCAGCTAATTAAAGGTCTTATTCGCTTTTAATTCCTGCGGGAAATGGCGGCATTCGTCATTTCCCGGCCATAAAACCATCATCCCGTTGTCACAAAGTTATTCGTTAATAGGTGCCCATAATGATTAGCCACTGAAACCAGAGAAATCATATGGGTCAGGCACAGTTAAAACTAGCAACCACCGACTTTCCAGGGCAACAACCGCTATCATCCCGCAAGGTGTTATCTGTAAAAGGTTTGGGCAAAGCTTATAAATCACAGCAACGGGTATTGGACGATATCAACTTCGACCTGCACGTTGGCGAGTTTGTGGCGGTGATCGGCCGTTCCGGCGCCGGTAAATCCACCCTGCTGCACACCCTGAATGGCACCATTCCTTCGAGCTGCGGTGAGATGCTGCACTTTGAAGATGACGGTGTGGCACAGGACATCGCACAGCTGAACGCCCGTCAAATGCGCCAGTGGCGCGCCCGTTGCGGAATGATCTTCCAGGATTTCTGCCTGGTACCGCGGCTGGACGTGATGACCAACGTGCTGTTGGGGCGTCTGAGCCACACTTCCACCCTGAAATCCTTCTTCAAACTGTTTGATGACGCCGATCGCGCCCGCGCCATCGAACTGTTGCAATGGCTCAATATGCTGCCGCATGCGTTGCAGCGTGCCGAGAATCTGTCCGGCGGCCAGATGCAGCGCGTGGCGATCTGCCGTGCGTTGATGCAAAACCCCAAAATTCTGCTGGCCGATGAGCCGGTGGCGTCACTCGACCCGAAAAATACCCGCCGCATAATGGATGCGCTGCAAAAAGTCAGCGAAAACGACATTGCGGTGATGGTGAATCTGCACTCGGTCGAGCTGGTGAAAGAATATTGCACCCGGGTGATTGGTATTGCCCAGGGCAAAATCGTGTTTGACGGTCATCCGTCGCAACTGAACGAACGGATACTGCATCAGCTGTATGGCGAGGAAGCCAATCAAATCCATTGAAACCCTTATTTTCACTTTTACCTTATACACACAAGGCATCGTAATGAAAAAAGTATTGAGTCTGACCACCCTGATGGCCGGCGCGATGATGGTATTTAATGCTACCGCAGCGGACGCACCTAAAGAACTGAACCTGGGCATTCTCGGCGGACAAAACGCCACCCAGCAGATCGGGGATAACCAGTGCGTGAAACAGTTCCTGGACAAGGAACTGAGTGTCGACACCAAGCTGCGTAACTCTTCCGACTATTCTGGCGTGATCCAGGGCTTGCTGGGCGGCAAAATTGACCTGGTGTTGAGCATGTCGCCATCGTCATTCGCCTCGGTATACATCAAGGATCCGAAAGCGGTGGATATCGTCGGCATCGCGGTTGATGACGTCGACCAGTCCCGTGGTTACCACTCGGTGGTGATTGTTAAGGCCGGTAGCCCGTATAAAAAGCTGGAAGATCTGAAAGGCAAGGCCGTGGGCTTCGCCGATCCGGATTCCACTTCCGGCTTCCTGATCCCGAACCAGGAGTTCAAGAAGCTGTTCGGCGGCACCGTAGACAACAAATACAACAACGCTTTCTCTAGCGTCACCTTCTCCGGCGGCCATGAGCAGGACGTTCTCGGCGTGCTGAACGGTCAGTTCGAAGGCGCAGTGACCTGGGCGTCAATGATCGGCGACTACAACACCGGCTACACCAGCGGCGCGTTCACCCGCATGATCCGTATGGATCACCCGGACCTGATGAAACAGATCCGCATTATCTGGCAGTCACCGCTGATCCCGAACGGCCCAATCCTGGTGAGCAACGCGCTGCCGGCAGAGTTCAAAGCCAAAGTCATTACCGCCATCAAGAAACTGGATAAGGACGATCACCAGTGCTTTATCAAGGCGATGGGCGGTAAACAGCACATCGGTGAAACCACTCTGGCGGAATACCAGAACATCATCGATATGAAGCGTGAGCTGACCAAAGGCGACCGTTAATCCTCGCCTTTACGTCGTGATTGACTCAAAGGGGCTCAGCATGCTGAGCCCCTTGTTCCATAAGATGGAAACCTATTTTGAATAAAGATTTTGCGCACTATTACCAGCAAGTCCGCAGCAAGCAAAAGCGTGAGACGCTGATCTGGTCGCTCGGTCTGGTGGTGCTTTATCTGGGCGCCGGCAATATCGCCGAGTTCAATTTGCACACCGTGTGGCTGTCGATCCCTCACTTCTTTGATTATCTGGCAGAAACCATCCCGACCCTGCACTGGAAATTGTTGTTCGCCGATAGCCACACCGAAGGGTCGTTTGCCTACTGGGGTTACCGGCTGAACATTCAACTGCCGTTGATTTGGGAAACGCTGCAACTGGCACTGGCGGCAACTATTCTGTCAGTGCTGGTGGCGGGCGTTCTGGCATTTCTGGCGGCCAACAATACCCATAGCCCGGCAACATTGCGCATGGCGATCCGCACGCTGGTGGCCTTTTTACGTACCATGCCGGAACTGGCGTGGGCGGTGATGTTTGTGATGGCGTTCGGTATCGGCGCTATTCCGGGCTTTTTAGCTCTGGCGCTGCACACCATCGGCAGCCTGACCAAACTGTTTTATGAGTCGATTGAAACTGCCTCCAACAAACCGGTGCGTGGGCTGGCAGCCTGCGGTGCAACGCCATTACAGCGCATGCGTTTCGGTATGTGGCCACAGGTGAAACCGGTGTTTCTGTCGTACAGCTTTATGCGACTGGAAGTTAACTTCCGCCAGTCGACCATTCTTGGGTTGGTGGGGGCGGGCGGTATAGGCCAGGAATTGATGACCAACATCAAGCTCGATCGCTACGATCAGGTCAGCATGACGCTGTTGCTGATTATTCTGGTGGTTTCGCTGCTGGATTACACCTCTGGTGAGTTACGCAAACGGGTCGTGGAGGGGAAAAAATGATGTCAGCTCCAACCATCTCGGCGGAAAAGCTGCAAACGCTCAAACAGCAGCACCCGGAGATTTTCTCGCAGCAACGCCGCTATCTGCGTACTGTCGGTATCATCGCTGCGGCTATCGTTTTGTATTATCTATTTTTCTTCCAATTTTTTGGTATCTCCTGGCCGCAGTTTATTAACGGTTGTCAGCAACTTGGCCGTTATTTTATGCGCATGTTCGTCTGGCATGATTTCGTCAACTGGCCGTTTATGTACTACTTCCAGCAGATATTTATCACCATCGGCATCGTGTTTGCCGGCACTATTACCGCCTCATTTATTGCCTTGCCGCTGTCGTTCTTTGCCGCCCGCAACGTGATGTCGACGCCAATGCTGCGGCCGATTTCGGTATTGGTGCGCCGTCTGCTGGATATCCTGCGCGGTATCGACATGGCTATTTGGGGGCTGATTTTCGTCCGCGCCGTCGGCATGGGGCCGTTGGCCGGGGTATTGGCTATTGTGATGCAGGACGTCGGGTTGCTTGGCAAACTCTATGCCGAAGGGCACGAAGCGGTAGATAAATCCCCCAGCCGCGGTCTGACGGCGGTGGGTGCCAACGGTCTGCAAAAGCACCGTTACGGCATCTTTACTCAGTCGTTCCCGACGTTTTTGGCGCTCAGCCTGTACCAGATTGAGTCCAACACCCGATCTGCGGCGGTGCTGGGCTTCGTCGGAGCCGGGGGGATCGGCCTGGTGTATGCGGAGAATATGCGTTTATGGAACTGGGACGTGGTGATGTTTATCACCCTGATCCTGGTGGTGGTAGTGATGATTATGGATAAGGTGTCATCCATCCTGCGCAACAAATACATCATTGGCGAAGATATCCCGCTGTATCAGCAAAAAAGCCAAATCGATTGAGAAACCCCGCTCTGATCCCTATACTGCCGCACATATTCAAGGCGCAGCAGTATAGGGTATTACAATGTGCGCGCCTTCCGGTTTACAAGCTAAAGGCAATTCTATGATCAACAATGACGTGCTGCGCAGCGTGCGCTACATGCTGGGTATCAACGACACGAAAATGGTTGAGATTATCAAGCTGGATAATTTCGACGTTGCGGTCTCGGCAATGAGCACTTACGTCATCAAGGAAGGTGAGCCAGGTTTCGAAAACTGCCCGGACGAAGTGATGGCGCACTTCCTGAACGGCCTGGTGTTCTTCAAACGCGGCAAGGATGACAAGTTCCCGGCACCGGAAGTAGAACTGCCAATCACCAACAATCTGGTGTTGAAAAAGCTGCGCGTAGCGTTCGAGTTGAAAGACACCGACATGCACGAGATTTTCACCGCGGTTGATTTCCGTATTTCCAAGCCCGAATTGAGCGCGCTGTTCCGCAAAGAAGGCACCAAAAACTTCCGTCCTTGTGGTGACCAGATGCTGCGTTATTTCCTTAAAGGTTTGGCGCAGCGTATTCGCGGCGTGAAATAAAATCACCGTGATGTTGATTAAGGCGTAATCGAAAGATTACGCCTTTTTACTTTATGCCGCTCGCGGGCACATCAGCGGGTACTCAATAACTTAGAGAGCATCACGAGCCAGTATATTGGTGGGCGGGTGCAGACTGATGCTGATCTGTTTTTCCGCTGCCGTTTGGCGATATTCATTGAGCATCGCGCGGATATCATCGTCCAGATAATGAATCCCTTCGCAGTCGATAATCACCGTACTGTTATGTTCAATTTGCCCCAATAAATGTTTTAGCCGCACCTTATTGAGGAAGGTCAGGTTTTGCTGGCACTGCAGCAGATAATGGTCGTCGTAGCGGGTCAGCCGCAGGGCGTGACGGTTACTTTGATACAGGCTCCACAGCAGTTGCGCCGCCAGGCCGATAGCAATGCCTGCCAGCATGCCAAACGCCAGAATACCGCCAAGGGTGGCGGCAAAAGGGACGAACTGTTGCAGGCCCTGACGCCACAGGTCGATAAAAATACGCGGGTGTGCCAGTTTAAAACCGGTATAGATCAACACTGCAGCCAGGCTGGCCAGCGGAATCGTGTTGAGCAGCTCGGCGAACAGCAAGGCGCTGAGTAACAACAGCACGCCGTGCAGCAGAATGGATACCCGGCTGCGAGCACCGGCCTGCACATTGGCGGAGCTACGCACAATGACCGCGGTAATCGGCAACCCCCCCAGCAGCCCGCTAATGCAGTTGCCCACGCCTTGCGCCCGCAGTTCTTTATCGGCCGAAGGCTCTGGCATCATCGGTGCCATCTTCTTCAATGCTTCCTGGCTCAGCAGGGTTTCCAGGCTGGCAACAATCGCCAGGGTCACAGCCACCAGATAAACCGCCGGATTACGCCATGCCTGCCAGTTGGGCAGTGAAAATTGCGCCTGCAACGCATCAACGCTGGTCAGTGCCGGTAACTCTATCCGGGGCAAAGTGCCGACCACCGGCCAAATCTTCTGACCCAACCAGACAAACAGACAGCCCCACAACACGGCGACCAGCGGGCCGGGTAAGGCCGTTAGCCGCAGGCGTTGTTTGAGCGACGACTTCCCCCAAAAAACAATCAGTAGCAGCGCACCCAGCGTAAGCATGACCGCCGCTGACGTACTTCCCCCGCGCAGCTGTGTGTCGGCAGGCTTTTCGCTCAGACCCTGCCCAGACGGATAGCCGATGGCCAATGGCAGTTGTTGCAGGATCAGTAAAATACCAATGGCGGCCAACATGCCGTGGATCACGGCTCCAGGGACCAATGCCGCCAGCTTGCCGCCACGCAACAGGCCGAAGGCCAGTTGCAATATACCGGCCAATAGCAGGGCGAATAAGAAGGTGGAAAAGTCGCCCAGCGTCAACATGGCACCGGTGACAATGGTCACCAGTCCGGCTGCCGGGCCGCTGACCGAAAAGGGCGAGGGGCTGAGTAGCGTGACGACAATGCCACCAATCACCCCGGTGAGCAGGCCAACGAACGGCGGGACACCGCTGGCTTGTGCAATGCCCAGACTCAACGGCAGGGCGACCAGAAAGACTACCAGCCCGGCGGGCAGGTCAAAACGCAGATCGGCACGATTCATGTGACCCTCCCGGCAGCGTTGCGCTGCTCCAGCACATTCAAAAATCCGTTATGCATATCGTAAATGCAGCCGACCAGTGTCAAACCGGCATTGTGTCGCCAGGCGCGTTGAATCAACTGGGTTTTGCTGAGGTTATTGAGCTGGAGCTGTACGTTGGCGTGGGCTACTTTATTCAGGTCGTCGTCATGGGGATTTGTCTCAGCCGGCAAGTGCGGCTCCAGTTTGGCACGTAGCGAATTGAGGCGGCGGGTGAGTGAGTCCTTACTGGAGGTATTAGGGTTACTCAGGGCAGCTTTGATGCCACCGCAGCCATAATGCCCGCAAATCACTATCGCCCCGACCTCCAGATTTTCGACGGCGTATTGCACCACGCTCATCAAATTATCATCCTGCTCTTCGACCACGTTGGCGATATTACGGTGAACGAACAGCTCACCGGGCTGCGCGCGGACGATGGTTTCGGCCGGGACCCGACTGTCGGAACAGCCAATCCACAGAATGTGCGGTTTCTGCGCCTGTGCCAACTGCGGGAAAAAATTGGGATCGCGCGATTGTTGCTGAGTTGCCCAACTGCGGTTTTTAACCAGCAGATGATTAATCAATGTCATGGAAGCTCCTTGGGTCAGGGTATTAAGTCGCGATAAAGTTCGGCGCTGAAATTCAGGCCGTCGCCACTAGCAATAATTCCTGTCCAAGGTTAGTCCAACCCCTCTGTGAATGATAAGCAATCGTTGTGTAAAGTTTTCTATATTGATGGGGTTTTGATTGGGTATGGGATTTTAATTCCATTATGTTATAAACATATATCGCCTGTTTGTTGGTTTTTAATTCTTTGTTTTTCATATATTTCAAAATTTAATTAATGTTTATGTCACCTAATTTAATTTATTGTGCTTTTGTTGGTTTCGCTTGTTTTTGGACGGAGTACATTGTTTTGTAAATAAATAATTTATCATATCCACTGGCTAATTATTTCTGATTAGTTGAAACCAGGTCTGTCAGATACGTACAAATATTGTGGTTAATTAACGAGACCCATGTTTCCGTATCGGCATAATAGCGATGTAGTGCACCTTTTTTGTTCACTATTTGCTCGTGACTGGTGCAGGCTTTTGCTGTTTTAAGATAAGTTTTTCTTATAATTTATTGAAATCAGCCGATTAAAAATTGGCACGCCGGTTGCTGTATGAATCCCATCTTGTGTACCAGATGGAATTTTACCGATGACTCAGTCCGTTAGCCTACGCGGTTTCACCCTCAACGAATGGCAGCACCATTATCATACCCGCCCGGCCGGCGAGCGCATGGCCTGCGTGCGTTCCACGCTGGTTGCCTTGTTGGCCAATTTACCAGCGGATGACAATGCCTGGCTGTATCTTGCCAGTGCTGCACAACTGGAGACGCAGTACCAACAACTGGCCCAACGGCTTGAAGACGTCGCCGGGGATATCAGCCGCCTGCCGCTGTTTGGCGTGCCTTTTGCGGTTAAAGACAATATCGATGTGGGTGGCTGGCCGACGACCGCCGCCTGCCCGGAATTTGCTTATCTGGCAGCGGCAGACGCAACCGTGGTTGCCAATCTGCGCGCCGCCGGAGCGCTGGTGATCGGTAAAACCAATCTTGATCAGTTCGCTACCGGCCTGGTAGGCACCCGTTCGCCGCACGGCGCGGTAGTGAACAGTTTCGACCGTCGCTATGTCAGCGGCGGCTCCAGCTCCGGCTCGGCCTCGGTGGTAGCGCGTGGCCTGACGCCGTTCTCGCTGGGCACCGATACTGCAGGTTCAGGGCGTGTCCCGGCCGGATTCAACAATATTGTCGGCCTGAAACCGACCAAGGGCTGGCTGTCGAACCGTGGCGTGGTTCCCGCCTGTCGGCTCAATGACACGGTGTCGGTATTCGCCCTGACGGTGGCGGATGCCGCGCTGGTGGCTGAACTGGCAGGTGGCTATGACCCGGCAGATGCCTATTCCCGTATCAATCCCCATACCGCCCCGGCGAGTCTTCCCGCGGCCCCCCGCTTTGCGGTACCGGCGCAGCTCGAGTTTTTCGGCGATACACAGGCCGAGCAGGCCTTTCAACGGGCGCTGGAGCAGCTGCAAGGCTGCGGCGTAACGCTGGAAACCCTCGATTCCACCCCGTTCCGCGTACTGGCGGAGCAGCTCTATTACGGCCCCTGGGTGGCGGAACGCACCGTGGCGGTTGAAAAAATGCTGAGTACCAACCCGCAGGCGATTAATCCGGTGGTGCGTGGCATCGTCAATAACGGCCTGAAGTACAGCGCCTGCGACGCCTACAAAGCGGAATATCTGCGTGCCGAGCTGGCGCGGCAGATTGAACAACGGCTGGCTCCCTTCGATGCACTGGTGGTGCCAACCTCACCGACCATTCGCACTCTGGCGGAAATGGAGCAGGAGCCGGTGTTGTTCAACTCGCAGTTTGGCACCTACACCAATTTCACCAACCTGGCCGATCTGAGCGCACTGGCACTGCCTGCGCCGATGCGTGACGACGGCCTGCCTGCCGGTATCACGCTGGTTGCTCCTGCCTGGCACGATCGGGCGCTGGCGGCCTTCGGTTTGCGCTGGCAACAGGCGCAGGATCTGCCGCTGGGCGCCACTGGCCGCCCTCTGCCGCCGTTGAATGCTCTGACGCCGTCTACTCAGCACGTGCAGGTGGCGGTAGTGGGCGCTCACCTCAGCGGAATGCCGCTGAATTTCCAGCTTACGCAGCGTGCCGCGATTTTACTGGAGCAAACCACCACCGCGCCGTGCTACCGGCTGTATGCGCTGGCCAATACTCAGCCGCCAAAGCCGGGGCTGGTCAAAACCGAGCAGGGGGCTGCAATCGGCGTGGAACTGTGGGAGATCCCGCTGGCACGTTTTGGCGAACTGGTGGCGGAGATCCCGGCACCGCTGGGTATCGGCACGCTGTTACTGGCGGACGGTCGCCGGGTGAAAGGCTTTATCTGCGAACCCTGGGCGCTACAGGGGGCCACGGATATCACTGAATTTGGTGGCTGGCGCAATTATGTTGCCAGCCTGAAGGGGGCTTGATCATGTTTTCTACCGTACTGATTGCCAACCGTGGCGAAATCGCCTGTCGCGCCATCCGCACCCTGAAACGCCTGGGAGTGACCAGCGTAGCGGTTTACTCCGACGCCGACCGCAATGCACCGCACGTCACCGAAGCCGATTTGGCGGTGGCGCTGGGCGGTGAAAAGGCCGGCGACAGTTACCTGTGTATCGACAAGATCCTGGCGGCGGCGGCAGAAACCGGCGCACAGGCTGTCTACCCCGGTTACGGCTTCCTTTCCGAGAGCGCTGAGTTTGCCGACGCCTGCGAAGCGGCGGGCATCGCTTTTATCGGCCCGACAGCGGCGCAAATTCGCGAGTTCGGCCTGAAACATCGGGCGCGTGAGCTGGCGGCACTGGCGCAGGTGCCGATGACGCCGGGTACCGGCCTGCTGGACAGCGTTGAGCAGGCGGTCAACGCCGCCAGACAGATTGGTTACCCGGTGATGTTGAAAAGCACCGCCGGGGGTGGCGGTATCGGCCTGACGCGCTGCGATGACGAAGCCGCACTGCGCGATGCCTACGACAGCGTGAAACGGCTGGGTGAGCAGTTCTTCCGCGACTCCGGGGCTTTTATCGAGCGCTTTGTCGATCAGGCGCGTCATGTCGAAGTGCAGATCTTTGGTGATGGTCAGGGTTGGGTGGTGGCACTCGGCGAACGCGATTGTTCATTGCAGCGCCGCAACCAAAAAGTGGTGGAAGAGACCCCGGCACCGAACCTGCCGACGGCGACCCGTCAGGCGCTGCATCAGGCGGCGGTGGCATTGGGGGCATCGGTTAATTATCGCAGCGCCGGTACCGTGGAGTTTATCTACGACGGCGCGCGCGATGAATTTTATTTCCTCGAGGTCAATACTCGCCTGCAGGTGGAGCATCCGGTGACCGAGATGGTCACCGGGCTGGACTTGATCGAATGCATGTTGCAGGTGGCAGCGGGGGACGCGCTGGACTGGGCAGCGCTGCAACGTCCACCGCAGGGCGCGTCGATTGAGGTGCGTATTTATGCCGAGGATCCGCTGAAAAACTTCCAGCCCAGTCCGGGCGTATTGACCGAAGTGCATTTCCCGGATGGGGTGCGGGTTGACGGTTGGGTTGCCACCGGCAGTGAAGTATCGGCATTTTACGACCCGATGATCGCCAAGCTGATAGTCCACGGCGAGGATCGCCGGCAGGCGTTGGAGAAAATGCGAGTGGTGCTGGATGCCACCCGGTTGCATGGCATTGCCACCAATCTGGATTACCTGCGGCAGGTGATTGCCACCACGGCGTTCCAGACCGGCAGCGTCTGGACCCGCATGCTGGACAGCTTCCGCTTCCAACCCAGTAGCATCGAAGTGCTGCAACCGGGCACTTACAGCAGCGTGCAGGATTACCCGGGCCGTGTCGGCTATTGGGATATCGGCGTGCCACCGTCCGGGCCGATGGACGATTTCGCTTTCCGACTGGCCAACCGCATTGTCGGCAACCACCCCAGCGCCGCCGGGCTGGAGTTTACCCTGCAGGGGCCGACCCTGCGTTTTCATTGCGACGCCACTATTGCGCTGACCGGTGCGGACTGCCCGGCAGATTTGGATGGTGAAGCGCTGGCTTACTGGCAGCCGATAGCGGTTCGGGCCGGGCAGACACTGACGATGGGCCGCGCCCGGCACGGGTGCCGTAGCTATCTGGCGGTGCGAAACGGTTTTGACGTGCCGGTGTATCTGGGTAGCCGTTCGACCTTTGCCCTGGGGCAGTTTGGCGGTCACGCCGGGCGCACTCTGCGGGTAGCAGATATGCTGGCGGTGTCGCAACCGGCGTTGGCCGCGACCACCACTCCGGCACCGGTTGCCGCGCCGCAGGCGATGGATGAAAGCCTGATCCCAGAGTACGGCAACCTGTGGAACATCGGCGTGCTGTATGGGCCGCACGGCGCACCGGACTTCTTTACCCCGGAGTCGATCGACAGTTTCTTCGCCGCCGAATGGCAGGTGCATTACAACTCCAACCGCTTGGGGGTGCGCCTGTCCGGGCCAAAGCCTGAGTGGGCACGGCAGGACGGCGGAGAGGCCGGGCTGCATCCGTCCAACGTACACGACTGTGAATACGCCATCGGTGCGATTAACTTCACCGGCGATTTCCCGGTGATCCTCACCCGCGACGGGCCGAGCCTGGGTGGCTTTGTCTGCCCGGTGACTATCGCCAGGGCCGAGCTGTGGAAGGTCGGTCAGGTGAAACCGGGCGATCGCATTCGCTTCCATCCGATCGGCTTCAAACAGGCGCAATCGCTGGAACAGGCGCAGCTTGGCAGCATCGAAGCGCTGGCGGCGGTGAAGGCCATCACCTTGCCGGCACCGGATCTGACGCCGGGTGCCACGGTGTCTGCCGCTATCCTGGCGGCACTGCCGGCGACCGACAGCCGCCCGGCGGTAGTCTATCGCCAGGCCGGTGACGGCTACATCTTGCTGGAGTATGGCGACAACGTGCTCGATCTGGCGTTGCGGTTACGCATTCATCTGCTGATGCAGTCGCTCAGGCAGGACGCGATCCCCGGCGTCGAGGAACTGGCGCCCGGCGTGCGATCGCTGCAGATCCGCTATGACAGCCGCGTTCTGGGTCAGGCCGATTTATTGGCGCGCCTGCTGGCGCGTGAACAGGCGCTGGGCGATGTCAGTCAACTGAAGGTGCCGACGCGCACGGTTTACCTGCCGATGGCATTTGAAGACTCCGCCACCCTGGGGGCGGTGGAACGTTATCAACAGACGGTGCGTTCGTCCGCGCCCTGGTTGCCGAACAACGTCGATTTTATCCAGCGCATCAACGGGCTCAGCACGCGTGAGCAGGTGCGCGACATCATCTTTGATGCCAGCTACCTGATCCTCGGGCTGGGCGATGTTTACCTCGGCGCACCCTGCGCGGTGCCGATTGACCCGCGTCACCGGTTACTCAGTTCCAAATATAACCCGGCCCGCACCCATACCGCCGAAGGCACGGTCGGCATCGGTGGCATGTACATGTGCATCTATGGCATGGACTCACCGGGGGGCTACCAGTTGGTCGGACGCACATTGCCTATCTGGAACAAATTCCTCAAGAACCCGCAGTTCAGCGCCGGTGAGCCCTGGCTGCTGCACTTCTTTGATCAGGTGCGTTTCTACCCGGTCAGCGAACAGGAGCTGGATGAGCAGCGCGAGGCATTCCGCGAAGGGCGCGCGCAGGTACGCATTGAGGACAGCGAGTTTGATTTTGCCCAATACAGTCGTTTCCTGGCGGACAACGCCGAAGACATCAGCGCTTTCCAGCAGCGCCAGCAGCAGGCGTTCAGCCATGAGGTGACGCGCTGGCAGGAAGAAGAGGGCGAAGCAGAGGCCCAGTTGCTGCCGCCACAGGATGATGAAGAAGAGGTTGATGGCTATCTGGTCAGCGCCGACCTGAACGGCAGCGTGTGGAAAATTCTGGTGGAGCCGGGGCAGCAGGTCGAAGCCGGCCAGCCGTTGATCGTGGTCGAGGCAATGAAAATGGAGCTGGCGGTCACCGCGCCGCGCGCCGGGATCATCAAACGCATCAGTTGTCAGCAGGGGCGGCCTGTCGGGCCGGGTGACGCCCTGCTGTGGCTGGAGCACGCCAGTTAACCCTGTTTAATTGTCTGGGCGCGGCAGGCTGCGCCCGCAGAGAGGAATGCGATGCAAATCACCAATAACCGCAGCAAGGCGCGGCCGGAGGGGCTGGCGGAGCGTATCTACCTGCAGCTTAAGGACGACATTTTTGATTTTCAGCTGCTGCCGGGCGATCGCTTTAGCGAAAACGAAGTGGCGCTGCGCATGGACGTCAGCCGTACGCCGGTGCGTCAGGCACTGTTTTGGCTGGAGCGCGAGGGCTACGTCGAAGTGCATTTTCGCAGTGGTTGGCAGGTGCGACCGTTCGATTTTGCCTACTTCGAGGAGCTGTATGACCTGCGCATCGTGCTGGAGTGTGAGGCGGTCAAACGGCTGTGCACACGGCCAATGGATGAAGTGCCGTTGCAACTGGAGGCGCTCGGCAGTTTCTGGATCGACGAGCCACGGCTGGAAGACGGCAAAACCGTCTCGCTGCACGACGAACAGTTCCATATGGCGCTGGTGGCGGCGGCGGGCAACGGCGAAATGGCACGTATTCATCGCGAGCTGACCGAGAAAATTCGCATCATTCGTCGGCTGGACTTCACCCAGGGCAGTCGGGTAGAGGCGACCTATAACGAACACGCCGCCATTTTGCGGGCGATCCTGCAACAGCAAACCGGGGAGGCGCAAACGCTGCTCAGTAACCATATTGCCGTCAGTAAGGCTGAGGTCAGAAAAATAACTTTACACATGTTGCATCAAGCGCGGCTTCAGCCACCAGACAGTCTCACGTGAGTTTTTTTTGAACCTGTTTTCCAACACACATCAGGAGTTTGAAATATGCAACGTCGTCACTTTATAAAAGCTTTCGCGCTGTCCGCCACCATGATCGGCATGGGGATGACCTGGGGCGTGCAGGCCGCCGATACCATCAAGGTCGGTATCCTGAGTTCGTTGTCCGGCACCATGGCCATTTCTGAAACGCCGCTTAAAGACGTGGCGCTGATGACCATTGATGACATCAACGCCAAGGGCGGCGTATTGGGTAAAAAACTCGAGCCGGTAGTGGTGGATCCGGCCTCCAACTGGCCGCTGTTCGCCGAAAAGGCGCGTCAGTTGCTGAGTCAGGACAAGGTGGCGGCGGTGTTTGGCTGCTGGACTTCGGTATCGCGTAAATCCGTGTTACCGGTGTTTGAAGAGCTGAACGGCCTGCTGTTCTACCCGGTGCAGTACGAAGGGGAAGAGATGTCGCCCAATGTGTTCTATACCGGTGCGGCGCCTAATCAGCAGGCGATCCCGGCGGTGGAATACCTGCTGAGCGAAGACGGCGGATCGGCGAAACGCTTCTTCCTGCTGGGTACCGACTACGTTTACCCGCGTACCACCAACAAGATCCTGCGCGCCTTCCTGCACTCGAAAGGCATTCAGGATAAAGACATCGAAGAGGTCTATACGCCGTTTGGCTACAGCGACTACCAGACCATTGTCGCCAACATCAAGAAATTCTCCGCCGGTGGCAAAACGGCGGTGATCTCCACCATCAACGGTGATTCCAACGTGCCGTTCTACAAAGAGCTGGCCAATCAGGGCATCAAGGCCACCGATGTGCCGGTGATCGCCTTCTCGGTAGGGGAAGAAGAGCTGCGCGGCATCGACACCAAACCGCTGGTGGGTAATCTGGCGGCCTGGAACTACTTCGAATCGGTGGATAACCCGACCAACAAGCAGTTCGTCAGCGAATGGCGGGCCTATGCCAAGGCGCACAACTTGCCGAACTACGCCACCGCAGTAACCAATGACCCGATGGAAGCCACCTATGTCGGTATCCACATGTGGGCGCAGGCGGTCGAGAAGGCCGGTACCACGGACGTTGATAAGGTACGCGCCGCGATGGCCGGGCAGACCTTTGCCGCCCCTTCGGGCTTTACCCTGACCATGGATGCCACCAACCACCATCTGCACAAACCGGTGATGATTGGCGAAATTGAAGGCAACGGCCAGTTCAACGTGGTGTGGCAAACCGATGCTCCGGTACGCGCCCAGCCGTGGAGCCCGTACATTGCCGGCAACGACAAAAAGTCGGAAAGCCCGGTAAAAGGCGGCAACTAATACCTAATGCCGGTCAGTTAAGCAAAGTTCTAAGAATGTATGACGTTGTTTAAGTGGGCGTCCCCCTCTCCCGAGGGAGAGGGCCGGGGTGAGGGGCTAGTGTTGGAGTGCATCCCCTCACCCTAACCCTCTCCCAAAGGAGAGGGAACATTATCACCTTAACTGACAAGGATTAGGCAAGTCATGCCCGGCCCCCCGTTACGGCGGGGGTTGACTGAGCCAAGCCCTATTGCGACGAGACATCTGATGAAACTTTTATCTTTAAGCCATCTCAGGCATCTGTGGTTATTGCTGTGCTGCCTGCCCATGTTCGCGCAGGCGGGGCCGGCCGATGACTTTGCTGCGGCCAACCGTACGCAGCAGGCCAAATTATTGCAGGCGTGGGCGACAGCGCCGGATGCTACGCGCTTGCCGTTACTGCAGGCGTTAAAGCAGGAAAGCGTGGTGATCGACGAGGCCAAACATGCCTTTATCCAGCAGGGCGATCGTTACCAGCCGCTGGAAGGCAGTGCTGCCCCGGTCGGTACGCCAAAGAAACTGTGGCTGAATAACCGGCTGCGGATCCTGATTGCCAACGCGCTGTCGACCCACCGGCTGGTCAGTGAAGATCCGGCGCTGCGTTTACAGGCGGCGCAGGCCCTGCAGCAGGAGGCGCAAAACGATCAATTACCGCTGTTGACCCAACGCCTGGCGCAGGAAAAAGACAGCCGGGTGCATGAGGCGCTCCGCATCGCGCTGGCCAATCTGCAACTGACCGACGCCGATGCCAAAGTGCGCCTCAATGCGGTGCGGTTGCTCGGCAGTTCGGGGGCAGCGGAAACCCAGACGCGATTGCAGGCATTGACCGATGCCGCCCATGAACCTGACGCTGCCGTACGCGCCGAAGCGCTGAAAAGCCTGGCCAGCGTCAAACACCGGCTGATGATCGGCGACCTGATTGGCCAGGCGTTTACCGGCCTGTCGCTCGGCTCGATCTTACTGTTGGCGGCGCTCGGACTGGCGATCACCTACGGCCTGCTGGGGGTGATCAACATGGCGCACGGCGAAATGCTGATGCTCGGTGCTTACTCCGCCTATCTGGTGCAGGGACTGTTTCAGCAGTTTGCGCCGCAGTGGCTGGCGCTGTATCCGCTGGTGGCGTTGCCGGTGGCGTTCACCATCACCGCCTGCATTGGTATGGCGCTGGAGCGCACGGTGATCCGTCATCTGTATGGTCGGCCGCTGGAAACCCTGCTGGCGACCTGGGGGATCAGTCTGGTGCTGATCCAATTGGTTCGGGTGTTATTTGGCGCGCAAAACGTTGAGGTTGCCAACCCGGCCTGGCTGTCGGGCGGCATTCAGTTACTGCCCAACCTGGTGCTGCCGTGGAATCGTATCGCGGTGATCCTATTCGTAGTGCTGGTGTTGGTACTCACCTGGTTGCTGCTAAATAAAACCCGCCTGGGTATGAACGTGCGCGCCGTGACGCAAAACCGCGCCATGGCCGCCTGCTGCGGCGTCCCCACCGGCCGCGTCGATATGCTGGCGTTCGGCCTGGGTTCCGGCATTGCCGGGCTGGGCGGAGTGGCGCTGTCGCAGCTGGGCAACGTCGGGCCGGAGTTGGGTCAGGGCTATATCATCGACTCGTTCCTGGTGGTGGTACTCGGTGGCGTTGGTCAACTGGCCGGGACCGTGGTGGCGGCCTTTGGCCTCGGTATTCTCAATAAAATTCTTGAACCGCAGATAGGTGCTGTATTGGGCAAAATCCTGATCCTGGCGCTGATCGTGCTGTTTATTCAAAAACGTCCTCAGGGACTGTTCGCCTTCAAGGGCAGGGTGATCGACTGATGAGCCAACCATTGACTGTAACCGGCCTGCAGAAGGCGCCCCGGCTGGCGCTGGGCATCGGCGGGCTGGCGTTGCTTACGCTGCTGATCATGCCGTTTTTGGCGCTGCTGCCGGCAGAGCATCCGCTGGCGATCTCCACTTACACCCTGACGCTGGTGGGTAAAATCTTGTGTTATGCGGTGGTGGCGGTGGCGCTTGATCTGGTGTGGGGTTACGCCGGGCTGCTGTCGCTGGGGCATGGGCTGTTTTTCGCCCTTGGCGGCTATGCCATGGGCATGTATCTGATGCGCCAGGCGGCGGGCGATGGCCTGCCGGCATTTATGTCGTTTCTTTCGTGGAATGAATTGCCGTGGTTTTGGAGCGGTACCCAGTATTTCGCCTGGGCGCTGTGCCTGATTGTGCTGGTGCCCGGCGTACTGGCCTTTATCTTCGGTTATTTCGCCTTCCGCTCAAAAATCAAAGGGGTGTATTTCTCCATCATGACCCAGGCGTTGACCTACGCCGGTATGCTGCTGTTTTTCCGTAACGAAACCGGCTTTGGCGGCAACAATGGTTTTACCGGTTTCACTACCCTGTTGGGCTTCCCGATTACCGCTACCGGCACGCGTGTGGCGCTGTTCCTGACCACGGTACTGCTGCTGGCCGCCAGTCTGGCAATCGGCTTTGTGCTGGCACGCAGCAAATTCGGCCGGGTGTTGACGGCGGTGCGCGATGCGGAAAACCGCCTGACGTTCTGCGGCTACGATCCGAAAGGTTTCAAACTGTTTGTCTGGACGCTGTCGGCGGTGCTGTGCGGGCTGGCCGGGGCGCTGTATGTGCCGCAGGTAGGCATTATCAACCCCGGCGAAATGTCCCCGACCAACTCGATTGAAGCCGCCATCTGGGTGGCGCTCGGCGGACGCGGCACGTTGGTGGGGCCGTTGCTGGGGGCCGGTATCGTCAACGGTGCCAAAAGCTGGTTCACCATGGCGATTCCGGAATACTGGCAGTTCTTCCTCGGTCTGATGTTTATCATCGTCACGCTGTTCCTGCCGAAAGGGGTTATTGGCCTGCTGCGCAGAGGGAAATCACAATGAATTCGCTGCAAATGACCGAAGAGCTGTTCACCCAGCCGCTGCCGGCAGATAAATACCGCCAGCAAACCGATCCGGTACTGCTGCTCGACAAGATCAACGTCAGTTTTGACGGTTTCCGGGCCCTGAGCGATCTTTCGCTGCAGATCGGGGTGGGTGAACTGCGCTGTGTGATCGGCCCCAACGGTGCGGGGAAAACCACGCTGATGGATGTGATCACCGGCAAGACCCGGCCGGACAGCGGCAGGGTGTTTTACGATCAAACCGTCGATCTGACCGCGCTGGACTCGCGACAGATAGCCCAGGCCGGTATCGGTCGCAAGTTCCAAAAGCCCACGGTGTTTGAGGCGTTGACGGTGTTCGAAAATCTGGAGATCGCCCAGAAAACGCAGAAGTCGGTATGGGCCTGCCTGCGCGCCAAACTGAGCAGCGAACAGCGCGACCGCATCGATGAAATGCTGAAAACCCTGCGGCTGGGCCATGAACGCCATCGTCCTGCCGGGTTGTTGTCTCATGGGCAAAAACAGTTTCTTGAGATCGGCATGTTGTTGGTGCAGGAGCCACACCTGTTGTTGCTCGATGAACCGGCGGCCGGCATGACAGATGCGGAAACCGAGTACACCGCCGAACTGTTTCGCTCGCTGGCGGGTAAGCATTCGCTGATGGTGGTGGAGCACGACATGGGGTTTGTCGAAACCATTGCCGACCACGTCACGGTGCTGCATCAGGGCCAGGTGCTGGCAGAAGGATCATTGGCGCAGGTACAGGCCAACGAGCAGGTGATCGACGTATACCTTGGGCGTTAGGAGTGGCTATGTTGCAAGTGAACGAACTGAATCAATATTACGGCGGCAGTCATATTTTGCGCGGCCTGTCGTTTGAAGCCCATATCGGCGAAGTGACCTGCCTGCTGGGGCGTAACGGCGTAGGGAAAACCACTTTGCTCAAATGCCTGATGGGGCTGATCCCGGCCAAGAGCGGCAACATCAGTTGGCAGGGTGAAAGCCTTAACGGCAGAAAACCCCATCAGCGGGTGCAGGCCGGGGTGGCCTATGTCCCGCAGGGGCGCGAGATATTTGGCCGCCTGACGGTGGAAGAAAATCTGCTGATGGGACTGGCACGTTTTTCCGGTAGCCAGGCGCGTAAGGTTCCGGATCAGATCTATGAACTGTTCCCGGTGCTGTTGCAGATGAAAGATCGGCGCGGCGGCGATCTCTCCGGTGGCCAACAGCAACAGTTGGCGATTGGGCGTGCGCTGGCCTGCCGACCGCAGTTATTGATCCTTGATGAGCCGACGGAGGGGATCCAGCCTTCGGTGATCAAAGAGATCGGCGCGGTGATCAAACAGTTGGCGACCCAGGGAGATATGGCCATCCTGCTGGTGGAACAGTTTTATGATTTTGCCGCCGAGCTGGCGGACCGCTATCTGGTGATGTCGCGCGGCAGTATTGTCCAACGCGGTGCCGGCAGCGCGATGGAGCAAGACGGCGTGCGTGGGCTGGTGGCGATATAAGGTTCAAGGCTGGGCAGTGAAAGGGCAATGATTCTCAGAACACTTTGTTGGGGGGAACGGTAGTCGCCGTTTATCTACCCTGAGTTAAACTGCTGCAATACAAGGAACTCCGGGTTATACATCACCATAAATTAGGGATAATTATGAACGAAATCACTGTGTCACGTCTGGGTTGCATCGTCCTGTCACTGTTCCCGGCTCTGTGGGGGATCTTCAGCCTGCTCAATAATACCGCCGATTTTTCCGGGACTGCCCAACATGCCGTGGCCCCGCTGCTGGCCATGCAGGATACCTATCAGGTTCCTGGATTAATGTGGCGGGCTATCAGCGTTGAATGGGCCGGACGGGTCGGGCTGGCGATGATCACTTTGCTGGAGTCTGTGGCCGGCATCACCGCTGCCTTTGGCGTGGTGCTGATGCTGAAACATCTGGGCCATTCTTACGCGGCTTTTGCCAGGGGAAAAGCCTGGGCCATGCTGGGCACGCTCTGTGCGATCGCGGTATGGGGCCTCGGGTTTATGGTGGTCGCTGGCGACTGGTTTATGGCCTGGCAGGCCAAGGATAACCCGCTGGCGGTGCAGCTGGGTGCGATGCTGTATATGGTGCCCAATACGCTGGCGCTGATATTTTTGATGCTGCAACGTGACGATCGCTAACCGCTAAAGCCGCAGGATTTTAATGAAACTGCGGCGAAGTTCGCGAAAGTGTTGCCAAATGCTAACCTGCCGACGGGTGTCACATTTCGTTCATAATTTTGCCATAGCATAATGATCCTTAAATAAATTAATAATAAATCAACATGTTAATTATTTTCGAGGGAATGCCTATGAGCGATAAACCGCACAAAGATCTACCTCCGTCGGCGGAAGAGCAGCAGCCGAGCAACCCGGCACGTCGGCGTTTTCTGGCTGGGGCGACAGCGTTAGGGGTTGGTGCCTCCATTGCGCCGTTGGCTAGGGCCGCGACCGAGGGTAACAAGAAAGTGTTGCTAAGCGCTCTGCCGGCCAGTGCGCAAAATCCGTTGTTGCGGCGTCATGTGAAAAATGTGGTGGTGATCTACGCCGAAAACCGCAGCTTCAATAACCTGTTCGCCAATTTCCCTGGGGTAGAAAAACCGCTGTCGGCACTCAAGCCAGAGGAGTACCAACAGCGCGATCGCGACGGAAGTCTGCTGGACTCGTTGCCGCCGATCTGGAAAGGCCTGGTGCCCAAGGCCCAGGAGGTTGGGCACGTTAACTATCAAATTGGTGAAGACGCGGTGTTTACCAATCAATTGCCCAATCAGCCGTTTGTGTTGACCGGGCCACAGGGCGAAAACCTGCCGCACGGCGTGGTCACCCGCGACTTATGGCATGTGTTCTACCAGAATCAAATGCAGATCAACGGCGGCAAAAACGACAAGTTTGTCGCCTGGGCCGACTCAGGTGCTTTGACCATGGGTTATTACGGTGACGGTGCTTACAACCTGCGGCTGTGGAGTCTGGCGCAAGAATTTACGCTTTGCGATAACTTCTTTCAGGGGGCATTTGGCGGCTCCTTTCTGAATCATCAGTATCTGATCTGCGCCCGCCCGCCGTTTTACCCTGAGGTACAAAACTCCGTCGCCAAAGACGGCATTGCCCTGCTGGAAAGCGATGACGTGACAGACTCGCGTCTGAAGCCGTTGGGCGACTCGCCGGTTAGCGCCTCGTTCGGCATCCCGCTGTTTGGCAAGAGCCTGCTGACGCCGGATGGCTATGCGGTCAACACCATGGCACCGCCGTACTGGCCGTCGTGGACTCAGGATGAGAAAGACCCGACGCTGGCGGATGCCACCATGCCCAATGTTATGCCACCGCAGAAGCATCAGCATATTGGCGATTTACTGAGCCAGAAAGGGATCGATTGGGCGTGGTATGCCGGGGGCTGGCAGTATGCGCTGGACAACCGCAAGGATCAGGGCGATTTCCCCGGTGCGCCGGATTTTCAGTACCATCATCAACCGTTCAACTATTTCGAAAATCTGGGGCCGGGTAACCCACAGGCACGTGAGGCGCATTTGCGTGACGGCGGCATTGGCGATTCATCCGGCAGCAATAAATTTCTGGCCGCGGTCGAAGCGGGGACTTTGCCGCCGGTGGCGTTTTACAAACCGCAGGGTAACCTCAACATGCACGCCGGTTATTCCGATGTGGAGGCCGGTGATCGTCATATTGCTCATATCATCAACAGCCTGCGCAATGGCCCGCAATGGGAAAATAGCGTGGTGGTGATTACCTTTGATGAGAACGGTGGCTGGTGGGATCATGTGGCTCCGCCGCAGGGCGATCGTTGGGGGCCCGGTTCACGTATTCCGGCATTGGTGGTTTCGCCGTTTGCCCGCAAAGGCTACGTCGATCATGAGGTGTACGATACCGGCTCGATCCTGCGATTAATCAGCCGGGTGTTTGATCTGCCACCGCTGGACGGGCTAACGGAGCGCGATAAAGCGATGGCGGCGCGCAGCCAAAAACCGCTGGGGGATCTGACCGGCGCGCTGGAGTTTCCGGGCTAGAGGTTACAGCGGCTTTGACATATACCAGATGCCGATGGACCCCTGGGCGCTGGTGTAGCAGGTTTCACCGCAAATACTCAGCCCCTGGCGTTGGTAAAAACGCTGGGCGCTGGTATTGCGCTGCAACACTTCCAGCCACAACGTTTTTTGCTTACGTTCGATCGCCCGCAGCTGCACCTGTTCAAAAAAGTGCTGGCCGTAACCCTGGCCTGCATATTCCGGCAGGAAATAGATTTTCTGCAGTTCTGCACCGACCTGTTCGGTGGGTGCCAGCAGGCTGTTGAAATTCAGCCGCGCATAACCCACCAGGTTGTCGTCTTCATACCCCAATAGCCAGCAAACATCCGTATCCTGCAGCGTCTTCTGTAGCGCTTCAACAGCAAAGTCTTGCGCCAGAAAAGCGTCCAATTCCTCTTTATGGTGCCAAAGGTTGCCAAAATGGGCCTGGTAGGTGCGCATACCCACATCACGAACCTGCGCTAAATCACCGCTCAAAGCCTGGCGGATGGTGAACATAGGGACCTCTTGTAAGAAATGAGAAACGGCGAACAAGCTGAAAGGGCAACGCCGCCACTGGCGAAGATTTAGACAACCTAGTGCATACGAGATATACTCAATATACGCAATATCTGCATGCCGGAGGAAGTATGACACTCAAACAGCAAACCCATCGTCGTCAGGGACATCGTACCGTTATGCAAATGCTTACTGCCGATCAGCTACAGCATCTTAAGCCAAGTAAGCATTCGGCGCGATTTTTGGTGATTGAAATTGATCCCGATACTCATACCACCGGTTCGGATTGCAACAGTGACGTCGGCAATAATGCCCTGAGGAAAAAGCTTACCGACATGATCAATGATCCTGCCGTCGATCCCAATGCGGCGATTCAAATGCTGGAGATTGCCTGGGATATGGTCACCAAGTCTGCGACAGGTAAGATACCGGCGGCCCGGGTGGATGTCGATAGCGAAAAAGCTTTGCCTGCCGCCAGTATCTTTGCCGGTTTTCCCGAGTTTCAGGCCCGCAATGAAGAAAGGAAGCAGGACCTTCGCCAGTACCTTCTGGCAGATGCCAACTGGCTGACATCTGCAGAACTCTCTGACCGGGCAGGTTTTAAAAATCGCAACCGTAGCGCAGGCCCAAACGGTTGGAAACAACGAGGGAAGATTTTTGCGATCAACGTTGAGGGGCACGACCGCTATCCGGCCTATGCACTGGATGAGGCTTACCAGCCGTTAAAAATCCTCAAAGACATATTGACCGTTTTTGGTGACAGCACCAGCGCCTGGTCGATAGCGAGCTGGATGGGCACGGCCAATAGCTGGCTGGAGGGTAAAAAACCCAAAGATCTGATGAAGCAAGATCCTGCTGCGGTGTTACATGCCGCTCTTATAGAAAAGGCGGGAGCGCAGCATGGATGATGACTTACTGCCCCCGGTAGGAAAGGTCAATATTAACAAGTATCTTGTTAAGGCAGGGACGCCGCTTTATCGAATTCATCGAGAAAAGTACGCTGGCGATGCTTTTAATAATAGCCTTGGGGGCGACGCACGATTTAGCCCGATTATCGACCAATACAATAATGTGATCGCCACGATTTATGCTGGTGATAATACCAAGGTGGCGTTGTGTGAAGTCCCTTTGCACGATGTCGATTTCTCACAACAATATGTTGAGTTCAACGTCAAACAACTTTCGGGGTTGGTTCATACCCAACTGGCAGTGAATGCCCAATTGCAGCTTGCAGTACTAGATCAACCCGGCCTGGCCAAGATGAGAGCTTCTAAAAAGGTCGCACATTGTGATGCTGCGCACTATCAGGTCACGCGCAAGTGGGCTGAAGCTATCCATGCACAACATCAAGATATTCAGGGGCTGATTTGGCCGTCAAAACAGTATCCCGGCAATGCCTATGTTTTGTTTGGCGACCGTTTGAATGGAAACGAGTTATCTATTACTGCTAAAACGGTATCAGTAACAGATAAAAGCGTTTTAATACATTTGTTTGAACTGGCGGATAAAATGGGCATTACCCTGCTGGAAGATGATTAATATATCGATTGTGCCCATTACGTATTTTTGACCGCAGCAAGCCCTCAATCTGCAAGATGCTTCGGCGTTTCTCGCCGGAACCCCAGCCCGATAATCCGGCCAAATAAACGTGGCAGCCAACGGCTGTTGCCAACCCGGGCCATCAGACTGGATCCGCCGCTACCTTGACGTTTTTTCGGCCTGCGTTGGCTCATTTTAATTTGCAGGAACTGGGTGGCTTTGGTGGGAAAGCTGCGGCGGCGTTGCACGCGCAGCAGGTGCCTGAGCTGCAAACACTGACTGCGCAGCGGAGGAATAATCACGTTGGCGGTGGCGACCGCGTCCTGAATTGCCAGATTCACCCCGACACCGCCAATCGGCGACATGGCGTGTGCGGCATCGCCAATGCACAGCACGCCCGGTTTTGCCCACTGATCCAGTCGATCGATACGAATGCTTAATAATTTCACCTGATCCCAGCTGACGATATCCTGCAGGCGATGGTCCTGGAAGGGGGCAATCTCGGCGATCTGCAGCAAAAATTTTTCCAGCCCCTCCTGTTGGATCTCCCCGAAACTGCCCTTGTCGACTGAATAGCCACACTGCCAGTATTCGCCCCGGTCGATCATGATGAAGTTTTGCTTTGGCCCGGTGTGCCCCATCGACCAGGCCGGATCGCCGGGCTTTTTAGCAATCTTCATCCACAATACGTCACGCGGTGAGCCAAAACAGCGGCTGCTGAGTGCCGCCTGTTCGCGTACCACCGAGTTACGTCCGTCAGTGCCGATCACCAATTGGCAACGTACGCGAACAGGGCCTTCCGGCGTATCCGCCAGCACCCCGCAGACCTGGCCGCGATCGTATAGCAACTGATGTACCTGCGCCGATTTTATCAGGGTGAATTCAGGAAAGGCGGTGGCCTTTGCTGCCAGAAAGTTGAGAAATTCCCACTGCGGCATAAAGGCGATAAATTTGCAGCGTGTTGGCAGGTGGGTGAAGTCGGCCAGCGTAATGTCACGCCCGGCGATCTCGGCATGCAGCGTTTCTGCGCGCTGGTGCGGCAGTGCCAGCAGTTCCTCCAGCAGGCCAAGCTGATGCATGATTTCCAACGTCGAAGGATGAATCGTATCGCCGCGAAAGTCGCGCAGGAAATCGGCGTGTTTTTCCAGCACCATCACGTCTATACCCGCCCGAGCCAGCAGATAGCCTAGCATCAGCCCGGCGGGGCCGCCGCCAACGATGCAGCAAGTGGTGGTGTAAGGTGTGATCGGCGACTGTGACATTGCGGGTGACTCCTGGGATCCACATCCTGCAGATCCTGATTGGAAACTCAATATTGATAATGATTATCAATATCAAGTCAGGCTGTCAACCCGCAGTGCAGTGTGGTCAATCGTCGCCGATTGGCTCAACAGCTAGTCCTGCTCGATCGGCTGTTTGCCGCTTAACGCCCCCCATTCGCTCCATGCACCGTCATACAGTTTCACCTGGGGTGCGCCGAGTGACAGCAGGCCGAAAGCCAGTACCGCTGCCGTGACGCCGGAGCCGCAGCTGGTGATGATCGGCCCGTCGACATTCACACCCTTGTCGCTGAAGGTTTGCTTCAGTGCTTCCAGCGATTTGAAACGGCCATTTTCCAGCAGTTCGCCGTAAGGAATATTGATACTGCCGGGAATATGGCCGCGGTGCAGACCCGGGCGCGGCTCTGGTGCTTCGGCGTAAAAACGCGGTGCGGCGCGCGCGTCCAGGATTTGCACTTCGCTGTTCAGCGCCTGTTCCACCTGCTGCATATTGACTACCGCGTCCGCATTGAAACGGGCATTGAAGGTTTGCGGCGAGCGCTGCGCCGCGCCGGTCGCCAGCGGTTGGCCCAGAGCTGTCCAGCCGTTCAGGCCTTCGTCCAGCACATAAACCTGCTGAGCACCAAAGTTGCGGAAAGTCCACCAACCGCGCGGGGCTGAGAACTGATTGCCTTCGTCATAAAACACGATGGTCTGTTGTTCGCTGATGCCCAATTTCCCCACCGCCGCGCTGAATTCCTCTGCCGTCGGCAGCATATGCGGCAAGGTGGTGTTTTTATCCGCGACGTCATCGATGTCAAAATACACCGCGCCTGGGATATGGCCGCGTTCAAATTCGGCCAGCATGTCTTTTTTCGGTACCAGGCCGACCGGGGACATTCTGACATCAACCACGACCAGATTTTCATCGTTGATATGTTGCGCAAGCCATTGCGGAGTAACCAGAAACGGAGAGTTCATCGCTATTGTTCGCCTGTGGTGAAAACGGTTTTTTCACTATACCTTAAATAATTGGCGTTGCCTCGGCGTTAAGCGGGGCGACAATGGCGGCCAACGCTTGATGTGCAGCTTCATCGATTGTGCCTTTCGCCTCGGTTGCCACGTTCTCCGCCAACAGCGTCTGCAGGCCAACCAACCAGTCGTAGATATAAAACGCGGTATTTCTCGCCGGGGTGGGGGCCAGTTTGGTTAACCGCTGTTGGTGACTCCAGTCCACGGCGGGCTGCGGTGGAGGGGTAAAGATGGGTTGGCCGTGATTGATTCGGCTGGCGGGACGTAAAGCCGCTTCGCGCTGCTGGAAGCCCAACCAGGTCACGAAATCACTCAGTATCGCGAAGGCCTGGCTGACCTGTCGGTCTTCTGCTTGTTCCGGTAACACTCCGGCAGATAACGCGCGCTCCAGCGATTCGGCAATGTCCAACCGGCAGGCGGCGGCGATTAACCCATCAACCAGCAGTTCCAGATGCTGTTTATCGACGCCCAGCAAGGTCAACAATGGGGTATTGTCCGGCAGGTTGCGCAGATGGTTGATCCAATCGGTAAACACCCGTTGAGCAAAGGAAGAATCGCCGTACTTCGTTGCCGCGTCGGCGTGCGCAGCCTCCTCGCCAAACAGGTCAATCTCCATATCGAACGGCGCGGTTCTGGCTACCGGGGCGGGTAGCGTCTGCTGCTGTTGCAGATATTGTTGGCGCAAGGTATCGGGCAGCGGCAGCAACCACTCGAGCAGTTCGCCGTGTATGCCGGCTTGCGCCTGCAATTTGCGCAGTAACTGCTGGACACGCTGTTGTTTTAATTGCGGGTCCGCTGTATGCAGCCAGTTGCCGAGCAGGCTTTCCGTCAGTTCGCGTTGCAGTTCCTGCCGTTGTTCAAGAATGCGTTCTTGTTTCAAGGTCGGGCGCGCCTGCGCTGCCAGCCAGGCCACCATGCGCTGGCAGTCGCTTTCATCCATCGCCAGCAGGGTGGCCCAACTTTCGCCCGGTTCACCGACATAGCGTTGAACCGCGTCGTCGGGGCGCGGTTTACCCTCCTGGCGTGAGTCGAACGCAGTGACCGCCCAGATTAAACCGGGCTTTCGGCGGCTGCGTAGCTCGGCGTTTTCTCCCTGCGTTTGCCTGACCCAATAGGCCAGTGCATTGCCTGCCGCGCCGGCGTCTTGTGGGGTACTGGCCGCATCGCTGACCAGCAGCAGACTGGCATGCAGGCCATCGGCAACCTGAATTAACAGGTTGGCGCGTTTCGCCTGTTGCATGCGCTGTATCAGCCCAGCGCCCAGGCATGGGCTGCCGGCCGGCAGGTCTAGCAGGTCGATGTTGTTTGGCAACCCGACGCTTCCCCTTGCTGGCAAGGTTGTAGTGACCGAAGCCGCCAGCCACGCCAGATCGGCCAGCGCGATCACCCCCTCGTCGCCATGTTCCGTCAACACGGCCAGTTTTTCCCCGGCCGATGCATGGATTGTCTGGGCATGCACAATCCCCTCATCCTGGCTCAATACCTGGCGGGGGGCATACAGGCGCTCGCAGTGGCCCAGGGCGTGCAGGGCATGCGCCAACTGGCGATAACAGGTGGTCAGTGCCGGACCCTCGCCCCAAAGCGGTGCGAACAGCCCGGCGCGGTCGTCAACGCTCAAATAGGGTGCCAGTGAGATGGCGTGTGGCCAGAAGTGTCTTGCCAGCGGCGTTTGCCATTTGCCGCCCTGAAGACGAAGGTTGTCCCACAGCGCTACCATGGCGTTGCTGTCCAGCCCGCCGATAGCCATCGGCTGGCGGAGACGCTCCAGTGCCTGCAGATGTGCGGCCATGGCACGGGCATCCCAATCCGGTCGAAAACCGCCCATCAATGCGCTGCCAATCAACATGGCAACCAACTGCGCCTCATTCAGCAGGGAAACGGTAACAGGGTAAGACGGCGGATTTTGGGTGTCACCACAGCGGTAGCGTACCGCCAGCGTGGCA
This sequence comes from Serratia proteamaculans, assembly GCF_004684015.1. Taxonomy (GTDB): domain Bacteria; phylum Pseudomonadota; class Gammaproteobacteria; order Enterobacterales; family Enterobacteriaceae; genus Serratia; species Serratia proteamaculans_F. The sequence continues at coordinate 126,435 of NZ_SRIA01000010.1, forward strand.
TCTTCGGTCAATAGCCTGGCACCGGGTGCCAGCGCGGCCAACAAGTGGGCCTTGGCCGCGGCGTTATGGCCATAGAGGCCGATGGTCAGGGGCTGATGCATAGCGCTGTCCAACTGCCTGGCCCGGTTGTAGCTGCGGCGCAGGCGGACTGTCAGGTTATCGGCCTCCCGGTTCAGTCGAGTGGACTGCTGCCGGGTAGCTGCCACCCAGTCAATCGCCTGTTCAATGCTGTTTCCAAGGCTGTTTATCGGCTCGGGCCGGCTGGAGGTGATAAGTTTCATCGCTGATAAATGCTCCCGCTGTCAATCCAATAATGGGTTGCGCCAGAGGCGCTGGCTGCCAGGGTATTGAGTTTTAGTTGCAGACTGTCTGCGGGCACCGGCGTGCCGTCGGCCAGGCAGGCTTCGGCAATGCTGACGCCTTCGGCTCCTTGCCGATCATTGCCGGTGATGGCCAAACGCAGGCTGATGACCGCATCGCCAGCCAGTTTGCGCGCCAGAGCGGCATCGGTAATGGTCAGCGTGTAGAGCGGCGATGCCGGCCAGCGTGGGTTATCCAATTGACGGAATCCCAGACGCAGCGGGCCACGTAGCTGGAAATAGCTGTCGGGATCCAGCGCAAAGTCTGCGCAATCCAGATCGATATCGCGATAATAGACATTATCGTCTGCCAGCATGTTATTGCTGTCCAGCATGCCCAGATGACGAATGGTGGAATAAGGTTGGAAGTCGCCGACGTTAAAGTAAAAACTCTCCAGCCGCAGGTCGATAGCCAACAGGCACAGCATGGCGCCCACGGCGGCGGTGGATTTAGGGTTATCGATGCGTCCGCTTTTGTTGAAGGGGTACCAACTGCGGGTGTGATAACCCTCAAGCGGCAAAATTCGGCTGGCGGGTAAGGGTTGCAGGTGGCGCAACAGCGCCTGAACGCCCGGAAAACATGCCGGGCGGCCGGTGAGCAACAACACATCGCAGTTGTATAAGGCGACCACCTCACACAGCAGACGTAGGCAGTGGCTGATGCCGATGCGGTCGGACAGGAACGCGGCATGCACGGCACCCAGCCGGATCACCAGCGGGGTCTGCAGAATGTCGAAGGCGGCGTTGCCGGATCCGCGCTGAACCTCGTCATTGATAAATGCCAGCACTTGCAGGGTGGGCATCTGTGGCAATAGTTCGCCCAGCGTGGCGGCGATTTCCGCGTGGCTGTCCAGCGGATCGTAATCCTCATAGGCACTAAGCAGCGCGCGCCCGACGGGCATGAAAATCTGCAGCGTGGCCTGCTGGCGCAGGGTGGAAAACCCATCCATACGCCCCTGATTGCCAAACAGCTTGTCCATTGTCGCTGCTGCGTCGCTGACCCCGGCTTGCTCAAACGCTTGCTGTACGGCGGGCAAGATAAATTGCCCAATCACATCCAGCAAAATGTCGTCGCCGGCGAGCTTGAATCCTTCACGGAACAACAGACGCGGATTGATTTTGATGTTGTTACCTACGCCATCATCCAGCCGGTATTGGGTAATCGCCAGATCGGTAGTGCCGCCGCCGATATCGATAGAGGCGATACGCAGTGATTTTCCCGGTTGTTCTCCCGGCACTGGCGGTCGGTCCGGCCGGGCCATGGCGGCGAAAAAGGCGTCGGTGCGGCCGGCAAAATTGACCTGGGTTTCGTTATACAGATAAACCATCTGGCCGCAGGTGGCTTCGTCCCATTCCATATGCACCTGCGGCACTGGCATACGGGCTTGCTCAGCGCTGAATGGAGCATCCTGCGGGTGCCATCCCATGGCTTTCCATATCAGGCCAATCGCCTCCTGCATGCGGCGGCGGAAAATTTCACGTTCCGGCTTGGGCATCGCCGAAGGCAATGTCAGGATGAGGGTGCGCAGACGGCGCGGGGCGGCGGCATTCGGCATCTTGCTGCGTTGGGCGACGCTGTTGATTTGCATCAGTGCCTGCGCCAACAGCTCGCTCAGCATCAGGGCCATGACCGCGCTGCGGCTATAATGGGCGGCGAAAACCGGCAACCGCTCATCTACCGGCAGCGCAGACAGTGGGACACCCTCGTCGTTGATCAGTGAGCTTAATGGCGCGGCGGCAGCCATAGGTTCTTGTTGGCTGTTAAAACGCCAGCCGGGCGCGTAGCGTTCTTCGTCCCACAGGTAACGGCGTGGGCTGGAAATGCCGGTGGTGCCTTCGGTCCCTTCCCGCCGCAGGGCCAGTTGCGCGGCTTCCCGGCCCACGCGGACGATGGAAGGCCAGACAAAGGCATCATCGCGGCCGCTTTGGTATGAAAGGTGAGGTTTGCCAAATGACGCCTGGGCAAACTCGACCCGGCTTTCAAACAACTCGTTGTAAACGCAATGTGGTACAGACAGCGAACGTAACTGCAGTTCATTGGTCTGTTTCAGGCCATTATTTTCTTGCGGATGATCTTCGACCAGCACCCCGCAGGTGTGCGAATTGCCGACATCCAAAATCAGATCTACGTTGATCGCGGGTTGTTGCGGCGTCTCCCCGATGATTTTTATCTGCGGCAGCGTTAATTGGCTGCCGAGCAGGTTCAACAGATTGAGGTAGTGCGCCTGATATTCGAAGGTTTTCAGCCCGGCGTTTATTTCTGATTCGCTGCGAAGTTCCAGACTGCTCGCGGATTGGCTAAAGACTTCACGCAGCCAACTGTCTACCCAGGTCAGGTCAAGAAATTCGCCCAGTTCATGGTTTTGATGGCCCAGCGAGAAGCCGATCCCGGTGTTGATATCGCTTTCGCCGGGGGCGAGTGCCTCCTGGCCTGCGGCGGCGAGCCGGGTATCAAAGGCCAGGACCACCCGCAGCAGGTTGCCGTCCTGGTCGGGGCTATCGAGTAACCGCGTCTGCATGCGGGCCCAGTTATCTGGCCCGGACAAAAACACCCCTGATGAAGTACACCGAAAGTAAGGCAGCGGCAGCCAGGTTTTATCCAGCAGTTGCAGTGATTGCTGCAGAGAATGACTGAACTCCGGGCGAACCACTTCTGCGGTCTGCCCCGGTTGGGCAGGCAACAGGTATTTGCCACTGTCGGCATCCCATTGCAGGCGCAGTAGCGGGCCACTGGCGGTCTGGCGGACAAACTTGCCCGGAAACTCAGCGTCCAGAACCGGCGTCAGGGCGAAGTCCAAAAATTGAATGCCACTATCCTGAATCAGCGTCATGCTGCGTGGGTAATCGGTAAGAGGGGCCAGCATTATTTACTCTCGCGCTTTAACATCATGGGATAGACCGTTTGGGCATCGTAGCGACCGACGCAGGCCGCCGGGCCGGTTTCATTTTGCGTACAGGTAATTTCCGGCATTGAGTAGCGGCTGCCGTCACTGCAACGTGCCTTGGTACGGCTGTTGATCACCAGATTGCCGGACTGCATCAGCCCGGCCTCAATCGGTACCCGGCAGGTGATGGCATCACCGTAAGTAATGCTAGCAGTGCCTTTCCCTTCCTTGATGCGGTATTGCAGGCTGGGACGTTTACCGGTGGGCAGATCTTTGAGTGCCACAGTGGCTCGCCATTTGCCGTTCAGAAAACGGACTGAACCGACTTTGACCGAATCGCTGGGCAGCACCAGCGCATGTTTGCTGACCGGCAAGACAACCGGTTCCGGCGGCATCAGCGTCGCTGGCGCTAACGGCAGTTGCAGTTTGAATAGCGGCGCAGCGGCGCGTTGCGGCAGAACCGGTGGTTGCGCCACGGGAGCCGCAACGGTTGGGGTGTTCGGGCGGCTCAGCCCGCCAACCAACAGAGCCATCAGCATCAGCACAGGCAATAGCCATGCATAGCGGAGCCATTGGTGGCGCGGCAGCGCAGGTGCGGTAGCCACTGAGGGAGTGACTTCAGGTATCGGGACGGGTTTGGCTACGGCAACCGTCACCGGTCGCGCTGTTGTGGCGATAGGCGTCGGTTTTTCTTCCTCGGCCGGGCGCAGGCACGCCAGCGGGTCGTCCTGGCACTGAGCGGCTGGTTTGATAAAGCCCCAGAAGGTCAATACCGGTTTGCCATCGACCAGATAAACATGATTTGGGTCGGGGATTTGCATCGCCTTGGCCAACAATGCGCCAAACAGACGGTGGCTGGGGTGCGGGTGAGTCTGTGTCTGAGCGACCAGAGTACGGAATGTCGCCAGGCTTTGTTCCAGCAACTGCACGGCCTGCGCGCGTTGGGCATCACTGGCTGCCAGCCAGGACGTCACCTTCCCTGGGAAAGGGGAATACCAGTCAATGCGGGTGCCCGTTTCGTTCGGCTGCGGGACAGCCAGACAATCGGCGGCCGGTTGCTGTTGGCGAATGCGCAATGTTTCTCGCAATTGCAGTGCGCAGGCGTAAACCGGTTGCCCATTCTCGCCCAATGCAAGCACATCATCTAAACTGCCACTGCGTAAAAAGGGTTTCACCACGGCAAAAAACCTTGTCCTGTTCAGCTAAAACGTGCAAACAGCCATGGTAACCCGTGGTCTGAGCAGTCAAACGGCCAAGGACAGGCGTAAAATACCGTTCTTTAAGAGGATCAACATGTCGCAGATTGATAACCCCGCTTTTGGTGGCGCGAAAATCGCACTGTTGTGCGGTGACCATTTGCTGACCTACCAGCGTGACGACAAGGCGGATATTCCCTGGCCCGGCTGTTGGGATCTGCCGGGAGGCGGGCGCGAAGGGGATGAGACGCCGCTGCAATGCGTGCAGCGGGAAACGCTGGAAGAGTTCGGTTTGCAGATTGACGCACAGCAGGTGAGTTTACGGCAGCGTTACGAAGGGGTTTTCCCCGGCTACCCGCCGACCTGGTTTATGCTGGGTCACATCACGCCGGAGCAGATTGCCACCATTCGCTTGGGCGATGAAGGGCAGCGCTGGCAGATGATGGCTATCGAGCGCTTTATCCATCACCCGCAGGGTATTTCGCACCTGCAGCAGCGGCTGGCGCAACACTTGCAGCGCTAGGCGTGTTCCACGGCTTCAATCCGGGCGATCAGCGCGTCGATCTGACGGTCGGAAAACACTTCAATGCCATTTTGGCGCAGCAGTTCGGCGGTGACGCCGCTACCGGGTTTGGTCTGGCCGCTGAAAGAGCCGTCGTAGATAAACTGGCTGCCGCAGGATGGGCTGCCGTCGGTGAGCAGGGCAAAGCGGCAACTGTGCCGTTGTGCGGTCTCCAGCGCCAGATGGGCGCCGAGCAGATAGCTGGCGGTGACGTCGCCACCGCTGACTTCAACCACTCTTGCCCGTTGAGCCAGTACCGTGGCGCCTTCAGCGGATGGGGTAATTTCTGCCGAGGGGCGCGGGGTGGAAAAGCCGGCGGCCAGCTCCGGGCAACACACCACCAGGCGGCCTTCGTGCTGCCAACGCTGCAGGGTGGCGCTGAACAAGGGCTTGTCAGAACCGTTATAGCGAACTTTAAAACCGGCCAGGCAGGCGCTGAATAAAATCTTTGACGGCATGCAGACTGTCTCTGTCACTGTGGCGAAAGCGTGGGACTGGGGCGACCCACGCGCGCGGCTTTAACATAGCAGAATCATCCCGCGGATGGCAGCGCCAGACGATTAATCTCCTCAGGCTCAATGACCCGCAGCGTCGTCTGGTGGCGTGCCACCGCCAGCATCGCCAGCCCGACTCGTTCGGTGGTGGTGACCTGACGAGGGAACAGACGCAGCGCGCCAAACCACAGCGGTTTGAATAGCCGATACAGCAAATCATAAATCCGGGTTCTTGAGCGGATGCCGTGCAGCGGCACAATAGCGCCGGGACGGAACATCACGGCGTGGAAAGGCAGTGCCAATAAGGCGTTCTCGGTTGCGCCCTTGACCCTGGCCCACATGCTGCGGCCGCGTTCGCTGCGGTCGGTGCCGACGCCGGAAACATAAATAAAGGTCATCGCCGGGTTCAGCCGCGCAAGTGGACGGGCGGCGGCCAGCGTCAGGTCATAAGTCAAGGAACGGTAACGCGCTTCGTTCATGCCGGCTGATGAGACGCCCAGGCAGAAAAAGCAGGCGTCGTAACCTGCAAACTGTGCCTCTACGGCGGATAAATCACTCAGATCGGGTAGCGTCAATTGCCTTAATTTGGCATGGCTGTGCGCCAGCACGCTGCGGCCAATGCTGAGGACTTCCGTCACCTGCGGGTCACGCAGGCACTCGCGTAGTGCGCCCTGGCCGACCATACCGCTGGTGCCAAAGATGATGATTTTCATGACAGGTTCTCTCCGTGGTCGGCAAGACGCTGGCTGCGCCAGCGGTTCGGCGTTTGCGCTTCCCACTGGATAAAGGCGCGGCTGAACGAATTCAATTCTTCAAATCCGAGGACAAAGGCGATTTCGCCCGGCTCCAGACTGGTTTCGGCCAACAGTTTGCAGGCGGTGCGGTGGCGGGTTTTATCCAGCAGTTGCTGATAGCTGTAGCCATGCTGTTGCAAGCGGCGTTGCAGCGTTCGCGGGCTGACATACAGCTCGGCGGCTACGCTGTTCACACTCGGACGCTGGCCGCGCATGCTGCGCCCCAGGATCGCCATCACCTGGTTGGGCAAATCGTCGCTCTGCAGTGACCTGGCTAGTTCGACCTCCAGCCCCGGCAGCAGCACCGCCAGCATGTCCTGATTGTAGGTGATGAAGGGTTGGCGCATCAGTGCGCGGTCAAACACCAGCACATCCAGCGGGGCATTAAAATGCACCGGACAACCGAAGTGGCGTGGCAGTGGCGAGGCGGGATCGGGCTGCCGGGTCAGTTCGATCGCCCTTGGCCGTATCGCCTGACCGGTACCGCGGCGGCACAGGGTGATGATCGAGGCGAACATGGCATCAATCAGCAACGCCGGGGCATGGCTTTCGGCCATGGTCCAACGGGTGTGCAGGCGGATACTGTCACCATCTTCTACCAGCATCAGCTCTTCCGGACACAGCAGCCGTTTGTAACGGGCGACCTTGTGCAACGCGTCCCCGAGGGTGGCGGAATGCAGTGCAGCGACCGAAGCAATGTCATAATGCTCCGGCGGTACATCACCGCCCAGGCGCAGGCCGAAGTTGGCGTCGGTCAACTGAGCGAGGGCGCGCCAGATATCGAAGAACTGCCGGGTGGACAGTTTGACCTTCTCACGCCGCTCCTTGAGTAACCCACTCGGGAGACCGGCCAGTTGGCCGACCCGTTCGATATCCACGCCCAGCGTTCTCAGGCGTACCGAGAGCGCACTGGACAGGGCGATCTGATCGCTGCTCATTGTTACTCCTTATGATTTACCGGTCACCAGAGCCGCCAAAGCGGCGTGATCCGGCTGGCTGTCGTCCCGATCGGTGCTCAGACTGAGCGTTCGGAAGGCCGCATCTTCTGCCTCTCGCGTCGTTAATAACTGTTGGGCTAAATATACCGCATCGCTGCCCAGCAACAGGCGTAACGGTGGCTGGTTCATCGACGCCAATTGCAAGATGGCCTGTGCGGCCTTGGCCGGATCGCCGGGTTGATTGCCGTTATGTTGCTGTAGGTAGTCCAGTATTGGGGCGAAGAGCGGTTGGTAAGCTGTGCCGATCGGCGCGACGGTCATCGACGAACCTGCCCAGTCGGTGCGAAAACCGCCCGGTTCCACCATGGTAACTTTCACGCCAAACGGGGCGATCTCCTTGGCCAGCGATTCGGAGAAACCTTCGACCGCCCATTTGGCAGTATGGTAGGCGCTAAGGCCCGGCATACCCAGGCGAGCACCGATGCTGGCGATCTGAATGATATGTCCGCAGCCCTGTTGACGCAGGATAGGTAGCGCGGCACGGGTGAGGTTGAAAACGCCATAGAAATTGGTGTCTATCTGGGCGCGGAAATCGGCCTCATCGGCTTCTTCCACGGTGGCAATGTTACCGTAACCGGCGTTGTTGACCAGCACGTCGAGCCGGCCGAAGTGTTCAACCGCCGACTGCACCGCGCGTTTCGCCGCTGCGGCATCAGTGACGTCCAGCGCCAGGGTAACCACCCGATCGCCAAAACTGTCCACCAGGGGTTGCAACTGCTGTGGCTGGCGCGCAGTCGCCACCAGACGATGCCCGGCAGCCAGCACCGCATGTGCCAACTGCTGACCCAGACCGCGTGAGCTGCCAGTAATTAACCAAACCTGAGACTGAGACATACAACCTTCCTTACCTGTTCATTGGGTGAGGTTTCACTCTAGGAGGTTAGGCGCTGTGCTGATAATCCGATCCCGCCAACTATTAATCCGATTGCGCCAATGTATTTTCGAGGGTTGGCATCAGTGTCTGGATGGTTGCGCCGACCCGCAATACTGCTTGCTCTATCTCGGGCATCAGCTTCGGTGCATAGGCATAGTTGATACGCAGACAATTGCGGTACTTACCGGAGGCGGAAAAAATGCTGCCGACGGCGATCTGCACGCCCTGTTGCTCCAGATGACGGTTGAGCCGCAAGGTATCAAACTCTTCATCGAGTTCGATCCACAGCATAAAGCCGCCGCGCGGCTGGCTGACGCGGGTACCGGAAGGGAAGTATTTCATGATCCAACCGGTCATGATGTCGCGGTTTTGTTGGTAGCGGGCGCGCATGCGCCGCAGGTGTTGCAGGTAGTGGCCGTGACGGATGAATTCGGCAATCGCCAGCTGTGGCTGGGGGGCGGTGGATCCGGTACCGATATATTTCATGTGCAGCACGCGCTCCAGATAGCGGCCGGGGGCAATCCAGCCGATGCGCAGACCGGGCGCCAAGGTTTTTGAAAAAGAGCTGCACAACAGCACCCGTCCATCTTCATCGAAGGACTTGATGGTACGCGGTCGCGGATATTGGTAGGCGATATCGCCGTACACGTCATCTTCAATAATCGTCACGTCAAAACGTTGCGCCAGCGTCAGCAAACGTTGCTTGTGCGCTTCCGGCATGATGTAACCCAGCGGATTATTGCAGTTGGGGGTCAACAGGATGCTTTTGACCGGCCACTGTTCCAGCGCCAGCTCCAGCGCTTCCAGGCTGATGCCGGTGAGCGGATCGGTGGGGATTTCCAACGCCTTCATCCCCAAGCCTTTCAGCGTCTGCATGGTGCCGTGGAAGCAGGGGGAGTCCACCGCCACAATGTCCCCTGGCTGACATACCGCGCGCAGCCCGGCGGACAGTGCCTCGTGACAGCCGGTGGTGATCACCAACTGATCGGCATCCATCTGGCAACCGGAATCGAGTAGCAGGCGGGCAATTTGCTCACGTAACCCCAGCACGCCCTGAATGCTGTCGAAATGCAGACTGCGCAGATCGCCGTGGCGGCCCATATGCCCCAATGCTTTCATCAGCGGTTTCAACGTCGGTTCACTGATATCCGGCATGCCACGACCCAGTTGAATCAGGTCTTCGCGTGGCTTGTTGCGGATCAGTTCCAGCACCTGCTCCCACTGTGAAATATCCACCGGTCGCTGCACCGGGCGGGTCACAGCGGGCAGTTCGGCCAAATTCCGTCGCGCCTGCACAAAATAGCCCGACTTTGGCCGGGCCTCTACCAGATGTCTCTCTTCCAGCAGACGGTAGGCCTGCTGCACCGTGCTGATGCTGACGCCGTGTTCCTGGCTCAACATGCGTACCGAAGGCAGGCGATCGCCGGTCGGGTAAAGCCCCTGTTCAATGCGTTGGCTGAGGATCGCGGCCAGTGTGGCGTAGCGTGTCATACAGATGCCCAGAATGAGTGTGGATGGAGGAAAAACCGGTACAGATGAAGTTAAATTAGACCATGCAGACCGGCAGAGACAGCTTTTGTATGGAAAAAATACTGCCGGCTTGAATCTGTATTGTTTTTTGTCCGCAGCGCATCATCAACCTCAAGCTAAATCGAAGGAGATTGAATGATGACTGTTCTTGTTGCCGACGTACCCGCCCCCCGTCAGACCCGATTAATTCTCCTTTGGCGACTCTATTGGCAGCGTTATCTTACCCGCCAATCCTTGCTGCTGCTGGACGACGCGCAGTTGGCGGATATTGGCCTGACGCGCCCTGATGCACGGCGGGAAGGGCACAAGCCTTTCTGGCGAGGCTAAACGCTGACGGCGTTTTTCAGAATAAAAAGTTCATTTATACCCGCCGGGCTGGTTTCTGCCTGCCCGGCTTTTTGTCGTTTCATCCAAGCCTGCAAGGTTTTATGAACGACATCACGAATATCATCTTTATTTTATCCCTCGCTTGTTTTTGAAATTTATATTCCATATAAACGATTATCAGATGATGCATTTCATTGTGTGCGCCATCCTATATGACTATCGGTAACGGGAGAGGGTAATGAAACAGGTTCGCGTTGGTTTAATTGGCACCGGCTACATTGGGCGCTGCCACGCTATTGCTTATGCGCAGGCTGCCACGGTGTTTCCACTGAAAGGGGAGCTGGTGCTGGAAATGCTGGCGGAAGTGACGCCGGAGCTGGCGCAACAGCGGGCCGCAGAATTTGGTTTCTCGAGATCGACCGGTGACTGGCGTCAACTGGTGGCCGATCCGTCGATAGATGTGGTGGATATCTGCGCCCCCAACTTCCTGCATAAAGAGATGGCGCTGGAGGCGATCCGCCACGGCAAGCATGTTTACTCTGAAAAACCGCTGGCGCTGGACGCCAAAGACGCCGCCGAAATGGTGCAGGCCGCGCGGGCTAAAGGGGTCAAAACGCTGGTGGGCTTCAACTATATGAAGAACCCGACCAGCCAGTTGGCGCGTGAAATTATTGCCAATGGCGAGATAGGTGAAGTGGTGCATTTTTATGGCACCCACAATGAAGACTATTTAGCCGATCCACGTACGCCGATCGACTGGCACTGCCGCAAGGCGACGGCCGGGTTGGGGGCATTGGGCGACCTGGCGGCGCACATTGTCAATATGGCGCACTACCTGGTGGGGGACATAGCGGCGGTTTCCGGCGATATGCAGACCATTATCAAACAGCGTCCGGATGCGAAAGACCCTACGCTGATGCATCAGGTAGAAAATGAGGATCAGGCCAGTGCGCTGGTGCGTTTTGCCAGCGGCGCGATGGGCACCATCGAAACCTCGCGCATTGCCTGCGGGCGTAAAATGGGGCTGACTTATGTGGTCACCGGTACCAAAGGCACGCTGAGTTACACCCAGGAGCGGATGGCGGAACTGAAGCTGTATCGTCACGATGAACCGGCGGAGCGTCAGGGTTTTAAAACCTTGCTGGTGGGGCCAAAGCACCCGGATTATGCCGCTTTTTGTATTAGCGCCGGGCATGGCATCGGCTTTAACGATCAGAAAACGGTGGAGATCCGTGACCTGGTCAACGGCATTGCCGCGGGCGATCGCATGTGGCCGGACTTTGAAGAAGGCTGGAAGGTCTCTTGCGTGCTGGATGCGATCGCCGCTTCTGCCGAACAGCGCCGCTGGCTGGAGATTAACCGCGACTGAGAATAACTTATGGCGCTCGTAAATTGAGAGCGCCTTAAGTTATGAATAAGTTAGGCTATTAGCTTGGTAAGTTAATAGCCTAGTAAGTTAAAAGGCAAAGCACGAGCAGCCGAACGCGCCCCAGAAGGCGTTCTCGTCCGAGATGGGAATGCTGGATCGGCGAGCGACGTCATGCTGATGCGCATGTACACCGCACGGGCCGCAGCACTGGTGCGCCTGGCTTAATACTCCGCTACGGGTCGTGGCGGCAGGCGGCGCAGAGCGATAATGCCCTGGCACCTGAGTGACCGGCGACCAGTCCGGCAGCACCGGGATTGCCGGTGGCGCCAGCGGTGAGAAGCTACCGGCGGCATAAACCACTTTGCCGTCCACCACCGTCATCACCGATTCAATCCCCTTGATCTGCTCTTCCGGTACGCTGAAATAGTCCTGCGACAGCACTGCCAGATCCGCCAATTGCCCGACCTTAATCTGGCCTTTCTTGCCTTGCTCGGTAGAGAACCAGGCGCTGCCCTGCGTCCACAGCATCAGCGCCGTTTCACGATCCAGCCGGGCATTGTCATCGTACATTGCCATGCCGCCGACGGTGCGGCCGGAAACCAGCCAGTACAGTGCGGTCCACGGGTTATAACTGGCTACGCGGGTGGCGTCGGTGCCCAGCCCAACCGGCAGTTCAGCCGCCAGCATTTTGGCTACCGGCGGCGTCTGTTTGGTGGCTTCTTTACCGTAGCGTTCAGCAAAATACTCGCCCTGGAATGCCATGCGGTGCTGTACCGCAATGCCACCGCCCAGTGCTTTGACTCGCTCGATATTGCGATCGGAGATGGTTTCGGCGTGGTCGAAAATCCAGTGCAGACCATTAAATGGAATTTCGCGGTTCACCTTTTCAAACACGTTCAGCATGCGGCTGATGGACTCGTCATAGGTGGCATGCAGCCGGAATGGCCAGCGATGTTCGACCAGATGGCGCACCACACGTTCCAGTTCGTCTTCGGTGCCTTCCGGCAGATCAGGACGCGGCTGCAGGAAGTCCTCAAAGTCGGCGGCGGAGAACACCAACATTTCACCGGCCCCGTTATGGCGGTAAAAATCGGTGCCCTGGCCCGGTTTCAGCATATCGGTCCACAACTTGAAATCTTCCAGCTCCTGTTTGGGCCGCTGGGTGAACAGGTTGTAGGCGATCCGCAGGGTCAACTGCTTCTTCTCGTGCAGTTCGGCTATCACCTGGTAGTCCTCTGGGTAGTTCTGGAAGCCGCCGCCGGCGTCAATGGCACTGGTCAGGCCGAGGCGATTGAGCTCACGCATAAACTGACGGGTCGAGTTGACTTGCTGTTCCAGCGGCAGTTTTGGCCCTTTTGCCAGAGTGGCATACAGGATCATCGCATTGGGTTTGGCAATCAGCATGCCGGTCGGGTTGCCGTTGCCGTCACGCTGAATTTCGCCCCCAGGCGGGTTCGGCGTGTCTTTGGTGTAGCCCACCACTTTCAGCGCTGCGCGGTTGAGCAGGGCGCGGTCATACAGATGCAGGATAAATACCGGGGTGTCCGGTGCCGCCTGATTGATTTCATCCAGCGTCGGCATACGGCGCTCGGCGAATTGGAACTCCGTCCAGCCACCGACCACCCGTACCCACTGCGGGCTGGGGGTACGCAGCGCCTGCTCTTTGAGCATACGCAATGCGTCGGCCAGAGAAGGTACCCCTTCCCAGCGCAGCTCAAGGTTATAGTTCAGGCCGCCGCGGATCAGGTGCAGGTGCGAATCGTTGAGACCAGGGATGGCGGTATGGCCGTGCAGGTCAATCACCTGCGTTTCTGGCCCTGCGTGCTGCATGACTTCATTTTCATTGCCGACGGCGAGGAATTTGCCGTCGCGGATCGCTACCGCCTGGGCGACAGGGGTTTCGCGGTCGACAGTGTGAAATTTACCGTTGGTGATAATCAGGGAAGCATGGTTACTCATAACGTTCTCCCGGCAGGCCGCCTAACGGCGGGTAAGCCATTGATGAAATACGCGGGTCACTATTGGCATCCAGAGAAACACCACCAGGGCAACTACGGTGGCGTCATTAAGAAAATGGCCGGTCAGGGTGCCGTTCAATTGCGGCAACAGTTTGCCCCAGAACCAGGGCACCAAATTGGTGGAGGGGAAGATCACCAGCAGGGTGATCAAAAATTGTTTCCACTTGGCAGGCTGGCGGGTGTTGGGGCTTGGCGGCGTGAACCAGAATTCCGCACCGGGCCTAATTTCAATACGATCGCTCTCCAGCAGCAGCGGTGAGACCTCCTCGATATAGCGCTTACGCAACGGCGAGTTAATCCACAGATAGAGATTGTCCAGGTTGTCAAAACGCACCAATACGGTATAGGCCTGTTCATTGCCGGTAGGACGGATCACGTTAACGCCGAGGTGGCCGGTAAAGTTGGCAGCCTCGGGCATGATACGTTTTAGCCAGGCCTCGTAGGCCTGTTCCTGTCCCGGTGCCAAAAGATGGGTGATGACTAACGTGACATGCTGCGGATGGGCCATAGTATTCCACTCCAGAAAAACCCCGGCGCGAGGCCGGGGTGAAGGGTTATTTCGCCACGCGTGCTGGAGCGTGATGCACCATGGTGTAAGCGTAGTCGACACCCATGCCGTAAGCGCCGCTGTGTTCGCGCACCAGTGCCATCACCGCGTCGTAAGTCTCTTTACGTGCCCAGTCACGCTGGTATTCCAACAGTACCTGCTGCCAGGTCACCGGGATGGCACCGGCCTGCACCATGCGGTCGATGGAACGCTCATGCGCATCGACCGAGGTACCGCCGGAAGTATCGGTGACCACATAAACTTCGTATCCGGCTTCAAGCGCCATCAGCGCCGGGAAGGTTAGGCACACTTCGGTCCACAGCGCGGAAATCACCAGCTTTTTGCGACCGGTAGCCTCCACGGCCTTTACGAAGGCGGCGTCTTCCCAGGAGTTCATCGAGGTTCGTTCAATCGGGGTGATTTCAGGATGGACTGCCAACAGTTCCGGCCAGATATAGCCGCTGAAACTTTCGGTTTCCACCGAGGTAAAAATGGTTGGCACATTAAAAATCTTGCCGGCTTTGGCCAGACCCACCACGTTGTTTTTCAGCAGCTGGCGATCAATATTAGCCACGCCAAAAGACATTTGCGGCTGGTGGTCGATGAAAATCAGTGCGGAATTATCTTTATCAAGTAATTGAAATTTAGACATGATTTACCTTCCCAGTGATACTTCGGTTTAACAGATGATGAGTGTCATCTCGATAACACGCATGGTAGGCAGGGGCAGATTTCAAAGATAGCGCAGAATTTTTGCCGTCTTGTTGAGTTATTTTATACATGGGGGGAGTGGTGAGATTAAACCTGGAAGCGTTACTGATTTTGGATGCGCTCGATCGGCATGGTTCCTTTGCCGCCGCTGCGGCAGTGTTGTTCAAAACACCGTCAGCACTGAGTTATATGGTGCAGAAACTGGAGAACGATCTCGACATCACGCTGCTTGATCGTTCCGGCCATCGGGCGAAATTTACCGACACCGGCAAGCTGATGCTGGAAAAAGGTCGTTCGATATTACGTGCGGCTCAGGATTTGGAGCAGCAGGCGCGTTACGTGGAGAACGGCTGGGAAAGCGAAATTACGCTGGGCATCGACGCTTCATTTCCGTTTGAGCGCTTGCTGCCACTGATTGAGGAGTTCTATCAACAGCATCACCATACCCGCCTGCGTTTTGGTCATGAGGTGCTGGCCGGATCCTGGGAATCACTGGTCTACGGCTGCGCGGATATTATTGTCGGTGCAATCTGTGAGCCCCCGTCGCAGGTAGGCTATGCTTTTAGCCAATTGGGACGGCTGGATTACGTGTTTGCCGTGGCTCCCCAGCACCCGCTGGCGGCGTTGGCGGAACCCTTGCCAAAGGACCAAATCCGCCAGCACCGGGCGGTGGTGGTGCGTGATACCTCGCGGGTGAATGCGCCGCAAAACCTGAACATCCTCGAGGAACAAGACACCTTGACGGTCTTCGGTTTCGACGCCAAGTTGCGAGCGCAACTCAGCGGCCTGGGGTGTGGCTATTTGCCGCGTTATTTGGCTGAGCCTTACCTGAAAAGCGGTGAACTGGTGGCGAAAAGCGTTGAATCAGAACGCTGCAGCGACGTCGCTTATTTTGGCTGGCGAGAAAGTGCCAGCGGCCTGGCGGCAAAATGGTGGCGTGAACGGCTACAGCACTATGCCGATGCCGGCGGTGTCTACCCAATCACTTCTTCTTAGACATGCAGACTCGCCATCAGCGATACAACTAGCTGATTTTTAACTTTGCTTTGCCATTTTCGTTATTTTGAGCGCTTCTGCGGCTCGCTGATACTGAGCAAAATCTCAAACAGCGAGCCGCGCAATGTCCTCACCAAAAAGCCACAGTCACTATTTGCATCCTGCCCAACGCCACTGGATACAGCAGCTTAACCAGCGTTGGTCCTGGCGGCTGGAGCTGCCGACCTGGGGCATTATCGCAGCGGTTTACGGCGGCTGGTTTGGCGTGGTGCAGTACTGGCAGGCTCTTGGGCCGTGGCTGGGCACGCCATTGTTAATCCTGCTGACTACCTGGTATATGTCGCTGCAACACGAGCTGATCCACGGTCATCCCACGCGCTGGCCACGGCTTAATCAGTTATTCGGCCTGCTGCCGTTGGCGGTGTGGTATCCCTACGGACTGTATCGCGACTCGCATATTCAGCATCATCGCAATGAACATCTGACCGTTCCGCATGAAGACCCCGAAAGCTATTACTTCAGCCAGGCACAGTGGCAGCGCTTCCCACGGTTGTACCCGCTGTTGGCCAGAGTGCGCAATACGCTGAGCGGACGCCTACTGCTTGGCCCGGCGCTGGATATTGTCGCTACCGGGGTTAATGCGCTAAAAGCGATCGTTGCCGGTGAGTTACGCACTCTGGCGATGTGGCTGGTGCATTGGCTATTGCTGGCGGGGGTATTGAGCTGGCTGCAACAGCACGGCATTGGCACCGCGTTTTATCTGCTGGCCATCAGCTATCCGGCGTTGGCGTTGACCAAGGTAAGATCGTTTTTTGAGCATCGAGCCGTTGAAGCTCCGCAGGCACGTTCTATTATTAATGAGGCGGCCTGGCCGTGGCGGCTGCTGTTTCTTAATCTGAACTATCATTTAGTTCACCATGATCTCCCCGGCTTACCGTGGTACGGTTTACGGCAGGTGTATCTGGCGGAGCGTGATGAATACCAGCAACGCAGCCAGGGATTTGTGGTGGCGGGCTATGGCCAGTGGGTGAGTGAATATGCGTTTACCCCGGTTGCCGTTGAGGTTCATCCGTTTCATGCCGGCGAGCGCCCAAGGGAAACGCAGGGCGAAAATGAAGCCTGGCCGGCAGAGACATTTATTGTGCGATGGAAGCGCGCTTCTCAGGATTTTCCAATCGATCTGGCCAAATAGCCGGAAAATACACAACAAGAGGAAAAAATATGGCAATCACCCCATCACGTGGTCGCGGGTTAGCTTTGGCACTGAGTTTACTCGCGGCAAGCTTCGGTGTGGCACAGGCGGCTGATACGGTGCGCGTTGGCTCCAAAATCGATACCGAAGGTTCGTTGCTCGGCAATATTATCGTGCAGGTGCTGGAAGCCAACGGCATCAAAACCACCAATAAATTACAACTCGGCACCACCAAGGTGCTGCGTGGGGCGATCACCTCCGGCGAAATTGACGTCTATCCGGAATACACCGGCAACGGCGCATTTTTCTTCTCTGATGAAAAAGACCCGGCGTGGAAAAACGCCCAGGCCGGTTTCGAAAAGGTGAAGAAGCTCGATTATGACAAGAACAAAATCGTCTGGCTGGATGCGGCTCCGGCCAACAACACCTGGACCATTGCTATCCGTCAGGACGTGGCGGATGCCAATCACCTGAAAACGCTGGCCGATTTGGGCAAATGGATCAACGGCGGCGGTAAGTTCAAGCTGGCCGCTTCGGCAGAATTTATCGAGCGCCCGGATGCGCTGCCTGCGTTCCAGAACGCTTACGGCTTTAAGCTGAACCAGGACCAGTTGCTGTCACTGGCCGGCGGTGACACGGCGGTGACCATCAAGGCGGCAGCGGAGCAAACCTCCGGCGTCAACGCGGCCATGGCCTACGGTACCGACGGCCCGGTAGCGGCGCTGGGGCTGGTCACGCTGGAAGATCCAAAAGGGGTGCAGCCGATTTACGCACCGGCACCGATTATCCGCGAGGCAACGCTGAAACAGCATGCCAACATCGCCGAACTGCTGAAGCCGGTATTTGCGACACTTGACGGTCCAACGCTGCAAAAACTCAATGCGCAGATTGCAGTGGAAGGTCAGGACGCCAAACAGGTGGCGGCCGCCTACCTGAAAGAGAAAGGGTTGGTTAAGGGGTAACGCCGCTGGCCCCCGTTGGGGGGCCAACATGGAGCTGGAGAGTTTCTTTGATTATTGCCGTAAAAAACCGCGTATTACTGACGCTGCTTATTTTGTTGCTGGTGGCCGCATTTGGCCTGCCGTTTCTCAGCTATGCCCCCAATCGCCTGCTGTCGGGCAAGAGCATTTCCCTGATTTCCCTGTTGCACGGCCCGGCGCTGTGGCTGCTGGTGCCCATGTTGGTGTTGGCGATACTCAGCCTGTTGGCACCGGTCAGGCGCCATGCGTTGCTTACCGCGCTGGCGGCTTCGGTATTGCTGGCATTGACCTTCTGGTTGAGTGGGCACGCAGCCCAACAGTTGGCGTTGGAGGGATCCAAACTGGCGCGTACTTCCTGGGGCAGTGGCTGCTGGTTGATGCTGGCGCTGAGTTTGCTGATGGCCGCCGACGCCCTGACCCGCATCACCACCTCACATTTTTGGCGCATTCTGGGCAACCTGTTGGTGATGCTGCCTGCACTGGTGTTGTTGTTTAGCCATCAGCTGGACCAGCTCTCGTTGTTAAAAGAGTACTACAACCGGCAGGACGTATTTGATGCCGCGCTATTGCAGCACTTGACCATCCTGCTGGCCACGCTGGTACCGGCGCTGTTGATTGGCATACCGCTCGGCGTGCTGTGTTTTCGCTCCGCCGGTTGGCAAACCCCTATCTTCTCCACCCTCAATATTATTCAGACCGTACCGTCGATTGCGCTGTTCGGCTTGCTGATCGCGCCGTTAGCCGGGCTGGCGAAGGCGATGCCCTGGCTGGCGGAACACGGTGTCAGCGGTATTGGCATGGCCCCGGCAATTGTCGCGTTGGTGCTGTATGCGCTGTTACCGCTGGTGCGCAGCGTGGTGGCCGGGCTGCAAAGCGTTCCGGCCAGCGTGATTGAATCCGCCAGCGGTATGGGCCTGACGCGTGGGCAGATTTTCTTCCGGGTGCAGTTGCCGTTGGCGTTGCCGCTGTTTTTGACCGGCGTACGCATTCTGGCGGTGCAGACCGTTGGCATGGCGGTGGTAGCGGCGCTGATCGGGGCCGGAGGTTTTGGCGCCATCGTCTTCCAGGGGCTGCTCAGCAGCGCGCTGGATTTGGTGCTGCTGGGGGTGATCCCGGTGATTGTGATGGCGGTAGTCGTCGACTCGCTGTTTAAATTCTTGGTTTCAATTTTGGAAGTGTCACGCCGATGATTCAGTTTAATCAGGTCAGCAAGATTTTTCAGGGCAAGCCGGCGGTGGACGATCTTACGCTGCGGATTGCCAAGGGTGAATTTGCCGTACTGATCGGGACTTCAGGCTCGGGCAAGTCCACGACGTTAAAAATGATCAACCGACTGATCGAGCACGATCAGGGCAAAATTTACTTTGCCGACGAGGAGATCCAGAAATTCAAACCGCAGGATCTGCGCCGCCGCATGGGCTACGCCATTCAGTCGATCGGCCTGTTCCCGCACTGGACGGTGGAAGAGAACATCGCCACCGTGCCGCAACTGCTGAAATGGCCGCGTGCGCGCATTCGCGACCGGGTGACCGAGTTGCTGGAGCTGCTGCATCTGGAGCCGGATTTGTTTCGCCACCGCTATCCGCACCAGCTTTCCGGCGGGCAGCAGCAGCGGGTTGGGGTGGCGCGTGCGTTGGCCGCCGACCCAGAAGTGTTGCTGATGGACGAGCCTTTTGGCGCACTGGATCCGGTGACCCGTGCAGCGCTGCAGACAGAGATTGCACGTATCCACCAGCTTTCCGGGCGAACTATCGTCTTGGTGACGCACGATATCGATGAGGCGCTGGCGCTGGCCGACCGCATCGTGTTGCTCGAGCAGGGCCGCATTGTGCAGCAGGGCACGCCGCTGGAGCTGTTGACCGCACCGGCCAACGATTTTGTGCGTGATTTCTTTGGCCGCAGCGATCGCGGTATCAAGCTGCTGTCGCTGGAAACGGTAGCGCAACGGGTACGGCCTGGCCAGGTGGAAGGGGAACCTATTGCCGCCACCATGAGCCTGCGCGAAGCGCTGTCGGTGTTTGTGGCACGCGGCAGTGAATGTTTGCCGGTGATTAACGAGCAGGGCGAAGCGCTGGGCGTGCTGCATTTCAGCGATCTGATTGTGCAAAAGGCACTGTCATGAGTGCGCTTCGGGCCCTGCGCTGGCTGCGCGATCCGCTGCCCTGGACCTTTGCCCTGTTGTTGGCACTGGTGTTTGGCATGAATCATTTACACGGCGTGTTTGCCGCCTGGTTCCCGGATCTGGAGCGGCCGGTGTATCAGCAGGACAGTTTTATCTCACTGGTATGGGCGCATCTGGTGCTGGTGGCGGTTTCCAGCCTGATTGCCGTGGTGATTGGTGTTAGTGCCGGCGTCGCTGTCACGCGCCGCGCCGGTAAGGAGTTCCGCTCATTGGTGGAAACGCTGGTGGCGGTGGGTCAGACTTTTCCGCCGGTGGCGGTATTGGCGATCGCGGTGCCGGTGATGGGGTTTAGTGAACAGCCGGCGATCATCGCGCTGGTGCTGTACGGTTTACTGCCGATTTTGCAGGGCACGCTGGCGGGCATTGAGTCGGTGCCCAGCGCCACCCGCGAGATTGCGCAGGGGGTAGGGATGAGTTCCCGGCAGATCCTGTGGCGCGTCGAGCTGCCGCTGGCGGCGCCGGTGATCGTCGCCGGGATCCGGACCTCGGTGATCATCAATATTGGTACGGCGGCGATAGCTTCTACCGTCGGCACCAAAACCCTGGGATCGCCGATTATTATTGGCCTAAGCGGCTTTAATACCGCTTATGTGATCCAGGGCGCGCTGGTGGTGGCCCTGTTGGCGATCATTACCGATATGCTGTTTGAGCGCTGGGTACGCCATCTCACCGCCTGGCGTCAACAGACGCTGATGGCTTCTTCTTCTGCCGGATAAGGGAACATGATGCAGGTATCTTTACCGATGTACGGCGTGACTCATCAACCGGCGGAAGTCTTCTGGCGGGTGCTGCGTGGCAAGTTACTGCAACTGGGACTGCCGCAAACGCCCGAGTCGCTCAGTTGGCCGCAGGATCTGGCGCAGCACTGGCAGCGCGATGACTTGTTGCTCAGCCAAACCTGTGGCTATCCGCTGGCCATCAGCCTGCCACAGGTGCAGCTGGTGGGCACCTATCATTATCGCGTTGAAGGTTGCGACGGGCCGAATTACAGCAGTTGGCTGGTGGTGCGTGATGATGAACCCGGCGAACGGCTGGCGGATTTTCGCGGCCGGATTGCGGCCTATAACAGTACCGACTCACAGTCAGGCCATAACAGCCTGCGGGCGTTGATAGCCCCCCTGGCTCAGGAGGGCAAATTCTTCCGCGCCGCCATCGCCTCTGGCGCGCATTATCAGTCGATCAAACTGATCCAGAATCGGCAGGCGGATATAGCTGCCGTTGACTGTGTCAGCCTGGAATTGTTGAAACGGGCGCAGCCGCAGGCACTGGCGGGGCTAAAAATTATTGGCCGCACGGCCAGCGTGCCGGGGTTGCCGCTGATCACTTCGCGGCAAACCCCGCCGGAACAGCTTGAAATTTTGCGTGCCGGGGCAAAGGCGATGTTGGGTGAAGTGGTGAGCGACAATCTGTTGATCGGTGATTTCAGCCTGGTGCCGCGTTCGGCATACCAAAAAATCGCCGGGCTGGAACAGCAGGCCGCCGCGCTTGGGGTGACGGCGCTGTAAGCTTATGGCAGGACTGGATGACGCATCACTTGCTTTGAACGTCTGCTGCCGGTGTCGCGCTGGCCGCGGCTTCGCTGGCGGTGGTGGTTTCTTCGCTTGGCGTAGTGGAACGGGTGTACATATTCAGCCCGGCCAGGAAGACGCCGCCGAGTGAACCAAAGGCACACAGAAAGATAACGATGATGAACGATTTTTTAAGCATTGGGATAATTTCGCAGGTTGCCCGGAACAGCGGGAATTATAGTCTCTTCAACGGACGAAACAAGAATCGTTTTTATACCCGTCGTCTTTCAAGCTGCAGCAGTTACCGTAGGGGGCGAATATATTCGGCCCGATGGATGCGGGCGCAGCATGCAGCGCCCCTACCTTATTGCTCCACGTTCTTTATACGGCTGGACGGGCGAGCAAACAGGAATTTGCCTAGGGTCACCAGCACCACCGCCGCGACGATAATCACCAACGCCGCCCATTCACGTGGTGCCAGCGACTCACCGGCAAAGCCAATCCCGAGCAGCACCGCTACCACCGGATTGACGTAGGCATAGCTGGTGGCCACCACCGGGCGTACGTTTTTCAGCAAAAACATATAGGCGCTGATCGCCAGCATCGAACCGAAGACAATCAGGTAACCCAGCGCGAAGAAACCTTTGGCGCTCGGCATCTGCGTCAAACGCTCACCGCTGAGCTGGCTGACCACCAGCAGCACCACACCGGCCACCAGCATTTCCGCCGCCCCGGCCATTGGCCCGGCCGGCAGAGAAATGCGCGATCCCAGTACCGAGCCAAAGGCCCAACTGGCGGAGGCCAGCAGGATCAGCAATGCGCCGGTGGGGTTGCCGACCAGATTATTACCGGTATTGAGCAGCACAATGCCCATCAGGCCCAGCCCAATGCCTGCCCATTCCAGTTTGGTGTTGCGCATGCCCCACAGCAGGCTGAAGCACAGGGTGAACAGCGGCACCGTTGCCACCATTACGGCGGCAATGCCGGAAGGCACATGCTGATGTTCTGCCACCGTCACCAGGCCGTTGCCCACCGCCAGCAGCAAAATGCCAATGGTCCCGGCGGCCAGCCACTGCTTTGCCGTCGGCAATGCATGGCCGCGCAGCGCTAAAAAGCCAAACAGCACAATACCGGCGACCAGAAAGCGGGTACCGGCCATCATCAATGGCGGCCAGCTTTCCACGCCCAGACGAATAACGAAATAGGTCGAACCCCAGACAATATATAACGTGAACAGCGCCCCGATTAACGGCAGGACGTTACGGCTACTTTGGCTCAGCATGGATTTTAATTCTGCAGGGAAGGTTATTATTAGAGGACTCAGTAAACCCGATCGGACAGAGGATAAGCAACGCTTTTCAGTACTTTTTTAAGCGTGTCATGGGCTGGCTTTCCGGTGGGTATGCATCGGATGACGCCAGCCTGCTGGCTGCCTTACGCCGGGTGTCGGTTACAGCAATGAAATACGGTAGGCGCAGCGGCGTGCACCGGCCAGGATATGTTCGGAGCGTTCAACCTGCGCCTGTAATACCTCGGTGAAAACGCTCAATTCTGCGCGGCAGAATCCCTGGCAAACGGCGGCGGCGGCGCAAATAGGGCAGTGGTTTTCTACCAGCAGAAAGGAGCCGTCTTCTTGTTGGCGTGATTCGGCCATGTAGCCTTCGCGACAACGGATCGCCGTCAGGCGCGCGACACGTTCCTGCAAATCTGTGGCTCCGACCATCGCCTGTTTGTAGTTAATACGCGTTTCCTGCTCGCGGGTGTCGATCAGCAGTTCGATTGCCTGTTCGCCCAGCTTGTCGCGCACGGTGCGCAGCAGTTGTACTGTCAGTTCGGAGTGGGTATCCGGAAAGCGTGCATTGCCTGCGGCAGTCAGGTGCCAGAGTTGCACCGGGCGGCCTACACCGCGAGTTTCCGCCACCGCTTCAACCAACCCATCTTTTGCCAGCTTGACGAACTGCTGGCGCGCGGCCTCACCGGTGGTGCCAAGGACTTTGCCTGCATCAGAAGCTTGCTGTGGGCCGCGGGTTTTTAACAGTGTCAGCAAACGGTCACTGACCGATTGTGCGGGACTACCGCTATTTTCCAAGTTTATTCTTGACATATTTCTCCGCCTCACCCTACTCTTATTCCAAGATAATTCTTGTTAAATTTAACGCAGTATCACGATTAACTCAATGCCATTCCTCTGAAAACAGGACAACAACTGTGATAACCAACGATGATAGCCGCTGGGCCGATCTCTTTTCCGGCAAAAATGGTGCCAGTGCGATCGCGCTCTCACTCGGCGTAGCGCTGCACGCCATCAATATTCTGGTTGCCACCACCATTCTGCCCTCGGTGGTGCAGGACATTGGTGGTCTGAGTCTGTATGCCTGGAATACTACGCTGTTTGTGGTGGCGTCGATCCTGGGGTCGGCATTATCGGCACGTTTACTCAGCGGTTACGGGGCTCGCAGTGCCTACGTGGTGGCGTCACTGTTCTTTATTGCCGGGGCGATGCTGTGCGCGCTGGCACCATCAATGCCGGTGATGCTGATCGGCCGAACCGTGCAGGGCTTCGGAGGCGGGCTGATTTTCGCGCTTTCGTACGCCATGATCAATCTGGTATTTGAGCAAAAGCTCTGGCCGCGGGCGATGGCGTTGATTTCGGCGATGTGGGGTATCGCGACCCTGGTGGGGCCGGCGGTGGGCGGCATTTTTGCCGAACTGAACGCCTGGCGCTGGGCCTTTGGCATCCTGTTGCCGGTGATGGTGCTGTATGCCGGGTTTACCTTCCTAATCTTGCCGAAAGGCAAACCGCAGCAGCAGGCAGCACCGTTGCCGCTGGCGCAGTTGCTGTTGTTGACGACGGCGGTACTGGTGGTGTCCGCCGGCAGCCTGGCGGACAGCGCGTGGGTCAATCTTGGCGGTATTGCGTTGGCCGTACTGATGATGGCCTGGTTGATACAGCGTGAAGCGCACTCCCGTGCCCGGCTGCTGCCGAAGGGGGCTTTGCGCCGCGGTTCGCCGCTGGCCTCGTTGTATATCACCGTCTCTTTGCTGGTAGTGGGTATGACCAGTGAAATCTTCGTGCCTTATTTCCTGCAAACGCTGCATGGTCAGTCCCCGCTGATTTCCGGGTATATCGCTGCCACCATGGCGGCGGGGTGGACATTATCGGAAATCCTCAGTTCCGGTTGGCGCAGTGCGGGCATCCGCCGGGCCATTGTCAGCGGGCCGCTGTTGGTGTTGGTGGGGCTGCTGGCATTGGGCCTGCTGATGCCGATACCTTCCGGTGGCCATTGGACCGGGCTGACGCCGATTGTGATTGCCCTGACGCTGGTAGGTTTTGGTATTGGTTTCGGCTGGCCGCATCTGTTGACGCGTATTCTGCAGGTTTCGCCTGAGGCCGATAAGGATATTGCCGGGGCGTCTATCACTACGGTGCAATTGTTTGCGACCGCCTTTGGTGCCGCGCTGGCCGGGATGATTGCCAACCTGGCCGGGTTGAATGTGCCGGGGGGGTCGGCGGGGGCGGCCTCTGCGGCGCGCTGGTTGTTCCTGCTGTTTGCACTGGCACCGCTGCTGGCGGTGTTCAGTGCCTGGCGCTGCGCGGCGATCGCACCGCCGGTTGCCGACAGCGACAAGCGGGTACCAGACTCGTCGGCACTGCCGTCATAACAGCGAAAGGCTTTTCACCAAGTTATAGTGCCAGTTAAAAATTGGCTTGACGTATCCCGTATTTGAGATTATTTCTCTTATATGGGATTTTTCATGTCAGAGACTCAATGATGGATAACGGATTGGAAAGCGCCGATCTCAGGCTGGCGCAGCGACTGTCTGATTTACGCCAGCAACAGGGCTGGTCGCTGGAGGAATTGGCGCAGCAAACCGGTA
This sequence comes from Serratia proteamaculans, assembly GCF_004684015.1. Classification (GTDB taxonomy): domain Bacteria; phylum Pseudomonadota; class Gammaproteobacteria; order Enterobacterales; family Enterobacteriaceae; genus Serratia; species Serratia proteamaculans_F. The sequence continues at coordinate 151,836 of NZ_SRIA01000010.1, forward strand.
TCAGCCGGGCGACGTTGTCGCGGGTCGAACGCGCGGAAACCAGCCCGACTGCTTCCTTGTTAAACAAGCTGTGCTCAGCCTATGGGCTGACCATGTCGCGGCTGCTGAGCGAGGTCGAGGACGAGCCACCGGAGTTGTTGCATCGTGAACAGCAGACGGTGTGGGTTGATCGTGCCAGCGGTTTTCATCGCCGTTCGGTCTCACCGCCTGCCGCCCTGTATAAGGCCGAGTTTATTGAATGCACATTGGAGGCTGAGGCGGTGATTGCCTATGACACGCCTTCGGTGCATGCGCTCGAGCACCATCTGTGGCTGCTGGCAGGGCGACTTGAACTGACGCTGGAGGGACGTACCTTCCAGCTTGAGCCGGGTGACTGCCTGCGTTATCGGCTGTTCGGCGCTTCAAAATTTCATGCTCCCGGCCCTGAGCCGGCCCACTATACCCTTGTTATCAGCAGGCCCTAATCATGGTTGAGATACAGCAACTGAATGCCGAAACGGCACAAAACGCGATCCCGGAACTGGCCGAAATGCTGCAAGCCAGCGTCACCCAGGGCGCGAGTATTGGTTTTGTCATGCCGTTCACACTGGAGCAGGCGCAGGCGTTCTGGCGCGGCCTGTTACCGGCGATTGAGCGTGGGGAAAGGTTGCTGTTGGTGGCATACGATACCGGGCGCGTGGTGGGTACGGTGCAGTTGCTGTTGGCAATGCCGGACAATGGCCGCCACCGGGCGGAGGTGGTAAAGCTGATGGTGCACCCGGATGCACGCCGCCGGGGAATTGCCCGCAGCCTGATGCTGCAGGTGCAACAAAACGCACTTGAGCTGCAGCGGCATTTATTGGTGCTCGATACCCTGACCGGTGATACGGCGGAAGGTATGTATCGCCAATTGGGTTTTCAACTGGCGGGCAGCATTCCGCAATACGCCCTCGCCAGCAATGGCAGCGCGCTGGATGCCACCAGTTATATGTATAAATTACTGTAAATTTTCCCCGACTGATACGGGCGCAGCATGCGGCGCCCCTACAGGATTAGCAGGTGAGCAGGATTACTGCCCGTTCCAGGCCTTGATGGCTTGCTGGCGTATCAGCAGTTTTTGCTCTGGTGTCAGCTTGTTATAGTCCTGCGCCATGCCGCTTTCCCAGTCGCCGTACAGCGGATTCGGCAGCACGATATATTCGGTGCCGAACTTGCTTTGGTTGTCGGCGACAAACGCGCGGCGCTGTGCGTTATCCTTGTGGTAAGTCGCGGCACCGAAGTCGTTCAGGTTGTCACCGGCGTACACCACAATATCGTAGCCCGCGTTTTTGATGGCGTCGAAGCGTGGCTGTTTGTTGGAGGTATCACCGCTGAGCAGCACGGTTTTTTCCGACATGCCGGTAAAGCCCAGTTTCTGCATATTGGCCACCGTGGCGGCGTATTCAGACTGCTTGCGGTTGGAAACGTAGAACATGGTGCCCTGATGGCTGTTGACGTAGCGGGCAAATTGCACGGCACCCGGTACCGCCCCGGCTTGCTCTGCCTGCGACCATTTGGCCCAGGTGGCAGCGGCGAAAGGTTGTCCCTGTTTTGCCTGCCAGCCGGAATAAGGGCTGTTGTCCAGCAGGGTTTCGTCCAGATCCACCACCACGGCTTTCTTCTTGCCCGGCGTGGCTTTGGCCTGATCAAAAGCCAGTTTGGCGCTGTTGAACGCCTGGTGTGACAGCGCCTGATATTCCCCGGACTGTTGGAACCAGTTCAGGGCCAGCACTGACTGATCTGCCAGGCGTTGCCCGGCTTGCAGGTCGGTTTTTGGTGGTTGTGCGCAACCGCTCAGGGCCAGTAATGCAATGCCGATGGCCGCGCCAAGAGTGATTTTCTGCTGATTTGTTCCTGCCATAAAGGGATAGCTCTCTGGTTGTTATTGTGGATTTACAAGCTCATCGCCATCTCGAACTGGCGCAACGCGTCTTGCTGCCAGCCGAGTCGAGCGAAGAAGGGAGCGGCCACTTCGGGAACGTAGACGTTGGTCACCAGCGGCAACGGTGAAAAACGCGCCTGCAGTGCGGCCAACATCGCCCTTGCATGGCCCTGGTTACGGTGTTGTGGCGGCACGTAAATCATGCGTAAAAAACACTTCTCCGCGCCGACCTGCACCACCGCATAGGCCTGGTGCTGTTCAAGGGTAAAGGCATAGGGTTTGCCGGGCAGCTTGAACAGCGTTTCCGGGGCGATCAACCAGGGCTGGCTGGTGGCCCCTTCGGCAATCAGGCGGTGGGAAACGAACAGCGGATCAATTTCCTTCAGCGGCACAATGTCGCCAGCCGTTTGCTCGCCTGCCTGATGGCCGGTGAGGGTGCCCACGATGCGCAGCCCAGCCTGATGGTACAGTGCAATGGCGGGGTCATTGCCCTCAATCACCTCCAGCGACAACTGGCGATCGCTGCGCTCACGCGCATCGGCGACAATCCGCTGCATCAGGGTTTTACCCAATCCTTTACCGCGCATTTCCGGCCGGATCGACAGCGCCGCCACCCGGCTGTGCAAGCCACGGCGGCTGATCAGCGCCAGTGCTACCGGTTGCTGTTGATGCGTGACGATAATGCTGTCATTCAGGCTGAGGTCTTCGGCACCGAAGCGACGGGCGAAGGTGTCACCGTCAATGACGAAACGCACAATGTAGTTTTCAAAACAGTGGCAAAGGATTTGCGCCAGCTCGTCACTGCTGTAGCGCAATGCTGAGTGGTATTCGAATGGGGAGGTGTTTGGCATAGGTCATCCAGGTTGATTTGCGCAACATATAGATGTAGACCCGTTTGTTTTGTAAGGCAAGTTTCCTGATGCGGCGATGAGAGGCGAAGGGCGAGCAGAGCATCAAATGAAAAAGCCGGGCGTTGCCGCCCGGCGAAGTCATTCTGGATATCAAGTGGAGCTAAGTTTGCAGTGGTGGTTATTCATCACATCAGAACTGGTAGGTCAGGGCGACGGCGATGACGTTGTCATCTTTCAGACCCAACTTATTGTTGCTGTCGAGTTGGTTGATTTTATAATCAACATAGGTCGACATGTTCTTGTTGAAATAGTAGTAAGTACCGATATCGATATATTTCACCAGGTCGGCGTCGCCGATGCCTTCAATATCTTTACCTTTCTGCTGAACATAACCCAGCGATGGACGCAGGCCGAAGTCGAACTGGTATTGCGCAACCAATTCCAGACCTTCTGCTTTATTGGCAAAGCCGCTAACAGAGGTAGAGGTATTATTAATGGTCGCAGTACCGGAGATAGGGGCGATATTACGGCTTTGCGAGTAGGTCGCTGCCAGATAAACTTCTTTGTTGTCGTATTTCAGGCCGCCGGCCCAGATATCCGCTTTATCGCCCTTACCGAAGGTGCCTGCTTTTTGGCCGGCAGTACGGTTGGAAGAAGCGTAAGCAGCACCGACGCTCAGGCCGTCGATGATTTCATAGCTGGAAGACAGGCCCCAACCGTCGCCGTTCGCTTTGCTGCCAGAACGACCGTCGTTTTCGTTTTTGCCCTGGTACTGTACAGCGAACTTCAGGCCGTCAACCAGACCGAAGAAGTCGTTGTTACGGTAGGTTGCCACACCGTTGGTACGGCCGTTCATAAAGTTGTCGGTTTTGACGTAAGCATCATCACCGAATTCTGGCAGCATATCCGTCCAGGCGCCGACGTCATAGATAATGCCGTAGTTGCGGCCGTAGTCGAATGAACCGATATCTTTATATTTCAGACCAGCAAAGCCCAAACGGGTTTTGGTATCTTTGGTGCCGTCAGCCTCAGCATGGTTGGCAGCAATCTGATATTCCCACTGGCCATAGCCAGTCAGCATATCGTTAATTTGTGTAGCGCCTTTAAAACCGATACGCACGTAGGTTTTATCGCCATCATTGCCGGTATCGTCAGAGAAATAGTGCATTGCTTTTACGCGGCCGTAAAAATCAAGTTTATTGCCGTCTTTGTTGTAGATTTCCGCTGCTTGTGCTGTCTGCGCAATTAAAAGTGCCGGAATAACAACGGCCAGAAGATTACGTTTCATGATTTACCCTGCTTTATACGATTGAAAGACGCTTATCATTAGTTGTATTGCTGTTTCACTGCGCCGCCTGTTTTGTTCGCAGCGCAGGTTTTTTACCGTAGTAATGTGATCTATTTATGACAAAATATTCATTTTCATGTCGAACGATTAAAAAAGTTGCGAAAAGAGTGAATTTCTTCTTCATACAACTGTCGGTGGTGTTCTGCGGTTGCGATGTTGTGGAGGGGAACCACACGTGAAATTTATACGTTGAACGTCATCAAGGCCAACCGCCAGGGGGATGAGTGACGCCTCAGTGCGGGCGGAGCCTCAATGATTGAAGGCCGGGCTGACGTGGCCGACGGTCTGTGGGACAATAGCGCCATCATTTCGTAGAGATATAGAGTTGAATGGCGCTCTCCCCCGCAGTTAAAGATCAGATTGGCCAGTGGTACAAAGCCCTGCAGCAGCAAATACCGGATTTTATTTCCCGTGCACCGCAACGGCAGATGATCGCCGAAGTGGCGAAAACGCTGGCCGGTGATTACCCGCGCCATCTGGCGATTGAAGCCCCGACCGGCGTTGGCAAAACCTTGTCGTACCTGATCCCGGGGATCGCCGTTGGCCGTGCAGAGAGCAAACCGCTGGTGGTCAGCACCGCCAACGTGGCGCTGCAGGATCAGATCTACAGCAAGGATTTACCGTTGCTGAAGAAGATCATCCCCGATCTGAAGTTTACCGGTGCCTTTGGCCGTGGGCGCTATGTTTGCCCGCGCAACCTGGCGGCGCTCTGCACTGACGTCAGCGAGCAGGGTGACCTGATGCTGTTTCTGGGCGACGAACTGGCGCCTTCGAGCGGTGAAGAACAGGCGCTGTGCCAAAAGCTGAGCAAGGCGCTTGACCGCCATGAGTGGGACGGGCTGCGCGACCATTATCAACTGTCGATTGACGATCCGCTGTGGATCAAGCTGAGCACCGATAAAGCCAACTGCCTGGGCCGTAACTGCCATTACATTCGTGAATGCCCGTTTTATATCGCCCGTAAAGAGATCGAAACCGCCGACGTGGTGGTGGCTAATCATGCGTTGGTGATGGCGGCGCTGGAAACCGAGTCGGTGCTGCCGAACCCGAAAGAGCTGCTGCTGGTGCTGGACGAAGGACATCATCTGCCGGAAGTAGCGCGTGACGCGCTGGAGATTGAAGGCGAAATCACCGCCTTGTCGACCAATTTGCAGTTGGACATGATCGTGCGCCAGGTTGAGCAGTGCATGACGCAATACCGGCCGAAAAGCCCGCCGGGGTTGGCGAATGGCGAACGTTTGAAGAACCATTGCGAAGAACTGCGCGAACTGATCCAAATCTTCGAGCATCAGGTCAGCGCCTATCTGCCGACCGATACGGTCATCGCCGAACATCGATTTGAAATGGGGGAACTGCCGCCGGAGATGGTAGAAACCTGCGCACGGTTATTCAAGCTGACCGACGCGTTGCGTGGGGTGGCGGAATTTATCGTCAACGATCTCAGCGAACAGACCGGCAAGCACGATATTGTGCGGCTGCACCGTTCCATCATTCAGATGAGCCGCACCCTGGGCTATCTGGAGGCGATGAGCAAACTGTGGCGGCTGGCCGCGCTGGATAAATCGTCCAACGCGCCGATTTCCAAATGGGTCACGCGCGATCTGCGCGACAACGTGACCCATCTGTACCTGCATTGCGTGGGCATTCGCGTTAGCGATCAGTTGGAAAAACTGCTGTGGCGCAAGGTGCCGCATGTGGTTGTCACCTCGGCAACGCTGCGCTCGCTGAACAGCTTTGCGCGCCTGCAAGAAATGAGCGGATTAAGTGAAAAGGCCGGCGATCGTTTCGAATGCCTGTCTTCGCCGTTCAATCATGTGGAGCAGGGCAAGATTGTTATTCCGAATATGCGTTTTGAGCCGGCGATAGCCAATGAGGCTGAACATCTGGAAGAGATGGCGCGCTTTTTCCGCGCCGAGCAGGCCACTGGCAAGCACAAGGGCATGCTGATCCTGTTCAGCAGCCACCGGGCGATGCAGACCTTCCTCAGCTATGTGACCGATCTGCGTCTGATGCTGCTGGTACAGGGCGATCAGCCGCGCTATCGACTGGTGGAAGAACACCGTAAACGGGTCGAAAAGGGCACCGCCAGCGTGTTAATCGGCCTGCAGTCGTTTGCCGAAGGGCTGGATCTGAAAGGTGAACTGCTGACCCAGGTGCATATCCACAAGATTGCCTTCCCGCCGATCGACAGCCCGGTGATCCTGACCGAGGGCGAATGGCTGAAATCACTGAAGCGCTATCCGTTTGAAGTGCAGAGCCTGCCGAGCGCCTCGTTCAACCTGATCCAACAGGTGGGGCGACTGATCCGCAGTAATGAGTGCCACGGCGAGATCGTGATTTACGATCGCCGCCTGCTGACCAAAAGCTACGGTTCGCGCTTGCTGGCGGCGTTGCCGGTGTTCCCGATCGAACAGCGCGACGTGCCGGAGGCCGACAAGGCGCACCTGGCGGCAGTTAAATCCGCCGCGGCGGCGGAGAAAAAAGACAAAAAACGCAAGAACCCGTTCGCCCGCCGACGTACGCGTTAATCAAAGTAGCGGGGGCAGGCGGCGCTTCACCGGCGTGGTTTTGACGATGGAAGTGTTGCTCTGCGCGCGCTCGGCCAGCCGATCAAGGATCTGGTCGAGCTGCTCCATCGAATGCGCCACCAGCCGCACGATAAAACAGTCCTCGCCGGTCACCTTGTCACACTCAATCACCTCCGGGATTTCCTGGATCATCTGTTCGACCTTTTTCAGCATGCCCGGCAGCGGTTTGATGCGCACCAGCGACTGAAAAGCGTAGCCCAAGGCCTGCAAATTAACGTTCAGGGTGTAACCCTGGATCACGCCGTTTTCTTCCAGCCGCCGCAGGCGTTCGGAGGTACTGGGTGAAGATAGCCCGGCTCTGGCACTAAGGGTTTTCAGCGAGACCCGTGCGTCTTCGGCCAGCAGGGTCAGGATTTGGCGATCGATATCATCCATAGCGACTCCATTAGGTTAATTTCGATTTATTCCTTCAATAAAAAGGCAGTTAAGCACATTGGCCTTTTTTATTCCATGGAAACCGGCGCGGGAAAGTCGCAAGCTAAGCGTATTGGCTTACCCTGAGGAAACAATGATGAACGCAGAGATAAAACGCGGCTCGCTGGAGATGATTGCCGCAATGCTGATTTCCGGCACCATTGGTTGGTTTGTGCTGATGTCCGGCCAATCGGTAGTTAACGTGGTGTTCTGGCGCTGCGTGGTGGGGGCACTGGTATTGCTGGCCATTTGTGCTGTGCTGGGCCAACTGCGGCGTGACAGTCTGACCCGCGCCACGCTATGGGTGGCGATTGCCGGTGGCATCGCACTGGTGGTCAACTGGCTGTTGTTGTTTGCCGCCTATAGCTATGCGTCGATCTCCATCGCCACGGCGGTCTACAACACCCAGCCCTTTATGCTGGTGGCGCTGGGGGCGTTGTTCCTCGGCGAGAAGCTGACCGCCCGTAAGCTGCTGTGGCTGGCACTGGCGTTTATCGGCATGATGTTGGTGGTGTTGGCCCAGCCGAAGCAGGCGGGCGGACAGGATAACTACCTGATCGGTATTCTGCTGGCATTGGGGGCGGCGTTTTTCTATGCGCTGATGGCGCTGGCCGCCAAACGACTGAAAGGGACGCCGCCGCATCTGATTGCGTTGATTCAGGTGACGGTTGGCGTAGTGATGCTGCTGCCGCTGGTGGATTTCCAGGCATCGGCCAATGCCGGGCAATGGAGCATGCTGCTGACGCTCGGGGTGTTGCACACCGGCCTGATGTACGTGTTGCTGTATGGCGCAATCCAAAAGCTGCCGACCAACCTGATCGGCTCGCTGTCGTTTATTTATCCGATCGCCGCCATGCTGGTCGATCGGCTGGCGTTTGGCCATCGCCTGGTGGCGCTGCAGTTTGCTGGGGCGGCCATTATTCTGCTGGCGGCGGCGGGCATGAATCTGCTGGGGGAACGCCGCATTCGCCGGGCTGGCCTGCAAACGGACAGTTGATAGCCGCAAATAGCCTTACACCTGTAACAACGCCTCAAACGCCGCGCTGGCCGGGCATTGCGCCAGCGCGCTGTACATCACCAGGCGTAAATGATTTTCCTCATCGACAATGAACGACGCATGTTCAAACGTCACCTGGCCGACCTCTGGCACTTCGAAAGTACGCTGCCCCTGGCAACGACCGTGAATATCATGCTGCTGCCACAGTTGGCGGAACTGCGGTGATACCTGTTCCAGTGCCTGCACCCGTTGCTGCATGGTGGCGTCTTGCGGTGCGTGGGCGTAGTCGCGGCGAAAGCTGGCCAGAACCTGGGGCGCTTGCGCTTGCCACTCCACCAATCGCTGATTGAGCTGTGGGTCGGCAAACAGCATCCACAGCATATTACGCTGCTCCGCCGGGCGATCGCCGATGGTGAACAGCCGGTCCGCCGCCGGGTTCCAGGCGATGATGTCCCAGCTCAGGTTCATGACGTAAGCTGGGCGCAGTTGCAGATCGTCCAGCAGGCGACGCACCAGTGGCGAAACCTGACACCACTGATGGCCGACCGGCACCGGCGGGCGCTGATGCGCCAGCAGAAAAAGATGGTAGCGCCCGGTCGCATCCAGCTTCAGCACCCGTGCCAGATTCTCCAGAAAATCCACTGAGGCGTTGATCTCCCGCCCCTGTTCCAGCCAGGTGTACCAGGTGAGGCCGACGCCTGCCAGGGCGGCCACTTCCTCGCGCCGCAGCCCCGGCGTTCTGCGCCGGGTGCCGCTCGGCAAACCTACCGCCTGCGGTGATAACTTCTCACGTTTTTGACGTAGAAAATCCGCCAGATCCTGGCGGGTTCGGTTGAGGGTGCGCGGCGGCATAGTGGCTGTCCTGTTGCTGTTAGTAATAGTATAACTGGCTATATAGTAACAGTTTAGGACATGTTCCATACTGCCGCCATCCCAATCTTTGGAGGCATTTATGGAACAGTCATTAGCTAGTGACGATCGTCGTCTTCCCGGTTTGCCGGTGTTATTGCTGGGCGGCTTTGTGACGGTATTCGACCTGTTTGTGGTGAACGTGGCAGCGCCGATGATCCAGCAGCAGTTCACCGCCGACTTTGCCGGCATCGGGCTGATTATTGCCGGCTATGAGCTGGCATTCGGCGTGTTACTGATTGCCGGTGGGCGGTTGGGCGATCGCTTTGGTCGGCGGCGTATGTTCAGCCTTGGCATGCTGGGGTTTACGCTGACCTCGGCGCTGTGTGGCATGGCGACCTCGTTAAGCATGTTGATCGTAGCGCGCTTTTTGCAGGGAGCGACGGCGGCGCTGCTGTTCCCGCAGATTTATGCGTTGCTGCGCGTGTTGTACAGCCCTCACCAGCGGCGGCGCGCCTTTGCCTGGCTGGGCATGACGCTGGGGCTGGCGGCGATCTTTGGTCAGATTTTCGGTGGCTTTATTATCGAAGCCGATATCTTCGGCAGCGGTTGGCGAATGATTTTCCTGATCAATCTGCCGGTGGGGGTGCTGGCCGTGCTGGCGGCGCGGCGTATCCCCGAATCACGCCTCGAACAGGCGCAGCGGCTGGATGGCGTTGGTTTACTGCTGGCGGCAACCGGGCTGTTGTTGCTGCTGGTTCCGCTACTGGAAGGGCCTTCGCGTGGCTGGCCCTGGTGGGTGCTACCGGCGCTAGCACTGGGCATCGCGGTACTGTGGGGTTTTATTCGGTGGGAACGGCGACTGGCTTTGCGTGCCGGAGATGCGGTGCTCGATCCGGCGTTGTTGCGGCAGGGGAGTTTTGCTCCTGGCGTGGCGGTGGTGCTGGCGATTTACTCGACTGCGACTTCGTTCTTCCTGTGTTTTGCCCTGCTGCTACAGGCGGGCATTGGCCTGACGCCGTTTCAGGCGGGTAGCCTGTTTGCGCCTGCCAGCGTGGCTTTTATGCTGGGCTCATTGCTGGCACCGACGCTGGTGCAGCGCTGGGGTAATGGCGTGCTGGCGCTTGGCGTGGCGATTTACGCCACCGGGATGGCACTGTTGGTGGCGCAGGTGCTGTGGGGCGCGGCGCTGGTTCAACCGCTGTGGCTGTTACCGGGGTTGGTGGTCCTAGGCTTTGGTCAGGCACTGAGTATGACGCCGCTGCTTAACCTGGTGCTTGGGCTGGCAAAAGAACAGCAGGCGGGCATGGCCGCCGGGCTGATTTCCACCGTGCAACAAGTGGGTGGGGCGTTGGGAATTGCCGCCAGCGGTGCGTTTTTTGTTCCCTTGTTGGCAGGCGGTGCGGGCGCGGAAGGTTATGGGCGGGCGTTTGCCGGGGCAATGGTTTACAACCTGTTGGCGATGCTCGTGGCTTTGGTATTGCTGAGGTGGATCATCCAACAACAGCGCAAAGTGGATCTTTAGTAAAGCTGTGGCGAGTGTTATTGCTATTTCATCACGTTGATAATGCTAAAGGATGCCTAACGCCATGTACCAACCCGCCTCATTTCGCGATGACCGTCTGGAAAGTCAAATTGCTCTGGTCCGTGCCCACCCGCTGGGCATGTTAATCAGCCACGGTGAACGGGGACTGGTGGCGGACCCGCTGCCGTTTTTGATTGACGCTGATGAGCAGGGCAACATTGTGTTGCGGGCGCACCTGTCCCGCGCCAATCCGCATGGGTCCTTGCTACAGACCGTGCAAGAGTGCCTGGTGGTGTTTCAGGGGCCGGAGGGCTATATCTCGCCGGGCTGGTATGAAACCAAGCGTCAGACCGGCAAGGTGGTGCCGACCTGGAATTACAGCGTGGTGCAACTGCGCGGGGTGCCGCGGGTCACGGAGGACGCGGGCTGGCTACGCCAACAGTTGGACGGGTTGACGGCGTTGCAGGAAGGCCGCCAGCCCGAACCTTGGCGTATCGACGATGCGCCGGCCAATTATATCGCTGCTCAGATCAGGGGTATTGTCGGTATCGAGATCGCCGTGACGCAGCGCGAAGGCAAATGGAAGATGAGCCAGAACCGCAACGCCGAAGACGCAGAGGGGGTGATCGCCGCGCTGCGTGCCGGTGATGCTGACCAGCAGCAACTGGCAGATGAGGTTGAGCGGCGGCGTGGATAAGGTATGCTGACTCCAGACTGAATCAGGGGAAAGCAGAGCATGGATTACACCAAAATTATTAAAGAGATCGGCCGTGGCAAGAACCATGCGCGCGATCTGGATCGGGAAACCGCCTTTCAGCTCTACCAAAAGATGCTGGCCGATGAAGTTGGCGAATTGGAACTGGGCGGCATCCTGATTGCCATGCGTATTAAGGGTGAGGCTGAAGAGGAAATGATCGGCTTTTATCAGGCGATGCAACAGCAGGTGATGCGCCTGCAGGCGCCGTCTGGGCGACCGATGCCGGTGGTGTTACCGAGCTATAACGGTGCGCGCAAACAGGCAAACCTGACACCGCTGTTGGCGCTGTTGCTCAAACGTGTCGGGCTGCCGGTGGTGGTGCATGGCGTGCTCGATGACAGCACCCGCGTCACCAGTGCGGAAATCTTCCAGGCGCTGGGGCTGCCCTGGTCGCAAGATGCTGCTCATGCCCAGCAGCGCCTGGATGCGGGCGAAGTCGCGTTTATCCCGGTTTCCACGTTATCTGCCCCCTTGGAGCGTCAGCTTGGCCTGCGCTGGCGCATGGGGGTGCGCAACAGTGCCCATACGCTGGCCAAACTGGCAACGCCGTTTGCCGAACAGGATGTGCTGCGTATCGCCAGCGTGTCTCACCCGGAATATGTTGGCCGGGTAGCGTCATTCTTCCGCCAGATTGGCGCTCGCGGGTTGTTGATGCACGGTACCGAAGGGGAAGCTTATGCCAACCCGCAACGTTGCCCGCAGATCCATTACATGGTTAACGGCGAACAACAGGTATTGCTGGAACGACCGGCACAGGATGAAATTCCCGAGCTGCCGGCGGCAAAAGATGCCGAAACCACTGCACGCTGGACCGAACGTTGCCTGTCGGGTGAGGTGGCGATCCCGCTGGCGATCCAACGGCAAATTGCCTGCTGCCTGTTGGCCACCGGTGAGGTTGACACCCTGGAACAGGGGCTGGAACGTTTACGCAGCGCGTAAATCCCTTGGCTATACTGGAACACTTCGCTATTCGGCTGAAAGGATGGTTATGCAACAGGCTCTCGATTACTTCAATCAATTGAATCAGGACTACCTTGAAGTCCACCGCACCAAAGAAGAATTGTTCTGGCACAACTATATGGGCACCGGCGGCGGCGATGTTTCCGCACGCTTTTCGGCGGCGGAAAGCGCCTATAAACGCTTTATCGCCGAACCGCGTCGGCTGGCGGAAATTCGTCAGTTGCTGGCTGGGCTGGAAGTGCTGCCGCAGGACGCTCAGCGTGATGCGCTGCAACACGGCCTGAACGGCTGGCTGCGTTTCTTTGATTGCAACGCGATTGAAGACAGCGAAGCCCAGGCGCTGCTGGATCAGATCATCAGTGCCGAGGCGAGCCTGTATACCCGGCGCAAGGCCAACCCGGTCAGCCATCTGAATGCCAAAGGGCAGCGGGTGAATGCCTCGCTCGGCGAGCTGTTGACCAACCAGGCTACCAATGAAAATGAAGATTACCGCCGCAGTTCACAGAATGCGCTGCGTGAGCTGGAGCAGTGGCTGTTGCACAACGGTTTGCCGGAGCTGATTAGCCTGCGTAACCGCTTTGCACGTCAGATGGGTTTTCGCAACTATTTCGACTACAAGGTCAACAAAACCGAGCGCATGACACCGGAGCAGTTGTTCGCCATTTTGGATCGCTTTGAACAGCAGACCCGTGAAGCCAATTCGCGCAGTTTGCAGCAATTGGCGGCGCAAAAGGGCGAGCAGGCGCTGGAGCCGTGGAACATCCGTTTTGCCAGCGCCGGTGATGTGACCCGCCAACTGGATCCTTACTTCCCGTTTGCCCAGTCGCTGGAACGTTGGATCAACAGCTTCAAACGGCTGCATATCGGTTTTCGCGGTGCGCAGATGAGTCTTGATCTGTTGGTGCGTCAGGGCAAGTATGAAAACGGTTTTATGCACGGCCCGGTACCGCCGTTTATCCAGCAGGGGAAATGGCTGCCGGCGCGGATTAATTTCACCAGTCTGGCGCAGCCGGATCAGGTGGGCAGCGGGGCTAATGGCCTTAATACGCTGTTCCATGAGGGGGGCCACGCCGCGCACTTTGCCAACATCTGCCAGAACGCACCCTGTTTTTCGCAGGAGTTCCCGCCGACCTCGATGGCCTATGCCGAAACCCAGTCGATGTTCTGTGACAGCCTGCTGGACGACGCCGACTGGCTGAAGCGTTATGCGACAAACGCCGCCGGTGAGCCGGTGCCGGATGCGCTGATCGAGGCCGGTATTGCGGCGCGTCAGCCGATGCGTGCCTTCAACGAACGCCATATTTTGCTGGTGCCTTACTTTGAGTGGGCGCTGTATCAGTGGGATGACCAACAACTCACTCCCGAGGCGATTACCGCGCTGGCGCGGGAGATTGAACACAAAATACTGGGCATCAGCGGCAGCCCGCGCCCGACGCTGGCTATTCCGCATTTGTTGTCGCTGGAGTCGGCCTGTTCCTATCAGGGTTATCTGCTGGCAATGATGGCGGTTGAACAGACGCGTCATTTCTTCCTGCGGCGCGACGGTTATCTCACCGATAACCCGGCGATTGGCCCGGATCTGGCGCAGCATTACTGGCTACCGGGCAACGGTGTCAGTCACGACGCTACGCTACGCAGCCTGACCGGCGAAGGTTTTAACCCGGATTATCTGGCGCAGGCCTGTAATCAAACGGTGGCGCAGGCGTGGCAGGATGCGCAGCAAAGCATCGCTGCCGCCGCTGCCCGGCCGCAACCGGCGGCAGACTTCGACTTGGCGGCGCATATCCGCGTGGTGGACGGTGAGCAGGTGCTGGCAGATAACGCCGAGGGTGATGAAAAGATGTGCCGTGACTTCGCTGCGGCGATTAACGCGCGTCTGGCCTGAAACCGCTGAAAAAGCCCGCCGAGTGTCTGCATCGGCGGGCTTTTTATCAGCACCCGTGGCCGCTCAGCGTTTTTGCGCGTCCGGGCGAGTCAGGTCGAAGCGGTGCTGCTCCGAGATGCCATAGTAGGCGCTCGGGCCACCGGCACGCAGGATAGGTTCGGCGGCGGCAGTCTGATAGATGCCCTGTTCGTCCAGCAGTGCGGGGTCGATATGCACCGCCACCACTTCCCCCAATACCAGCCAGGTATCCACCTTGTCGCCCGCGGCGCTTTGCAATTGAATGCATTGCGACAGGCGGCATTCAAAGTTCACCGGGCTTTCCGCCACCCGTTCGGCCTTCACCCGGCGGCTGGGCAGCGGCGTCACGCCGGCAAAGGCAAACTCATCTTCACCGCGTGCCAGGCTGGCGGAGCTGTTATTCATCGCATTGGCCAGTGGACGCGTCGCCAGATTCCAGACAAATTCGCCGGTTTCGACGATGTTCGCCACGCTGTCTTTCCAGCCGGTGCTGGCGAAACCGATGATCGGCGGGCGGTAGTTGAAGCAGTTAAAAAAGCTGTAGGGTGCCAGGTTGCGCTGGCCGGTGACGCTGACCGAGGAGATCCAGCCTATCGGGCGCGGGCCGACGATGGCGTTCAGCGGATCGTGCGGCAAACCATGGCCGGCGGCGGGTTCATAGTAATAACGCGGCTCACTGCTCATAAATGACCTGAATTGGCTAAACGGAGCTTTTATTCTGACGTGTTTCCCGCCACCTGCAAGTTTGCCGTCGCTTTATGGTATCTTACGCGCCAGAAATACCTTTAAGAGAGCCCGTCACGGTGGAAAAAAAGAAAAGCTTCCCGCAGCAGAAAAGCGGACTGCACCCGCGTAACCGTCATCGCTCGCGCTATGACTTTCCGGCGCTGATCGCCAGCTGCCCGGCGCTGGAGCCGTTCGTCAAGCCGAACGCCTGGGGCGATATCTCGGTCGATTTTGCCGATCCGGCGGCGGTTAAAATGCTCAACCGTGCGTTGCTACAACATTTCTATGGTATCGAGCACTGGGATATTCCCGCTGATTACCTGTGCCCGCCAATCCCGGGGCGCGCCGATTATCTGCACCATCTGGCCGACCTGCTGGCGAGCAGCAACGACGGTGAGATCCCACGCGGTAAAGGCGTGGCGATCCTCGACGTGGGCATTGGTGCCAACTGCATTTATCCGATCGTTGGCCTGCGCGAATACGGCTGGCGGTTTACCGGTTCGGAGATTGACCCGGTGTCGCTCAATTCGGCCAAAATGATCGTCGAGATGAACCCGACGTTGAGAAACAGCGTGCGTCTGCGCCTGCAAAAACAGCCGGAGTTTATCTTTAACGGCATCATCGGGGTGGCAGAGAAATTCGACGCCACGCTGTGCAACCCGCCATTCCACGGCTCTGAGCAGGAAGCGCAGGCCAGCACCCGCCGCAAACTGCACAAGCTGGGCAAGGGCGAGGTGGCTGACAAACCGGTGCAGAACTTTGGTGGCAAGAATAACGAGCTGTGGTGTGAAGGCGGCGAAGAAGCCTTTGTGCGCAAAATGGTCGAAGAAAGCGTCAGCAAGGCGCAGAACTGCCTGTGGTTCACCTCGCTGATTTCCAAACACACCACTTTGCCATCGATTTATCACGCGGCCAAGTTGGCCGGAGTGGCTGAAGTGCGCACCATCGAGATGGCGCAGGGGCAAAAGATCAGCCGTTTTGTTGCCTGGACCTTCCATGACGCCGAGCAGCAGGCCGCCTGGGCGGCAGAACGCTGGCGCTAATCAGCGTTTACCCGTATGGGCGTCTTCTTGCCCTACGGGTAAAGCCTTACTGATAGGTCAGGGTAAAGGTGGCTATACTGTTTGCCTGGCCGCCGGTCACGGTCTGCGCCGTTTGGTAATAACGCGCTTTTAACGGGATGGACACCGCACCCTGGGTTGTGGCGGCCGTGAGATTCACCGCCGTACCGAAGGTCACCGGGGCATTGTTATACAACACCTGAATACCGATACCGCCCGCGGTGGCTGCCCCGCTTGCCGGGGTAATCGGCAATACGTTGGTTAGGGTGCCTTTGCCTGTAGGGTCTTCGAGCGTCAAGTTGACCCGGGTAGAGGCATCGCAGTCCAACTCAATGTTAAAGCTTTTTTCTGCGGCAGTAGACCCTGTGCCGGTAAACGCGGTTTTCAGCACCGTGCCCATCGGCACCTTGATGGCTTTGCTGGTTACCGAGCAAGGGGTTGTGGTGACCGTAAAGCTGTTCATGTTGAGCAAAGAAGCTGGTCGCCAGGTGCCATTATCATTGAGAATGGATGCCCCTACGGTAGCGCTGTTCACTACTCCTGAACCCGTGGTCGCGGCGGTTTTATAAAAGGTGAGTCTGGCTTTTCCCTTCATAGTAAAGTTTGTAAACATCCCTGCCTTGTTTGTATAGCAAAGCATGTTTTGGTCGTTGGTTTCAGTAACGTAGCGGATTACAGTGAGGCAATTATTAGTATCTTCCATGCCAATAGCATAACCAATGCCGGGCATACTGGTGCTGTAAATACGTCGGTCACCAATGGTGGTCACATAGGTGCCGTGACTTTTCACATACCAGCTCCAAGAGGGGGTGGTGAATCCGGTATCGCAGGATGAAAATTGAACGTTGCCGGCCACCACCTCGGCCCCAATTTGTGAACCCACCGGCGCATCGCGCGCAATCACCATATTTGACACTTTGATTGAAGAAGATGGCGTAACCGTACAGTCGGCTTGCGCTTTAGATATACACAATAATGAAATACCCAGCAGCATTAATGAACCCGATACGGCGTGAATATTACGCATAAGTGTTCCTTTAAATTAAAATAAAGTGTTAACGACAAACCGCAACTAAAACCCGTAGTGCCGTCGTCTCATTGTCTTTAGCCGCAGGCAAAGTGAATTCCACGCTGCATTGTTTATCGGCGGCTTTACCCCATTGCACTTGCAGCCTTCCCTGGTCGGGGATGCCGCTGATATACAACTGGCCACCGTCGCCGACCATTGCGCTGTTTGGCTGGTCGTTTTCTTCTTCTTCCACCAGAGTGGCGGTCGCTCCCAATGGCACCGGTTTGCCCTGGTAACTCAGCGTAATAATCGCGCGACTGCCTAAACGCGTTTTAAAGTTGGCCAGGCTGACGGCGCCGCGGGTTGGCACCACGTTTTGTACCGTGGTTTCGATATCGACATTGTCGCCCATCGAGCGGGTATCCAGCCCAATGCGGTTGTTACGGTAGGTACTGACATAAGGCACCACCGCATAGCCACGCGAATCCGTGTAAACCCCGGTATTGTTTTCCACTTTTATGTTGGCTGCGCCTGGGGCGCGAACCAGGGCCACGGTGTCGCCCAAGGGTTGTGAGAAGGTGACGCCATACGGATGGACGACGACCCCGCCTTGCATGCCGTAGTTGACCTGCTGCGAATGGCTGGAGTAGTTGTAACCCCCGTTGACTTCGCCATAGCGGCCTTTATAACGCGCACTGGCGCTACCGCTGTTGCCCTGGCCCTGATTGGCCTGGCTTTGCTGCAGGGTATAGCTGAGGTTATTGTCCTCCAGTGCGGTACCACTGAGGCCAGCCTGCTGCGTGACGCTGCCATTGCTGCCGGAGTTCAGGCTGTAGGTCGCCCAGCTATTGGGCAGGAACCGGCTTAAGGGAACCTGGATGTTGAATGAGAGCTGCTTGTCGCCCTGTTGGGTACCCGGTACTTGGCTATAGCTGTAATTCAGGCTGTAACTCACGCCGTAAATACTTTGGCTGTAGCCGGTGTTAATGGTGCGTTGGTAGCCACTCATACGCCAATAATCCTGCTGATAAGCAGAAATATAAATGCTGCCGTATTCTTTAAATGACTGATTCAGACTTAGCTGAGACTTACTGCGTTTATTGTAGTTATATCCCACATTGCTATAGCCAGGGGCATCAGGTGACAGGGTGCCAATTTCATTCACCTCTTGAAAAGTATAAAACCCCGCGGTCGAATAACGGTAACTGGCCAGGGTAAATGTGGTGCCGGTGAGGGCGATATCCTTGGAATACTGAATACGGAAAGACTGGCCGGTACTTTCGGTTTTATTCGGCAATGTGCTTTTTGCCTGGGTAATATCGGCCGATATTGAACCAATATCGCCGAAACCATGACCCAAACCGAGCGTTGCGGCCCAATAGTTTTCTGCACCGAGCAAACCACCGTAAATAGTGGTGCTATAGGGCAAGCCATAAATTAAAGATGTCTGGCCAAAGCCCGGTGTCTGGCTATTGGCATTGGCTGAGCGATAACGCCCGGCGACCAACGAATATTTGAATTGCCCCTGGCGCAGCATAATCGGCACCGCAGAGAAGGGCTGTACAAATGAGTGTTCGCTACCGTTAGCTTCGGTAATGGTGACCTGCAAGTCACCACTGGCGGAAGTAGGGTAGAGATCGTTAATTTCAAATGCCCCTGGGGCCACATAGGTTTGATAAATCACATAGCCATTTTGGCGAATAGTGACCTGAGCATTCGATTGAGCAATACCCCGTACTGACGGGGCAAAGCCCCTCAGGCTGTCGGGCAGCATGCTGTCGTCGGAGGTCAATTGCACCCCGGTAAACTGGTTGCTGTCAAAAACCATCCCCGGCGTGGTGCTTTGCCCGGCGATGAATTGGCTTTTTAATGCGTGGATATCGCGTTGCAGGTAGCTATTCACCGAGTTCCATTTCGTCTGGCCCTGAGTATCGCGGGTATAGGTCGAGTAATTGCGCAGACGCCAGGCACCCAGGTTTGCCCCGGATTGCAGGTTAAAATAATAGCTGTCCTCACGGGCCGACGCGCTTTTCCGCTGGGTATTGGCGCCACTAAAGGTGTAGTTGAATAACAGCGCGGGCAAACCCTGGTCCCATAAAGCGGGATCGACATAGCCCCGCGCCTGAGAGTCCAGTGCGGCTTGCGGAATGCTGATGTCCAGGCGCTGTTGCTCAAAATTAAAATGCGTACTGGCATCGGGGATATACTTGCCAATGTCCGTGATCGGCTGTTCGCCGGGCAGTTGTTGCAGCGCCGGGAATGCCTGGTTTTTTACGCCCATATCCGCTAATTGCTGAGCGGTTAATTCAGGTGCCAATTTATTGTCATCCGACTTGATAAATTTGACCGACCGCGTTTCAACAAAGTTGTCGTTCAAATACATATCGACGCGGTATTCTCCCGGTATATCTCCACCGGAACTGTATAAGTGTTCGAGGTCAGCCGATTGCTGTGCCGGATCCTGCATTTCTAATGCGGCAGGGCTGAAGTAATAATCGCTGGCCACGGCGGGCAATCCCATTAGCCCAACGCCGGTGGCCGCGATGTTTATTAACCAGTGGTAGTGATTATTATTTTTCATACTGACTCCTCGTTATACAGCTTTGAGGCCTCATCCTTTATATTTATGGGTTATTTACAGTGCCTGCGTTGATATCCATTCACAGTATGAAAGCGGTAAAGATTATATTTGGCTTTTTGCTGCTGCAGAAATATCACCGAAGTCGGTTATCGCCTGCCAGGTTACCTGGTGGGTCGATGCGCCATTCAATGGCCATGAGGTATTGGATAAAGGTGCTACCATGCCGGCATCTTTTATTTCATTACCGCCAATTTTTATGCTGTAAAAAGAAACATAATAAGGCGTTGGGTTATTTACCGTCAGCTGGTTGCCCTGGCGGCTGAATTTTAACTGCTTATAGGCTTCCGCCGAATTACCCTGCATTCCCGCCGGGCGGTAAAACAGTTTAAGGCGAGATTTAATCGATACCAGCAACTGATTTTCTTCCGATTTTAAGGTGCCCGGTGTGGATTTAACATCCAGCCAAAAAACAGACTCTCTGTCTTTAGGAATAGCGCTGCCCATATAAACAATACGTAAGTTTGTTTCCTGGCCAGGATCCAGTTTAAAAATTGGTGGCGTAATAACAAAAGTTTTTGCCTGTTGGCCGGCGTTGGCATTCTCAACCCAGGATTGAATCATATAAGGCGTGTCTTTCTCCGGATTTTTTACCGACAGCGTTTCTTCTTTGCTGCCTTCCTGGTAAATGACTCGGGTGGCGCCCACAATAATACCGGCCTGTGCCGCCGTGAATGTCGCCAGTAAACTAACGGCAATCAGTGATTTCCAAAATAGTTTCATGGTAATTCTCTTGTGAATTAAATGATGGATAAAATCAGATCGTGTTAATACAGTGGCGATAATGTATCGCCACTATTAACCAAATTTAATTAGTTGTAGTTGACGGTAAAGCTGGTGCTGGCATTGGCGTCACCACCGGTGACCGCAGCTTGGGTTGCCATATATTTGGCGGTAAAGTTATATACAGTGTCAGTCGTTGCACTCAACGTTTTTGCTGCTGATATGGCGTTTGGTGAAATTAACGTCTTACCATCGGCATCATAAAGTGCCAGGCCAATACCGGTTGCCGCAGTGCCTGAGCCACCAACAATTTTGAATAACTGGTTATTGTCGGCGTCCGGATTACCCGCGAAGGTAATAGTGGCCGTTGTTGCCGCTGCCGGGCAGCTACTTAGCGTTACGACTACCGGTTTGCCAAGGCTGGTCGCCCCAACATTACCCAGTGCGACTTTGCTGATTGCGCCCATTTGAACCGTTGATGAAGAAGCGGTTGCAGTACAAGCCGTTTCCAGCACCGAACCTTCAAAGTTAATTGTGCCATCGGCCGCATTGGCAGCAGAAATTACGCCTGAGAAAAGAGCTAAAGCAATTAGAGTTTTGTTCATGAAATTTACCTATCCCGACTTATTACGAATTGTTTAATTGCTTATCAATATAAGCAAAGTTTAATTCACAACCCATTCCCCGGTTGCTGAGATAAATAGTATAATTATTAGTCATTGCTTTATAGCTCTCTGAATCTGATTAGCGCATAGGAGTAATCCTATGCATGGGCATAGGCCTCTGACATTATTTCCTTACTGTTTTAATCAGGTATTTAGGACGGGTGAATACTATCTGGGGTGCAAATGATAACTCTGCCACAGCGTGCCGTGTGCGGCGTTGATGAAAGGCTAAACCGGCATGTTGAACTCGGCTCGGCATCTGCGATGCCGTTTATTTGACCGCTAAGGCTAAAGTTTTGTCTTTCCCTTTCAATTTCTGCAAGTTGCGTTATTCTCAATGGGTTATTCAATAATAAAAATCCTGATTTAATTATTTATTCAAAAAGTAATAGTTACCCTGCTAAATTGATAGATTTAATTCGGTTAATGCTGCCAGCCCGGAGGATAAGGCCTGCCTGTTGCTCTGGGGATGTACGATCGCGTGTGGGCGCGGCGTGCAGAAAAATAAAATGAAAAGCGTTGGTTCGCTAAATCATCTGCCAGAAGGACTCTTACCCTATGTTGTCACGATTCAGTCAGTTAAAAACCCACCGCCGTGCGGAGTTGAACGCAATAGAAAGCGCCGTTGCCATGATTGTGTTTAAACCCGATGGTAGTGTGCTGCGCGCCAATGATTTATTTCTGCAAACCATGGGCTTCCAGCGCCATGAAGTGCTCGGTCAACCGCACGCTATTTTTTGCGACCCGCAATATGCCGCGAGCGCGGCCTACCGCAAACACTGGGATAGGTTAAATCAGGGCAAATCGATTACCGATAATATCAAGCGCATTCGCAAAGACGGGGAAGTCGTATGGTTGCAGGGCACCTATACCCCGGTTTTGGACAAGCAGGGACGGGTGCTGGAGATAGTCAAAATAGCCAGTGTGGTGACCGAACGTATTACCCAGGCGCAAGAACATCAGAGTTTATTGGCAGCGTTAAATCGATCGATGGCGATGATCACTTTCAATGCAGAGGGAAAGATCCTCGACGCTAATGACAATATGTTGAATTTGATGGGTTATCGGCTGGAGGAGGCGCGCGGACAGTCGCATGGGGTGCTCTGCCCGCCCGAGTTTGCCGCCTCTGACGATTACCATCAGCACTGGCAGCGCTTGGCACGCGGCGAGTTTATTACCGGGCGTTTCGAACGTATGAACCGGCGCGGGGAACGGGTCTGGCTGGAAGCCAGTTATAACCCGATCCTCGATGGGGAGGGGCGGTTGGTGAAAGTGGTCAAAATCGCTCAGGACATTACCCAACTGATGATCCAGCAACAGCACGAGCAAGAGATGGTACGTCACGCGCATCATCTTTCTCTGGATACCGACAAAACCGCGGCGCAGGGAGCGGTGGTCGTGCAGCAGGCGGTCGCGGGCATGCAACAGGTGGAAGCGGCAGCGCGGGATACCTCTGCGGTGGTCAGCGAACTGGGCAAGGGGTCGCAGCAAATTGGCGCCATGGTGGAGGCGATCCGCAAGATTGCCTCGCAAACCAATTTGCTGGCAATCAATGCTTCTATTGAGGCCGCCCATGCGGGTGAGCACGGGCGCGGTTTTGCCGTGGTCGCCAACGAAGTGCGCACTCTGGCGGAACAGTCCCGCCAGGCGGCGACGGAAATAGAACGCATCACCAAAGCGATTCAACAGGGGGTGGCGGCAGCCATCGCCGGAATGGCGGTCTGTGTGGAACAAGCGGGTGGCGGCGTTGCCCTGACGCACGATGCCGGCGAGGTGATTAATCAGGTGAATGTGGGTATGCAGGACGTGGTGAAACTGATGCAGACTTTTGCCTCGGTAAAACAGCCAGAAGCGCTGCACTGAGGCCGGGGACGCTAACCCTGACCGCCAGGGTTAGCGTCTTTTCCTCTCAACTCATTTTGCTGCCGGGGGTTCTGAGCCTGGAGCATAAGAAAGCTGCATGGCCTGTTGTGGCATGGTGATATCGGCCTGGTCGAAATGCATTTTTACCAGGCGATCGAGCGCGTACTGCACCACCCACTGTTTCAACGCCTGAGTGCGAACGGTGACCCTAGTGGTGAAGGAACGGTCACCCAGCGCGACCACGCCGTTGAATACCGGTTCGCCGACCAGAAAGTGTTTCACCTGCTCGTCTTGTTTCAATGCATCAACGGCCTGATGCAACACTTCATGGACACGATCGATGTCTTCGTCGCGGCTAACACTGTAATTGGCACGGTAGACACCAAATTCACGCGCATAGTTGGCCAGCGTAGTGATCGAAGAAAAGGGAACGATGTGATACACGCCGTAGTCGTCCCGCAGACCGATTGAACGGATGGTCATGCGCTCCACCGTGCCGGTAATGCCGCTGACGGTGACATATTCGCCGGTATTCATGCCGTTTTCGAACTGGATGAAGACGCCGGTAATTACGTCTTTCACCAGCGTTTGCGCCCCAAAGCTGATAGCCAGCCCCAATGCGCCGGCACCGGCCAGCAGGGGCGCAATGTTAATCCCCACCTGTGACAGCACAATCATGATGGTAATGGTGCTGATGACTATCGCCAGAACGTTGCGAAACAGCGTCAATAAGGTTCGTTCACGCGCGCTCGGGCGAATACCGTTGCTCAGTTCCAATGCCAGACGGTGTTCGATAATGCTGGCCATCAGCGTCCAGCTGAACACCGCAATCACCACAATCAGCAGGATATGCACCAGCCCGCCAATGATCTTTTCACCGTTTTCGCTGCCGGCCCACTGGTACAAATTGATCAGATGCCAGGCGTCAAGCAGCAGCAGCGTCACCGCCAACACTACGATCACTCGCAGTATCTTCAGCCCATTGGGAATATAGGAGTTAATGCGCCGTTCCAGCATCGGGTAGCGCCGGTTGACATCATCCGGCAGTGAGATACGTCGGAAAATCCAGCGGGTCAGCATGCCGGAAAGCAGGGCGCCGAGGCCAACGACCACCAGGCTTTTCACCGTCGCGGTCATCATAAAGCGCAGACTGTTGCCGATATCAAACTGCGACAGTGCAAATAACACCAGGAAATAGGCGATCGCCAGCAGGTGCCAGACGTGACCCAGACCGCGCAAAATAATGCTGAAAAACGCCATGGATCGTTCGGCCAACAGGTTTATTTGCCGTTGTATCGGTTTGCGGTTACGCAGGATCAGTGCCACCGCATACAGCGTCAGAGCCAGCATGATAATCAGATTGGCTGCCGCCGCAGCCGGATAGCTGATTTGCGTCGCCACTACCGGTACCACCACCATCAGGCCATAGCCAATCAGGCCGCTTAGCCAGGCGAGACGCGGGTTCCAGTAGTGGGCGCTGGCATCGCTAAACGGGAAGGGGCGCAGATAATCGAAATTGGGCGCAAAAATCAGCCGCAGTACCGCCTTGAAGAATTCGATCACCGCAAAGGCGCTAAGAAACAGGGTTTGCAAACGCAGGATGGTCGCGCTGTCGGCATTCACATGGCGCGCAAACAGGTTGCCTGCCGCCAGCGCCAGCAGCAATACCAGCAGATCGACTGCGAAAGCACCGAGGATGGCCGTCGGCAGTTTATACCACGGCCCCTGCTGCAGTTTGGCGTTGTGTCCCCAGTTGCCCATGCGTTTGTACAGCGGGCGGATCAGCCGACGGATCAGATGGAAGATGGCGAAAGTCACCGCGACCGTCAGCAGAAAATAGCCCAGGGCGCGGAAAAAACTGTCGGGATTAAAACTGCGTTTTGGCCCCGAGTCGATCAGCTTTTGGAGTGAGTTCAGCCTTTGATTGACGTTGCTGATGCTCCCTTGTGCCAGACTGCTCAGATTGTCGCTCAGCGACTCGGGCGTTTCTGACGCTTCGGTTTTCGGCGGGCTTTTGGCAGATCCATTTGCTGCCTGTCTGAGGTGGTCGATCAGCGCAGCGCGGGCCTTGTCGTCTTGCAGGATATCCGCCAGCGCGGCGTAAGACGCTTTTTGCTGTTGGTCTTGATCAACGGGAGCGGCATTCTGCGCGGGTTGCGCCATCGCCAACGGGGAAACTGCGCAGGCTATCAACAACAGTAGCAGGGGGAACCAACGTTCTCGCAGATGAGAACCGAATCGGGAGCATGCGGTTGCGGGCATTTATCCTCTCTTGGGGCTCTGTAAATCGGCGGATTAAAGACAAATGTTAATAAAAACAAGCAATATAGTAGGAAATGATACGAGGCGGGGAGTGGGAACGCGTGCTAAATAGAAACGGCGGGCGCTGAGTACGCCCGCCGTTGAACAGGATAAATCAGGAAACGTGCTGCAGGAACTCTTTCAAACGTGGGCTTGGCGGGTTGTTGATCAACTCGTGAGGGTTGCCATCTTCCGCAATCCGTCCCTTATCAATAAAGATCAGCCGTGACGCCACTTTTTCGGCAAAGCCGACTTCGTGGGTGACGATCACCATGGTCATGCCTTCTTCCGCCAGATCCTGCATGACCTTCAGCACTTCATGGCGCAGTTCCGGGTCAAGCGCCGAGGTAGGCTCATCGAACAGCATCATTTTCGGCTTCACCGCCAGCGCACGGGCGATAGCCACGCGTTGTTGCTGGCCGCCGGAAAGCTCGGAAGGATAGTGGTGCGCACGCTCCGCCAGGCCCACTTTGGCCAGCAGGTCACGAGCCAGCTTTTCCGCATCCGACTTTTTCAGTCCGCGTACGCGTATCGGGCCAAAGGCGACGTTTTCCAGCGCGGTCAGGTGTGGGAACAGGTAAAACTGTTGGAACACCATACCGGCTTCCTGACGGATCAAGCGATCGTCAACCTTGGGATCGTTGGCTTTCAGGCCGTCGACGATCAGATCGCCGCTGGTGATCTCTTCGAGCTTGTTGATACAGCGCAGCAGCGTTGATTTGCCGGAGCCGGAAGGCCCGATAATCACCACCACTTCACCCTGGTTAATTTTCAGGTCGATGTTGTGCAGCACCTGGGTTTGCCCGAAGTGCTTGGAGACGTTTTTAAATTCAATCACAGGATTTTCATCCTTCTTTCCAGACGACGCAGCACGAAGCTCAGCACCAGGGTAATAATCAGATAAATAACTGCCACGGCGCTCCAGATTTCCAGCGCGCGGAAGTTACCGGCAATAATCTCCTGACCCTGACGGGTCAGTTCCGCCACGCCGATCACGATAAACAGCGAGGTGTCTTTAATGCTGATGATCCACTGGTTACCCAGCGGTGGCAGCATGCGGCGCAGCGCCAGCGGCATGATGACATAGCGGATGGTTTCGCGGCGCGACAGGCCCAATGC
Organism: Serratia proteamaculans; assembly: GCF_004684015.1. Classification (GTDB taxonomy): domain Bacteria; phylum Pseudomonadota; class Gammaproteobacteria; order Enterobacterales; family Enterobacteriaceae; genus Serratia; species Serratia proteamaculans_F. Next base: position 178,033 of record NZ_SRIA01000010.1, read on the forward strand.
CAGGCCGGCCTCGCGGAAACCGCTATGAATCGACAGCACGGCACCACGGGTAATTTCCGCAATATAGGCCCCGGAGTTGATCATAATGGTGACCACCGCCGCGCTGAAAGGATCGATGCGTAAATCGCTGAACGCCATCGGCAGGGCGAAGTAGATAAACATCACCTGCACCACGATTGGCGTACCGCGGATAACTTCAATGAATACCAGAGCCACGTGGTTGGCAATCCAACCGCCGTAGGTACGGGCAAAGCCGGCAACCAGGCCAATGATCAGGCCACCAATCAGACCGAGGACCGAAATCCACAGGGTCATTTTGGCGCCTTCTAACAGGATGGGGATGGCGGGCCAGATGGCGCTCCAGTCGAACTGCATGGTGTTTTCTCCCGGTGTTCCCAAACGTGGGAATCAGATACAACAAAGCGCAGGGGCTAAGACACCACCCCTGTGCTCAAGTGAATCAGTGACTGATTTCATCCGTTATTTAGGTTCGGTACCGAACCATTTTTTGTAGATTTCGTTATAGGTGCCGTTGTCGCGCAGCGTTTTCAGTGCGCCATTGACCTTCACGCGCAGCTCGTCGCTGCCTTTCGGGAAGGCGATGCCGTATTGCTGAGCTTCCAGTGATTCACCGACGGTTTTGAACTTGCCTGCGCCGGCAGTTTTGATGAAGTACAGGATGTTTGGCGTGTCGTGCAGTACTGCGTCGGCGCGCTTGGTGCCCAGTTCCATATAAGCGTTATCGATGTTCGGGAACTGACGCAGGTCCTTGGTTTTGATGTGTTGCTTGGCGTAATCAACGGAACCGGTGCCGCTCTTCACCGCCACCACTTTACCGTTCAGATCGTCAATGCCCTTGATGCTGTTGTCGTTGGCATTCACCATCACCAGCAGGCCGCTTTTGTAGTAGCCGTCGGAGAATTCGATGGCTTTTTTACGTTCTTCGGTAATGGTGATACCGGCCAGCGCCAGATCGATATTTTTGGTTTGCAGTGCCGGGATGATACCGCTGAAATCCATTGGCTTCAGGGTGTAATCCAGTTTCAGTTCCTTGGCGATAGCGGCCCACAGGTCGATATCGAAGCCAACGTATTTATCGCCTTGTTTGAACTCAAAGGGAACGAATGCGGTGTCGGTGGCGACGACCAGTTTGTCTGCTGCGTGGGAGCTTACGGCAAAGGCCAGCGAAAGGGCGGCCAGGGAGACTTTAAAAATTGACTTCATGAGAGGAATTTCCTGTACAGGTTGCGGATTACCCATTTTTTATATTGCAGTTGGTGCCATGAAAGAATCGTGCCATGTTTTCAACCACTATAAAAACAAAGAGTTATGCTGTGGTGTTGTGTTTGAAGATCGAATTATTATTTTCATGCACCAAATTGAGGCCCCAAAATGGTGCCTTTGGCCGCCTGTTGGTGCAGAGGTCTATCATTAACCAAATAATGGCGCTGAAACAACCGATAGTTAACCATTTCGCTTCAATACTGATAACTAACTCTAACTTTTGTGCCGCAATGCTGTTGCATTTGGTGCAGGAGTGTTCAGTTTGGGGGGGGCTGGCACTTATGAGCTTAGCGCAGTTGGCTGTCTTTGCTGCCGCGGCGGTTATATAAGCTGCTCGCCGCCTGTTTTTTATCCAGCTCGGTTTGGCAGGCCAGACAATAGCGCACGCCTTTCAGCGCTTGCCGACGGGCTAAAGGAATTTCTTCCCCGCATTCCTGGCAATAATGCTCGCTTTCGCCACGGCCCAGCGCCTGCCTGGCACGTTGTACGGCATCATCCACGGTGGAATCGATTTGATCCTGCACGGCGCCTTCCGCCGCCCATCCGCTTGCCATAGTCACCTCACTTTTGTGGTGCTGCCCATTGTCTGTTTTATCTACTATGGGCGGTTTTTTGAGCAATTCAAGCCGTGTAAAAAGAAAAACAGGCCGGAGCGAAAGCCCTCAGCCTGCCGAGTCCCGCGATGCGGGCCGCTTTGATCGGTACTATCGGAGTTATTCGATGTTGGACTCGATAAACCACAGGAACTTGTCCAGATCGCGGGATGCGGCGGTGAACATATCCGCGGTATCTTCATCCGCAACTTCAGTGATGGCCTTGCGAATGTCATTGGCCACCACGCCGTAGCGATCGGCCAGCGCTTTCAGATGTTCCTGCACGCTGTGGATATTGGTTGGATAGCTTTTCAGCGGGGTCTTGTCGTTCACCACCTGCACGGTGCCCAAGGCGATGCCGCCCAACTGTACGATACGCTCGGCAAAAGTATCCTGATGATCGATGATCGCCGTACGGAACCCGTCCAGCATTTCATGAACGGCAATAAAGTTGGCGCCGCGCATGTTCCAGTGGGCCTGTTTGGTGATCAACGACAGGTCGATAAACTGGATAACCTGGCGGTTCAGCGCCTTGATGGCGTCCAGCTTGGTTTTTTCGTCCATGTCATTGCGAGTGTAAAGCAGCTCAGAAGATTTCGTTTTCACCAGTTTAGCGGTACTCATATCAGATCTCCTCTTGTTGTAGCGTTGTCCTGTTTCGGTACGGGGTTATTATAGCAATGATAGAGGCTTTTGCCGGACGAAAATGGCTATTTTATAAATAGGAAGTAACGAATTGAATATAAGCAACAAGAAGCGTGGAGTTGTTGGGTTAAATTATAATTAATTGAATTTAAATGATATTTATAGATTTTTTGATTTTATTTTAGTTGCTTTCCGTAATAATTTATAAATGTCATTTATCACCATGATTATTTTATTCCTTTCGGATGAATCTGCCTTTCTCATTTAAATTCCAGCACCAAGGTCAGGGTTAAAACGGCGAGAAAGCCGGCCGAATCGACCGGCTGACCTGTCACAGCAACAGGCTGTAATGCATTTTAACCACCGCTTTTTTGATCAGCATCGGTGCATTCAACTGGCATCCGACCTGATGCGGTTCATGAGGGAAAAATATGGCGTACATACCCGGGAACATCGTCAGCGTCTGGCGATGACGGATGATATCCAACAGTTGCAAATCCTGAGCTTCGTCATAGGGCAATTCGCTTTGCCAGTCACCCAGCATGCCGTAATCAATTCGTTCTTCACCACTGATTAGCAGATGTATTTCGGCATATTCCTGATGCAGCTTTGCGCGCCGGGTTTCCGTCGGCCCGGTGGTGAGCGTCATCACTTCCATAAAAATCTTTTCACCGTCAATCTCATGCCGCTCCAGTGCCAACTCAGGCAGATCGTATTGACGAAGGGCGGTGAGGGTTTCATTCAGTATCGGTGACAGCCCACGACCGTAGCGTGGGTTAAACAGAGTGTTATAGATCACTTTTATTCTCCATGTGTTGAACCCTGCCGGGTTCGGTTCCATAAAACGTGGGGGATATTGCGCGGAAAAGTATGCCTGTTTGCCAGTATGAAAACAGTTAACCCGCCTGCATTCCGCTTTTGGCAAATGCAGGCGTAGCCGATCCTCAGGACAGCTTTTCGATTTGTGGTTTTGGCCTGATGGTCAGGGTGGCACCCATGGAGGCTGCGATGATCGCTGCCAGTGCCAGCCATTGCACCGTTGTCAGGTGTTCATTAAGGAACAACATGCCAGACAACGCCGCCATCGCCGGTTCCAGGCTCATCAGGGTACCGAAGGTACGCGCCGGAATTTTCGGCAATGCGATGATTTCCAGGGAATAGGGTAGCGCCGTGGACAAAATGGCCACCGCCAGTGCGACAGGCAGGATGTCGATATTCAGTAACGCGCTGCCGGTTTGCCAGGCACCAATCGGGCAGAACACCACGGCGGCGATCAGGGAACCGACGGCTACGGTGCCCGGCCCGTGGTCACCCCCTGCTTTTTGGCCGCAGATAATATAGACCGCCCAACAGGCACCGGCACCCAACGCACAGGCCGCACCCACGGGATCGATGCTGCCCATGTCATGGCCCAGTGGTAACAGGAACCATAATCCGGTAATCGCCAATGCGACCCACAAGAAGTCGATTGGGCGGCGCGACGAGAACATGGCGACCGCCAGCGGCCCGGTGAACTCCAGGGCGACGGCGATACCCAACGGCAGGGTGCGCAGAGAAAGATAGAACAGATAGTTCATCGCCCCCAATGTCAGGCCATAGATAAATAGTGGCAGACGGCTGCCGGCGGCGAAACGCATGCGCCATGGGCGGAAGATAATAAACAGGATCAGTGTGCCGATACTCAGGCGCAGCGTGGTGATGCCTTCAGCACCGACCAGCGGGAACAGGCTTTTAGCCAGCGAAGCCCCGGTCTGAATCGACACCATGGCAACAATTAGCAAACAGATAGGCAGCAGCGTGGAAGACGCTTTAGCGGTTGCAGACGAGGACATCCTTAAGAGCCTTTTATGGGGTTCCCGCTATCAGGGAAGACTGTCGATATTCGGATGACGGCAGTGTAAATGAAATGAGCTAAATGTGTCTGAGAAAAGCGTTCGCAACTCAGAAAAGCGCCAGATTTAGGACGGCCAGCTGGGTTTTGTGCTCAAAAAGTGCGCTTTTTTTAAGAATCGTCTGGATATTAAATAGGTGATTCTTGTCACAGAAACGAGTAGAATGCGGCTCGAAAATAGAGCGAAAAGAAGAAGATACACTGTTCTTGAAATCTAATGTTACACGATATAAAGCATTAGACACTCATTTTAAGGCAGAGTTTCACGCTAATTTTTGTTATATTTTCAATGCATGAACAAATGGATTTACTTAAAAATATAACGCGTTTGAGGTGGTTATGAAAAAAATTGCATGTCTTTCCGCAGTAGCAGCCTGTGTATTAGCAGTAACCGCAGGTACCGCATTCGCTGGCCAGAGCACCGTATCCGCAGGCTATGCGCAGGGTGATCTCCAAGGCGTTGCCAACAAAGCCGACGGTTTCAACCTGAAGTACCGTTACGAGTTCGACAACAACCCACTGGGTGTGATCGGTTCCTTTACCCACGTGGAAAAGAACGGTTCTGAGAACGGTTACTACGGTAAAGCTCAGTACAACTCTATCACTGCCGGTCCAGCTTACCGCTTCAACGACTGGGCAAGCATCTACGGTGTGATCGGTGTTGGCTACGGCAAAAACATCGACAATGCCCAAAACGGTACCGACCGTAACGGCAGCAGCGACTACGGCTTCACCTACGGTGCAGGCCTGCAGTTCAACCCAATCCAGGACGTAGCTCTGGATGTGGGTTACGAGCAGAGCCGTATCCGCAGCGTTGACGTTGGTATCTGGAGCGTTGGCGTAGGCTACCGTTTCTAAGATTTCTTCACGCCTACGGGTGTGAGCGTGTGGCGCAGTTGGCCGCATCAGATAAAAATCCGCCCTCGGGCGGATTTTTTTTTGCCTGTCATTCGGCGCGGGTCACTACTTGCCCAGTTTCTGGGCCGGCTCTGATGAAAAGCGTGCGCTGCGGGCATCCCGCTCGTAACCCTGTGGCTGGGTGAGAATGCCATACAGCGCCGGCCGACGGCCATGGATCCAGCGGCGTCCGGTACTGAGCGGGATCAGCGACAGATCCAGTTCGGCCGTGACCATCCGATCTTCCGCCGCCCAGGTTTCCGCCAAAATACGGCCATAGGGGTCGAGGACCATCGCATTGCCGGTGCGAACTTCGTCGTCATCGCGGCCCACACCATTGCTGAACAGAACAAACAGGCCATTGTCATGAGCGCGAGCCGGCAGCCAGCGCAGTAGCCAGCCGCGGCCATGTTCGCCACGGAACGCCGCTTCTATCGCCGCCGGATTTGTCTGCCGCTGTTGCCAGACTTCCAGCGGAATGGGCTTCATGCCGTGCGGGCTGCGGGAATGGGTGCCGCCCGTTTGATGCGGAGCCAGCAGGACTTCAGCCCCCAGTAAAGCGGTCGCCCGCACATTCTCTACCAGGTTATTGTCCCAACAGATCAACACTCCCATTCTTACCCCCCATGGGGTGTCAAAGACGGTGAAGCTGTCGCCGCTGGCTATCGCCGGGTGTTCAAAGGCATGCAATTTTCGGTGTACGTGAAGCTTGCCATCGGGCAGGCAAACCGCATAGGCATTGTAATATTTGCCGTCTTCACCCTGTTCAATCAGCCCAACACCGATCGCCATGTTATAGCGCTCCGCCAGCGGACGAATACGTGCCAGTGAAGGGCTGGTGGCGATCGGCTCCGCCAGTGCGCCAATTTCGCCGGCGCTGAGGTGTCGAACGTGCCAATAGCCGGTAATGCACATCTCCGGGAAGGTCAGCACCTGGATTTGTTCGGCGGCGGCGCGAGCGATAAAGCCCTCGATCACCGACAGGTTGTAATTTTTATCGTTGGCGCGATGCTGGAACTGCACCGTCGCGGCGCGCAGAGAGTTTGTCATAGGGTTACCTTTGGTCGTTGTCTGGCGTTGATTACAGCAAAGCTATTGATTACTGTATAATCAATAAAATTCCTTATTTGATAACCTAATGGAATGGATATTCGACAACTGCGCGCCTTTGTGGTGCTGGCCGAACAGGGCAATTATCGTCTGGCGGCGGAACGGCTGTGTATCACCCAGCCGGCGCTGAGCAAACAGATCCAATCGCTGGAAGCGCTGCTGGGTGCCCGGTTATTTAACCGTGGCCGCCAGGGGGCGCAGCTCACCGCCAGCGGACAGCGGCTCTATCCCGAGGCGCAGGCGCTGGTCGGTCAGCATTTACAGTTTCAACAGCGTGCTTTGAGGATCGTGCAAGGCGAAGCGGGGCGGTTGGCTATCGGGTTCGGGCTGTCCAGTTTTCACCTGGCACCGCAACTGGTTGCCGCCTTCCGCCTGCGTTTTCCCGAGGTTGCCGTGGGGCTGGAAGATTTGCCTTCGGAGCAGCAGTATCAGCTGTTATTGCAAGGAGAATTACAGGTGGGTTTTGTACGGTTACCTGTCAGCAAGCCGCTGCGGGCCAGCGCGCTGCTGAGCGACCGGTTGGTGCTGGCGGCACCCGCTGCGCTGGCGCTGAAGGCAGAAACGATCATCGGGCAATTCAATACCCTGCCGCTGTTGCAACTGACGCCAAAACGCGGACGCGGTCTGAGCGAACAGTCGCTGCGTTTTATTGCCGCCCATCAACTGACGCCCAATGTGGTGCAGCAGGCGGGGGATATCCAGACGCTGTTGGCGCTGGTTGCCGCCGGCATTGGCGTTGCCCTGTTGCCGCACAGCGTCAGCCATATTATTCCGGTGGGTATCGATATTCTGCCGCTGAGCGGGGAACAGACCGAGTGGCAGGTCGGCATTGCCTGGAACCCGCAGCAGGTTGATGCGCTGCGGGATAATTTTATTCAGGTTGCCCAGGCCACGGCAACGGCGAGTTTATAGTGGGCAGTGCATCACCAGTATCGGGTTCTGATGGTATTCGCTGCGATGGCTTTCACTAAAACCGACTTTTTTCGCCAGTGCCACGGAAGCCTGGTTATCCGGCGAAATAATACAGACCGCCTTATCGCCCGGTAAATGGTCTTTCCCCCAGGCCAGGGCCGCCCGCAACGCTTCGGTGGCATAGCCTTTGCCCTGCGCCGAGGTCACCAGCGTCCAGCCCATCTCCGGGGCGTCGAGTGCCGGGGTGATATGCCGCTGGAAGTCAGAAAAGCCGATGCCGCCGAGGTAAGCGCCGCTGACTTTATCGCGCACTGCCCAATAGCCATAACCTAATAACGCCCAGTGACCGACGTAACGCATCAGCCTGCCCCAGGAGTCTTCCCGATCTCTTGGCGTGCCACCGATGTAGCGCACCACTTGAGGATCGGCCCACATGGCGGCCAATGAATCAAAATCGTCCAGTGTGTGGGCATCCAGGCGTAAACGTTCGGTGAGCAACTGCGGTGCGGCGGTAATAAGCGTCATTATTTTTTCCTGCACAGAGCCAATGGCGGTCTGTGCAGTATGCCAGAGAAATTACGCCACCAGCCACAGTAACCAGGTGAACAGGAAACCACTCAGGCCAAGAATAGTGGTCAGTACCGTCCAGGTTTTCAGCCCGTCGGCGACGGAGAGGCCGAGGTATTTGGTGACGATCCAGAAGCCGGAGTCATTCACGTGCGACAGCCCCAGCCCGCCGAAGCAGGTGGCCAGGGTAACCAGCACCAACTGCAGATGATTGAGTCCGCTGACCGCTTCCGACAGCAGCCCGCCGGTCGTCAGGATAGCCACGGTGGCGGATCCCTGTGAGGCTCGCAGGGCCAGCGAGATAATAAACGCCGCCGGGATCAACGGCAGGCCAATGGTGGTCAGCACCTCCGCCAATGCCTTGCCCACGCCGGACTCCACCAGCACCTTGCCAAACACGCCACCGGCACCGGTCACCAGGATCACTACCGCGGCGGTGGGCAGCGCGCCGCCCATCACGTCGCTGGTGTGTTGCAGGCTCCAGCCACGACGAATGGCCAGGAAATAGAACGCCAACAGCAGGGCGATCATCAGTGCCACCGCCGGGGAACCGATCAGCGATAAAGTGTCACGCAGAGCTGAACCTGGCTCAAGCAAAGTGGCGGAAACGGTACCCAGCATGATGATCGCGATAGGGATGACGATCAGCGTGGCCACCAGCCCGGCACCGGGTGGGTTGATGCGATCGCTTAACGGCGCTTTGCCTGCAGGAGCCGGTTCGGGGGCCGCCAGCTGCAGCTGCTCCAGCACTTCAATCGATAACGGATAGGACTTGCGGTTCAGCCATTTGGCGGTGAAGTAGCCGATAACACCGACCGGAATGCAGATAGCCAGGCCGATAATGGTCAGCCAGCCGATGTCGGCACTAAGTAACCCTGCCGCGGCTACCGGACCAGGGTGCGGCGGCAGGGCGACGTGTACGGTCAGCATCACGCCGGCCATTGGCAGGCCGAATTTCAGCGGGGAAACTTTGGCCACCTTGGCAAAACCGTAAATGATCGGCGCCAAAATGATAAAGCCGACGTCGAAGAACACCGGAATACCGAGAATAAACGCGGCGATGGTTAGCGCAGCGATAGTCCGTTTTGGCCCTAAAGCCTGGCTAAAGCGCTGGGCCAGCGACTCGGCCCCGCCGGAATGCTCGATCATTCTGCCGAGCATGGCCCCCAGACCGATAATAATGGTTACCGATCCCAACACGCCGCCCATTCCGGCGGTCATCACTTTCATCACTTCGCCGGTCGGAATGCCACTGGCCAGCGCCACCAGCAGGCTGACCACCAACAGGGCGACAAAGGGCTGGATCTTGGCCTTGATCACCATCAGCAGGAGCAGCACTACGCCTAATACGGCAATTATCAAAAGCAGGGAAGTCGACATGAGGTAGCCTTTAATCGGGTAAGAGTCAGGCACCGCGATCGCCGGCTGGCGATACGGGTGCGTTTAATTTTTATGTTGTTGCTGTGCAGGTACGGAAGAGTGGCCTGTTACCGATAAGGCCTTATCCAGCCCAGCCCGGCGCGGGTATCGCCACGCGGTTTGTACTCGCAACCAATCCAGCCGGTATAACCGAGGCGGTCCAGTTGGGCGAACAGCCACGGATAATTCAGTTCGCCATCGTCCGGTTCATGGCGTTCCGGCACCGAAGCAATCTGAATATGGGCGTAGCGGCCGGCCAGTGCGGTCATCAGGCCGCTGATATTGCCGTCGACCAATTGCGCATGGAAAAAATCGAACTGGATAAACACATTTGGGCGCTCGACGGCTTCGACCAGTTTTGCAGCCTGATGCTGGCTGGAGAACAGGTAGTTGGGCTTAACCTGCGGGCTGAGCGCTTCGATCAGTACCTTGATGCCGTGCTGGGCGAAGCTGTCGGCGGCGTAGCGGATATTATCGATAAAGGTATCGCGGTAGCGTTGCCAGTCTTCGCCGGGCGGAACCACGCCGGCCATGACGTGTACGCTGGGGCAGTTCAGCGCAATGGCATAGGCTAGCGCACGGTCAATATCGGCCCGTGCATCCTGTTCGCGGCCCGGTAGCGCCGCCAGCCCCCATTCACCGGCTTCGGCATTGCCGGGCGCGGTATTAAACAGCACCTGCTGCAGGCCGTGACGCTGCAGCTTTTCCGCCAGCAGCTCGGCCGGATAGTCATAGGGGAACAGGAACTCCACCGCAGTAAAACCTGCGGTGGCCGCGGCTTCGAACCGCTCCAGGAACGGCAGTTCGGTAAACATCATCGATAAATTGGCAGCAAATTTAGGCATGATTCAGCTCCGTAGCTCGGCAATCTCATCATCGGTCAAATAACGAATCGGGCGTTTGCCGAGGGTGAAAATCAGCTTCGCCGCATCTTCCATCTCTTCGGTGTTGTCCGCCGCTGCACGTAGATCCTTACCGGTGACCACCGGGCCGTGATTGGCCAGCAAAAAAGCACGGTGCGTTGGTGCCAGCCTGGCCAGATCTTCCGCCAGTCGCAAGTCACCGGGGCGATAGTAAGGCACCACCGGTACCTTGCCGACCCGCATCACCACATAAGGGGTGAAGGGTTTGATGGCATTCTCCATATCCAGCCCCTGCAGGCAGGACAGGGCGGTGAGATAGGTACAGTGCAGGTGCACCACCGCTTTGCATTCCGGGTTGTTCAGATACAGCGCGCGGTGGAAACTGATCTCTTTTGAGGGTTTATCCCCGGACAGCCATTCGCCGCTCAGGCTGACTTTCGACAACCGCTCGGCCTGCAGTTCACCCAGGCAGGAGCCGGTGGGGGTGGCCAGTAGCGTGCCATCCGCCAATAACAGCGAAAGGTTACCGGCAGACCCGGTGGCGTAGCCACGCTGAAAGAATGAGGCCCCCAAACGTACCATTTCTTCACGTGCCTGTTGTTCAGTGGTCAGTGTCATAGGGGGAACTCCGTTTGCGCCCGGGCGAAAAAGTTTTCATCGCCAAAATTGCCCGATTTCAGGGCCAGTGAAATAGACTGATCGATGGCACGGACCCAGGGCACACCGGGAGAAATGCAGGGGCCAATGTGGAAACCGCGAATGCCCAGAGCCTGCGTCACTACGCCGGAGGTTTCGCCGCCGGCGACGATAAAGCGGCTGAAACCCCGTTGCTGGAGCTGCTTGACCACCCCGGCGAACAGCGACTCCACCGCCTGACTGGCGACGGCCATGCCGTATTGCTGCTGCACCTGTTGCAGTTTTTCCGGCTCTGCGGTGGCGTACAGCAGAGGAGCCAAAGGGGCATTCGCCTGCTGTTGCACCCAGTCGGCCAGTTCGGTGGCATACTGCGTGCGGTCAGCGTCGTTCAGGCAACGTGCCACGTCGATAGCCATAGCGGCCGCCTGCTGACGGTAACACGCCACCTGCCGATTGGTCATAGTGGAGCAGGAGCCGGATAACACCACTGCTTTTTCCCCTTTCGGTGAACCTGCCGCCTGTGGGCGGCCTTGCCCCGGTTGTGCCCATTGACGCGCCAGGCCGATAGCCAGGCCGGACCCCCCGGTCACCAGCTTCATATTTTTCAGCGCTTCACCCTGAGTCAGCAAATGCTGTTCATTCAGCGTATCCAGCACGGCGTAACGCACGCCCTGTTGCGCCAACAGCCGCAGTTTTTCAGCCACCGCTCCGGCACCGCGATCCATTTCTGCGGCGTTAACCAGCCCACAGTTTCCCTGAGCTTGTGCTTCCATCAGCCGTAGCAGGTTACTGTCGGTCATCGGCGTCACCGGATGGTGGCGCATGCCGGATTCTGCCAGCAACTGATCCGACACGAATAGATAGCCCTGATATACGGTACGGCCATTCACCGGCAACGCGGGTGAGATCACCGTCTGGCTTTCACCCAATGCATTAAGCAGCGCGTCAGTCACCGGGCCGATATTTCCCTGCGCGGTGCTGTCGAAGGTTGAACAATATTTGAAGTAAAATTGTCGGCAGCCCTGGCGTTGCAGCCAGGCCAGCGCCTGTAACGACTGCTCAACCGCCTGTGCCGCCGGGCAGGAGCGTGATTTCAGGCTGATAACCACCGCCTGCGCGTCGATCGGCAGGTCATCCTGCGGCACGCCGTTCAATTGCACCGTCGACAGGCCGTTTTCCACCAAGAAACTGGCAATATCGGTGGCTCCGGTAAAATCATCTGCAATGACGCCGAGCAGCATTATGCGTTCTCCTTCTTTTGCGGCAGGTCGATACCGGCGAAGATCTTGATCACCGCGCTGTCGTCCTCTTTACCGAAACCGGCATTGCTGGCGGCGATGAACATATTGAAGGCGGTGGAGGCCAGCGGCAGTGGGAAATGCAGCGCTTTGGCGGTATCTGCCACCAACCCCAGATCCTTCACGAAGATATCAACTGCCGATTTAGGCGCATAGTCACCGTCAACCACGTGGCGCATGCGGTTCTCGAACATCCATGAGTTACCGGCGGCGTGGGTGACCACATCGTACATCACGTCCAGTGGAATACCGGCGCGGGCGGCCAGCGCCATGGCCTCGGCCCCGGCGGCGATATGTACCCCGGCCAGCAGTTGGTGGATGATTTTCACCGTAGCTCCCAGACCAATCTCTTCGCCAATGCGATAAACCTTGCCGGCAATGGCGTCCAGCACCGGTTGCAACTGGTGAAAAGTGGATTCGGCACCGGAGGCCATCACCGTCATCTGGCCTTCGGCAGCCTTGGCTGCACCACCGGAAACCGGGGCGTCCAACATGTTCAGGCCCAGGGCCAGCAACTGCTGTTCGATCTGTTTGGCATCGGCGGCGGAAATGGTGGAGGACACCATCACCGGCGTATTTGGTTTCAGCTTCGCGGCCAGGCCGTTATCACCGAACAGGATCTGTTTCACCTGGGCGGCGTTGACCACCAGCAGTAACAAGGCATCGATCTCGGCAGCGAAGTCGTCTGCACAGGTAGCCGCCTGTTTGGCCCCGGCCTGTTGCAATGCAGCCAGCGCCTGTGGGTTAAGATCGACGCCGTAGGTCGTCAGCCCGGCATTAATGCACGACTTTGCCGCCCCCATGCCCATCGAACCTAAGCCTACGATGCAAACTGCAAAATCCCCTGGCTGTGTCATACGGTACCTCGTGTTAATTTTAGTGATAATTTGTTTTGTTGTGTTAAATATAAGCGCTTCATGGCGCGTTATCAGCGATCGGTGTCACAATTATTAACAGTGAATGGGCAAGTGTCACACCAGTCAGTAATATGAGTTTTTTATCTATCTGTTTGTTTTAAAATATTAAAATTAAATTATCGATAATATGAGCGACTTCACGGCCTGAAAACAGCAGGCTTTCTCCGAACGAAAATTGACGTAAAATCACAATTATTATCACTGCGGTAAAGAGAGGGAACCGTGATACCTGTAGAACGCCATCAACAAATTTTAGCGCTGGTATCAGAACGCGGGGTGGTCAGCATTGCTGAATTGACCGAACGGCTGGGGGTGTCGCATATGACTATCCGCCGCGATCTGCAAAAGCTCGAGGAGCAAGGCGCGGTGCTGGCGGTGTCGGGTGGCGTGCAGTCTGCAGAGCGGGTGGCGATTGAGCCTTCGCATCAGGACAAGGAAGGGATGTACAGCCAGCAGAAAGCGGCCATCGGTCAGTTGGCAGCCCGGCAGATCCCCCCTGACAGCTGTATCTATCTGGACGCGGGTACCACGACGCTGGCGCTGGCCAGGCACATTAGCGATCGCGATGACCTGACGGTGGTTACCAATGATTTCGTGATTGCAGGTTACCTGATTGAACACAGCCAGTGCAAAATCATTCACACCGGCGGTACCGTCTGCCGTGAGAATCGCTCCTGCGTGGGTGAAGCGGCAGCGCAGGCATTGCGCGGGTTGTTTATCGATCTGGCGTTTATTTCCGCTTCGTCATGGGGGATGCGCGGGCTGTCGACGCCGAACGAAGACAAGGTGATGGTGAAGAAAGCCATTGTGGATGCCAGCCGCCGTTGCATGCTGCTCAGCGATACCTCTAAATACGGTAAAATTGCCACTTATCTGGCGCTGCCGATAACGGTATTTGACGCGATTATTACCGATGACAATCTGCCCGCTGCCGCGCGCGAGGCGATCCTGCAGGCGGATATCACGCTGATGACGACCGGGGAGTGAGAGGCTAAAATAGACAACCCCCAAATGGGGGTTATGGCGTTTCGTCGGAACGGTAGCGGCTGATGACCGGCCCCGGCGTACCGAGGCAACCCCGTTCACGCCACTCCTGACATCTTTGCTCCCACCAGGCTTCCTGAAAAGCTTTGAGGGCCTGCAAGCGCTGTTCTCTGAATGTTACTGTTTCTTCCTTGGACATTCTCATAACGCTATGTTTCGATGACATATAAGCCTTCCTCCACCAAATCCATTCTGTACAAGCAGTGTACTGAATGTGCGTGTTTTTTCAACAGTGCGTCGTAAATTCTTGCGAGAGCCGGCCTTAGGGGAAAACAAAGGATCACTTTAGCTTTACTTTGTTTTTTGAAACGTAGAATGGCTTCACCAAGGCCATTAACAAAGAGTTTCTCGCGTTCACGCAAGCTGTATCTCATTACACTGAAGGTATCGAACTGTGAACGTTGATTAATATCGTGGGCAGTCAGTGCTTTGACATCATAAAATTCAATTAGATAAATGTGGTCTAAAATCCCTGAATGGGTATAAATATGTTTAAACCATAGACGCATTTTCTGCGTTATTTTATTGAAATCCAGGTAGTACTCAGCATTTTTGCCATCGTTTTTTCTCACTGTTATTTGATATCTAAATTCAGTGCTCCGTTGTGCGTCCACCTCAGTAATATCAATCTCCATGATAAAATCCTTTTTATTATTACTTTTCCAATAGTTACCTTCCTTTTTAATGGTGAATTATTAGCAGCGTTGTGATATCTGTGCCAGCTACCAACGGGGATCCTGCGCAGCGCTGCGCAGAAAACTAAATACCGCTGAACCAGTTATAACCCTGATCTTCCCAGTAGCCGCCGGGGTTGGTATCGCTGACAAAAATGGCGGCGATATGTTTGGCATTCTTGAAGCCCAGCTTGGTGGGAATCCGCAACCTTAGCGGGTAGCCGTAATCTGCCGGCAGCGCCTTGCCGCCGAAATCCAGCGCCAGAATGGTCTGTGGATGCAGCGCGGTGGCCATGTCGATGCTGGAGTAATAACGGTCTGCGCATTTGAAGCCCACATAGCGCGCGTTCATATCCGCCCCGACGTGCTGCAGGAAGTTACGCAGCGGTACGCCGCCCCATTGGCCGATGGCGCTCCAGCCCTCGATGCAGATCAAACGGGTGATCTGGCTTTGCTTCGGCAGGCGCTGCAGCTGTTCCAGCGTCCAGGGCGCTTTTTTCTCTACCTTGCCGGAGACTTCCAACTGATAGCTGGCCAGATCCACTTCCGGCACGTTGTACTCGGGGTAAAACGCGTTAAACGGGAAAGGGTGAGTGATTTGATCCGGGCGATAGGTTTGCGCCAGCTTCTGGCCACTGAACAGCCAGGCCTGCACCCGATCGTTCCAGCGTGACATTGCCCACAATACTTTATCCACCTGATCGCCGTCCTGCAGGTTGCAGCCACTCAGCATGGCGATGCCGCCCAGCGTCAGGCCGGAACGCAGCATCAGGCGGCGCTGCAGATTGACCAATTGTTTCTTTTGCGCCGGCTCCAGCGTCGGTGCCGCAGGGCGCGGTTTTTTATCACTCATGCTTGCCACCCGTAATCATTGCCCATAGCGTGCGCGGCACGATCATCACCATCAACAGGTGGATCACCACAAATAAACCAATGCCGGACATAGCGAAAAAGTGTACGTAACGCGCGATATCAAAACCACCGAACAGGCTGACCAGCCCTTGTAGCTGCACCGGCTTCCAGATTGCCAGCCCGGAGAGCACCAGCAACAGGCCGAGAACCAGCACGCCGAGGTACATCAGCTTTTGAATGGCGTTATAACGGCCGTGCTGATGCTTTAGCCGCAGCGTTAGCGCCTGCCAGATATCGCGCCGTAACCTACCGACAGTGAGCGGCAGCAGGTCATGCCGGAAATGACCGCTGAACAGGCTCCACAGGAAATAGCACAGCGCGTTGCCTGCCAGCAGCCACATGACCGCCAGATGCCAACCAATCGCGCCCCCCAGCCAACCGCCGAGCGTGACCTGCGGCGGAAAGCGAAAGCCGAACAGCGGTGAGGCGTTGTAGATTTCCCAGCCGCTCATGAACATGCAGACCATGGCAAACAGGTTAATCCAATGGGTAAGGCGTACCGGCCAGCGGTGCACCGGTCGCGGCGCGTTGGTTTTCATCATCGACTCCCGAGTTACATCGGCGGAACGGTGCCGTCTTTACCGGCAGAAATACGGGTGGCGACGCGTTCTCCCTTATCGTCAGTGGCGGAGAACAACACGATGTGCGCGCCAGGTTTCAGCAGGCTGCGATCGCCGGGATCGAGAGTCACGATTGGCACATCTTCCGGCACGTTAACGGTTTTCTGTTGGTTGCCGTAGGTCACAGTCAGAGTACGGCCGTTGGATTTGACCAGTTTACCGACGGTGCCGTTGGTCATGGTATCCACCTTGCCGTCGGCAGATTCCCAGGCCGAATGGCCTTCACCGGTGCCACGCAGGCTGGCGGCGAAGACGTGGACTTCCAACGCTTTCAGGCTGCCATCCGCTTGGGGTACCGCAGCGGTGCCGATAAAGCTGTCCGGTTTAATGTCATCGAGCGTACCTTTTGAAACACTCAGCACCTTCGTCTGGTCGTTGAGTTTGACATTGACCTTTTCCCCTTTACGGTCAGTAACCTGCAGGCTGCTGTCGGTCACTTGATCAATAGTGCCGCGCAGTGGAGCAATCACTTTCCCTGGGGTTTGAGCCGCAGCGGCGGCTCCGCTGCACAGCATCAGGGTGGACAGCAGTAAACCGGCAAAACGATGACGGGTAATCATAATGTTCTCCTCTGTTTAGGTTGCCGGTTAAGCATGGTTGAACAACAGGGACAGCACCATGTCCGTTTAATGACATTAATGTCATCAAGCATGTCTGCCGAAGCTGCTAATATTTCGGCTGGTGTAATGAGGTGGTGATAATGCGGATATTGGTAGTTGAAGACGACATCAGCACGGGTGATTACCTGAAGAAAGGGCTGGGCGAGGCCGGGTACAGCGTCGATTTGGCGCGTAACGGCACCGACGGCCTGTTTCGGGCGCTTGAGGATGCCTACGACGCCATTGTGCTCGACGTAATGCTGCCAGGGCTGGATGGCTGGCAGGTAATTGAGGTGCTGCGCAAGAAAAGCGATGTGCCGATCCTGTTTCTGACCGCCCGCGACGGGGTGCAGGATCGTATTCATGGTCTGGAACTGGGGGCCGATGATTACCTGATCAAACCTTTTTCCTTCACTGAACTGGTGTTGCGACTGCGCACGTTATTGCGGCGCGGCACGGTTCGCGAGGCCGACCACTATACGATTGCCGATCTGCAGCTCGACGTTCTGCGGCGCAAAGCGGTACGGCAGGAACAGGTGATCCCGCTGACCAACAAAGAGTTCATGTTGCTGCACCTGTTGGTGCGTCGCGAAGGAGAAGTACTATCACGCACCATGATCGCCTCGCAGGTGTGGGACATGAACTTTGACAGCGATACCAACGTGGTGGATGTGGCGATCAAGCGGCTGCGCGCCAAGATTGATCGGCCGTTTGACGTCAAGCTGATCCACAGCGTGCGCGGCATTGGCTACGTTTGCGAGCCGCGTTCATGAAAGCGTTGGTTCAACGCTGGCGCACACTGTCGCTCACATTGCGCAGCGCGATGCTGTTTGCGTTGGTGGCGGCGCTGGTAGTCAGTGGCGCGGGAGGGTACCTGTATGGCGCGATGCGTCAGGAGATGACCCTCCGCAGCGATTTACAGGTTACCGGACGGGTGGAGTATTTTCGCCATTTGCTGAGCCAGCGCTTTCCACTCGAGCGGCTGACGGCGAATACCGGCCTGTTCGAAAATATGCTGGGTAACGAACAGGACGTACTGATTTTTCAGCTACCGGGGCAAAAACCGTTAATCAACGTTAACCCGGCCAGGCTGAGTCTGCCGGCGATAGAGCCGACGCCGGTTGGCACGCCGCAGCGCTTGAGTGCGGTGCAGGGTGGGCAAACGCCACAAGGCGTGCCGCTGCGGGCCGTATCGGCGTTGGTCAAACTGGAGGACGGCCGCCTGCTGCAAATCTCGGCAGCACACGTGTTGGTCAATGAACAGAAGATGTTGGCGCGTTATCTTTGGCGGATTGTGGCCGCGGTGGCGATGGCGTTTGTGCTGATTGCCTTGCTGGGGTATTGGGTGATGCACCGTGGGTTGCAGCCATTATGGCGCATGGCAGCGCAGGCGGCGGTAATTACACCGAATACGCTGTCGACTCGCCTGAGCGAGCAGGGGGCGCCGAAGGAATTGCAGCAACTGACTCGTTCGTTTAATGCCATGCTCGATCGCCTGAACGAAGGCTATCAACGGTTGACGCAGTTTTCCGCCGATCTGGCGCACGAGATCCGCACTCCGGTGGGCGCGCTAATGGGGCAATGTCAGGTGGCGTTGTATCAGTCTCGCAGCGTGGATGAATATGAAACCCTGTTGTCGAACAACATGGAGGAGCTGGAACGCATTTCGCGCATGGTAGAAAATATTTTGTTCCTGGCGCGTGCCGGCGAAGGGCAAGCCGTACTCAATGTCAGTCGCCTTGATCTGGCGCAGGAGCTGCAACGGGTGGCGGACTATTTCGAAGGCCTGGCGGAAGAGCGCGGTATTACGCTGGTTTGCCAGGGCGAAGGGCAATTGTTGGCGGACGCCATGCTGTTCCAGCGGGCATTGAGCAATCTGGTGGCCAATGCGGTGCGTTATGCCGATGAAAACAGTCAGATACGGCTACAGGCCATCGTTCAGCCAACCGGGACAGTGGTCGTTCAGGTGGTTAATCAGGGGCCGGCTATTGCCCCTTTCCATCTGGCCAAGTTGTTCGATCGTTTCTACCGTGTCGATGCCGCCCGCAGTGCCGGCAGCCACGCCAGCGGCCTGGGGCTGGCGATCGTGCGGGCGATTATGACGCTTCACGGTGGCACGGCGGACGCGAGCTGCGCGACAGGGGCTAATTCTGCCAAGATAACCTTCAGTTTGATATTTCCCCCTAGGGTTTAATCTATTCTCCCAGCCCAATAATGCCCAACACCGCTCATGTAACGGCACTGGGCATTATTGCTGGTCTGTTATTCGTAACTTTTTTCTTTCATTTGGCATCTTGTCCCTGTAATACCGGCCGAATCAAAAGACTAATTCTGACCTTTATCACCTTCCTTTGTGTTTTATCCTTTGGTTTTCGCTAGGTACTAACAGGATATAAATTAACGATATATTATTTTTTCATTAAAAATGCTTGCATTAAATGAACGGTAAGTATTTTTCACTTAAAGGCGGAGATTTACAAAACAAAAAACTAACTTTAAGATCTTTTACATATAAATATATCAATGATAGTGATGTTTGTATAATCTCTGGTTATGAATTATGAGAAAATTCTTATATCAAACACAGTAAGGTGAAAAAACAACTGTTTTTGGGGTTAATTGATTTTCATTGCGTTCTTCTGCTGTGTTTTACTAATTAACTTGATTAAATATTGCTTAATAATTCATTAACATTTAACCCCGGGCAATAAGCAATCACCAGAGTGAAACCTGTGAAAAATGAAATATAGATTAAATGACCAGATCATTTTTGATGTGGATACGGGCACACTGAGCCTGACAGAGTTCTCCGATGATCCTATCTCTATTTCCAACCCTTCAAAGCGCTTGCTGCTGCTGTTGATTACACATCATGGTGAGGCCGTTAGCCGGGAAGTGATATTCAAGAAGGTTTGGGATGATTATGGGATGGTCTCAGGCAACAATAATCTTAATCAATGCGTAAGCAAATTACGGCGGGTAATTAAAAACCTGGGTATTGAAGATGAGGTGATCGTCACCGTTCCCAAAGTCGGTTTTATGCTGCGTTTTGAAATTATGGTTGAGTCTTGTGAAGGCGCGGAGGACAGTTTTACCGATGGGGATATGCCGGATATTTCACCTGCCGTGGCTCAGCCGGAAATAATGACACCGCCGGAAAAATCTGCCGCCACCGGGACCGTTTATGCCGGCTATTCCCGGCGTTGGTGGGCGATTGCCAGCGTGGCGGCCTTTGGGGTGATTATGTTGGCAGTCGGCATTACAAGCTACCTGAGTGGGTCGGTTTCTCGCCAGGAAATTTATCTGGGAAAGGCCAATAACTGCAAGGTATTTATGTCGATGCCTGGCGTATCGGCTGCGCTCAGTGCCGGCCTGGGGCGCGATATTCTTGCTTATGCCGGCCCGCAGGCCGCAGAGTGTAGCGGTGATGAATTCTTGTTGGTGGTGCGCAGTAACCAGGTACGCTCTTACATCTCCGGTATTTCCCGGCTTTTTTTCCTGCGCTGCCGCATTTTGCGTGAGCACCGGGTAGAAATTTGTTCTGGTCTTGAAAGCGATAACTCAGTCATTCTCAATTAATCGGTGTCAGGATGAACACCTCTCTGGGGGAAAGGAATATGCCGCCAATATGATTACTTTGAAACTAAATACTTAACTTTCACTGCCTGGCTATTAATGCAGCGTTTTCGCGGTGCAAAACTTATACTTTGCCAATCGGCGATGCGCAACATTTCCGCCTGGAACGCTATTTTTATACCTATTTTATGGTAATGGACTATGACGAATACTCCTTTCCGGGAGGCTACTCTCTTTTTTGAACCCAATCCCTGGGTGAGGCAAGGACTGCGCGCACTTATTGAACCTGCGCACAGGTGCTATCAATTTGTTCACAGTATCAGGGAAATAGACACTGTACTGAAAGAGAATGAGAAACAAATCCTCGTTATGGAGTTATATAATGAAAGCGATAATTTGTATGATGTATTACGCTTCATTCTGACAATTAACGAATTCTGGCCGAAGACAAGCCTGATCATATTTACTGAGGTCACTAACGCCAGCATATTAGCCATGCTGGCGACGCAAGGGCATTTATCCCTGGTGGCAAAAGATGATCCATTGGATTGTCTATTCGACGCTTTTTCCGCCGCCGATACGGGGGAGGGTTACCGTAGCCCGGGTATTCAGACAGCACTGACTCAACCCGTAGAACCTCTTTCCCGGAGTGAATGGCGGATACTGGCAATGATGATTGCCGATGCTAATCCACGGCGCATTGCCCGCGTCACTCACCGCAGTTATAAAACCGTCAGTAGTCACAAGCTGAATATCATGCGCAAGCTTGGCCTAAATCAGGTTGGATTTATGCGTTTGATATTGGCTTTCCGCAATCAATACCCTGCCTGAAAATACGTCGTCGGTCACACTTGTCACCATATCGGCCGGCGATGTAATCCCTTTTTCTCTGCGACTGTTATTTATACAGTTGTCCGCCGTTCTGGTGGAATTGATTTAAATCAATTTAAACATCCTACAAAAACCCTCCGACAGGCCTTATTTTGACCTGGCGTAACTGAGCGTTTTATATGCAGAATCCAGTGCTTCATGCGGACAGAAAATAATAAGTATTTTGTTCTTGATGGATGCGTTGATTAGTTCCTTAAGCTTAAATTAGATCTTATAAATATTAAAATCAGAGTTAATAACTAAATATTTGCCATTTGGTAGTTAATGATTCTTTTTTGATGCGTTGCGGTTACTCTTTTTCTCGTCAAGCAGACTGGCTAAAGCAGGTCACGCTAATGGACGCACAATCAAATTTAAAGTTGAAGGGAGTTTTACCATGAAGAAAATTACACTGGCACTGGCAATCATTTCAGCCTTCGCAGCGGTTAGCTCTGCACAAGCCGCCGACGTTACCGCGCAGGCACTGGCCACCTGGTCTGCTACTGCCAAAAAAGACACCACCAGTAAACTGGTTGTGACCCCAATCGGCAGTTTGTCCTTCAATTACGCGGAAGGCATCAAGGGCTTTAACAGCCAGAAAGGTCTGTTTGACGTGACCGTGGAAGGGGATGCGACCGCTACCGCATTCAAACTGACCTCCAAACTGGTTTCCAACACCCTGACTCAGCTCGATACCTCGGGTTCTACTCTGGACGTCGGTGTGAACTACAACGGTGCTGCCGTAGAGAAAACCGCTGAAACCACCATGATCGATACCTCTGCCGGCATTCTGGGCGGCAACCTGAGCGCACTGTCCAACGCTTACAACCAGGCCGTGCGCACCAGCGCGCAGGATCAGTTCACCTTTACCATTATTGGCGCGACTTCTGACGGCACCACCGCCGTGACTGATTTCAGCACTCTGCCGGAAGGTATCTGGAGCGGTGATGTGAGCGTTGAGTTCAACGCGACCTGGACCGCATAAGCCCGAGTCACCGGTTTAAAGCAGGGGGCAATCCCCTGCTTATTCCGCCCCGCTGAAGAACGCTACTGGAATACCGTTATGAAACGCTTCTCTTTCGCCGCCCTCTTGTCGCTATCACTGTCTCAACCTGTTTTCGCACTCGATGTCGGTGAGATCAGTTCGTTCATGCACAGCGATAGCGGGCGGTTAAGCAAAGAAATTAAAAATACCACCGACAGTGGTCGTCTGGTGAACATCAAAATTGAACGCATCTCCAGCCCGCTGGAGTCCGGTACGGTGGTGCCGATGGGCAGTAAGGATGAAATGTTGCTGTCGCCGGCCAGCCTGATATTGCCAGCCAATGCCAGCGATGTGATTCGCTTTTATTACAAAGGGCCCAGCGACAGCCTGGAGCGCTACTACCGTATTGTCTGGTTCGATCAGGCGTTGAGCGACGTGGGCAAAAACTCGGCAAAACGTAATGCGGTGGCGACCACTTCTGCACGTATCGGCACCATTTTGGTGGTAGCCCCCCGGCAGGACCAATTCGACTATCAGTTCATCGCCGGGCAGATCAAAAACACCGGCAACGCCACCTTCAAGGTGGTGGCCTACGGGAATTGTCGCAATAAAAAAGACGGCAATGACTGTAAGGAAAACTATTTCGTCATGCCGGGTAAGACACGCGCTTTCAGCAAGGTGGACGTCAACGATAAGAAAGGCCGTGTGGCGGTATGGCATGGCGAACAGTTTATCCCGGTGAAATAAATCGCGTTATTGGCGAAGAAAGGGAATGCACCCCATTAAAGCAAGGAGTGGCATGTGAAGGCTGTGCTGTTGAAAACGCTACTGGCTGGCGGAGTGATGGCGGTACCTGCGGTGTTGTTACCCTGCCAGACGGTGATCGCTGCCGGGCTGACCCAAATTGACGGCGTGTTAATTCCGCAGACTTTCAGTCTGGCGCTGCGCGAGGGGATGAGTATCCCATTGTTGCTGCACTTTGAAAAAAACAGCGGCGTCAAAGACGATCGCCGCATTGGCCATGCCTTTTTGTATCTGGATAACAGTCAGCTGAAAATTCGCCAGATCACGCTGGAAGACGGTGACGATGGGACGCCGCTGACGGCGGAAACTATCAGGCAACTGCAGGCCTTGCAGGAAGCGAAGTTTGATCCGCAGCAGCGTATTGCACTGACTCATGACGCCTGGCTGGCGTTGGATTTCCGTCAGTTGAACCTGCAACTGGTAGTGAAAGAGACGGCAATGGGAACCTTGTTACGGGCGCGCTCCAGCGATATCGGCATTTCCAGCGTGGATACCCTCAGTAGCACGCTGGATTATAACCTGGGGGTTTACGATAACCGCACCCGGGCCAGCGAGGGGAACACCTCAAGCTATCTGTCGCTGAACAGCGTTACTGCCCTGCGCGAGCATCATCTGGAGGTCAATGGGTCGGTCTATGGCATTGGCAGCGGCGATGAGGACGCCACCTTGTATAAGGCGATGTATGAGCGTGATTTTGCCGGTCGTCGTTTTGCCGCCGGCATGCTGGACAGTTGGAACTTACAGTCGCTGGGTCCGGTTACCACCATTAACTCCAGCAAGATTTACGGCCTGTCCTATGGCAACCGCGCCAACTCGACCCTATTTGATAACAGCCAGTCACAGACGCCGATCGTGGCGTTTTTCCCCTCGGCGGGGGAAGTGCATCTGTCGCGCGAAGGGCGTCTGTTGAGCGTGCAGAACTTTGCCATGGGTAACCATGAAGTAGACACCGGCAATTTGCCCTACGGCATTTATGACGTCGAGGTTGAAGTGGTGGTCAACGGTAGAGTGGTCGATAAACGTATGCAGCGGGTAAACAAACTGTTTAGCCCCAATCGTGGGGCCAATGCGGCACTGGCCTGGCAATTTTGGGGCGGGATGATCCGTATGGACGACTGGCGCGGTGATAATCAGCGCCAGCGGCCGGCCAAAGACTCCTACCTGATCGGGGCTTCGGCCACCGGTAATCTGCAGACGCTAAATTGGGCGCTGTCCGGTTATTCGTTCGACAGCAACGCGGTGGGGGAAAGCCGCATCAGTGTGCCGCTGGGCGAGTCCATTGAGTTCAATGTACAGAATATGGCGGCGTCCGACCGTTCCTGGAGCCTGGTTAACAGCGTCAGTGCTGCGTTACCCGGCGGTTTCAGCAGCCTGTGGGTCAATCAGGAAAAAACGGTGATTGGTGACAAACTGCTGCAAAACGATGCGCATAATCGTGCCATCGGCGGCACCCTGAATTTTGGCGCCCTTTGGTCACCGTTGGGGAATTTGAGCCTTAGCTACAACGACGATAAAAAGAACCATAGCCATTACTACAACGCCGACTATTACCAGAATATTTTCACCGGTCGTTTTGGCACCCTGGGCGTACGTGCCGGTGTACAGCGTTACAACAACGGCGGCTACAGCTCGAATACCGGCAAATACATCGCCCTCGACTTCTCATTGCCGATGGGCAACTGGCTCAGTGCCGGGGTTTCGAACCAGAACGGTTATACCACCGCCAACCTGGCGGCGCGTAAAGACATTCAGGACGGTGCTATCCGTACCCTCGGTGCCAACCTGTCACGGGCGATTTCCGGTGATACCAACGGCGACAACAGCATGAACGGCGGTGCCTACGCCCGCTTTGAAACCAAGTATTCCGCCGGTACGGTCAACGTCAGCAGTTCCGCCGACGGTTACGTCAACTCCAGCCTGACCGCCAGCGGCAGCGTCGGTTGGCAAGGCCGTGATATTGCGGCCAGCGGCCGAAGTGAGGGCAATGCGGGCATCATCTTTAACACCGGTATTGAAAACGACGGCATGTTGACCGCCCGCGTCGATGGGCGGACGGTGAAGCTGACCGGCAATAAAAACTATGTGCCGTTATCGCCTTACGGTCAGTACGAAGTTGAGTTAATGAACAATAAAAACTCGGCGGAAAGTTTCGACATCGTCACCAAACGCAAGAGCAAATTGACGTTATATCCGGGGAACGTGGCGGTGATCACGCCGGAAATAAAACAGATGGTAACGGTGTTTGGCCGCATCAAGGCGGAAGACGGCACGCTACTGGCCAATGCTTATATCAAAAACCATATCGGCCGCACCCGCACCGATGAAAAAGGGGAGTTCATTATGGACGTCGATAAGAAATTCCCGGTGATCGACTTTACCTACAGCGGTAACCAGAGCTGCGAAGTGGACCTGGATCTGAGCAAGGCACAGGGGGCGATTTGGGTAGGCGACGTCACTTGTAGCGGGCTGAAGACCTATGCCGGTAACTTACAGGCGGGAGAAATGACCCATGAAGGCTAAGTTTACGTTATTGCTGCTGCTGTGGGCCGCCTTGCCGCTGCGGGCGGCGGTGAACGTCACCAATTGGCCGGATGCTGCGGCGATGAAGTTTGTGTTTGTCGAGAACAACGCCGACGACAACTTTTTTGTCACGCCGGCCGGTGGGCTGGATCCGCGCATGACCGGTGCCAATAAATGGACCGGGCTGAAGTACGGTGGCTCCGGCACCATCTATCAGCAGAGTCTGGGCTATGTAGATAACGGCTACAACACGGGCCTGTCGGCGAATTACCGTTTTGACATGTGGCTGGAAAACGCGCCGATCAAGCACCCGTTCCTCGGGCTGCGCTGCATTAACTGGTATGCCGGCTGCAATATGGATACCAGCCTGATTTTGCCGCAGGCCAGCGATGAAAAGGGGTTTTATGGGGCGGTTGTCACCTCGGGTGGCGCAAAATGGATGCACGGCATGATGTCGCCGAGCTTCTATCAATATTTGCAGCAAATGGCACCTGGCAACGCATTCAGTATGCAGATTAATAGCTGTCAGACCTCTGCAGTCTATGATGCGGCCAATGGAGGGCGTTGCCAGGATCAGGCCAGCGGCAACTGGTATAAACGCACCGTGACCCATAACAAAGCGGCGCATCTGCGTTTTATCAATACCAACGCGGTGTCTGAGGTGTTCATCAACAGTGATGGCGTGCCGATCATCGGTGAGGGCAATGCCGATTGCAAAAACCAGACCATTGGTTCGCGCTCCGGCATCACCTGTAAAATGGTCAGTTATGATTTGCAGACTGACGGCAGTATCAGCAACACCTCTATCCACATATTTCCGGCGATCAACAATGCCGCGTTAACCACGGCGGTCAATGCCGCCGATTTGCAATTTAGCCTGGATGGCAACAGTTGGAAAAATACCTCGGGCACCGGCAGTTACTACACCTTTAACCAGTTGAAGAGCAGCAACGCAATTTACGTGTTCTTCGCCAGCAACTTTTTCAAGCAGATGGTGAAACTGGGGATCTCCGACAGCGGGACTCGCGACCTGATCAATTTTCGCTTCCAGAATACCACTTCGCCGGAATCGGGTTGGTATGAGTTTTCTACCTCCAATCAACTGATCATCAAACCGCGTGATTTCAGCATCAGCATCATTTCCGACGACTATGATAATCAACCGCACCGTGAAGGTTACGTCGGCCCGGCGCAGCCGCCGCTGGAATTTGGTTATATCGTCACGACCAGCAGCAAAGCTGCCGCCGATCAGGTTCGGGTGATGGCGACCGGCCCGACCCAGAGCATCAACGGGATTAACTACTGCATTTTTTCCTCGGCAGATAACCAAAGCCAGGTACCGTTCCCGGCGACG
Organism: Serratia proteamaculans; assembly: GCF_004684015.1. Lineage (GTDB taxonomy): Bacteria > Pseudomonadota > Gammaproteobacteria > Enterobacterales > Enterobacteriaceae > Serratia > Serratia proteamaculans_F. The sequence continues at coordinate 205,023 of NZ_SRIA01000010.1, forward strand.
CTCAGCATCACCACCAGCACCAGCGGCCAACAAAGCTTTGATGCCGGATGTGACGGGCAGTGGCATGACATGACTAACGCGTTATGGAGCAGCACACCGTGGAATGACATTTCCGGTGAGGTTGGGGTGCTGAACAAAACCCAACTGAAGTTCAGTATCCCGATGAATAACCCAATCTCATTGAAAACGGTGGAGGGTAACGGTTGGTATGGCGATGTTAGCGCGGCTGGCGAGATCCACGTTGAAGCCACCTGGCGCAATATTAACTAGGAAAACCCCATGAGAAGCTGGTTGTTGTGGTTGCTGTGTTTCCCCTTTGGCGCGACGGCGATTAACGTCGGCACCCTGACGTTCGCCATGGATCAGGACCAATCGTTCATCGCCAAGCGGGTGCTGAACAATAACGCCAGCGCACGTATTTATCAGGTGACCTTGCGGGCCATCGACCGGCCGGGGGAGAATGAAACGCGTAGCCGTCCGGCAGACGGAGAACTGCTGTTTGCGCCACGCCAATTACAACTGCAGGCTGGGCAGGGGGAGTATTACAAGTTTTTCTACCGCGGGCCGAGGGATAATCGCGAGCGTTATTATCGGGTGTCCTTTCGCGAAATCCCCACCCGCTTTTTCGACCCGGCGCAGCGCCAGAGCAGCGGCGTCAATCTGGAGCCGATCGTGGTGATGGACACCATTTTGGTGGTGCGTCCGCGCCAGACCAACTTTGCCTATCGGCTGGATACGCAGCGCGGCACCCTCACCAATACCGGCAACACCTACTTCAAGTTCCTGCTCAAGCCCGGTTGCGACAGCACCGACGAGCAGGGTATCACCGAGTACCTGCGCCCCGGTGATACTCTGACCCATGCCGGTCTTCGGCTGAAAGGGCAGAAATTTATTATCTATAACGACAAATTTATCAGCGTCGATAAAAGCTGCATTCACTAGCCGTACACGACTAACGCAGCGGGATTGAGAAGCGGAAACAGGCACCGGTTTGCGGCCGCTCGACCAGTTGAATATCGCTGTCGTGCAGCAGCAGGATGCGCCGAACGATCATCAACCCCAGGCCGCTGGCGTGGCGGCGCGCACTGCTCAGAATCGAAGGGCGCATAAACAGATCGCCGCGCAACTCCTGCGGAATACCCGGCCCACTGTCATTAACCTGTACCAGCACCTTGCCCGCCTGTTGCCACAGGCGTACCTCTATCTCGCCACCCTGTGGCGTGTGGCGGATGGCGTTATCCAACAAGTTGGTCAGCACCCGCTCAATCATACTGACATCGGCAAACACCAGCGGAATGCCTGGGGCGATGTCCGCCAGCAACCGTTGCTGGCGAGCTTCCGCTGCCAATTCAAACTTCTGAAACACGTCCTGCACCAGTTCGCTGAGCGAGAACGGCTCTTTCTGCGGTTTCACCACGCCATATTCCAGCCGCGCCAACTCGAACAGTTCCTGCGCCAATCGGCCGACCTTACGGCTCTGTGCCAGTGCAATTTCCAGATAACGTTGGCGATCGTTTTCACTCAGGCTGGCGGACTTGACCGACAGCGTCTCCAGATAGCCATGCAGTGATGTCAGCGGAGTGCGTAGATCGTGCGAGATATTGGCGATAAATTCGCGACGTTGCTGATCCTGCTGCGAAAGTGACTGCCACTGTTCGGCAATGCGTTGTGCCATGCTGCTGAACGCTTGTTGCAGTCGGCTGACCTCATCGCGACCACCAGCATCTTCGGCAGGCAGCGCCGCATAGGCTTGCACCGCCGCGATGCCGCCGTTGTTCAATTCACTGACCTGACGTGTAAGACGACGGATAGGCCGAGTCACCCAATAAAAAGCAAAACCACCGGCCACCAGACTGAACAGTACCATCAGGCCCGACGTCCACAGCGCCATGGACACTACGGAGTTCTGCAATGCAGGGCTGGCCAGCGCATCGTAATCCTCCCCCCGCAGTACCACGTACAGGTAACCCTCAACCTGGCCGTTAACCTTCAGGGGCGCGGCGCTGAACACTTTCTGGGTCTCAGGATTGCGCGGGTCATCGCCGTAAACCGGTACATTAGCCCCATCGAATAGCGAATGCAGCGGCTGCAGGTTCACTTTTTGCCGTTTCAGGTGCCCTGCCGGTGCGGCGTTGGCGATAATGTCGCCCCGTTTATTGAGTAGATACACCTCGACGCTGGGATTCACTGCCATCAGTTGGCTAAACAGGTTTTGCATCGATTGCGAGTTCAGCCCGTTTTGACCTAACAGCGGGTTGCTGTCGGCAATGTGCTGCGCCAGATTGCCGGACAGCCGTTGGATCACCGCCTGGCTGTATTGGGTACTGCTGCGTACCTGCATCCAGCCGGAAATGGCGCAGCTGACCACCATCAACAGGGCGAAGATCAGGGTCAGGCGTTGCGTTAGCGTAAGATTTTTCATGGTTTACTCTTGCGGCGCAGCCGCGAATTTATAGCCCATACCCCACACGGTGAGGATGCGCCCAGGTTCCGCCGGGTTGCTTTCGATCTTGATACGTAGCCGGTTGATGTGAGTATTCACGGTGTGTTCATAGCCCTCATGCTGATAACCCCACACCTGATTGAGCAGGCTGAGACGGGAGAATACCTTGCCGGGGTGTTTGGCAAAAAAATACAGCAGGTCAAATTCACGCGGCGTCAGATCGACCGGCTGATGGTTCAAATGCACTTCACGGGCGATAGGATCGATGGTCAAACCGTCAAAACTTAGCGTGCCGGCCTCCATCCGCAGGTTACGGCTCATCGCCTCCTGACGGCGAAACAGTGCCTTGACCCTGGCCACCAGTTCCAGCATCGAGAAGGGTTTGGCAAGGTAGTCGTCCGCGCCCAGCTCCAGCCCCAGGACGCGATGCACTTCGCTGGAGCGTGCACTGGTGATGATAATCGGCGTGTAGCGCGTCATATTGCGGGCGCGGCGGCAGATCTCCAGCCCGTCAATGCCTGGCAACATCAAATCGAGGATCAGTGCGTCCCAGCCGCCTTGTTCCAGCATGGCCATACCCAGATTACCGTCGGCGGCATGGCTGATGTCATAGCCTTCGTCACGCAGATGCAACTGCAGTAACTCCGCGATATTGCCGTCGTCCTCGACGATTAAAATTTTCTTTGGCTTTTCCATTCTTCTCACCGCTGATTGCCAGACCTTATTAGAAGTCTACACAAGCCGCAGAGCCGGAGTTATCACATTTTATTTAACTTTGCGTGAGGTCTTGGGGAACAAATCAGACGGATACTCAGCACATCGAAACCGCTAACGTCAGGAGAGACTCCATGGATATGTCTGTTACGCCGGAAAAACCCGCGCTGATCCATCCGCTGTGGCTGCGCCTGACGCACTGGCTGAATGCGCTGGCGATGCTGATTATGGTCACCAGCGGTTGGCGCATCTATAACGCTTCACCGTTGTTCAACTTCAGTTTTATCAATGAATTGACACTGGGTGGTTGGTTGGGCGGCGCTTTGCAGTGGCATTTCGCCGGCATGTGGCTGTTTGGTATTAATGGCCTGTGTTATCTGCTGATTAACCTGTTCAGCGGCCGGCTGAAACGCAAATTCTGGCCGCTCAGTCCGAAAGCCTTGTTCGGCGATTTGCTGGCGGCATTACGGGGCAAGCTCGGTCATAACGACCTGCGCCATTACAACATGGTGCAACGGGCCGCTTACCTGTTTGTGATGGTTGCCAGCGTGGTGATGGTGCTTTCCGGTTTGGTGTTGTGGAAGTCGGTGCAGTTCCCACTGTTGCGTGACCTGCTCGGCGGCTATGAAACAGTGCGATACATCCACTTCTTTGCCATGTCCGGGCTGGTAGGCTTTGTAGTGGTACATCTGGTGATGGTGGCGCTGGTGCCACGCACGTTGTTGGCCATGCTGCGTGGACGTTAAGGAGAGCCTGATGAAAACAGAAAAAGACCCAATAAGCCTGAGCGAAGGGCGGGAGATAGTCAGGGAAGCTCAGCAACTGCTGGCACGCCAGCTGGAGTCCTCTTCGCGTCGTCGCTTCCTGCGCAACGGACTGACATTAGGCGGTATTGCGATGCTCACCGGGTGTGACATCAGCGACAACGCCAATGTCGAACAGGCGCTGAGTCGCATCTCGCGCTTTAACGACCGGGTACAGGGTTGGTTGTTCAATGCCGACCATCTGGCGCCGGTGTATGCCGAGTCGATGATTACCCGTCCATTTCCGTTCAACGCGTTTTACGCAGAGGAAGAAGCACCGGATATCAATGGTGACGACTACCGGCTGGAGGTCAACGGACTGGTGCTGAATAAGCAGCCCTGGACGCTGCCGCAATTGCACAAGATGACGCAAATCAGCCAGGTGACGCGCCATATCTGCGTCGAAGGCTGGAGCGCTATCGGCAAATGGGGCGGGGTGCCGTTCGCGGAGTTTCTTCAGGCGGTCGGTGCGGACCTGAGTGCCAAATATGTCAGCTTTAAATGTGCCGACGATTACTACACCAGCATTGATATGGCCACGGCGCTGCATCCGCAAACCATTATGGCGCTGACCTACGACGGCCAAATCCTGCCGCGTAAATACGGTTACCCGATGAAACTGCGCATGCCGACCAAGCTCGGCTACAAGAATCCGAAACATATTCAGGTGATTGAAGTCACCAACCGTTTTCCCGGCGGTTACTGGGAAGATCAAGGTTACAACTGGTTTGGCGGCAGTTAACGGCGGCCACAACTATCTATCCCCGGCACACAGGTGCTTTTTAAATGAGAGAAGGAAATACCATGAAAAAGTTATTCGCAGTGATGATGTGCAGTGCGTTGATGTTGGGTTCTATCGGTGCCAATGCTGCAGACAGCATGAGTAAGGACTCGATGAAAAAGGACAACATGGGCCAGATGTCTCATGACGGTATGGCTAAAGATGGCATGAAAAAAGACGCCATGCACAAAGACTGCATGAGCAAGGATTGCATGAAGAAAGACAGCATGAGTAAGGATGCGATGAAACATGACGGCATGAAGAAAGACAGCATGGCCAAAGACGGCATGAAAAAAGATGAAATGAAAAAAGATGCGATGGGGCAGTAAGTGGCGCAGATTCAGGCTACCCTGAAAACCAAAGGCCACATAATGTGGCCTCGGACTAAGGGCTAAACCTGTAGGGGTCGAACATGTTCGACCCGATTTAACCCATTGATTATGCTATAGGGCGCAGCATGCAGCGCCCCTACTGTGAAACAACGGAGCTGATTAGCGGTTACATATCCGGGAAAGTCAGGGTATTACCCGGTGCCTCTCGGTGGATGTGCACAAAGTTCAGGTGTTTCTCGTACTGATCGAGGATATCGCCGATCACCTGTTCTTTGCTGTAGTCCATCAGGTCATTGCCCTGGGTGCCTTCCATCAGGAAGGTTTCCAGCCGGTAGTAGTGTGACTTGCCGGAGCGGGCGCGATAGGTAAAGCCCGGCACCGAGTAACGCTGCGGCCAGATCTGATAGATAAAGTTTTGCTCCTCACCTAAATGCACCAGCAGTTCCAGATGGTTTAAACGCTCATCTTCGGTTGGCGGCACTTCACTGAACTCCACTTTGGCCCCGCGCAATTCCAGCTCTCGCGCCACTTCCTGCATCGCCGGTCGGCAACGGGTATCCATCATTTTCTGTGTGTACTGGGTGCCTGGATAATTCATCACTCGTGACAGGCGCTGTTTCCAGTTCAACACGTCATTGCTGGACACCGGCATTGGCGCGCTGGTGTTCAGGGCGCTGGCCTTGCGGTAATCCTCCACCCGTAGCGATTTATACAACCCTGCCATCACAAAGAAGATCACAAAGCTGAACGGCAGGCCCATGATCACCGTGGTTTTCTGCAGCGCGGGCACGCCGTCGGTCATCAACATACCAATGGTCAGCAGGCCAATCGCCACCGACCAGAAAATACGCAGCCAGTTGGGCGCATCATTATTGATATCACTAAGGCGCGAGGTGAAGTTGCCCAGCACCAGAGAGCCTGAATCCGCCGAGGTAACGTAGAACAGCAATCCGGTGATGGTGGCCACCGAAGCGCTGAAGGTAAAGCCAGGATACTGCGCCAGCAGGCTGTAGAACCCGCGTTCCGGGTACTGCATCACTTCCTGCGCGAAGGCGGCATTGCCGTGAATAATCTGGTACAGCGCGCTGTTACCGAAGATTGACAGCCACAGCAGGGTAAACACGAACGGAATAATCAGCGTGCCGACCACGAACTGTCGGATGGTGCGACCGCGTGAAATACGCGCCAGGAACAGGCCGACAAACGGTGCCCAGGCGACCCACCAGGCCCAGAAGAACAACGTCCAGTTGTTCATCCATTCCACCGGACGATCGAAAGCGAAGCTGTTGAGCGTCATGCCCATAAAGCGGTTGATGTAATCACCGACGTTAAGCACCAGCGCATTGAGCAGGAACTCGGTATCACCGAAGAACAACACGAATAAAATCAGCCCCAGTGCCAACAGCACGTTGAGCTCGGAAAGAATACGGATGCCCTTATTGACGCCGGAAGTCACCGAAATGGTGGCCATGATCACCGAAAGCAGGATCAACGCGGCCTGAACCGTCAGGTTTTCCGGTATGTGGAACAGCACTTTCAGCCCGTAGTTCAACTGCACCACGCCAATACCGAGGGTGGTGGCGATACCGAAGATGGTACCCAGCACTGCAGCAATGTCCACGCTGTGGCCAATCGGACCATTGATGCGTTTACCGAAAATCGGGTACAGCGCCGAACGGATGGTCAGTGGCAGGTTATAGCGGTAGCTGAAGTAGCCGAGGGCGATACCCATCAGCGCATACATCGACCAGCCGGTCAGGCCGTAGTGGAACAGCGTCCAGACCATGGCCTGGCGTGCGGCTTCCAGCGTCTGGCCCTGCCCCTCCGGCGGCATCATATATTGTGTCACCGGTTCGGCGACCGAGAAGAACATCAGATCGATGCCGATACCGGCGGCAAACAGCATCGCGGCCCAGCTCATCAGGCTGAATTCGGGTTTTGACTGCTCAGGCCCGAGCTTGATCGAACCAAAGCGCGAAGCGGCGATAAACACCACAAATACGATGTACAGGGTGGCGGCCAGCAGGTAGTACCAGCCGAAGGTGGTTGACACCCAATTCAGGGTGCGGGTGATCCATCGCCCGGAGAAATCGGTAAAAAAGATGGTCATCAGCGAGAAGGCCAAAATCAGCCCTGCCGAGGTAAAGAAAACCACAGGATTAAGGCCATCCTTTTGCGGTTTTGAGGAGGTTTCGCGTGTTGTCATCGTCTTCCTCTGTTTTTTAACAACTGAGTAAAATCGTGCCCACACACCAGCCTGAACGACACGCAGGCGTCGCCCGGAAACAGTGCGGATAGAAGCGCCGCGACAATCGCTATTCTGCTTGCCAAAGATTGCCACTTTGCTTGTTTACGAAGCGGAAAATCGCCTCGTGGTGGGAACCGCTTACAGACACTGATTTTGGTCAGATTCGTTAAATACCTCACAAAAATCAGCCAGTTCCACAACCGAAAGATACATATTTGTAACCAATCGGCAATAAAATATATGCAATTTTTATTGAACGTTCAATCAAAAAAAAGTTTAATAGTTGCCATGAAGACCAAGTTCAGCAGGCGGAAAGACGGTGAAATCCCGCCGCTGAGACGAGGCCGAAATCGGTTTTGTGAGAGTCGAATTATGCCAAAGGTAGGAATGCAGCCGATCAGAAGGCAGCAGTTGATAGATGCCACACTGGCCGCGGTAAATGAAGTTGGAATGCATGACGCCACCATCGCACAGATAGCGCGCCGGGCGGGGGTTTCCAACGGCATCATCAGCCACTATTTCAAGGATAAGAATGGCCTGCTGGAAGCCACGATGCGCTATTTGATTAGCCATCTGGGCGAGGCGGTGAAACTAAGGCTGCAGGCGCTGAGCGACCACAGCCCGGCATCACGGCTGCAGGCGATCGTCGCCGGTAACTTCGACGACAGCCAGATCAACAGTGCGGCGATGAAAACCTGGCTGGCCTTTTGGGCCAGCAGTCTGCATCAGCCACAGTTGAATCGGTTGCAGCAGGTGAACGGCCGCCGATTGTATTCCAACCTGTGCGCCGAATTTAGCCGGGTGCTGCCGCAGGCGCAGGCACGGCTGGCGGCCAAAGGCTTGGCGGCGTTGATCGACGGCCTGTGGCTGCGCAGCGCGTTGCGCGGTGCGGCATTTAATCAGGCGCAGGCGCTAGCACTCACTACCGATTACATTACGTTTCAACTCCGGGGGCACACGCCACCCTGAGGACAACCCAAGGAGAACCTATGTCCCGTTTTGGCTTACAGAAGCTCTATATTAATGGCGCCTATGTAGACAGTACCGATGGAAAAACCTTCAACGCAGTGAACCCGGCAAACGGCGAAGTGCTTGCCGAAATCCAGTCCGCCAGCGCTGAAGACGTCAACCGTGCGGTGGCCAGCGCAGCCAGCGGACAAAAGGTGTGGGCGGCGATGACGGCAATGGCGCGTTCTCGCATTTTACGTCGTGCAGTGGATATCCTGCGCGAACGTAACGACGAACTGGCCGCGCTGGAAACGCTGGATACCGGCAAGGCGATGTCGGAAACCACGGCAGTAGATATTGTCACCGGTGCTGACGTGCTGGAGTATTACGCTGGCCTGATCCCATCCATCGAGGGGCAGCAGATCCCGCTGCGCGATAGCTCCTTTGTTTATACCCGCCGCGAGCCCCTGGGTGTGGTGGCCGGTATCGGTGCCTGGAACTACCCGATTCAAATCGCCTTATGGAAGTCGGCTCCTGCACTGGCGGCAGGCAACGCCATGATCTTCAAACCGAGCGAAGTGACTTCTTTGACGGCGCTGAAGCTGGCGGAGATCTACACCGAAGCCGGTCTGCCGGACGGCGTATTCAACGTGGTCACTGGCAGCGGCGCAGAAGTGGGCCAGTACCTGACCGATCATCCTGGTATCGCCAAGGTGTCGTTCACCGGCGGGGTGAAAACCGGCAAGAAAGTGATGGCTAACGCTTCCGGCTCGACGCTCAAAGAAGTCACCATGGAACTGGGTGGGAAATCGCCGCTGATTATCTTTGACGACGCTGATTTGGATCGCGCCGCCGATATCGCCATGATGGCCAACTTCTACAGCTCCGGTCAGGTGTGTACCAACGGCACCCGCGTATTTGTTCCCGCCGCGTTGCAGGCACAGTTTGAGGCGAAAATCCTTGAACGGGTTAAACGCATTCGTCTGGGAGACCCTACCGATCCGCAAACCAACTTTGGCCCGTTGGTCAGCTTTGCGCATATGGAGTCGGTGCTGCGCTTTATCGAAAGCGGCAAGAACAGCGGCGCACGTCTGTTGTGTGGCGGCGAACGTGTCACTAAAGGTGAATTCGCCAAGGGGGCTTATGTGGCCCCGACGGTGTTTACCGATTGCCGTGACGAGATGGAAATTGTGCGTGAAGAGATCTTCGGGCCGGTGATGAGCATCCTCAGCTATCAAAGTGAAGACGAAGTGGTGCGCCGCGCCAACGACACCACCTTCGGCCTGGCCGCCGGAGTGGTCACTAACGATCTGACCCGTGCCCACCGGGTTATCCATCAACTGGAAGCCGGCATTTGCTGGATTAATACCTGGGGTGAATCGGCGGCAGAAATGCCGGTCGGTGGTTACAAGCAATCCGGCGTCGGCCGCGAGAATGGCCTCGGTACGCTGGAACACTACACCCAAATTAAGTCGATTCAGGTCGAGCTGGGTGAATACACCTCGGTATTTTAACTATCCCCGCTTTTTCTTTCTTTCGCCTGGCGCGTTCGCGTCAGGCGCATTGCCTATCAGGAGATAATCGATGGAATACGATTACATCATTATCGGGGCCGGCTCGGCCGGTAACGTATTAGCCACCCGTTTGACCGAAGACGCTGACGTCAGCGTGTTGCTGCTGGAAGCCGGCGGCCCGGACTATCGGATGGATTTTCGCACTCAGATGCCGGCGGCGTTGGCCTTCCCGCTGCAGGGCCGCCGTTACAACTGGGCGTATGAAACCGACCCTGAGCCGCACATGAACCATCGCCGCATGGAATGTGGCCGTGGCAAGGGACTGGGCGGTTCTTCGCTGATAAACGGCATGTGCTACATCCGCGGCAACGCGATGGATTTCGATAACTGGGCGAAGGCACCGGGTCTGGAAGACTGGAGCTACCTGGACTGCCTGCCGTATTTCCGCAAGGCAGAAACTCGCGATATCGGGCCGAACGATTTTCACGGCGGCGATGGCCCGGTCAGCGTTACCACACCAAAAGCCGGTAACAACGAATTATTCCACGCGATGGTGGAGGCTGGCGTACAGGCGGGCTACCCGCGTACCGAAGATCTGAACGGCTACCAGCAGGAAGGCTTCGGCCCAATGGATCGCACCGTCACGCCGAAAGGCCGTCGTGCCAGCACCGCTCGCGGTTATCTGGATCAGGCACGATCTCGCCCTAATTTGAAGATTGTGACCCATGCGCTGACCGATCGTATTCGCTTCGACGGCAAGCGTGCGGTCGGTGTTGATTATTTGCAGGGTGAGAGCAACCAGATCATCAGCGCGGGTGCACGCCGAGAAGTGCTGTTGTGTGCGGGGGCGATTGCCTCGCCACAGATCCTGCAGCGTTCCGGCGTGGGGCCGGCCGCCTTACTGAACCGTCTGGATATTGATCTGGTGCACGAACTGCCGGGGGTGGGGGAGAACCTGCAAGACCACCTGGAAATGTACCTGCAGTACGCCTGTAAAAAACCGGTGTCGTTGTACCCGGCGTTGCAATGGTTTAACCAACCGAAAATCGGTGCGGAGTGGCTGTTCAACGGCAGCGGTATTGGTGCCAGCAACCAGTTTGAAGCCGGTGGTTTTATCCGCAGCCGTGAAGAGTTCGCCTGGCCGAACATTCAGTATCATTTCCTGCCGGTAGCGATTAACTACAACGGCAGCAATGCGGTGAAAGAGCACGGTTTCCAGGCACACGTCGGTTCGATGCGCTCCCCGAGCCGCGGCCGGGTGCAGGTCAAATCCAAAGATCCGCGTCAGCACCCGAGCATCCTGTTCAACTATATGGCGACCGAGCAGGACTGGCAGGAGTTCCGCGATGCTATCCGTATCACGCGTGAAATCATGGCGCAGCCGGCGCTGGATGAATACCGCGGTCGCGAAATCAGTCCGGGGCCGCAAGTGCAGACCGACGAACAGTTGGACGCTTTTGTGCGTGAGCATGCCGAAACCGCCTTCCATCCTTCCTGCTCATGCAAAATGGGCGAAGACGAAATGGCAGTGGTGGATGGGCAGGGCCGGGTGCACGGCATGGAAGGGTTGCGGGTGGTGGATGCGTCAATTATGCCGTTGATCATTACCGGTAATCTGAATGCCACCACCATCATGATCGCCGAGAAAATCGCCGACCGGATCCGCCAGCGCACGCCGTTGCCGCGCAGCACCGCTGAATATTACGTGGCCGGTGACGCCCCGGCGCGTAAGCAATAGCCCACATGTTCTCTCGCCGCTAAGGGGGAGGGCTGCTGTAGCAAGCAACCCCCTCTCCAAAGTCCTTCCCTGAGGCGAGAGGACAATCCACCGCTTAAACCGGCAGGGCGATCGCTTGATCGAAACTGTTTGGTGTCGCCATGCGCCACATGCGCGCATAGAAATCGCTTTCAATCTCTTTTTGCAACAGTGCCCCAGGTTTCAGGTAGTAATAGATGTCGGCATAGACCTTGATTTCCGTCGAGGTAATGCGGCGCAGCATATGGTGTGAAGTCAGCTGTTCCGGACGGCTGACCCCGGCTGCCGCCAACATTTCCGCCAGCGCTTTTACCGTGTTCTGGTGGAAATGGTAGACGCGCTCTGCCTTGTTTGGCACCACCAGCGCTTTCTGGCGCAGCGGATCCTGGGTGGCGACGCCGGTCGGGCAGTGGTTGGTATGGCAACTCTGCGATTGTATGCAGCCTACGGCGAACATAAAGCCGCGCGCTGAATTCACCCAATCGGCACCCAGTACCAATACGCTGGCGATGTCGAAGGCGCTGATAATCTTGCCGCTGGCACCGATTTTGATTTGGTCACGCAATCCGCAGCCAACCAGCGTGTTATGCACGAACAACAGCCCTTCGCGCAGTGGCATGCCCATATAGTTGGACAATTCGAGCGGTGCCGCTCCGGTGCCGCCTTCTTTACCGTCCACCACGATAAAGTCCGGTAATATTTGGGTCTGCAACATGGCCTTGGCGATGGCGACAAACTCCCAGGGGTGGCCGATGCACAGCTTGAAGCCCACGGGTTTGCCACCTGACAGCTCGCGCAACTGCTGGATGAAGTGCATCATTTCCACCGGGGTGCTGAAGGCGCTGTGTGAGGCCGGTGAAATACAGTCGACGCCTTCTGGTACACCGCGCGTCGCGGCAATTTCCGCATCCACTTTTTTCGCCGGCAGAATGCCACCATGGCCTGGTTTGGCACCCTGACTGAGTTTGATTTCAATCATTTTGACCTGCGGGTTTTTAGCCTGCTCGGCAAAGCGCTGTGGATCAAAATGACCATCGTCCGTGCGGCAACCAAAGTAGCCGCTGCCCAGTTCCCACACCAGATCGCCACCGTTCTCACGATGGTAGCGGCTGATGCTGCCTTCACCGGTATCATGGTAGAAATTGCCCTTTGCCGCGCCCAGATTGAGGGCACGAATGGCATTAGCCGACAGCGCGCCGAAACTCATGGCCGAGATATTGAAAATAGAAGCGGAGTAGGGTTGGCTGCAGCCGGGGCCGCCGATCGCCACGCGGAAGCTGGTCGGATCGGATACCGCTACCGGGCACATGGAATGGCCGATGCATTCGTAGCCGGTTTGATACACGTCCAACTGAGTGCCAAAGGGTTTGTCACCCATCTCGTTTTTAGCGCGACGATAGACCAGTGTGCGTTGAGTGCGGGAGAACGGGATCTGCGCGTTATCTTCTTCCAATAAATACTGGCGTATTTCCGGGCGGATAAATTCGAAGAAGAAGCGCAGGCGGCCAATGATCGGGTAGTTGCGGCAGATGGCGTGGCGCTGTTGAGTTAAATCGTAAATACCCAATGCGCTCAGTGCCCCAAAAATGATCGCCGGCAGCCAAAACCAGGGCCGGTGCGGCAACAGTGCCAAAGATATCAGCGTCAGCAAGATGCTCAACACAAAGCAGGTATAACGGCTGAATAAGGATGACTTCATAACATCTCCTGATGTTTTTTTAATCCAGACAGATGACTCACGGGAAAATTCCGTGGCGGGATCTTAACCAATGGGTAGGAGTGTTATGTGACTGTTGCTGCTTTATCGTTACTTGTTACATTAATTTAACGTGACCGCGAGGCGTCAGGCCGCCGGGACGGCCTGACGGATCACTTGCTGGCGACGAAGATGGTACTCATGCTGCGCAAACGCAGTTTTTTCATCGCACTGTATTTCTGAGAGAAAATGGTTTTGGGGTGAGTGCCGCGCTTTTGGGCAATGTGCAACAGGCTATCGCCACGCAGCAAATTGAAAATAACGTCACTTTCTGCTGGGCTTAGCTCCCGGGTTTTCTGCATTTTTATCCCGCCGGGCTCTTTGCTTTCCAGCAGATTTTGTATTTTTTCCTGTAGCGAATAAAGTGGGATGCGCGTAGAGACCAGCTCAACGGAAATCCCCAAAATCGACAACAGTTTTACTACGCGCTCGTCATCATAAAACACCAGCAGGCGTGTTTTGGAATTGTATTGCTGATGCAAAGACACCAGGCTTTCGATGACATTGACGCTTTGCTCCAGATTCTGTGAGGTGAAAATCAGCGCGATATCGTGCTTGATGATCTTCTCTGCCTTAGCCCCGCCGTGCATAAAATCTGAAAACAGTCTGATATCGTACTTGCCGTAATGTTTTTTCAGTAATACCGAAAGGCCGACATAGCTGTACTTACACTCACTAATAACAAGGACATTGTTTTTAGACATAATGGCAAACACCCATAATGAGTTAAAAGTATTCAGCTGTAAGAAGCGAACTCAAATCCTTGATGTCGGATTCCTTCCACAGCTTTCCCTGCAGTGCGTAATATGGCATTTCGTCCAGCCACTTTTTATGTTCGGGAGTTTCTACTCCTTCGATAATCACCTTGTAATGGTTAAGGTGAAAAAAACGCAATAAAGCGCGCATTAAACCGTCGCCGCCGGACTTTTTCATAAAGTCCCATAACAAAAAGCGGTCGAGTTTAACGAAGCGGAACTGGCTGTTATACAACGCGGAGAAACCCGCATAGCCAGAACCAAAATCATCAAGCCAAAAAGAATAACTCTTTAGAGAGGGATCGCCATGGACACGATCCTTTACCAGTCGGGTTGAGTTTTCACTGATTTCGAAATGAATACAGCGAGTGGCATTAATTCTTTCCGCAAAATGGCTATTAGCCAAAGATCTCAGAGAATGATCGTCCACATTTAATGTGGCTATAACCTGATTCTCACGAAACCAGTGATTATATTTCTCTATCAGACTGACCTGCTCTAACAGAATCTCAATTCGGGTGGCGCTATCGGCAGTGCGAAAGAACTGTTCAGGAGAAAAATGCGCATATTCACTATTAAAAGTGAATCGTGACAGGCACTCAACGGCCAGCAATTGTCCAGATTTTGCGAACATTGGCTGGAAAACATAATTAATTCCGTTATTTTGCTCTCTAAAAGAACTGCGCATTCCTCAATCCCTTGATTGATATACAACCGTATGTTTTATAACGAAAATAAAATAAAATAAGCCTATTTATGGGTAAATATCTTATTAAATGCAGCGAAGATGAGTGATGCTGCTCATTGACCGTTAAACGCGTCAATCGTCGCGAATTCCAAACCGCTCAAAAGGTTACAAAATGTAAATATTTAGAATAATATGCTGTTAATCAGCCCTTAAGGCAAAATGTCCAACTGCATGGCTTTCCCAAACACAGATTATTCCTATTCGATTGAATCGTCAACATCGATCGATAGGTATTTGTTGATAGTTTATTCCTATCAAGAGGGGGGTTATGAATGTTTTAAACGATTTAACAATAAGAATACGCTTAGTCTATATTTCGTCCGGCAATGGGTTCATCGAGGCAACATTCCTTTTAAGCAAGGAGTGCTATCGCTGAGTGTATGCTCAGTGCCGGGTCGGTATATATTCATCTGTCACTGAATCGATTATTTTATTGTTTTTCTATGGAGCTGGAAATGAAAAAAGTATTATTGCCTTTGGCCGCGCTGGTATTGTCTGTAACTGCTTCCAACGCAATGGCAGCAAATGGCACCGTTAAATTCACCGGTGAAATCAAACAGTCTACCTGCCAGGTAACTAGCGATACTCAAAATAAAGAAGTTTATTTGGGTACCTACCCAACTTCTGCTTTCGCAAATGTTGGTGATAAATCTGCATCTAAAGCTTTCCAGATCTCTCTGGAAAAATGTGACGCGGGCGATTACAGCTTGCGTTTCGACGGTAATACCGTTGCTGGCAACCCAGACCTGCTGTCCGTAAGCAACGTTGGCGGCACCGGCACTGCAGCTACCGGCGTAGGTATCGAAATCACTGACAACACCGGCAAGCCTTTTGCTATCGGCGACGGTTCTAACATCAATGACGATGTAGCTAAAGTTAGCGTTGATGCAGCCGGTACCGCGACCTTCAACCTGCAGGCTCGTTACCGTTCATTCGCTGGTGTGACCGCTGGTCTGGCAAACGCCACCAGCCCGTTCACCATCGAATACAAATAATTGATCTTTTAGGACACAAACGGCCAAGGATGGCCCGTAGAGGAAACCGATGAAAAAGTTCTTTGCCGCTCTGTTGATGCTGGGCACTTTTAGCAGCTACGCCGGGATCCAGGTAGATTCCACCCGCGTAATATATAAAGGCACAGACAAATCTGCCTCACTACCAATCCATAATGATGCTGCTGAAGCTTATATGGTGCAAACCTGGCTGGATACCGGTGACAGAAATCAGGTGCCGAAGAATCTGCCAATCGTAGTTGTCCCGCCAATTTTGAAACTGGACGCGACTAAAACGGCCATTTTACGTTTTATTTATTCTGGCACTGGCTTCCCACAGGATAAAGAAACTCTGCTCTGGATTAACGTGCAGGAAATTCCGCCGGCACCGAAGCAGGCCAATGTGCTTCAGGTTGCAGTGCGTACCCGAATTAAACTTTTTTATCGCCCTGTAACGTTAAAAACGACGCTGGACGAGCAAGTGCAGAAATTACGCTGGCAGCGCGAAGGTTCACGTTTGCAGGTGTTTAACGATGGCCCACTGCATATTACCTTTGGGGCGCTGCATTTGAAAAACAGCGCGGGCAAGAACGTGGATGTGGACGCCAATATGGTGAATCCAGGCGATCGCCTTGCAATTAGCATCCCGGCTGGCGTCAGCGTGAGTAACAAAATTTCCTTCAGTTATATCAATGATTTTGGCGGTAGAACGGAAGTCAAGGACGTTCCAGTACAATAAGAGAGACAGGGAATGGCACATCAACGAAAAGTAGCATGCGGAACGACACGGCTGACACAGTTAATCCGGATTGCAATCATTGCCGCTGCCGCGCCGATGGTATGGAGTGAAGCGGCGCTGGCAGAATTTAACATGTCGTTTGTACACGGCAATGAAAATCTGAGTAATGCCGAAGCTGTTGCTCAGGGGGATGCTTTGCAACCGGGCGTCTATCCATTTGATATTTATGTCAACCTGACTCAGGTCGATCATAAAGATGTTACTTTTCGACAGGTAAAAGGGCAGGCTGCGTCTCAGCCCTGCCTGAAAGTTGAAGATCTGCTGAATTACGGCGTGAAACTGCCGCAAACTCTGCCGGCAGGCAGCTGTGTAGATTTACCGGCACTGATTAAGGACGCCACCGTCAGCTATGATGCTGGGGTGCAGCAAATCAATATTTCTGTGCCGCAGACCATGATGGATTTGAGCGCCATAGGTGCAATTCCGCCAAGTATGTACGATGAAGGCATCAATGCCCTGTTCGCCAACTATACCTTCAATTACAACAAGAACAGTTATCGCAAAGATGATGCAGATGATAGCGAATATACTTTCCTGTCGCTGAACAGTGGTCTGAATCTGGGCAGATGGCGCTTGCGCAATAACTCCACTTTGGATAAGCAGAGCGGTAGCAGCGCTAACTGGACGAATCTATCGTCCTGGGCAGAGACCGATATAGCGCCGTGGCGCAGCCGTTTGATTATGGGGCAGGCCAGCACCAACAATAATGTGTTTGGCAGCTTCCAGTTCCGCGGGGTCCAACTTTCCAGCGTAGATGATATGTTGCCAGACAGCTTGCGCGGTTATGCGCCGGTAGTTCGTGGCATTGCGGCGACTAACGCCCGCGTAGAGATCCGCCAGAACGGTTACATTATCTACAGCACCAACGTGGCGCCGGGTCCTTTTGAGATCCATGACGTTTATCCGCACACCAACAACGGTGACCTGATTGTCACCGTCAATGAAGCCGATGGTTCACATAAAACCTTCAGCGTTGCCTATTCTTCCGTGGCGAATATGCTGCGTGAGGGTATTTGGAATTTCCAGGTGACTGCCGGTAAGTACCACAACGGTAACGGGGGTTATCAGCCTAATTTGATTCAGGGTACGCTGGCACGTGGTTTAAACTATGGCCTGACCCCTTTTGGCGGCATCGTAATGGCTGAACACTATCGCTCCGCCGCCCTGGGTATGGGTAAAAGCCTGGGATCCTGGGGGGCAGTGTCGATTGACGGTTCTATCTCTGATACCGAACTGGCCAACGGCGATCGTAAGCAAGGCCAGAGCTTCCGTTTCCTGTATTCCAAGTCACTGAACCAGATGGGGACTAACTTCCAACTGGCGGGTTACCGCTATGCGACATCCGGTTATTACGATCTCAGCGATGCTGTTGCGGAACGTAATCGCTGGCGCAATGGTGTTTATGCCAATGACTACTGGGATCCGAATGATTTGCAGCCGGGCCAGCCATCCTGGAGTAACAACCAGAAGCGCACCCGTTACACCGCGCGTTACGGTAACAAACGTGAACGTGTCGAATTGTCGCTCAGCCAGCAACTGTGGGCAGGTGCCAGCCTGTATGCCAACGTCAGCCATCAGAACTATTGGGGCGTTTCCGGTAACGATCGTACCATTCAGATGGGTTATAACGACGGTTACAAACGTATTTCCTATGGTGTTTATCTGCAGGATACCCGTGGGCAGTATGGTTATTCCGATCGCAGCGTGAACTTTACCGTTTCGGTCCCACTGGATTGGGGGCAGAACAACAATTCAACGACCGCCAACTTCACTGCGGCGCACAGCAAACAGAGTGGCGACAGCTATTCCACCGGTATCAGCGGTACCCTGCTGGACGACCGTCGTATGAACTACTCGGTTTCTACCGGGCATACCCAGTCCTCGGGTCAGAGCAGTAACCTGAATCTGGGTTACAGCAGCAGTATTGGTAACATCGATGGTAGTTATGCATACAGCAATAACTATCGTCAGGCTGGCGTGGGCCTGTCCGGCGGCCTGCTGGTGCACTCTGGGGGCGCAACCTTGACGCAACCGCTGCAGAATACCATTTTGCTGGTAGAGGCCAAGGATGCCAAAGGCGTGCGGCTGGAAAACCAACCGGGCGTGACGATTGACCGTTTCGGTTATGCCGTGGTGCCGTCAGCTAACCCGTATCGCTACAACTACGTTGCGTTGCGTACCGAAGATTTCGGGCCTGGGCTTGATGTGCCGATCGCCAGTAAGCAAGTTGTTCCGACGGAAAAATCGGTAGTGAAAGTGACCTTCGATACCTTTAAAGGGGTGAGCCTGCTGATCCACGCGCGTCTGGGGGATGACAATTTCCCAGCCATTGGCGCCAGTGTCTTCAATGAAGATGGCCGTAACAGTGGTACCGTGGGTCTGAATGGCGACACCTATGTTTCCGGTGTTAAACCGGGTGAAAAACTGACGATTAAATGGGGCCCGAAAGCCGATCAGCAGTGCGTACTGCCGATCCCAGCCAGTGTGGGTAATCAACAAACTGCTATGGGATATCAGGAACTGACCCTGCAATGCCAAAAACTTTAAGGTGCACCATGAGCTTAAGTAAATTCGGACGAAATACACTTCTGTCACTGGTGGGATTGGCAGGGTTGGCGATGGCGCAACAGGCAGCAGCCATGCAGTGCCGCTTCGGCAACTCGACCAGTTCCAGCCGACCGACCGGCAGCGTCACGCAGGATATCGACGTCGGCCGCCCGATCGTGTTGGCTGCCAGCGACTTTGTTAAAGGTAATTTGATCTGGCGTTCGCAACCCTTCACCTCCACCTTTACCTGCTGGGATACCGATGGTTACCCGCAGGGGGAACACGCCTATATTTATTGGAATCCGCAAAACGCCTTCGGTGGGCTGGACAAGTCACTGGAAATTGGGGTTTCGATCAACGGACGTGACTATGACGCCATCAACCTCAAGCAGAGCTCTAACCGGCCAACCGGCCCTGACCTCGGCCCGGGTACCGTTCGTACCAATGGCAGAAATAAGGCGGCCCCTCAGGCAGTCACCGCGAGTTATTCGGTGTACATCAGAGCTACCGGGGTTAAACCGCCTGCGGGTAATTTTGCGCCATTGGCACGGGCTTCATTGTTCCAGATTGACGGTGAGTTGGGGCTGAATGCCACCAAAGACAGTAACTTTAACGCCTATATTAAAGGTCTGGACAAGATACGGGTAATCCAGTGCAATCCACAGATCAGCGTATTGGCAAATAATGGCGCGAGCGTTGATTTTGGTGTGCTTAGCACCACCAGCGCTAAGACGGGGGTCATTGCCAAGCAGGTGCCGTTTGATATTAAAGCTACTTTGAACGGGGGAGAGTGTGCAGGGCAGTCGCTGCAGGCCAGCTTCAGCAGCACCAATGCGGATCCGTCGGACAACACGCAGATCTTGCCAACGACCAAACCGGGGGTCGCTATTTTCCTGACCCAGCAGCGTGATACCAGCAAGAAGCCGCTTCCTTTGCAGACCAACGTGGATTTTGGCGGTGTATTGCAAGATAAGCAGAACGAAGTGTCGGAAACCTTTATTGCTAACCTGAAATGGCTGACTAATACGCCGACACCAGGGGTGTTCAATGCCACAGCGAATGTAGACGTCACCTTTAAATAAACATTGCTGCAATAAAAAATGCCGCCCCTTTTCAAACACCAGCATGGTGATTAAAAGGGGCGGCATTTTTCTATCTCAAGGAGGAGGTTACTGTCCCATCCAATTACCACATTTACCGTCCAGACACTTACTTGCATACCACAGATGCACACCCGGCGACTCGTGGCGATGTCCGTTCAGCGGCTCGATAGCCTGTGGGCGCATTTCAGCGACGTCCCAACGCGTAGTACGGCGATACACCGCCGGCGTTTTACCGAACTGTTTTTTAAACGCGCGCGAAAATGACGGTTGGGAATCAAAATGGAACTGCAGGGCGATATCGAGAATAGGGCGCGGGCTTGAACGCAACGCCTGTGCCGCCTGCGAAAGACGACGCTCGCGGATATAGCTGCCCAGTGCGTGGCCGGTGGTGCTGCGGAACATCCTTTGCAAGTGCCATTTGGAGTAGCCTGACTTGGCTGCCACGTTATCTAACAGCAAGGGTTGTTCCAGATGATTTTCAATCCAGTCCAGCAAATCGTGAATGATATTGACGCGATCCATGTTTGAGTTCTCCCGCAGTACGACATTCAGGTCAGTGTAGGTAAGGGTAATTATCCAAGTTTGTTCTTTGATAATAGATGATGCTTAGGGTTTTGCAAGCACAATCTTGTTAATTTTGTAAGACATATTTCTATGTATATCCCTGTACTGCCATAAAAAGTTAGAGCCATAAGATAAGCGTGTTTATTTTGGTTACTCGCTGATTAATTAGGATATATATCACTTAAATAATATCTCAATTGTTAATAATTTCATTTTAAATTATATCAATTTTTATTTTATTCGTCTTCTTGACATATCTAAGTTATTAACCTGTTATTAATGGGTGTTATTACAATTAGTTTTTATGATTTTTTTAACTTAATGTTTTATATGTGTTTTTTAAATATCATGGGTAGGCGATGGAGGCAGTGGCAAGCATTCATTCCTTCGTATTGCGTTCTCGCGATTCAAGCCAAATCCATTGAATTTGTAGTTGCAGCCGTTAGGGCTCAGTTTGAAAAAAGACCCTGAGCCGTGCCTGGGGTTTCACAACAACGGCAGTATCTTGCCGCAATACATTACTTTACTTGTGGAAAGTTAATAAAGTTGTAATAACGATTTTCTAAAATAATCTGGGGGAATTATGGCTTCACTAGCATATCAAAAGATGGTCGCCACTTTTTATTATGGTATTCTTGGCGTTAAATCAAGTATTTACGAAATTGACCAGGTGGGCGCTCAAGTGGAGCGAGGTGAACTCACCGCGACTGGGCTGGCGAGAAAATTACTCGACTCGGAAATTGGGCATGAAATGTACGATGGGTATTCTAATAGCTCAGTGATCACTGCAATTGCTCGATCTATTTTTGGTAGTACTTCTGGTGATCAGCCAGACTACACTAATTTATATTCGCTACCATTGGACGAGGCTCTTGCGAAATTAATGTCTTACATTAATATGTATAAGACAGGTGAAGCTGTAACAGGCAGCCATTATTCAGCAAAAGCAAAGGTTGATAAGGTTGTTAATGAAATACTTTATCCAACGGTGAATCAGGCAGCTGGTGCGCATGGTGCTCAGGATGTCTTTTCACTTTATTATGTTATAGGTTCTGTTGCTGTTGCTAATGGGATCAGCTTTTGGGGGGATGTGCTAAATAGTGGAAAGATGACCTTAGAACAGGTCGCTCAAAAATTCATTTACGATAGAGCCTATCTCACCGTTCTGGATAACACTCAGTTTATCGAGCGGCTATTTATGCAAGGATTTAAAAGAGAGCCAAGTCAAAGTGAATTGACCAAGTATTTGCATGAGTTGGAACATGGGAGCCGAAGAGGTGATATACTTGTCGATATTATTAACTCTTTACGGGATCCTGTCACACCTGCAGACCAAGCTGCTAAAGATAAGTTTATAGCTAATACAACAGTATTTCACAAGCAGGGTGAGCTACCCGCATTAAATTATCAAGAGCAGGTATCAGCGTTATATTTGGCTATACCGCACAGAAGTATTGACTCCGGTGGTCTGGATAACTGGAGTAAATATCTTGAAAAAGGTCGGAGCTATAAAGATCTGGCAGAGTTGTTACTAGGGTCTGCCGAGTTTATGCGTAAAGGGGCACAGCTTAATGGCAATGAATTTATACAACATATTTTTAAAGAGTTACATGGACGTAATGCTACTGCCAGCGAATTAAGTCATTATGCAGGCTTGGGGGCGAAAAATGATATTGCCATTGCGATCATTTTGGACTTAAGAAATAACGCAGCGATTGATAATGAGGGTAGCATAGCTCAGCACGCTTTTGAACGAGATATTGGTACCAGCCTGATGTATGAAACCGCTATCGTATTAGGGAGGGACAATACAAGTACGGTTAACTCTGGCGTAAAACATGTTCTAAGCAATGCCGAAATTGCTGTGCTTACAAATGTCACTATAGATCCTAATCAGTTTGATGGTAGCACTAATGACCTTTCTTTTGCCGACCACCTAAAATATTTAACCATTAACAGCATCGGGGCTTATGATGTTGCGGCTGGCACGGTTAAACTTTCGACCAATGGTATGAGCGAGGGGGTAACTATCAATAGTGGCATGTCTTCGCTTAATTTCTATGGAAGTAATGGCGGTGACTACTTCAACGACTACGCCTTACATTATTTTGGCGTCGCGCACTATAGATTCGGTGCAGGAGATGATGTCCTGTACTGGGGTGGAAATGCCTCAAGCATGCGCGCTACTTTTAATAGCATAGAAGGTTCTGTTTATTTCGATGGGGGGGCTGGTAATAATATAATTTCAGCAAACTATATTGATAAAGTCATTACCATCTATTTCAACGGCATCAGCCGACATACCGAAATTTCATCTCACGTTGAGTTTTATAAAAACTTCCAACAGATAGAGCTGGATGGCTATCTCGGCGGGGTTTTTTACCGTGCTCAATATGAACCAGGAGGTCAAATATATAATCAAAGTCAGCTCACGGACCTCTTTGGCGGGGTGTTAGATATGGGGGTTCTGACGGGAAATGCATCATTAGATTTTATCGAT
The DNA here is from genome assembly GCF_004684015.1 of Serratia proteamaculans. Lineage (GTDB taxonomy): Bacteria > Pseudomonadota > Gammaproteobacteria > Enterobacterales > Enterobacteriaceae > Serratia > Serratia proteamaculans_F. The sequence continues at coordinate 228,326 of NZ_SRIA01000010.1, forward strand.
ACTCCAGGTGCAGTCACACAGGCCGCTAAGAGTACTGCACTTGGTGAGAAAGGTTTTGTTGTGGGCAGCAGAGCCGCTTATTACACATCGAAAACGGGGGTGCTACCGACGAAAATACCTGAGGATGCCTACATGAGTGATACAGGCGTTCGTATTATTAATATACAAAGTTCAAAAATGGCTTATCTGGAGGTGCAAGGGAATGGGCAGGATCGCAGAGATACCACCACATTCTCATTTATGTCTGATGTAACTGAAAAATTTGATATTAAGTTTAATGCATCTTCTTCTGTATTAGTTGACGCGGGTTATATTGGTGTAAAGAGTCAACAAAGTGATGGCCCAGGTGGAGTGGGGTTGAAAACGATTAATATCGACTCGTCAGGATTTGGAGAGTTTGCCAACAAATTGGGATTGCATGATACGAGTTCAAAAATAAGCAACACTGATAGGTATTTTCCAGGAAAATTACAGGTAGAAACGGTGAATATCACTGGTGACCATAAAATGTTGTTAACTTTGAAAGAAGGCTATAAGACGGTGCATACTATCGATGCTACCAATAATAGTGCTGGGGTTAAAATTGACAGTGGTGTGACAGGAGGTACAGGTAACGGAGCTGTGGTGAATTTGCTTCATTCACTATCGCTAACCGGTGACGATTTGGTTTTGTGGGATGGTGTGCTGAATAACCTGGGATTGAACGGTGAACTGCTTAACATCAAAGGTACTCAGACGGATGATCTGTTCATGTTGACGAATAATACTACGGTGACGGGCGGGGGCGGGCGAGATACCTTCCAGCTTAAATCCAGCTCTGCTACTGCAGGTATTACAATCAATGATTTCCAAGCGAAGCAGGATATTATCCTGGATACAATCAGAGACGATTACTACTTAAGTAAGGTAACGCTGATCTCCAATAACAGCAGTAATACTAAGGTGGCGGATTACGGTGTCGGCAATGATGCCGATGTGGTTAGCCAACTGGCGGGGATAGCGGGGAATGTCGTTGGTGGGGCTCTGGGTTTGTTGAAGGCGTTATTGCACCTTGATACAGGGCTAAGCAGTAAAGTAGGGATTGCATCCATTGAACATGGCAATGGTAAATCGGACAGCTTTTTGATTATCGACAGAAATGGTAATCAGCAATTGGACGATCAGGATGGTGTGGTACTGCTTAAGGATCAAACTCATAATGATTTAATAAACAGTTTGTTCTTTAAAACAGATGTCAATGTAACCCCAAGGATACAAGACACACATTATGACGAGTTATTTAGTTAAGTTCGGTCAGTAATTCATGTCAAGAAAAAGGCCGCTTTGCGGCCTTTTTCTTTCGGGAAGATCAGTTGGTTTCCGGCTTCACTTCGATATAGTCCAACTGCAACACGCTGCTGGTGTAGCCACGGATCTTGTTGGTCATTTCAATATCGCCGTTCAGCTTGTGGCCGTAAGACGGAATGATCTCTTTCAGCTTGCTCTGCCATTCCGGCGTCGCCACTTTATCTTTGAACACGGTTTCCATCAGGTGCAGCATGATCGGTGCGGCAGTAGAGGCGCCCGGTGACGCACCCAGCAAGGCGGCAATGCTGCCGTCTTTAGCGCTGACCACTTCGGTACCGAACTGCAGCAGGCCACCTTTTTCATCGTCTTTCTTGATGATTTGCACACGTTGGCCGGCAGTCCACAGCTTCCAGTCCGCCTGTTTGGCTTCAGGGAAATACTCTTTCAGCGCGGCGAAACGATCGTCGTCGTTCATCATCAACTGACCCACCAGGTATTTCACCAGGTCGAAGTTATCCAGACCGACGTGAGTCATTGGCATCAGGTTGGAGGTGCTCAGGGAATGCAGCAGATCGAACAGTGAACCGTTTTTCAGGAACTTGCCGGAGAAGGTAGCGAACGGCCCGAACAGCAGGACGCGTTTGCCATCCAGCATGCGGGTATCCAGGTGCGGAACCGACATCGGTGGCGAGCCTACGCTGGCCAGACCATAAACCTTGGCCAGATGCTGGTTAGCGATTTCCGGGTTGGTGGTCACCAGGAACTGACCGCCGACCGGGAAGGCGCCGTAACCTTCGGCTTCAGGGATGCCGGTTTTTTGCAGCAGCGTCAGAGAAGCACCACCTGCGCCGATAAACACGAACTTGGCGTTAACGGTGGTTTCTTTGCCGTCACGGTTCAGATCGGCCACGGTTACGCGCCAGGTATTGTCGTCGTTGCGTTTGATATCGCGCACTTCATGGCTCAGGTTCAGCTTGAAGTTTGGATTTTTGGTCAGCGTATCCACCAACTGGTGGGTGATCACGCCAAAGTTAACGTCGGTACCCAGTGGCATGCGGGTGGCGGCAATTTTTTGCTTAGGATCGCGACCGTCCATGACCAGCGGTGCCCACTGTTTAATCTGGTTGGCGTCCTCTGAGTACTCCATACCACGGAACAGGGTGCTGTGTTGCAGTGCCGCATAGCGTTTGCGCAGGAAGTTGACGTTATCGTCACCCCAGACAAAGCTCATGTGCGGCACGCTGTTAATAAAGGATTTTGGATCTTTCAGGACGTTATTTTTAACCTGATAAGACCAGAATTGACGAGAGATTTCAAAAGACTCGTTCACCACCACGGCTTTACTGATATCGATGCTGCCGTCTTTTTTTTCTGGGGTGTAGTTCATTTCGGCGAAGGCGGAATGGCCGGTACCGGCGTTATTCCAGCCGTTGGAGCTTTCTTCCGCTACGCCATTCATGCGTTCGTACATGTCGATGGACCAGTTTGGCTCCAGCTCATGCAGGTAAGTCCCCAAAGTGGCGCTCATGATGCCGCCGCCGATCAGAACCACATCAACGGTCTTATTCTCTTCTGCAGCTGCCTGTTGCGTGACGCCAAACAGGTTCAGACAGAAAATCAGGACGAGTAATTTTCTCATTAATTCAAATCTCTTGTGTGTAAATTCTACTCATTGCAGGTGAAAGAATTTATCGGGAGCTACCCTGGAAATAAGTGGAATCAACCCGCCCGGCAAAACCGAATTGCAGTGATAATGTCTTTTTGTTAATCATTTTTTTAACGAAAAGTGGATTATTACAGGCTGCCTGGGGACAGATTGTTCAACTCTGGTTACTGAGGGGATATTATTGTTTGCAATATTGTTAAAAACTACTTTTGTAATTAAAAAAAGCGGATTAAAGGCAGGAATAATTCATTTGTTATTTTTATTTAAATATAACCGCTATATTTGCAGGGTTTAATTGCCGCTGAATTAAACGATATTCCGTTATCACACAATATTTATGGAATAATGACAATCGGCATTCAGTAACAAAAAGAAAATGGCCGCCGTGCAGGGCGACCATTAATCGATCAACGCGCTTGCCAAACTCCGCTGGGGAGGGTGTCGGCAATGTAAGTGCTGAAATCGCGCGGTGCACGCCCGAGGCCACGCTGGACATCATTGGTCAATGACGCGTTGCGTCCGTCCAGCACGGTGCTGAACAGATACTCTAGCAGCGTGACCATTTCCGCCGGCAGCTGTGCCTCGCGCAGGTATCCGACGTAATCGGCTACCGGCACCTGCTGATAGTGGATCTCACGCCCAGTGGCGGCGGTAATCTCGCCAATGGCCTGTTCAAAGGTCATCAGACGCGGGCCGGTCAATTCATAATGGGTATTGCTGTGGCCGGGTTGGGTGAGGGCGGCAACCGCAACATCGGCAATATCTTCCGCATCAATAAAAGGTTCGGGGATCTCGCCCGGTGGCAAATAGACTGCGCCGTTCAGTAATTCATCAAGAATAAAACTCTCGCTGAAGTTTTGCATAAACCAACTGGCGCGCAATATCGTCCAGTCTGCCCCACTGCGTTCAACCACCTCTTCCGCCTGACGGGCCTCGTCTTCGCCGCGTCCACTGAGTAACACTATTTTTTGCACGCCGCCAGTGACCGCCTGCCGGCAAAAACGCTCAACGATTTCGGTGGCGCCCGGTACTGCCAGGTCGGGTTGAAAGCTGAGATAAACTTTTTCCACATCCTGCAAGGCAGGTTGCCAGGTGGTGCTGTCCTGCCAGTCGAAAGGAATGGCGGCACTACGATGTCCGGCCCGTACCGGTATGCCCTGCTGTTGCAAACGTGCTGCCACACGGCTACCGGTTTTTCCCGTAGCGCCTAAAACCAGAATAGGTGAACCCTTTTCGTTGCTGTTCATAGTGCCGCTCCAAATGTGAGTGTTACTCATGTTTTGTAAATATGATAAACCCTCGTATTATTGTCAAGGCGGTTTTTGTTCAAAGGACGATGCATGATGAATGATAAGCAAAAAAATATTGCCGCCCTGCGGCGTAAACCCAGCCAGACGCGTAGCCGTGAGAAGGTGAAGCTGATCCTGGACTGCGCAACTGCGCTGATAGCCCAGCAGGGCAGTGACGCGATGCGTATGAGCGAAGTGGCGCAAAATGCCGGCATTTCGATTGGCGCGCTGTACCAGTACTTCCCGGATAAAAGCGCTATCGTGCGCGTGCTGGCGCAACGCTATAACCAGGAGGCGCGTGAATGCATCGAGCAAGGCTTGATTCAGGTGCAGACGTTACCGCAGTTGATCGAGGCTTTTAACTGCCTGATTGACGAATATTACGCCTTGTTTATGGCTGAGCCGGTGATGCGAGATATCTGGGCGGCGACCCAGGCCAACAAAACGCTGCGTGAAGAAGAAGTGGCAGAAAGCCGGTTGAACGGGGCATTGCTGGCGACGGCCATACGCCGGTTACGGCCGCAGTCAGACCCGACGGCGGTGGAAAGCGCCGCTTTCCTGTTGATGCATTTGGGGGAGGCGACGATGCGACTGGCGGTGAGTACCGATCCTGATGAGGGCCGTGCTCTGGTGGCGAGTTATAAGCAAATGGCGGCCAAGATGCTGGCTGATGCCTAAACGGTTTCTCGTTACCGGGTTTGACGCCACTCTTCATTCAGCAGGGCATAAATCAATTCGTCGCCCCATTCGCCGTTGAAACGATCGTTTTGCCGCAGGTGCGCCTCTTTACGCATTCCCAGGCGTTCGACCACGCCAATTGAACCCTGGTTGGCGGCATCAAGGCGGGCAAATATGCGGTGAAAACCCGATTCGGCAAACCCGCGATCCAGGACCGATTTTACGGCTTCCGCGGCATAGCCCTTTCCGGCGTAAGCCGGGTTGAAGATGTAGCCAATCTCCCCTTGTAATGCTGCGCCATTGGCCAGTTTCAGCAACACTTCACCGATCAGTTTCCCGCCGTCTTTCAAGGTAACGGCACAATAAAGAATGTCGCCGTCCTCACTGAAGCGCGAAGCCATTGCCTGGGTAAACAGGGAGGCCAACTGCGCATCGTCCGGTGTGGGGGCGTACAGATAACGATAGACCTCCGGCAAGCGATGATAATCCGCATAAGTATCGAAATCGGCAGGCGTAAAGCGGCGCAGTCGCAGACGTTCGGTGGTCAAGGGCAGGGTAATCAAATTCAAAAGCAGATCCTTATTTTTTGGCCGGCTCACACTGGTTTTTCAACAGGCTGGGAAACAGCTTTTGTGCTGTGGGGCCATCGGTCGAAATGCTGAGCGCGGTAACCTTTAACTCATTGCGTAGCGTGGCGCTATTTACCTGAATACCGTTGATCACTGTGATGAATGTTTTGCCGAAGTTGTCGCGGGTAGTGATTGCCGCCAGCCGCTGTGCTGCCTGCGGTTGCAGCTCGACGTTTAGCTGCACCAAGCCGGGATTCAGCGAGTCTTTGAGCTTAATACTTAACTGACTGAAATCACAGCCAGAATCAAAGTTGAGTTGTATCGGGGAAGCCGCCAGGGCAGAAGTCGCAACAAGCAATGAACTGATTAGCATAAACAAGCGGAATAACGCCATGAAGAGTCCTTCTCAAAAGCGAAAGTGTTCTTCAATATAGCAGTTGCCTGTTGTTTATAAATATCTCCCTGATTCATCGCTTGAATACTCAGGGGAAAAAAGGATAGCCGGGTGGCTATCCCAGTTTACCCATTATTCGCTGCGGGCCGGAATATTCAGGCCGCGTTGTACTGCCGGGCGGGCCAGACCGCGCTCCAGCCATTGTCCCACCAGCGGGAAGCTGTCGAACTCGACCAACTCACGCGCTTCGTAAAAGCCAATCAGGTTACGGACCCAGCCCAGCAATGAAATGTCGGCGATGCTGTAATCCTGCCCCATGATCCAGTCACGGCCTTCAAGCCGGGTTTCCAGCACGCCGAGCAGGCGTTTGGATTCATTTTTATAACGTTCCAGCGGGCGTTTATCCTCATATTCGCGACCGGCGAATTTGTGGAAGAAGCCGAGCTGACCGAACATCGGGCCTACCGCCGCCATCTGGAAAAACACCCACTGGATGGTTTCGTAGCGCAGAGCGGGATCCTGCGGCAGGAACTTGCCGCTTTTTTCCGCCAGATACAGCAGGATAGCGCCGGATTCAAACAGCGCCAGCGGCTTACCGCCCGGGCCGTTAGGATCGATGATCGAGGGGATCTTGCCGTTCGGGTTCAGTGACAGAAATTCGGGCGTCCAGGTTTCGTTGTTGCCGATATCGATCAGGTGTGGCTCATAAGCCAGACCGATTTCTTCCAGCATGATAGAGACCTTGACCCCGTTTGGCGTAGGCAGAGAGTAAAGCTGCAGCCTTTCCGGGTGCTGCGCAGGCCAGCGTTTGACAATCGGGAATTGGGTTTGGTCGAGCATGACGAGTCCTCGGGTTGACGGTTTGCCTAGTGAGTATTGCAGCAAAACTAACGCGGCGCAGGGTTAAAGTGTGAGACCAAAATGTGCTGTCAGCGCTTTTTTACCGGCGGCGGTGAGCTGCAATTCACGGCTTTCAAGCTGGCGCCTGATCCAACCGCGATCGATAAAGGCATTGAGCACCGCGGCACCCAGTGCGCCGCCGAGATGGGCCTTGCGTTCGCTCCAGTCCAGACAGCCGCAGGCGAAACGCCGCCTTGAACGCGCCGCAGAACAATCGATGCCTAACCGGGTTAAGGCGGCGCGGCCAGTGTCAGTCAACTGGTAGTCTTCTTCGCCTTCCAGCCAGGCAAGCTGGTGCAGGCGGTCATGCAGTTTTACCGCGATCTCTCCGGCCATATGGTCATAACAGGTACGGGCGAATTGCAGTGAAGTCGGAGTACTGCTTTTCACCACCGGTGTTTCGACCCCGGCCAGCGCCATCAGCGTTTCCAGCGCGGCGGCTACCTCCGGGCCGGTCAGGCGGAAATAGCGATAGCGCCCTTGTTTGACGCAGACGATCAACCGTTGTTCTTGCAGGCGTGCCAAATGCCCGCTGGCGGTCGAGGCGGCTACGTCCACCACCGCGCTCAGTTCGGTGGCGGTATAGGCACGGCCATCCATCAGCAGGCACAACATGCGTGCCCGCGTACGGTCGGCAATGGCGGCGGTCAGCGCCGTCAGGCGATCTTCAATATCGATGTTATCCATACTTCGAGGTTAGACGAAGTATGACTGTAGTGCCAGCGTTAGGATGTGCTTTCACACCGGCTTGGCTTGATGGAGAGCATCATGACAGTTTGTCCTTATACCCGCGCTATCGCAGCCGTCACCGCTGACGACCCGCTCGCTGATTATTTGCAGATGATGCCGATGGCGTTTCAGCCGAGTTTGCCGTGTTGGGTCGCGGCTTCCCCGGCGGCTGTCCGTGAGATTTTGCACAGTAGCGATTTTGGGGTGCGCCCAGCACATGAACCTATTCCTGCTGTGTTGTTGAATACGCCTGCACAGCCTATTTTTGGTGCTCTGGTACGCATGCAGGATGGTGAACAACATCTCAAACTCAAAGCGGCTGTCCTGCAGACGTTAGCTGCTTTTGATGCAGCTCGGATCGAGAACAGCGCATTGGCCGTAGCGCAAGAATTGATGCCTTTGGCACCGACTGACGCCAATAAGATCACCCGTTTTAACTATGCTCTGCCGGTGTGTGTTATCGCTTCACTGCTGGGTGTTCCTGCGGATGAGTGGTCGGAGTTAGTCGATGATATTCTGGATTTTTCCCGCTGCATTGCGCCTGGTGGCAGTGAGCAGCAGGTGGCAAGAGGGATCCTGGCCGCGGAGCGTTTAACGGCACGTATTGAGGGTTGTAGTGGCCCGTTATGGCTGAGTTTGCAGCATTCATGCGCGATGCAAGGTCTTGATCGTCAGGTGGCAATCGCCAATGCCATTGGCTTGATGTTTCAGGCGTGTGAAGGCACAGCCGGCTTAATCGGCCAGGCTTTGCTGCTGATGCGCAACCATGCGGAAAGCGCGCAGCAATTGATTGATAAAGTCTTGTCTGACACGCCATCGATTCAGAATTCCCGCCGTTTTGCGCTACGAGATACGCAGGTGGCGGGATGCCCGATATTGGCTGGGCAGAGCGTTTTGGTCTTGTTGTGTACGGGGGCCGAAAGCTTTGCTTTTGGTGAGGGTGTACATCGCTGCCCGGGGGCGGATTGGGCGAGAATTATCGCGCGGTGTGGCATTCAGCGTTTATCAGCATTGGGTCTTGATCTGCAACTGCTGCACAACGCCCGTTGGCGGGCTTCGCAAAATGCACGTGTACCTGAATTTACTTCTGACAGGAGCTCACTATGATTGCGGTAATTTTTGAATTGCAGGCCGCCGACGGCCAGCGAGAAACCTATCTTGAGTTGGCGGCTGAATTGAAGCCGCTGTTGGCAGAGATCGACGGGTTTATTTCCATTGAGCGTTTCCAAAGCCTGGCCGATCCGCAGCGGTTATTGTCGCTGTCTTTTTGGCGTGATGAGGCGGCGGTGCAGCAGTGGCGCAATATCGAGCAACACCGCGCCGCCCAAAAGCGTGGCCGCCATGACGTGTTGGCACAGTATCGCCTGCGGGTGGCGGAAGTGGTGCGTGACTATGGCCTGGATCAGCGGGAACAGGCGCCGCAGGACAGCCGTGGCTATCACGCGGGTTAAGCCCGCTTTTACACGGGCTATCAGGGCTTGGTACTGAGGCTCAAACTGCGGGAAGACTAGAAAGGCTTGGTCGGCAGATATTTACCGTTGAGGGTGATTACCGCGCGTTCGCCACCGTCTGGGTCCGGCACTTTTTTGATATCCAGCTTGAAGTTAATCGCGCTGATAATGCCGTCGCCAAACTGCTCATGCACCAGGGCTTTCAGCGTGGTTCCGTAGATCTGCACCATTTCGTAGAAGCGATAAATGGTCGGATCGGTCGGCACGCCGCCGGGAATGCTGCCGCGTAGCGGGATGGTCTGTAACAAGTGAATGGCGTCTTCATCCAGATCCAACTTCTCAGCCACCACGCGGGCGGCCTGTTCCGGCAGCGGATGCTGGCCCAGCAGGGCGGCGGTGACGAACGCCAGGCTTAAACCGGTGCCCTGGTTAATCGCTTCGAAGGTCAGGTTTTTGCGGATCTTGGCCATCATAATGGTGTCGGTCAGGGTTTCGCGCGGGGATGAGTAGTGCAGTGACTGAGTCATATTGTTTCCTTAATAATGAAATTAAAAGCGTGCTACGGCAGGGGTTGCCGTGACTTCAGGATTCGTGGCCAACGGAATAAAACGGCGGGTTTCGCCATCCAGCGCTTCAATGCTGCCGCTGGCGATGTCATATACCCACCCGTGCAGCTTTAATCGCCCTTGTTCAAGCGCCAATGCCACCGACGGGTGGGTCTTGATATTGTTCAACTGTGCGATGACGTTCTCACGCACCATCGAACTGACTTTCTCACTTTCTGATGCATGCTGATAAGCCTGATTGACCGCCTTGGCGGAGTCGGCATAGCGCAGCCAGTTAGCCACGGTCGGCATATGTTCCAGGCACTGGCAGGTGGCGATGGCGGTCATTGCGCCACAGTCGGAATGCCCGCAGATCACGATATCTTCAACCCCGAGCGCGGCGACGGCATATTCCACCGAGGCGGATACGCCACCGGGTTCCGGGCCGAACGAAGGCACGATATTGCCGGCATTGCGGATCACGAACAGGTCGCCCGGTTCGCGCTGGGTAATCAGTTCTGGTACCAGGCGGCTGTCGGAACAAGAGATAAACAGGGTGCGCGGGCTCTGCTGGGTCGCCAGCCGCTGGAACAGTGCCGAGCGTTCGACAAACGCCTCGCGCTGGAACTTCAAAAAGCCTTCAATAACCTCTTTCATACTGTCTCCATCTGGGTGCTGTTAAGCGATGGACGTATCTTGCGCCGCTCTGGCTATAGGGTCTAAGACCCATTTATAATGATTGCCATAGGAATTACTAATAGTAGAGGCGCTATGCTGTTGCGACATATTCGTTATTTTCTGGCCGTTGCCGAGCAGGGCAATTTCACCCGCGCTGCCGAAGTGCTGCACGTCTCGCAGCCCACGCTGTCACAGCAAATCAAACAGCTGGAGGAGACGCTGGGTACGCCGCTGTTGGATCGCAGTGGCCGTACCGTGCGCCTGACCGATGCCGGTGCAGCCTGGATGCGCTATGCCCGCCTGGCGTTGCAGGATCTGGACGAAGGTGCGCGGGCGATCCATGACGTGGCGACGCTGGAGCGCGGCAATCTGCGGTTGGCAATGACGCCGACTTTTAGTGCCTATCTGGTTGGCCCGGTTGTCGATGCCTTTTATCGGCGTTATCCGGGGATATCGCTAAGTATTCAAGAAATGACGCAGGACAGAATCGAGGCGTTGCTGGCAGAGGACCGGCTGGATTTGGGCATTGCTTTCGGTCAGGCGCAGTCGGTAGACATTGAGGCCACAGACCTGTTTAGTGAATCGTTGAATATGGTGGTTGGCGCAGATCATCTTTTGGCCCAGCGGCAACACCCTTTGGCGGCGCAGGAGCTTGAACGGCAACCCCTGGCTTTGCTGAGCGAAGATTTTGCTACCCGTCAGTTCATCGATGGTTATTGTCGTCAACAGAGCATCTGCCCGCTGGTGGCGGTAGAGGCCAATGCGATTGGTGCTATCCTCGAGATTGTGCGCCGTGGTCAGCTGGCCACCATTTTACCGGCGGCGATTGCCCTGGCGGATCCGCAGTTGCGTTCGGTGGAGCTTGTCGCAGCCCTGCCGGCGCGCCGGGCGGTATTGCTGCAACGTAAGAGTGCTTACCGCAGCGCGGCATCGCAGGCGTTTGTGGCGGTTTTACATCAGCAGGATTGGATGTCGGCACATTCCAACCCGGTATAAAACCGGTTGAATAGGGAGACTTTTATGAAAATGATCTTGCGCGCTATGACTTTGCTTGTTGTTTCTTTCTGTTCCCTCCACGGCTACGCCGCTGAGCAAAGCAGTGAAGAGACAGAAAATGTTTTATCCAGGGTTAACAATTTCTCTTTGGGAATGAATGGGTTTGTTGGCATCGGCAGCGTTGGCGAAACCGAGTTAATAAAAATCCTAACCTATCAGGATGCGGGAGCCATTTTCTTGCGTATTGCCAAAAATCCGCAGGCCACGCCAGAAGCCAAACTTTATGCCGCCTGTGGCTTAAAAAAGCTCAATAACAACGACGGCAAAGCCGATTTTGCCCAAGAGTGGGATAAACAGGTTTCGGTATTGAAAGGGGATGTTTTAAGGACAGAAAACTTTAAAGAGGTTTATTTCAATATCTTAAAACATGGCTGCTGGTGAGCGTATTTATTCCCCCTCAATCCACCGGAGGGGATTTACTGCCTCCGGCCTCAAGACACCGGGCACTGTCTGGCTTTTTCTGCCACCGCACCATTGCTCAAATTGTCACCAAAACTTCCCGCGATCTCTTATCCCCGTTATGGCATAATGCGCGCCAAATCACATTCCTAATGATATGAAGAGCGAGCGCTGTGTTAAGCACTAACAACATTACTATGCAGTTTGGCAGTAAGCCGCTGTTTGAAAACATCTCTGTAAAATTTGGTGGCGGTAACCGCTATGGTTTGATCGGGGCCAACGGCTGCGGCAAATCCACCTTTATGAAAATCCTGGGCGGCGATCTGGTACCGAGCGGCGGCAACGTGTTCCTCGATCCGAACGAGCGTCTGGGTAAACTGCGTCAGGATCAGTTTGCTTTTGAGCAATACAGCGTGCTGGACACCGTTATCATGGGCCACCATGAACTGTGGGCAGTGAAAGAAGAGCGTGACCGTATTTACGCTATGGCCGAAATGAGCGAAGAAGACGGCTATAAAGTGGCCGATCTGGAAGTGGCTTACGGCGAAATGGACGGTTACACCGCCGAAGCGCGTGCCGGCGAGCTGCTGCTCGGTGTTGGCATCCCGGTAGAACAGCATTATGGCCCGATGAGCGAAATCGCGCCGGGCTTCAAACTGCGCGTGTTGCTGGCGCAGGCACTGTTCTCCGATCCGGAAATCCTGCTGCTCGACGAACCCACCAACAACCTGGACATCGATACCATTCGCTGGCTGGAGCAGGTGCTGAACGAGCGTAACAGCACCATGGTTATCATTTCGCACGACCGTCACTTCCTGAACATGGTGTGTACTCACATGGCGGATCTGGACTACGGCGAACTGCGCGTGTATCCGGGTAACTACGACGAATACATGACGGCGGCCACGCAATCGCGTGAACGTCTGATGGCGGATAACGCCAAGAAGAAGGCACAGATTAACGAACTGCAGTCGTTCGTCAGTCGCTTCAGCGCCAACGCCTCCAAATCCAAACAGGCGACCTCACGTGCCCGCCAGATAGACAAAATCCAGCTGGAAGAAGTGAAGGCTTCAAGCCGTCAGAACCCGTTCATCCGTTTCGATCAGGACAAAAAACTGTTCCGTAACGCACTGGAAGTGGAAGCACTGACCAAAGGCTTCGACAACGGTCCCCTGTTCAGCAAACTCAACCTGATGGTTGAAGTGGGCGAGAAAGTGGCGGTGCTGGGCCCGAACGGTGTCGGTAAGTCTACCTTGCTGAAAACCCTGGTTGGTGATGCACAACCGGACAGTGGCAGCGTGAAATGGTCTGAAAACGCCAAGATCGGTTACTACGCGCAGGATCACGAATACGAGTTCGATGACACTCTGACGGTATTCGACTGGATGAGCCAGTGGAAGCAGGAAAAAGACGACGAGCAGGCAGTGCGTAGCGTGCTGGGGCGTTTGCTGTTCAGCCAGGACGACATCAAGAAGAAAGTGAAGGTGTTGTCGGGTGGTGAGAAGGGCCGCATGTTGTTCGGCAAGCTGATGATGCAGCGCCCTAACATCCTGATTATGGATGAACCGACCAACCACCTGGATATGGAATCCATCGAGTCGCTGAACATGGCGTTGGAAATGTACGAAGGCACCCTGATCTTCGTTTCCCACGACCGTGAGTTCGTCAGCTCGCTGGCGACCCGTGTTCTGGAAATGACACCGACCAAGGTCATCGACTTTACCGGCAACTACGAAGACTATCTGCGTAGCCAGGGTATCGTCTAACTATCCGGTAGGGGCGCTGCATGCGGCGCCCAGTGATAATCGAAGGCGGGAGTGAATATTCCCGCCTTTTTTGTGTCTGCTATTCCCCGCCACACACCTCGCACTGCGGATCCTTCGGCAGCTTCATCTCACGGAACTGCATGGTCATCGCATCAAACATCAGCAGTTTGCCGGTGAGCGGTTGGCCGTATTGCGTCAGCAGTTTGATGGCCTCCATGGCCTGCAGAGTGCCGATGGTGCCCACCAGCGGTGCCATTACCCCGGCTTCGACGCAGGTCAGCGCATTGTCGCCGAATAACCGGCTCAGGCAGTGATAACAAGGCTCGCCGGGTTGATAGGTGAAGACGCTCAGTTGCCCCTCCATACGGATCGCCGCGCCGGACACCAGTGGTTTGCGCTGCGCATGGCACAGGCGATTGAGTAGATCGCGTGTTGCCACGTTGTCGGTACAGTCCAGCACCAGATCGCTGGCGGCAATCTGTGCCGCCATCTGTTCATCGTCCAGTTGCCCGTCAACGGCATCAATATGGCTATGCGGGTTGATGGCGCTCAGTTCGCTACGCGCCGATTCGACCTTCGCCATGCCAATGCGCGCGTCGCGGTGCAGGATCTGGCGTTGCAGGTTGGAGAGTGAAACGGTGTCGAAATCAACCAGTGTCAGATGACCCACCCCTGCCGCAGCCAAATAGGGCGCGGCGGCGCAACCCAAACCGCCCAGGCCGACAATCAGCACCCGTGCGGCTTTCAGCTTTTCCTGACCGTCGAAGTCGAAACCGCGCAGAATAATCTGGCGGTTATAGCGCAATGCTTCGGCATCGGTTAATTCCGGCAGCATGCTTAGCTCCTCAGCAGGGCGTTAAAGGGTTCAATTTCCACTTTTTCACCCACCGCCACCGAGCCGCGATCGCGCTCCAGTACGATAAAACAGTTGCCCTGGCTGAATGAACTGAACACGTGCGAGCCCTGATGACCGGTGCTGCTCACTTCCAACTCGCCCTGGGCGTTACTGCTAAATACCCCACGCTGGAAATCGAGACGGCCCGGCGCTTTCTTCAACGGCGTCAAGGCGCGTGCTTGCAGACGCGCTGGCAACTGCCAGTCGCTGTGACCGGCCAGTTTTGCCAGTAACGGTTGCACCAGTTGGTAGAAGGTCAGGGCGGCAGAAACCGGGTTGCCCGGCAGGCCGCAGAACCAGGCGTGCTTTAATTTACCGAAGGCAAAGGGCTTGCCCGGTTTGATCGCCAGCTTCCAGAAGCTGACTTCACCCAGTTCATCGAGCATCTGCTTGGTGTAGTCGGCTTCACCGACCGAAACGCCACCGCTGCTGATCACCACATCGGCCTGACTGTCCGCCTGCTCGAAAGCGGTGCGCAGCGCTTCCTGATTGTCGCGGATAATGCCGAGGTCTATCACCTCGCAGCCCAGCTGTTCCAGCATCAGGCGCACCGCAAAGCGATTGGTATCGTAGATTTGCCCTGCCTGTAACGGCTGGCCGACCGGTTGTAACTCGTCGCCGGTAGAGAACACCGCGCCTTTCAGTTTGCGCATCACCTGGACTTCGGCCACGCCGAGCGAGGCCAGCAGCGGCAATTGCGCGGCACCCAGCCTGACGCCTGCGGGCAACACGCCTGCGCCCTGGCGAATATCTTCCCCTGCCAGACGAATATTTTGCCCGGCTTGTACTTCGGCCGTAAAGCGCACGCCTGCATCACTTACATCGGCCTGTTCCTGCATGATCACCGCTTCGGCGCCTACAGGGACAGGAGCGCCGGTCATAATGCGTACGCAGGTATTGGCCGGCCAGTCGCCATCAAACGGCGCACCGGCAAAGGCTTTGCCCGCCACCGGCAACGGCGCGTTGGCTTGCAAATCCGCCAGGCGCACGGCATAACCGTCCATAGCCGAATTGGCAAACGGCGGTACGTCAATCGGCGAAATGACCGGGGCGGCGGTAATGCGGCCTGCGGCGGCGGTCAGGGCAATGGATTCGGTCTGCTGCAGGGGGGAGAGCTGGCTGAGCATCTTCTCCAGTGCCTGCTCCAGGGAAATGAGATCGGAAGTATGGCAATGATCCATCGGGGGAACTCCGTAATCAGGGTGCGCGATAAATAGCGGCAATGTGGGGGTATTATGAAGGATGCTATGCTGATGTAAACAACAGGAGGCAGTGATGCACAGACAGGTATTAGACTTTTGGTTTGACGAGATCGAACCGGCTTTGTGGTTCAAAAAGGATGATGATTTCGATCGCCTGCTGCATACGCGCTTTGGCCAGATCTGGCAGGCCGCCGCCGCCGGGGAATTGGCGCACTGGCGAGAAACCATTGAGGGGCGTCTGGCGGAGGTGATTGTGCTCGACCAGTTCAGCCGCAACCTGTTCCGTGGCACGCCGCGTTCATTTGCCAGCGATTGCATGGCGCTGGTGTTGGCACAAGAAGCGATCCGCAGCGGGCAATGTGAGCAACTCAGCAAGGAACAACGGGGTTTTCTCTATTTGCCGTTTATGCACTCGGAATCGGCGCTGATCCATCAGCAGGCGCTGGCGTTGTATACCGAGTTGGATAATGGTGACCAGTTGGAGTTCGAACTGCGGCATAAGGCCATTATTGACCGTTTTGGCCGCTACCCGCACCGTAATGCGATATTAGGCCGCGTCTCAACCCCGGAAGAAGAGGCATTTCTGTTGCTGCCGGGTTCCGGTTTCTAAATATTATCATCTGCGTTCAGCCTGCTAAAAAACAGCAGGTTGAACCTGTGACGGTTAAATATTCAGAGCTATCGGTTATTTCTCAGGATAATAGTTGTCTATCTCCTCGCTGCTTTTACCAAAAATCCCAACCGTTATTTATGGCTTTCTTGCACTGTTATAACTTGCTGTTTTTATTCCATTAAGCTATTTCAATGTGCGAAATAATCTAAGCGGACTACGCTGAATGCTGAGCGTTGACTTAATGCTTTACATAGAATGCAGGGCTAAATATAGTCGGGAAAAGAAAAAATAATTAATTACCAGCCCGTGAACGGTGCGGGATTAACACAGGGTGTCAGGCAGATGAGCAAACCAGTGATTGCCATTCATGGCGGCGCGGGCGCAATTACCCGCTCGGCGCTGAGTGCGGAAAAGGAACAGGAGTATATCCAGGCGTTATCCGGCATTGTTGCCGCAGGTCAGCAGATCCTGGCCCAGGGCGGCAATGCATTGGATGCGGTGACCGAAGCCGTGCGCTTGCTGGAGGAGTGCCCGTTGTTTAATGCCGGCAAAGGCTCGGTGTTTACTCATCAGGGTACCCATGAGCTGGACGCCTGCGTGATGGACGGGCGCACCTGTGATGCCGGTGCGGTGGCGGGGGTCAGCCGGATACGCAACCCGATACTGGCCGCACGTGCGGTGCTGGAAAATAGCCAGCATGTGCTGTTCGCCGGTGAAGGGGCGGAGAAATTCGCCGCCGCCCATGGACTGGAAATGGTCGCCCCCGATTTCTTCTTTACCCAATTACGTTTTGACCAATTGCACCGCGCCCAGGCGGAGCAGGGGCGAGTATTGCTCGATCACGATGGCACTGAGCCGATCGATCCCGACAGGAAGTTCGGCACTGTCGGCGCGGTAGCGCTGGACGCCTTGGGCAATTTGGCGGCGGCGACCTCGACCGGTGGCATGACCAATAAACAAGCCGGTCGGGTGGGGGATACCCCGATCATCGGCGCCGGTTGTTATGCCAACAATGCCACGGTGGCGGTGTCCAGCACCGGTACCGGCGAAATATTCATGCGTGGCGTGTCGGCCTATGACGTTTCTGCGCTGATGGAGTACGCCGGTCTCAGCCTGCAGCAGGCCAGCGACCGGGTGGTGATGGAAAAACTGCCGGCGATGGGCGGCAGCGGCGGCATGATTGCCATCGACAGCCAGGGCAACGTGGCGCTGCCGTTTAACAGTGAAGGGATGTACCGCGGTTTTGGTTATGTCGGCGATGCGCCGTCCGTAGGGATTTATACCCTATAGCTTTCAAGTTGCAGCTAGGCGGCCAGCTCGCTCATCCCCAGGCGCTTACTTTAGTAAGTAACTGGGGTGAGCGAGCGCAGATAACAACGCTGCAACTTGAGAGATGACGGGTATATCGCTAACCGTTCACCAGGAGGGTACATGACCGAGACCTTAATGCCGCCCACGGCCGAGTCGGGGTTGTGGCTACCGCCGCAGCGCGTACTGTCGGTGCGCGATCTCAGCGTCCAGTTTCAGCAACAGGGCGATACCCTGGATGCGGTACGTAACCTGTCATTTGATGTCGATCGCGGTGAAACGCTGGCGATCGTCGGTGAATCCGGCTCGGGCAAGTCTGTCACCTCTCTGGCATTGATGCGGCTGGTCGAACAGGGCGGTGGCAACATCGTCAGCGGCAGCATGCCATTGCGTCGGCGAAACGGCGAGGTGCTCGATTTGGCTCGCGCACCTCAGGGCACGCTACGCAGGGTGCGCGGTGCCGATATGGCGATGATCTTTCAGGAGCCGATGACCTCGCTGAACCCGGTGTTTCCGGTGGGCGAGCAGATTGCCGAATCCCTGCGCCTGCATCAGGCGATGGACCATCGGGCCGCCAAACAGGCCGCCTTGCAGATGCTCGATTTGGTGCGCATTCCCGAAGCCAAAGACGTGCTTAACCGCTATCCGCATCAGCTTTCTGGCGGCATGCGCCAGCGAGTGATGATCGCCATGGCGCTGTCTTGCAAGCCGGCATTATTGATTGCCGACGAACCTACTACCGCATTGGACGTCACTATTCAGGCGCAGATCCTGCAGCTCATCCGCGTGCTGCAGCAGGAAATGCAGATGGGGGTGATTTTCATCACCCACGACATGGGCGTGGTGGCGGAAATTGCCGACCGGGTATTGGTGATGCGTCAGGGGGAATTGGTGGAGCAAGGGCCGGTGCGCGAGCTATTTGCTGCCCCGCAACAGCCCTATACCCAGGCATTGCTGGCCGCGGTCCCGAAGCTCGGTTCGATGGCGACCCAAGACTTTCCGGCCAAATTCCCATTGCCAAACGGTGCAGACAATGGCGGGCCGCAAGATACCGTACCGCCCGGTGCTGCGCCGATCCTGCGGGTGGAGAATCTGGTCACGCGTTTTGATCTGCGCAGCGGTATTCTCAACCGGGTTACCCGCCGGGTGCACGCGGTGGAAAACGTCAGTTTTGACCTCTATCCCGGCGAAACGTTGGGGCTGGTGGGGGAGTCCGGCTGCGGCAAGTCCACCACTGGCCGCTCCTTGCTCAAGCTGGTGGACAGCCAGCGCGGCACCATTACTTTTGACGGCCGCCAGATTAATCAGTTGAAAGGCCCGGCGTTGCAGCACCTGCGGCGGGATATTCAGTTTATCTTCCAGGATCCTTATGCCTCGCTCGACCCGCGCCTGACCGTCGGCTTTTCGATTATGGAACCCTTGCTGGTGCATAACGTGGCGCGGGGCAAGGCAGCGCAAGAGCGCGTGGCCTGGCTGCTGGAACGTGTTGGGCTGAAACCGGAACATGCTCGCCGTTACCCGCACGAGTTTTCGGGCGGTCAGCGGCAGCGGATCTGCATTGCGCGTGCGCTGGCACTCAATCCTAAAGTGGTGATCGCCGACGAATCGGTGTCGGCGCTCGACGTGTCGATTCAGGCGCAAATCGTCAATCTGCTGCTCGATTTACAGCGCGAGTTTGGCATTGCCTTTCTGTTTATTTCCCATGATATGGCGGTGGTGGAACGCATCAGCCATCGCGTTGCGGTGATGTACCTCGGGCAGATTGTCGAAATTGGCCCGCGCCGCGCGGTGTTTGATAACCCGCAGCATGCCTACACCCGCAAACTGATGGCGGCCGTACCGGTGGCCGATCCGGCCCATGCGCATAAACGCCAGCCGCTGCTGGTTGATGAAATTCCCAGCCCGACTCGCGCGCTGGGTGATGAACCCGTTACCGCACCGCTGGTGCAGGTTGGCCCCGGGCACTTTGTTGCCCGTCATCCGATCGCCGGTGCCTTTTAATGACCTCAGGAGATGCAGCACCATGAAGCACACATTCAAACGTAAGGCATTGGCGGCCGTTGTGCTGTTGGCGGCAATGGGCGCAGGCCCGGCCTGGGCGGCGAAAGATGCGGTGATCGCCGTCGCGTCCAACTTCACCACGCTTGACCCCTATGATGCCAACGACACGCTGTCGCAGGCGGTGGCCAAATCCTTCTATCAGGGCCTGTTCGGTTTCGACAAGGACATGAAGCTGGTGAACGTGCTGGCAGACAGCTATGAGGTGAGTCCGGATGGTCTGACTTACACCGTCAAACTGCATCCGGGGGTGAAATTTCATGACGGCACCGATTTTAACGCCGAAGCGGTGAAGGTGAACCTGGATCGTGCCAGCAACCCGGACAACCATCTCAAGCGCTACAACCTGTTCAAGATGATCGACAAAACCGACGTGGTGGATGCCACAACGGTGAAAATCGTGCTGAAAGCGCCATTCTCGGCGTTTATCAACAATCTGGCGCACCCGGCGGCGGTGATCATTTCCCCGGCGGCGCTGAAGCAGTACGGCAAAGAGATTGGTTTCCATCCGGTGGGCACCGGCCCTTATCAGTTCGTGACCTGGAACCAGACCGATTTCGTCAAGGTGAAGAAGTTTGACGGCTATTGGAAGCCGGGGCTACCGAAGCTCGACAGCATCACCTGGCGCCCGATTGTCGACAACAATACCCGTGCGGCGATGCTGCAGACCGGCGAGGCCACTTTTGCCTTCCCGATCCCTTATGAGCAGGCCAAGGTGCTGGAAGGCAATGCCAAGCTTGACCTGGTGGCCGCGCCGTCGATTCTGCAACGCTATATCAGCCTAAATGTCACCCAGAAGCCGTTTGATAACCTGAAAGTACGCCAGGCGCTGAACTACGCCATCAACAAGGATGCGCTGATCAAGGTGGCGTTCTCCGGCTATGCGGTACCGGCAGAAGGCCCAGTGCCGCCGGCGATTGATTTTGCTACCCGTTACAAACCCTGGCCTTACGATCCGGCCAAGGCACGTGAATTGCTGAAGGAGGCCGGTTATCCGAACGGTTTCACTACCACTTTGTGGTCGTCCCATAACCACAGTACCGCGCAGAAAGTGCTGCAGTTTGCCCAGCAGCAGCTGGCGCAGGTTGGGGTGAATGTGAAGGTGACCGCGATGGACGCCGGTCAGCGTGCGGCACAGGTAGAAAGCGTTGGGGTGAAAGACACCGGCGTGCGCATGTTCTATACCGGCTGGTCCGCGTCGACCGGCGAGGCGGACTGGGCGCTGTCGCCGCTGTTCTCTACCCAGGCGGCCCCTCCCAAGCAGTTCAACACCGCGTTTTACAGTAACCCGCAGGTGGATAAGGATCTGACCGATGCGCTGGCGACCACCGATCGCGCCGAAAAGCAGAAGTTGTATCAGGACGCGCAGGATCGTATCTGGGCTGATGCGCCGTGGATCTTCCTGGCGACCGAACGTTTGCTGTCGGCCAATAACAAACAGCTGAGCGGTTTCTATGTGATGCCGGATACCTCGTTCAACTTTGATAATGCCGACCTTAAATAAGGCGCCAATCCCCGCTCTCGATGAGGGCGGGGTGAGGGGACTCACCCGAGATGCTTAATTATTTTCTAAAACGGCTGCTGGGCCTGATCCCGACGCTGTTGATTGTCGCGGTACTGGTGTTTCTGTTTGTCCATCTGCTGCCCGGCGATCCGGCACGGTTGGCGGCGGGGCCGGAGGCAGACGAAGCGGTGGTGCAACTGGTGCGCAAGGATCTGGGGCTTGATAAGCCGTTGCCGCAGCAGTTCGTGCACTTTTTTGTCAATGCGCTGCAGGGCGATTTTGGCACCTCGATGGTCTCCAAGCGGCCGGTGAGCGAAGAGATTAGCTCGCGCTTTCTGCCGACCCTGTGGCTGACGTTGACCAGCATGTTATGGGCGACATTCTTCGGAATGGGCATCGGCATGCTGTCCGCCGTCTGGCGTAATCGCTGGCCGGATCGCCTCGGTATGGCGCTGGCGGTCTCCGGCATCTCATTCCCCGCTTTTGCACTGGGCATGCTGCTGATGCAGGTTTTCTCGGTCAATCTGGGTTGGCTGCCGACGGTGGGGGCCGACAGCTGGCGGCATTACATTCTTCCTTCCATTACGCTGGGTGCAGCGGTGGCGGCGGTCATGGCGCGTTTTACCCGCGCTTCGTTCGTTGAGGTTCTACAGGAAGATTATATGCGTACCGCGCGTGCCAAGGGCGTGCCGGAAACCCTGGTGGTGGTGAAGCATGGTTTGCGCAATGCGATGATCCCGGTGGTCACCATGATGGGGCTACAGTTCGGCTTTTTGCTCGGCGGCTCGATCGTGGTGGAAAAGGTATTCAACTGGCCAGGGCTGGGCAGGCTACTGGTCGACTCGGTGGAGATGCGCGACTATCCAGTGATCCAGGCCGAGGTTTTACTGTTCTCGCTGGAGTTTATTCTGATTAACCTGTTGGTGGATCTGCTGTATGCGGCAATTAACCCGGCGATACGCTACAAATGAGGGCGTTGGATGATTAAGCATTGGCGACGCAACGCCGCATTCAAGGCGATGCCGATAATCAACCCTAACGCGGTGCGCACACCGTGGCATGAGTTCTGGCGGCGCTTCCGCCAACAACGGGTGGCGCTGGTGGCCGGGCTGTTGGTGCTGTTGCTGGTGGTCGCCGCGCTGTTGGCACCTTACCTGGTGCCGTTTGACGCGGAAAACTACTTTGATTATGACCGCCTGAACGAAGGCCCTTCGCTGGTGCACTGGCTGGGGGTAGATTCCCTTGGGCGAGATATTTTCAGCCGCATTTTGATGGGCGCCCGTATTTCGCTGGCTGCCGGGGTGTTCTCGGTGCTGGTCGGTGGGCTTATCGGCACGCTGCTGGGCCTGTTGGCCGGTTATTACGAAGGCTGGTGGGACCGTATTACCATGCGCATCTGTGACGTGCTGTTTGCCTTTCCCGGTATTTTATTGGCGATTGGTGTGGTGGCGATTATGGGCAGCGGTATGTCCAACGTGATCATCGCGGTGGCGATTTTCAGCATTCCTGCGTTTGCCAGACTGGTGCGCGGCAATACGCTGGTATTGAAGCACCTGACCTATATTGAGTCGGCGCGCAGCATTGGGGCCTCCGACTGGACCATTATCCTGCGGCATATTCTGCCGGGGACGATTTCGTCGATTGTGGTGTATTTTACTCTGCGTATCGGCACCTCGATCATTACCGCCGCCAGCCTGTCATTCCTCGGTTTGGGTGCACAGCCACCGACGCCGGAATGGGGCGCGATGCTCAATGAGGCACGGGCGGATATGGTGATGGCACCGCACGTGGCGATTTTCCCCAGCCTGGCAATATTTATCACCGTGCTGGCGTTCAACCTGCTGGGCGACGGGCTGCGTGACGCGCTGGATCCGAAATTAAAGGGATAGAATAAAGTTAAATTAATAGCGGTTAATATGTTGGGTGTTAATATTTTAATTAACTGTGACGTTTTAACGTATTCGGTAATTCAACCGGATACGTTAATTCAATTGTTGCATTAGTCATATCACAATAATCAATGGTTATTTTTGTTTTATTTCCAATTCCCTGGTGTTACCTTGTTTTTCTGGTGGTTTTATGATTATTTTACATGGATGTGTAAATGAGATACTTCATTATTATAGTTCTATGGGTATTGATTTCGTTTTCGCTAATCGAGTATTCATCACTGGCTATTATGAAACCTGATAATAGTTATGTCGATGTTACCTCGGCAGTATTAATCGTGATCGGCACCAAAGCCTTATTGACCTGGTTTGAAGATGTTTATTATTGGTTCACTGGCCGAGAGCGTTAACTGACGGTGATATCTGGAAGAATAACCGCTTGCGATACTGACCATCGCAAGCGGTTAGGGTCGATCACCGGAACAGATGTTCGGCGTGACCTGTGGTGCATATTTGAATGGGCTAACACTGCTCTTCGGTGCTATTATCCGTTCAATAAGCCGTGTTGCTTGCACGAAGATTGTTGTGGAGGGTACTGATGCCAGTAAAACAACGAACGACGCAAAGCGTTACCATGACGGTGGAACGCAGCTTGCTGAGCCGCGCACGAGAGGCGGGTATTAACCTTAGCGCCACGCTGAACGCTGCTTTGGATGCTGAGTTGCGTCAGCATGAGATGAGGAAATGGAAGGAAGATAATCGGGAAGCTATTGAGGCGCTGAATCGTTTTCATGATGAACATGGTTGTTTCAGCGACGAATACAGGACGTTTTAGCAATGCAATTTACGGTATACGCAAACACAGGGAAAAGCATCGTTTACCCACTGCTGCTTGATGTGACAAGCGATATCATCGGGCAATTAAATCGTCGTGTCGTGATCCCATTATTACCCATTGAAAAGTTTCCGGGTAACACTCGCCCGGAACGTTTGATCCCTGTAGTCAGACTGGTGGATGACAACGAGTACGCCGTTATGACTCATGAGATGGCCAGTATTCCCGTTCGTGCCCTGGGCGCTGAATTTTGCGTTGCTTCCCAATACCGGACCGAGGTTAAAGCCGCAATAGATTTTCTTCTCGACGGTATCTGATTAAATCCGGGCGGGATACCACCGCCCGGATTTTGCGATCACCGGAACAGATGTTCGGCGTGGAAGCGCAGGTGGTCTTCGATAAAGCTGGCGATGGTGAAGTAGCTGTGGTCATAACCCGGCTGAATGCGCAGGGTCAGCGGCCAGTCGCGCTGGCGTGCCAGCTCGGCCAGCTTCGCCGGTTGCAGTTGATCCGCCAGGAACTGATCATCATCCCCTTGATCCACCAGTATCGGCATTTTTTCTGCGCCATTGGCCAACAGGTGGCAGCTGTCATACTGTAGCCACTGGCTTTCGTCGTTACCCAAATAGGCGGCGAAGGCTTTACGCCCCCAGGGCACCTGACAGGGGTTAACGATGGGCGCAAATGCCGACACCGAACGGAAACGCTGCGGATTACGCAATGCCATCACCAGTGCGCCGTGGCCGCCCATTGAGTGACCGAAGATCGACTGGCGATCGCTGACGCTGAAATGCTGATTGATCAGCGCCGGCAACTCGTCGCTGATGTAGTCGTACATGCGAAAGTGCTTGTCCCACGGCGCCTGGGTGGCATTCAAGTAGAAGCCGGCTCCCTGGCCCAGGTCATAGCCTTCATCATTGGGCACATCGTCGCCACGCGGGCTGGTGTCAGCCATCACCAGCACCAGCCCCAGCTCGGCGGCGATACGCTGCGCCCCGGCCTTCAGCGTGAAGTTTTCATCATTGCAGGTCAGCCCCGACAGCCAGTACAGCACTGGCGGCGGGTTATCATCGCGCGGGGGCGGCAGATAGATGCTGAAAGTCATGTTGCAATTCAGGCTCTGCGCCGCATGGCGATAACGCTGTTGCCAGCCGCCGAACATACGGTGCTCTTCGAGAAGTTCTAATGACAAGGTCATCTCTGCCTCCTGGCTTATTTTTTGTCGAAGTGAATAACGGAACGGATGGATTTGCCTTCGTGCATCAAATCGAACGCTTCGTTAATCTGCTCCAGCCCCATGGTGTGGGTAATAAAGTCATTCAGCGCAAACTCGCCGTCCATATAACGCTGGACGATGCCCGGCAGCTGCGAACGGCCCTTCACGCCACCAAAGGCGGAACCGCGCCATACGCGACCGGTCACCAGTTGGAACGGACGGGTAGAAATTTCCTGGCCGGCACCGGCTACGCCGATAATCACTGATTCGCCCCAGCCTTTGTGACAGCATTCCAGCGCCGAACGCATCACGTTGACGTTGCCGATACATTCGAAGGAGAAATCAACGCCGCCGTCGGTCAGTTCGACGATCACGTCCTGAATAGGCTTATCGTAGTCTTTCGGGTTAATCAGGTCGGTGGCGCCCAACTTGCGTGCCAGGTCGAACTTGCTGGTGTTGATATCGATGCCGATGATACGACCGGCACCGGCCATTTGGGCGCCGATGATCGCCGACAGGCCAATGCCGCCGAGGCCGAAGATGGCCACGGTATCGCCTTTTTGCACTTTGGCGGTGTTGATTACCGCGCCCATGCCGGTGGTGACGCCGCAGCCCAGCAGGCAAACCTCTTCCAGCGGGGCTTCTTTACTGATTTTTGCCAGTGAGATTTCCGGCACTACGGTGTATTCGGAGAAGGTGGAAGTGCCCATGTAGTGGAAGATAGGCTTGCCGTCTTTGAAGAAGCGGGTGGTGCCGTCCGGCATCAGGCCCTTGCCCTGGGTCGCACGGATCGCCTGACACAGGTTGGTTTTGCCGGATTTACAGAATTTGCACTCGCCGCATTCCGGCGTGTACAACGGGATAACGTGATCGCCGACCGCTACGCTGGTCACGCCTTCACCGATGGCTTCTACCACGCCGCCGCCTTCATGGCCGAGGATCGCCGGGAACACGCCTTCAGGATCGGCGCCTGACAGAGTATAGGCATCGGTATGGCAGACGCCGGTGGCGACGATCCGCACCAGCACTTCGCCTTTTTGCGGTGGCATCAGATCCACTTCTTCGATTTTCAGCGGCTGGTTCGGGCCCCAGGCAACGGCGGCACGGGTTTTGATCATTTCCATCATAGTCTCCAGTGGTCTATTTTTAATCAGGCTATGTCGATAGCATCAGGTAAATCACGGGCAGTATTTTCAACCGAGAGGGTTTCTGCCTGTTCAATAATTAATTCTTTCAGAGCGCGCACGTTCGGGCCAAAGGCATCACGTCGCCACAGTAACCAGGTGGCGGTTTGGGCGATGTCGTCCGGCAGGGTGTGTACTTTCACCCGCTCATGGCCCGGCAGCAGGCTCAGCACCGAATGCGGGATCATCGCCAGCCCGGCACCGCTGGCGACGCAGGCCAGCATGGCGTGGTAAGACTGGATTTCCATCACCTGGCCCGGCAATACGCCTTCGCGCTTGAACCAGGACTCCAGCCGCAGGCGGTAAGAGCAACTGGCGCGGAAGGCAAACAGCGTTTCGCCCTTGGCGTCTTTGGCGCTGTGGATCGGCAGATGATCGAGGCAAGAGATCACCACCATATGTTCGGGAAAGGCGATACAGCCATTGAGTTCGTCATACTGTACCGGCCCATCGACCAGTGCCGCCGCCAGCGTACCGGCGCGTACCCGTTCGGTTATTTCGCCGGAGGTACCGGTGGTCAGCGACAGTGATACCTGCGAAAAACGTTGGTGATAGGCGGCCAGTAAAGTGGGCAAGCGGGTGGCGGCGGTGCTTTCCATCGAACCTATGGCGAAGTTGCCTGCCGGCTCACCGGCATGGGTAATGCTCATCGCTTCTTCGCTCAGGGCCAGAATACGGTTGGCGTAGCAGAGAAAATTATGGCCCATCGGCGAAAGGCGCAGGCGCTGTTTTTCGCGGATGAACAGATCGGTGCCCAGTTCCTGTTCGAGCTGACGCAGGCGGGTGGTCAGGTTCGAGGGAACGCGGTGCAACTGCTCGGCGGCACGGGCGACGGAGCCGGTTTCGGCGACGCTGCAGAACATGCGGAGCT
Organism: Serratia proteamaculans; assembly: GCF_004684015.1. Taxonomy (GTDB): domain Bacteria; phylum Pseudomonadota; class Gammaproteobacteria; order Enterobacterales; family Enterobacteriaceae; genus Serratia; species Serratia proteamaculans_F. Next base: position 255,308 of record NZ_SRIA01000010.1, read on the forward strand.
GGGTCAGATCCATTATCTTCTCTTTTCGTGATGAACTTGATGAGTATTATTCAGTTTTTGTGAGTGTAATACTGCTGCATGATACTGGCAACTTTCTTTTAACAGTCTGGATACTCTACATGGCCTTAAAAATAGCCCTGAGCGGCTTTATTGCATTGATCGTAGCTATGGGGATCGGCCGCTTCGCCTTTACTCCACAGGTGCCGCTGATGATTGCCGAGCACCAGTTCACGTTGACCGGGGCCGGGCTGGTGGCAGCCATCAACTATCTGGGCTATCTGTGCGGCGCTTATGACGCCATGCGTGCCAACCGCCATGTTGAACGTCGGCTGTGGCTGGGCGTGTGGGGAGCGGTAATCTTGACCTTGCTTTCTGCCTGGGTGCAGGGCGAATGGTGGCACGGTGCCGTGCGTTTCCTGATTGGTTGGGCCAGCGGCTGGGCGATGGTACTGGTGGCGGCCTGGACCAACGAACGGCTGGCACACTATGGCCGTCCGGCACTCAGCGCGGCGGTTTTCGCCGGGCCGGGGGCTGGCATTTTTATCAGCGGTATGCTGGCGGTCGGTATTCACAGCCTGGCGCTGACGGCATCTCAGGCCTGGCTGGTGTACGGCGTGTTGGCGTTGGTGTTGATTGGTGCAATCAGCATTAATCTGCCCAAAGCAGGTGAATTACATCGCCCCGATGTGCCAGCGGAACCCCTGCTGTTGACTCCGGCGCTAAAGCGGCTGGTATGGAGCTACAGCCTGGCGGGCTTTGGCTATATTCTGCCGGCCACCTTTTTGTCGCAAATGGCCGCCGCACGTTTTCCCGGCAGCGCATTCGCCCAATTTGTCTGGCCGATCTTCGGTGGGGCGGCGGTGCTGGGTATTGTTATCGGTATCCTGACCCGTCACAAGCTGACCACCCAAACGCGTCTGGCCATGACGCTGTGGGTACAGGCGCTGGGGGTCTTGAGTGCGGAAATCGTGCCGGGGGTCGCCGGACTGGCGTTGGGGGCATTGTTGACCGGCGGTGGCTTCCTCAGCGTGGTGCAGCTGTCTATTCAGCACGGCAGGGAACTGGCACCCAATCATGCGCGTTACATGGCGGGGCTGTTGACCACCGGTTATGCGATTGGTCAGTTGGTCGGCCCGACGCTGTCGGCGCTGTCCACTGCTTTGACCCATCGGCTGGAACCGGCGTTATATGTCGCCGTGGTGGCGCTGATCGTTGCCGGTCTGCTGGTGGTGAATACCCCGGCGCGCGAGCTGGCACGAAAACCGACGCCACTGTGATTAAATTCCGTACAAAAAACGTGGAATAGCCGCAGCGGGCCTGATTGTGCTAAATGCGAATATTTCACCTGCTGATGAAGCACAATCACTGGATAATCCCCTCGCTCTCATCTAGAGTGGGGACAAAATCTTGACCGGGTTCACGTTATCAATGACGGAAACCTCTGCCGTCAGGAGAGTATGCGATTCACCAGTCTGCTCGGTAAAGCAGCCGGACTGGCGAGTTCAGGTCCGTTGGAGAGATGAAATGACATCATTAAGTAAAGAAGCTGTTCTGGTTCATGCGGCGCTCGAAGAGCGTGGCCTGGAAACCCCGTTGCGTGGTGAAGTGCTGGATCGCGAGACGCGCAAGCGCCGTATTAAAGAGCACATGACGGAAATCATGCAGCTGCTTAATCTCGATCTGTCCGACGACAGCCTGGCGGAAACCCCACACCGTATCGCCAAAATGTATGTCGATGAAATTTTCTCCGGTCTGGACTACGCTAACTTCCCAAAAATTACTGTCATCGAAAACAAGATGAAGGTGGATGAAATGGTGACGGTGCGCGACATTACCTTGACCAGCACCTGTGAACACCATTTCGTGACTATCGACGGTAAAGCGACCGTGGCCTACATTCCGAAAGATGCGGTGATCGGCCTGTCGAAAATCAACCGTATCGTGCAATTCTTCTCCCAGCGCCCACAGGTGCAGGAGCGTCTGACTCAACAGATCCTGGTGGCATTGCAAACCCTGCTGGGCACCAATAACGTGGCAGTATCGATTGATGCGGTCCATTATTGTGTTAAGGCGCGCGGTATCCGCGACGCGACCAGCGCCACCACCACCACCTCGCTGGGTGGGCTGTTCAAGTCCAGCCAGAACACCCGTCAGGAATTCCTGCGTGCGGTGCGACATCACCAGGGGTGATGTGGAGTTAACGAACAAGAACAGGCGCCTGCGGGCGCCTTTTTAATGGCCGGTATACAGCGATAAAATAATGAGCAACCCTTCGACCACACCGCTGCCGCGCATCGCCACTCTGGACTGTGTGCGTGGTATCGCCATCCTTGGCATTCTGCTGCTGAATATCAGCGCCTTTGGCCTGCCGAAGGCGGCCTACCTGAATCCTGCCTATCTGGGGCTGCCGTCATCGCGTGATGCCTGGACCTGGGCGCTGCTGGATATTTTCGCTCAGGCCAAGTTTCTGGCGATGTTTGCCCTGTTGTTTGGTGCCGGCCTGCAGATGCTGCTGCGGCGCGGCAAGGGCTGGATACGTGCGCGGCTGTCGTGGCTGGTGTTGTTTGGTTTGGCGCATGCCATTTTCCTGTGGGACGGCGATATCTTGCTGGCCTACGGCCTTATCGGGCTGGTGTGCTGGCGGATGATCCGCGATGCCAAAGAAACCTATCAGCTATTTAAAACCGGCGTAGTGCTATACCTGATCGGTGTCGGAGTGCTGCTGTTGTTGGGCTTTATCTCGCACGGTGAGCCGGGCGGTTTCTGGCAGCCTGGCGTGGCGGAACTGCAGTATGAAAAATTCTGGAAGCTGCAGGGCGGCATGGAGGCCTGGCGTAGCCGTACCGATCTGCTCTCGTCCAGTCTGTTGGCGATTGGCGCGCAATACGGTTGGGAGTTGGCGGGGCTGATGCTGTTTGGTGCCGGACTGATGCGCAGCGGTTGGCTGCGTGGCACCTATTCGCCGGGTTACTATCGCCGTCAGGCCGCCTGGCTAATACCGCTTTCATTGCTGATCCAACTGCCGGCGGTGGCGTTGCAATGGCATCTTCACTGGGACTACCGCTGGAGCGGCTTTTTATTGCAGGTGCCGCGCGAACTGGGCGCTCCGCTGCAGGCCATGGGCTATCTGGCACTGTGCTACGGTTTCTGGCCAACGCTGTCGCGGCTGCGCATTGGGCATTGGTTGACCCAGGTCGGGCGTATGGCGCTCAGTAATTACCTGCTGCAAACGCTGATCTGTACCACGCTGTTCTACCGCTTTGGCCTGTATCAACAGTTTGATCGCCTGCAACTGCTGGCGTTTGTGCCGTTGGTCTGGTTGGCTAACCTGTTGTTTTCTAACCTGTGGTTGCGTTACTTCGCCCAGGGGCCGGTGGAGTGGCTATGGCGCAAATTGACCACTCTGGCTGCCGGTAAGACGGAGCCCAAGGTACTGAATTGAGATCTGGCGCAGGTAGGTTAAAAAAATGTATGTAAACGTTTTCTTTCCTGTGACGGGATTCACGCAGAGGAGGATGACAAAAGGGGTAGGATAGCGCCACTGTCAATTACCCCGACCTCAGGATTTTTCATGACCTCTGTTCACCCAACCACCATTCGCGACGTGGCGAAGCGTGCGGGCGTGTCCGTGGCGACCGTCTCCCGCGTGCTGAACCACAGCGCCCTGACCAGTAAAGAGACGCGTGAACAGGTGCTTAAGGCGGTGGCTGAACTCGGTTATCGGCCCAACGCCAATGCACAGGCGCTGGCTACCCAGAGCAGCGATACCCTCGGGGTAGTGGTGATGGACGTCTCCGATCCTTTCTTTGGTGCGCTGGTGAAAGCGGTCGACACCGTGGCGCAGCAACACCACAAATATCTGTTGATCGGCAACAGTTATCACCAGGCGGATAAAGAGCGTCACGCCATTGAAGTGCTGATTCGCCAGCGCTGTAATGCCTTGATTGTGCATGCTAAAGCGCTGTGTGATGCTGAATTGATGACTTTCCTCGACCAGGTGCCGGGCATGGTATTGATCAACCGCATCATTGCCGGCTATGAGCATCGCTGCGTCGGGTTGGACAACGTGAGCGGCGCGGAGATGGCAATGCGTTTGCTGTTGTCGCAGGGTCATCAGCGCATTGGTTATCTGGGCTCCAACCACCCGATCGAAGACGGGCCGCTGCGTCAGCAGGGCTATACGCAAGCGATGGCTGCGGCTGGCTTGGTTACGCCGGACAATTGGCGCGCCTATGGTTCGCCGGATCTGCAGGGTGGGGAAGCGGCAATGGTCGAGCTGCTTGGTCGTAACCTGCATTTGAGCGCGGTGTTTGCCTATAACGACGCCATGGCCGCCGGTGCCATGGCGGTGCTGAAAGAAAACGCTATCACAGTACCGCAAAATTTCTCGCTGGTGGGGTTCGATGATATCCCTATCGCACGCTATACCAGCCCCAAGCTCACCACGGTGCGCTATCCCATCGTCACCATGGCGACGCTGGCTACCGAGTTGGCCCTGCAGGGAGCGGCAGGCCGGCTGGAGCCACAGGACCGCCATTTGTTCATGCCTACCCTGGTACGCCGCCATTCCGTGGCTCCGTGGCAAATTGAGGCAGCGGTCACTCTCTGAACATTTAATCTTGTGTAACCGTTTTCAATCTGTGAGAAAATTCACAGTTTATTAACATCACGCCGTCTATGCTCTAGTCGTTTTCCAGCGCAAAGGCACTTGCCGCTGCTGTTTTAAACTTGCGCTGGCACCCCAATTTTCAGGAATAACATGATTCACGGATGACAGGGAGACTGCCAGGCCCGGTCGTGCACCTACCGCCGGTGACCATTGGCTTAATACCGAGCAAGACCCTACATAAACCGGAGACACACAATGAATAAGAAGGTTTTCACCCTGGCCGCGACGGCCGCAGCCATGATGTTTGGCGCCGCAGCACATGCAGATACCCGTATTGGCGTCACAATTTATAAATATGACGACAACTTTATGTCGGTGGTACGCAAGGCTATCGAGAAAGACGCCAAGGCTTCTCCGGACGTTACCCTGCTGATGAATGACTCGCAGAACGACCAATCCAAACAAAACGATCAGATTGACGTGCTGATCGCCAAGGGCGTTAAAGCACTGGCTATCAACCTGGTTGACCCGGCGGCGGCCCCGGTAGTGATTGATAAGGCGCGCGCAAACGATATTCCGATTGTGTTCTACAACAAAGAGCCTTCCCGCAAAGCACTGGACAGCTATGACAAAGCTTATTACGTGGGGACAGACTCTAAAGAGTCCGGCGTGATCCAGGGGAAACTGATCGAGAAGCACTGGAAGGCTAACCCGAACTGGGATCTGAACAAAGACGGCCAAATCCAGTATGTGTTGCTCAAAGGTGAACCGGGCCACCCGGATGCCGAAGCGCGTACCACCTACGTGACTAAAACGCTGAACGACGACGGTATCAAGACGCAGGCATTGCAGATGGATACCGCGATGTGGGACACCGCTCAGGCCAAAGACAAGATGGATGCCTGGCTGTCCGGTCCTAATGCTAACAAAATCGAAGTGGTGATTGCCAACAACGATGCGATGGCAATGGGCGCAGTAGAAGCGCTGAAAGCGCACAACAAATCCAGCATTCCGGTATTCGGGGTGGATGCGTTGCCAGAAGCGCTGGCGATGGTGAAATCTGGTGCGATGGCGGGGACAGTTCTGAACGATGCCGACAACCAGGCCAAAGCTACTTTTGAACTGGCGAAAAACCTGGCAGCGGGCAAACCGGCTGCCGATGGCACCCAATATAAGATTGAAAATAAAGTGGTGCGCATTGCTTACGTTGGCGTAGATAAAGACAACCTGTCTCAGTTTATTAAGTAAGTTTTGAGATAACACACAATGACCCCGTTTGCGGTGCGCTGAACAGCGCCAACACCAGGAAAGCCGCAGGCGGGGCATTTATATTAATATCAAGTCCATACCCTATGAATTTCAAGTTACAGTTAGGCGGCCAGCTCGCTCGGCCCAGGCGCTTACTCAGGTAAGTAACTGGGGTGAGCGAGTGCAGGTAACAACGCTGTGGCTTGAAAGGCGACGGGTATACTAGCCAGGTGTACTTATGGCCGACAGCCCACGTGAATTTTTGCTGGAAATGACTGATGTCAGCAAGTCATTTCCCGGCGTCAAGGCATTGGATAATGTGAATCTACGCGTTCGTCCGCACTCCATTCATGCATTAATGGGGGAAAACGGCGCGGGGAAATCGACATTATTAAAATGCCTGTTCGGCATTTATAAAAAAGATGCCGGCAGTATTATTTTTCAGGGCCAGGAAGTGGATTTCAAAAGCTCCAAAGAGGCGCTGGAACACGGTGTTTCAATGGTGCATCAGGAATTGAACCTGGTATTGCAGCGTACCGTGATGGACAACATGTGGCTCGGGCGTTACCCGACCAAGGGCATGTTTGTCGATCAGGACAAGATGTTGAAGGACACTCAGGCGATATTCGACGAGCTGGATATTGATATTAACCCGCGCGATAAAGTGGGCACGTTATCGGTATCGCAGATGCAGATGATCGAAATTGCCAAGGCTTTCTCCTACGACGCCAAGATTGTGATTATGGATGAGCCAACCTCATCGCTGACGGAAAAAGAGGTGAATCATCTGTTCACCATTATCCGCAAACTGAAAGAGCGCGGGTGCGGCATCGTCTATATCTCGCACAAGATGGAGGAGATCTTCCAGCTGTGCGACGAAATCACCATTTTGCGTGATGGCCAGTGGATTGCCACCCAGCCGCTGGAAGGGCTGGATATGGACAAGATCATCTCAATGATGGTGGGACGTTCACTCAGCCAGCGTTTCCCCGATCGGCAAAATACGCCGGGCGAGGTGATCCTGGAGGTGAAGGGCCTGACCTCATTACGCCAGCCTTCGATTCGCGACGTTTCTTTCGATCTGCATCAGGGCGAGATCCTCGGCATTGCCGGGCTGGTGGGCGCCAAGCGCACCGATATCGTGGAAACTCTGTTTGGGATCCGCGAAAAAGTCGCGGGCACCATCAAACTGCATGGCAAGGCCATCAATAATCACAGTGCCAATGAAGCGATTAATCACGGTTTTGCACTGGTAACCGAAGAGCGCCGTTCTACCGGGATTTACGCCTATCTGGACATTGGCTTTAACTCGCTGATCTCCAATATCCGCAATTATAAAAATAAAATCGGCCTGTTGGATAACGCCCGAATGAAGAGCGATACCCAGTGGGTGATTGACGCGATGCGGGTCAAGACGCCGGGTCATCATACCAACATCGGTTCGCTGTCTGGCGGTAACCAGCAGAAGGTGATCATCGGCCGCTGGCTGTTGACTCAACCGGAAATATTAATGCTGGATGAGCCGACGCGCGGCATTGATGTTGGCGCCAAATTCGAAATTTATCAGCTGATGACCGAACTGGCGAAGAAGGGCAAGGGGATCATTATTGTCTCGTCTGAAATGCCGGAGCTTTTGGGAATTACCGACAGAATACTGGTGATGAGTAATGGTCAGGTTGCGGGCATCGTTAACACCAAACAGACCTCGCAAAATGAAATTTTACGTCTCGCATCCCTGCACCTTTAAGGATCAGAACTATGAACGCGCTAAATAAAAAAACTTTGTTCACCTATTTCAAGGAAGGTGGCATTTACGTGGTATTGCTGGTGTTGCTGGCAATTATTATTATCCAGGATCCGACCTTTCTCAGCTTAATGAACCTGAGCAACATCCTGACTCAGTCTTCGGTGCGCATTATTATTGCACTGGGCGTAGCCGGGCTGATTGTCACCCAGGGGACCGACCTGTCTGCCGGACGCCAGGTGGGTTTGGCGGCGGTGATCGCGGCGACGTTGTTACAGTCGATGGACAACGTCAATAAGGTGTTTCCGCACATGGAAACCTGGTCTATCCCACTGGTGATCCTGCTGGTGTGTGCCGTGGGAGCGGTGATTGGCCTGGTGAATGGTTTGATCATCGCTTACCTGAACGTAACGCCGTTTATTACCACCCTGGGCACCATGATCATCGTGTACGGCATCAACTCGCTGTATTACGATTCCGTTGGCGCATCCCCTGTGGCAGGGTTTGATCCCAAGTTCTCCACTTTTGCCCAAGGGTTCCTGCGCTTTGGCGACTTTAAGCTGTCGTACATTACCTTCTACGCTGTCATTGCGATTATTTTTGTCTGGATCCTGTGGAATAAAACCCGCTTCGGCAAAAATATCTTCGCCATCGGCGGCAACCCAGAGGCAGCAAAGGTTTCCGGCGTGAATGTGCCGTTGAACCTGATCATGATTTATGCGCTGTCAGGCGTGTTCTATGCATTTGGCGGTTTGCTGGAAGCGGGGCGTATCGGCAGTGCCACCAACAACCTCGGCTTTATGTATGAACTGGATGCGATTGCCGCTTGCGTGGTGGGCGGGGTGTCCTTTGCCGGTGGGGTGGGGACAGTGCTGGGGGTGGTGACCGGGGTCATTATCTTTACCGTCATCAACTACGGCCTGACCTACATCGGTATTAACCCTTACTGGCAGTACATCATCAAGGGCGGCATTATTATCTTCGCGGTAGCGCTGGATTCACTAAAATACGCCAAGAAGAAGTAAAAGTCTCAGCGAAAAAACGGCCGGCAAATGCTGGCCGTTTTTGTTTTTATTGAGGGGAAGTTAAGGTTGTTTGGCCTTTTGTTTTTCTGCTTCGAGCTTGTGTTCCAGCTCGACCAATTGTTCCGGTGAGACCGCCGGATAACCCTGGGCGTCCTCCGGTATGGTGTGCATGGCAGAGATCGGGATCAGCGGGCCGAGGAAGCGCGGCTCACGTTTGAGGATGTACAAATCGGTCAGCGCGCCAAGGCGGGCGAAGATCTCGCGTACACGCACCGTCATCATGTCTTTTGGTGAGGGTACCGCGTAGCACTGCGCCTGGATCCCCATATGCAGCGCGATAAACAGCGCGCGTTCACAGTGGAAACGTTGGGTGATAATAATAAAGTCGTTGGTGTCGAACACCTTGCGGGTACGTACGATCGAATCCAGGGTGCGGAATCCGGCGTAATCGAGCACGATATCGCTGGGCGCCACGCCGGCGGCGATTAAATCGCGGCGCATGGTCATGGGTTCATTGTAGCTTTGCTGGGCATTGTCACCGCTCAGCAGCAGGTATTTAACTTTGCCGCTGTTGTAGGCGTTGATCGCCCCCTGAATGCGGTAGCGGTAATATTGGTTGATCACGCCGGTACGGTAATATTTGGCGGTACCCAGTACTACGCCGACCTGGCGATGGGGCAGCCCTTGCAGTTCGTCATAGACGAAAGGTGCAGTTTTCCAGCTGATCCAACGATCGAGCGCGATAGCCGAGATCATCAGCAATGCAGCGATGACAAACAAGCCGATTATCAGGCGTTTCCACATGTTATTGCCTTACGCGCACCGTGGCCAAAAAAGATGGTTCAAGGCTACTTTACCTGACTACTTGAAGCAAGCTTGTCCCCCTTCTGGCACGTATTGTGCCGCATTTTTAGGCGTTTTCGGGCACAAAAAAAAGTCCGGCGAGCCGGACTTTATCAACTTGTTTGTGCAAATCAGAACGAGGTGCGCTTGTAGCTGCGGTATTGCGGTCGCCAGAAGTTGTGTTCGATGGCTTTCGACAGTGCCTCTTCAGAAGTGACTACCGCCATTCCCTGCAGTTGAGCCGCTTTACCCACTTCCATCGCGATGCATTTTGACACGCCCTGGATATCGTCGATATCCGGTAACAGTGCCCCATGCCCGTCGGTGGCCAACGGTGAACACTCGGCCAGCGCACGGCTGGCAGCCATCAGCATCGCATCTGTTACACGGGTCGCGCCGGAGGCCAACACACCCAGACCAATCCCCGGGAAGATATAGGAGTTGTTGCACTGGGCAATCGGGATCTGCTGGTCTTTATAATGTACCGGTGCGAACGGGCTACCGGTGGCGACCAGCGCAGCACCTTCGGTCCAGTTGATGATGTCTTCCGGACGGGCTTCCACGCGTGAAGTCGGGTTGGACAGCGGCATCACGATCGGACGTGGGCAATGCTTGTGCATTTCGCGGATCAGCTCTTCGGTGAACAAGCCCGGCTGGCCGGAAACACCGATCAAAATACTTGGCTTGGCGTTACGTACCACGTCCAGCAGTGAGATAGCGTCACTTTGTGTCTGCCATGCAGCCAGGTTTTCGCTTTTTTGCACCAGCTTGCTCTGGAAATCGAGCAGGTTAGGCAGTTTGTCGGTCAGCAGACCAAAACGGTCAACCATGAACACCCGGGCGCGCGCTTCGTCTTCGCTCAGGCCTTCGGATTTCATCTGGGCGATAATTTGCTCGGCAATGCCGCAGCCGGCGGAACCGGCACCCAGGAAGGTCACTGTCTGGTCGCGTAGTTGGCTGCCCGCTGCGCGGCTGGCGGCAATCAGACTCCCCAGCGTCACCGCGGCGGTGCCCTGGATATCGTCGTTAAAGCAGCAGATTTCGTCACGATAGCGGTTCAGCAGCGGGGTCGCGTTGTTCTGAGCGAAATCCTCGAACTGCAACAGCACGTTCGGCCAGCGGCGTTTTACTGCCTGGATAAACTCTTCAACGAAAGCGTGGTATTCATCACCTGAAATACGCGGATGACGCCAGCCCATGTATAGCGGATCGTTCAGGCGCTGCGGGTTGTTGGTCCCCACGTCCAGCACGACCGGTAGGGTGTAGGCCGGGCTGATACCACCGCAGGCGGTGTACAGCGACAGCTTACCGATAGGGATGCCCATGCCGCCGATGCCCTGGTCGCCCAGACCCAGAATACGCTCGCCGTCGGTGACGACAATCACCTTAACGTTTTGTTTGGTGGCGTTTTGCAGCATGTCGTCAATGCGATCGCGGTTCGGATAGGAGATAAACAGCCCGCGTGCCCGGCGGTAAATATCGGAGAAGTGCTCGCAGGCTTCACCCACCGTTGGCGTGTAGATGATCGGCATCATCTCGCTCAGGTGCGAGTCCAGCAGGCGGTAGAACAGGGTTTCGTTGGTGTCCTGGATGTTGCGCAGGTAAATGTGCTTATCGCTGTCGTTTTTGAAATCCTGATATTGGCGATAGGCGCGCTCAGCCTGTTCTTCAATGGTTTCCACCGCGTCGGGCAGCAAGCCTTGCAGGTTGAAATGGTTGCGTTCTTCTTCGGTGAAAGCACTGCCTTTATTCAGCAGTGGGAATTCCAACAGGATCGGGCCAGCATAAGGGATGTAGAGAGGGCGTTTGCTTTCGTATTCAAGTTCCATGACTTTTGCTCTTCAACGTATCGGATAACTTTATAAGGGTGATCCTAAAAGATCGGCGAAATATGTACAGCAATTGTTATCGGATCATGAGGTAAATTGGCGTAATTATCGACGATCAAATCCTAATTTAACTAAAGAAAGTGTTTTAAGACGTGAATGCCATTGTAATCGGCTGGCGAGGCTGTTAACAGCGGTGCCGGGCGGCACCGCCAGGGTCAGGATCAGAAAGTGATACGGCTGACATTTTGGCAGCCCAGGGCAGCCAGCGTGGCGCGGGTTGCGTCCCATTGGGTGAGGATGGCACTTTCGGGTTCCGCCAGCACTGCGCGTTTCACTTTTTGACAGTCGCCGCCGGAAACATTCATCAGAATCAGCGCGGCCTGCAAGGGTGGCAGACTTGGGTTGAAGGCGGCGTTTTCTGCATAACGGCCAGTGTAGATTGTGCCGTCATCAGCCTCCAGTGCGACGCCGCTGTGGGCGTTGCTGTAGGGTGCGTGGCTCTGATTGGCGGCGGCCAGCGCTGCTTTTTCCAGTTCGTCAGTCAGCGCCAGTTGGAAACCATGGTCGACCTGGTCCATTAATAGCGTGGTGATATCCAGGTCTTTCGGGCCGAAGGCGTCCGGCAGGTAATCACCCAGCGTTGCCGGCTCGCGGCCCGGCAGACGGATTTTCAGGCCGGTGCCGCTGTTCAGCTCGTTCATAAACTGGCGGCAGTGGCCGCAAGGCGTGTAGTTAACGGTGATGGAGGCCAGAGCGGGTTCACCGCGCAGCCAGGCGTGGGTCACCGCACACTGTTCCGCATGAATGGTTTGTTGCATCGGGGCGCCGCTGAACTCCATATTGGCACCAAAATACCAATTGCCGCTCTGCCCACGGGCAATAGCCCCGACATAAAACTGTGAGATTGGCGCTAACGAGCAGGCCGCCGCCAGTGGCAGCAGAGCGAATGCCAGAGCATCATCATCCAGCCCACAGCGCTGCTTGATCGCGTCCACTTGTTCCGCTTTGAACATGGCCGGGAAATCAGGCGCATCAATATAAGGCAGCAGGGCGGATTGCAAGGTGGCGGGCAGGTCGCCAAAAGCGGTTTGAAAACGCGGGTGCATAGAAACTCTCTCTACAGGTTAACGGGATAACATTCTAGGCAGCCTTGCATGAATAAAGTGTGATGCAAATCTCTTTATTGATGAAATCAATGCAATGAAAAACATAATTGCGAGATGTCTCGCAAGTTTTAACGCCGCTAACCGAACAGGTGCAGTAACACCGGAAACAGGAAAGGGGCCAGCAGTGAGGTGATGATCCCGCAGATCACCAGCGCCAAAGAGCCGAAAGCCCCCTCTTGATAGTCCATCTCCGCGCAACGAGCCGTGCCCAGCGCATGAGATGCTGTACCCATGGCCAACCCCCTCGCCGAGCGAGTGGTGATTTTCAATAGCTTAAATAATGTATGTCCGAACACTGCGCCGAGAATACCGACGAAGATTACGCAGACGGCGCTGATGGCCGGGATGCCGCCGAGCGATTCCGCCACTGCCATGGCGATAGGGGTCGTAACCGATTTGGGCATAATGGAAGCGGCAATTTCCGGAGTCGCCCCCATCCACAAAGCGATGGATCCGCCGCTGATCATGGCCGTCATACTGCCGATAAAGCAGACGGCGATAATGGACTTCCAGCGGGCGCGGATCTGGTGCAGCTGTTCATACAGCGGGTAGGCCAGCGCGACGACGGCGGGCTGCAATAAGTCATTGAGAATTTTGCTGCCCTGAAAATAGCGTTCATAAGGGATGCCGGTCAGTAACAGCAGGGGAATGATCACCGCCATCGATACCAGCAGCGGGTTCAGCAACGGCATGTTCAACCACTGCGCCAGTTTGCGGGCGGCAAAGTAGACTGCCAGCGTCAGTGGCAATGACCACCAGATTTCATGGATCATTTTTCACCCTCCGCGGCATCCGGTTTGCCGACGATGCGACGCTCCCGGTGGAAATAATGCGAGGTATAACCCACCACCACCAGCACCATCAGGGTGCTGATAATGCAGGAAACCACCAGCGGACCGAGGTGATCGAGGATTTGATCATAGTATTTCATCACGCCAACGCCGATGGGCACAAACAACAGCACCATATAGCGGATCAGCAGATGACAGCCGGGTTTGACCCACTTGGCCGGCATAATTTGCGTGGAGAGCAGGGCGAACAGCAGCAACATGCCGATAATGCTGCCGGGAATGGCGATCGGCAGCAGCGCCGCGATGGCATTGCCGGCGAATAAGCAAAGGTAGATAAGGACGATGGCCCTCAGGTATTTCCAGCACAGAGTGAATAGCTTGGTCATAACTTAATCCCGTTTAACCGATGCATTCATCATACAATTAAACTGTGACCTTCGCCACAAATCACACCATGAATTCTCTCTATGGCTGCCATGCCTGCCAGGCAGGTTGACAGCCGTAGTTAAGTCCGGTGTGCATTTATTTTGTACTGATGATGCTGGTGCGATATTGCTGCTTTTGCGCCAGACGATGACCGAGGAAAAAGAATAGCAGGCTGAACAATGCGGCAGCAATCAACATCACAAACATCATTTGCGGCGCGGCATAGCTGAGTATAAAACCGCACAGCACCGGGTTGATGGCACCGCCCAGAGCGCTGAGGTTTTGTACACCGTAGTAACTGCCTTTCAGATGTTGTGGGGCGATAAAGTCGATAAACATATACTCCACCGGGATCACGATAATCTCCCCCAGGGTAAATATCGCCATAGCGATGGCCCACAGCCAGAGTGATTGCCCGGCCAGGCTAAAACCGATCAGCCCCAGAATGAAAAATACGGTGCCCAGCGCCAGCCAGCGCAGCATGTTTTCCTGGCGCATACCTCGGCTCAGTAAATACTGCAGGGCGATGACGATACAGGCATTGACGATCATCACTGCGCCTATGACCTGGTAGGCAAACTCGGCGTTGGAAACCAGGATCAGGTATTGCGACAAATAACCGGTGAACTGGCCGAACACCACCGCCCCGAGCGTACTGCCGAGAGTAAAGTAAATCAGCCGGTGGTCGCTTCGCAGAATGGTCAGTGTTTGGCGGAAATTGGGCGGTGCAGAGGGCACGACATCAGTCGCCGTTGGCGGTGTGGCGCGTTGCCGGTGCAGGCTAAAACTCAATGCTGTCACTGTGAATAAAGCCAACCCGCCAGAAAGGTAGAAGGGCAACAATGGGTTTAGTCCTGCCACCATGACGCCCAATGACGAACCTACCGCCCAGCCGACGTTCACCAGCGTGTAGTTAATTGAAAAGGCTTTGATGCGTTGTGCAACCGGTAGCCAGTCGGCAAAACAGGCCTTGATGGTGATGCCCAGCACCGAATAGGCGGTATGCAGAATCGCCAATACCACGATGATGCCGCCCGGACGCGGGATCCACGGAATAGCGAAAAAACTCAGGGCGAACAGCAAAATGGCCATCAGGATCAAGGTGTTTTTGTTGAACTTGTCGACCAGGTAACCGCCATACAAACTGGCGAAAATACCGATCATCAGGCTGATGCCCAAAATGATCCCGACGCTTTTTGGCTGCAGGTGGAAATGCCCGGTGAGATAGATGGTAATGAACGGCAGCGTGACGCCACGCCCAATGGTCAATACCAGCGAGCTGGCCAGCAAGGTGTTGATCAGCGGTGGGAATCCCTTCATGTCAGACCTGTTTATGCATACGGTGATTAATTTGGTGTGGCTAACCGTTGGAGGCGAATATATTCGCCCCGATTAATAGGGGCGCCGCTGGAATCTGCCTGAGTATATGCAGGATCTGAATTATTTGCCCGTTTTGGCCTGCAGCGTGGCGAACCAGGGCTGGATGAATGCATCGCTGCTGCCCCAGCCCGGGATGATTTTGGCCAGGCCGGCGACGTTGACAGGCCCGGGCTGGCTGACCAGCAGTGCCTGTGGAATTGCGGCGGCTTTAAATTCGTAGGTTGCCGGCGTCGGTTCTCCGGCAATTTTGTTTGCCACCAGACGCAGGTTAATTGCGCCGATCAGTTTGGTGTCCACCGCCACGCTGACTTTCCACGGGCTGTTGGCTTCGCGCATCAGCTGCAAATCCTGATTAGAGATGTCGATACTGTACAGTTTGATCTCGGTACGGCCATTCTCTTTCAACGCCTTGTAGGCACCCTGACTAAAGGCATCCCAGGTACCCCAAATCGCGTCGATCTTGCCTTTCGGATATTTGGCCAGCACGGCGCCAACCTTGTTGGCGGTATCACCCTGTACATCGGATGACACTGCGCCGATCGATTCCAGCTCGTGAATGCCCGGGTTCTGTTTCAGCAACTGTTGATAAGCGGCCTGGCGGCGTTCCATCGGCGGGAAACCGGCCACCCAGAGTTTGATGATATTGGCCTTGCCGTTGAAATCCTTGATCAACTGACCGAAAGACTCATTGGCCAGCGAGGCGTCATCCTGCTGTGAAACGGTGACGCCGGGGAGAGTGCCGCTGATGTCGGTATCAAAGGCGGATACGGCAATGCCCGCTGCCGTAATGCGTTTGACCAGTTCGGTGGAATAGGGCGCACGACCCTGCGAGAGAATAATGCCGTCATATTTCTGGCTGATGGCCTGATTCACGAAATCCTGAAAACGGGCGTCGTCACCGTTGCTGAGGAAGGTATCCACCTTAAAGCCCAGCTTGCGGCCTTCCTGGAGGGTACCGGCCAGAAACTGAGTGGTGTTGTCGTCGGAGCCCAGATTGCGGATCACCGCAATACGAATCGGGCCCTGATGTTGAGCGATGGCGGTGGGTACCGGCGCAGGGATTTCTGCGGCAAACAACGGCAGAGCGGTCAGTAGGCCAATGGCCAGCAGCGGGGTCTTTAGGGTTTTCATTATTATTGGCTCCGAAAGCAGATGAGAACTATCCCGGTAAGTGGCTATTTATAGCAGTCTTTCCTTCTGGACGTCTACTTTAATGTCGGAACATCGGAACCGAAATGATTCTCTTGGGAAGGGGCTGAAGGAGGTACTCAGGGGAATCAAATAAAAAGGGCCGAGCAAGCTCGACCCTGTCAGTGGACGCGGGGGTTATTTTACCTGCATTCCTGGTTGCGCGCCGCTGTCCGGGCTAAGCAGGAAGATTTCTTTTCCGCCCGGGCCGGCAGCCATTACCATGCCTTCGGAGATACCGAAGCGCATTTTGCGTGGCGCAAGGTTGGCAACCATGATGGTCAGGCGGCCTTCAAGCGCTTTCGGATCCGGGTAAGCGGAACGAATGCCGGAGAAGATCTGGCGTGTTTCTCCACCCAGGTCCAACTGCAGCTTCAGCAACTTGTCCGAGCCTTCAACAAAGTCGGCGCTGGTGATCAGTGCAATACGCATATCGACCTTGGCGAAATCGTCAAAAGTGATGGTGTCCTGAATCGGATCCTCAGCCAGCGGGCCGGTGACCACTTTAGCTGCTGCCATATCTTCTTTTGAAGCACTGACCATCTCATTCACCTTGTCCAGATCGATACGGTTGAACAGGGCTTTGAATGGATTGACCTGATGACTTAGCAACGGTTGCTGGATGCTGTCCCAGCTCAGCTCACAATTAAGGAAGGCTTCGGTGCGTTCAGTCAGTGACGGCATTACCGGTTTCAGGTAGGTCATCAGTACGCGGAACAGGTTGATGCCCATTGAACAAATGGCTTGCAAGTCAGCATCACGGCCTTCCTGTTTAGCTACTACCCACGGCGCCTGCTCATCCACATAGCGGTTTGCCAGATCGGCCAGCGCCATGATTTCGCGGATTGCGCGGCCGGACTCACGGCTGGCATAGGCTTCGGCGATGCTTTGCGCTGCGTCAACGAAGGTTTGGTACAGCGCCGGGTCGGCCAGCTTGTCGGCCAGTTGACCACCAAAACGCTTGCTGATAAAGCCGGCGTTGCGCGAAGCCAGGTTAACCACCTTGTTCACGATGTCGGCGTTCACCCGCTGCACGAAATCTTCCAGATTCAGGTCGATATCGTCAATGCGCGAAGACAGCTTGGCGGCGTAGTAGTAACGCAGGCAGTCGGCATCCAGGTGTTGCAGATAGGTACCGGCCTTGATAAAGGTGCCGCGAGACTTGGACATCTTGGCGCCGTTGACCGTCACGTAGCCGTGTACGAACAGGTTGGTCGGTTTGCGGAAATTACTGCCTTCCAGCATTGCCGGCCAGAACAGGCTGTGGAAATAAACGATGTCTTTGCCGATAAAGTGATACAGCTCGGTGGTGGAGTCTTTGCGCCAGAACTCATCAAAGTCCAGATCGCCGCGCTTGTCGCACAGGTTTTTGAATGAACCCATATAACCGATTGGCGCATCCAGCCAGACGTAGAAGTATTTGCCTGGGGCATCAGGGATTTCAAAGCCGAAATACGGCGCATCACGGGAGATATCCCACTGTTGCAGACCGGACTCAAACCACTCCTGCATCTTGTTCGCCACCTGCTCTTGCAGTGCGCCGGAGCGGGTCCAGGCCTGCAACATTTCGCTGAACGACGGCAGATCAAAGAAGAAGTGCTCGGAGTCACGCAGCACTGGCGTCGCACCGGAAACCACGGATTTTGGATCGATCAGCTCGGTCGGGCTGTAGGTCGCGCCACAGACTTCGCAGTTATCGCCGTATTGATCCGGTGATTTGCATTTCGGGCAGGTGCCTTTAACGAAGCGATCGGGCAGGAACATGCCTTTCTCTGGATCGTACAGCTGAGAAATGGTTCGATTTTTGATAAAGCCGTTTTCTTTCAGGCGACCGTAAATCAGGCTCGACAGTTCACGGTTCTCATCGCTATGGGTTGAATGATAGTTGTCATAGCTGATGCCAAAACCGGCGAAATCCTGTTGGTGCTCCTGGCTCATTTCCGCAATCATTTCTTCCGGCTTGATGCCCAACTGCTGAGCTTTCAGCATGATTGGCGTGCCGTGCGCGTCGTCCGCGCAGATGAAATGAACCTCGTTGCCGCGCATTCGTTGGTAACGAACCCAGATATCTGCCTGGATATGCTCGAGCATGTGGCCGAGATGGATGGAACCATTTGCGTACGGCAGCGCGCACGTCACCAATAATTTTTTCGCGACTTGAGGCATAGTGAGAACTTGGTTTCTGTAATGAATAAAAGGACCTTTGATGTTACCCGATCGCGTCCGCCACGGCTAGGGCGGTTTCTTTATACAGACATGCGCCGACCGGCCCGCAGTTCTGATATGCTTAGCGGGAAGCTATCCATTCAAAATCAAGGAGCCGGGATGAACGCGAAATCCCCCGAGCAGACCAACCCCGAAGTTCTGCGTGCCCTGGTGACCGGTGTACTGGCCGCCTTTGAACACCCGACGTTAAAAAACAACCTGACCGCGCTGAAGGCAATTCATCACTGCGCGCTGTTGGATCATGTGCTGCACATTGAACTGATCATGCCGTTCGCCTGGCAGAGCGGTTTTGAGGTGCTGAAAGACAGCGTCAGTGCAGAATTGCTGCGCGTGACCGGTGCTGAGGCGATCGACTGGAAACTGAAGCACGACATTACTACCCTGAAACGCGCCAATGATCAGGCCGGTATCAAGGGTGTGCGTAATATTATCGCCATCAGTTCCGGTAAGGGCGGGGTGGGCAAATCCACCACAGCGGTTAACCTGGCGTTAGCGCTGGCGGCGGAAGGGGCCAAGGTCGGTATTCTGGATGCTGACATTTATGGCCCGTCGATCCCGAATATGCTGGGCACCGAGAACGAGCGTCCAACCTCGCCGGATGGGCAACACATGGCACCGATTCTGGCGCACGGTCTGGCAACCAACTCTATTGGCTATCTGGTGACCGACGATAATGCCATGGTGTGGCGCGGCCCGATGGCCAGTAAGGCGTTAATGCAATTGTTGCAAGATACCTTGTGGCCGGATCTGGACTATCTGGTGCTGGATATGCCACCGGGTACCGGTGATATTCAGTTAACGCTGTCGCAGAACATCCCGGTTACCGGGGCGTTGGTGGTCACTACTCCGCAGGATATCGCGTTGCTCGACGCCGCCAAGGGCATCGTGATGTTCGAAAAGGTTCACGTGCCGGTTCTGGGCATCGTGGAAAACATGAGTGTGCATATTTGCAGCAACTGTGGCCATCATGAGCCGATCTTCGGTACCGGTGGGGCGGAGAAACTGGTGCAGAAATATCACAGTCGCCTGCTGGGGCAACTGCCGCTGCATATTTCACTGCGCGAGGATTTGGATCGCGGTGAACCGACGGTAATAAGCCGCCCGGACAGCGAGTTTGCCGAGCTTTACCGCCAACTGGCCGGTCGTGTTGCCGCGCAGATGTATTGGCAGGGTGAAGCGATCCCAACGGAAATCTCTTTCCGCGCATTGTAACAGCGACTGATTTAGAACAAAACCCCGGACAGGCTCCGGGGTTTTTGCTTTATGGGGGTTATGGAATTGTGACGTGTTTGTGCAGATCGGAGCGGGTATAAGGGCGTTCGATATGTGCGAGGGCGGTGGCGATATGTTCCAACAAGCCCTGCGTCGGAGCCGGTTGCCGGTTGCCCATCAGGGCGAGCGGTAAAGCCAATGCGCAGATGATCCGTAACCAGGAAAGCTGTGGGCGCGGCTTGCCATGCTGTAACCACAGGAACAGCGTGCTGGCCAGATAACCCAACACTAATCCGCTCACTACTTCCGAAGGCGAATGCACTTGAATGGCCAGCCGCGATAACCCGATGGTGAGGGGCAATACCAAACCAGCCACCAGCGCCATGCTGCGCACCGCATGTGAAAAACGTCCGGTCAGCGTCCAGAGAAACACCGGCCAGATACTGGCCGCCAGCGCAGAGTGGCCACTAAAGCCGGTAAAGTCATAGCTTTCAATGCCGATGCCCCAGCCCATAAAGGCCAGTTTGGAGGCGCATACCACGCCACCGGCACCGCCGAAGATCAGCGCCCACTGCCAACCGGCGGTTCGGGTAGCTGGCGGTAAGACCAATACGACAAAGAGAATCAATGAACACGGCAGCAGCAACATACTGTCGCCAAAAAATGTCAGAAAATACCAGTCCAGCACGTCGTTCTCCGGTGAAATAAGGCATCCCAATTGTCAGGATTATCATCAAGTCACCGAGTTTACCCCGGCATGCCCGATAGCCCTAGAAGCAATCATCTGAAAATCGTGGCAGACCAATCCGACGAAATAACCCGATATAGCGGCCTGGCGGCGACAATATAGTCTGGCGCAATGGCCGCTAACTCCCTATAATTGACGCGTTTTAGTTCCCCCCCTTCACACTACGAAATCAGGTCTTCAATTTTATGACTGACAAGCCGCATCAGTGCGTCATTATTGGTATAGCTGGCGCATCTGCCTCCGGAAAAAGCCTTATCGCCAGTACGTTGTATCGTGAACTTCGCGATCAGGTTGGCGATGAACATATCGGCGTTATTCCTGAAGACAGTTACTACAAAGACCAGACTCACTTGACCATGGAAGAAAGGGTCAAGACAAACTATGACCACCCGAGCGCCATGGACCACAACCTGCTGTTTCAGCATCTGCAAATGCTGAAATCAGGCAAGGCGATAGAGTTACCCTTGTACAGTTACACCGAGCACACGCGTAAGAAAGAGACCATTCACCTGGAACCTAAAAAGGTGATTATTCTTGAGGGGATCCTGTTGTTGACGGATATCCGTCTGCGTCAGGAAATGAACTTCTCGATCTTCGTTGATACGCCGCTGGATATTTGCCTGATGCGCCGTATGAAGCGTGATGTGAATGAACGTGGCCGTTCGATGGATTCGGTGATGGCGCAATACCAGAAAACCGTCCGTCCGATGTTCCTGCAGTTTATCGATCCTTCCAAACAATACGCCGATATTATCGTCCCACGCGGGGGTAAAAACCGCATTGCGATCGATATTCTGAAAGCCAAAATCAGCCAGTTCTTCGAATAATGCTATCCAATGGCCGGAAAACCCGTGTTTCCGGCCGACGGGCAACTATTTACGCCGCGGCGTAGACCTTTTGCCCGTTGTGTGGCAATTTTTGTTTTAGTGACACGCCTTGATGGAGATGAATAAATGAGACTGTGCGACCGTGATATAGAAGCCTGGCTGGATTGCGAAAAACTGGTGATTTCACCGCGTCCGCCGATTGAGCGTATTAACGGGGCAACAGTTGATGTCCGTTTAGGCAATCAGTTCCGCGTTTTTCGTGGCCATACTGCTGCGTTTATCGACCTTAGCGGGCCGAAAGATGAAGTCAGTGCCGCGCTGGATCGCGTGATGAGTGATGAAATCGTTCTGCCGGAAGGAGAGGCTTTCTTCCTGCATCCGGGGGAATTGGCGCTGGCGGTCACGCTGGAGTCGGTCACGCTGCCAAACGATTTGGTGGGTTGGTTGGACGGGCGTTCTTCCCTGGCGCGTCTGGGCCTGATGGTCCATGTTACTGCACACCGTATCGACCCGGGTTGGCAGGGCCGAATTGTCCTGGAGTTCTATAATTCAGGTAAGCTGCCACTGGCATTGCGTCCGGGGATGCTGATCGGCGCACTGAGCTTTGAACCGCTGTCCGGGCCTGCGGCACGTCCTTACAATAGCCGCCAGGATGCAAAATATCGCGATCAGCAGGGCGCAGTAGCCAGTCGAATCGACAAGGATTAACAGCGCTGGAAGCACGGTCGGTGTGGCGCTGACAAGAGGATGGCATGAGAAGATTACTGACGACTTTGGTGATTTTACTGGTGGTGTTGCTGGCGGGGATGTCTGCGCTGGTACTGCTGGTAAATCCAAATGATTTTCGTGCCTATATGGTCACGAAAGTCGAGAAAAAGAGTGGTTATCATCTGACGCTGGATGGTGATTTGCGCTGGCATATCTGGCCGCAGCTCAGCATTCTGGCCGGTCGTATGACGTTGACTGCGCCCGGAGCCAAAGTGCCGGTGATCAGCGCGGATAATATGCGCCTTGATGTCAAACTGCTGCCGTTATTGTCGCATCAACTGTTTGTGAAACAGGTGATGCTGAAAAACGCCGTGATCCGCCTGACCCCTGAAAGTGAAGAACAAAATCAACCGGACGCACCTATCGCTCCTGCGAGTCACTCAGAAGAGTCGGTAGATACGCCGTGGAAATTTGATATCGATAATCTGCGGGTGGTGGACAGCCTGTTGATTTGGCAACGCGCCAATAATGAACAGATCAACGTTCGCGATATTAATCTTACCCTGCAACAAAATGCCAAACGCCAGGCGCAAATGGAAATTTCCAGCCGGGTAAACCGCAATCAGCGCGATTTGACCTTTAACCTGGCGGCAGATATCGATCTGCAGCAATATCCACGGCGAATTGCAGCCAATGTCACCCAGTTCAGTTACCAACTGGAAGGTGCAGACATCCTGGCCGGCGGTATTAAAGGCGACGGCAGCACTCAAGTTGTCTATCAACAAACGCCGCAGCAAGTGACACTTAGCCAACTGAGCCTGGGTGCCAATGACAGCACCTTTAGCGGTGGCGCCAGTATCGAGTTCGGTGAGATACCGGCCTATACGCTTAATCTGACGTCTGCGGCGGTGAATTTTGACGCCTTTACCGGCTGGCAATCCAGTAGTTCGCCAGTGCAGCAAGAGCAGAACGTCACCTCTGCGCCGGTCATTGCCAGCCAAATGGACGATCCTCAGCAGAAATTAGAGGTGCTGAAAGATTTTAACGCCCAGCTTAATTTGAGCGTGGATCAACTCACCTACCGCGGTATGAATATTACCCATTTTTCGACCCAGGCGGAAAACCGACAGGGCCTGTTAACGCTGCATTCGTTCTCCGGGCAGGTGGCTGGTGGTGACTTCGCTTTACCAGGCACTCTGGATGCACGTGGCCGTAGACCGGTGATTACCGTGCAGCCGATGGTGAAGCAGGTTGAACTTGGCAGCATTCTGAAGGCGTTTGAGATGCCGCAAATCATGACCGGGAAATTCAGCATGGAAGGGGATTTAACCGGCGATCGTCTGACGTCGCAGTCGTTTGAACGGCGCTGGCAGGGCACTGCCCAACTGGCGATGCAGGACGCGCAGTTGCACGGACTGAACATTCAACAACTGATTCAGCAAGCCGTGGCGCGCAATGATAACAGCGTGAGTGGACAAAAAGATTATCAGCGTTATACCGAAGTGAAACAGTTGTCGGCTAATGCCAGTCTGGATCGCGGCACGGTAAAAATTACCGAGTTGGGTGCAGATTCTCCGTTGCTAAATCTGAGCGGCAACGGGACGGTGGACATGCCGGGTAAACAGTGTGATATGGCGCTTAACGTTCGGGTAACGGGCGGTTGGCAAGGGCGCAGCGATCTGATCGAACAGTTGCAGAAAACGCCGATCCCACTGCGGGTTTACGGCCCGTGGAACCAACTTAACTATCAATTGCAGGTCGACCAGGTCTTGCGGAAAACGCTGCAGAACCGGGCGAAGGATGCGCTGAACAAGTGGGCCGATAAAAACAAGGATTCGCGCGAAGGCCAGGATCTTAAAAAACTGCTCGATAAGCTTTAATCTCGGAGTGTGCGGGCTGGTCGTGGTCAGGCCTGCACACTTTGTTAAACCTCGCCAGAGTATTTCCCTTTTCCAATAATTTCCTCCCGTAACTTTGACGGATATCATGACGTCTGAGCCTGAGTTTGTGCAGAGTGTGGGCAGTTAAGCGATTTATACGCTTTGGCACGGTCAAAAACGAAAATGATAAGTTGAGGGAATATGATAGAGCTTCTGATCGGGGCTGTTGTCGCGGCAGGTGTTGGCCGTTACATCATCAAAGGTTACTCCGCCACCGGCGTATTGATGGTGGGCGGCCTGTTGCTGTTGGCCATCAGCGCCCTGATGGGCAAAAGTCTGTTGCCTGCCAGCGCCACCTCTACCGGATGGCGTGCGACCGACATCATTGAATACGTCAAAATTCTGCTGATGAGCCGTGGTGGCGATCTTGGCATGATGATTATGATGCTGTGCGGATTTGCGGCCTATATGACGCACATTGGCGCCAATGATGTGGTGGTCAAGCTGGCATCCCGTCCGCTGCAAATGATCAATTCCCCTTATCTTTTGATGGTGGCGGCCTATTTTGTCGCCTGCCTGATGTCACTGGCGGTCTCCTCAGCTACTGGCCTGGGCGTATTGCTGATGGCTACGCTCTTCCCATTGATGGTCAATGTGGGTATCAGCCGTGGTGCGGCTGCGGCGATTTGTGCTTCCCCGGCGGCGATTATTCTGGCTCCGACGTCGGGTGACGTGGTGTTGGCCGCCAAAGCGGCGGAAATGCCATTGGTTGATTTCGCCTTTAAAACCACCTTACCGATCTCCATTGCGGCGATTGTCTGCATGGCGGTTGCGCATTTCTTTTGGCAGCGTTACCTCGATAAGAAAGCCAATGAACAGCATCACATTATGGATGTGAGTGAAATCACCACTCATGCGCCGGGGTTCTATGCGGTGCTGCCGTTTACCCCCATCCTTGGCGTGCTGGTGTTTGATGGTAAATGGGGACCGGAACTGCATATCATCACCGTGTTGGTTGGCTGCATGCTGTTGGCGGCGGTAATTGAGTTCCTGCGCAGTTTCAGTGCCAAACAGGTATTTAGCGGTCTGGAGGTCGCTTATCGCGGTATGGCGGATGCTTTTGCCAGCGTAGTGATGCTACTGGTAGCTGCCGGCGTGTTCGCCCAGGGCTTGAGCACCGTCGGGTTTATCAGCGGGCTGATCAGCCTGGCGCAGTCGTTTGGTACCGGCGGCATCATTATGATGTTGGTGCTGGTGGTGATTACCATGCTGGCGGCAATGACCACCGGTTCAGGCAACGCTCCGTTTTATGCTTTCGTAGAGCTGATTCCCAAACTGGCGGCGCAGATGGGGGTTAACCCGGCTTATCTGGTGATCCCGATGCTGCAGGCTTCGAACCTGGGACGCACTCTGTCGCCGGTTTCTGGCGTGGTGGTGGCAGTATCCGGCATGGCAAAAATCTCGCCGTTCGAAGTGGTGAAACGAACTTCGGTACCGGTGATTGTTGGTTTGATCGTGGTGATTGTGGCGACGGAGTTACTGGTTCCCCAGCACTTGTAATAGCGGCCGGGCGATGCCCGGCCCCGGTTTAAACCTCGTAGTCCGGCTCTGGTACCAACAACGGGGTGATTTTTACCTTCAAAATACGGTGGCTACTGACTTCCAGCGGTTCAAACAGGTAGTCACCGATCCGCAACTGCTCGCCTTCCTGGGGAATGCGCTGGCTGTGTTCCATTAGCAGGCCGGCCAACGTGTGATACTCACGCTTGTCTTCCAGCGGTAATGGCAGATACAACACCAAATCCTCCAGCGGCATATAGCCGTTGGCGGTCCAGCTTCCGTCATCATTTTGCACTATGTCGTGCCGGGCATCGACTTCCTCTCCGGCTTCCGGCAGGTTGCCGGCAATGGTTTCCATCACATCGGTCAGCGTGACTATCCCTTCAACCGAGCCGAATTCGTCTACGACAAAGGCAAAATGCGTCTGTGCCTGACGAAATTGTTCCAGGGCGCTCAGCAGGGTCAACTGCTCGGGGAAAATCAGCGGCTGCAGCACCAATGCACGTAAATCGAGCGGCGCCTGGGCTAACTGCTGCTTCAGCACGTCAATGGTATGGATGACACCGAGAGGTTCATCGCTGGCGCTGTTTTCCACCACCACAATGCGCGTATGCTGATTTTTTTCCAGTAATTGGGTCAGCTTTTCCTGCGGATCATTTAACTCGAGATATTCCACATCATGGCGAGAGGTCATGATACTGCTTACCGTACGCTGCGCCATACCCAGCACGCGCTCTATCATATGGCGTTCCTGCTGGTTGAAAATTTCGCCGCTTTCATTGCCGCTATCGGCCAACAGGTTGGCGGATTGGTTGTCGATTTCCGCTTCTTCATGCTTGCCGCTCAACATGCGCAGCACGGCTTCTGCGGTGCGTTCGCGCAGTGGTCGTGCTGTCGAGAGGAAACGGCGGCGGTTGAACTGCGATAGCTGGTTCAGGGCTTCGATCATCACTGAGAAACCAATCGCGGCGTACAGATAACCTTTCGGAATGTGGTAGCCAAAGCCTTCGGCAACCAGACTGAAACCGATCATCAGCAAGAAGCTCAGACACAGGATGACAATCGTCGGGTGGGCATTGACGAAACGTGTCAGCGGCTTGCTGGCCAGCAACATCAATCCGATAGCGATACAAACCGCAAGCATCATGACTGCCAGGTGATCGACCATGCCGACGGCGGTGATCACCGAGTCGAGCGAGAAGACCGCATCCAGCACCACGATTTGTGCCACCACTGGCCAGAAGCGGGCGCCTTTGCGCTGGCCTTGTTGCTCTTCATCTTTACCCTCCAGTCGCTCGTTGAGCTCCATGGTGGCTTTGAACAGCAGGAAGATACCCCCAACCAGCATTATCAGATCGCGGCCGCTGAAGGGATGTCCGCCGGCAAAAAACAACGGTTGAGTCAGTGTCGCTAACCATGAGATGGAGGCCAACAGCGCCAGGCGCATCAGCAACGCCAACAATAACCCCACAATGCGGGCTTTATCTCTTTGATGCTTCGGTAGTTTTTCCGCCAGGATGGCGATAAAGATAAGGTTGTCTATACCCAGAACGATTTCCAGCACGACCAGAGTGGCCAGGCCGGCCCAAATTGTTGGATCTGCGATCCATTCCATACGCCCAATTTCACCTGTAAGTTCGACGGCTTATGCCGCAAGCGAATGATGGGTGCTGGGCCGGGAAAATTCAACATTAAAACAGGGAATACAACTGCGCGATGGAAATACCAAGCAAAAATAATGCATAAAAACGCGTCTCTGTAGCAGGCGTTCAGAATGTCACACAACGAGAAATGGGGGATTTTCTGAAAAGGTGCGTAATTTCTGGAGTATAGGTTTAGACGCCTGTTGATAAAAACAGCGTGAACATAATTTTTTAAAAATCAAATCGTTATAGATACTTTCGGCTGCTACACTTTGTTCAGTCCGCTCCTGTGGGTAGTCTTATTCTGAAAAGGATGCCTAATAGGTATCTTAGGCTTGTATCGATAGGACAATAGTATAAGAATCTTAGCCACATAAACATTTACAAGTATCATCGTTTGGTTATAAGGGTGCATTTATTTTGTTTTATTTGTGATCTAACTATCGCTTAACAAAAGATTATGTCCCTTAATTTACATTAAAGCGTGACTGACCTGGTCGCCTATAGAGAACGATGACAGTGCATTGGTAGCTGAAAGCCAAGGGCGGTAGCGTGCCTCAATCGCTCCCCTACAGCTTCGCAAGCCTCTTGTAAAAGGCTTGGTTCGGCTACGTTATAATTTTTGATTGTGGATAAAAAATATGCAAAAACGTCTGAAAGCTGTCATTCCCGTAGCAGGTCTGGGAACCCGTATGTTGCCGGCTACGAAAGCCATCCCTAAAGAAATGTTGCCGGTGGTCGATAAGCCACTGATCCAATACATCGTTAATGAATGTGTTGCAGCTGGGATTAAAGACATTGTTCTGGTCACTCACTCTTCCAAAAATGCTATTGAGAACCACTTCGATACCTCTTTCGAACTCGAGGCGGTGCTGGAATCACGTGTCAAGCGTCAGTTACTGGAAGAGGTGCAGAGCATTTGCCCCGCAGACGTAACTGTGATGCAAGTACGTCAGGGCCAGGCTAAAGGTCTGGGTCATGCCGTTCTGTGTGCCAAGCCGATGGTCGGCGAAGATCCTTTTGTTGTACTGCTGCCAGATGTATTGCTGGATGACTCAACTGCCGATCTGCGTAAAGAAAACCTGGCCAAAATGATTCAACGTTTCGCTGATACCGGTTTTAGCCAGATCATGGTGGAACCGGTACCGGAACAGGATGTTTCGAAATACGGCGTAGTGGATTGTGGTGGTGCGGCATTGTCAGCAGGTGAGAGTACTCCAATGACTGCAGTGGTGGAAAAACCGGCCCTTGAGGATGCACCTTCAAATCTGGCGGTGGTTGGCCGTTATGTTTTGTCTGCTGATATTTGGCCGCTGCTGGAAAAAACCTTACCGGGTGCTGGTGATGAAATTCAGTTGACCGATGCCATTGCTGCCTTGATGGGGCAGGAAACTGTAGAGGCTTTCCATATGAGCGGAAAATCGCATGACTGCGGCGATAAGTTGGGTTATATGAAGGCATTCGTACAATACGGGCTGCGTCACGCCTCTGAAGGCGAAGATTTTACCCAGTGGTTGAAACAAACGCTGAACAGCAAGTAAGAATTACGGCTGAGAAGACGATCATAAGATATCAAGAGGATTACCATGACCAAGTTAAAAGCTGTCATTCCCGTTGCAGGTTTGGGTATGCGTATGCTGCCTGCAACCAAGGCGATTCCAAAGGAAATGTTGCCGATCGTTGATAAGCCGCTGATTCAATACATTGTTAATGAGTGCGTTGCTGCAGGGATCAAAGAGATCATCCTGGTGACGCATTCATCCAAGAATGCAATCGAAAACCATTTTGATACTTCCTTCGAGTTGGAAGCGATGCTTGAAGCGCGCGTAAAGCGCCAGTTGCTTGATGAAGTGCAATCTATTTGCCCTAAAGGCGTAACGCTAATGCATATTCGTCAGGGGCAACCAAAAGGTTTGGGGCATGCGGTGCTTTGTGCCAAGCCGCTGGTAGGGGACTCACCTTTTGTAGTTCTATTGCCGGATGTCTTGCTTGACGACGCCAAAGCCAACCTGAAGAAAGACAACCTGCCGCATATGATTACTCGCTTTGAACAGACAGGCCTGAGTCAGGTGTTGGTTCAGGCTGCCGATGAGCATGTTTTACACGACTACTCGGTGGTTGAATGTGAAGCCAACAAGCTGCAACCCGGTGAAAGTTCTCGGATGACTTCGATCATCGAGAAACCGGGCCATGAAGTCCCGTTGAAGTCTAATTATTCTGCAGTAGGGCGCTATGTTCTCTCAGCCGATATTTGGCCGATTTTAGAAAAAACCGAGCCGGGCGTATGGGGGCGAATTCAGCTGACAGATGCCATTGCCGAGTTGTTGAAGCACAAACCGGTTGAAGCGACAGAGTTGGTAGGGGAGTCGTTCAACTGCGGGGAGAAGATGGGTTATTTGCGTGCGTTTGTTACTTATGGTCTGCGTCACCCCACCCAGGGCAAGGCATTTCGCGAGTGGGC
Source organism: Serratia proteamaculans (assembly GCF_004684015.1). Taxonomy (GTDB): domain Bacteria; phylum Pseudomonadota; class Gammaproteobacteria; order Enterobacterales; family Enterobacteriaceae; genus Serratia; species Serratia proteamaculans_F. The sequence goes on from NZ_SRIA01000010.1 coordinate 284,822, forward strand.
GGAAAAATTGTCACTTTAGGATCGATGCGATGTTTTGTTACCTGGCAGCGAGTTCAGTGGCTGCCAAGGCAATTTGTCACACCCATTGAATCTTAGGTAATTTCGCTGTTTCATTTTTTATATTAGTATACATTCTCTTACAGGCCGTCTTACCCTTTGGTCTTCGCGATTTCTCTTTGTGAATCAGGTTGTACAATCTTAGCAACTTTCTGTTTTATAAGGGTAATAACCGTTAATGGTTGTAAGAGATCACTAGTGTGAGCTTAAGCTGAATACTTTACTTCGCTAATAATAATATCCTTGTATTCATCAACAGCAGATAAACGTTAAAGATTTATTGCAAGAGGTTTTTCTCAGTTTAGAGATGAGAACATAAACCGAGGCATTTTGGTAAGGTTACAGAGATGCAGCCATGGTTGGTTTGCATTGTAGCTTTGCGGATACATTTACTTTGAAAGTGATGATAACTCGATGGCAAAACGACAATTGAAAATGATATCGGTATTGGTATCAATCAGCATTATTAGTGGTTGTACGGTTTTTCCCGGGCAACATTTAAACACGTCAGGGAAAGATGTTGTAAAACAAGAGGATAGTGACTTTGATATTGACTCGTTGGTGAATGTCTATCCTGTGACTCCTAAATTAATCCAGAAGCTTCGCCCTGCGAAGGTTGTCGCTCAACCTAATACATTGTTGGAGGCATCTCTACGTACTTATGAATATCGCATCGGTGTCGGCGACGTCTTAAACGTTACTGTTTGGGATCATCCTGAGTTAACTACCCCTGCAGGTCAGTATCGTAGCGCCAGTGATACAGGGAACTGGGTGCAATCTGATGGCACAATCTTTTATCCTTATATCGGCAAGGTGAAAGTGACTGGCAAAACAGCGAGCCAGGTACGCACCGAGATATCGAGCCGATTGGCCCAGTATATTGAAAGTCCTCAAGTTGACGTTAACATTGCCGCTTTCCGCTCACAGAAAACCTATGTCACTGGTGAAGTGAAAACTTCGGGTCAACAACCCATAACTAACGTACCTCTCACCGTACTCGACGCAATCAATGCGGCAGGAGGACTCAGTGATAATGCAGATTGGCGAAATATTGTATTAACGCATAATGGCCAAGAGCAGCGTTTGTCGTTGCAAAAGCTGATGCAGAACGGTGATCTGACTCAAAACCGCCTGCTGTACCCTGGTGACATCCTTTACGTACCTCGTAATGACGATTTGAAAGTTTTCGTCATGGGAGAAGTTAAAGCTCCGGCTACGTTGAAAATGGATAGAAGCGGGATGACTCTGACTGAGGCTTTGGGGAACAGTGAGGGGATCAGCCAAACAGCAGCCGATGCTACTGGTGTATTCGTTATCCGCCCACTCCATGGTACTCAGGGAAATAAGTTGGCTGATATCTACCAACTTAATATGGCGGATGCAACTGCAATGGTTATGGGGGCAGAATTCCAACTGCAGCCTTATGATGTCGTTTATGTGACGGCCGCACCTATTGTGCGCTGGAACCGCTTGATCAGCCAATTGGCACCGACCATTTCCAGCTTTAACGACCTCACCGAAGGCACTCTGCGTATTCGTAACTGGCCATAGGAATGAACAATGTTTGATTCAATATTGGTTGTTTGCGTAGGTAATATTTGCCGTTCTCCTACGGGGGAGCGCTTACTTCAACAATCTGTACCTAACAAGCGAATAGCATCTGCAGGTATTAGCGCGCTTGTGGGCAAGGCTGCGGATGATACTGCAATCTCTGTAGCGAATGCGCACAACTTGTCTTTAGAAGGGCACGTTGGTACGCAATTAACGAAAGAGATGTGTCGGGAATATTCACTTATTTTGGTCATGGAGAAAGGACACATAGACGCGGTTTGTCGACTAGCTCCAGAGGTGAGGGGAAAAACAATGCTTTTTGGTCACTGGCTTGATCAACGAGAGATTCCTGATCCTTATCGTAAAAGTGCTGAGGCATTTGAATTTGTATATCGTTTACTTACTGACTCAGCTCAGAAGTGGGCGCAAGCATTAAATCGCTAAACAGAGATGACAATGACTGAAAAAAATAGAGCTGTCTCTACTGCCAGCAAGGAAAATGAAGAGATTGACTTAGGGCGTTTGGTCGGTACATTAATCGATCATCGTTGGTTGATTATTGGGATTACAGCTTTGTTTGCTGTAATCGGTATTATATACAGTCTGTTTGCGACACCAATATATCAGGCAGATGCAACGGTCCAAGTTGAGCAGAATGAAGGTAATTCTCTAGTAAATAATATTTCACAAATGCTGCCAAATTCGCAACCAGGCTCATCGACTGAAATTGAGTTAATAACTTCAAGAATGATTGTGGGTAAAACAGTTCAAGATTTAAACCTTGATACTGTAGTGAATCAAAAATATTTTCCTATGTTCGGTCGGGGTTGGGCTCGGCTGGTCGGAGAAGTACCTGGGCAAATTGCAGTATCACGCGTCACGATTCCCGAGAGTATGATCGAGAAACCATTAGAACTTACGATCATTGATAAGAATAATTACTTGGTTGAATTTGATGGAACTGAAATAATTAAAGGAAAAGTCGGGGTATATTCTTCAGGGAATGGGGTATCTCTCTTGGTTAGTGAAGTTGCAGCTAAGCCAGGAACAGTTTTCGAAGTCAGTAAATTATCAAAATTGGCAGCCACATTACAATTACTTGATGAATTGACCGTTGAAGATAAAGGTAAAGACACAGGTGTCCTTTCCCTCACTCTAATGGGAGATGATCCTGCAAGAATTAAAAAAATAATTGATAGTATTAGCAATAATTATCTTGTGCAAAATGTTGAGCGAAAATCTGAAGAGGCAGCTAAAAGTTTGGCTTTCCTGAAAGAACAATTGCCTTTAGTTAGAGAGTCGTTAAATACAGCAGAAGATAAGCTTAATAGTTTTCGTCAGGCTAATGACTCAGTAGATTTATCTCTTGAAGCTAAATCGGTATTGGACACCATTGTAGGTGTTGAAGCCCAACTCAATGAATTAACGTTCAAAGAAGCTGAAATCTCCAAGTTGTATACCAAAGAGCATCCGGCCTACCGTGCATTACTTGAGAAAAGGGTTACACTTCAGCAAGAAAAAGATAAGTTAGATAAACGTGTAAGCAAAATGCCACAAACGCAGCAGGAAATTTTACGACTGACGCGTGATGTAGATGCTGGCAAAGAGATTTACATGCAATTGCTAAACAAGCAGCAAGAACTGTCGATTACCAAAGCTAGCACAGTAGGTAACGTTCGGATTATCGATCCTGCAGTAACACAACCAAACCCTGTTAAACCAAAGAAAAGTTTGATTGTTATTATTGTGACATTGTTAGGTGGAGCGATCGCGGTTGTTATTGTACTTGTTAAAAATATGCTCCATCGTGGCATTGAAAGTCCTGATCAGTTAGAGGAGCAGGGTATTAATGTTTACGCAAGCATTCCACTTTCTGAATGGCAGCAGAAAAAAGATATAGAAACAATCCTCCGTAATAATAAGAAGAGTAATACTCGTTCGAAAACGCTTCTTGCTGTAGGCAATCCAGCAGATCTTGCGATTGAAGCCGTAAGAAGTCTTCGTACAAGCTTGCACTTTGCTATGTTGGAATCAAAGAATAATGTACTGATGATTTGTGGTGCTAGCCCAAATATCGGTAAAACATTTGTAAGCATTAACTTGGCGGCAGTTATTGCTCAAGCTGGGCAGCGTGTTTTGGTGATTGATGCTGATATGAGGAAAGGTTATTCTCATACTCTTCTCAATACTAACTGGCAAAATGGCCTGTCAGATATTTTATCGCAACAGGTTTCGAAAGAGTCCGCAGTCAGGAAAACAGAGATTGAGAATTTAGATTTTATTCCTCGAGGTACTATTCCACCGAATCCTTCTGAGCTCTTAATGGGGGCTCGTTTTAATGAGTTGATTGAGTGGGCAGGAAAAAATTACGATATCGTAATGATAGATACACCGCCAATTCTTGCTGTAACTGATGCTGCTATTATTGGGCACAATGCAGGCACAAGCCTTATGATTGCCAGGTTCGCAGTTAATACAGTTAAAGAAATGGAAATTAGTATCCGCCGATTTAATCAGAATGGGATAGATATTAAAGGGGTAATACTCAATGCTGTGGAAAAACGTGCCAGCAGCTATTACGGTGATTATGGATATTACCAGTATGAATATCGCTCTAACGAAAAATCATAATTTATAATTTAAATTAATCTATTTTAAAATTAGGCAATACCGCTTGCGGTGTTGCTATTTTTTGTAAAATATTTGAGGGTAACATGAAACTTTTACTTGTGGGAAACCATACGTGCGGGAACCGTGGAGATGGCGCCATATTGCGAGGTTTGATCGAGTCAATAGAGCTAATTGATCCAAGTATTCAGGTTTCAGCTATAAGTCGTTATTCTGTTAGTTCATCCTATTTGTTAGGACGAAAAGTTGAAGATGATATACTTTATCGCTATCACTTCAAGAAAAATGGTGGTTTTAAGGGCAGAGCAATTAAAGCAATAATAAATAGATGCTTACCCTCATTATTAGTATCTCGTATAAAAAATGGAGTTTTCTCTAAATTATTCAAGCTACCAAAAGAGTTTGATGAATATATACAAGAATTAAAAAAGTATGATGCTATAGTGCAAGTCGGTGGATCATTTTTTGTTGATCTCTATGGTAAAAACCAATTCGAACATGCTCTATGTGCTATTTTGGCTGACAAACCAATTTATATGATTGGACATAGTGTTGGACCATTTGAGAATAAAAAGTTTAATATTATAGCCAATTTGGTATTTTCAAAGGTAAAGATGTTGGTGTTAAGGGAGGATATCAGCAAAGAATTAATGAGTAAAAGTGATATCACGACAGGCAAAGTGATTGCCGGCATTGATACAGCTTGGTTAGTCAACCATACAACATCAATCAATAATTATGCTTTGGAACACTGGATAAAGGTTGCTACTGAACGTCCAAGCATCGCGATCACAATGCGAGAGTTGGCTCCATTCGATAAACGTCTTGGCGTAACTCAAGATGAATATGAGGTTGCCATTGCTCGCCTTATAGATAATTTAATTATTAATGGATTTAATATAATAGCCGTATCAACATGTACGGGCATAGATAGTTATCATAAAGACGATAGAATGATTGCCATTCAGGTCGGCGATAAACTGAAAAATAAAAATAATTACCATGTTGTCATGGACGAGTTTAATGATGTCGAGTTAGGTACTATTCTACGCCAATGTCAGTTAACCATTGGGACTCGATTGCACTCTGCTATTATATCGATGAACTTTGGAACACCTGCAGTAGCTATCAATTATGAGCATAAATCTGCTGGCATTATGAGACAATTAGGGCTTCCTGAACTTTCATCAGACGTTTCAACGTTAATCGATGGCTCGATTATTAATAAAGTAAATTCTATATTAGAGCAATTAGAAAGTTTTAATGAAAAAGTTAATTTTGCAGTAGAGCAAGAGCGAATTAAAGGCAAAGAAATTATGAGTGAGATAATAATTGAATTGGAGGGGCGAAATTGAAAGTAACTTTTTTCTTGAGCCACTTTCCAAATTATTCAGAAACATTCGTCATTCAGCAAATTGTTGCTTTTATCGACAAGGGAATTGATGTAAGTATCATTTCCATATGGCCAGGTAATGTAGATGAAAAACACGAAATAGTCGAAAGATATAACCTGCAAGAAAAGGTCCGTTATTTACTGCCAGTAGAGAGCACTAACGGCAAGAAGAAAATGCTTTCTCGACTAATCGCTACGGTTTCTGGTAGCAAACGAGCTGAATTCTTTAACTCACTTAATTTTACTGAATATGGAAAGCATGCTGTTAATTTGTTGTTGCCAACAATTATAGCAAAAAATAATGACACAGTTCACTCTGATATATTTATTGCACATTTTGGAACTGTAGGAGTGATCGCAAACAAGCTAAAAAAAATAGGTTTTTTGAAGGGGAAACTTGCTACTGTTTTTCATGGGCTGGATGTTTCGCATAAGAAAACACTTTCTGATTTTAAGGAGGATTATAAAACTCTTTTTCGTGAGAGTGAGCTAATTTTGCCTATCAGTGAGTTATGGGCTGGAAAAATTGCAATCATGGGATGTGAAGAAAGAAAAATTCACGTGTCAAGAATGGGGATAGATATTTCAAGATTTGCTTATCAGGAACGGACTTCATCTGAAAAAGCAAAAAAAATTATCAGTGTGGCTCGTTTGACGGAGAAGAAGGGCTTAGAGTATGCAATCAAGGCATGTTCTATTTTGAAAGATGATAACATCGATTTTGAATATTGGATTATTGGCACAGGACCTCTTCATGAGAGTTTGCATAAACTTATTCTTAATCTTGGTTTAGAGAATAAAGTTAAGCTTCTTGGGTTTGTTTCACAAGATAAAGTAAAGACTATTCTCTCAGAATCAGATGTATTTTTATTGCCCTCTGTTACTGCAGCTGATGGAGATATGGAGGGTATTCCTGTTGCCCTCATGGAGGCTATGTCAGTCGGATTACCTGTTATTTCAACTCAACATAGTGGCATTCCAGAGTTGATTGAGAATGGTGTTTCTGGCTGGTTGGCAGAGGAAAGGAATTCGATGCAACTGGCTGATTTATTGTGTTTGGTATTAATGAAAGATGGAAGTACTCGCAGTATCACTCAGAATGCTAGAGACACGATCGTTGCTAAATTTAATCAGGAAAAACTCAATGCTGAGCTATTAGAGTTAATAAAAAATGAAGTCTGACAACAGCGTAAAAAAGCAAGCGGTATGGTTACTATCAGGAACAGTATTTGCAGCAGTTATACAACTGGCCCAACTCGGAGTAATTGCCCGTTCATTTGATGCTCGAGAGTTGGGTGTTCTTGCCATTATCAATGCTGTTTTGATGGTGGCGATGGTCCTCCAGGATATGGGGATGAGTAGTTATCTTATTCATCGACAAGAGATCACTGCACGAGAGCAAAGCACGATATTCTGGGTTAATGTTTTTTTTGGTCTTGTGACCGGCGTTTTGATATTGGTATTGGCATATCCACTGGCTTTTTTTTACGATATGCCAGAGCTTACCTATCTTTTCGGTTTGGTAAGTCTGAACTTTTTTATTCTTGGTGCAATGTCTCAATACCAGGCTCATTTTGTAAAAAACAAATTTCTGGTTTCTCTGGCTAAAATTGAGATGGTCTCTAAATTACTCTCTTTTTTAGCAACGATCGCGCTAATTTATTTTTTAGGTTTTACAGTTTCTGCTGTTGTTATTGGTCAGTTTTTGAATGCTTCTTTGAGACTGTTGTTCATGTTTACTATGGGGGACAGATCGTGGAGTCCGATATTTGCATTCTGTAAAACGACATTCAAACAAGCGTTACACTACGGCAGTTTTCAACTAGGCTCACAAACAATTAACCAACTGAGAACACAAGCCGATACTTTTATTATTGGTAAGTTTCTTGGAGTAGAGTTCTTAGGAGTATATTCGCTGGCCAAGGAGTTGATTTTACAGCCACTAAAATTGATTACTCCTGTTATTAATCGTCTGACATTACCTCGGTTTGCTGAAAAACAGAATTCAACGCAAGATGTGAAAAAGTTATTTCTGAAATCAGTGTTTTTAATAATTAATTATAGCTCAGTAGTTTATATATTTATTGGGTTGGGCGCTTTTATTGGTGTCCGACTATTGTATGGCTCAGGGCACGAGAAAGTTGCCGAACTGATACCTTACATGCTTTTGTTAGGAGTTTTACGTCCTATGGGGGGCCTGACAGGGGCGATTTCACAAGCCAATGGTACAACAAAAAAAGAATTTATGTGGAATGTTTGGGCTGGATTTATTGTTATTGCTATTGTCTTTATTTCTTTAATTGGTTCGAGCCTTAGTTTAGTAGCTATGTCACTGTCAATTGCACAGTTGGTGATGAGTATTGCTGTTTATCCTCTATTTGTACGTCCTGTTGTTGGCGTAACATTTAGGGAGTATGTATTATCATGGGGCGGTACGGCAGTAATTTCTTTGATTATCATATTTTGTATTAATTATTTCAATATAAGTGAGTGGTTATACAAAACGATTTTATAAGGCAAGTGATTATATTATGAGAATCATGATCGTAAATACACTCTATCATCCTAACAAAGTTGGCGGCGCAGAAGTGTCAGTTCAGTTATTAGCGGAAGAGTTAGCACGGAAAGGCCATAAAGTTAGAGTTATTTGTTTACATCAAAGGAAAGAACGAGTCAAAAATACTATAAATGATGTTGAAGTTGTCTACTTGCCTCTGAAGAATATTTATTGGCCCTTTGATGATGAAAGAAAGGGCAAGATACAACGTCTGATATGGCATATCATTGATAGTTACAATATATTTATGGCTAGAGCCATCTCAAAAGAAATCAATCATTTTTCTCCTGACGTCGTTCATACAAACAATATAGCCGGATTCTCCGTCGCTATTTGGTCAGCGATTAAAAATACAGGTAGTAGGTTGATTCATACATCTCGAGACTATTATCTTTTCCACCCAAACTCAACAATGTTTTCACAAAATAGAAATATGGGACCTGAAGAGTCTAGTGTGAAACTCTGGTCATTTGGAAAGAAAAAGGCGAGCAAAAACGTCGATCTATATATTGGCATCAGTGATTTTATTCGTGAATTTCACATTAAAAATGGTTTTTTTCCAAATGCAAAATCCGAATATATTTATAATGCCGTAGAAAAAATGCCAATCGACAACGTTGAGTCCAAAGAGTTGCGGTTTGGATTCATCGGACGTCTAACGAAAGACAAAGGCTTTGACGTATACTGTGAACTTGTCGACAGATTCAAAGATAAATATCCAACTGCGAAGTTTTATGCAGCAGGTCGTTTTATTGGTTCTGAATCTGGGGAAGAGTTAGAGGGTTTAGCTAAGAGAAAAGGTGTTAATTTACTGGGTTTTATTCCTGCCAGTCAGTTCCTTTCCCAGGTAGATATTGTTGTTCTTCCCATTAAATGGAGAGAACCTTTTGGACGTGTTGTTCTGGAATCTGTATTGGCAAACAAATTTGTTTTAACCAATGCGGTTGGTGGAATATCAGAACTTGGAAAACTATTCCCCATAATATATTTCATGGAAGATATGGATAAAATAGATTTTTCTATAAAGAATTTTGAAGTAACTAATGATGTGCTTTTTAACTGCAGTGAAATCACTAATAAGTATGTTGCGGCGTATACGCGTTAACTATTGAAGGGATTTTTAATTGCTTTTGGATTGAAATGTAAAGGGTGGCAATATGTTATTTGTTAATGCGCGATATTTGACTCAAGAACTTACGGGTGTTCAGCGGTTTGCAGAACAAATATCTTTGTCATTAAAAGATATACGCGATGATCTGGTCTTTGTATCTCCACCTGGTGTGTTGAGAAAAGATGTTGCAGAGAGACTTAAAGTTGTTGAAGTTGGAAGTAAAAGCGGGCATCTATGGGAGCAAATCGAACTACCCCGTTATTTGAAGCTTAATGGGTCAGGACTATTGCTTAATTTAGGCAGTACTGCACCTGTTTTCTATGATAATCAAATAGTAACTCATCATGATGTAACATATAAACGATACCCCAAAAGCTTTTCAAAGAAATTTAGATTGTTTTATGGTTTTTTGATTCCAATGATGTTAAGGCATAGTAAAAAATTACTCACTGTTAGTGAATTTTCAAAAAAAGAAATTAATGATGTATATGGTTATCCTAATGAAAAAATAGCGATAATTTATAATGCAGTTAGCGACGAATTTAAGAGAGCTACTCGTGCTAAAGATTCTGAAAAGTATTTATTGGCTGTGTCATCACCAAATTTTCACAAGAATTTTCACGGTATGTTAAAAGCTTTTGAATTACTCGGTGATAGATACAACGTTTCACTGAAGATTATTGGTAAAACAGCCACAAGTTTCTCTAAACAAGATTTCACTTCATTAATAAAAGACTCCAATAAAATTAAGTTCATGGGAAGAGTTGATGATGACGAGATGATTTCTTTGTATCAGAATGCGTTGGCTTTTGTTTTCCCTTCTTTCTACGAAGGCTTTGGTATCCCACCTTTAGAAGCTCAATCCTGTGGGTGTCCTGTTATATCTTCAAATATGGCTTCTATGCCAGAAGTATTGCGTGATAGTGCTATATATTTTGATCCCGAAAATGAGGCTGATATAGCATCCGCAATGGAGAAAATCATACTGGACAGCAGATTGAGAACAGAGTTAATCAACAAAGGTGATGCTAATGTTCAACGGTTTTCCTGGCACGATTCTGCGGCAAAAATTAGCCAGATAGTAGATGAATTGTTAGTTTTTAAAAAATGACAGGTACGCAAATGAAAATTCTCCATGCCGCAGAGACAATTAAAGGTGGCGTTGCTTCGGTAATGAGGCAACTTGTCGCAAACCAGCTTGAACCTGTAAATAATAACGATGTCCTTTGTATTGTTCCTCAGGATCAATGTGAAGAGTTAAAAAATATTGATGTTCAATATCTGGTTCCTTACCGGCGAAATGGACGTGGTTTATCTTCTTTCATTAACTTTTTTTTCGTATTCGTAAAAACTGTTTTTAAAGAAAAACCAGATATTGTGCATTTGCACAGTACTTTTTCTGGGGTCATTGGACGGATAGCACTTATTTTGTTGAGACCGTTTTGGTGTCCAAAGGTAGTTTATTGTCCTCATGCATTTTCATTTCTAATGCAATCATCGGAAAAAAAACGAAAGATATATTCTCTTATTGAAAAGTTTTTAGCAAAATATACTGACGCTATTATTTGTGTTAGTGAATATGAAAAAACAAAAGCCGTAGAAGCAGGCTTGCCGCCCGAAAAACTGCGAGTTGTGCATAATGGCGTATCGAAACAAGAAACCAAATTGACACATGTAAATCCCTATAGTGCAGATGTTTGCAATGTACTTTTTGTGGGGCGATTTGATTTTCAGAAAGGATTTGACATACTTGCTGAAGTTATGCGTTTGCTTGAGGGTAAACCGTTCCATCTTACAGCAGTGGGGGGGGCTGTGCATGATGAGAATTTTAACGTTGGAATTATGCCACAAACTACCTTTACCGGCTGGTTAGATTCAGATGCTATGGCTCCTTATTTTATCTATGCTGATGTTTTGGTAATGCCAAGCCGATGGGAAGGGTTTGGAATGGTACCATTAGAGGCTATGAGTTATGGGTTACCAGTGATGGCAACAAATTGCACATCTCTACCCGAAGTTGTGAAAGATAATATAAATGGATTTTTATTCGAGATGCAAAACGCACAAGAGATAGTAGAACGCTTGATCAATACGCCAAGCGATAGATGGTGTTCAATGGGGATTGAGGCGCAAAAATCATTTTTGGATAATTTCACTGCAGATAAAATGATTTATGCTACTTTGGGTATATATAAAGAATTACTACACGAAAAATTCTAATGTCCATGTTATGTTTTTTTGTATCTATCTATCTTTATTAACGGATTTTATGCGATATACGAATAGTGTTTTTCTATTACTAGATCGCACAAAATCAATGATATGATTTTTATATTATTGCCATTTGTAAGTGGCATGGAAGAATCGATGAAAAGAAATAGTGGCCTATTTCAAGGCATAATAAGTAAACTGTCACTTGCCCTTTCAGATTTAATATTTTTCAATTTGTCAATATATTTGGCATATTTCTTTATATATAAACTGTTTGGTGATTTGACAGATTTTGTTCCTGAGGACCAACTTTTCACACGTGCTGTTGCACAGTTGATATTGTCTGTTGTTTGCGTTGTATGGTTCTGGACAAGATTAAGACACTATACCTATAGAAAGCCTTTTTGGTTCGAGTTAAAAGAAGTTATTCGAACGCTTGTTATTTTTGCTGTTTTAGATCTTGCCCTGGTTGCATTTTCAAAGTGGAATTTTTCTCGTTATGTATGGATGTTCTCTTGGGGGTTAATTATTTTCCTTATTCCATTGGGGCGCTCTATCACGAAAAGAATTTTGAATCATTTTAATCTATGGAAAAAGCAAACTATAATTATAGGTTCTGGTAAAAATGCCTTTGAAGCCTATGCGGCCCTACAAAGCGAAGAAGTGTTAGGTTTCGCTGTATCAGCATTTGTGTGCACTGATAAACCCTGTGAAGATAGTTACTTTGGCATTCCTGTGATTAATTCCGAGAAAGATCTGTGGGATTTTGTAGATACAGAAAATACCCAGTTCATTGTTGCTTTAGAATTTGAGCAGCATGCGTTAAGAGACTGGTGGTTAAAAAATCTTGCAAAGCATAACTGCCGTTCGATATCGGTTATTCCAACGTTGCGAGGAGTTCCGCTTTATGGAACAGATATGTCTTTTATTTTTAGTCATGAGGTAATGATCCTTCGTGTTAGCAATAACTTAGCTAAAAGGTCCTCACGAATTATTAAGAGAACCTTTGACATTTTTGGTTCACTATTCATTATGATTGCGCTATCACCGGTTTTAGTTCTTCTAGCATTTAAAGTCTCGCGTGATGGGGGGAAACCCATTTATGGTCATGAGCGCGTAGGGCATGAGGGCAAGAAATTTAAATGTTTAAAATTCAGATCGATGGTTTTGAATTCACAAGAAGTATTAAAAGAGGTTCTTGATCGTGATCCCGTTGCTCGTGAGGAATGGAACAAAGATTTTAAGCTAAAGAACGACCCTCGTATTACCAAAATCGGAGCGTTTATTCGTAAGACCAGTCTTGACGAGCTTCCTCAATTATGGAATGTTTTTATTGGTGAAATGAGTTTGGTTGGACCACGGCCGGTTATTGAGGACGAACTTGAGCGCTATGCGGGTGATGTTGACTATTACCTCATGGCAAAACCAGGGATGACAGGTCTTTGGCAAGTGTCGGGAAGAAATGATATTGACTATGATACCCGAGTATATTTTGATGCTTGGTATGTTAAAAACTGGGCGTTGTGGAATGATATCGCCATTTTGTTTAAAACGATAGGTGTTGTTCTTAAACGTGATGGTGCTTATTAATTTTGGATTTTGATATAGTACAAAGGGTTTTTTCCCTTTGTACTGAAACTATTAGATTCGTTTATTTTTTAGCATTCTTTGTCCGTGACAGTGATGAGTAAAATTATATGACTTTAACTCTCTTTGGTATCGTCTGGTGTTCACTAGCTCTGCTTTTTATTTTCTTTCCACCAAAATACCTCTACGTACTGATGCTAACCTCTTGTGTATTCCAGGCTGCCTCTGTATTTTCATTTGGTAGTTTGTGGATTACTCCTTTTTTTTTCACGCAAATTCTTTTTTTAATTAAATTGAGTCCATATGTACTTGCTAATGGTCTCAGTTTAAATATAAGTAAAGTGACATTCCTTTTTGTAGTCTTGGTCATATTTTCTGTTATTATTACTATGTCGGCTCCATCTCTTTTTTCAGGGACTCGTGTAGTATCCTCCGCATTCAGCTTTGAAATAAACTACGCAACCAATGGAAAACCCCTTCGTTTTTCTATGTCTAATATATCGCAAATGTGCCTATTTATAATTAATGTAACAACACTATTAGTTGCATATCGTTTTGCACCAAAAATAATTAACTTCAATCAATTGTATCTATCCTATTATTTGAGTGTTTTGGTTTTTGGATTTTTCTCTCTCTGGTGGCTAGTAAGTAAAGATACTCTTCCTGTAGATTTCTTATATTCTAATGGTGGATATTCTATTACTGCTCTGGCAGAAAGTCGTCTGGCGAGTACTTATTCTGAACCTTCTTCAGCAGGAGCCTTTATTGCATCTTCTTTGGCTCCTTTACTTTTTGCCAGAAGGAAATTTGGTATTCTGTTGCTGGGTGTTGGAATGTTGTTCTTGCTGACGCTTAATCGATCATCGACAGCTATCTTGACGGCCGTTACCTCGTTTCTACTTTTTTTTATTTTACGAGGTACAAACGCTCAGCGTGTCCTAATTTCCCTATGTGTTTTGCTTATTATTTCATCGATAATATTTATTATATTCGGAGACACTCTTCTTTCACTATATGACAATAAAATGTCTTCCGACTCTGGAATGATACGTAGTTGGAGTAACTATCTTTCGTTGTCAGCTCTGTATGATAGTTATTTCTTGGGGTTAGGGTTAGGTAGTAATAGGGCATCTTCATTGTTACTTACTGTATTGACTAATCTAGGCGTTGTCGGGTTTGTTTTGTTTTCAACGGTTGTTTATTTCATGACGAAACCTTTATTCAAAAATAGGAAAGAACCTAATGCTCTTTTCTTTTTGACTCTATTCCTTGGTTTTATTTTAGGTGCGTTTTTCTCTGTTCCAGACATATCCTCACCATCCCTATGGATGTTCTTGATTTATGTGGCGTCAGCATCCTCTTTAATTACTGGGGTTAGTGAAAATGATATCCGAGTTGAAAAAACTTCGAGTGTTGTGCAATAAATCAGAGTGTTCTTTTTTCTATGTTATTGCAAAATCAATTATTTATAGAGTGAAAGGTCTGCGTAATCTATTTTCGGCAAATAGGGTGGATATTAGAGGGAGTGAAAATTTCATCCTTGATAGAGGGGTTTTGTTAATTGGGCTGCGTAATGTTGGGCATGTAAGTAATAAGACACTTAGTTATTTTAATGTTCGTGGTAAATTAATCTCGCGTGGTTCTCTTTCTTTCGGTCGCGGTTGCCGCGTCGATATAAATGAAGGGGCTGAACTTAGTTGTAATGGCGGGTATATAGGTCCTGAGAATACTTTTATCGTCTATAATGGCATTGATATAGGTGAAGGTTGCAACATTTCCTGGGGATGTCAATTTCTTGATGACGATTTCCATATTCTTAATTATGAAAATAAAAAAATCAGAGGTAAAAAAATTCATATAGGAAATTTTGTTTGGATTGGTTGTAATGTTTCTGTTTTAAAAGGAAGTCATATTGCTTCAGGTTGTGTAGTCGCTGCCAATTCTGTTGTCAGTGGTGAGTTTTTAGAAGAAAAATGCCTCATTGCTGGAAATCCTGCAAAAATAGTAAAAAGAAATATCTCTTGGGACCTTTAATTTTACTTCATGATTTTTCATCTGCGGGAGGTTATATGGATAGACGTGCTATTTTGAAAGGGGCTGGTTACTCGTTGGCTGCTGCATTTACGGCAAATGTGTTAGCTGTAGATAATCGCTCTAAAGCAAATTCTGCGTCCAGTGGGGACTCGCCTACAGCACCGCGTTTTATTGATGAAAAACGCTCATTCTCCGGAGCCCTTGTATCTGATGCAATTATAGTTTCATCTCGTGATGAATTGCTAGAAGCGCAAGAGTTTATTAAGTCAAAGGTCAAAAAGCGTACTGAAATACATTTGGCTAAAGATTTTAAGCCATGGGTAGCGGAAAAGACGGATATCGATTTGGCTTTTGTTACATTAGTTGGTCATGCTGATGGTACAGTGATCGATGCCTCAGGTATTCCTGATGCAGAAGGTAACTATTTCATACGATTCTATAATTCAGGCGCTCTTGATTTGGGGCAATTGCCTAATTTGGGGGGGGCGAGAATGATTGGCACCCTGGTTCAGGGGCCTGGCAGAAAAAGCAAAGTGATCGGGCGGTTGTTTCATAGTCCTGAAGGGTTGCTTGGTAACGTTGTTATGGGCGCGGTCACACTTACGGAGTTTGGACGCGGTGACGTTTACCAGACCAACTCATATAATATATGTCACTTTGGTGCGCAGATTTTTCGGTCTGGTATTCATATAGATATGCCCTCAGGCTTTCCTAACTGCGGTGAAAATATTGCTTACTTTGGCGGTGTTATTGCAACTTCCGCAGGAATTGGTGTCCGTAACAGCAATCCTAATGGTGAATTCTATCTTGCCGGTGTTTCTATTGATTATGTCGGCCGAATTTTAGAAGCAAATGCAGGTTCCATTGTAGTTCATGGCGGTCACCATGAGTTTAATAATAAATCCAGTCCTATCAGAACGATACCTTACTTTTGCGGTAAAGATCAATCAGCGAGTATTGTTGTTCGCGATGTTACTATTATGGGGTTTATTAAAGGGAAACTTCCGGTAGATGCTGTGGTCGAATCTGTCAAAGGTGGTGGAGGCGTATATTTTTATAGCTGCCGGCTCCTAAATCTTTTGACTCAGAGTGATGCTTTTAAAATTGGTGATGGAATTTTCAGTGCGGTAGATTCTCGATTGCTTAATGGTAATGGAAACTTTGCCGTATCGCTGTTGCTGAGCCAAGCTGAGAACCAGTTGGCTGATGGTGATTTTTCTTCCGATCAGGGCGGAGACTGGACCATTTCATCTGACCAGAGTGTAAAGCGAGGAAAAACAGGAGCTAATTCTGCTGCGCCAGAAACTAAATACAAACTACAGCAGCAAGTTAAAGAAAAAAGTCTTGAGCTTACTAAACTTTCACAAAGTGGTGAGCCTTTGAGTTTGGTTGCAATGGCTACTGCGCGCAGGTTACAAAACTATACCTACAGTTTTAAAATTAAGGGCGACGGTAAATCGGATGGAAAAATCTTTGTGGCTGCTTACTTTGTCAGTGTATCTCATTTCAGTGAAAAGGGCGATGCACAGTTAAAACGTAAATTGCAACATGGGCCGGTACGTGAGATTGAAATTGGCTCCCTTGGTAGTAACTGGCAGCGGGTCGTACAATCGCCTTTGAGATTACAAGCACCTGAATGGGCAACACATTATATGTTGGTTGTCAATGCACAGGGAATGTCCCCTGGTAGCTTCAGTCTGTCTGACGCTTTGATCACATCAATGTAAATATCGGAAAGCCTATACTATTCTCAATTTAGGCGATATTCATCGCCTTTTTGATTTCCCCCCTGTTTCACTCATTCTCAAGTTTATCCGTTCCAACCATTGGAATGATTCACTCTCCGCTCCTTTCAGCACCCACTTTAGGTCTACCTATCACCCCCTCTCTTTATTGTTCCTCTTCATTGATTGCAACACACGCCTCGAAATTTCCAATTGTCTCAATGCTCTTACTAACAACCACACTTTCCAAGTGTCTATTTGGGTTTCATCATTAAAAAATATGATTTGGCTAAAACCATACAGATTTTTGTTAGGAAAATATAAAGTACCGCTCGGTATTGTTGCTATGCTAATTAATTTGTTAGCGGATTTTGTCCCTGATTTTTGTTATCGCTATGTTTTTAATGTGATTTTATTTGTCACCTTGATGCTTGATGAACATCCTTTTTTTATTTTTTTTGCTTTTCTTGACAGCTACCCGTTCCTGTCCTTTCTTTAAATAGAAACATTCATATTTTGGGAGTATTCCGAATCCGTAAACTTACTTTTGATATGTTTGTTTTTTAGGATTTTTTTAATAATTACTCCACTATTGCTTTTCCGGTTAAGGTATTGTCAAAGTGGAAATTTATTACTTTTTAATGCACCTCGAAGGGGGTTTTTATGGCTTCTCTGGCATTTCAAAAAGAGGCGGCTGCTATTTTGTATGCTGTCTTAGGAAAAAGCGCTAGCAGTGCACAGTATGACAGCGTAGGGGCTCAGCTTGAATCTGGGACCTTGAGTAGTGGTACATACGTTGCAAACTTGATCTCATCTTCAGATGGTCAAGCCTTGTTTAGTGGTCAATCTGATCTGGATATATTACAAACGATCTATACCAAAGTATATGGTACGGCTGCAGTGACTTCTGTACTACAAGACCTATTGTCTGCTAATGGCTCATTGTCAGCAGCTATTGATAAAGCTATTGATAATCTCAATGGTTATCATGGTTTTGATACACCTCTACTTAGTGCACAAACTGCTTTTGATAATCAAATTAACAAAATTCTCTATCCTTCTGCCAGTGTAGCCGCGTCTGGGCAAGGAGCTTCCGATGTGCAGGCTATTTACCACGTTATTGGTTCAATACAGTCAGCTGCCGGTATCAATGCCTGGGGGACTATTTTAAACGCAGGGACAAAATCTTTGGCGCAGGTGGCTCAACAATTTGTGAATGAAAGATCTTATCTTTCAAGTCTTAATAATATTGATTTTGTTACTCGTCTATTCAAATTTGGGTTTGAGCGTGCACCGACATCTAGTGAGCTCGCTTCCTATGTGAATGAACTTGGTTCAGGCTCCACTCGCGGCCAGGTTTTGGTTGAAATCATTAATTCCCTGAAGGGTACCGTTGCTGTCGCTGATACTATAGCACAACAGCATTTCAATGATGCTGTTGTGACTTATGCCCCAGGGCAATTGCCGGGTTTGAGCTTCCAGGAGCAGGCTGCTGCTTTGTATTTGGCTGTACCTGATCGCGGGATTGATGCAGGTGCATTAGATAACTGGAGTAAATATTTAGCTCTCAGCACAACAACCTATAAAGGGTTCATAGCAACGCTGCTGACATCTGAGGAATTCCAGCGGAAAGGCGCTCAACTGACTGGCGATGATTTTATCCAGCATGTCTATACGGCAGTACATGGCTCTGCGGCTAATGCAGGCCAGTTAGCGATTTATGCTGCTCTTGGCTCTGATAAGTCCGCTATCACTCAAGCGATTATCAACGATCTGCGTACGTCGACGGCAACCGATGCTGCCACTGTAACCCAGCAGCACGGTTTTGAATTTGATATCGGTACCAGCCTGCTGTACAAAACTGCAGCTTCACTGACTACCACCGCAGCTGGCGGCAATGCTACCGGTACTGTGAACACCGGTGCATCGCACCAGATCAGCAATGCCGAAACAGCGGTATTGACTGATGTTCAGCTTGCCGCCAACGCAGCCAGCGTCGTTAACCTGAAGTTCGCTGATCATCTGGCGAATCTGACCATTAACGGCACCAGCGCGGCAACGGTCAACCTGTCTGACAACGGTGTTAACCCGGGTGTTGATATTACCGTGAATAACGGTAACGTTATCCTGAACGCTAGCTCGGGTGCGGATGATGTTTTGGTTACTTCAACTGCGAACGTCGGTCTTGCAGCCTCAACGGCCAAGTTTAACCTCGGTGAAGGCAATGACAGCCTGAAATGGCTGGGCAACGCCGCCGTTGGTGGCGCCAACACGGTTAGTGCGAACATTCAAGGGAACGGTGGTAATGGGGTTGATACCATCTCCGCCAACTTCATTACTAAAAACGTGGTGATGTCAGGTAACGCGATTGTCCGTACTGCGACGATTACCAGCAATGCTTCGCAGTTCACCAATTTTGAGAAAATTGACCTGGCTGGCTACATCGGCAAAGCAACGGTTAACACTGGCTCCACAGCGGCAAACCACACCTTTGACTTTGGCTTGTTAACCGGCAATGCCGTTTCTGAATCCAGTACTACCGGTTTGACCAACAACGTCGTTCAGGCTGCAACTTCTACCATTGGCTCACAAGGCTTTGTGTTGTCTGGCTTGGCTGAAGCGGTGAAAGTGATTAATGCGGCAGGCGGTAACTCCGCTCAGTTGGAAGTGACAGGTAATGCGACGGCGGCAAGCAGCGTGGAAATTACTTTCCTGCAGAATGCCACTAACCACTTTAACGTCACTTTTGACGCGGTAAGCTCGACAAATGTAAACGCCGGTTCCCTGGCACTGAACAGCAGCAGCAGCGCACTATTGGGCACGGCTCTGACTAATCTGAACATTGCGTCCGGCGGTACCGGTAACTTTGATAATATTTTGTCATTGACCGGGACTAACGCACAGGTACAGAACATTGCCATCACGGGTGATCATGTCCTGGATCTGACTGTTGGCAGTGGTTTTAGCAACGTGCGAGATATTAACGCAACGGCTAATACTGCCGGCCTCAATCTTGACTCCAGCCATGCTGGTACCGGTGACGGTATCATCGTTCAGTTGCTGAATATTCTGCCACTGAGTGTAGCAACCACAACGTTGTTGGCGCCGGTATTGACTGCTCTGGGTCTGAACGGTTATCAACTGACGGTCGAAGGTACCGGGGCTGCTGACAGCTTCAACGTATTGGGTAACACCACCTTGGCCGGTGGCAACGGTGTGAACACCTATGATCTGAAGTCCAGTACTACTCAAGCCGGTGTCACCATTACCGACTTTGACAGTACCAAAGACAAGATTGTTGACGCTGCTTCTGCTTTAACCATTTCTGGCAACACCAGCGGTACTGCGGTGGCGGATTACGGCACCCGTGCTTCCGATACTCTGGATGCTCTGTTGGGGACTCTGGTTGGCGGTCTGACCAACGGCGTTATCGGTCTGTTGGGCGGTATCCTCGGTCTGGGCAGCAGCAACGCATTGACCGCGAAAGTGGGTGTGGCGTCTGTGGTGTTCGGTGGAACAGGTGATAACGCCAGTTCTTATGTGATTATTGATAACAACAATAACCACACACTGGATACCAGCGACAGCGTGGTTTACCTGACTGGGCAAAACCATCAGCAACTGTTGGATACTCTGCATTACGCGTGAGTATAAACTCGGTAGAGAAATAGTTTCCATGGAAACTGTTAGCTGTTAAATAATACGGGGAGGTTAACCTCCCCGTTTTTTATTTTGTGATCGGAGTCATCGTCTTAACTTATTCTTTCTCTCAATAATTACCTTGTCTTTTCCATGCCACTCATCCTTTTGTTTTCCCTGATTTTGCTTGGGATGTGCCTCAGAGTTTTTTTTGACTTCCACCTTGCTGAATTGCACTTTCTCTACCTATAGTTAAAAAAAAGTATCTGCAGTCTCGAGCATGTTTGAGGGGGCTTCTTTAGGATTTTCTTTATTTTTAATTTTTTTAAGATTTTCCTTAGAAGAAATCAATGCGGATTGGACTGACAGTGCACATGATGTAAGGGCAGAAAGTGAATCAATTTATACCGCGTAATGAAATTGCGGATGTTATACGGACACGCAGTAAAATCTTCTGGACCGTTGGCATATTCACCGCATTTATAAATTTATTAATGTTAGTTCCCTCTGTCTATATGTTGCAGGTCTACGACAGGGTACTTCCTTCACGTAATGAAATCACTTTGCTGATGTTAACGCTGATTATGCTGGGAATGTTCGGCATGATGGCGCTACTTGAGTATGTCCGTAGCATGGTTGTTATCCGTATCGGCAGTCAGTTGGATATGCGATTGAACACCCGTGTTTATACTGCGGCCTATGAATCCAATCTGAAAAATGGTTCTTCCGACGCCGGACAGATGCTGGGTGATTTGACCACCGTACGGCAGTTCCTGACCGGCAGCGCATTGTTTGCGTTCTTCGATGCGCCCTGGTTCCCGATTTACCTGCTGGTGATTTTCCTGTTTAACCCGTGGTTGGGATTGTTCGCCCTGGTTGGCTCGCTGTTGCTGGTTGCGTTAGCCGTGGTCAACGAAATGGTTTCCAAGAAACCTTTGGGAGAAGCCAGCAAGCTATCGATCATGTCCAGCAGTTTGGCGAGTACAAATTTGCGTAATGCTGAAGTGATCGAAGCATTGGGCATGCTACCTAATCTAAAGCGCCGCTGGTTCGGTTTGCATCAGAGATTTCTGAATAGCCAACGTGTCGCCAGCGAGCGTGCCACTACCGTTACCTCCATAACCAAGTTTGTTCGCCTTTCACTGCAATCATTGGTATTGGGACTGGGGGGTTGGTTGGCGATTGATGGTCATATCACCCCCGGTATGATGATTGCCGGTTCTATTTTGATGGGACGTACGCTGGCGCCTATCGAACAGGTGATTAACGTTTGGAAAAGCTGGAGCTCCGCCAAGCTATCCTACCAACGCTTGGTAAAATTACTGGATAAACATCCGCCACGCGGTATGGGGATGTCTCTGCCGCGTCCGGAAGGGGTCATCTCTGTTGAAGGTGTCACTGCCACGCCTCCAGGCTCCAAAGGCGATGCGGTATTGCATAATGTCAGCTTCGCGATCCAGCCGGGTGATGTTTTGGGGATTATCGGGCCAAGCGCTTCCGGCAAATCCACGTTGGCGCGTTTGTTAGTCGGTATCTGGCCGGTCAGCGAAGGTATTGTGCGGCTTGATAACGCCGACATTTACCAATGGAACAAAGACGAACTGGGGCCCTACATCGGTTATCTGCCGCAGGATATCGAACTGTTCGCCGGCAGCATTGCCGAGAACATCGCTCGTTTTAACGACATCGATTCAGAGAAAGTGATTGAAGCCGCCAAGTTAGCCGGGGTACATGAGCTGATCCTGCGTTTTCCTAATGGCTATGATT
The DNA here is from genome assembly GCF_004684015.1 of Serratia proteamaculans. Taxonomy (GTDB): domain Bacteria; phylum Pseudomonadota; class Gammaproteobacteria; order Enterobacterales; family Enterobacteriaceae; genus Serratia; species Serratia proteamaculans_F. Next base: position 307,081 of record NZ_SRIA01000010.1, read on the forward strand.
CAGTCATTGGCAACGGTGGGGCCGGTTTGTCCGGCGGACAGAAGCAGCGTATTGGTCTGGCACGCGCGCTGTATGGTGACCCATCTCTGATCGTATTAGACGAACCCAACTCCAATCTGGATGATGCCGGTGAAAAAGCGCTGAATCAGGCGATTCTGTTCCTTAAGCAACGCAATAAAACGGTGATCCTGATTACTCATCGAACCAACCTGTTGTCGATGACCACCAAGCTGCTGCTGTTAGTGAACGGTACCGTCAATGCATTTGGTCCGACTCAGCAGGTACTGCAAGCGCTGGCCAATGCGCAGAAGGCGCAAACCCCACAGCAGGCGGTGCGTGCAGTCAACTCCGAGCCGGATGAAGGCAATATCCCAAAAACTCAAATTAATTAAGCTGTGAACTTGCCGGGCGGTGGGGCAACCACCACCTGCAGTCAAAGGAGTTGGTATGTCTACGCACATTGGCGAGCCGCAAGACTCGTATTCAGAACAGATCCCACAAGATGAGCGGCGTTTTACCCGCATGGGGTGGTTAGTGGTTGGTATTGGCCTGTTTGGTTTCTTTGCGTGGGCCGCATTTGCGCCTTTGGATAAAGGGGTCGCAGCCCCCGGTTCGGTGACCGTTTCCGGCAACCGTAAAACCGTACAGGCTCCGGCCAGTGGCATCATCAAAAGTATTACGGTAAAAGAAGGCGACAAGGTTAAAGCGGGCGAGGTGTTGGTACAGTTGAGCCAGGTGCAGGCCCAGGCACAGGTTGACTCGCTTCGCGACCAATATTACACCACGCTGGCCAGCGAAGGCCGTTTGCTGGCTGAACGTGATGGATTAAGCAAAGTCACTTTCTCTCCTGTTTTTGAAACCCTCCTGGCTCAGCCCCGAGTAGCTGAAATCATTGCACTGCAAACACAGTTATTCTCTTCCCGTCGCCTGGGATTACAAAGCGAAGTTGACGGGTATAAACAGTCAATGGATGGTATGCGTTTCCAACTGAAGGGCCTACAGGACTCAAGGGTTAACAAGCAAATCCAGCTTTCCAGCCTGCGCGAACAGATGAACAGCATGAAGCAACTGGCGGCGGACGGTTATTTACCGCGTAATCGTTATCTGGAGGTACAGCGTCAGTTTGCGGAAGTGAACAGCAGTATCGATGAAACCGTTGGGCGAATTGGCCAGGTGCAAAAACAGTTGCAGGAGTCTCAGCAGCGGATCGACCAACGCTTTGCCGACTATCAACGCGAAGTCAGAACTCAGTTGGCGCAAACTCAGATGGATGCCAGCGAGTTCAGAAACAAGCTGGAAATGGCGAATTTTGACCTCGGCAACACCGCTATCACCTCGCCGGTGGATGGCACTGTCGTTGGGTTGAATATCTTTACTCAGGGGGGCGTCGTGGGAGCGGGTGACCACCTGATGGACGTTGTACCCAGTCAGGCTACGTTGGTGGTGGATTCACGCCTTAAAGTAGAGCTGATTGATAAAGTGTACAACGGGTTGCCGGTGGATCTGATGTTTACCGCCTTCAACCAAAACAAGACCCCGAAAATACCGGGGACGGTGACGTTGGTTTCCGCCGACCGTCTGGTCGACAAGGCCAATGGCGAACCCTACTACCAAATGCAGGTCACGGTTTCGCCTGAGGGCATGAAATTGCTCAGTGGCGAAGACATCAAACCGGGGATGCCTGTTGAGGTGTTTGTGAAGACCGGCTCGCGCTCACTGTTGAGTTATCTGTTTAAACCTATTTTGGATCGCGCTCATACTTCATTAACCGAGGAATAATTTTGATTCAATTTAAACGACAGGTTGCTGGCCTTGCTATCAGTACCCTCTTGTTTGCGATAGCTGCGCCGGTTCATTCGATAGGGATTATAGACGCATATTCGCTGGCACTTGAGAAAGATCCGACCTTTAGGGCGGCAATAAAAGAGAAAGAGGCGGGAGACGAAAACGAAAACATCGGCAGAGCGGGGCTGCTGCCGAAGGTATCGCTCAATTACCAGAACTCACCGAGAAACTGGCAAACGCAAAAGTATCCGCAAAGTGATTTCTTTGGCAACGTCACTGAAACCACCAAGCGGCAGCAGTACCGCAGTTATTCCAGCTCGGTTACGCTGACACAACCGTTGTTCGATTATGAGGCTTATGCTCGCTACAAGGCTGGCGTGGCGCAAACGCTGATGTCTGATGAGCGCTACCGCAGCAAGTTTCTTGATTTGGCGGTACGGGTGATCTCCGCTTATGTTGAAGTGGCTTACTCCAAAGACCAAATCGCTTTAGCCTCAGCGCAAAAAGCGGCTTATAAGGAACAGTTGTCGTTGAACGACCGCTTAATGAGCGCAGGTGAAGGCACCATTACCGACGTTTCCGAGACTCAGGCGCGCTACAGTCTGGCAGAGGCTCAGGAGATTGAGGCGCGCGATGCGTTGGACGCGGCTCAGCGCGAGCTGGAAGTTATTATTGGCATGCCACTCAATCAACTCGATGACGTACAGCTGCTACGTCCTGGCAAGTTCCAGGTGGCACCGTTGATCCCATCAAAGTTTGAAGAGTGGCAAAAAATTGCCCTGGAGAATAACCCGATGTTAGCGGCTTCACGCCATGGTGTGGATGCAGCGAAATATGAAGTGGAGAGAAACCGTGCCGGCTTTATGCCGCAGGTGCAGCTCTATGCTTCACACTCGGAGAATGACTCGAGCAGTGATAACACGGTTAACCAAAAATATCGCACAGACAGTATTGGCGTGCAGGTGAGTATGCCGATCTATGCCGGCGGCGGTGTTTCGGCATCGACTCGCCAGGCTGCATCACGATACGGGCAGGCGATGTACGAAATGGATGCTCAGGTGGGTACCACGCTCAACGATCTGCGCAAGCAGTATAATCTTTGTATCAGCAGCCGTGCCAAGCTGGCGGCCTACGAGCTGGCGGTGAAGTCCGCGACCACGCAGGTTACAGCAACCCGGCAGAGTGTGCTGGCGGGACAGCGTGTCAACGTCGATGTGCTTAATGCCGAGCAGCAGTTGTACAGCGCCCAGCGCGACCTGGCTTCGGCCAAATACACCTACATAAAATCCTGGATCACCTTGCTGAGTGACTCGGGAACCCTTGATGAAAGGGATGTAAAACGTGTGGCGCAGTATTTTTCCATGAGCCGCGGCACAGATAGCGGAAAGTAGCCTAAATACTCATCCTGAGTATTTATCTGAAAGAGCAGCCACGTGCTGCTCTTTTTTGTCTCAATACGTTATGTTAGCAGCCAAAAGAACATCCGATCCTTGCCTTTTTTACATGACAGACGATGAAATACTAACGGAGTTACAGGGTAGGGTTTTGCAGGTGGAGTATGAAAATTTTATTGATACAGCTAGCCGTTTTCGGGTTGGTTGTTTTTTCTGATTTTATGGGCAGGGGCGTCATGGCACAGTTTTGCGCTTGTAAAATGGCGACTGAGTAAAGGGTTTAGAATGACAAAATTAATTCCTGTGGTTATGGCTGGTGGCACTGGCAGCCGATTATGGCCACTGTCACGCGAATCATTTCCTAAACAATTTTTATCTATTGATGATAGCGGGGTTAGCTTGTTGCAGCAGACACTGCAACGCTTGTCAGGGCTTGAAGGCGTGGAAGTCGCTGCACCTTTGGTTATTTGCAATGAAAACCACCGTTTTTTAGTCGCCGAGCAATTGCGAGAAATTAATCAACTGGCGACCAATATCATTTTAGAACCCGTAGGACGTAATACCGCACCTGCGGTGGCATTAGCCGCACATTTATCAGCAGAAGAAGACGAAGATTGCATCCTCTTGGTGTTGGCTGCCGATCATCTGATTAAAAAGGTGGAGAATTTCCATTCTGCGATAAAGACAGGCATTCAGCATGCATCTGAAGACCAGTTGGTGACTTTCGGTATTATTCCTGAGCAACCAGAAACGGGCTACGGCTATATCAAGCGGGGTTGTGCGCTTTCTGATGAATGCTTCAAAGTCGATTCCTTTGTGGAAAAACCCTGTCTGGACAAAGCCATAGAATATCTGGCAAGTGGTGAGTTTAGCTGGAATAGTGGCATGTTTATGTTTAAAACTGCCAAGTTCCTGCAAGAGCTGCAACAGTTTAGCCCAGAGATCTTCATTACGACTCAGCAGTCCGTGGCTGAAAGCCAGCGTGATATGAATTTCATCCGCGTTGAGCAAGAAATATTCCAACACTGCCCCAGTGATTCTATTGACTATGCGGTGATGGAAAAAACGAGTGATGCGGTAGTGATCCCCATTGATGCAGGTTGGAGCGATGTTGGCTCGTGGTCATCCTTGTGGGAAGTTTCTGAAAAAGATGCTCAGGGGAATGTGAACGTCGGCGAGATTATTTCAATTGATTCAAACAATAATTATATCTCATCAGAAGCGGCGTTAGTGGCTACCATCGGTTTGGACGACCTGATAGTGATCAGCACCAATGATGCATTGCTGATTTCGACCAAGGATAGAGTTCAGGACGTTAAGAAAGTGGTTGATGAGCTAAAGAAACGTAATCTTCATCACTTCCGTCAACATTCCTCTGCCTATCGCCCATGGGGTAAGATCTGTGATATCGACCGGGGCGAGCATTTCCAGGTAAAAAAAATTATTGTCCGTCCGGGGGAAGGTTTGTCAGTGCAGCGCCATCTTCATCGTGCAGAACACTGGGTTGTCGTCACTGGCACTGCCAAAGTGAATGTGGGTGATAAAGAATTCTTTTTATCAGAAAACCAATCCACTTTCATACCCGCAGGCAGTGTCCATACGCTGGAAAACCCAGGGAAGATCAATCTTGAAATCATTGAGGTTAGATCGGGTTTATACCTGGAAGAAGATGACATTGAACGTTTACACGATCGGTATGGCAGAGTTTAATTAAAGGGTTTGGTAATGGAAAAGTTAGCGTGTTTTAAAGCTTATGACGTCCGCGGTAAATTAGGTGAAGAGCTGAATGATGATATTGCCTACCGCATTGGCCGCGCCTATGGCGAGTTTCTGAAGCCAAAGACTGTTGTTTTGGGTAGCGATGTGCGCCTGACCAGTGAAAGCCTGAAATTGTCGCTGGCAAAAGGTTTGCAGGATGCTGGTACCGACGTGATCGACATTGGCATGACGGGAACCGAAGAAATCTATTTCGCCACTTCGCACCTGAAAGCGGATGGCGGCGTAGAAGTGACGGCCAGCCATAACCCGATCGACTACAACGGGATGAAGTTGGTTCGTGAAGGTTCACGCCCTATCAGTGGCGACACGGGATTACGGGCTATTCAGGTACTTGCGGAAAATAACCAGTTCCCAGAGCCGGTTGTGACGCGTGGCAGCTATGTTCGCCAGGATGTACTGGGCGAATATGTAGCGCATATTTTATCTTACGTTGATGCAAAAAACTTTAAACCGCTCAAACTGGTTATCAACTCAGGCAATGGTGCCGCCGGGCATGTAATTGATGCAATTGAAGCGCAATTCAAAGCCAAAGGGGTTCCGCTGGAATTTATTAAGGTCCACCATCAGCCTGATGGTACATTCCCTAACGGTATTCCTAATCCGTTATTGCCAGAATGTCGTGCGGACACCGCCAATGCGGTGCGTGAACATGGCGCGGATATGGGAATTGCATTCGATGGTGACTTTGATCGTTGCTTCCTGTTTGACGAAAAAGGCGACTTTATTGAGGGATATTATATTGTCGGCCTGCTGGCAGAAGCCTTCTTGCAAAAACAATCTGGTGCAAAAATCATTCATGACCCGCGTTTGAGCTGGAACACCATTGACGTTGTGACAGCTGCGGGCGGTGTTCCGGTAATGTCGAAAACCGGACATGCCTTCATTAAAGAGCGTATGCGTTCAGAAGACGCGATTTACGGTGGTGAGATGAGTGCGCATCACTACTTCCGTGATTTTGCCTATTGCGATAGCGGTATGATCCCGTGGCTGTTGGTGGCTGAATTGGTCAGCGTCAAAGGCCAGACATTGGGGCAACTGGTGGAAGATCGCATTGCCGCGTACCCGTCTTCCGGAGAGATTAATATCAAACTGGCCCAACCGGCGGTCTCTATCGAGAGTGTCAAGCAACATTATTTGCAGCAGGCTGCTGAAGTGGATTACACCGATGGTGTCAGCATGGAATTTACCGACTGGCGCTTCAATCTGCGTTCTTCTAATACTGAGCCGGTGGTTCGTCTCAATGTCGAGTCACGAGCCGATGTGGCTTTGATGAAACAGAAAACGGACGAAATTCTGTCGATACTTTCACGATAGGAAAGGTATTGAATCAGATGCAAGGCTGCTTCGGCAGCTTTGCTTGTTTATGGACATGCACTTCCCTAAGTGTTCGATAATTTTCGTGTCAAAGGTATGAATAAGGAGGCGTTATGACGATTTTAGTCACTGGTGGTACTGGCTATATCGGTTCTCATACCGTTCTGGCTTTGCTGGAACGTGGTGAGGATGTAGTGGTATTGGATAATCTGTCGAACTCTTCTGAAGAGTCATTGCATCGTGTAGAAAAGTTAACGGGCAAAGCGGCTGTGTTTTACCAGGGGGATATTCAGGACGGCGAATGTTTGAAGCGCATTTTCGACGTTCATGCGATAGATTCGGTTATCCATTTTGCCGGCCTGAAAGCTGTGGGGGAGTCGACTCGCAAACCACTTGAGTACTATCAAAACAATGTTGCCGGTACGCTAGTGTTACTGGATGAAATGCGCCGTGCCGGTATTCACCAATTTATCTTTAGTTCTTCCGCTACTGTTTATGGTGCCGATTCCCCGGTCCCTTATGTCGAAACCACGCCTATTGGTGGAACGACCAGCCCCTATGGGACTTCAAAGTTGATGGTGGAGCAGGTTCTGCAGGATTTTGCCAAGGCTGAACCTCAGTTCTCGATTATCGCTTTACGCTATTTCAACCCGGTCGGCGCACATGAGTCCGGATTGATAGGTGAAGATCCAAATGGTATCCCGAACAACTTGTTGCCTTATATCTCCCAAGTGGCGATTGGTAAACTGGATAAGTTGGGCATTTTCGGCGGCGATTATCCGACGAAGGACGGTACTGGCGAACGTGATTACATCCATGTGATGGATTTGGCTGAAGGTCACCTGATGGCGATGGGCCATCTGGGTAAGATTAGCGGCTTCAAAGCGTATAATCTGGGGGCTGGGGTAGGGCACTCAGTCTTGGCAATGGTGCAGGCTTTTGAAAAAGCATCAGGCGTAAAAATACCGTATCAGATTTTGCCGCGCCGTGATGGAGATCTGCCAGCTTTCTGGGCTGATGCCGATCTGGCTTATCGGGAACTGGGATGGAAAGTGAGACGCGGCATCGATGACATGATGCGCGATACCTGGAATTGGCAGAAGAATAATCCACAAGGATATCGTAGCTAGCTCTTTCCTCATTTAATCTACCCTCCATGTTTCATGATCACGGCCTGCATGCTGCAGACCGTGATCATCGATCTAAGATATATCCTGATTTGTGCACCCACCCCAATTATAAGAAAGCTAACCATTTGATAGGTATGCTACTTCTTGACATGAATTTTATTCTGTCGGTTTAATGAGCGTCTATTTTAAGATAAGGCTGAAAGAAAGGATAATCTACAGGTGTTTTGATAGGTAAGATGGTAGCATACGCAGCAAAAATATCGTGCTGTTGTCTAATATTACCTATCAGGATGACAACGGTATGACATATTGTGCCAAGTTGGTGGATGTTCCACTGACAGTAAGTGATAGAGCATATAAAACTTACCTAAAGATCAGTCTATTGGTAGCTGTTGAGCCAAGGGCGGTAGCGTGGTTTTTGCAAGCACCGAAGAACTCACTACTCCTGATTGACGGGATGAACTGTTCTCATTTACAGGTGTTGAAGTGTAGCATTTGTGACGAGTAATGCCCCCTTGGCTCATACAGTGATAAGTAAGGTGTAGTAAGTGCAGTAGCTTAACGCAATGTACTTACTTAATTCATTGAATTTATGGTGCTATAAAGCTAGCGTTATAAGGATAAAAAATGTTACTACCGGTAATTATGGCAGGTGGCACAGGTAGCCGTTTATGGCCGATGTCCCGCGAACTTCACCCTAAACAGTTTTTGCGTCTGCATAGCCTGCACTCGATGCTGCAGGAAACGTTAAAACGTCTTGATGGGATAGAGGTGAGTGAACCTGTCGTAATCTGTAACGAAGATCACCGCTTTATGGTAGCTGAGCAACTGCGTCAAATAGACATGTTGTCTCATAACATCATTTTGGAGCCGATTGGTCGCAATACGGCACCGGCTATCGCTCTGGCTGCTTTGAATGCCGTCGCTCAGGGGCATGACCCCATCATGCTGGTGTTGGCAGCAGACCATATCATAAAAGATGTCGCAACCTTCCACTGCGCGATAGAGGCGGCAATGCCTTATGCTGCGGATCAAAGTCTTGTTACCTTTGGTATTGTGCCAACCGGGCCGGAAACGGGCTATGGCTACATCCAACGTGGTGAGCGTTCTGGTGAGAATTCACCGGCATCCAGTGTGAAACGTTTTGTTGAAAAGCCTGATCTTGCGACAGCGCAGCATTATGTGGACTCAGGGGAATACTTCTGGAATAGCGGTATGTTCATGTTCCGCGCCAAGCGTTACCTGGAGGAGTTGGAGAGGTTTTGCCCTGATATTCTGGATGCCTGCCGTCTCTCCCTGAATGATACCGAGTGCGACAAGAACTTTATCAACGTTAATCGTGATGCATTTTCCAGTTGCCCAGATGAGTCCGTTGATTATGCGGTGATGGAAAAGACCCTCGACGCCGTAATGATTCCGCTGGATGCCGGCTGGAGTGACGTTGGTTCATGGTCTGCATTATGGGAAGTCAGCCAAAAGGATGAGGCAGGCAATGCGTTAACGGGCGATACTTTTCTGCATGACAGCCATGATTGTTATATCAACACTGATGAAAAACTGGTTGCAGCTGTCGGTGTCGACAATTTGGTGATTGTTAACACCAAAGACGCCGTATTGGTGGTTGATAAATCGAAAGTTCAGGATGTCAAAAAAGTTGTTGAGCATCTGAAAAAACATAAGCGCACCGAATACAGAAGACACCGTGAGGTTTACCGCCCATGGGGTATTTGCGACATACTGGTGGATGAAAAACGCTTTAATGTGAACCGCATTACCGTAAACCCAGGCGAAGCATTTTCTTTGCAAATGCACCATCATCGTACAGAACATTGGGTGGTGCTTGCTGGCACTGCAAGAGTGACAACCGGAGATAAAACCTTCCTGCTGACAGAAAATCAGTCAACATTTATTCCTATTGGCGTAGTCCACCGTTTAGAGAACCCAGGGAATATTCCGTTGGAACTGATTGAGGTACAGGCAGGTTCATATTTAGGTGATGATGACATTATTCGTATTAAAGATCATTACGGTCGTTGCTAAATTATTGAGGTTTTAATGAGTAGCTTAACTTGTTTTAAAGCATATGATATTCGTGGCCAACTCGGTGAAGAGTTGAACGAAGATATTGCCTACCGCATTGGCCGGGCTTATGGAGAATATCTTAAACCGCAGCGTGTTATTGTCGGCGGTGACGTGCGCCTGACCAGCAAAGCCCTCAAATTGGCACTGGCTAATGGACTGCAGGATGCTGGTGCAGATGTCTATGACATTGGCATGAGTGGAACGGAAGAAGTGTATTTCGCAACTTTTCATCTTGGTATGGACGGCGGCATAGAAGTAACCGCCAGTCATAATCCAATGAATTATAACGGCATGAAACTGGTCCGTGCGAATGCACAACCGGTGAGCGGGGATACCGGTTTGTTGGCAATTAAACAACTGGCCGAAGACAATTCGTTCCCTCCTGTTGTAGAAAAAGAACGCGGCAGCTACCAGGAAATATCAGTCCTGGACGAGTATGTTGATCACCTGCTGGGTTACATTGACACTGCAACATTAAAACCGATGAAGCTGGTTATTAACTCTGGTAATGGTGCGGCAGGGCACGTCATTGATGAAATTGAGCGCCGCTTTAAACGGGATAATATTTCAGTATCCTTTGTAAAAGTACACCATCATCCGGATGGTAATTTCCCGAATGGTATCCCCAATCCATTATTACCTGAATGCCGTGCCGATACCGCAAAAGCCGTACTCGAGCATCATGCTGATATGGGGATCGCTTTCGACGGAGACTTTGATCGTTGCTTCCTGTTTGATGAGAAAGCCAATTTTATCGAAGGATATTACATCGTAGGTCTGCTGGCTGAAGCTTTCTTGCAAATCAATCCAGGATCCAAAATTATCCACGACCCACGGCTCTCTTGGAATACCATCGATATTGTCAATCGGGCTGGTGGTATTCCGGTAATGTCAAAAACCGGTCATGCATTCATTAAAGAGCGTATGCGCAAAGAAGATGCCATTTATGGTGGCGAAATGAGTGCGCATCATTATTTTCGTGATTTCGCCTATTGTGACAGCGGCATGATTCCATGGTTACTGGTGGCTAGCTTGCTTTCCACTAAAGGCAAAACATTGAGCCAACTGGTTGAGGCTCGGATACAGGCTTATCCAGCCTCGGGTGAAATTAACTGTAAACTGGTTGATGCACCTCAGAAGATCAAAAGTATTAGATCTCTCTATGAGCCAGATGCCCTACGGATTGATTTGACTGATGGAATCAGTATTGAATATTCCGAGTGGAGGTTTAACCTACGGATATCAAATACCGAACCGGTAGTACGTTTGAACGTAGAGTCAAATGGGAATGTCGAATTGATGAATGAGAAAACGACAGAAATATTGAAAGTCCTTAGTGGGGAATAATTTTGAAAGAGTTATTTTTGACTATTTATCGCTATCGTGGGTTCATTTTTGGTAGCGTAAAAAGAGAGTTTCAAATTCGTTATAAAATGAGCATGTTAGGCGCGACATGGCTCGTGTTACAACCGTTATCAATGATTTTAGTTTATACGTTGATTTTCTCTCAGGTAATGAAAACTCGCCTTCCTGGTACCGGCGGTGCATATTCGTATAGCATATATCTTTGCGTTGGTATAATTACATGGGGATTGTTTGCTGAGATTATCAGTAGGAGCCAAAATATTTTTATTGAAAGTGCAGGGCTATTGAAGAAATTAAGCTTCCCTCGCATATGTCTGCCTATTATTGTAGCTATATCTGCAATAATAAATTTCATTATTATATTTTCACTCTTTATTGCATTTTTAGTTATTACTGGGAATTTCCATTTCGTATCCATTATAGAAATAATTCCACTGTTAGTGATTGAGGTTATATTTGCTTTGGGGCTAGGCGTGGTCTTAGGGGTCGTCAACGTATTTTTCCGTGATGTTGGTCAATTTGTCACTGTATTATTGCAATTTTGGTTTTGGTTTACCCCTATTGTTTATGTATTAAGTACATTACCCGCTTGGGCTCAGGAAATACTGAAGTACAATCCTATGGCTGTATTAGTAGACAATTATCAACGTGTTGTCATTCATCAACAATCCATCGAATGGGGAAGCGTTTGGCCCGTAATGGTGGCAGCTATTTTACTATGTATTTTAGGCATGCATCTTTTCAGAAAGCATGCGGCTGATATGGTGGATGAATTATAATGGGACAAATCTCTGTAGATAGCGTTGGCAAAGCCTATAAAAAATACTCATCGCGCTTTGGTCGTCTGGTCGAGTGGATCTCGCCTTATAAAGTTGTCAAACATACGAAAGTGTGGGTTTTGAATGATATAAACTTTACTGTTCGCCCAGGTGAGGCTGTTGGTATTATTGGGATAAATGGTGCTGGAAAAAGTACATTGTTAAAGTTAATCACAGGTACTATCCAGCCGACAGTCGGTCAAATAACCTTGACTGGTCGAGTCGCAGCGTTACTTGAATTAGGCATGGGTTTCCATCCGGATTTTACAGGCCGACAGAATGTCTATATGTCTGGGCAACTGTTAGGACTTAATAATAGTGATATTGATAAGCTAATGCCAGAAATTGAAGCATTTGCAGAAATTGGTGAATATATAGATCAACCTGTAAGGGTCTATTCCAGTGGTATGCAGATGCGTTTGGCATTTAGTGTCGCTACGGCAGTGAGACCTGACATATTAATAGTCGATGAAGCCTTATCTGTAGGTGATGCTTACTTCCAGCATAAAAGCTTTGATCGTATACGAAAATTTCGAAGCGAAGGAACAACGCTGCTGATTGTTTCTCATGATAAAATCGCTATACAATCTATTTGTGATAGAGCAATTTTACTTAACGCGGGGAAGGTAGAAAAAGAAGGTGAACCTGAAGCTATCATGGATTATTACAACGCCATGCTTGCGGAGAAATCGGGATCAAAACTGACGGTTAAGCAGGAGCTCACTGAATCAGGTCAAATGCAGACGATCTCTGGATCCGGCGATGCTAAAGTCTCGGCTATTGCTTTATATTCACATGATAATAAACCCGTTGAAATTGTCAGCGTTGGTGATAGTGTGAATTTAAAGGTGACTGTAAAAGTTGAAAAAAATATACCTGAACTAGTTCTCGGCTACATGATAAAAGATCGATTAGGACAACCTATTTTTGGGACGAATACTTTCCATCTAGGAAAATCGCTTAGTAACCTGCATATGGGGCAAGAAATTGAGTTCAATTTCAAATTCGATATGAATTTAGGTGAAGGTAATTACTCTATTGCAGTAGCCCTTCACGACCGGGATACCCATATTAATAAAAATTACGAATGGCGTGATTTAGCCCTTGTATTTAATGTGGTGAATGTTAATAAAAAGACATTTGTAGGGGTATCTTGGTTACCTGCAGAGGTGGAAATTAATGAAAGATAGTTTTTACAGTTCCTTTGAAAATAAACATCGTGGTAGTCGTGAATCAATAAAAGAGCGTCTAAATGTTTATTTACCATTTATTACGCCATTCAAAAATATTTATCCTGGTGAAACCGTTCTTGATTTAGGGTGTGGTCGTGGAGAATGGCTGGAGCTTATGCAATCCCTCGAATTTGATGGAAAGGGAATTGATCTTGATGAAGGAATGCTTTCATATTGCCATGATCTTGGATTAAATGTTGAAAAAGGAGATGTCATCTCTTTTCTGCAAAATATCCCTGATGAGTCAGTAGCTATCGTATCCTCGTTTCATTTAGTTGAACATATTGGATTTGATAATGTTAAAAGGTTAGTTGAGGAGTCTTTCCGAGTTCTAAAACCTGGCGGCCTACTCATTATGGAAACGCCTAACCCAGAAAACATTATAGTGTCAACTAATAACTTCTATCTTGACCCGACGCATGTAACTCCTATTCCCAGTTTATTATTGAGTTTTCTTACAGAGCATCAGGGATTTGAACGTAGTAAACTATTACGTCTTCAAGAAGATAAGAATATTTCTGTTAAAGAAGATATTCAAATTATTGATGTTCTTGGTGGAGTTAGTCCGGACTATAGTGTTATTGCACAAAAAAAAGGTGAGTTAGCTACCTTAAGTTCATTGGATGAAGCTTTCAATTCCAATTATGGTATTGGACTGCAAGAGTTATCAACAAAATTCCATCAATACATTGAAAAATCATTCAAGAGTAGGGATGAGAAGATTGATAAACTGGATGAAACTATCGAAAAGCTGAATCTATTAGAATATGATTCACATATAATAAAAATTTCTAAACTCGAAAATGAATTTTTAGAAAATAAAAAAAATAATGAGTTTACAAAGATACAAAAAGATAGTGCATTTGATAAGCTGTCCGAGCGTTTTTTAGCTCACCTGGAGAAAGAAAATGCTGAATTGAAACTTAATTTGTCCGAATTAAATAATTCGCTTGGCAAGGAGTTAGAGGACCATACGAATACTAAAAATAGGTTAAACTTAGTTTATGCAAGTACATCATGGAAGTTGACGTCCCCAGTCCGTGCTCTTTCTAGCGTTTTGAGATGGTGTGTGAAACCCGTTAAGTTAAATGGTTTCAAGAACTTTCTTCCAAGGCTAAAAGGCTATATCAAGCGGAAGTGCATTTGTTTTGTAAAGCGACTCATCAATGTTTTAAACAGAAAACCTAAATTAAAAGGGGTAATGTTGAAAACAATAAATAAGTTGGGACTTTATGACTATGCTAAAAAACTTTACTATAAATCGAATAGTCAGCGGGTTTCACCTAATCCTCAGAGTGATTTTTCAAACTCTGAATCTGAGTTGTCTCCTAAAGCTAGAGTGATTTATGAGGCTTTAAAGAAAAAAAGCTCAAGTGATAGTATGAGGAATCAGTAATGCGCGTCGTAATAGATATGCAAGGACTGCAAGCGAGCAATGCTAAAAGAGGTATTGGGCGTTACACTTCAGATTTAATTAAGCATATGCTTGAGTCAAATAAAAATCATGAAGTAATTCTTTTACTGAACGGTATGCTGTCTGACCATATCGATGGCATTCGTAACGAATTTTCTCGCTACCTTCCTAATGAAAGTATAGTTGTCTGGAGCGGGGTTGGTCCTGTCAGTGCTATAGATAAGAGCAACGATGTACGTCGAGAGATCTCTGAAAAAATCAGAGAAGATTTTATTGCAAAAATGTCTCCTGATGTGTTGCTGATTACTTCTTTATTTGAAGGGTTACCAGATGATGCTGTAACCAGTATTGGGAAATTTAATACTAAGATCCCGACAGCGGTAATTCTTTATGACCTTATTCCATTAATACATAAAAATATATATTTATGCAACGAGGTTGTTGAAAGTTGGTATTTAAATAAGATCGATAGTTTACGCCGGGCAAACTTGCTATTATCTATCTCGAATTCGTCAGGTAGTGAGGCTGTTCGTCATTTGGGGTTTAATGAAAGTAACGTCATTAATATCTCAACTGCCTGTGATGAAGGATTCAAAAAGATTGACCTTACTGAAAATGAACGTTTTGAACTTCTAAATAAATATAACTTAAATTCCTCGTTCATTATGTATACTGGTGGGATCGATCACAGAAAAAACATTGAAGGACTACTCAAAGCCTATTCTTTGTTATCTAAAACTTTGAGATCCAAACATCAATTGGCAATTGTCTGTTCCATACAGGATGTGGAGAGAGACCGATTAGTCAAACTATGTAAAGAATACGGGCTCAATAAACAAGATGTGATCTTTACAGGTTATATCCCTGAATCTGATTTAATTGGGCTGTACAATTGTTGCGATTGTTTCGTTTTCCCTTCATGGCACGAAGGGTTTGGTTTGCCCGTATTGGAAGCCATGCGTTGTGGAAAGGCTGTTATTGGTGGAAGGCTGTCCAGTATTCCTGAGGTTATTGGTAATGAAGAGGCTTTATTTAATCCTTATGATAGCCAACAAATTGCAGATAAAATGGAGAGACTCCTAACCGATAATGAATTTAAAACATCCTTAGAAAAACACGCTGAGTCACAGTCACTGGTTTTCTCTTGGGATATCTCCGCGATGCTTGCATGGGAATCCCTGGAGAAATTTCATGAGAGTAAAAGTGCCAGTAAGCCGCCATTAAACCATTTCGAATCTGATAAACGACGACGCTTGGCTTATGTCTCACCACTACCTCCGGCCAAAAGCGGTATTGCAGATTATAGTGCGGAGTTGATTTCAGAGTTAACCCGACATTACATTATTGATGTAATTGTAGAACAGGATGATAAAATTTCCGATCCTTATATTATAGCTAACTGTAATGTAAGGACTGTTGATTTTTTCGAAAAAAACTCTACAGAGTATGATCGTATATTGTATCATTTTGGCAATTCTGCTTTCCACGGCCATATGTTCAAGCTGCTGAATGACTATCCAGGTGTTGTCGTTCTTCATGATTTCTATATTTCAGGCGTAGTTGCCCATATCGATCTGGCGACCGCACAATTCCCTGGGATTTGGAGCCAGGAACTTCATAAGTCAGGAGGATGGCCTGCGGTATTTATGCGCTATAAAGCCAAAGATACAGCGGACGTTGTTTACAAATACCCATGTAATATTTCCGTTTTGCAAAATTCTGTTGGTGTTATTGTCCATTCTGATTTCTCACGAAGACTGGCTTCATCACTGTATGGGCATACAAATGTTGCAGATTGGGCTTTAATCCCTCATTTACGAGTACCTATTTATGATGTCCCACGTAATAAGGCGCGGAAAAAACTCGGGATTAATGAAAACGCATTTGTCGTTTGCAGTTTTGGCCTGTTAGGGCCGACAAAACTTAATCATCAGTTGCTCTCAGCTTGGCTCAATTCATCATTATCTGAAAGTGAAGAATGCCATCTTGTTTTTGTTGGTGAAAACCATAATGGAAAATATGGCGAAGACCTTCTGAAAGCAATTAAAAAAAGTAAAAATGGGAAAAGAATTAAAATTACCGGATGGGCAGAAGTTGAAGACTACAAAATGTGGTTGGCGGCTGCTGATATTGGTGTGCAGCTGCGAACACTTTCCCGTGGCGAGACGTCAGGCACTGTCCTGGATTGCATGAATTATGGTTTGGCAACGGTAGTTAATGCTAACGGATCTATGTCCGATATTGATGACGCCTGCGTTGTAAAATTAGCCGATAAATTTTCAGATAATGACCTTATTGATGTCCTTACATCACTTTATAATAATATTGATTATAGAGAAAAACTGAAAACGGCGGCGATAACTAAAATTAGAACATCGCATTGGCCAAGAAATTGCGCAGAAGAGTATAAGGCTGCTATTGAAACTTTCTATGAAGAGTCTCATCACAGTGCTCAAAAATTGATTAGCAGTATTGTCAGAGATACCGAGGGTGATATATCCGGAGAGTACTTAAAGCTGGCTACGGCTATTTCTAAAAATTACGAACCTGAACCACGGAAAAAGCAATTATTAATCGATGTTTCTGAACTTGTTCAACGTGATGCCAAAAGTGGTATTCAGCGAGTTGTCAGAGCCATTCTTCATCAGCTATTGCATAATCCACCGGAAGGATGGGTTGTAGAGCCAGTGTATGCAACAGAGTCATCTAAAGGATATCGGTATGCGCGAAATTTCACATGCCAATTTTTAGAGATACCTGCAAATTGGACGGAGGATAGTCCAATTGAAGCTTGGCAGGGGGACATTTTCCTTGGATTAGATCTTCAGCCGAATATAGTTCAGTCCAAACAGGATTTCTTACGTGAATTGTACAGACGAGGTATTGGCGTACATTTTGTCGTGTATGATTTGCTGCCGATCTTGACACCTGAAGTGTTTTTCCCTGGTGCAAAAGATACTTATGAAATGTGGCTCAACTGTATAACCCAATTTGATGGTGCAATTTGTATTTCTCAAACTGTCGCCAATGAGTTAACAAGTTGGGTTGAAAATCACCATCCTGAGAGAAGCGATTCATTTGATATTGAATGGTTCCACTTGGGGGCTGATTTGGTCAACTCTGTGCCATCCAATGGTGAGTTTGTCGATTCGGCCAATGTGCTTTCTAAAATGTCGAAACGAACGACTTTCTTGATGGTCAGCACCATTGAACCTCGCAAGCAACATGCTCAAGTTTTAGACGCATTTGAACTGCTCTGGAAAAATGGCAGAGATATCAATCTTGTGATTGTCGGTAAGCAGGGCTGGATGGTCGAAGAACTAATCGAACGACTATCTAACCATAATGAATTGAATCAGCGACTCTTTTGGATATCTGGTGTCAGTGATGAATATCTTGAGAAAATTTATAGGGCTGCAGATTGTTTGGTTATTGCCAGCACTGGAGAGGGGTTTGGTTTGCCACTAATTGAAGCTGCTCAATATAATGTGCCGTTAATTGCACGGGATATACCTGTATTTAGAGAGGTTGCTGGTGAAAATGCATTTTACTTTGAGGGAATGTCAGTAACTAATCTGTCTGAAGCGATAGTTGAATGGCTTGGATTGAAGAGCAACGCTGGAGTCCCAGACGTAGCCGGATTAAAATGGCTGACATGGGAACAAAGTGCAAAGCAATTACTATCTGCTCTTTTAAGATGAATTAATGTTTTTACCTAGTGTGTTTAACTTGTAATGGATAATGTAATGACTCAAAAAATAGCCGTAATTACGGGTGTCACTGGCCAAGACGGTGCTTATCTTGCAGAACTGCTGTTAGAAAAAGGCTATGTGGTTCATGGAACCTATCGTCGTACCAGTTCTGTCAATTTCTGGCGTATCGAAGAGTTGGGCATTGATAAGCACCCAAATCTGAATTTGGTTGAATATGATTTGACCGATCTTTCCGCCAGCATTCGTCTGCTGCAGCAAACCGGCGCCACTGAAGTGTACAATCTTGCAGCGCAGAGTTTTGTTGGCGTTTCTTTCGAGCAGCCAATCACCACTGCTGAGATCACGGGCCTTGGGCCGGTAAACCTGCTGGAAGCGATCCGTATTGTTAATCCAAAGATTCGTTTCTACCAGGCATCAACCTCTGAAATGTTCGGTTTGGTTCAAGCGGTACCGCAAAAAGAAGATACGCCGTTCTACCCACGTAGTCCTTACGGTGTGGCAAAGTTGTATGCTCACTGGATGACGATTAACTATCGCGAAAGCTACGGCATTTTTGCTTCCAGCGGTATTTTGTTCAACCATGAGTCGCCTCTGCGTGGCCGTGAGTTTGTTACCCGTAAAATCACTGACTCGGTTGCCAAAATCAAATTGGGCCAATTGGATGTGCTTGAACTGGGTAACATGGACGCGAAACGTGACTGGGGTTTTGCCAAGGAATATGTGGAAGGGATGTGGCGGATGCTTCAAGCCGAACAACCAGATACCTTCGTGCTGGCAACCAACCGTACCGAAACCGTTCGTGACTTCGTCTCCATGGCCTTTAAGGCTGCGGGCTTTACTCTGCGTTTTGAAGGTAAGGATGAGCAGGAAGTAGGGATCGATGTTGTGACAGGCACAACACTGGTTCGCGTTAACCCGAAATTCTACCGTCCTTCTGAGGTTGAGCTGCTGATTGGTAATCCTGAACGTGCTAAAGAAATTTTAGGTTGGGAACCCAAAACCACGCTGGAACAGTTATGCCAGATGATGGTTGAACAAGACATTCGCCGTAATCAGAACGGGTTCTCATTCTGATGTTTGGCGCCGGCAAACGTGCCTTAATCACAGGCATTAATGGGTTTACCGGGCGCTATGTGGCAGCGGAGTTATCCGCTGCCGGATATCGGGTGTTTGGATTGGGGTCATTGCCCTCAACTCAAGAGGATTACCTGCAGGTTAATCTGTTGAATGCAGAGGAGCTGGCGGATGCTATCACACAGGTTAAACCTGATGTTGTGGTTCATCTGGCTGCTATTGCCTTTGTTGGACACGGTGATGCAAGTGCATTTTATAACGTCAACGTTATAGGAACTCGTAATTTACTGCAGGCGCTGTATGACTGCGGTAGACCGCTGGATGCCGTTTTGATTGCCAGTAGCGCCAATATTTACGGTAACAGCGTTGAAGGTAAACTGGACGAATGCATGTCGGCAAACCCGGCAAATGACTATGCGGTCAGTAAATTGGCTATGGAATATATGGCCAAGTTATGGGTAGATAAGCTTCCTATATTTATTACCAGACCCTTTAATTATACTGGCGTCGGTCAGGCTGATAATTTCTTGTTGCCGAAGATTGTGAAGCACTATAAAGAGCGTGCTGCAATCATCGAACTGGGAAATATCGACGTTTGGCGTGATTTCACCGATGTTCGAGCTTTAAGTAAAGCCTATGTGGCATTGCTCCAGGCCAGCCCTGTTGGGGAAACTATCAACGTTTGCTCTGGCAGAACGTACTCATTGCGTGAAGCCGTTGCATTGTGTGAAAAGATCTCTGGCCACTCTTTGGAGATTCGTGTTAATCCTGCTTTTGTTCGTCCGAACGAAGTTAAAAGCCTGTGTGGGGATGCATCTAAATTGCGAACCATTATCGGTGAGTGGGATACACCGCCTCTGGAGGAGACGTTGCGCTGGATGTTGGAAAACTGAGAATGAAAGTTATACTGGGAACTGACCCGATTAGATATCCTTTAACCGGTATTGGCCGATATACCTACGAGTTAGCCAACTGCTTGAAAGAAAGCTCAGAGATATCTGAGCTTTTATTTCTTCAAGGGCGGCATCTAAGCCAGCAGATCCCTACTGCAAGAGTAGCTGATTCAGCAAGTCAGGACCTACGTCGCTGGCTACAAAAAAGTCATGTGGCTTCAGAACTGTATCGTTTGACCGCGCCGTGGTTAAAAACCCATGCTTTAAGAAAACACCCGGATGCGATCTACCACGGCCCAAATTTTTATCTGCCGCCTAATGTAGAGCGCTGCGTGGCGACTTTCCATGATAATTCGGTATTCACCTTACCGCAATGTCATCCGCCAGAACGCGTCCGCTTCATGCAAAAAGAATTGTTGCTGACGATTAAGCGAGCAAAGATTTTAATCACGGACTCTGAATTTACACGGCGTGAGTTAGCCGAATACTTCGGTCTTCCCCTAAGCCGGGTTTATGCGGCTCAATTGGCTAGTAGTGGGGAGTTTTATCCACGTGAATTCGAAGAGATTTCACGTGTTTTGTCGCCCCTCGGTTTGAAAACAAATCAGTATTGTTTATTTACGGGTTCTATCGAGCCGCGTAAAAATATCGCAACGCTTCTCGATGCTTACGAACGCTTGCCACTGGCTTTGCGTCTGGATGTCCCGTTGGTTATCAGCGGGTTTAAGGGGTGGAGCAGCGAGGAGTTGCATCAACGTTTTGAGCGTGGAGAGAAGGCGGGATGGTTACGTTATCTTGGCTTTACCAAATCAGCCGACTTACCTTTCCTTTTTGCTGGTGCCCGCAGTTTCCTGTTCCCGTCGCTGTATGAAGGGTTCGGGCTGCCGGTACTGGAAGCGATGGCGTCTGGGGTACCGGTTGTATGCTCAGACAGCGCCTCACTACCCGAAGTAGTTGGCGATTGTGCCTTGATGTGTGCAGCGAAGGATGTTGAAACACTCACTGAACTGATTCAAAAAAGTATTGAAGACGAAGTTTGGCGTGAAGAAGCCAGGATAAAGGGTCTAAACCGAGCAAAACATTTTTCTTGGCAACGTTGTGCGCAAGAAACCATTCTCGCTTACCAGCAGGTTTGATATTTTTCATGTTGAAAGTTCTGCATTTTTATAAGACATACTATCCAGATTCCTTTGGCGGCATAGAGCAGGTCATTTTTCAATTAAGTGAAGCCGGCTTATGCCACCAGATTGAGTCGACAACATTGTCGCTGAGCACCCGGGGCGATATTGATAATGAACATGTTGGTATGCACACAGCTTATTATGCGGCCACTAACTTTGAAGTTGCGTCTACGCCTTTTTCGGTGAGTGCGATAAGCAAATTTAAGGCGTTGGCGGCCCAGGCAGACATCATTCACTATCATTTCCCGTATCCATTTATGGATTTGGTGCACTTTATTGCCGGTGTTAAAAAACCGACGGTAGTCAGTTACCACTCAGATATTGTTAAGCAAAAGTTGGCGCTGAAAATGTACACGCCATTGATGAACAAATTTTTGAGCTCGGTTGATTGTATTGTCGCGGCTTCTCCAAACTATGTGGAAACCAGCCCGGTACTGCAAAAATATCTGCCTAAGGTGAAAGTCATTCCTTATGGTCTGGATAAAAAGTCTTATCCGGTTGCCGATGAGGCGCACCTTGAACGCTGGCGTCAACAAGTTGGCGATCGTTTCTTCCTGTTTGTTGGGGCATTTCGTTATTACAAAGGCTTGCATATTTTGCTGGAGGCGATTCAGAAAACTGATTTTCCTTTGGTCATTATTGGTGCGGGTCCAATTGAAGCTGAACTTAAACAGCAGGCGCTCGATTTGGGGTTGAAAAACATTCATTTCCTCGGGGCACTGCCAGATGAAGATAAAGCTGCGTTGTTGGAGCTTTGCTATAGCGTAGTATTTCCGTCCCATCTGCGCTCTGAAGCTTTCGGCATTACCCTGCTCGAAGGTGCTATGTATGGTAAGCCACTGATATCCAGTGAAATTGGTACAGGAACGACTTATATCAATATTGATAAGGAGACTGGTATTGTCGTGCCCCCTTCCGACCCGCAAGCGTTGCGAGCGGCGATGACAACGCTGTGGCAAGATCCTGAGCTGGCACAGCGATATGGCGAGAATGCGGCTAAACGTTTCCAGGCGCTGTTCACCTCAGAACGCATGGCAGAAAGCTATATTGAACTTTATCAACAACTGATAAATAAATGATTGTAAAACAATCATATTACGGCTTTCTGATGTCTGAGTAAGTGCAAAAGTGTGACCTATCGCACCAATCACTACCCACGCGGTTCAATCCTGAGTTAACATGTTGACCACATCACAAAACCTGTTGGCCAAAGTTGTCAACAGGGTCATCCTCAGACAGGAGTTCCTCAATGTCCAAGCAACAAATCGGCGTTGTCGGCATGGCAGTAATGGGCCGCAATCTGGCACTGAACATCGAAAGCCGTGGTTACACCGTTTCGATCTTTAACCGTTCAGGCGATAAAACTGATGAAGTTATTGCCGAGAACCCGGGTAAAAACCTGGTGCCGCACTACACCGTTGAAGAGTTCGTTGAATCGCTGGAAAAACCACGCCGCATTTTGCTGATGGTGAAAGCGGGCGAAGCGACTGACAAGACCATTGCTTCCCTGACTCCGCATCTGGATAAAGGTGACATTCTGATCGACGGTGGTAACACCTACTATCAGGACACCATCCGCCGTAACCGCGAACTGTCTGACCAAGGTTTCAACTTCATCGGCACCGGCGTTTCCGGTGGTGAAGAGGGCGCATTGAAAGGCCCTTCAATCATGCCTGGTGGCCAGAAAGAAGCTTACGAACTGGTAGCTCCAATCCTGAAGAAAATCGCTGCGGTAGCGGAAGGCGAGCCTTGCGTAACCTATATCGGCGCTGATGGTGCTGGTCACTATGTGAAAATGGTGCACAACGGTATCGAGTACGGCGACATGCAGCTGATTGCAGAAGCTTATTCTCTGTTGAAACAGGCGTTGAATCTGAGCAACGAACAGCTGGCTGAAACTTTTGCCGAGTGGAACAAAGGCGAACTGAACAGCTACCTGATCGACATCACCAAAGATATCTTCACCAAGAAAGATGAAGAAGGTAAATACCTGGTTGATGTGATCCTGGACGAAGCGGCCAACAAAGGCACCGGTAAATGGACCAGCCAGAGCTCTCTGGATCTGGGCGAACCGCTGTCACTGATCACCGAGTCGGTGTTCGCACGCTACCTGTCCTCCCTGAAAGACCAGCGTGTGGCTGCATCTAAAGTGCTGACCGGTCCTAAAGCGACCCCAGTGAGCGGTGACAAAGCTGAATTCATTGAGAAAGTGCGCCGCGCACTGTACCTGGGCAAAATCGTTTCTTATGCACAGGGCTTCTCTCAATTGAAAGCCGCTTCTAAAGAAAACAACTGGGATCTGCACTACGGCGACATTGCCAAGATCTTCCGCGCCGGCTGTATCATCCGCGCACAGTTCCTGCAGAAAATCACCGACGCTTATGCACACGACGCTGATATCGCCAACCTGTTGCTGGCCCCTTACTTCAAGCAGATTGCTGATGAATACCAGCAGGCGCTGCGTGACGTAGTTTCCTACGCGGTGCAAAACGGTATTCCTACACCGACCTTCTCTGCGGCAATTGCCTACTACGACAGCTACCGTTCAGCGGTTCTGCCTGCCAACCTGATCCAGGCGCAGCGCGACTACTTCGGTGCTCACACTTACAAACGTATCGACAAAGAAGGCGTATTCCATACCGAATGGATGGAATAATCCCAACGTTTGAAGTATAAAAAAGCCGCCGAGGCTCACGCCCGGCGGCTTTTTTTTACCTATAAAACAGCGTTATTTCTGGTGCCGTTCGCGCAACCGGCCAATCACTTTGCTCAAGTCCAAGTCCTGATCCTGCAGCAGCACCAACAGGTGATAAATCAGATCGGAAGCTTCGTTGGTCAATTCTTCGCGGTCGTTCACCGTAGCGGCCAGTGCCGTTTCCACGCCTTCTTCACCCACTTTTTGTGCGATGCGTTTGGTGCCACTGGCGTACAGGCTGGCGGTGTAAGAGCTGTCGGGGCTGGCCGTCTTGCGTTCTGCCAGCAGTTGTTCCAACTGATACAGAAAACCCCAATCGCTGCTGGCCGGGTGGAAGCAACTGGTATTACCCAGGTGGCAGGTGGGGCCAATCGGATTAGCCAGAATCAACAGCGTATCGTTGTCGCAGTCCGGGGTGATGCTGACTACGTTGAGGAAGTGGCCAGAGCTTTCGCCCTTGGTCCACAGGCGCTGTTTGGTGCGTGAGAAAAAGGTGACCTTACCGCTCTGTTCGGTCACGGCCAGCGCTTCCTGATTCATATAGCCGAGCATCAGCACTTCGCCGGATACGGCATGCTGGACGATTACCGGCAGCAAGTGGTCCGTTTTTTCCCAGTCCAGCTGGTTTCTTTGTTGTTCTGTTAACACAGTCGGATCTCCACACCTTGTTCGGACAAGAACCTTTTCAGGTCACCGATATTAATGATTTGTTTGTGGAACACCGAAGCGGCCAGTGCGCCGTCGACATCGGCATCGCGGAAGGCTTCCAGGAAGTGCTCCATGGTGCCTGCACCGCCGGAGGCGATCAATGGCACTTTGCACACTTCGCGCACCAGGCGCAGCTGTTCCAAATCGTAACCGTTACGTACGCCGTCCTGATTCATCATGTTCAGCACAATCTCGCCGGCGCCGCGCTTCTGCACTTCTTTCACCCAATCCAGGGTTTCCCACTCGGTGACGCGGGTGCGGCTTTCGTCGCCGGTGTACTGGTTAACGTGGTACTTGCCGGTTTCGGCTTCGAACCAGGTATCAATACCCACCACAATGCACTGCACGCCAAAGCGATCCGCCAGGCGGCTAATCAGCGCCGGGTCGGCCAGCGCCGGGGAGTTGATGGAAATCTTGTCGGCGCCGAAAGACAGGATCTGGCTGGCGTCTTCCGGGCTTTTAATTCCACCGGCGACGCAGAAGGGGATGTCGATCACCTCAGCCACGCGTGATACCCAGCTTTTATCTACCACCCGGCCGTCGCTTGACGCGGTGATATCGTAAAACACCAGTTCGTCCGCGCCTTCCTGCGCATAGCGTTGCGCCAGCGGCACGATGTCGCCGATAATTTCATGGTTGCGGAACTGCACGCCTTTCACTACCTGCCCGTCTTTAACATCCAGGCACGGGATTATCCGTTTTGCCAGCATGCGATCGCCTCCTCAACGCTAAACTTACCTTCCAGCAGGGCACGCCCCACAATCACACCCTCAACGCCACTGCCGCGCAACTGGGCGATATCATCCAGATTACCGATACCGCCAGAAGCCTGAAAGGCTACCTGCGGATAGCGTTGGCTGATTTCCTGATACAGCGCCACGTTGGAACCGGCCAATGTCCCGTCACGAGAAATATCGGTGCACAGCACGTGCTTGAGGCCATAAGGCAAGAACTGCTCAACCACCTGTTCCAGTGTGGCATCGGAGTTTTCCTGCCAACCGCTGATCGCCACGCGTTTGGTGCCGTCTGCGTCAATGCGCACGTCCAGTGCCAGTACCATGGCGTCCGCGCCGTAGCGTTCGAACCAGCCCTGTACCAACTGCGGCTGTTTTACCGCGGTGGAGCCGATCACCACGCGGGTCGCACCGGCCTCCAGCAGGGCAGCGACATCCTGCTCATTGCGAATGCCGCCGCCAACCTGTACCGGTACGTTAACCCCTGCCAGCAGCTTGCGCAGCAGTGGGATCTGGCGCGCGGACGGATCTTTGGCACCGGTCAGATCGACCAGATGCAGAACCTGCGCGCCCTGTTGCTGATAGTCCTGCAGGCGTAACAGCGGATCGTTGCCGTAGTCGCGCTGCTGGCCGTAATCGCCCTGATGCAAACGCACCACGTTGCCGTCGATCAAATCCAAAGCCGGAATAATCATGCTGCCTACATCTCCAGAAAGTTTTTCAACAGTTGCGCACCGGCCGCGCCAGATCGCTCTGGATGAAACTGCACGCCGAAGAAATTGTCTTTTTGTACGGCGGCGGTGAAGGGCTCGCCGTAATTCGCCTGGGCGATGGTGCTTGGGCATATCGGCATCGCATAGCTGTGAACGAAGTAGAAGTAGGCACCGTCTTCGATGCCGCGGAACAGGTGATGGCCCGCCTGGGCAGACACCTGATTCCAGCCCATGTGCGGCAACGGCAGGCCAAAGTCGGTCATCTGGGTGACCGGGGTATCGATAATGCCCAGCGTGTCGATGCCACCGTTCTCTTCACTGCTTTTTGCCAGCAACTGCATACCGAGGCAAATCCCCAGCACCGGTTGGGTGCAGGCCTTGATCAGCTCAATCAGTTCGCGTTGTTCCAACTGGTCCATCGCCGCCTGTGCGGTGCCGACGCCCGGCAGGAACAGCTTGTCGGCGCGCAGGACAATCTCCGGGTCACGGCTCACTTCCGGGCGGTAGCCCAAACGCTGCACCGCGTAGGTGACGGAGGCCAGGTTGGCGCAGCCGGTGTCCAGAATCACCACGTCCATCACAGCACTCCTTTCGAGCTCGGGAGGGTGTTGCCCTCAACGCGGATCGCCTGGCGCAGCGTGCGGCCAAACACTTTGAACAGGCTTTCGACACGGTGGTGGTCGTTTTTGCCCTTGGTTTTCAGGTGCAGGGTGCAGCCCATGGTGTAGGACAGCGAACGGAAGAAGTGTTCGACCATTTCAGTGCTCAGATCGCCGACGCGCTGATAGTTGAATTCCGCTTTGTATTCCAGGTGTGGACGGCCGGAGATATCCAGCGCACAGCGCGCCAGGCACTCGTCCATCGGCAACACAAAACCGAAACGTGCGATGCCGCGTTTGTCGCCCAGTGCCTTGTTCAGTGCTTCGCCCAGCGCCAGGCCGGTGTCTTCCACCGTGTGGTGATCGTCGATATACAGATCGCCTTTGACGTTGATATCCATGCGGAAGCCGCCGTGGGTGGCGATCTGATCCAGCATGTGATCGAAGAAGCCGACGCCGGTCTTGATCTTGCTGCCGCCTTCGCGATCCAGCCAGACGTTGACGTCAATCTGCGTTTCTTTGGTCACGCGGTTAACCTGGGCATGGCGATCGCGCTGGGTCAGTTGGCGGGTAATTTCTTTCCAGCCCAGGGAACCACGCTGATAACGCAGTCCCTGAATACCCATATTCTCAGCCAGTTGCACGTCGGTCGGACGATCGCCGATCACGTAGCTGTGAACGGTATCCATCACGCCGGGTTCCAGATAGCCTTTGACCAGCGCGGTCTTTGGCTTGCGACAGTCACAGTTGTCCGCCGGCAGGTGCGGGCAGATCAGAATATCTTCAAAATGAATACCCTGTGAGCTGAGGATCTGCATCATCAGGTTATGCGGCGGGTCGAAGGTTTCCTGTGGGAAACTGGCGGTGCCGAGACCATCCTGATTGGTGATCATCACCAGTTGATAGCCCGCCTGCTGCAACTCCAGCAGGCAAGGGATCACGTCCGGCTCCAGCGCCAGTTTATCCAGGCGGTCGACCTGGAAATCTTCTGGTGGTTCAGCAATCAGCGTGCCGTCACGGTCAATAAAGAGGAATTTCTGGCTCACATTGGCTCCTGGCGAGTCTTGGTTGCACCGGGCAGGGCAGACAGCGCATCAACCACGCGCTGGCATTCTTCACGGGTGCCTATGGTGATGCGCAGGCAGCCGGATAACCCCGGTTGTTTATTTTGGTCTCTTAAGATGATGCCCTGATCCCACAAGGTTTTAAACACATTACTGGAGGCCGTGAATCGTGCCAGCAGGTAATTGCTGTCGCTGGTGAAAACCTGTTCAACGCAGGCACAGTTTTGCAGTGCCTGCTGCAACCAGCTGCGGTTGGCGGCAATCTCGGTAACCCGTTGGTGCATGATGCGGATCCCCTCGGTGCTGAGCGCCTGGGCGGCGATATCGGCGACCGGAGTGGAGAGCGGGTAAGGGGCAATCACCTTCAGCAGCAGAGCGATCAAGTCTTCGTTGCCGAGAGTAAAACCGCAGCGTAGCCCAGCCAGTGCAAAGGCCTTGGACAGGGTGCGCAAGATAGCCAGGTGCGGGTAGTCATTCAGCCAGCCGGCGACGCTTGCCTGTGGGCAGAATTCAATATAGGCCTCATCGATCGCAACGATCGCCTTGCCCTTGGTCATCTCCAGCAGGCTGCGCAGATCGTTGGCATCGATCAGGTTACCCGTCGGGTTGTTGGGGCTGCAGACGTAAATCAGTTTCACGTTGTCCAGGCTGTCGGCGATAGCCGGCAAATCCAGCTGCCAGTCCTGTTTGGCCGCCACGGTACGACGCTCCACGCCAAAGGTTTCGGCGCTGACGGCATACATGCCATAGGTCGGCGGGCAGAACAGGATGGCGTCTTTGCCCTGCTCGCAGAATGCGCGGATCAGCAATTCAATACCTTCGTCTGCCCCACGGCTGACCAGCACCTGCTCCTTTTTAACCCCGGCGTACTCGGCGTAGCGTTCGATCACCCGTGCCGGTTGGCATTCCGGGTAACGGTTAAAGGTTTGAGCGGTCAGTTGGAACTCAGGGGCGATCGGGTATTCGTTGGCGTTCAGCCACACGTCGCCGTTGCCACCCAGGCGGCGTGCCGACTGATAAGGGGTCAGGTCGCGAACGTTGGCACGGGCCAGATTTTCAATGCTCATGCTTGCTCCTTCAGGGCGGCAACGCGCAGGGTCACGGCGTTTTTGTGGGCAATCAACTGCTCGGCGGCGGCCAGGGTTTCAATGGTGGCGGCCAGGTTCATAAAGCCCTGCGGCGTCAGTTCCTGCACCGTCATGCGCTTTTGGAAGTCCGCCAGGCCCAGGCTGGAACAGGTGGCGGTATAACCGTAGGTTGGCAGCACGTGGTTGGTGCCGGACGCATAGTCACCGGCAGACTCCGGTGACCAGTCGCCAAGGAATACCGAACCGGCGCTGGTGATGCTGTCGACCAGAGCACGGGCGTCGCGGGTCTGAATGATCAGGTGTTCCGGGCCGTACTGATTGCTGATGGCCACGCATTCAGCCAAATCTTTGGTGACAATCAGTCGGCTACTGGCCAGCGCCTGACGCGCAGTTTCGGCGCGTGGTAACTGTGCCAGTTGCTGTTCTACGGCATCGCGTACCGCCTGCGCCATCGCGGCGTCCGGCGTCAGTAAAATCACCTGCGAGTCCGGGCCGTGCTCTGCCTGCGACAGCAGATCCGAGGCGACGAAGGCCGGAGTGGCACCGGCGTCGGCGATCACCAGCACTTCGGAAGGACCTGCCGGCATATCGATGGCCGCGCCGTCCAGTCGTTGGCTGATTTGGCGTTTGGCTTCGGTGACAAAGGCATTGCCCGGCCCGAAGATTTTCGCCACGCGCGGTACGGAGTCGGTACCGAACGCCATAGCGGCGATCGCCTGTGCACCGCCAACCTGAAACACCTCTTCCACTCCGCACAGTTGCGCGGCATACAGAATCTCATCGGCAATAGGCGGTGGTGAACACAGCACTACGCGGCGGCAACCTGCGATACGTGCCGGTGTTGCCAGCATCAATA
The DNA here is from genome assembly GCF_004684015.1 of Serratia proteamaculans. GTDB lineage: Bacteria > Pseudomonadota > Gammaproteobacteria > Enterobacterales > Enterobacteriaceae > Serratia > Serratia proteamaculans_F. The sequence goes on from NZ_SRIA01000010.1 coordinate 336,712, forward strand.
CGGTAGAAAACAGCGGCGCGGAGCCGCCGGGAATATACAGGCCCACCGAGTCGATCGGACGGGTCACCTGCTGGCAACGCACGCCCGGCTGGGTTTCCACATCAACCGGCGGCAACTGTTGCGCATTGTGGAAAGTCTCCACATTGGCGACAGCCACGGCCATCGCCTGCTTGATCTCATCACCCAGGCGGGCGCTGGCAGCTTTTATTTGCTCGGCGGTGACGCGCAGTGCGCCAACCTCGGTTTTATCAAATTTGGCGCTGTAATCACGCAGCGCCTGATCGCCAGTGGCCTTCACGTTGTCGAGGATTTCGCTCACCGTGCGGGTGATGCTGTCTGAGGCGGAGATCGCCGGACGCATCAGCAGTGCCGTGCGCTGTTCGGCGCTGCAGTCTGCCCAGTTGACCAGAGTATTGAAGTTCGACATGGCGTTACTCCATCATCTTCTCAATTGGCAACACCAGAATTGAACTGGCACCGAGCGCTTTGAGTTTTTCCATGGTTTCCCAGAACAGGGTTTCGCTACTGACCATGTGCATGGCTACGCGGTTCTGTGCCCCGGCCAATGGCAGAATGGTCGGGCGTTCGGCACCCGGCAGCAGCGCGACGATTTCGTCCAGACGTTCGCTTGGCGCGTGCAGCATGATGTACTTGGATTCACGCGCCTGGATCACGCCCTGAATACGGGTCATCAGACGGTCGATCAATTGCTGTTTGGCTTCCGGCATTTCGCCGTCGCGCTGGATCAGGCAGGCTTTCGAACGGTAGATGACTTCCACTTCACGCAACCCGTTGGCTTCCAGCGTGGCACCGGTGGAGACCAGGTCACAGATGGCGTCGGCCAAACCGGCACGTGGGGCGACTTCTACCGAACCGTTGAGCAGGCAGGATTTAAAACGTACACCCTGTTTGTCGAGGTATTGTTTGAGCAGGTGCGGGTAAGAGGTGGCGATGCGGGCGTCTTGCAGGCTTTGCGGGCCGGTGTATTCACTGTCGAGCGAGGTGGCCAGCGACAGGCGACAACCGCCGAAGTCCAGACGGCGCAGGGTGAAATAGCGCGGGTCTTCGCCCTGGGCACGACGGGTCAGCAGCTCTTCTTCCAGCACGTTCTCACCGATAATCCCCAGGTCGACCACGCCGTCCATCACCAGGCCCGGGATGTCGTCATCACGGACACGTAGGATATCGATCGGCATATTCTCCGCGAAGGCGATCAGGCGTTGTTGCTGCAGGTTGATTTTGATACCGCAGCGCGCCAGCAACTCCTGAGACTCATCACTCAGGCGGCCCGATTTCTGCATTGCTATCCGTAAACGTGTTTTATCCAGCATGGTAACCTCTGTTTAATCTGTAATTTTATGAATTTATTATGAAAATTATTTTTTCTGTCTGTCCGGAGCAAAAAAAAACCCTCGGAAGAAATCTTCCGAGGGCTCTCTCTTGCATTCTGCGCGCCACTGGAAGATTAGAAAACTGTCTTCCAGCACTCATCGCCTGAAAGACTAGTCAGGGTGATGGTGATGATGGCTGAACTGAATGCGTGTCATGGTGTTTTCTCTGTATAAAGTCGCTACAAACTCAATTGCTAATTAACCTAAACTATCCGCCGTCTTTCACGCAACTCTTTTTTATCGTCATAAATTTAATTTATTGCAACAGTATGAATTATTAGCCAGACGCGTCTTTACCTAAGCTTAGCATTTTCCCCGTAAACCCTCGCACAATCGGACGGAGATATAAGGGGAGCTCATCAGGTGTGTTCTGCGATGATACATAGGTTTTCAGTGTTTCGATTATTGTACCGCCAGCTCTACAGGTGAAATAAAAGCGCGACCAGAATGGACAACTCATTTGCTGACCCAATGGCGACGACGAAGATAACCGGTCAATTTATAGTGATGCACATTTTCTGGTCAAATGCTTCCTAAGGTCATACAGTACAAGCTTATTATCGGTGAGCGTCCATGATGAAAAGAGCCACTAAAGTACGCCTGTACCCGACTACCGAACAGGAGGCATTCTTGAATGCTCAGTTCGGCGCGGTGCGTTTTGTGTACAATAAAGCTCTGTATATCAGTCGTCATAGGTACCAGAGACACGGCGTATCAGTCAGTATTAAACGTGACCTGAAACCATTACTGGCGGTAGGAAAAAGGTCCCGCCGTTACCACTGGCTGAAAGACTATGACTCACTGGCGTTACAGCAGGCGGTGATTAATCTTGATACCGCTTTTGGACACTTTTTCAAGCGACGTGCTCGTTTCCCCATCTTTCAGCGCAAGCATGACAAACAATCCAGTTATCACCCCAACGGCAAAGTGTTAACCGATGCGATCCAGTTGCCAAAAATGACACCGATTAAAGCGGTTATTCATCGCGATATTATCGGTAAGGTGTCCAGTATCACCGTCAGCCGTGGCGCGACAGGAAAATATTACGCCGCAATACTCTGTGACGATGGACTGGCCGCGCCAGCCAAACCCGCACTGATAACCCGCGTAACCGGTTGTGATTTGGGGCTGACCCATTACCTCATTCAGTCTAATGGCAAAAAAACAGCCAACCCACGACATCTGGTACGCGCCAGCCTTAATCTGCGGCGCAAACAAAAAGCGCTATCCCGGAAAATAAAAGGCAGTGCAAACCGGGCAAAAGCGCGTTTACAGGTAGCGAAATGCCACGAGCATGTGGCGAATGGCCGTGCTGACTTCCAGCATAAATTGTCTCGTACACTGGTTGACGAAAACCAAGCGGTCATTGTTGAGACACTGAAAGCAGCAAACATGATGAAAAATCACAAGCTGGCGCGGCACATTGCGGATGCGTCGTGGTTTGGGTTCGTGATGAAACTGGAATACAAAGCGGAGCAGGCCGGCAAACATCTGGTGAAAATTGATCAATGGTTTGCCAGCTCTAAAACCTGTCATTGTTGCGGTTATAAAATGGCGGAAATGCCGCTGAATAAACGTATCTGGCCATGCCCGGCCTGTGGCGTTGAACATGACCGCGATATTAACGCGGCCATTAATATCCAGCGCAAGGGCATAACGGATTTACAGGCGGCGGGACTCGTCGTTTCTGCCCATGGAGGCCAGCGTAAATCTGTCATATCGACGGTTGCGGCCTGAGAAGTGGGAAGCCTCGCCGTTTACGGCGGGGAGCAGTCACTTGGATTGAATCACTACGCCGACTGGCGTAGCCTTAATGGGCAAAGCGTTGCAGTCTTCAAGAGAGGAAGCTGATGAAAAAGGTAGCCATTATTGGCCTGGGTTGGTTGGGGATGCCGCTGGCTCTGTCGCTGATGAGCCGTGGGTTTGACGTCGTTGGCAGTAAAACCACGCCGGATGGCGTCGAGGCCGCACGGATGAGCGGGATTGAATGCTATCAGCTGGAACTGACGCCGGAACTGATTTGCGAACCTGAGGATCTGGAGGCGCTGCTGCGCGTCGATGCGCTGGTGGTGACACTCCCGGCCCGCCGCACCGTCGAAGGCAGCGAAAACTATTTTAATGCGGTGCGCATGCTGGTGGACAGCGCGATGGCCTTTGGTGTGCCGCGCATTCTGTTTACCAGTTCAACCTCGGTGTACGGGGAAACCACCGGCACGGTACGCGAAGACTCGCCGTTGAAGCCGGTTTCACCTTCCGGCCTGGTGCTGGCAGAGCTGGAGCGTTGGCTGCATGAACTGCCGAACACCTCGGTGGATATTTTGCGTCTGGCGGGACTGGTGGGGGGCGATCGCCACCCTGGGCGTTTCCTGGCGGGCAAAGTCGATGTCAAAGGCGGTTCGCAAGGGGTCAATCTGGTGCATCAGGACGACGTGATCGGTGCGATCCAACTGTTGCTGAAACTGCCGAAAGGCGGCCACGTATATAACCTGTGCGCCCCGGCCCATCCCACCAAGCGTGAGTTCTATCCGGCGCTGGCCGAACAATTAAATCTGTCGCCGCCGCAGTTTGCCGCCGAGACGGAGCAGGGCGGTCGTCTGGTGGACGGCAGCCGTATCTGCAATGAACTGGGGTTTGAATATCAGTATCCGGATCCGGCGCGTATGCCGGTCAATTAAGCGTTTAGAACATGCCCTGCCAAGTGCGGGGCATTTCTTATGTTGCTTGCAGGGGCTACATCAACGCCATAGCGGCTGAAATCTCTCCGGCGCGCTGCAAATCCTCCAGCAATGCGCTCAATGCCTCCTTCGGCAACCCCGGCCGGGTCACCAGACTCAATGCCGCCTGATAAGACAGCGCTTGCCCCCCCAACTGTTTCAGGACGCCTTGTTCTACCCAACGCGCAGCGTAATGGGTGGGCAGGTAACCGAGATACTCGCCGCTGAGCACCAAATGAGCCACCCCTTCCATATGATGGGCGACGGCGCCGAGGGTTAACGGCGCCAGCGGACAAAGTTGCTGTGCCAACAAATAGCCGCGTTTAACCCAGCGTGCATTTTCAATCTGTTCACGCTCCGGTTGCTCCAGCGTAAACAGCGGGTGATCGCTACTGCAATACACCGCCTGCGTCTCTGCTATCCAGGGCTGATACTGCAACTCGTCCAACTGCTGACCGAAATAACCGATGCCCAAATCGAGCTGCTGATTCAGCAGCCCCTGTTCTATTTCTCCGGGGGCGCAAATGCGGCACTGCAACTGCACATCCTGATGTCGGCGTTGAAACTGTTTGATGGCATGGCTGAAGGGATTGCCCGGCAGCGACACCAGGTTATCTACCAGGCCAATTTGCAAATCCCCGGTCAGCAGGCCGTTCAGGGACTGACTGACGCGGGTAAAATCACGAGCGGCGTTGAACAGGGTGCGGCAGGCGATCAGCATGCGTTCGCCTTTCGGCGTCAGCATAAAACCGGAACGGCCGCGCTGACAGAGGCGAAATCCCAGCCGGGTCTCCAGGGTGGCGAGATGGGTGCTGATGGTCGACTGGTTCATCAGCAACGTTTCCTGGGCCGCGCTGACGCCCTGGGCTTCGGCGACGGCGACGAATACCCGCAGCAGTCGCAGATCAATATCGCTTAGGTTGGTGAGCATCCGTTCCTCCGCATTAATAACGCGTTATTAACCATTTTATAACACATCCAGAATAAAGCTGGCGGCCGTGAATCTGTCTTTTTATGTCACGAATGCCAAATAAAATCCAATGGTTCAAGTGGTTACCAATCATCGGTGTTTTCAATGCTTACATCCCAAAGATGGAATGGTAGCCCTGTCAGGGGGCGGGTAGCCTGTAATTGTTATCTAAATGTTGAAATTATCCGCCACCCGAACAAGGAAAGCCCATGTTGAACCAACCTCAAAGCGGTAATGATATGCCGCGTTTTGCCGGTATCCCCACCATGATGCGTCTGCCCGTCGCCGACGATGCTCGGGGGCTGAATGCGGCTTTCGTCGGTATTCCTCTCGATATTGGTACCTCAAACCGCAGCGGCACGCGCTATGGACCGCGGCAAATCCGTCAGGAATCGGTGATGATCCGCCCTTACAACATGGGCACCGCTGCCGCCCCTTTTGAACGGCTGCAGGTTGCCGACCTGGGGGATGTCGCCATCAATCCTTACAGCCTGGAAGACAGCGTTCGCCGCATTGAGTTAGCCTACAACGGCATTCTGGCCCACGGTTGCATTCCACTGACGCTGGGGGGCGACCACACGCTGACGTTGCCTGTCCTGCGCGCCATGGCCAGCCGATATGGCCCGGTCGGCTTGATTCACGTAGATGCTCACTCAGACACCAACGAAGAGATGTTTGGTGAAAAGTTGGCGCATGGCACGACTTTCCGCCGCGCTTTTGAAGAAGGGCTATTGCAGCCACAACGGGTCATTCAGATTGGCCTGCGCGGCAGTGGCTATGAGGCCGATGATTTCGATTGGTCGCGCAAGCAGGGGTTCCGCGTGGTACAGGCAGAGGCCTGTTGGTACCGCTCGTTGGCACCGCTGATGGCGGAAGTGCGCGAGCAGATGGGCAATGCGCCGGTTTATCTCAGTTTCGACATCGACGGTCTGGATCCGGCATTTGCACCGGGTACCGGCACGCCGGAGGTCGGTGGGCTGTCAGTCTGGCAGGGGCTGGAAATTGTCAGAGGCTGCCGGGGGTTGAATCTGGTCGGCAGCGACGTAGTGGAGGTTTCGCCGCCTTACGATCGTTCCGGCAACACCGCGCTACTGGCGGCTAACCTGTTGTTTGAAATGCTGTGTGTCCTGCCTGAGCGTTAAGGCGACGGCAATAACCTGATCGGCGGAGCCGTTGCGCCTGATACCGAATAATAACAAGCATGCGGAGTGACCGATGAATCTCGACCTGCTGGTAGTGGTGTTTTACTTTTTGGTGATAGGGGCGGTGGGTTGGCTTGGCGTTCGCCGGGCCACCACCAAGGAAGATTATTTGGTGGCCGGTCGCAATCTGGGGCCCTGTTTGTACCTGGGCACGCTGTCCGCTGTAGTGCTTGGCGGCGCGTCGACCATCGGCAGCGTCAAGCTGGGTTACACCTACGGGATCTCGGGCGTGTGGCTGTGCGGTGCGCTGGGGGCGGGGATTGTGGTGTTGAGCATGGTGTTGGCCAAACCGCTGCTCAAACTAAAGCTCTATACCGTCAGCCAGGTGCTGGCGCGGCGTTATCATCCGGCCGCCAGGGTCACCAGCGGTGCGATTATGTTGGCTTACGACCTGATGGTGGCGGTGACCTCGATTATCGCCATCGGCAGCGTGATGCAAGTAATGTTTGATTTGTCGTTCACCGCTTCGATTCTACTCGGTGGCGGTTTGGTGGTGCTTTACTCCACGCTGGGTGGCATGTGGTCGTTGACGCTAACCGACATCATTCAGTTCATTATCATGACCGTCGGCATGATGCTGGTGTTGATGCCGATGAGCATCGTCAAGGCCGGTGGCTGGGCGGCGTTCAGTCAGCTGTTGCCGGACAGCTACTACCAACTGTCGTCGATCGGGCTCGATACCATTCTGGTGTTCTTCCTGATCTACTTCTTTGGCATTCTGATCGGTCAGGATATCTGGCAGCGGGTATTTACCGCCCGTAGCACCAATATTGCTCGCTACGCCGGGTTGGGGGCAGGGGTGTACTGCGTGCTGTATGGCGTGACCGGCGCTCTGATTGGCATGGCCGGCAAGTTGGTGCTGCCGCAACTGACCAATACCGACGGCGCTTTTGCCGCCATTGCTCAGGCGGTGCTGCCGCCGGGCGTGAGCGGGCTGGTGGCGGCTGCGGCGTTGGCGGCGCTGATGTCGACGGCCAGCGCCTGCCTGTTAGCCTCTTCAACCATCGCGCTGGAAGATGTATTACCGGCTGTCCGCAAGAGGCCTTCCGGCGGACTGGCGGCCGGGCGTTTCACAACCTTGGTCATGGGCTGCATTATGCTGGGGCTGGCGTTTGTGGTGCGCGACGTGATGATGGCGCTAACGTTGGCTTATAACCTGTTGGTGGGCGGTATGTTGATCCCGCTGATCGGTGCGATTTTCTGGCAACGTGCTACCAGCACCGGTGCTATCGCCAGCATGCTGACCGGCAGTCTGAGCGTATTGGCGCTGATGTATTACCATGGCATTGAGGCCAACAGCCCGATCTACGGTGGTCTGTTGGCGGGCGGCGCGGCTTTTCTGATTGGCAGCCTGCTGACCCGGCCAAGCCCGCAGCCACAGGTGCAGCCGGAATAATAAGTAATAATGGGGCTGTGACAAGGCAGCCCCTTTGCCCGCTACAGCCAGCCGGATCTCTTCAGTTTTTGATACAGGAAGAAGCAGCCGACGGCGGTCACCCCGAGGATGGTGTGGTAGGCCCAGGGGAATTTCAGCTCAGGCATATTGGCGAAGTTCATGCCATACAGGCTGAATATTACCGTAGGGATCGCCAAAATTGCCCCCCAGCCCGCCAGTCGTTTGACCACTTCGTTCTGTTTTACCGTGACCAGTGCCAGGTTGACGTGCATGGCGTTAGTCAGCATTTCTCGCATATCGTCGATAGTGCTGACCACCTGGCGCGCATGGTCTTGCACATCTCGCACGTAGGCGCGCAGCTCTTTCGGGATCACCTCTTCATGCAGGCGAATCAGCTGATTGCAGATCTCGTCCATCGGCATCGCGGCATTACGCAACGCCAGCAGGTGGCGCCGTAGGGTATAGACGTTTTCAATGGCGGCCTGATCAAACTCGGACTTGAACATGTTGGCTTCGATGGCTTCGATCTCTGTCTCAAACTTCGCCACCACGGTACGGTAGTTATCTACCACAAAGTCCATCACCGAATACAAGGCAAAGCCCGGCCCGCGGCACATCTGTTTGTGGTTTTCCTCGGCCTTGAGGCGGATCGGCGCATAGCTGGGCGAATCGCCGTGACGCACCGTGACCAGAAAGTTTTTGCCAACAAAGAAGTGGGTTTCGCCGTACTCGACTTCGTCCTGACCCCACTGCGCAGTTTTGACCACGATAAACAGTGAATCGCCGTAGGCTTCCAGTTTGGGCCGTTGGTGGGCACAAAGTGCATCCTCAATCGCCAGATCGTGCAGTCCAAACTCCTCCTGCACTTTGCGCATAAAGGCGTCTTCCGGCTGCCACAATCCGAGCCAGACGAAGGTGTCCGGCTGTTTGACCACCTCGCTGATATCATCAATGGTCACTTCGCCCAGCCGTTGACCGGCCTTGTATGCCACGCAGTTCACAACCATGGTTGTGGTTTCCATCAAGCCACCTGCTATTCAATAAGAGTTTTGGTGAGAAAGTAAAACTCGTGTTCCACCGGGTAATTCTGCAGCGTCATCTGTAGCTGGTAACCGAGTTTCTCGTAGAAAGGCCGCGCCTGAAAGCTGAAGGTATCCAGGCGAACATAACGACAACCCCGCGCCCTGGCTTCCTGTTCCGCCGCCAGCACCACCTTGCGACCTAACCCACTGCCGCGCTGCGAATCATCCACCCACAACCATTCAACGCTCAACCAGTTGCCCCAGGTCTCGCCTGTCAGGCCTGCGACCACCCGACCGGCTTCATCCTGGCTATACACGGCAAGGGGTTTGCGTTGGGTAGGGTCAATATACGGACTATTATGGGCTCGCAGCCCCAAACGGATCACGTTGAGGGTTTCTTCGTCAGGTATTTCGGTAACGGTGATGCTCATGTTTCCTCCTTGGTGAACCCTTAACTTAAGCACAGTCCGTGGAAAAGGCAACATATTGAAATTTAAAACAAACGTTGAAACCAGCCAACTGGACTACACTAAGCAGGTCAGTTTTTAGCCAGGAGGATGCCATGTCCCGATTGACCGTGATGACCGCTTTACTGTTATTGAGCGGGCTGCTGCATGCAGCGCCGACGGTGACTCAATTACAGGATAAATTGGAGCACCCGTGGTCATTGGCGTTTTTGCCTGGCGAACGGGGAATATTAATCACTGAACGACCGGGCCGCCTGCGCTTGTGGCAGCAGGATCAGGGGGTGTCTGCACCGATTAGTGGCGTGCCCCAAGTGTATGCCCAGGGGCAAGGAGGGCTGCTGGAAGTGCTGTTGGCACCGGACTTTGCCGACAGCCGACGGGTTTATCTCAGCTTTGCCGAAGCGGGGAAAGACGGGAAAGCGGGGACGGCAGTGGGCTATGGCCGGCTAAGCGCCGACAACCGGCGCCTGGAAAATTTCAGGGTGATTTTCCGTCAGCAACCGAAACTGTCGGTCGGTAATCACTTTGGTGGCAAACTGGCGTTCGATCGTCAGGGTTATCTGTTTATCGCGCTGGGCGAAAATAACCAGCGCCCGACGGCGCAGGATCTGGACAAATTGCAGGGTAAGATCGTGCGGTTAACCGCCGAAGGGGCAGTGCCGCCGGATAATCCGTTTGTCGGCCAGAGCGGAAAGCGGGCGGAAATCTGGTCTTATGGTCAGCGTAATCCACAGGGTTTGGCGCTGAATCCCTGGAGTGGCGCAATCTGGGAGCATGAGCACGGTCCGCGCGGCGGTGATGAGATCAATATTCCTCAGGCAGGGAAAAATTACGGTTGGCCGATTGCTACCTTTGGCATCAATTACTCCGGGCTGGCAATTCCGGAAGCCAAGGGGCAGAAGGTGGCCGGTACCGAACCGCCGCTGCATTACTGGCCGGTGTCACCAGGTATCAGCGGTATGGCTTTCTATGACTCAAAGCGTTTCCCCGCCTGGCAATATTCACTGTTTATTGGCGCACTGGCGCAGAAAGAGCTGATTCGTTTAACGCTGGACGGTGACAAAATTGTGGCTGAAGAACGGCTACTGGCAGATCTTGGTGAACGCATTCGTGAAGTGCGCATCGGGCCGGATGGTTATCTTTATCTGCTGACCGATGAGAGTAACGGTCAGCTGCTTAAGGTCGGGGCGTCGTAAAAACCACCCCGAGAACATCAGGTCAATTCACTCATCACACCGCGCTGATAGGCGGGGCGCGTGGTTAACTGCTGGTACCAGCGCTCCATGTTCGGGCGAGGTTGGCGCTCAATCGGCATTGAGAACCAGGCGTATGCAAAGCTGCCGAGCGGGATGTCACCGATGCCGAACGACTCGCCGGAAAGATAAGGTTGGCGGCCCAGGGTTTCTTCCACGATGTCGAAGTGCTTTTCCAGCGCGGCGATCGCCGCTTCAATCTTGGCCATGTCGCGCAGTTCCGGCTTGGTACGCACCAGGCCCCAGAACACCACGCTAAAGTGGCTGACAATGGTGGAGGTGGTCCAGTCCATCCATTTTTCCGCGCTGGCGCGGGCCTGCAGATCCTGCGGATAGAATGGCTCACTGCCAAACTTTGCCGCCAGATAGCGCACTATGGTGTTGGATTCCCACAGCACAAAGTCATCGTCCTGCAACAGCGGTACCAGGCCGTTCGGGTTCAATGAACGGTAGAGTTCATCGTTCACCTTGCCAAATGCGCCACCGGCATTGATATGGCTGTAGTTCAGCTCCAGCTCTGCAGCACACCACAGCACTTTCCTGACGTTGTTCGAATTTTCACGACCCCAAATGGTCAGCATAGAACGCCTCTTTATACGGGTGAATTAACTAAGCTGTTATTCGTACGCCACAATTGAGCTGTTGTCACACCGGAAGGCATTTTTTGCCGACCGGATTGCCATTTAGCGCTCCCAACGACAGATTTCCCAACCTTGTTCCACCGCCAGTGCGGCGAGTTCAGTGTCCGGGTTGATCACCGTAGCGCTGTCGACATACTCCAGCATCGCCTTGTCGTTGAGGGAGTCGCTGTAACCATGGCTGTGTTCAAAGCTTAACTCCGGGTGTTCAGCCAGCCACTTCTTCAGGCGCGTCACCTTGCCCTGTTGGTAAGTCATGGTGCCGTAGGTGTTACCGGTGAAGCGGCCGTCTTGCACTTCGACGCCAATCGCCAGTGCGTCGTCGGCACCCAAGTGTGCGGCAATCGGCGCGACCAGATGTTCGCCGGTGGCGGAAATAACCAGAATGCAGTCGCCGCGCTCACGGTGCCATAACAGGCGTTCACGGGCGGCAGGGTAGACACGTGGCAGAATATCGCGGCGAATATAACGCTGCACCCACCCGGCCACCGTCTGGGGGCTCAGGCCGGCCAACGGCGCCAGCGTGGCCTGCATGTAATCCTCCATCGACAGCTTGCCCTGATAATAGAGCTGCATCAGTTGCTGTTCCTGCTGTTCCAGTTCCGCCGGCGCAAACCCTTCGGTGACTAACCAGCGCATCCACAGGCTGGCGCTGTCATCATCAATCAGGGTTTCATCCAGGTCGAATAAGGCTAAATCCATCAGTATTTCTCCGGCAGGCAGGGAGGGAAATAGGGGTGTATACAGAATAGTGGATAGAGTAAGTCGTCAGCCAGTCGTGGCGACGAAATTGCGCAGAGCATAAGAAACTTTGATGACGGTTTTGCGACGCTTTGTTGAATCTTTGCATAACTTAGAGCGCAACAATATTGGCTCGCGTCTCTGACGGGTGGTAACTATAGGGCAATGCACTGACCATTCAGGAGTAAACGATGCTGATCATTCGCCTTTATAGCGGTCCGGTTTTTGTCGGAGATGAAGAGGAACAGGAAAATAGCACCCCCATTGATGCTGAGGATGCCATTGTTGTGGAAACTTTTGCTGCTTGATCAATCCGTGATTATTCTGCCAGCGCTTGCTGCAGATCGGCGATCAGATCTTCCGCATCTTCAATACCCACTGACAGACGCAGTAACTGTGGCGTGATGCCGGTCTTCAGCCGCTGCTCCAGCGGGATCGACGCATGGGTCATGCTGAACGGCTGGCTGATCAGACTTTCCACACCGCCCAGGCTTTCTGCCAGGGTGAACAGTTTTGACCGTTTGATCACCCGGCGGGCAAAGGCATCATCACCTTTCAGACGCACCGAAATCATGCCGCCAAAGCGGCTCATCTGCTTTGTCGCCAACCCATGCTGCGGATGGCTCGGCAGGCCCGGATAGTAGACTTCTTCTACCTGCGGCTGGCTTTCCAGCCATTGGGCGATGCGCAAGGCGCTGTTACTGTGGCGCTCCATGCGCAATGCCAGGGTGCGGATACCGCGTAGCGTCAGGAAGCTGCTGAACGGATCGAGAATGCCACCTACCGCGTTTTGCAGGAAACCCAGCTGTTCGGCCAGTTCCGGGTTATTCCCAACCGCAGCCACACCGGCCACCACGTCGGAATGGCCATTGAGATATTTGGTGGCGGAATGCACTACCACGTCAAAGCCGAGTTCCAGCGGACGTTGAATATAAGGTGAGGCGAAGGTGTTGTCCGCCACGCTGATTAAACCGTGTTTTTTGGCGATCGCCGCGATGGCGCTCAGATCCGCCAGTTTCAGCAGTGGGTTGGTCGGCGTTTCCACCCAGATCATTTTGGTATCCGGCTCGATCGCCTGCTCCAGTGCGGCAATGTCCGCCGGAGAAACATAGGTAACCCGCAGACCGGCAGTGCGGCTACGTACCTTTTCCAGCAGGCGATAGGTCCCGCCGTACAGATCGTCAACCGCCACCAGGTGGCTGCCCTGATCGAGCAGTTCCAGCACCGTCGAACAGGCCGCCAGGCCAGAGGCAAAGGCGTAACCGCGGCTGCCGCCTTCCAGTTCGGCGATGGCGCTCTCCAGCGCGGTGCGCGTCGGGTTGGCACTGCGCGAATATTCATAGCCGGTATGCTCTCCCGGCGCCGGTTGGGCGTAGGTGGAAGTGGCGTAAATGGCCGGCATCACTGCGCCGGTAGCGTCCGGGGTATAACCGGCGTGAACGGTCAACGTATCAAACTTGGTCATACAATCATCCTTATTAACGTAATTTTTGGCGCCAGGCGTTAAGCACGTCTGTGCGGGTAATCAGACCGAGGAAGCGCTCACCGTCGAGCACCACCGCCACGTGGCCGTGGTTGAAGGTGGCGAGCAAATCCTGATAGCTGGCTTCTTTTTGCAAGGTTTTGACCGCATGGGTCATGGCGTGGGAGGCCGGCAGGCTGAAATGTTTGGCGTCCGCCTGCACGGCATTCAGCAGATCCCATTCGTCGATCAGGCCGATCACCCGATCGCCCTCCAACACCGGCAACTGCGAAATGTCATACAGCTGCATGCGGGCATGGACGATAGCCAGAGTATCTTCCGATGCCACCGACACTGCAGCGCCTTCGTCATGGCTGTAGGCGATCAGATCGCGCAGATCGCCATGCTGCGGCTTGCTTAGCAGGCCCTGTTCCAGCATCCAGTGATCGTTATACATTTTAGACAGGTATTTGTTGCCGCTGTCGCACACGAAGGTGACCACCCGTTTGGGTTCTGTCTGCGCCTGGCAATAGCGCAGCGCGGCGGCCAACAGGGTGCCGGTGGACGAACCGGCCAGCACGCCTTCTTTGCGCAGCAGGTCACGTGCGGTGGTAAAGGCCTCGGCATCACCGATACGGTAGGCGTTGCGCACCTGGTTGAAGTCGCTTAACGGCGGGACGAAATCCTCACCAATGCCTTCTACCAGCCAACTGCCGGCCTCACCGATCTGGCCGTTATCAAGATAATCCGCCAGAATTGAACCGGCGGGGTCAGCCAGCACGAATTCGGTCTGCGGCGACACTTCGGCGAAATAGTGGCTAAGACCGCCCAGCGTGCCACCGGAACCGACGCCGACCACGATAGCGTCCACCTGATGGTCCATCTGTTGCCACAGTTCCGGGGCGGTGGTGCGGGCATGGGCCGCCGGGTTGGCCGGGTTGTTAAACTGATCGATATAGAACGCACCGGGTATCTCACTCGCCAGGCGTTTGGCGTAGTCTTGATAGTAAGCTGGGTGGCCCTTGCCCACGTCGGAGCGGGTCAGCAAAACTTCCACCCCCAGTGCCCGCAAATGGAAAATCTTCTCCCGGCTCATTTTGTCCGGCACCACCAGCAGCAGTTTATATCCCTTCAGGGCTGCCACCAGCGCCAGCCCCAGGCCGGTATTGCCGGCGGTAGCTTCAATGATGGTACCGCCTGGTTGCAGGCTGCCATCCCGCTCCGCCTGTTCGATCATCGATAGTGCCACCCGGTCCTTGATTGAGCCGCCGGGGTTTTGATTCTCCAGCTTGACGAACAGCCGGCAGGGGCCGGTATCGAACTGGGTCAGTTCCAACATCGGGGTGTTGCCGATCATATCGATGACGGAATGCGGTATGGCCATGGGTTGTCTCCAGAATAATGCGGTTTAAAAGCCGTTACCTGGATGATAGCGCTGCTAATAAGTGTATTAAAAAGAACAAATAACCGTTCAATATGCATTTTTGGAATATATTAATCTGATTTGGACGTATGGAGGCGCAGATGTGCAGCAGTTTAGATGTGCAGCCGTGTAGCGGTGAGTAGTATAAAAAAAACGCTTATGGCTGGCTTTTCATCCAAATTGCGCGTAACAGCGTACAGTTATGTAAAAATGATGAAAATTCATGCTAAACCCTGCAAAAATAAGATGAATCTAATAAACTCACAGCAAGGGCATTTTCGGTGCGCCGCTCACCCGTCATGGGGCCGCAGGGAGTTTGCGGTTGGCAAATGCGTGCCGGGCCACTCTCGCTGGTTGGCTGAAAACGTGAATATGTTTGAAAGTTAACGCTATTTCAATGATTTGAATGGACACTCTGGCGACGTCATGATGAAAAGAAACTTACCTACCACTCTGAAAAAATTAACTTTTAGCGTCAGCATACTGTTGCTGGCTGTGCCTGTTGTTCAGGCGGCCGAAGCACCGGCGGCTCCGCAGGTGGATGCCAAGGCCTACGTGCTGATGGATTACAACAGCGGTAAGATCCTGGCGGAAGGCAATGCCGACACCCGTCTCGACCCCGCCAGCCTGACCAAGATCATGTCCAGCTATGTGATCGGCCAGGCAATCAAGGCCGGCAAGATTAAACCTGAGGATATGGTGACCGTCGGTAAGGACGCCTGGGCGACCGGCAACCCGGCGCTGCGCGGCTCCTCGCTGATGTTTATCAAACCGGGCGATCAGGTGCCGGTGATGGAACTGAATAAGGGCATCGTCATTCAGTCGGGTAATGATGCCAGTATCGCACTGGCCGATTACGTCGCAGGCAGCCAGGATTCGTTTGTTGGCTTGATGAACAACTACGCCAAATCCCTGGGCCTGCAGAATACCCATTTCCTGACGGTGCACGGCCTGGATGCGGAAGGGCAGTACAGTACCGCACGCGATATGGCGCTGCTCGGCCAGGCGCTGATCCGCGATGTGCCGGATGAGTATGCGCTGCACAAAGAAAAAGAGTTCACCTTCAATAAAATTCGCCAGGTTAACCGCAACCGTCTGTTGTGGAGCACCAACCTGAGCGTCGATGGCATCAAAACCGGCTATACCGGTGGCGCCGGGCATAACCTGGTGGCCTCTGCTACCGACGGCCCAATGCGTTTGATCTCGGTGGTGCTGGGCGCGCCAAGCGACCGTATCCGCTTTAGTGAAAGCGAAAAGCTGCTGACCTGGGGTTTCCGCTTCTACGAAACCGCCACGCCAATCAAAACTGACAAGCCGTTTGTGACCCAGAAAGTGTGGTTTGGCGACGTCGGCGAAGTGCCATTGGGCGTAGCGAAAGATGCCGCCGTCACTATCCCGAAAGGGCAGATGAAAAACCTGAAGGCCAGTTATAAGCTGAACCAGCCGACGCTGGAAGCCCCGTTGGCAAAAAATCAGGTGGTCGGCACCATTGATTTCCAGCTCGACGGTAAAACCATTGAGCAATACCCGCTGGTGGCGATGCAGGAAGTGAAAGAAGGTAACTTCTTCAGCCGTATCTGGGACATGGTGATGATGAAGCTGACCCAGTGGTTCGGTAGTGTGTTCGGTTAAGGACAACAGCAATAAGCTTTAACAGGAGGGCGCAGTCATTGATGATTGCGCCCTCTTTTTTATCAGTTACAGGCCACTACCTTGATCGCCAAGCCACCTTGCGATGTCTCGCGGTATTTGGCGTTCATATCTTTGCCCGTTTCATACATGGTTTCGATCACCTTATCCAGGCACACGCGCGGCTCGCTGGTGCGACGCAACGCCATACGTGCGGCATTGACTGCCTTCACCGCGGAAATCGCGTTACGCTCGATACAGGGCACCTGAACCTGACCGGCCAGCGGATCGCAGGTCAGCCCCAGGTGGTGCTCCATGGCGATCTCCGCCGCGATACACACCTGTGCCGGGCTGCCGCCCATCAATTCTGCCAACCCTGCTGCGGCCATTGAGCAGGCAACACCCACCTCGCCCTGGCAGCCAACTTCGGCACCGGAGATTGAAGCGTTCATCTTGTACAGCGCCCCGATCACGCCGGACGTCAGGAAATAACGGCTGTAGGAATTGGGGTTGACCGGGCGAATAAACTGGTCGTAATAGGCCAGGACCGCGGGGATAATGCCACAGGCGCCGTTGGTCGGAGCGGTGACCACACGTCCACCGGCGGCATTTTCTTCGTTAACGGCGAAGGCGAACATGTTGATCCAGTCGACCACGTTCATTGGGTCGATATTATTCTTGTCGCCAGTGACCAGCAGGCGGCGCAGGGCAGCGGCACGGCGCTGAACCTTCATCGGGCCAGGCAACAGACCCTCGGTGTTCATACCGCGTTCGATACCGGCGCGCATCACCTGCCAGACGTCGGCGAAGTGCGCGTCAATTTCTGCCTTGCTGTGCAGCGCCAATTCGTTTTGCATCACCAGGCCAGACAGTGACAGACCGGCGTCTTTGCAGTGTTGCTGCAAGTCTCGCGCCGAGTTGAACGGGAAGGGCACCTGAACCGGGTTTGCTGCGGCCAGGCCGAAGTTTTCTTCATCGACGATAAAACCGCCGCCGGTCGAGTAATAGGTTTTGCTGTGTAACAGTTGTTCACCGGCGAAGGCGCTGATGCGCATGCCGTTTTCATGCAGCGGCAGATTATCGCTGTTGAAATTCATGCTGGTTTGCAGCGGGAAATCCACTTCGTGGTGGCCCTTGGCCAGCAGCAGGCGGCCGCGTTGCTCAACGTCGCGGATAAAACCGGCGATACCGTCGATATCAACGTCGTGCGGCAGGTTGCCCGCCAGGCCCATAATAATCGCGATATCGGTGTGGTGACCTTTGCCGGTCAGTGACAGCGAACCGTAGACGTCCACCACCACGCGAGTGGTATCCAATAACTGCTGACTGGCAATCAATTCATCGACAAACAGCTTGCCGGCTTTCATCGGGCCGACGGTGTGAGAGCTGGATGGGCCAATACCAATTTTGAAAATATCGAAAACGCTGACCATGGTCTCGCCTCCTTCTTCAGGTGTTAGGCGTTAATGCAGGAAAGGGGGCCGTGCAGAGAAGCCGGCGCAGGGTCGCGCCGGCTGGTCTTGATTAGAAGCTGTACAGGATTGCGGAGATGGCGATCAGGCCCATCACTACCACGAACACGTTGCTGATGTGGCCGCTGTATTTGCGCATGGCCGGCACTTTACGGATAGCGTACATCGGCATCAGGAACAGCAGCATGGCGATGATTGGGCCACCCATGTTCTCGATCATGCCGAGGATGCTTGGGTTCAGGGTCGCAACAATCCAGGTGGTCACCAGCATAAACAGCGCGGTGATGCGGTTCAGCTTGTTGGTGCTGATGGTTTTGCCGCGGCTCTTCATCGACTTGGCAATCAGACCGTTAAAGCCTTCACGTGCGCCCAGGTAGTGACCGAGGAACGATTTGGTGATTGCGATAAAGGCGATAACCGGCGCGATGTAGGCGATCATCGGGTTGTTAAAGTGGTTAGCCAGGTAAGACAGAATGGAGATGTTCTGCGCCTTGGCTTCAGCCAGGTTTTCTGGTGACAGGCTCAGCACGCAACTGAACACGAAGAACATCACGGTCAACACCATCATGATGTGAGCGAAGCCCAGAATGCGTGAGCATTTCTTCTCGGCTTCTTCCTGACCGTATTCTTCACGCTTGGCTACGGCAAAGGCGGAGATGATCGGTGAGTGGTTAAAGGAGAACACCATTACCGGGATCGCCAGCCAGAGGGTGATAACCAGACCATGACCCATACCCGTGCCTGCGCCGGACAGAGAAACGTTGTCGAAGATGGCAGTGGTCCAGTTCGGGATCAGGTACACAGCCAGCAGCATCAATACGGCGACAAACGGGAACACCAGGATACTCATGGTTTTCACGATAGCCTGCTCGCCGAAGCGCACGATAGTCATCAGGCCGACAATCAGGATCAGCGACAGAATGGCACGTGGCGGTGAGGTCATACCCAATTGGTGGGTAATAAAGCTGTCGACGGTGTTGGTGATGGCGACGCTGTACACCAACAGGATTGGGTAGATGGCAAAGAAGTAGAGCAGGGTGATCAGCTTACCGGCGCTGATACCAAAGTGTTCTTCAACCACTTCGGTGATGTCTTCACCGGCATTTTTACCGGAGAGAACGAAGCGGCACAGGCCACGGTGGGCAAAGAAGGTCATCGGGAACGCAATGATGGCCATGATAATCAGGGGGATCAAACCACCGATACCGGCGTTGATTGGCAGGAACAAAACGCCCGCGCCAATCGCGGTGCCGTACAGGCCCAACATCCACATGGTGTCGGTTTTACGCCAGGTACTGGTAGAGCCAGAAGCCGCAGAAGCAATAGTGCCGGTCTGTGTAGTGTCCATAAATATCTCCGAAGTGAACACGCTAATTTAAAATTAAAGGCAAAACTTAAGGTTAAATCCGAATGACGCAATATCAGATGGCGGCATCGGTAAGAATCAGATGTTGCTTGCGGGGAGTGTTGGCGTCCCCCTGGTTATTTAATCGGCTAATTACCCTTGGCAGCGGTGCCGGATAATTAATCAAATGATATTTAGCCTGCAGAGGGCATCGTATCGGTACTACAGCCGGAAGGTCATTGCCTGCCGATTTTCGTTGGCGGCAAGATAACGATTTACAGTAGAAACAACCGTGATCATGCTCTCAAATGCGTAATGTGTGCGGCTAACTGCTTTTATATTGGTTTTTCATGCATATGTTGCGCGCTTGTGTAAAATTTTGTGCTGAACGCGCTCTCATCAATGTTTCAGAGTTTATCTGGTATGAACAATCTGTAACCAGATAAAACGCTGCCGTTATCAGCAAGTCGAGCAATATATTTTAAGCGTGGGTTTGGATCTAGCTAAAAACCCGGATTAAGCGGTTTTAGTGACGTAGATCACATTACGTTTTAAAGTTAAATCATGATTAACTTATTGTTTTTAAGTTATTTATTATGAATATCCAGCTAATAACGTGGGTTAACTAGTTAAGTGGCTAGCGGATAAAAATGCTTAATCATTCATCATATAAATAAGCCGGATTGGTTATATTTAAAGCTTGTTGGTTGCGGAATTGTTGATATTTATCGTGCGGACGTCACTGCGATTTATCATATAAAAGCGTTGTTATGCAGAGTACGAAAGTAATATTGAGTAAGATTTATCCGTGCAGAAGGAATAAGCCTGCAGAACTGTTTCAATTTATTAACCTGCTTTCGGGTAGGGATAATAAAACAATCGAATCAATTGCGCATTAATTGCCCGATATCTTGCCGGGATAGAAGGGGGGATTGAAGAACACCGCCGACCGGGGTCGACGGCAGGGTGCAGATTAAAAACGGATGGCGATCGCGTTTTCGCTGAAAAATTCCGCAAATTCCGCGTCGGGCTGGCGATCGGTGATCACCCGGTCGAATTGGGTCAATGGCCCGATGCAGGCCGGTTTGGTTTTACCGAATTTACTGTGGTCGGCTACCAGGATTTTTTGTTGTGACATCGCTATCGCCCGGTGCTTCATCTCCAGTTCATCAAAGTTAAAGCAGGTTGCGCCATGCTGCAGGCTCAAGCCGGCTGCGGAGATAAAGGCGATATTGGGACAGATATGATCCAGCTCACTGTGGCGGCCGACGGCGGTGAAAATGTAGTTGTTCGGTTTGAATTCCCCGCCACACAGGATCACCTTGCAGTTCGGTTTGTCCTGTAACGCCAGGAAGGTATTGAGCGAGTGACAAATCGCAGTGAAGGTCAGATCGTCAGCGATAGCGTCGATGATCGCCGGTGTGGTGGTGCCACAATCGAAAAATACGGTGTCGTTTTCGCTGATAAGCTGCGCGGCGAGCAAGCCGATACGGCGTTTTTCCGTGACCTGCTTGGCTTTTTGATCGGAAACAAAATAGTGGGTCACGCCGTTACTGCGCGGGTCGGCCACCACGTAACCGCCGAGCAGAACCACGGCGGCCGGTTCTGCGCTGAGATCGCGGCGAATCGTCATTTCTGACACGCCCAACAGGACGGCGGCTTCTTTTAAGTGGATCTTGTCAGAGCGCTTTAACGCCTGGACTAATCGATTGATACGTTCTTCGCGCCGCGTTTCCATCAGTCTGTCTTCCCACAGGGTTAAGAGAGTTTCTCCAGGGCTGAACACACAAATGCGGGGTAATAGGAGCGCAGCCATCGGCTGGACTTATTACCCCGCATCAGATTATCTCGGCGTGCGCCCGGTACTCAGACGCCTCAGGTTATCAGTAGCTGCCGGTAGCAGCCTGATCACCGGAAACGATTGCTACGCCAGAGCTGGTGCCGATACGAGTTGCACCTGCTTTGATCATCTTCTCGGCGGTTGCGCGATCGCGCACGGCGCCGGATGCTTTAACACCCATCTCGCTGCCCACCGTCGCGCGCATCAGTTTGACGTGCTCTTCACGAGCACCGCCGGTGCTGAAGCCGGTAGAGGTTTTAACGAAGGCCACATCGAGTTCGCGACACATTTCACAAACCTGAACGATCTGCGCATCGCTGAGCAGGCAGGTTTCCAATATTACCTTCAACGGGATCGCCGCGCAAACCTCGCGCACTGCGGCGATGTCGGCTTTAACTTCATCCAGCAGGCCGCTTTTCAGCCAACCCACGTTGATCACCATGTCAATTTCCTGCGCGCCGGCAGCAATCGCTGCTTTAGCTTCGAAAGCTTTGGTTACTGTCAGACCGGCACCCAGTGGGAAACCAATCACCGAGCAGATTTTCACTTCGCTTTCTTGCAGCAGGTGCGCAGCCAATGGCACGTAACCAGAGTTAACGCAGACAGCGTAGAAGTTGTGTTGTTGTGCTTCTTCACAGAGTTTGGCGATTTGCTCTTCAGTGGCATCCATCGCCAGCAGGGTGTGATCGACATAGCGAGCGTAATCAATGTTTTCGGTAGTCATCTCGATTCCTTATTAAGGTTTTATCAAAGCAGGATGTGAGTAATGTTAGAATAATAACATTCCATCAGCGATAAACATAGTGGTGTTTAAAAATGAATGCCAGATCATCGTTTTTTAGCTGTTTAACGTATAACATAGGGTGAGATAAATGTTATTTAAGTAACATTTTGGCGTTGGTCGCGGGATAGCTCGCGTGAACACCCAGGGGGAAGTATGGATATGATAATAAATTTGGCGCCAGAGCAGTTCGGAGCGCAACCGTATGAAGTTTTCCGCAATGCGGATTTTGTCGTCACTGCCTTTAACTGTGCTGCCACAGGGCCGATGCTGACACTGGCAAACAGCCGTGGCTCATTGGGCGTATTGCCATACCGCGCGCTGACGATCTGGGATGCTGATTTTGATGGCTACTCGTTGAAGTCGGGTCGTCGCAGTGTCAAAACGCTTGGAGGCAAGCCGGAGGACAGTGTGGCCTTTCATTCCCCCTGGTCACCCCAGGGCGGTTTATTATCAGATATGCAGCTTGTCTGGTTGCAGGTTGAGGGCGATACGCTGACGCTGTACGGCAGTGGGGAATCTGCCCATCAGCATTGTCGGCTGCGTCCGGCGGTCCGTTTGACGGCGGAGAGTGCTCAATTCTCCATTGATATGCAAATCACCAACCTTGCCGACCACCCGCTGCCGCTAAGTTATGTTTGCCAGCTTAATTACGGTTGTATTCCTGCAGCGGTGTTCAGGCAGAACTTGCCGACGCCGGCGCTGATGCCACCGGGGTGTGTCACCGAAGAAGGGCTACAGTACTCGGACGATTTGTCACTGTATGTTGATCAGGCCGAGTTCTATATGTTGGCGTCGAAAGGGAGGCGATATGTTACGCGTTTCTCCACCGAGCAGTTTAATTATGGCCTGCGCCGCATGACACAGCAGGGAAATCAGCGCCTGTTCAGGTTCATTCAACCGGCCACCTGCAGCCCGCAAGGGCAAAGTGAATCACCGAAGATAATGCTCGGGGCGGGGAAAACGCGTGAGTTCTGTGTGACAACCGGGGTAGTGTGACAGCAGGGGCGCAGTGCCCCTGCTAAAATACAGGTTTACTCTTTCACCCAGCCTTTGCGGATCGGGAAGGCGAACAGGAAGTGGTACAGGCGCGTCAATCTGGTGGCAATGATATCGCCAAACAAGTTCCACACCAGTTGAGCAAACAGGCAACCGACCAGGCCGACCAGGAAGCCACCTACCATATCCAGCGGCCAGTGCACGCCCAGATAGACGCGCGACCAGGCAATGCCGGCCGCGACTGCCAGCAATAAAATGCCTGACCAGACCCGATGCCAGAACAAAAAGGCCAGAGCGAAAGTGAAGATGGCGGTACCGTGATCGCTGGGGAAGGAACTGTCCGGCGCATGCGCCAGGAAAGTATAACCGACGCCGGCGACAAACGGCCGTTCGTGCGGCAGCAGCATGCCAATGGTCGCGGAGGCAAGCATGGCGAACAGCAGAGCAATTGTCGTCTTGGCCACCACTTGACGCTGCGATACCAGTTGATTCTGCGGCCCCCACAGCCATAACCCAATGATCAGCATAGGTACGATAGCGATCAGATCGCGTGCCAAAAAGGTGGCGATATCAATCAACCACTCGGGGGACGCCGGGGTCGCATTGATCCAGGCGAAAAGAAGATAATTCAACTGCTCCATAATATTTACCTCGTCTTGCGGCGGAGATACCCGCTCACCATCCAATAAACAGCCAGTTGGCTGAGCCAAACCCACCAACCCGCCCACAGGTTATGGGTAAGAAAATGTGCTCCGCGCATTACCTGACCAAAACCCATCAGCATGCCGAGCGCAATACCGCCGAACCAGCACCAGTAAGCCAGGCGCGGGCGTTGCGGATAAAACAGGAAAAACAGTGCCATCACCGCAAAACCGCTGGAGGCATGGCCACCAGGGAAGCAACGGCCCGGCCCGGGCTCTGTCGGAATTGCGCCGAACAGTGGGTAGGACATCGCCTTGCCGCCGTATTCGATCAAATCCCACGGGCAGGAATGTGCGCTGGTGGCTTTAAGAATGCCGACAACCAATGGGCCAATGCCGATCAGCAACATGGTGACAATCATGCGCGGGTTACGGCGGTAAATACCCCAAAACAGCGCCAGCACCGCACCGGTAATCACGCCAATTTTCAGCAGGCGGTGGTTAATCAAGTCCAGCCAGTGATTGTTCTGCCAGGGAAAATGCCCGCTGGCGGCGTCGAACCAGTAGTTGCTGACAGCCCAGTCCAGTTGTTCGTTACGCGACAGCCAAAGGAACAACAAACCACTGACTACCAATCCCAAAACTTGCCAACGGTAAAAGGATGCCGACAGGGAGTAAAGGGCGTTAGTCTTAATTTGAGGTGTTGTTGAGGATTGATTTAATGAAGGTTTTGGGTTCACGCGCAGGCTCGGTGACATTAATGGATGATGCCACTGTAATAATTCTGTCTTAAGAAAACCTTAATACCCCAGCGGGTTGAGGTTGAGAAAGCGAAAGGTGGATTATCGGCTGGTGCTTCTGGCACGGCACAGTGGACGGGTATCTGGTGGTGAAGGCCTACATCGCCAAAAATGCCACTCGTTAATGATTTATCCTAACTAATGGTCGGTGGCGGAGTATTGTCACTGACCATGGCTTATTGTAAAGAAGATTAAACTACTGGCGGGGTTATCGGTAGTGTATTAGCTTATGCCCTGAGCATTTAATAATGATAGGGATAAAACATGAACAAGGTCTCCGTTGTATTTTCCGGCCTGCTAATGGCCGCTTCCGCCAGCGCTGTTGCTGCTACCTCTGTTGAAGACGCCGATATCAGCAAACAACCGCTGGAAAAAGTCGCGCCTTACCCGAAAGCCGAAAAGGGCATGAACCGTCAGGTGATTTACCTGCCGAAGCAGGAACACGAAGAGAATTTCAAGGTTGAACTGCTGATCGGCAAAACGCTGGAAGTAGACTGCAACCGCCATATGATTGGTGGCACTCTGGAAACCAAAACCCTTTCCGGTTGGGGCTACAACTATCTGGTGCTGGAAAAACTGTCCGAACCGGCTTCCACCATGATGGCTTGCCCGGACAATACCAAACAGCAGCAATTTATCGCCGCCAATCTGGGTGATGCTGCGATGCAACGCTACAACAGCCGCCTGCCGATCGTGGTCTACGCACCGAAAGACGTGGAAGTGAAATACCGCGTGTGGAAAGCTGAAGACACCGTGAGTAAAGCAGAGCAGAAATAATACGGATGCGTGCTAACCATTAGCGTGGCTAAGTGGTGGGCTGCAAATCTGTCCGGCTGGCGATAACCTCACCAGCCGGTATTTTTTATTTTCCGGTCACGGGATTTGTGAATAAAGCATCGTACTCGAGGGCGTTAACCGGGGTGTCTTCTATTTTGGCTATTTTCCCCTCTTTCATGGTGTAGTGAAGTATGACAAAACTCGTCTTAACTTCTTTGTCCCAGCTGGTATTCATTCGAATATATTCTTTGACGAATACATCATTTTTGGATGCGGCATAGCCACCCCATTCCAATTTGTATTTATCGCCGGCAACAGTGGCAATCAATTTGTCTCTGAAGGTTTCATATCCATGCCATCCTTTATACCTTCCCGCCAGGTTACTCCTGCCAGGTGTATAAAACTCAAAGTCTTTTCCTGTCAGTTTTGACATGGAGAGCAGATCACCCTTCCAAAAATAATGATAGAACTTTCTGACTATTTGTAAGCTATCAATAGCGTCGGTAAAGGGATCATTATCTGAAATATCGACCGTTTTTGGACTAAACCCTGTGGGCCTTGTTTCAATATACTGAGAGTTTGGGGTCCAAAATGCGTCATATGCGATAGGATCCTGCGGGATGGTCCAGGCTTCCGAGATCAGGCCATCTTTAATGCGATACTCCATGATAAATCGTAAGAACCACTTTTCATTGGGATTTTCCTTGCGATTCATGGTGATGTGTTCACGGGTGAAAATGGTGTCTTCATTAATCGCCAGGCTGGGAACGGATAGGGAAAAGTCTCCGCCAGAATAATTTTCAATATTGGTGAGGAACTTGGTGAATCCTGCTTTTCCCCAATATTCCCCCGCATTTAAACCTTTTCCTGGCACATGCATGATGAAATCGTCGGTGACGTAACTCAAGATAATGGATTTATCACCGGTTTTAAAAGCATCATAAAATTTGTTAATTAATTCCTTGTTATTTTTTAACATATTAGCGGTATCCGATAGGCTGGGAGATAGAGCGTCATTCGCAATGACTGAGGCGAAAACACTCGTGCTGCTTAAGGCTGCCAAGATAGCGACTGTTATGAGAGCCTTCCTTGCTTTTATAAACATAATTTTCATTTTTTATCTGATGTGTAAGCCGATACTATTTTGTTTTTACAAGATGCGGTACCCCGTTTTTTTCGATAGTATGTATCTAAAAGGAGGATACATGTTGGAAACTGTTAGCCTTGATCAACTCCGTACCTTTATAGCGGCTGCAACGGAAGGCAGCTTTAGTGCTGCGGGGCGAAAATTAAGGCGTAGTCAATCCGTTGTGAGCCACACTATTTCTAATCTTGAGCAACAAGTCGGGGTGAAGCTTTTTGTCAGGGAGTCGCGCTACCCTACGTTAACGTCTGAAGGAAATATTTTATTTATAGAGGCAATGGAGGTCATTAATAGGGTTAATGATTTTAAGACCACGGCAAAGAAAATATCGGAAGGGCTGGAGTCAGAGGTATCTCTGGTTGTCGATATTATGTTCCCGACTGCCGTGTTAACGGCGGCAATTAATGAATTGCACGAAAATTATGAGAGTGTCGCTGTTAATATTACGGTCAATGCGTTAGGGGGCACGGTACAGCCTTTATTGGAAAAGTCATGTCAGATAGCGATAATTGGCTTCCTGCCTGAGTTACCAGCTTCAATTAGTTGCGATTTCTTATTGTCTACATCCCACGTTTTTGTCGCTTCCAATACTCACCCGCTATCATTAAAAAGCTCAAATCTTTCAAGAAAAGAAGTCAGCAAATATATTCAACTCATAATAATTGATAAAACCAACGCTTCTAAAGATTTGAGCTTTGGTGTGGTTTCGCCAAAGGTATGGAAGTTAACGGATTTATCGGTGAAGAGGGATCTTTTATTGGCGGGGCTCGGTTGGGGGAGTATGCCTTATCAAAGGATAAGGCAAGATATAGAAGAGAAAAGACTTACTCCACTAAAAATAAAGGACATGTCGGAAGAGTTTTTCTTAATGCCAATGTCGGTAGCCGTTAACTCATCCAACCCCCCAGGCCCCGCTGGCCGTTGGTTGGTGAATAAGTTGAAAGAGTTGAGTGCCGAATATGAGGGGTAGTGGAGAAAAGGGACGCAGTTGCTGGTAAATACTCACTGTGGAGAGGGACGTATTTATAAACAAACTGGAGTTTATTGACAGAGTCCGCAAGGTGGGTAAAACATTTTTATTCATGCAGCAAAGTGCCCCGGCAACTACCATCGACCGGGTTAGTGAATAGGGATGAGCGCCTTTGGTGAAGAGGCGAAGTTATGGGGTGAACTGGCATCAGGGACACTGATACCTGCGGCTATGGCCATTGCTCCCAAGCTACCCGCTAGTGCCGTGATTGGAATGGTGGTGTGCGGTGGAAATATTTCCCATCAGGACATGTCTAAATGGGGTAACCACTCGCAAACCCTGTGATTTAGCCCCTGCGGCGTTTATTCAGGCAATAAAAAACCCGCTAGTCTTGAACCTAAATAGGCGGGACTAACGGGCTCCACAAAATGGGGACATCAAAGAAAAGCAGTGGCACTAATTAAGACTACCCCCCGAAAGGAAAGTTCTCACCGGGGATAAAAATTTCAAAATATTTTTGCCACTGATTCATCTTGGTTGCTTATCGGTTAGCCGAGGATCCCCGGCCACAACACCACTATCAACGAGCCCGCCAGGGTTAACAATACGTTAGCGATGGCGTAGGTGCCGGCATAACCCAGCGCAGGAATGTTACTGCGTGCGGTATCACTGATAATTTCCATTGCCGGCGCGCAGGTACGGGCCCCCATAATCGCGCCGAACAGCAGGGCGCGGTTCATGCGTAGCACGTAGGCACCGAACAGGAAGCAAATCACTACCGGCACCAGGCTGACGATTAACCCGGCGATCAGCATCTGGCCGCCAACGGCTCCCAGACTGTTGCCGATACCGGCACCGGCGCTTAGGCCGACACCGGCCATAAACACCATCAGGCCAAACTCTTTCACCATGTTCAGCGCCCCCTGCGGAATGTAACCGAAGGTCGGGTGGTTGGCACGCAGGAAGCCGAGCATGATGCCGGCCATCAGCAATCCAGCGGCGTTACCGATGCCGAACGAGAAATTGCTGAACTGAATGGTGATCTGGCCAATCAATAGCCCGATGATAAAGAAGGCGCAGAATGCCAGCAGGTCGGTCACCTGGCTGTGGATCGAGATAAAGCCAATCTTCTCTGCCACGCTTTTCACCCGGCGGGCGTCGCCGCTGACCTGCAGCACATCGCCTTTATTGAGCACAATGCTGTCGTCGATAGGCATTTCAATCTGGCTGCGGATCACCCGGTTGAGGAAGCAACCGTGATCGGTCAGCTTCAACTGGCTCAGGCGCTTGTTCACCGCATTGCTGTTTTTAACCACGATCTCTTCGGTGACGATGCGCATATCCAGCAGGTCGCGGTCGAATACTTCTTTGCCGTTGCGGAAGCTGGGATCCAGTCGTGCATGGGCATCCGGGTAGCCGACCAGCGAAATCTCGTCGCCCACCTGCAATACTGCGTCGCCGTCCGGGTTGGCCAAAATACCGTTACGACGGATACGTTCGATATAGCAACCGGTCTGGCGGTAGATACCCAGCTCGCGCAGATTTTTGCCATCGGCCCAGGCTACCAACTCGGGGCCAACGCGATAGGCGCGGATGACCGGCAGGTAAACCTTGCGTTGGCTGTCGGTGTCCAGGCCGCGTTCACGGGCAATCTGTTGGGCGGAGGTGGAAAGATCCTGGTGTTGCAGCTTGGGCAGGTAGCGCGCGCCGAAAATCAGGCTCACCAAACCAATCAGGTAAGTCAGGGCGTAACCGAGGCTCAGATGATCCTGCGCAGCCAGCAGTGCCGGGCCATTGGTGATGGTATTACGTAGCGTATCACCGGCGCCCACCAGGACCGGGGTCGAGGTCATTGAGCCCGCGAGCATACCGGCGGTCAGGCCGATATCCCAATGGAACAGCTTGCCCAGACCGATAGCGATCACCATCGCGGAACCGACCATCACCAGCGCCAGCATCAGGTAATTTTTACCGTCGCGGAAAAATATTGAGAAAAAGTTCGGTCCGGCTTCCACGCCAACGCAGAAAATAAACAGCATAAAGCCGAGATTTAGCGCTTCAGTGTTAATGGCGAAGTGTTGTTGACCGAGCAACAGCGAAACCACCAAAACGCCAATGGAATTACCGAGTTGAACGGAGCCCAGACGAACTTTACCGAGGCACAGCCCCAGCGCGAGTACCACGAACAGTAACAGGATGTAGTTACCGTTTAACAAACTAGCGACGTTTATGTTCACGTAGGATAACTTATTGTTTACCAGTAAGTGCTTGATATAGATAAATATAAGATATAAATTCAGTCAAAAAGCGACTTCATAAATAACTAATCAGCGAAAGGCGATTCGAACCATCGATCGGCGGCGTTTATTCTAGTCGCTATGGCGCGTGACAGCCAGCATAAAGCTGGGTTCATGCCCTGCCGAAAGCATTTAACCCTCTTTAGACCAAGGAAAAGTTCAGTTTAGCGTTGTCGGTTTACGGCAAGGCGTCACCGGCTTTGTGGCACGGCTGATTTCTACGGTGTGGTAATGAGGTTAAAGGGGAGGGGCGCATGGCGAGTGAACGGTATTGGTGGGGAATTTTAAGCTGTTTTCTGCTGTTCAGCCTGGTGTATCTCGGCCAGCAGAGTGGGGTATTTGGCAGCACGGATCATGAACACCGGGGGGAAACCGGCCTGTTGCTGTTTGTGATACCCGGTGTGGTCGCCAGCTATCTATCAAGCAAAAAACGCATTCTTTGCCCGCTACTGGGGGCGTTGTATGCGTTGCCGCTGTGTTTGATCATCCGTCATTTCTGGCTAACGCCGTCTGCCTCGGTCTGGCAGGAATTGGCTTACGCCACCAGCGCGGTGTTCTGGTGTGTGTTCGGGGCCTTGCTGGCATTGTTTGTGCGTAGTCTGTTGCAGGCTTACCGGCAGTGCCATCGTGGCTAACGGCAATAAAAAAGGCGCACTTAGCGCCTTTTTGTCGTTCTGTCCGAAGCTTACTGGAACAGATTCAGGTTTTCTTTGGCATAGGCTTCGAAATCGGTGCAGCCGCCGATGTGTTTCTCATCGAGGAAAATCTGCGGTACGGTTTCTACCGGCTTGCCGACGGTTTTTTCCAGGTCGGCCTTGGTGATGCCTTCAGCGTGGATATCAACATAACGGAAGTTGAAATCGTCACGTTCTTCAGTCAGTTTTTCCGCCAACTCTTTCGCACGGACACAATAAGGACAGCCTGGGCGCCCGAAGATAACTGCAAACATGCAACACTCCTTAGATTGATATTCAATAATTTAATCGCAACTGCAATGACATTCTGTCAGTCGAAAAAGACTTAAGCCTGAACATTACCCGCATTGATGGCGCTTACTATGCCCGTTGGTTCGGCGAAAAAAAAGCAGGAATTACCTGTTAATCTGATTCATGTAACCGATTAAGCCGCCGGGGCTGTCGCCGCCGATGGGAATTCACTACACTGGAGGCAGAGCTTCTGGAGAAGAAAAATATGCGTTCATTCGGTGACTTACCGCGTACCGTGCTGGTTTTGGAAGGGCTGGGCATGCTGTTGTTGGTGCTGGCCTATCTGAGCATTCATAGCCACGTGCAATTACCCGGCTGGTTGGCCTCACAGCAGGCAGCGGTGGGGATGATCTTCCTCGGCGTGGCGCTGATGGTGCCGGCGGCGGCATTTCTAGTTTGGCGGGTGGTGCAGGGATTTGGCCCATTGATGCGCGGGGGTCAGCCGCCGCAGAACGATCGGCGCAAGCCTGATATGCCTGAAGATAAAAACGACAGTGAGCCGCGTGGCTGAATAATGGCCACCGGATAGATACCTGCCAGACAGGTGCTTGCCTTTTTGGGGTGACGAGTGAAAATTGCCATTCTTTCGCGCGATGGAACGCTGTACTCATGTAAACGCTTGGTGGAGGCGGCGGAACAACGCGGCCACAGCATCGAAGTTATCGATCCACTCTCTTGCTATATGAATATCAACCCGGCCGCGCCGACTATCCACTACCGCGGCCGTCAATTGGAGCGTTACGACGCGGTGATCCCGCGCATCGGCTCCGCCATGACCTTTTACGGCACCGCGGTGCTGCGTCAGTTTGAGCTATTGGGCAGTTATCCGTTGAATGAATCGGTGGCGATCACCCGTGCACGGGACAAGCTGCGTTCGCTACAGTTGCTGGCGCGGCAGGGGATCGATTTGCCGATCACCGGTTTTGCCCATTCACCCGACGACACCGGCGATTTGATTGAGTTGGTTGGTGGCGCGCCGCTGGTGGTCAAACTGGTGGAAGGTACGCAGGGTATTGGCGTGGTACTGGCCGAAACTCGCCAGGCGGCAGAAAGCGTGATTGATGCTTTTCGCGGCCTTAACGCCCATATTTTGGTGCAAGAGTATATTCGCGAGGCGCAGGGCAGTGATGTTCGCTGTCTGGTGGTGGGGGGCAAAGTGGTGGCCGCCATTGAACGCCAGGCCAAACCCGGGGAGTTTCGTTCCAATCTGCACCGTGGTGGCACTGCCCGCAAGGTGAGCATCACGGCCAAAGAGCGGGCTATTGCGGTCAAGGCCGCCACCACACTGGGGCTGGATGTCGCCGGGGTGGATATCCTGCGTGCGGCCCGTGGCCCGCTGGTGATGGAGGTCAATGCTTCGCCGGGGTTGGAAGGGGTGGAAAGCACCACCGGGTTGGATATCGCCGGCAGGATGATTGAGTATATTGAGCAGCGTGGTCGGCCGGGTTTCAGGTTGAAATCGGGCGGATAAGTTTGCCGCAAAAAATTCGCCTTGCTGTGGCTGGAGTTGCGGCTTTTTATCGACCATATTTACCCTAATAGCGAATTAAGCCGCATTGATCGTGGCGTAGCGGGGCAATATTCCGTAAGCTATGCGCCTTTTCGCGTTTTGAATATTGTGAGGCTGGTATTATGGATTCACTCATTGTCCCTGATTTGGCGTTGTTGCGACGCTGGCTGGATCAATCAGGCATTTCATTCTTTGAGTGCGATTCCTGTCAGGCGCTGCACTTGCCGCACATGCAAAATTTCGATGGCGTATTTGATGCCAAGCTGGATCTGGTCGACAACGTGATCCTGTTCTCCGCACTGGCCGAAGTTAAGCCGACATCATTGATCCCGCTGGTGGCCGATCTCAGCCAGATCAACGCCAGTTCGCTGACGATTAAGGCGTTTGTTGATATTCAGGACGACAATTTGCCGAAACTGATCGTCTGCCAGTCGCTGAGCATTGCCGTTGGCGTCACGCTGGAGCAGTTCACCCACTTTATGCAGCAGGGCGAAGAGCAAATCTCGATGGTGATCCTCGAGGCGCGGGCGAACGATCTGCTGTTTATGGGTGACGAAGAAGATAACACGGCTGCGACTGACCGCCTGCCAATGCTGCACTGATCCCCTCTGTACATGATGCGTGCCGTCCCTCCGGCGGCATGCTGTCGTTATTCCCTTCCGCAATAATATATTCTGTGTTTAACCCTCTGCTGCCAGATATTCCTCTTCGTTTATGCCATTAATGGCGTATC
Source organism: Serratia proteamaculans (assembly GCF_004684015.1). Taxonomy (GTDB): domain Bacteria; phylum Pseudomonadota; class Gammaproteobacteria; order Enterobacterales; family Enterobacteriaceae; genus Serratia; species Serratia proteamaculans_F. Next base: position 369,315 of record NZ_SRIA01000010.1, read on the forward strand.
ACATACAGACAAACTGCATAAAAAATCGATAAAAGCCGGTTTTATCCCCGGAGGCTGGTGCGTTTTGGCAACAGCGGTTATGCTGCTGATTCTGCTAAGGGCTTGCGATTCCCCTGGTGACCATGCGGGCTGGGCAACTGAAAAAGGTGTATGCAATCAACTGCATAGACATTCAATCCGTGGTTGCGACGATTGCGCTCGATCAGGAAAGGTTTTGTATCGTGTGGCGGTACAAGTTCAATTCTATGATTCACCCCTGTTTTGGAGGAAGTTACGGATGGTCACCCAACGTAAAAAGTGGTTATCGGGTGTGGTTGCCGGCCTGCTGATGGCGGCAAGCGTCACGGCGTCAGCCGATGAAAAAACGCTGCACATCTATAACTGGTCCGACTATATTGCGCCGGACACCTTAGCCAAATTCCAGAAAGAAACCGGCATTAAAGTGGTGTACGACGTCTTTGACTCCAACGAAGTGTTGGAAGGTAAACTGATGGCGGGCAGCACCGGTTATGATCTGGTGGTACCTTCGTCCAATTTCCTTGAGCGTCAGTCGAAGGCCGGCATTTTCGAGCCGCTCGACAAGAGCAAGATGCCGAACTACAAAAACCTTGATCCCGAGATGCTGCAACTGGTGGCGCATAACGACAAGGACAACAAGTACGGTATCCCTTACCTGATGGTGACCACCGGCATCGGCTATAACGTCGACAAGGTGAAGGCTGTGCTGGGTAAAGATGCACCGGTTGACAGCTGGGATCTGATCCTCAAACCGGAAAACCTTGAGAAGTTGAAAAGCTGCGGCGTTTCCTTCCTGGATGCGCCAAGCGAAGTCTATGCCACCGTGCTGCACTACCTGGGTAAAGATCCCAACAGCACCAACGCGGCAGACTACACCGGTGCGGCCAACGATCTGTTGCTCAAGCTGCGGCCGAACATCCGTTATTTCCACTCTTCCCAGTACATCAATGATTTGGCAAACGGTGATATCTGCGTAGCGATCGGCTGGTCCGGCGACGTGATGCAGGCGGCCAACCGTGCCAAAGAAGCGAAGAACGGCGTGAACGTGGCCTATGCAATCCCGAAAGAGGGGGCACTGACCTACTTCGACATGTTCGCCATGCCGGCAGATGCCAAAAACAAGGACGCTGCCTACCAGTTCCTGAACTTCCTGATGAAGCCTGACGTCATGGCGGGGATCAGTAACTTCGTGTATTACGCCAACGCGGTGAAGGACTCTACACCGCTGGTCAATGCCGAAGTCCGCAACAATCCGAACGTGTACCCACCGGCCGATCTGCGCGCCAAGCTGTTTACGCTGAACGTGCAGTCGCCGAAACTGGATCGTGTGATTACCCGGGCCTGGACTAAAGTTAAAAGCGGGAAATGATCGATAGAGGCTCAGCATGCTGAGCCCGGTGTCATACCAGCAGGCGGGTGCTCCCCGCCTGCGTTGCCATTTTGGGCCATGGCAATCGCCGTGGTTTTTTGTACTGTTTGCACCGGAGAGCACCCCGATTGAACGACGTCATCCCTCGTCCTCAAGCCAAGTCGCAGAAGGTCTTCACCCCTCTGCTGGAAATCCGTAACCTCACCAAAACCTTTGACGGCCAAAACGCGGTCGAAGACGTCAGCCTGACCATCTATAAAGGCGAAATATTCGCTTTGCTGGGGCCATCTGGCTGCGGGAAGTCGACGCTGTTGCGCATGCTGGCCGGTTTTGAACAGCCCTCGGAAGGGCAGATTGTGCTCGATGGGCAAGACATGTCGCACGTGCCGCCTTACCAGCGACCGATCAATATGATGTTCCAGTCCTACGCGCTGTTCCCGCACATGACGGTCGAGCAAAATATCGCCTTCGGATTGAAGCAGGATAAAATGCCGCGTGCGGAAATTGCCGATCGCGTCGCCGAAATGTTGTCGTTGGTGCATATGCAAGAGTTTGCCAAACGCAAGCCGCACCAGTTGTCTGGTGGTCAGCGCCAGCGGGTGGCACTGGCGCGCAGTCTGGCCAAACGGCCAAAATTGTTGCTGCTGGATGAGCCGATGGGCGCGCTGGATAAAAAGCTGCGTGACCGCATGCAACTGGAAGTGACGGACATTCTTGAGCGTGTTGGCGTGACCTGCGTAATGGTTACCCATGACCAGGAAGAGGCGATGACCATGGCAGGGCGCATCGCCATCATGAACCGTGGCAAATTTGTGCAGATCGGCGAACCGGAAGAGATCTATGAACATCCGAACAGCCGTTTCAGCGCCGAATTTATCGGCTCGGTCAACGTTTTTGATTGTGTGCTGCAAGAGCGTCATGACGATGGCCTGATCCTGCAAAGTCCCGGCTTGCGCCATGCGATTAAGGTGGACTCCGATGCCTCGGTAGTGGACGGCGTGCCGATCCAGGTCGCACTGCGGCCGGAGAAAATCATGCTGTGTGAGGAGGTTCCGCAGGACGGCTGCAACTTTGCGGTAGGGGAAGTGGCGCATATCGCCTACCTCGGCGACCTGTCTATCTACCATGTGAAACTGCTCAGCGGCCAGATTATTAGCGCCCAATTGCAAAACGGTCACCGTTTCCGCAAAGGGATGCCGACCTGGGGCGACGAAGTGCGCCTGTGCTGGGAAGCCGACAGCTGTGTCGTGTTGACGGTGTGAGTCGAGAAGGTGAGGAATAATCATTATGACAATGCTTGCTGAACACACACCGCCGGAGCCACCGGCCAAAGGGCCCGGGCCGCTGAAGGCCTTTTTCCAACGTCTGCAGATGGCCCATGGCCGCAAGCTGGTGATCGCGGTGCCACTGCTGTGGCTGACGCTGCTGTTTCTGCTGCCGTTCCTGATCGTGTTCAAGATCAGTCTGGCGGAACTGGCGTTGGCGGTCCCGCCCTACACTGACCTGATGAGCTGGGCAGAGGGTAAGCTGGACATCGCGCTCAATTTTGCCAACTACCTGCAACTGACCGACGATCCGCTGTATATAGACGCTTATCTGCAATCGCTGCAGGTGGCGGCGGTATCGACGGTCTGCTGTCTGGTTATCGGCTATCCGCTGGCCTGGGCGGTGGCGCATAGCAAATCCTCAACCCGCAATATTTTGCTGTTGTTGGTGATCTTGCCGTCGTGGACCTCGTTCCTGATCCGCGTTTACGCCTGGATGGGCATTCTGAAAAATAACGGCATCCTCAATAACTTCTTGTTATGGACTGGGGTGATCGATCAGCCGTTGGTGATCCTGCACACCAATCTGGCGGTGTATATCGGCGTGGTGTATTCCTACCTGCCGTTTATGGTACTGCCGATTTATACCGCGCTGACGCGGCTGGACTATTCGCTGGTGGAGGCGTCGCTGGATCTGGGGGCTAAACCGCTAAAAACCTTTTTCAGCGTGATTATGCCACTGACCCGCGGCGGAATTATTGCCGGTTCGATGCTGGTGTTTATCCCGGCGGTCGGCGAATTCGTGATCCCGGAACTGCTGGGTGGGCCGGACAGTATTATGATCGGCAGGGTACTGTGGCAGGAGTTCTTTAATAACCGTGACTGGCCAGTAGCCTCGGCAGTGGCCACCGTCATGCTGCTGTTGTTGATCGTACCGATTCTCTGGTTCCACAAGCACCAAAACAAGGAAATGGGGGGGCAGGGATGAATAACTTGCCGGTAGTGCGTTCGCCGTGGCGTATCGCTATTTTGGTGTTGGGTTTCACCTTTTTGTATGCGCCGATGCTGATGCTGGTGATCTACTCGTTCAACAGTTCCAAGCTGGTGACGGTGTGGGCCGGTTGGTCAACGCGCTGGTATACCGCCTTGTTCCATGATTCGGCGATGATCAGTGCCGTCGGTCTCAGCCTGACTATCGCCGCCGCCTCGGCGACCGCCGCGGTGGTGCTGGGGGCGATTGCGGCAGTAGTGATGGTCCGTTTTGGCCGTTTTCGGGGTTCAACCGGTTTTGCCTTTATGCTGACGGCCCCGCTGGTTATGCCGGACGTGATCACCGGCCTGTCGCTGCTGCTGCTGTTTGTGGCGATGGGGCATACCTTTGGCTGGCCATCGGAACGGGGGATGTTCACCATTTGGCTGGCGCACGTCACCTTCTGTACTGCCTATGTTTCGGTGGTGATCAGCTCGCGTCTGCGCGAGTTGGACCGCTCTATCGAAGAAGCGGCGATGGATCTGGGCGCGACACCGCTGAAAGTGTTTTTCGTGATCACTCTGCCGATGATTGCACCGGCGCTGATCGCCGGTTGGATGCTGGCCTTTACCCTGTCGCTGGATGACTTGGTGATTGCCAGTTTCGTCGCCGGGCCGGGCGCGACTACCTTGCCGATGCTGGTGTTCTCCAGCGTACGCATGGGGGTTAATCCGGAAATTAACGCCCTGGCGAGTTTGATCCTGCTGGTAGTCGGCGTTATCGGCCTGATTGCATGGTGGTTTATGGCGCGCTCGGAAAAACAGCGATCGCGCGAATTACAAAAGGCTGCCCGTAGCTGAGTCTGATTAAACCTGCTATTTTTGCAATTATTGGTATTGCAATTGATTACCTGACTTTATATATCTCGTTTGAATATACCCTATAGCTTTCGAGTTACAGCGAGCGCAGGTAACAACGCTGCAACTTGAAAGATGACGGGTATAGGTGGCGTTTTGTTGCGGAACATGGACATGTCAGACATGCTGAACAGCAGGCAGGGAATAAGAATGACTTCAGATGCGCCAGTGCCGGTGATGGTAGCCGGAACGGCGATGGTGGCCATCAAATGCATCAGCGTGCTGTTGCTGTTGGGCGAATTGGGGGTCGATGGCGCTCAGGAGTTCGTCAGCACCAGTGCACAGGCCTGGGATTCCACCCTGATCTTTTTGGCTGGCCTGTTATTGCTGTGCCTGCAAATCAGTTGCGGTTTTGCGGTGATGCGCGGTCGCAACTGGGGGCGCTGGGTGTATGTGGCCTGCCAATGCCTGGTGGTCGGTTATCTGCTGTTGGCCACCATTGGCAGTTTTCTGCCAGAGGTCTTTACCGTTGAAGGTGAAACCAGCGGCCAAATTTTGCACGTCCTGATCCTGCAAAAAATCCCTGATATCGTCATCCTGGCACTATTGTTTGTTCCCGCTACCAGCCGCCATTATTTCGCCGCGCGCAATTGAGATTTTAACGGCGTAGAGTGATAAACTCTGCGCCCTTAATTATTCACCCCGAACTCAGGGTTATCTTCATGCATTGCGCTTTGTATACGGCGGGCACCTGCCGTTCCTGTCAGTGGTTGGAAAAGCCGTACCCACAGCAGCTGACGGACAAACAGCATCATCTGCAATCACTGCTGAGCGACTGCGACGTTGCGCAGTGGCTAGAGCCGATCGCCGGCGAGCAGAGCGCATTTCGCAATAAAGCCAAAATGGTGGTCAGCGGTAGCGTAGAGCGTCCGTTGCTTGGCATGCTGCATCGTGACGGCACGGCTGTGGATCTGAGCGCCTGTCCGCTGTATCCCGCCAGCTTCTCACCGATGTTTGATGTGCTGAAAAGTTTTATCGCCCGCGCTGGTCTGGTGCCCTACAACGTGGCGCGTAAACGCGGCGAACTGAAGTATCTGCTGCTGACTGAAAGTACCTACAGCGGCGGTGTGATGCTGCGCTTTGTACTGCGTTCGGACAGCAAGCTGGCGCAGTTGCGTGCCGCACTGCCGTGGTTGCAACAGCAGTTGCCGCAGCTCAGGGTGATTTCCGCCAATATTCAGCCGGTGCATATGGCGATTATGGAAGGGGAGCGTGAGATCCCGCTAACCGAGCAACAGGCGCTGGAAGAACAATTTAACCAGGTGCCGTTGTATATCCGCCCGCAAAGCTTCTTCCAAACCAATCCGCAGGTAGCCGCCGAACTGTACGCCACCGCCCGTGACTGGGTGCGGGCATTGGGTATCGACAGCATGTGGGATCTGTTCTGCGGTGTGGGTGGATTTGGCCTGCATTGCGCACTACCGGAAACACGCCTGACCGGCATCGAGATCAGCGCCGAGGCGATTGCCTGCGCACGCCAATCGGCGAAAACTCTGGGGCTGCAACACGTCAATTTCCAGGCGCTGGATTCTACCCGGTTTGCTACCGCCGAAGGCAGCGTACCGCAGCTGGTGCTGGTTAATCCGCCGCGACGCGGTATTGGCAAGGCACTGTGCGACTATCTGAACCAGATGGCACCGGGCTATATTCTGTATTCGAGCTGTAACGCCGAGAGCATGGCGAAAGACATTGAGATGTTGCCGGATTACCGCATCGAGCGCGTACAGCTGTTTGATATGTTCCCGCATACCGCCCATTACGAAGTACTGACGCTGCTGATTCGTAATTAAAGGCGTTTTTTGGCTGAAGTATAGGCCTCTGAGCGTTCACGTTTACCTATCGAGAGTACCAGCACCACAATCTCCTCGCCGATGACGCGATAGACCAGACGGTAACCAGAGGCCTTAAGTTTTATTTTATAGCAATCAGGCAAGCCGGATAGTTTATTGGCGGGAACCAGTGGGTTCTCTAGCACGGCCACCAGTTTTCTCTTGAACTGTTCCCGGATCACCGGGGCCAATTTCTTAAATTCCTTCAGTGCATATTCTTCGAATTCAAGGCTATAAGTCATCCAGATTGACCTTAATACGTTTGCCACTCATCCGTGAGCGGACTATTTCGGCGAGTTCAATATCCTCGAGACATTCAGCAATGGCTTGCCAGGTCTCAGGAGAGACGTAATAACCGGAAATCTTCCCATTGGTAAGCACGGCAACGGGCTGGCCGTGGGCTTCTTTGAGTGCCGCGTTAGGTGATTTTTTAAAATCGCTGATGCTGACGGCTGAATCAGCCAGGATGGGTTGGACGATCATAGTATTGCCTTTGGTATTAAATTTAGTATCAAATTTAGCACCAAAGGTAACTATAGACAATATTGATGTTTGGTAACAAGGCGTGGTATTCCACGCCCTGAACCGAGGTTACTGAGGGAACCACTTGTCGTTAATGGCTTTGTAGGTGCCGTCGGCCTTAATCGCATCCAGCGCGCTGTTGAGCTTGGCTAGCAGGGCCTGATTGTCCGGCCGTACTGCAATACCCAGGCCGGTACCGAAGTATTGTGCATCAGTAACGTGTTCACCTACCGGAGCCAACTGAGGATTGTTCTTCAGCCACTCATTGACCACGGCGGTATCACCGAATACGCCGTCAATGCGGCCATTTTTCAACTCGAGAATGGCGTTCTGATAGCTGTCGTAAGAGACGGTGTTAATCTCCGGGTGCTTGTCCTGCATATATTTCTGGTGGGTGGTGCCGTTCTCCATGCCGACCTTTTTCCCTTTCAGATCCGCCAGCGAACTGAACTTGCCTTTTTCGGCAATCACAATTGCCGAGTTGGCGTAATAGGGCTGAGTGAAGGCAACTTGCTTGCTGCGCTCAGGCGTGATGTCCATACCGGAGATCACCGCGTCGTATTTCTTGAATTTCAGCGCAGCGATCAGACTGTCGAAAGCCTGGTTGGTGAAGGTACATTCGGCCTTCATTTGTTTGCACAACGCGTTAGCCAGATCGATATCAAAGCCCACGATCTTGTTGTTGGCATCCAGCGACTCGAACGGCGGGTAGGTGGCGGAAGCGGCGAAACGAATGGTCTCGGCTGCGCTGGCGTTAAAGGCGATGCCTGCTAATACTGTGGCGGCCAGCAATAGTTTTTTCATGCTTAAAGCTCCTGTCTGCAAGTCTGCGTGTTTTTATCTCGTCACCGCTTGATTTTACTGACAATAACCCAGGGGTTTTGGCGGCTGTCGGTCGGTGTTAACCCTGCCATTTAATGAATTAATATGCAATATAAATGATTGAAAATTTGTTCTGGACATAAAAAAGCCCCGCGCGATGGCAGGGCTTTGAGAGTATCGCTCTACTGACTCAGTTGCGACGTTCAAACGCCAATGCACGGCGCTCGACCAGACGCATCAGCAGCGTCAGCAAGCCGTTGACGCACAGATACACCAACCCGGCAGCGCCAAACACCATCACGTCGTAGGTCCGGCCATACATCAGCTGGCTGTATCCCATGACTTCCATCAGGGTGATGGTATAGGCCAGTGAGGTACTTTTGAACACCAGCACCACTTCGTTGGAGTAAGACGACAGCGCACGCTTGAAGGCAAACGGCAGCAGGATACGCAGCGATTGCGAACGCGACATGCCGAGGGCTTCACAAGATTGCCATTGACCGGCCGGGATCGCCCGTACCGCACCGTAAAACAGTTGGGTAGTATAGGCGGCACTGTTCAGCGCCAATGCGATCATCGCACACAGCCACGGTTGCGACAGCAAGTTCCATAACCACGGATACTCGCGGATCGCCGGGAACTGACCGGGGCCGTAGTAGATCAGGAAGATCTGCACCAGCAGCGGCGTACCGGTGAACAGGGTGATATAGATTTTTACCAACGGCGTCAGGATCGGCGTTTTCAGCGTCAAGATCACCGTCAGCACCAGCGACAGCACCAGCGCCACGATCAGCGCGGTGATGGTCAGCGTCAGGCTGGTGTGCAGCCCTTTGATAATTTCCGGCAAGAACTCAAACATCAGGATGGCCCCCGCTCAAAACGCGTGGTGCGCAGTTCGATGCGTTTAATGATGTACTGGCTGAATAGGGTGACCACCAGATAAATCGCCGCCGCTATCACGTACCAGGTAAAAGGCTCCTGGGTGCGGGTGGCAATGCTTTTGGTTTGCAGCATCAGATCGTTAACGCTGATCAGTGACACCAACGCGGTATCTTTCAGCAATACCAGCCACTGGTTGCCGAGGCCGGGCAGCGCGTGCCGCCACATCTGTGGCATGATCAGGCGGAAGAAAATCGCCGTGGTGCTCATCCCCAGCGCCTGCCCGGATTCCCATTGCCCCTGCGGCACAGCCTTCAGCGCGCCACGCAGCGTTTGCGACGCATAGGCCGAATAGAGCAGGGCGAGGGCAATGACGCCGCACAGGAACGGGCTGACTTCAAAGTTATCAATCGCCAGTTGGATGGGCAGTTGGAACAGACCAAGGTTCAGGGTGAAGCCATCGGACAGCATCAACAACAGCTGCGATGAGCCGAAATAGATGAACAGCACCACCAGAATTTCCGGCAGGCCGCGCAACAGAGTGACCCAGGCGGTGCCGAGCCAGCTAACCACTTTCCAGCGTGATGACTCCCAGACGGCAAACAGCATCGCCAGGATCAGCCCAAGGATAAGGGCACAAACGGCAAGGCCGACGGTCATCCCGGCGGCGCTTGCTAAAGGTTGGATTTCATTCATCAGAGTTGATTACTGCTGGAACCATTTTTTGTAGATGGTTTCGTAAGTCCCATCCTGTTTGATCTTGTCCAGAGCGGCGTTGAACTTGCCCTGCAGATCGGTATTTTTCTGGCGAACGGCAATGCCCAAACCGGTACCGAAGTAGTCTTTATCGGTCACTTTATCGCCCACTGCCGCCAGAGCAGCATTTTGTTTCAGCCATTCGTTGACCACCGCAGTGTCACCGAATACCGCATCAACGCGGCCATTTTTCAGATCCAGAATGGCGTTCTGATAGCTGTCGTAAGGTACGGTGGTGATTTCCGGGTGCTTGTCGGTCAGGTATTTCTGATGGGTGGTGCCGTTCTGCACGCCCACTTTCTTGCCTTTCAGTGCAGCGACGTCAGCCACCTTGCCTTTCTGGGCAACAAACAGGGCGGAGTTATCGTAATAAGGTTTGGTAAACAGCACCTGTTTTTCACGCTCAGGCGTGATGTCCATACCGGCCATCACCGCGTCGAAGCGCTTGAACTTCAGGCTTGGGATCAGGCTGTCAAAGGCCTGATTGGTGAAAGTACACTCGGCCTGGATCTCTTTACACAGCGCATTGGCCAGATCGACATCAAAGCCCTGGATCTTGTTGCCGGCGTCAATAAATTCAAATGGAGGATAAGAAGCTTCGGTAGCGAAACGAATAGTTTCGGCTGCAGAGGCGGAAACGCTGATGCCGGCCAGAACGGCGGCGATTATTAGTTTTTTCATCGCAAACTCCCCAAATTACAGCAAGTAAAATTGTTAGTGTGATAAGTAATTGGCAAACTCGGTGGTCTGTGGATTCTTGAAGTGGCTGGCATCGCCTTGTTCCACTACGTGGCCGTTTTCCATGTACACCACGCGGCTGGCGGTTTTGCGCGCCACTTCCACTTCGTGGGTCACGATCACCTGGGTGATTCCGGTGCCGGCCAATTCGCGAATGATGCTGACGATTTGGGCGGTGATCTCAGGATCCAGCGCGGCCGTCGGTTCATCAAACAGCAGAACCTGCGGTTCCATCATCAGCGCACGGGCAATGGCCACACGCTGTTGTTGGCCGCCGGAAAGGTGCAGCGGGAAACGATCGGCAAAGTCGGTCAGGCGCAGGCGCTTGAGCAGCTTGTCGGCACGCTCCATCGCCTGAGCCTTGGTCAGGCCCAGCACGCGGCAAGGTGCTTCGATCAGGTTTTGCACCACGGTGAGGTGAGGCCAGAGATTGTATTGCTGGAATACCATGCCGACATTCTGACGTAGCTCGCGAATGGCTTTTTCGCCCGGAGCCTGCTTAAAGTCGAATTGGTTACCGGCGATCTGCAGTTGGCCCGAACGTGGCATTTCCAACAGGTTCAATACCCGCAATAACGAGCTTTTCCCCGCGCCGCTTGGACCCAGCAGCACTAAGGTTTCCCCTGCTGGGCAATCCAGCGTGATGTCAAACAGCGCCTGATGTGCGCCGTAATAGCAATTGATACCGTTAAGTTGAATGCTCATGCGCCAGAATTGAATAGATATTGATGCCGCGAATGTTAACTTCCACAGAATACTTATGCAATCTTTGTGCGTTAAAATTTATTACTGCGCGGCAGAATAGTAAAAGAATAGCACAAGATACCGCGAGTCAGGTTCGAAGGGGGGATTTGTCGTGCATGCTGTGAGGCAGGTAGCGAAATTTCTCAAATTGAACAAATATTGCGCGCAATCAAAGCATTTATCTAACCACCGGTACCCAAGGGCACCGGTGGTTGAGTTGGCTTACTGGTTTTCCAATACCTGACGCAGCGTACCGCTGGCGGCGTGCGGTGGCACGTTCAGATAGCGGATATCGTCCACGACCCAACAGGTGCCTTCGCGCACCATCAGCACTTCATCCTGCCAGTTGACTGCACTGCCACCGTCTTTCTGGTAACTGAGCTGAACGCGCAACGGGATATTTTTGGCATCGGTATTAGGAATGGTCGACGCGCTGGCGACGGTGGCGCTGGTCGGCCCCTGAGCATTGCCGGTAAACAGATCGCCGGTGACCTGATGTTTGCCCGGATTCTGGTTAGCCGTCACCAGATCCTGGTACAGCACTTTACTCAGGTAAGGCTGCAATTGCGCCAGACGGTTGCTGTCCGGCAGGGCGGTACCGGTACCTTGTTGCAGGCGCAAATCGTAAAATTTCTGTGCCACCGCATCCGGGCCGCCTTCCACACAACCGCCAGTACGGGTACCGATATCCTTGAATGCCGGTTCAACGGTGGTGCAGGCACTCAGTAACAGCGCTAAGGGAAAAACAGCCGCAATCGTTTTTGTTTTCATCTCATTACCTTATGTGAAAGTCTCTACCATGAAGACCACTAGCCTACAGTATAAATGCGATTTCTGGCCTTGCATTCGTAGTGCGTGCCATTTCAATACAGAACATAATGCTAAAACGATGGTCAGATAAATGCCATGAATCAATCAAGCAAGGAGTTTTGATGCAGCTTTCAACCACCCCGACCCTGGAAGGGTTTACCATTACCGAGTACTGCGGCGTTGTCACCGGCGAGGCTATTTTGGGTGCCAATATTTTCCGTGATTTTTTTGCCGGCGTGCGTGACATTGTCGGCGGCCGTTCCGGGGCCTATGAGAAAGAGCTGCGTAAAGCGCGTCTGATCGCCTTCAAGGAACTGGAAGAGCAGGCACAAGAGTTGGGTGCCAACGCGGTGGTCGGTATTGATATCGATTACGAAACCGTGGGTAAAGACAGCAGCATGCTGATGGTGACCGTCAGCGGCACCGCAGTGAAAGTCAGTCGTTAATCCCTTCTTTCACGCCCCGGCCTCAGCCGGGGCGTCATCTCTTTAATCGGCCCTGCGGGATTCAATTTTTAATGGCCGGCGTTCCTGCTGTCTGACTGCGGGGGCCGGGCGATGCTCTGTCTGTATCCGTTGCTGATGGAACGGGTTCCGCGGGGTATCAGAGTGTTGCTGAACCGGCTGCGGGCGGGAAACCGAGGCTACGGGCGCGCTACGAACCACCGGTTTAGTGGCTGCGGGTCGAGCCACTTGCTGTGTGGCATGCGGCGCGGTTGTGCGTTGTTTGGGCTGCTGCGTTGGCCGGTTTTCTGTTTGCCGAACCGGCGTTGCTGATTTTCGCGTTTGCGGTGGTACCGCTGCGGGTGCTGTAGAGTTGAATTTCGGCAGGGTCATCTGTGGCTGAGCATGGGCCGAGGGTGTCACTGTACGGGGGGCGGCTACCGTTCCCGTATGGGTAAAGTTCGGTGTAGTCATTGGCTGGCGCGTATTAACCGCGGCTGCCTGTTGGGCAAAGTGAGGTTGTTGCATCGTGTTAACGTTCGGCGCCGTACGGGCCGTCGGTGCGGCAATACGCGGCGCCTGCACCATCGGCGTGTTGCGGTAGTTATTCACGGTGTTGCTACGGTTCACATTATTAAATTGATTGATATTGGTGACGCGGTTAATCACCGTGGTGGAATGCGAAATATAGGGCGCGTTGTTATAGACCACCGGCTGACGCCGATTATTCCAGTGCACATCCCAGCTATGCCAGTCGTCATGATGGTTTTCATTAATCAATGCACCAACCAGGATACCTACACCAAAGCTGATAACGCCGGTTGCTACCATATCGCCGCTGCTATAGCCGGGAGCAGTTTGATATTGGTAGCTCGGGTAGGCCGGTACCGGTGCGCCATAGGCCGTCCGGGGATCGTAATATGGCACGTAAACCACATCCGGTTGGCTGGGTTCAATCACAATGGTTTGGGCCGGGGCAGCCACTACGGTTTGTGGGGAGGGCTGCTGTTCAACGTATTGCGTGGCCGGGGTGACTGTCACCTTTTGCTGCGGCGAGGATTTCAGCGTGCCTTGGGTGGCGGCGCGTTGACGCATCACCTGAATGGCATTCATCACGTCGGTGGGATCGTTGAGATAGGCACTGCCCAGTTCCGTGGTCCAGGGGATATTTTTAGCCATTTGGTCCAGCACGTCAGGAAACTGCACTAATCCACGAACGCTCGGGTCCCAGGGCTGAGCGTCTGCGGCCGTGGCGAGTGCCGCCGGTTGCAGGCCATGATTTTGTGACAGCCAGTTATCCGCCGTGCTGATTTGGTCGGGATAACCCGCTCCGGCCAGCACCTGTGCTAACAGTTTGTCAGGAAAAAGCGCCACCGGGCTGACCAACTGGTACAGTTGATCGGCGCTCAATGGGGTATAGGCCGGCGCTGCTGCGGAAGATGTGTCTGCCGCCGGAGATGTAGCTGCAGGTGGCGCGCCCCCCATGGCGTTGGCCACTGTTTTTTGGTCACAACCGCTGAGTGGGAGCATGGCGATACAGATCAGCCATGAGAGGTAGCTTGGCTTGAACATGAGTGACTCGCTTATATCAGCGCAGATAATATGATTAGCCTAACAGCTGAAGTGCAATCTGCCAGTCCAGCGCAACACTCGCTTGCACATCAGGCTGATCTGTCATCATTTATTGATTACAATGATTATTGGATACAGATTAATCAATTCGGGTTACAAATTCGGCGTAGCTAACGCACAGGAGGGATTCGTGAAAATTTGGCCAGGGATATTTGCCGCAGCGCTGCTTGCAGGCTGCCAAAGCGCGCCGCAGAACACCATTGTCGATCATGGTGGCTATCAGTTGGAAACTCTGCATCAGGCCCAGGGCGCAGACCAGCGCATTCGTTTCCTGGTGATGCATTACACCGCCGAAGACTTCCACTCCTCATTGAAAACCCTGACGGATGAACACGTTAGCGCGCATTATCTGTTGCCGGCGTACCCACCGCTGGCGCAGGGCAAACCGGTGGCATTCCAACTGGTGCCGGAAGCGTTGCGCGCATGGCATGCCGGGGCCAGCAGTTGGCGCGGCAGAAGCAACCTCAATGACACCTCGATCGGCATTGAGATCGTCAATCGCGGGTTCAATCGCACCCTGCTGTTTACCCACTGGCAGCCCTATACGCCGGAGCAAATAGCCCTGTTGATCCCACTGAGCCGCGATATTATCCAGCGCTACGGTATTTTGCCAACGGACGTGGTGGGGCACAGCGATATAGCGCCGCAGCGCAAGCAGGATCCCGGCCCGCTATTCCCCTGGCAACAGCTGGCGCAGGCGGGCATAGGTGCCTGGCCGGATGAGGATCAGGTGCAGAAACTGTTGGCCGGGCGGGATAAGCATGCCGAAGTGCCGCTGGCACCCTTGATGGCCAAGCTGGCGAGTTACGGTTATGGCATGGATGCTCAGTGGGATGTCCGGCAGCAGAAAAACGTACTGGCGGCGTTTCAGATGCATTTCCGGCCCAGCGATTATCGTGGTGAGCCGGATGCGGAGAGTGAGGCGATTGTCGACGCGCTGTTGCTGAAATACGGAGCTGCCCGTTAATTACAGACCGTGCAGCTTGCCGTGATCTTTGAGCCAACGGGCGGTGCGTGAGATACCCTCGTCCAGCGAAATAATAGGTCGGTAGTCCAGCTCCTGCTGGGCACGCGTGGTATCCAGCGTCAGCTCAAAATTGAGCTTGGCGACGCCGTAGTGGGTCAGCACCGGCTCTTTTTCACTTTTACTGCCGAGCTTTTCCATGCCGCGCGCCATCATGTCGAGCATTGGGTAAGGTACCGAACGGATCCGGCACTTCATGCCCAACTCGTCGATCAACTGCTGCACCACGCTGCGTAGCTGACGTGGCTGCTGGTTGGTGATGTTGTAGGCGCGGCCCGACGGGGTATTTTCTTTCTGGGTCGCCAGCCACATGGCGTGCACTGCGTTTTCCAGATAAGTCATGTCCACCAGCGCGGCACCGCCGCGTGGCAGCAGCAGATTGCCATAACGTTTGATCATCTGTAACAGACGCGGCAGCATCACCTTGTCGTGCGGTCCGAATAACCCCTGCGGACGCAGAATGGTGAAGTGGGTCTGCGGATTGGACAGCGCCAACTGTTGGATCACTTGTTCACCGGCGGCCTTGCTGCGGGCAAACTCGTTGGCATAGCGTACAGGGCGGAAGTCTTCGGTAACGTTGCGATGGTGATGATAGTCGAAGTAAACCGCCGGCGAAGAGATATGAATAAACTGCGAAACGCCGTAAGCCGCCGCCCATTCGCCCAGGCGACGGGTAGCGCGCACGTTGGCTAGTTCAAAGGCTTCTTCGGTGCCCCAGGGGGAAGTGAAACTGGAGCAGTGCCACAGTACGTCCACATCGGCCAGCATGGCTTTGGCCTGCGATGAGACCAGATTGGTGAGATCGGCATGAATGAATTCTGCACCCATTTTTACCAGCAGACTGCCCATCGCCTGGTTGCGACCGGTGGCACGCACTTTGATGCCCTGACGGCGCAGATATTCAACGGCGTTACGGCCTAACCCACTGGTTGCACCGGTGACCAATACCTTCATAACGAACTCTATTCTCACCAAAAATCAGAATGCTGACGGCCTTCAGCGGCGCTCCAGCAAATAAGATGCCATTCTTCCGTTATTTCGTGCTCTATGCAATCGGAAAGGACCTAACCGCAGCAGCAAAGTGTGCGGTTGATCGACAATTGAACACCTGGATACTGCCTTTTACGGCAGATTGCGCTGATGTTCTTCGGCCAGCCTGGCAATACGCCGGGCCATGCCGCGAAAAATAAACAGATGCGCGGGCATCATAGCGAACCAATACAGCAGCCCGCTAAACCCGGCGGGGTGCCACCAGGCCCGCACGTCCAGGGTACGGTGGTCGCCGTGATCCTTGATGGTGAAAGCGAGGCGGCCCAGACCGGGGGCTTTCATGCCGAACAGCAGTGCCAAGAGCCGCTGTGGTTTGAGGGTGATCACCTTCCAGCCGTCGACGACGTCGCCAACCTCGAGCGTGTCGCGTTGCGGACGGCCATAAACCACGCGATTGCCGATCATATCGTCCATACGGGCACGGATCTGCCACAGAATATTGGCGTAAAAATAGCCCTCTTTGCCACCCAGTTGCTGCACCGTGTGCCACAGGGCCTGGCTGGATGCCTGGGTTTCTATCGAGCAACCCGCCTGCTTCGGATAAAAACCGTAGCCCGGCCGCCAGCGCGCCCGCGCTTCCGGGTCGTAACCCCAGTCGGCGGAGTCGACCACTTCCTCTTCGCGTTGCAGGGTGGCTGTCACCGCCTGATCGAAGGTTTGCAGCGTCTGCGGGATCAGCGCCTGCAGCGGTTTACCGTCGGCGGGCAGATCGTGGTTCAACCCCTGGATCAGCGCGCTGGCGATAGACGTGGGCACCGAGGTGATCATGCTGATAAACCAGACCGAGATAAAACGGGTCGGCAACGGGATCGGGATCAGCCAACGTTTTTTGCCGCTGATGGCGATGAATCGTTCGAACATGGTTTGATAGCTGATGTACTCCGGGCCGGCGACGTCAAAAATGCGGTTTTCTTCTGCCGGATGCGCCAACAGATCGGCCAGATACACCAGCAGGTTTTCCAGCGCCACCGGTGAAGATTTGGAACGTACCCAGCGCGGTGGAGTCAGCACCGGCAGGTTGTAAACCATATCGCGCATGATTTCGAACGCGGCCGATCCTGGGCCGACAATAATACTGGCTCTTAGCTCGGTGACGGGAATACCGCTCTGACGCAGGATCTCCCCGGTCAGCTTGCGTGCCACCAGGTGTGGCGAGCTGTCGCCTTCGGGTTGCAATGCGCCGAGAAAAATGACCTGCTTGACGCTGGAGCTGCGTAGCGCGTCACGCAGGTTTTCAGCGGCCTGGCGTTCCTTTTCAATAAAATCGTCGCCGTCGCCCATACCGTGGATCAGGTAATAAACCGCGTCGGTCTCCCATAACGCGGCGGCCAGGGTTTCCGGCCGGTAAACGTCGACATATTGGCAGTTAACCTGCGGCCAGTGCTGTTCCTGCAGCCATTCGATACGACGCGCGGCGGCGGTAATGTGATGTCCCTGTTCGATCAGGTGGGGGATCAGGTTTTGGCCGATATAGCCGCTGGCTCCAAGAACCAGTACGCGTTGAGCTGTCATTAGCGCCGCCTTTGCGGTGAAAGTCTGTTTAGCATAGTCACAGGATGCCAAACTCGTGGTTTAAATGCACTTTTTGTGTGGTTATGCGGGCATTGCATCCGCTGACGGGGGGCGTCACACTACCCGCCGTTTGTCTGCGCTAAGCCGGAAGCTATGAAACTCAATGCTGTTTGTTATGCCCTGTTGGGGCTGGCGCTGGTCGCCAGTTTGTTTTTCCTGCATCCGATCTGGATGTGGTGGTTGTTGGCTAACCTGCTGACGCTGGTGGTCTACGGCGCGGATAAGTTTGCAGCACGCAAAAGCTGGCAACGGGTGCCGGAAAGCACGCTGCTGGTATTCGGGCTGGTGGGCGGTTGGGTGGGCGCTATAGTGGCGCAGCAGGTATTTCGCCACAAAACCCAGAAACAGCCGTTCAAAAGCGGGTTTATCGTCAGCGTAGTGCTGAACATCGTGGCGACGCTGGCGATTTGGTACTGGGTTTACGGCCGCTGGATACTCTGATTTACAGCAGTAGCGGCAGGGTAGCGCTCGCCGTTTCCTGCACCGCCAGGCCGTAAGCCGGGTCAAACCTGGCCAATTCGGCCACCATAAACTCCACCAGCAACATCGCTCCGACCTTGGCCGGTAGTGCACCGGCGTTCAGTGGGCCTTCCGGCTTGGCGGCTACCAGCAGCACATCTGCCAGTTTGGCTAGTGGGCTGCGCTGGGTGTTGCTGACGGCGACGACTCGCGCACCGCGTTGTTTGGCCAGGGTAACCGCATGCAGCACATCTTTGGTCGAACCTGAACTGGAGATGACGATCAGCAGGTCTTGTTCGCCCAGCGAAGCAGCGTTCATCGCCGCCCGGTGCATATCACTGAACAGCAGCGCCGGTTTACCCACGCGCAACAGTTTGTAGTGCAGGAAGTCCCCAATAATCGCACTGGCGGCGACGCCATAAATCTGTATCGAGGCGCTTTGATGCAGACTTTCTGCTGCCTGCCGCAGGGCCTGATGATCCAATAACGCGCCGGTATCCCGCAATGCCTGTACGCTTTCCTCCACCAGGTTTTCCGTGGTGCTTTGGCGAGTCGTCGCCTCTGGCTGGTTTTGTTGCAGGCTCAGAGCCAGCGCCATTTTAAACTCGGTATAGCCTTTACAGCCCAGATGGCGACAGAGTCGGGTTACGCTGGCTTCACTGGTGCCGCTCTCGCGGGCCAGTTCGGTGATGGTAAAGTAGACGGCCCTGGACGGCTCCTCGAGCACAAAGCTGCCGAGCTTTTGCAACGTGGGGCTATAGCTCGCCAGTTCTTGCCGCAGCCGCAATAATAAATTTCCAGTATTCATCACGTTACCTTTCTGATTGTTTCTCTTTCTATTGTGGCGGAAAGTCGCCGCCGCCCGCCAGCAAAATCGACGTATTGTGAAGCCGATCATCGTTATGAATAAAATTTTCAACATTGTTTTTTATTTGTGGTAAAAATTTTCATCATAAAAAATGATAATGAGGAAAATTTATGTCAACAGCAGGGGAATCAAGGTCTGGCAGCTGGTTTGAAAAAGCCCAGCGGTTCGGAAAGTCGTTTATGTTACCGATCGCCGTGTTGCCTGCCGCCGGCTTGCTACTGGGGATCGGCGGGGCGTTGTCCAATCCCAATACTCTGGAGGCTTATCCCTTCCTCAACGTCGGGTGGCTGCAAGGGGTATTTACCGTGATGGCCAGCGCCGGTTCTATCGTATTTGCCAATCTGGCGGTGTTGTTCGCCGTCGGGGTGGCGGTGGGGCTGGCCAAAGGCGATAAGGGGACCGCAGGATTGGCATCGCTGATTGCCTATCTGGTGATGAACGCCACCATCAATGCCTTGCTGAAGATCAACGGTTCTCTGGCCACTGAAAATCCCGGCGCAGTGGGACAAGGCGTCATTATGGGGATCCAAACGCTGGAGACCGGGGTATTCGGCGGGGTGATCATTGGCCTGGTGACCGGTTACCTGCACGATCGTTACAACAAAATTTCGTTGCCACAGTTCCTGGGTTTTTTCGGCGGGTCGCGTTTCGTCCCTATTATCTGCTCTCTGGCCGCCATGGGGGTGGGAGCTTTGATGACCGTGATTTGGCCTCATTTCCAGCAGGTGATCTTCGGCCTGGGTGGACTGGTAGACGCCAGCGGTTATCTGGGCACCTTCATCTACGGTTTTGTGCTGCGCATGCTGGGGCCATTTGGCCTGCACCATATTTTTTATCTGCCGTTCTGGACCACGGCGCTGGGTGGCAGTGAAGTGATTAACGGCCAGCTGGTTGAGGGGACACAGCGCATTTTCTTCGCTCAGCTTGCCGATCCGCATACCCAGCAGTTTTACATCGGTACTGCGCGTTTTATGTCTGGCCGCTTTATCACCATGATGTTCGGCCTGGTCGGCGCCTGTCTGGCGATGTATCAAACCGCCAGTCCGGAGAACCGCAAACGTGTCGGCGGTTTGTTGCTGTCGGCGGCGTTGACTTCGTTCCTCACCGGCATTACCGAGCCGATTGAATTCTCGTTTCTGTTTGTTGCCCCGGCGCTGTACCTGGTGCATGCCCTGTTTGACGGTCTGGCGTTCATGCTTGCCCATATTCTGCACATCACTATCGGGCAGACGTTCTCCGGCGGTTTTATTGATTTCATGTTATTTGGCGTATTGCAGGGTGAGGCCAAAACCCACTGGATGTATGTACCGCTGGTCGGCGTTCCCTGGTTTTTCTTGTACTACTTCACCTTCCGCTTCCTGATTGTTCGTTTCAATTTCAAAACGCCGGGGCGCGGCGAAGAGCTGCCGACAGGCTTTGCTTTGGAAGGAACCGCGCGATCGCAGCAGGTGCTAGCGTCGCTGGGAGGCAAAGACAATGTTGTCGAGTTGGACTGCTGCGCCACCCGTTTACGCATTACGGTGAAACAGAGTCAGTTGCTGGATGAGGCAGGGCTGAAAGCCAGCGGCGCGCGGGCAGTGATCATTCGTGGCAATGGGGTACAGGTCATTTACGGGCCGCACGTCACCATCATTAAAAATGAAGTCGAGGAGTTATTGGATTTATGACGCTTTCTATTTTGCAGCAAATCAAGGGACGATTGGTGGTTTCCTGCCAGGCACTGGATGATGAACCGCTGCACAGTGATTTTATCATGTCGCGTATGGCGGTGGCTGCGCAAGAGGGGGGGGCTGCGGCGATCCGGGCCAACAGCGTTGAGGATGTCAAAGCCATCATGCAGGCGGTGTCGTTGCCGGTGATCGGCATCATCAAGCGTGATTATGCCGGTAGCCAGGTATACATCACCCCCACCCTGCAAGAAATTGACGAACTGATGACGGTGGGGCCGCAGATGATCGCCCTGGATGCGACCCTGCATCCCCGGCCGGGGAGCCTGGCGCTGGCGGAATTGGTCGCAGCCGTGCGGGTCAGATATCCTGACTTGCTGCTGATGGCTGACATCGCCACGGTGGAAGAGGCCATCCATGCCGACCAACTGGGGTTTGACTGCGTGGGAACCACCTTGCATGGCTATACTGACGAAACTTTGGGAAAACAATTGGCGCAGGATGATTTTCGTTTTCTGAGAGAGGTATTGGCCGCGGTTAGCGTACCGGTCATTGCCGAGGGCAATGTCGAAACCCCGACCATGGCCGCACGCTGTCTGGCTCTGGGCGCTCATGCAGTGGTGGTGGGCGGGGCCATTACCCGTCCGCAGCAGATCACCCGTCGCTTCGTGGCCGCTCTTGGCAACTGATTTGACTCTCCCTGTCTGGGATGTCAGGGAGATCCAGAACTCAGGCGTGTTGCTCCAGGAACTGCTGCCATAAATCGACCAGTTGCTGCAAATCCTGACGGCTGACGTCAAGGTGGGTCAGAATGCGCGTCAGTGGCCCGCTGCTGATCAGCACGCCGCGCTCGCGCATCCAGGGGCCCAACCTGGCTGCCAGCTCTGGTGACTGGCGCAGGTACAGCACGTTGGTTTGCGCGCCCGGTTCAACAATCTCCACGCCAATCTGTTGCAACTGCTGTTCCAGCCATTTGGCATTGTCGTGATCTTCACGCAGGCGTTCGACATTGTGCTCCAGCGCATAGAGACCGGCCGCAGCCAGGATACCGGCCTGGCGCAAACCACCCCCGGTCATTTTGCGCCAGCGCAGGGCCTGCTGGATAAAGGCTTCACTGCCGCACAGCAAGGAACCCACCGGGGCACCCAATCCTTTCGACAGGCAAATGGTGAAGGTGTCGCAGTACTGCACAATCTCTTTCAAGGGCAGGTTCAGCGCGACGGCGGCGTTAAAGATGCGCGCGCCGTCGATGTGTAACGCCAACTGATGTTCACGGCTGAACTGCCAGGCTTGCTGCAGGTATTCCAGCGGGAGCACGCGGCCACTGATGGTGTTTTCCAGGCTCAGCAGGCGAGTTTTGGCAAAGTGGATATCGTCGGGTTTGATGGCCGCCGCGACCTTGTCGAGCGGCAGGGTGCCGTCCGGGTTAGCTTCAATCGGCTGTGGCTGGATGCTGCCGAGCACCGCCGCACCGCCGGCCTCATATTTATAATTATGTGCCTGCTGGCCGACAATGTATTCGTCACCGCGCTGGCAATGACTCAGCAATGCCACCAGGTTGGCCTGAGTGCCGCTTGGCAAGAACAGCGCCGCCTCTTTACCGGACAGGCGGACCGCTTCTGCCTCCAGAGCGTTGACCGTGGGGTCATCGCCGTAAACATCATCACCCACTTCCGCCTGGACCATGGCATCGCGCATAGCGGCGCTGGGGCGGGTCACGGTGTCACTGCGTAGATCGATAAGCATAAAAATCCTTAGCGCCAATGAGAGGAACGATCTCCATCATAGCCGGATTATGAAGTTGCAAAAGCGGAAAATGTGGGCGCAGCGACGGCCGCGCCCACGGGAGGGTTAACGCAACCAGTTGGTTTTTGCCAGCTCGACCACTTCGTCACCGCGGCCGTTGATAATGGCCCGCAGCATATACAGGCTAAAGCCCTTGGCCTGCTCGAATTTGATCTGCGGCGGCATCGCCAGTTCCTGTTTGGCGGTGACGACATCCAGCAGTGCCGGGCCGGGATGCGCCAGCATTTCCTGCAATGCACCATCCAAATCAGAAGCTTTTTCCACGCGAATGCCTTTGATGCCGGCAGCGTTGGCGATTGCTGCAAAATCAGGATTGTGCAGATCGGTGCCGTCGGTCAGGTAGCCACCGGCCTTCATTTCCATCGCCACAAAGCCCAGCACGCTGTTGTTGAAAATCACAATCTTGACCGGCAGTTTCAGTTGCGCCAGCGACAGGAAATCCCCCATCAGCATGGTGAAGCCGCCGTCGCCGCACATGGCGATCACCTGTTTGTCCGGTTCGGTAGCCTGCGCGCCAATCGCCTGTGGCATGGCGTTAGCCATCGAGCCGTGGTTGAACGACCCGAGCAGGCGACGTTTGCCGTTCATCTTCAAATAGCGGGCCGCCCACACCGTTGGCGTGCCGACGTCGCAGGTGAAGATGGCGTCATCGCTGGCGTATTGGCTGAGCTGTTGCGCCAGATACTGCGGGTGAATCGGCTGATCGTCATTGGCCGTCGCCAGCCCGTCGAGATCCTTGCGCGCCGTGCGGTAGTGCTCCAGCGCCTTGTCGAGGAATGTCCGGTCGCTCTTTGGCTCTATCTGCGGCAGCAGGGCGGTGAGGGTGGTATGGATATCACCCACCAGCGCCATATTGACCGGGCAGTGTGCGCCGATGCTGCCGGGGTTGATGTCTATCTGAATAATATTGGCATTGGTTGGGTAGAAGGCACGGTACGGGAATTGAGTGCCGAGCAGCACCAGGGTGTCGGCGTTCATCATGGCGTGGTAGCCGGAAGAGAAACCGATCAGCCCGGTCATGCCAACGCTGTAGGGGTTATCCCATTCGATATGCTCTTTACCGCGTAGTGCATGAACCACCGGCGCCTGCAACAGTTCGGCCAACTTGACCACTTCGTCGTGGGATCCGGCGCAACCACTGCCGCACATCAGCGTAATGTTCTTAGCCTTGTTCAGGGTCTCTGCCAGCTTGTTCAGATCGCTCATTGGCGGCTGCACCAGCGGCAGTGCCGGGGTATGCCACACCATGCTGGCGTCTTCCGGTGCCATACGCAGCGCCACGTCGCCCGGTAGGACGATCACCGATACGCCGCGATTGAGGATAGCCTTGCGCATGGCGATTTCCAGTACCCGGGGCAACTGTTCCGGATTGGAGACCAATTCACAGTAGTGGCTGCATTCGCGAAACAGTTCTTGCGGGTGGGTTTCCTGGAAATAGCCGCTGCCGATCTCGCTGGAGGGAATGTGTGCGGCAATCGCCAGCACCGGCACATGGTTGCGGTGGCAGTCGAACAGGCCGTTAATCAGATGCAGGTTACCGGGGCCGCAGGAGCCGGCACAAACCGCCAACTGACCGGTCAACTGGGCTTCTGCACCGGCGGCGAAGGCGGCGACCTCTTCATGACGGGTTCCCAGCCATTCGATGGTGCCCATACGGTGCAGGCTGTCGCTGAGTCCGTTGAGCGAATCACCGGTGACGCCCCAAATGCGTTTCACACCGGCCTGTTCCAAAGTTTTGGCGATCAGTGTGGCTATAGTTTGCTTCATAGTTCCCCCAAATATGATAGAAATACCCTGTTTTTTCAAATGATTGAAATCCATTGGGTACAGCTTTTTAGATATTGAGCAGATGAACCTGATAAAAGCCTGGAACCGGGAAAGTGTAGAAGGGGAAGGGAAAGCATGCTTGCCGATAAATGCCCCATCCTGACCGACGGGGCGCAAATATCAGGCGAGGGTGACGTCACCTTGCAGTTGGCAACTGCAGGCCAGTACATAGCCCTGGGCGATTTCCGCTGCAGTCAGCGTCATGCTGCTGGTGGTGGTGTAGTCACCTTCGAGGATGCGGGTTTTGCATGATCCGCACACCCCAGCGCGGCAGGCGGCGTTGACCGGCAGCGCATGGGTCTCCATTGCCGCCAGCAATGTGCTGCCGACCGGTACGCGAAACTCACGCAGAGGGCGGGCGGCGCGTAAGGTTAATCCTTCGCCCTGTTCGCCATCGGTGGCTGCCGGGGTATGAAACTGCTCTTTATGGAAACGGTTGGCCGGCACGCCAAGCTGCAGGCAAAGCTGTTCAGCCTGAGCCATATAGGGGGCCGGGCCGCAGGTCATCACGGTGCGTTCGGTGATATCCGGCGTCGCCTGGCGCAGCACTTCGGCACTGATTCGCCCATTGAGATAACCCGCTTGAATGTCCTGTTCGGCCATCAGCGTCAGCCGCAGTTGCGGGTGGCTGGCGCACAACTCGCGCCACTGCTCGGCAAAAAGGGTATCGGCGGGAGTGCGTACGTTAAAGATCACCGCGATATCACAGGCAGGGCGGTTCGCCACCAGCCAGCGACACATGGAGATAATCGGTGTGACGCCGCAACCGGCCGCCAGCATCAGGTAGCTGTCCGCCGGATGTTGTTCACAGCTGAACTCGCCTTGTGCATCGGACAGCCACAGGATGTTACCGGGTTTGACTTCACCGGTTAGCCAGCGTGAACCCGTGCCGTCCGGCAGGCAACGTACACTGATGCTGAGAAAACGGCTCTGGCCGGGCGAAGAGGACAGCGTATAGGCGCGCAGAGTGTCTTCGCTATTACGGATACTGACCAGCGCAAACTGGCCAGGTTGATAAGGGTAAAAAACATCGCAGATCAGGTTGAGTGTCCAGACGTCGGCGGTTTCCTGCTGGATCGAATGTACCTGCATGCGGTTGGGGCAAAGTGGGCTGGGTTGGGTCATCGGGCACCTCAAAAGCAAAGGGGCCGACATCGGCGGCCCCGAGAAACAGTGGCATTAGCCGAGCAGGCCTTGCAGATCCTGATCAACGGTGGTGATCGGGCGCATACCGAATTTATCGTTCAGGATCGCCATCAGGTTGTCGGTCAGGAAACCCGGCGCGGTCGGCCCGGTGACAATGTTTTTAACCCCCAGTGACAACAACGTCAGCAGAATGACGATCGCCTTTTGCTCAAACCACGACAGTACCAGGCTCAGCGGCAGTTCGTTGACCGAGCAACCGAGGGTATCGGCGAGTTTGACCGCCAGCATGATGGCGGAATAGGCGTCGTTACACTGACCGACGTCCAACAGGCGTGGCAAGCCTTCCAGGGTACCAAAGTCCAGCTTGTTGAAACGGTATTTGCCGCAGGCCAGCGTCATGATCAGGCAGTCTTGCGGAACGCTGCGGGCGAAGTCAGTGAAATAGCTGCGTTCATCGCGGCTGCCGTCACAGCCGCCGACCAAAAAGATGTGACGCAGTTTCTTTTGCGCCACCAGGTCAATCACCGTATCGGCGGCATTGAGCAGCGTCTGGCGGCCGAAGCCGACGGTGATCATATGTTCGATTTCGGTATAAGGGAAACCACTCATGCCCTGCGCCTGAGCGATCACCGGGCTGAAATCGTCCCCTTCCAGATGGTTGACGCCCGGCCAGCCGACGATGCTGCGCGTCCAGATACGATCGCCATAATTACCGACATTGGGATCGATAATGCAGTTAGAGGTCATCAGGATCGGGCCGGGGAATTTGGCGAACTCGGTCTGCTGGTTCTGCCAGCCGCTGCCGTAGTTGCCCACCAGATGTTTGAATCTTTTCAGTTCCGGGTAGCCGTGTGCCGGCAGCATTTCACCGTGGGTGTAAACGTTCACGCCCTGGCCCTCGGTTTGCTCCAGCAGCATGCGCAGATCTTTCAGGTCATGGCCGGAGATCAAAATGGCCTTGCCTGCTACCGGGCGCACGTTCACCGCACTTGGCACCGGGTCGCCGTAAGCCTGAGTCTCGCCGTGATCGAGGATCGCCATCACGTTGAAGTTCATTTTACCGATGCCCATGGCGTTGTTCAGCAGGGTATCTACGTCACGTGGCTGGGTGCCGAGCCAGGCCATAAAGGCGTGGTAGTCGGCATAGATTTGGTCATCGGACTGACCCAGCACGTGAGCGTGCTCCATATAGGCCGCCGCACCTTTCAGGCCGTACAGGCACAGCATGCGCAGACCGTGCACGTCATCACCAACCTCGGCTTTATCGGTATTCAGGGCAAACTGTGCCGCCTGTTGCAACAGCGAAGGCATATCATCGCCGGCCAACTGCAGACTGGCCAATGGGTGTTCGACATGAACACTGGCGTCCAGCAGGCGGCAGCGGGTGGCCAGGGATCCGCGCAGGGCGATGGTTTCGCGTGCGTAACCGATGATGCGATCTGAATCGAAGTTGACGTTGGTCAGGGTAGAGAAGAAAGCACGCGGGGCAAAGCTGTCGATATCATGATCGACGATCCCGAGCGCCCGCGCTTGCAGCGCCCAGGCAGAAAGCCCCTGTAACGCCGCGACCAACAGATCCTGCAGGTCGGAAGTTTCCGCCGTTTTGCCGCACATACCCTGGGCATAAGAGCAGCCGTTGCCTGCCGGGGTACGGATGGTTTGTTCACATTGCACACAAAACATAATCACTTCCTTTTTAAAGTTGCATTTATAATGCTTGTTTAAGAGCATAGATCGGCAACCGGGGCTTAAAAAGGCTTTTGTGATGCTACCAAGGGCAAGTTTGATTTAGCGCAATTTTACCGTGCGGATGGGAATTATTACGCTTTCCGGGGGCATAGCCCCCGGAAAGAAATCAAGAGAACAGGGCGATCAGTACCGGTGCCAGCAGGCTGAGCAGAAAACCATGCACAATGGCCGGTGGCACTATCTCCATCCCCCCGCTGCGTTGCAGCACCGGCAGGGTAAAGTCCATGGAGGTGGCACCGCACAGACCCAGCGCTGAGGAGCGGCTACGACGTACCAGAGTGGGGATCAGTACAATGGCTACCAGCTCACGCGCCAGATCGTTAAAGAAGGCCGCACTGCCCAACACCGGGCCATAGGCGTCGGTGATTAAAATGCCGGAAAGCGAATACCAGCCAAAACCGGACGCCATCGCCAGCCCGGCCTTAATCGGCAGCCCCAGCAGTTGTGCCGCCAGCGCCCCACCGGCCAGCGAACTGATCACCACCACCACGGCCACTATCATGCCACGCCGGTTGAGCACGATTTGGCGTAGCGTCATGCCGCTGTTGCGCAGTTGGATGCCCACCAGCAGCAACAGGAAGATCAAGGCGTATTCGCTGCCTTTGTTGGCAAACTGCAGCCATTGCCACTGTGTCAGGCCGAGCAGGAAACCGCCGAGTACCACGCCGCAAAGCTTAAGCGATTCGAGTGCCATATGCAGGCGTGAGGGCAGCTTTTCCTGTTTATGGCTGTTGTGCCACGGCATTTTGCGTTCCAGCAGTGCCAGCATCAGCAAACTGGCGGCGAGAATGCACAGGAAAAACACCGAGGCATACTGGAATATCAACACCAGGTTGCTGCTCAGATCCTCCAGAAACGCCAGACTGATTCCCATGAAAAACAGGATCACATAGACCATCCAGCTCAGCAGGCGGTTGATGGTTTGCAGTAACGTCCGGCTACGTAGCGCAATGAGGTAACCGGCAATCAGCGGTAACAGAATAATCAGCAGTCCTGAATACATGGTGAAGCTTGCGTCCTTTGTTCTGAGGGCGGCGCCTGGATGAGCGACGAGGCCCCACACGCTAACCAAAACCACGTCTGGAGTAAAGCGGCAGATTTGACGTCGTCCGCTTGACCTGCAAGGGGTTTTTTGACCATGCTCTGAGGAGGCCACCCCATAAGGACGGTGACCGCGCGCACGGGAGGCGACAGATGTTCTTAGAGCGAATCGAGATTGTAGGTTTCCGCGGTATTAACCGGCTGTCACTGATGCTGGACGACAACACGCTGCTGATCGGCGAAAATGCCTGGGGTAAATCCAGCCTGCTTGACGCGCTGACCCTGCTGCTGGCACCGGAACCCAAGCTGTACCGTTTTGAAGCGCACGACTTCCATTTCCCGCCCGGTGAGGAACAGGCCAAAGATCGGCACCTGCAGGTGGTATTTACCTTCTGCGAGAAAGATATCGGCCATGCTCATCTACCACGTTACCGCCACCTGTCGCCGCTGTGGGTCAAAGGCGGGGATAACCTGAACCGTATTTATTATCGCTGCGAAGGTGAACTGGCCGATGACGGCACGGTTTGCACCTGGCGCGGTTTTCTTGATGCCGACGGCAATCCGATGCAGTTGCACCATATTGAGCAACTGGCACACGCCATTATCCGTATCCACCCGGTACTGCGTCTGCGCGATGCGCGTTTTATCCGCCGCCTGCGGCCCAGCACGCTCAATGATGAACACCCGGCCGATAATAAGGCACTGGCCCAGCAGTTGGATCAACTGACGCGTGAGCTGGTGCGCAACCCGCAAAAGCTGACTAATGCCGAACTGCGCCAGGGGCTGGCGGCTATGCAGCAACTGTTGGAACATTACTTTGCCGAGCAGGGATCACAGGTGACGCGACCACGTCGACAACGCCTGGATCAAGATCAGGATCAGCAGGCATGGCGCTCGCTGGACAGCATCAACCGTATGGTGGCCGAACCCAATAGTCGCAGCATGCGTCTTATTCTACTGGGCATGTTTTCTACGCTGTTACAGGCCAAGGGCAGCGTCAAACTGGATCCGCACGCCCGGCCGCTGTTGCTGGTGGAAGACCCGGAAACGCGCCTGCATCCGATCATGCTGTCGGTGGCCTGGGGGCTGCTTAACCAATTGCCGCTGCAACGTATCACCACCACCAACTCCAGCGAACTGGTCTCCCTGGTACCGGTTGAACACGTTTGTCGGTTGGTGCGTGAGTCGGGGCGGGTAGCCACTTATCGCCTTGGGCCACGCGGGCTGGGGCCGGAAGATGGGCGGCGCATTTCCTTTCATATCCGTTTTAATCGGCCGTCGTCGCTGTTTGCCCGTTGTTGGCTGCTGGTAGAGGGCGAAACCGAAGTTTGGCTGCTCAACGAACTGGCTCGCCAGTGTGGTTATCATTTTGAGGCGGAAGGGGTGCGGGTGATCGAATTCGCCCAGTGCGGCCTGAAGCCGCTGCTGAGGTTCGCCCGGCGTATGGGTATTGAGTGGCATGCGTTGGTGGACGGCGATGAAGCGGGGCGAAAATACGCCGGCACCGTCCGTGGCATGCTGGATAACCATGAGGATAACGAGCGTGACCGGTTGACCGCGTTACCGGCGCCGGATATGGAACACTTTATGTTCCGTGAAGGTTTCAGCCCGGTCTATTATCGGGTCGCCTCCGTGCCGAGCAATGCTCAAATGCCGGTACGCAAGGTGATCCTCAAGGCAGTGCATCACTCTTCGAAGCCCGACCTGGCCATTGAGGTGGCGATGCAAGCGGGCGAGTGGGGCACGGACTCGGTGCCACCATTACTGAAAAAAATGTTCTCACGCGTAATCTGGCTGGCGCGCGGTCGGGCCGACTAGGCCCCGGTAAAACAGGGCTGGCTGCTGAAATGCTCGGCCATTCCTTGTTCCAGCTGGTCCAGCAGTTGATAACGACGGCGGTATTCTGCACGTTTTTTGCTGACCACCTCATCGATCGGTTTACGGGCGATCTGTTCCGGCAGCAGGAAATAGCCACTTTCCAACATTTTGCCGCCCATGGATGTCCAGAATTGATCGTAATCGGCATGCAGCTGGGCTTTCTTTTTACTGTGATAACGCCAGTTCTGATAGATATGGGTGGCGTTGCCGACCGCTACAATTTGCTGAATGCCCATATGGCGCGCCAGAGCACAAATCCCCTCCAGCGCCAGGCGTTTCGGGAACAACCCGTGGCACTCTTTGGTGGCCAGCTGGATTTCCGCATGCGGTACCTGCTGATTGGCCCCCTGTATTCCCCCGATAAACAGCGTCGGTCGCTGCTGATAGTGCACCAGGGCGAAGGTGATTTCGGCCAGCATGATGCCGTTGGCGTTACGCAGCAGCAGGGTGGCTTCCCCTTCTTTATTCAGGTGATCGATGGACGCCAGTTCCAGTGAAACCGTTTCGCCACTCTTGCCGCTGGCTTTGGCCAGTACAAAGTTTTTGTTCAGATGACCGAGCAGCATTTTCATCGGCATGCGTTGCTTGCTGATAGCGTAATGATCGCGCAGGGCGAACAGGCTCTCGATTTTGCTCATATTCGCCGCCAGATAAGGGCGATGCAGTTTGCATGGCAGATTGGGTTGTGCCTGCAGTATTTCATCCAATAAAGGGTTGGATGCCAGGGTGTTGAGCAGAGCACTGGTGGTCGGCCAGCGAAATAATGAACGGCCGATAAACTTCAGGCGGAATGATGTTTTCTTCCAGGCTTTGCTGGGTGCCTTGTCGCCATTGGCCAGCGCCGTCATCAATTGCCAGCCGTTAAGCGGGCGTGCAGATACGAGTGGATAGCTGAGCTGAGACATGATGAAATCCTTGGCTGTGTTGAATGGCGCTATTTCACCAAGCCTTCACTAAACGGGAGTTCAATGCAGAATGTAACCAAGGGTGTCTCCACATTGTGTTGAACCAAGGTTTAGTTATTCATCACCGTGCGTGATAATTTAGCCCCGCTGCCGCTGTTGGCAGCATGAATTGCAACAGGCAGGAACCTATTTTGACGTGGTTTAAAGGACATAAGCGACGCTGGGTCATGGTGCTAATCGTACTGGTGGCGATCGCGGCAATGACGGCCTGGCACTTCAGCCATCCGGCCCCGACTCCATTTAAAACGGTGAAGGTGGCCAAGGGCGATCTACAGCAAAACGTACTGGCAACCGGACAGCTTGACGCGGTACGCAAGGTTGACGTGGGTGCGCAGGTCAGTGGGCAGTTGGAAAGCCTGTATGTCGAGATCGGCGACCGGGTGAAAAAGGGCCAGTTGCTTGGGATTATCGATCCGCAACAGGCGCAAAACAGCATCCGTGAGGGTGAGGCGACATTGCGTGAGCTGCACGCCCAGTTGCAACAGGCGCAGGCTGAGCAACAGCTGGCGGCGGTAACGCTGCAGCGTAATCAGGCGTTGGCCAAATTGCAGGCGGTGTCACGTCAGGATCTGGATCAGGCGGCGACACAGCTGGCGGTGAAGAAAGCGCAAGTGGGTACCATTCAGGCGCAGATCGCCCGGAATCAGGCCAGCCTGGATACCGCCAAGATCAATCTGGCGTTTACCCGTATAGAAGCGCCGATGGACGGTGACGTGGTGCAAATCACCACGCTGCAGGGCCAGACGGTGATCGCCGCGCAGCAGGCACCGAACATTCTGACGCTGGCGGATCTCAGCACCATGCTGGTGAAGGCCCAGGTGTCGGAGGCGGACGTCATCAGCCTCAAGCCGGGACAAAAAGCCTGGTTTACCGTGCTGGGCGATCCTAACCGACGCTTTGACGGTGTGCTGAAAGATATCCAGCCCACGCCGGAAAAGGTCAATAACGCCATCTTTTACTATGCGCGTTTTGAAGTGCCCAACCCAGAGGGGTTATTGAGATTGCAGATGACCGCGCAGGTGCATATTCAACTGGCGGGCGTCAATCAGGTGCAGGTCATTCCTCTGGCAGCATTGGGCGATCAAATCGCCGATAATCGCTACCATGTTTCGATATTGAAACAGGGCAAGGAGGAAAAGCGCGAGGTGGCCATCGGCCTGCGTAATAATATCGACGTGCAAATTCTCAGTGGACTGAACATTGGCGATGAAGTGATTGTCAGTCGCGGCGGCGCGGAGGCTCTCTGATGGCCGCGTTGTTGGAACTGAGCGGCATCAGCCGCAGCTATCAGTCGGGTGACCAGACGGTGGCGGTGCTGAAGGACGTCAGCCTGAGCATCGAAGCCGGCGAAATGGTGGCGATCATGGGCGCCTCCGGCTCCGGCAAGTCGACGCTGATGAATATTCTTGGCTGTCTGGATAAACCCAGCGCCGGCATTTATCGGGTGGCTGGGCAGGACGTGGCGACGCTCGATGGCGATGCGCTGGCCCGGCTGCGGCGTGAGCATTTTGGTTTTATCTTCCAGCGTTATCATTTACTGCCTCATCTGAGCGCGGCGCATAACGTTGAGGTTCCAGCGGTGTATGCCGGACTGGGCAAGGCGGCCCGGCGCGAGCGTGCGATTGCGTTGTTACAACGTTTGGGGCTGGGAGAACGCGTTAGCTACCGGCCAAGCCAGCTTTCCGGCGGCCAGCAGCAGCGGGTCAGTATTGCCCGTGCGCTGATGAACGGGGGCCAGGTGATCCTGGCGGATGAACCTACAGGTGCCCTCGATAGTCATTCCGGCGAGGAGGTGATGACCATCCTCAAGCAACTGCGTGAGCAGGGGCATACGGTGATTATTGTCACTCACGATCCGGCGGTGGCCAGGCAGGCTGAGCGGATCATTGAAATTCGCGACGGGTCGATCATTGCCGATTCGCGTCCGGATCAACGCGGCAACCCTAACGCTAAACCGCTGGAGATGGTGACACCGGCGCCGTCCTGGCAGCAAACAACCGGCCGTTTTCGTGAGGCATTGGTGATGGCCTGGCGGGCGATGGCGGCCAGTAAAATGCGCACCGCGCTGACCATGCTGGGCATTATTATCGGTATTGCCTCGGTGGTGTCGATCCTGGTGATCGGTGACGCCGCCAAACAGATGGTGCTGGCGGATATTAAATCCATCGGGACCAACACCGTCGATATTTATCCCGGCAAGGACTTCGGTGACGACGATCCGACCTTCCGACAGGCGCTGAAATACGACGATCTTGAGGCACTGCGCGAGCAACCTTACGTCAATGCGCTGTCGCCCTCTATTGCCAGCAGCATGCGGCTGCGGCTGGGTAACGTCGATGTGGCGGCCAATGTCACCGGGGTCAGCGAACAGTTTTTCCGCGTCTACGGCATGACCTTTACTCAGGGCGTCGGTATTGATCAGCTGCAGGTGCAATCGCAGTCGCAAACGGTGGTCATCGACGCCAATACTCAGCGCCGGTTGTTTCCACACCAAAAGGACGTGGTGGGCCAGGTGATCCTGGTGGGCAATATGCCGGCGACGGTGGTTGGTGTGGCGAAAGAGAAGCAGTCGATGTTCGGCAGCAGCAAGACACTGAACGTCTGGGTGCCCTACAGCACTATGGCCAACCGGCTGATGGGCAACGCCTATTTTGACTCTATCACCGTGCGTATCCGCGAGGGCTACAATAGCCAGGAAGCGGAACAGCAGTTGACGCGTTTGCTGACGCTGCGCCACGGCAAGAAAGACGTCTTCACCTATAACATGGACAGCCTGGTGCAGACCGCAGAAAAAACCACCCGCACGCTTCAACTGTTCCTGACGTTGGTGGCGGTGATTTCATTGGTGGTTGGCGGGATCGGCGTGATGAACATCATGTTGGTGTCGGTGACGGAGCGCACTCGCGAAATCGGCATTCGTATGGCGGTAGGCGCTCGCTCCGGGGACGTGTTGCAGCAGTTTCTGATTGAAGCGGTACTGGTGTGTCTGGTGGGCGGTGCCCTGGGGATTATGCTGTCTTTCGCCATCGGCCTGCTGGTGCAGTTAGTGCTGCCGGGATGGCAAATCAGTTTCCCTCCGGCGGCGCTGTTGAGCGCGTTTGTCTGTTCTACCGCCATCGGCGTGGTGTTCGGCTATCTGCCGGCACGCAGCGCGGCGCGGCTTAACCCGATTGACGCGCTGGCACGCGAATAACAAGCCCATAAAAAATGCCAGTCATACGGCGGCTGGCATCTTTTCGTTGTTTCAGACTGACTCGGTGGAAGCGTTTAGGCCAACGCCTCGCTTTCCACTGGCACAATAAGACTTGCATGATTCCCTTTTGGCCCCTGGTGCACGTCAAAACTGACCTGTTGGCCAGCTTTTAGTGTCCGGTACCCGTCCATCTTAATCGTAGAATAGTGAGCGAAGATGTCTTCGCCACCGCCTTCAGGACAGATAAACCCAAACCCTTTGGCGTTGTTGAACCATTTAACAGTACCCGTCTCCATGCTTTTACATCCCTCGCAACGCTATTTTTAGGTGAGATGAATAACTGAATTCGCACCCGCCAATGGCAGGCGGCAGATGAGCCCGAGAGTGGTTAAAACACCACCAGCCCATGAATTTACACTCTAGAGCAAATGATCATCACGTCAAGGGATCGGCTTTTGTCGGCAGGGAGCAGTTCATCAAAGTTTGAAGCAGGTAACGCTATTGACATTGTTTGGTAACAATTCATCAGAGATTTTTGCGCACGTTCCAGTGCGGCGGGATGTCGGCGAAGATGATAAAATAGTATGGATACCCCACTTTGAATAACCGGAACCTGTCCCCATATTAAAGGACAGAGCAGAGAAGATGAGCAGCGATGGGCAATAACAACGATTGGCTAAATTTTGAACACTTGGCCGAAGAAAAACAAATCGATGCGGTAAAACCGCCGTCTATGTATAAAGTTATACTTAACAACGACGATTACACACCGATGGAATTTGTGATTGACGTTCTGCAAAAGTTCTTTTCTTATGATATTGAACGCGCAACGCAACTGATGCTCACGGTCCACTATCAAGGCAAGGCGATCTGCGGTGTATTTACCGCCGAGGTGGCGGAAACCAAAGTCGTGCATGTGAACCGTTATGCCAGGGAGAACGAGCATCCGTTGCTTTGTACGCTGGAAAAAGCCTGAATAAGGCAATCTATTGGGGAGGTGCTTATGCTCAATCAAGAACTGGAACTCAGTCTCAACATGGCTTTCGCCAGAGCGCGTGAGCACAGACACGAGTTTATGACCGTGGAGCACCTGTTGCTGGCGTTACTCAGCAACCCTGCCGCGCGGGAAGCGCTTGAGGCATGCACGGTGGACCTGGCCGCATTACGCCAGGAACTCGAAGCCTTTATCGAACAAACCACGCCGACGCTGCCCGCCAGCGAAGAAGAGCGCGACACTCAGCCGACGCTCAGCTTCCAGCGCGTACTGCAGCGTGCGGTATTCCATGTCCAATCTTCCGGCCGCAGTGAAGTCAGCGGCGCCAACGTGCTGGTGGCAATTTTCAGCGAGCAGGAGTCGCAGGCGGCTTACCTGCTGCGCAAACACGACGTCAGTCGTCTTGACGTAGTGAACTTCATTTCACATGGCACACGTAAAGACGAGCCGGGCCAAGCGCCGAATGCGGAAAACCCGGTGAATGAAGAGCAGTCCGGAGGGGAAGACCGTATGGAAAACTTCACCACCAACCTCAACCAACTGGCCCGGGTGGGCGGTATCGATCCCTTGATTGGCCGCGGTCCCGAGCTGGAGCGTGCCATTCAGGTATTGTGCCGTCGTCGCAAGAATAACCCGCTGCTGGTGGGGGAGTCCGGCGTGGGTAAAACCGCCATTGCCGAAGGGCTGGCCTGGCGCATCGTGCAGGGCGACGTCCCGGAAGTGATGGCGGACTGCACACTGTATTCGCTGGATATCGGCTCGTTGCTGGCGGGGACCAAATACCGCGGCGACTTCGAGAAACGCTTTAAGGCCCTGCTGAAACAGTTGGAGCAGGACAAGAACAGCATTCTGTTTATCGATGAGATCCACACTATCATCGGTGCCGGTGCGGCTTCCGGTGGGCAGGTCGATGCCGCCAACCTGATCAAACCGTTGCTTTCCAGCGGCAAGATCCGGGTCATCGGTTCGACCACTTACCAGGAATTCAGCAACATCTTTGAAAAAGATCGCGCTTTAGCCCGTCGCTTCCAAAAAATCGACATTATCGAGCCGACGCCGGAAGAGACCATTCAGATCATCAATGGCCTGAAAACCAAGTACGAAGCGCACCACGATGTGCGTTATACCGCCAAAGCGGTGCGTGCTGCGGTTGAGCTGTCGGTGAAATACATCAACGACCGTCATCTGCCGGACAAGGCTATCGACGTGATCGACGAAGCGGGGGCTCGCAGCCGGTTGATGCCGGTCAGCAAGCGCAAGAAAACCGTTAACGTTTCCGACATTGAGTCGGTGGTGGCACGTATTGCACGTATCCCGGAAAAAACCGTGTCGGCGAGCGATCGCGATGTGTTGAGAAGCCTGGGCGACCGTCTGAAAATGCTGGTATTTGGCCAGGATCAGGCGATTGAAGCGCTGACCGAGGCCATCAAGATGAGCCGTGCGGGTCTGGGCCACGATCGCAAGCCGGTCGGTTCCTTCCTGTTTGCCGGGCCAACCGGGGTCGGCAAAACCGAAGTTACAGTACAGCTGGCGAAGGCGATGGATATCAAACTGCTGCGTTTTGACATGTCCGAGTATATGGAACGTCATACCGTTAGCCGTCTGATTGGTGCGCCTCCGGGCTATGTCGGTTACGACCAGGGTGGTCTGCTGACCGACGCGGTGCTCAAGCATCCGCACTCGGTGGTGCTGCTCGATGAAATCGAGAAGGCGCATCCGGACGTGTTCAACCTGCTGCTGCAGGTGATGGACAACGGTACCCTGACCGACAACAACGGCCGTAAGGCGGACTTCCGCAACGTGATCCTGGTGATGACCACCAACGCCGGGGTGCGCGAGACTGAACGTAAATCGATCGGCCTGGTCCAGCAGGACAACAGCACCGACGCGATGGAAGAGATCAAAAAAGTGTTCACGCCGGAATTCCGTAACCGTCTGGACAACATTCTTTGGTTCAACCATCTGTCGACCGAGGTGATCCAGCAGGTTGTCGATAAGTTTATCGTCGAACTGCAGGCGCAGTTGGATGCGAAGGGCGTGTCGCTGGAAGTGAGTGACGAAGCGCGTGACTGGCTGTCAGTGAAAGGCTACGACCGTGCGATGGGCGCTCGTCCAATGGCGCGAGTGATGCAGGAGAACCTGAAGAAACCGCTGGCCAACGAACTGCTGTTCGGCTCGTTGGTGGACGGTGGCTCGGTGAAGGTCGAGTTGGACAAGGAAAACCAGAAACTGACTTATCAATTTATCAGCGCGTCAATGCGCAAGGCGGACGAAGGTGCGGTGCACTAAGTCTGGGGTCAGATTCAGATAAAGGAAAAGCGATGCTTCGGCATCGCTTTTTTTATGGGTGAAAATCATCACCACAACAGAAATGATTGAGCCCTCTCAGTTTACCTGCGCACCTGCAACTCGATGTTGAACGTTGCTACGGGGGTAAACGGAAAGGGCTCCGGAGGCATTACATCCTCGGTGCCGCCATCGGCTGGCGACGAGTGAGCCGATTAACGGCTACGGAAGACAATGCGGCCTTTGCTCAGGTCGTACGGGGTCAGCTCTACAGTGACTTTGTCGCCCGTCAGGATGCGGATGTAGTTCTTGCGCATTTTACCGGAGATATGTGCGGTTACCACGTGCCCGTTTTCTAATTCAACGCGGAACATGGTGTTCGGCAGCGTATCAAGAACGGTGCCCTGCATTTCAATATTGTCTTCTTTGGCCATCGAATCCTCTAGGTCTAACTACCTTAGTTTTTAACCGGCAAGATAATGCCGAAAAACCCACATTATGTAAAGAAGTGTCGGTGAACATTGCACCGTTTCCGCAAAATTAGTTTGTTGGGGAGGGTGGTTCAACCTGCTGTGGGGGTAACACTTGCGGTGCCCAGCATTCTGGCGCTAATGGCTTGCGCTGAAGTTGGCTGAGCTGCTGCAAAAATTCTCTTCGGGGGATCTCTTTCGCTCCCAGCGTGGCAGTGTGAGCGTTAAGCACCTGACAGTCAATCAATTCTCCGCCATAAGCGGCAAAATGACGGCAAAAAGTCATCAGGGCGCACTTGGAGGCGTTGGTGGTACGGCTAAACATGGATTCGCCGCAGAACAGCGCGCCCTGAGCCACGCCGTACATGCCGCCGACCAGATCGTCACCCTGCCATACCTCGATTGAATGGGCGAAGCCAAGGCGGTGCAGATGCAAATAAGCGCGCTGTACTTCCGGGCCAATCCAGGTGCCTTCTTCCGGTCGATCGGCGCAGGCGGCGATCACCGCGGCAAAGTCGTGATTCAGCGTCACGCGAAAGGGGTTACTGCGCAGAAAGCGTTTCAGACTGCGGCTGATATGGCGCTCGGCCGGGAACAATACAGCGCGCGGGTCAGGTGACCACCACAGAATGGCTTCCCCCGGTGAAAACCAGGGGAAAATACCGCGTTCATAAGCGGCCAGCAAGCGCGGCGCAGTCAAATCGCCGCCAATAGCCAGCAGACCGTTAGGATCGCGCAGCGCGCCCTCAGGAGAGGGGAAAGCCAGTGAATGCGGTGACAGCTTAACTATACGCATAAAAGGTCTCAGCGTCCTCTACAGGCCATTTTACAGCGGTATGCCACTGATACGTTGGCGGAACTGGGCATAACGCCCCTGTTGACGCATCAGGGTGAGATGATCGCCTTGTTCGACAATCTGGCCGCCGTCCATCACGCAGATGCGATCCAGGTGCTCCAGCCCATACAGACGGTGGGTCACCAGGATCAGCGTTTTCCCCTGGCAGTGCCGGCGCAGCAGCGCCAGGATTTGCTGTTCGGTTTCGGCGTCCAGGCCTTCGGTCGGTTCATCGAGCAACAGTAACGGTGCCTGATGCAACAGCGCGCGGGCAATGCCCAGACGGCGCTGCTCACCGCCGGAAAGCTGGCGACCGCCATCCCCCAGCCAGGCGTTCAGCCCTTCGTTATCCAGCAGCTTGTCCAGGCCGACCTGCTGCAATACTTTGCGCAATTGCTCATCGGTCGCTGCAGGCGCGGCGATGCGCAGGTTTTCACGCAGCGTATCGCTGAAAATATGCACCCGTTGGCTGACCACGGTGGTCATCTGGCGCAGCGTGGTTTCATCGTAAGCGCTCAGTGGCTGGCCATTGAGCAGCACCTGGCCGCTGTCGGCATTCCAGGCGCGGGTTAGCAACTGCAGCAGGGTCGATTTGCCGCAGCCGGTGCGCCCGAGTAGAGCAATGTGTTCGCCGGCGGCAATCTCCAGTGTGACATTCTGCAATACCGGCAGCGGCTGGTTTGGGTAAGTGAAAGTGAGCTGTTGCAGGCTTAGCGTGGCAACGCCCTCGGCCGCCGGGCCATGGGGCGGGAAGGTCACTTCCGGCTGCCGGTCGATGACCTGCTTCACCCGCGTGGCGGAAGCGATCACCTGACCCAGATGCTGGAAGGCACCGGCCACCGGCATCAGCGCTTCAAACGAGGCCAGCGCGGCAAACACGAACAGCGCAATCAGCGCGCCGGGTTGGCTATCACCGCCGACGCCCGCCGCGGTGAGCCACAGCATCAAAGTGACCGTCAGGCCACTGGCCAGGATCATCAGTGCCTGTGCCATGCCACCCAGCGAAGCCTGTTGCCATTGGCGGCGCTGCCAGCGCTGCTCGGTGGCATCCAGATCGGTACGGAAGCTTTCAACGGCACCGAACACCACCAGCTCGGCCTGGCCCTGCAGCCAGGCGGTCAAATCGGTACGGTACTGACCGCGCAGTGCGGTCAACTGACCGCCAATCGGTTTACCGGCACGATAAAACACCGGTGGCACCAACAGCAGCAACAACAGCAGAATGCCGCCCAGCGTCAGGGCCAGCGTGGTGTCCAGCCAGCTCAGGCCATAGGTCACCACCACAATCACGGCGGCGGCGCTGACCAGCGGTGAGATCACCCGCAGGTATAAATGATCCAGCGTATCGACATCCGCCACCAGACGATTAAGCAGGTCGGCCTGGCGGAAGCGCGCAATGCCGCCCGGTGACAGCGGCAGGATCTTTTTAAAGGTAAACACCCGCAGATGAGACAGCACGCGGAAAGTGGCATCGTGACTGACCACGCGTTCGGCGTAGCGCCCGGCGGTGCGGAAAATAGCGGCACCCCTGACACCGGCGGCCGGCAGCATATAGTTGAAGGTAAACAAACCGGCCAGCCCGGCCAGGGCCGACGCGGCGAGGAACCAGCCGGAAAGCGCCAGCAGGCCGATGCTGGCCAGCAGCGTGACGATGGCCAACACGATGCCCAAACAAATCAGCAGGCTGTGACGACGGTATAGCGCCAGAAACGGCAGCAAAACGCGCATGATTAGAGATCCCCGCTGCGGTGTGCGATCAGATTGGCAAACAGACCCGGTTGAGCACTCAGCGTGGCGTAATCGCCTTGCTGAACGATCTGCCCACCTTCCATCACCCAAATCTGGTCGTAATCTTCGGTATCTTCCAACTGGTGGGTGACCAGCAGGGTGGTTTGCTGGTGCGAGGCGACATTCAGCGCCTGCATCACCCGCCGTTCACTGTGGGCGTCAAGGCTGGCGGCCGGTTCATCGAGCAGCAGTAAACGGCGCGGGCTGATCAGCGCCCGGGCAACCGCCACGCGTTGAGCCTGACCGACGGATAAGCGGGCGGCGTTATCGCCGACTTCGGTCTCTAATCCCTGTGGCAGATGCGGCAGGATCTCGCCGACATAGGCCTGTTCCACCGCCTGTTGCAACTGGGCTTCGCTGGCCTGCGGGTTCCCCAGCAGAATATTGGCCCGCAGCGTCTGAGCCGGCAGATGCGGATTTTGCCCCACCCAGCCAAGCTGCTGACGCCAGCCTTCGGCCGCCAACTCCCGCAGTTCGGTTCCATTAACGGTTAATGAACCGCGATAGGGCAGAAAGCCAAGCAGCAGATTCAGCAGCGAGCTTTTACCGGCTCCGCTCAGCCCGACCAAAGCGATGCGTTGATGAGCGGGCAAGTTGAAGTTTAGAGGGCCGGCCAGCAGCACGCCATTCGGTGACAGGATCTCCAAATTCTGCGCCTGCAGTTCCAGCGGCGCATCGGTATCAAGCCGTTGTGTGCCGCTGCCCATTTGCTCGCCTTCGGCGTTGAGGAAGGTTTCCAGCGTTTCTGCTGCGCCCACCGCCTGCGCCTTGGCATGGTAGAAAGCCCCCAGGTCGCGCAGGGGTTGGAAGAACTCTGGCGCCAGGATCAGCACCAGGAAACCGGCAAACAGCGTGATGCCGGTGCCGTAGCTGCCGAAATTAAGTTCGCCCAGGAAGGAGAAACCAAAATAGACCGCCACCACGGCGATGGAAATAGAGGCAAAGAATTCCAATACGGCCGAGGACAGGAATGCCAACCGCAGCACTTCCATGGTGCGGCTGCGGAAGTCCTCGGACGATTTGGCGATCTGCGCGGTTTCCGCTTCGGCCCGATTGAACAGGCGCAGCGTATCCAGCCCGCGCAGGCGATCGAGGAAATTACCGCTCAGCCGTGCCAATGCCACAAAGTTACGACGGTTGGCATCGGCGGCACCCATACCGACCAGCGCCATAAACATCGGGATCAATGGGGCGGTGGTCAACAGGATCAGACCGGCGGCCCAGTTGATCGGGAAGACGGTAATCAGGATCAGTACCGGGATAAACACCGCCAGGTACATCTGCGGCAGATAGCGGGAGTAGTAATCCTGCATATCTTCGATTTGCTCGACGATGATACTGGCCCAACTGCCAGCCGGTTTACCCTGGATCCAGGCCGGGCCGAGCTGTTGCAGTTTATCCAGCACCTGCTGACGCATACGCTGGCGGATCACCTGCCCACAGATAAAACCGACGCGCTCACGCAGCCAACTCAATACTGCACGCAGTGCGAAGGTGGCAGCCAGCCAGATAAACGAGGGGATCAGTTGTTCACGTGGGGCGTGTTCGATAATCAGGGCGTGGAGCAGGGCGGCCAACAGCCATGCCTGTGCGACGATCAAAACGCCGCTTATCAGCCCCAACAACATGGAAAGGCGCAGCCAACGCTGCGCCAGGGTGCTCTGAGTTTTGAGCCAACGGGTTAACTGTTGCTGTCTGGTTTTTTTCATCAGATATGAGTCTGCGTCGCCGGTGTCTGTTGTTACAGACAAGGTTAACGTACTGTTAAAAAAAGTGTTTGCCCCAACCTGAAGCGAACAAGCGAAGGCCAATGTTACCTCTTCACCCGGCAGACTGAAAATAATAAAGCGGTCAAATATTGCTATAACAGACGGCGGCTAGCGGGTTATTTCACTTCCAGGCTGGCGGCTTCCGCAGCCAGGGCGGCTTGTACCGATTTACGCCGGACGATCAACGCCATATAACGGGTCAGCGATGGCCAGTCTTTTAATTCGATAGAAAACCGGGCCATCCAACGCAGCACGGTAAATAAATAGGCATCCGCTACGCTAAAACACTCACCCAGCAGGAAAGGGTGTTCGTTCAGCGCCTGGGCAAGATAATCGAGGCGGCGACGCAGCTTGTCGCGAAACAGCATCTTGACTGCTTCCGGCAGCGCCGGGTTGAACAACGGGCTGGAACCTGCGTGGATCTCACTGGTAATGAAGTTCAGCCATTCCTGTAAACGCACCCGTTCGAAAGACTCACCAGGAGGGGCCAGCAGGGTATCGGGTCGCAGATCCGCTAAATATTGTACGATGGCAGCACCTTCGGTAATCACCCGTCCGTCATCCAGCATCAGGGCGGCGACGTAGCCTTTGGGATTCACCTGATAAAAGTCCTGGCCGTCGGCGCTGCGTTTGGTGCGGTTATTGACCCGGATCAGTTCGAACGGCAACCCCAATTCCCGTAAAACGATATGTGGCGAGAGTGAACAGGTATCGGGTGCAAAGTAGAGTTTCATGGCAGTTCCTGCGCTAAGAAGCGAAATCGCTTGATCGTCAGAATGCCGCCGTTATCGCCGTCAGAAAAATTAGAATGCCAGAAACCTGCTATCAGCTCAGCTAATGACGGGCAGCGCCAGACGATCCTGCAGGTACTGCAACAGGGTTTGCACCGGTGCTGAACTTGCACCGCTGAATGAGCAGACCAGGCCAAAGTGACGGTATAGCGGCGCAGATAGCGGCAGGGTACAGATGCCAGGCGTGTCGGTCGGTATGACCGACGCCGGTATCAGCGATACGCCGATCCCTTCACGCACCAATGTCAGCGCGGTGCTCCAGTCACTGACGGTTGCGCGTACATCTGCCAGTGCCAACCCGGCCTGCTGCGCCAACAGTTGCGCATTGAGATAGCAGCCGCCCGTAGCCAGCACAAAGGGCAGTTTGGCCAGTGTACTGAATTCTACCGGCTGTCGGCTCCTGGCCAATGGATGCTGGCTGGCGGTGACAGCCAGCCAGCGGTCTTGCCCCAGCGGGTAACTTTGCCTTTCTGGCTCCGGGTTCAATACCACGCCGACGTCGGCGGTCTCCAGCGCCAGCCAGTTTTCGACTTCCAGATCGGTGCCTTCCAACTGAACCAGCTCAATGGCGGGGTAACGTCGACGGAATTGACGTAATAACGGTGGCAGCAACAGGGAAAACGCAGAAGGGAAGCTGGCCAGGCGTATTTTGCCAACGTGAGCGCTTTTGGCCTGCTGTGCGTAGTGTTGGATTGCATCCAGCTCGGCCAGCATGGCCCGCGCGCGCGTGACAATCTGTTCACCGCTCTGGGTTAGCACCACGCTATGCGGCAGGCGAACCAGCAGCAGAGTTTGCAGTTGGTCTTCCAACTGTGCTATGGCCTGACTGGCACCGGACTGGGTCATGCCACATTGACTCGCCGCGTGAGTGATTTTACCGCTGTCGGCCACCGCAACCAACAGACGCCAGTGGAGAAGATTGTGCATCGAATAACCGCCGGGTTTAACTGCCAGGTACAAAAAAAGCGGCTGTGATAGCCGCTTTTCAGGATGATGCAGGATGCCGTTACAGCACTTCTGCGCCGGCGATGCCGTCCAGATAACGTTCAGCGTCCAGCGCCGCCATACAACCGGTCCCGGCAGAGGTGATCGCCTGGCGGTAGATATGGTCCATCACGTCGCCGGCGGCGAATACGCCAGGAATGGTGGTCTGGGTGGCATTGCCGTGAATACCGGACTGCACCTTGATGTAGCCGTTTTCCAGTTCCAACTGACCGCCGAAAATGCTGGTATTCGGGCTGT
This sequence comes from Serratia proteamaculans, assembly GCF_004684015.1. GTDB lineage: Bacteria > Pseudomonadota > Gammaproteobacteria > Enterobacterales > Enterobacteriaceae > Serratia > Serratia proteamaculans_F. Next base: position 413,449 of record NZ_SRIA01000010.1, read on the forward strand.
GACCGATGGCGATAAACACGCCGGCCAGTGCCAGTTCCTGCGTTTGGTTTTCCGCTTTGGTGCTACGGATACGTACGCCGGTCACGCCCATTTGATCGCCCAGCACCTCGTCCAGAGTATGGTCGGTGTGCAGCACGATATTGCCGTTTTTCACTTTCTCCATCAGCCGGTTGATCAAGATCTTCTCGGAACGGAAGCTGTCACGGCGGTGAATCAGGTGAACTTCGGCCGCGATGTTGGACAAATACAGTGCTTCTTCCACAGCAGTGTTGCCACCACCGACCACTGCGACTTTCTGATTACGGTAGAAGAAACCGTCACAGGTGGCACAGGCAGACACGCCTTTGCCTTTGAAAGCTTCTTCGGTAGGGAGGCCAAGGTAGCGAGCCGATGCGCCAGTGGCGATGATCAGTGCATCACAGGTGTATTCGCCGCTGTCGCCAAACAGGCGGAACGGACGGTTCTGCAAATCAACGCTGTTGATGTGGTCAAACACAATCTCGGTCTGGAATTTTTCAGCATGCTCGCGCATACGCTCCATCAGCGCCGGGCCGGTCAGGCCTTCGGCATCACCCGGCCAGTTTTCCACTTCGGTGGTGGTGGTCAACTGACCCCCTTGCTCCATACCGGTAATCAACACCGGGTTCAGGTTGGCGCGCGCTGCGTAAACTGCGGCGGTATAACCAGCCGGGCCGGAGCCCAGGATCAATAATTTGCTGTGTTTAGCCGTGCCCATGAATACCCTCTTTTCCCACAATGGCGGACAATGGATCCGATTGTAGGGAAAACGCAGCATTAAAAAAAGCGCCAGGGGATGTTGTTAACGATTTGTTTGATAGCCATTACCTATTAATTATTAAATTGCTGCTAAAGCGAGCGTAAAACGCAGCAATTTAACTTATGGAAGCCACTCATTGGCGCTCTCTATTCAATTGACCGGAAACAGCCCGTTAAGCGGGTTTAAGCACCTTCCCAGCGGGCTTTTCAAGCCAGCGATTCATAACTAAAAACGGGGTGCTAACTTTTCATGACGGTACGTTCTTCTGATTTTGCTTCTTTTACTTTGACAATCCGCTGCGCATTTGCGAAAACATCATAGGAAGAAGAAATTATCCCTGTCCCTGCAGGAAATCGTACGTATTTACAGCGTTGGTGCAGAATTTTGCGCCGTTGCTGAAGCTTCGTGTGGCAGGTGAGGGGACAGCGCGCAAGCGGGGGAGTTCTTCTTGCGATAACGTCATTTAACTACCCGGTGCAGGGTTTGACAGACAGGCTGCACCAGGGGAAATGATGGTAGTGAAGCATATGACAGGCATTGGGTCTTCGCTTGGAACGAACCCTTACACATTGACGTTGGTTAGGGTGTGGCAAGTGCAGGGAAGAAAATAAGAGAGACAATAATAATGGCAGACAATAAGAAACGCCCGGGGAAAGATCTCGACCGTATCGACCGCAACATCCTGAATGAACTGCAGAAGGATGGGCGTATTTCGAACGTTGAGCTTTCCAAGCGCGTGGGGTTATCCCCAACCCCATGTTTAGAACGTGTGCGCCGCCTCGAGCGCCAGGGTTTTATTCATGGTTATACCGCTTTGCTCAACCCGCATTATCTGGATGCGTCCCTGCTGGTCTTCGTAGAAATCACGTTGAACCGCGGTGCGCCGGATGTGTTTGAGCAATTCAACTCGGCAGTACAGAAACTTGAAGAAATTCAGGAGTGTCATCTGGTGTCCGGTGATTTCGACTATCTGTTGAAAACCCGCGTGCCGGATATGTCGGCTTACCGTAAGTTGCTCGGTGAAACCTTGCTGCGTCTGCCGGGGGTTAATGACACCCGTACGTACGTGGTAATGGAAGAAGTGAAACAGAGTAACCGTCTGGTTATCAAAACACGGTAGGGTGCAGGTGCAAAACCTGATTAAATTGGTTACACTCCTGTTTATTCATACAGTTTCGGCGCCGGGGAAGCTTCTCGGCGCTGTTGCTATGTCAGCTAACAGGAACCTGGAGAGCCTTTCTTGAGCCAGGAATATACAGAAGATAAAGAAGTTACCTTGAGAAAACTCAGCAGCGGCCGCCGTTTGCTCGAAGCTGTGTTGATTGTGGTAGCCATTTTTGCCATTTACCTCATGGCTGCCTTGGTCAGTTTCAATCCATCTGACCCAAGCTGGTCGCAGACCGCGTGGCATGAGCCAATTCATAACCTGGGCGGTGGCGTCGGGGCCTGGATGGCCGACACATTGTTCTTCACCTTCGGGGTACTCGCCTATGCGATACCACCGATCATGCTGGTGTTGTGCTGGGCAGCTTATCGCCAGCGCGGCGGCGGCGAATACATCGACTATTTCGCGCTTTCACTGCGCTTGATCGGCACGTTGGCGCTGGTGCTCACTTCATGTGGCCTGGCGGCATTGAATGTCGACGATCTCTATTACTTCGCATCCGGCGGTGTGATCGGCAGTTTGCTGAGCAACGCCATGTTGCCGTGGTTTAACGGCATTGGTGCCACCCTGGGGCTGCTGTGCGTTTGGGCTGCGGGGTTGACGCTGTTTACCGGCTGGTCCTGGCTGGTGATCGCCGAGCGTATCGGCGGCGTGGTGCTGGGGACGGCGACCTTTATGACCAACCGTTCACGCCGTGAAGACCGTTATCACGACGATGACGACCGCTACGTCGAAGAGCAACCCGAGTCTGCAGATGCAGACAAGGAAGCCGCGCTTGCTGCGGCTGCGACGGCGACGGCGGCCAATGCAGCGGAAGATGACGTATTGTTCTCTGCACCTTCGGTCACGGAAACCGCCAAAATGGCGGCGGAAGATGCCGAAGACCCATTGCTCAGCGGCCTGCGGGCTAATGATGACGATGATGCGGATATCACACCTGTTGCGCCAGCGCCAGCCAGCGCGCCGGCCACGGCTGCACCGGTTGTGGCTCAGGCCCCGTCGGTTACTGCGGCACCCGCGGCTCCGGCTTCGGTGAACCAGCATCCGATGAGCGCGGTAGCGGAAAACACTGCGCCGCCACTGTACTCGTTTGAGATCCCTGAAGAGACACCAACGCCGAAGACGACGCGTCCGATCGATCCTTACCAGGACGACGACGAGCCGCGTATGGGTAATTGGGATGCTCCGGCTGTCTCGCCGTCGCAAGACCGCTCTCCATTTGATTTCTCTGCCGCCCAACGTGATCATGTTGATGTCACTGCTCCGGCTGGCTTCAGTGCCGCCGAGCCTGCCGTTTCACCCTTTGGCAGCGTGAAACCTCAGGCACCTGCCGCAGCGACGGCAATTGCCGGTGCTGTTGCCGCTAATACCTTTATGCCGGCCTTTACCGCTACCAGTGACGCGAACTCGCAGGTGAAACAAGGCCTCGGCCCGGAATTGCCGCGTCCGAACCCGGTGCGCATTCCGACCCGGCGTGAACTGGCTTCCTACGGCATCAAGCTGCCTTCGCAGCGTATGGCCGAACAGGAACAGCGCACCCGTGAGGACGACGAGCCATTGCAACAGTCTGATAATCCTTCACCAGATGATGAAGCCCTGCAGGAAGCGGCGTTGCGCCAGGCGTTTGCCGAGCAGCAAAGCCAGCGTTATGGTGAGGAGTCTGCGTCGGATAATTTGGATGATGAAGCTGCTCTGCAGGAAGCCGCGTTGCGTCAGGCATTTGCCGCCCAGCAAAGCCAGCGCTATGGCCAGCCAGAAGCCGCTCCAACGGTGGCACCCACTACGCCGGTAGATACCCGCAATGCGTTCGGTTTCTCGCCGATGGATGATTTGGTGGATGATGGCCCGGTTGAGCCACTGTTCACCCTGTCGCCGCAGCTGGAAGAACGTATTGAGCTGCAAAGCGAGCGTGAAGATGACGTGCCTTTCGGTCAGTTTGAGCCAGCCGCGTCGGCTCAGCCTCAGACCCCGCTGGTACAACAATCCTACCAGCCTGCGCAGCCGGCTTATCAATCGCCGCAGCAGCAACCGGTCGTGCAGCAACAGCCGCCAGCCTATCAGCAGCCTGTGGCGCAACCGGAGCCTGCCGCTGCGCAGCAGCCGGCGATGGACAGCCTGATCCACCCGTTCCTGATGCGCAACGATATGCCGTTGCAAAAACCGACCACGCCATTGCCGACGCTGGATTTGCTGACCGAAGCCCCGAAAGAGGTGGAGCCGGTAGATTCCTTCGCGTTGGAACAAAAGGCGCGTTTGGTGGAGGCCAGCCTGGCCGATTATCGGGTGAAAGCCGACGTGGTAGATATTTTGCCAGGTCCGGTCATCACCCGTTTCGAGCTGGATTTGGCTCCGGGCGTCAAGGCTGCACGCATTTCCAACCTGTCGCGCGACCTGGCGCGTTCACTGTCAACCTCGGCGGTACGTGTGGTTGAAGTGATCCCCGGCAAGCCTTACGTCGGGTTGGAACTGCCTAACGTCAAACGTCAGACGGTCTATCTGCGCGAAGTGCTGGACTGCCCGGCGTTCCGCGATAATCCGTCGCCGCTGGCGATCGTCCTGGGTAAAGATATTTCTGGCGAACCGGTGGTGGCCGACCTGGCGAAAATGCCGCATCTGTTGGTGGCAGGGACCACCGGCTCCGGTAAATCGGTTGGGGTCAATGCCATGATCCTGAGCATCTTGTATAAGGCCACGCCGAAAGAAGTGCGCTTTATCATGATCGACCCGAAAATGCTGGAGCTGTCGGTTTATGAAGGTATTCCGCACCTGTTGACGGATGTGGTCACCGACATGAAAGACGCCGCTAACGCCCTGCGTTGGTGCGTCGCCGAGATGGAGCGTCGCTATAAGCTGATGTCTGCGCTCGGTGTGCGTAACCTGGCCGGCTATAACGAACGCGTCGATCAGGCCGAAGCCATGGGACGTCCGATCCCGGATCCGTTCTGGAAACCGACCGACAGCATGGACATGACGCCGCCGGTACTGGAGAAAGAGCCTTATATCGTGGTGATGGTCGACGAATTTGCCGATCTGATCATGACGGTCGGTAAAAAGGTTGAGGAACTGATCGCTCGTCTGGCGCAGAAAGCGCGTGCGGCGGGGATCCACCTGGTGCTGGCAACCCAGCGTCCGTCGGTGGATGTGATCACTGGTCTTATCAAGGCCAACATCCCGACCCGTATCGCCTTTACTGTGTCCAGCAAGATTGACTCCCGTACCATCCTCGATCAGGGCGGTGCTGAATCCCTGCTGGGGATGGGTGACATGCTGTATCTGGCCCCTAACTCCTCGATTCCGGTCCGTGTGCATGGTGCATTTGTGCGCGATCAGGAAGTGCATGCGGTGGTTAAGGATTGGAAAGCGCGTGAGCGACCTCAATATAAAGAGGGTATCCTCAGCGCTGGTGACGACGGTGAGGGTGGAACTGGCGGCGGTCTGGACGGTGACGAAGAGCTGGATCCGTTGTTTGATCAGGCGGTGGAGTTTGTGGTGGATAAACGCCGCGCCTCTATCTCCGGCGTACAGCGTCAGTTCCGCATCGGTTATAACCGCGCCGCGCGTATCATCGAACAGATGGAAGCGCAGGGCATCGTCAGCGAGCAGGGGCACAACGGCAACCGCGAGGTGCTGGCACCGCCACGGCATGACTGATGAAGTTTTAATCGTTGTTATTTAATTAAAAGGGCCGCTTAGCGGCCCTTCAGACTGATGACAAACCTCATTCCTGCACAGAGCGAATAGAGTTCGATAAATAAAAAACAAGGAAAATCAATTTATTGATTTTCGGCTGATCTCCACAAAGCAGGAAAAACCACGCTTTTTCCTGCTTTGTCAGCAACATAAAAGGGCCGCTTAGCGGCCCTTGTGCAAAGAAGCGTAAACCCATCGGCTTCTCGGAACATTGGCCTATCTGCCGGCGAATGGCTTCGGGTAGAGTGAGGGGCGTAAGGGTTAATTTGACCCGCACGGCACTGCCTTGCGGTTAACGCATTTCATAAGGTATTTGGAATAATGAAAAAACTGTTAGTTGCCTGTTGTCTGCTTTCGGGATTTGCTTCCACCTCTGTGCTGGCCGACGCCGCGCAGGATTTGCAAAGTCGCCTGGCGAAAGTGAACAGTTTCCATGCCAGCTTCTCCCAGACCGTGACCAGCAGCGATGGCGCTGCGGTACAGCAGGGTGAAGGTGAACTTTGGGTGAAACGTCCAAACCTGTTTAATTGGCATATGACCTCGCCAGACGAGAGCGTGCTGGTGTCAGACGGTCAGACCCTGTGGTTCTACAACCCCTTTGTTGAGCAGGTGACCGCCACCTGGCTGAAAAATGCCACCGGCAATACGCCGTTTATGCTGATCACCCGCAATAATGCCAATGACTGGAAACAGTACAACGTTAAACAGAAGGGCAATGATTTTGAGCTGACGCCAAAATCCAGCAGCGGCAACCTGAAACAGTTCGCCATCAGCGTGGACAACAGCGGCACTATCCGCAGTTTTGCCGCGGTTGAGCAGGACGGCCAGCGTAGCTCGTACGCGCTGAAAAGCCAGCAGAACGTTGCTGCCGATGCCAGCAAATTTAAATTTACCCCGCCGAAGGGGGTGACGCTGGACGACCAGCGCCAGTGAGGTCCGCGTGAGTAATATGTCGCTCGATTTTTCCCAGAATGAGTTCCAGCCGTTGGCCGCGAGGATGCGGCCGACCACGTTGGCACAGTATATCGGCCAGCAACATCTGCTGGCCGCCGGTAAGCCTTTGCCGCGTGCTATCGAGGCGGGACAACTGCATTCGATGATTCTGTGGGGGCCACCGGGCACCGGGAAAACGACGCTGGCAGAATTGATCGGCCGTTACGGCCAGGCAGACGTCGAGCGTATTTCTGCCGTCACGTCCGGGATCAAAGAGATCCGCGAGGCGATCGAGCGTGCACGCCAAAACCGTGACGCCGGTCGCCGCACTATTCTGTTTGTCGATGAGGTCCATCGCTTCAACAAAAGCCAGCAGGATGCCTTCCTGCCGCATATTGAAGACGGCACCATCACCTTTATCGGCGCCACCACCGAAAACCCGTCTTTTGAGCTTAACTCGGCGCTGTTGTCACGGGCCCGTGTTTATTTGCTGAAGGCGCTGACCGCCGAAGATATCAGCCAGGTGCTGGATCAGGCGATGCAGGACAGCAGCCGGGGCTTTGGCGGCCAGAATATCGAACTGCCGGAAGAGACGCGCCGCATGTTATCAGAGTTGGTCGGCGGCGACGCTCGCCGGGCGCTGAACAGCCTGGAGATGATGGCGGACATGGCGGAGATCAACGCCAAAGGTATTCGCGTATTGACGCCGGAGTTACTGAAAGAAGTCTCCGGCGAACGCAGTGCGCGTTTCGATAATAAAGGCGACCGTTTTTACGATCTGATCTCGGCGCTGCATAAATCGGTGCGGGGTTCCGCGCCGGATGCGGCGTTGTACTGGTATGCACGTATTATTACCGCTGGGGGCGATCCACTGTATGTGGCGCGCAGGTTGCTGGCGATTGCTTCTGAAGATGTGGGTAATGCCGACCCGCGTGGCATGCAGGTCGCTATCGCTGCCTGGGACTGCTTTACCCGCGTCGGTCCGGCCGAAGGCGAACGGGCGATTGCTCAGGCTATCGTCTATTTGGCCTGTGCGCCAAAAAGCAACGCGGTTTACACGGCCTTCAAAGCGGCAATTCGTGATGCCAAAGAGATGGCTGATTATGACGTCCCCGAACATCTGCGCAATGCGCCAACCAAGCTGATGAAGGAAATGGGGCTGGGTGCAGAATACCGTTACGCTCACGATGAACCCAATGCCTATGCCGCTGGCGAGGAGTACTTTCCACCCGAAATGGCCAGGACGCGTTACTATCATCCAACCACGCGCGGGCTGGAAGGTAAAATCGGTGAAAAGCTGGCATGGCTTGCTGAGCAGGATCAAAATAGCCAGACAAAACGCTACCGCTAGCGTTGCCGTTGCGGTAAGGTTAGCGGGTATCACTCTTCCTTTATACGGCTTTAAATTCAGCCGAATAAAACATCAAATTTTCTTTCAATAACAATAAGCACAGGATTAGCATGCTCGATCCCAATCTGCTGCGTAATGAGCTAGACGCAGTCGCCGTCAAACTGGCTCGCCGAGGCTTTAAACTCGATCTGGATCTGCTGCGTTCTCAAGAAGAGCGTCGCAAAGTTCTGCAGGTAGAAACCGAAACGCTGCAGGCAGAACGTAACTCCCGATCGAAATCCATCGGCGCGGCCAAAGCGCGCGGGGAAGACATTGAGCCGCTGCGTCGCGAAGTAAACGAACTGGGTGACAAGCTGGACACGGCCAAGGCCGCGCTGGATCAGCTGCAGGCTGAAATCCGTGACTATGCGTTGGCGATCCCGAACCTGCCTGACGATGAAGTACCAGACGGCAAAGATGACAGCGATAACCTGGAAGTCAGCCGTTGGGGCGAACCGCGCCAGTATGATTTTCCGGTACGCGATCACGTCGATCTGGGCGAAATGGCCGGTGGTCTGGACTTTGCCGCTGCGGTAAAACTGACCGGTTCACGCTTTGTGGTGATGAAAGGGCAAATTGCCCGCATGCACCGTGCCTTGTCCCAGTTCATGCTGGATCTGCATACCGAACAACACGGCTACCAGGAAACTTACGTTCCTTACCTGGTTAACCATGCCACATTGTTCGGTACCGGCCAGTTGCCGAAATTTGGTGAAGACCTGTTCCACACCAAACCGCTGGAAGAAGAATCCGACAGCAGCAACTACGCGCTGATCCCGACTGCAGAAGTGCCATTGACCAACCTGGTGCGCGACGAAATCCTGGAAGAGGAATCTCTGCCGCTGAAGATGACCGCGCATACGCCATGTTTCCGTGCCGAAGCCGGTTCTTATGGCCGTGACACCCGTGGTCTGATCCGCATGCACCAGTTCGACAAAGTTGAAATGGTGCAGATCGTCCGTCCGGAAGACTCGATGGCTACGCTGGAAGAGCTGACCGGTCATGCAGAGAAAGTGCTGCAGTTGCTGAACCTGCCATACCGTAAAATGCTGCTGTGTACCGGTGATATGGGCGCAGGCTCGTGCAAAACCTACGATCTGGAAGTGTGGCTGCCGGCGCAGGACACTTACCGCGAGATCTCTTCCTGCTCCAACATGTGGGATTACCAGGCACGCCGCATGCAGGCCCGTTGCCGCAGCAAAACCGAGAAGAAGCCGCGCCTGGTGCATACGCTGAACGGTTCTGGTCTGGCGGTAGGTCGTACGCTGGTGGCGGTGCTGGAAAACTACCAGCAGGCCGATGGCCGAATTCAGGTACCAGAAGTATTGCGCCCATACATGGGTGGCCTGGAATATATCGGTTAAAGAACAGTTGTTCGATGAAAAGCGCCTGCGGGCGCTTTTTTTTTAAGAAATTTATTCCCCCTTTGTTCGAAAGCCATTTTTCTTTCAGATACTTCCCCCGCTTTATTGATAGCAGACAAAGTTAACTACTCACTTCTGAGTAATATCCTCTCAGAGAGGAGGGTTTTTATTCGGGCTTATCAACAGACATCGAATCTGCCTCCTCTGTTCGTCGCCTTGGGTCAAGGCATATGACGTTTATCAATACCAGGTAAAACGTGGAGTGAGTTATGTCGGAAAACAAAACAAACCGTCAGGAGTCTGGGGGATTCAGCCGCCGTACGTTGGTGAAATCTGGCGGTATCGTCGGGCTGGCACTGGCCGTCGGTGGCATAGCATTGCCATTTAGTCGCCGCGCGTTAGCGGAGTCAATCAGTGAAAGCGTGCTGCAAGCCGCGCAGGATAAAGTGGTCTGGGGCGCCTGTTCGGTTAACTGTGGCAGTCGCTGTGCCTTGCGTTTACACGTCCGCGACGACGAAGTGTATTGGGTTGAAACCGATAACACTGGTCTGGATGAATATGGCGACCATCAGATTCGAGCCTGCTTGCGTGGCCGCTCTATTCGCCGCCGCATGAACCATCCTGATCGCTTGAACTACCCAATGAAACGCGTCGGGAAACGTGGCGAAGGCAAGTTCAAACGCATCAGTTGGGACGAGGCTTATGGCGCTATCGCCAACAATCTGAAACGCATTGTCGAGCAATACGGCAACGAAGCGGTATATATCAATTACACCTCAGGCATTGTCGGCGGCAATATTACCCGTTCATCACCGAATGCCTCACTGGTCGCCCGTCTGATGAATTGCTACGGCGGCTACCTCAGCCAATACGGCACTTACAGCACCGCACAAATCGCCTGCGCCATGCCTTACACCTATGGCAGCAATGAAGGTAACAGCACCTCGGATATTGAAAACAGCCAACTGGTGGTGATGTTCGGTAACAACCCGGCCGAGACGCGGATGAGTGGGGCTGGCATTACCTATTATCTGGAGCAGGCGCGCGAACGTTCCAATGCGCGGATGATTGTTATCGACCCGCGTTATACCGATACCGCCGCCGGGCGTGAAGATGAGTGGATCCCGATTCGTCCAGGCACGGATGCGGCATTGGTGGCCGGATTGGCGCATGTATTGATCACCGAAAACCTGGTCGACCAGCCTTTTCTGGATCGGTATTGCGTTGGCTACGACGAAAAAACCTTACCCGCCGACGCCCCGAAAAATGGTCACTACAAGGCTTACATTCTTGGGCTGGGTGAAGATGGCGTTGAAAAAACGCCGCAATGGGCGGCTAAAATTACCGGTATTCCGGCAGAGCGCATTATTAAACTGGCGCGGGAAATCGGCACGGCTAAACCGGCCTATATCTGCCAGGGCTGGGGGCCGCAGCGGCAGGCCAACGGTGAACTGACCTCGCGGGCTATCGCCATGCTGCCGATTCTGACCGGCAATGTCGGCATTAATGGCGGTAACAGCGGCGCGCGTGAGTCGACTTATACCATTACCATTGAACGTATGCCGGTACTGAGCAACCCGGTGAAAGCGCATATCTCCTGCTTTAGCTGGACCGATGCCATTGTACGGGGTCCGGAGATGACCGCCAGGCGGGACGGGGTTCGTGGTCAGGATAAACTGAACGTGCCGATCAAGTTCATCTGGAATTATGCCGGTAATACCATCATCAACCAGCACTCTGACATCAATAAAACCCACGATATTTTGCAGGACGATTCTCAATGCGAAATGATAGTGGTGCTGGAAAACTTTATGACCTCGTCGGCGAAATATGCCGATATCCTGCTGCCGGATCTGATGACGGTCGAACAGGAAGACATTATTCCCAACGACTACGCCGGTAACATGGGCTACCTGATCTTTATTCAACCGGCCACCTCCGCCAAGTTTGAACGAAAGGGCATCTATGAGGTGTTGAGTGAAGTGGCGCGCCGTTTAGGGCCAGAGGTACATCAGAAATTCACCGAAGGGCGCACCCAGGCGCAATGGCTGCAACATTTATACGCCAAAATGCAGGCGAGGGATCCGCTGTTGCCGGGCTATGAAGCGTTGCGCAGCATGGGAGTCTACAAGCGCAAAGATCCCAATGGTCATTTCGTGGCTTACCAAAAGTTCCGCCAGGATCCTGCAGCCAACCCATTAAAAACGCCGTCCGGCAAGATAGAAATCTATTCCGGCAGGCTGGCCGAGATCGCCAACGACTGGCAACTGGAGAAAGACGAAACCATCAGCCCGTTACCGATTTATGCCTCGACCTTTGAAGGTTGGGACGATCCGCTGCGTAAAACCTACCCGCTGCAAATGTTTGGTTTCCACTACAAGGCACGTACTCACTCCTCATACGGCAATATCGATGTTCTGCAGGCGGCTTGCCGTCAGGAAGTGTGGATCAATCCACTGGATGCTCACTCTCGGGGGATCATCGCCGGCGACAAGGTACGGGTATTCAATGGCCGTGGTGAAGTCCGTGTCGAAGCCAGGGTGACGCCGCGCATCATGCCGGGTGTGGTGGCTATGGGACAGGGAGCCTGGCATCAGGCCGATATGAGCGGCGATCGGGTCGACCACGGCGCCTGCATGAATACCCTGACCACCCACCGGCCTTCGCCGTTGGCCAAGGGGAATCCGCAGCATACCAATCTGATCCAAATCGAAAAGGTATAAGGGGTAGCCAATGACTCAGCAATATGGATTCTTTATCGATTCAAGTCGTTGCACCGGCTGTAAAACCTGCGAACTGGCCTGCAAAGACTATAAAAACCTGACGCCGGACGTCAGCTTCCGCCGCGTCTATGAATATGCCGGAGGCGACTGGTTACAGGATGGTGATGGCTGGCAGCAAAACGTGTTTGCCTATTACTTGTCGATCGCTTGCAACCATTGCGAAGATCCGGCCTGCACTAAAGTGTGCCCGACCGGCGCGATGCATAAGCGGGAGGACGGCTTTGTGGTGGTGAATGAAGAGGTGTGCATCGGTTGCCGCTATTGCCACATGGCCTGCCCGTACGGTGCGCCGCAATACAATGCGACCAAAGGGCACATGACCAAATGCGATGGTTGCCATGAACGGGTGGCGGAGGGCAACAAGCCCATTTGCGTGGAGTCCTGCCCGCTGCGGGCATTGGACTTTGGTCCCATCGAACAATTGCGGCAGCAGCACGGCACCCTGGCGCAGGTGGCCCCGCTGCCGGCGGCGCATTTTACCCGGCCCAGCATAGTGCTGAAACCCAATGCCAATAGCCGGCCATGTGGCGATACCACGGGCTATTTGGCCAATCCGAAGGAGGTTTAATATGGGCATGGGATGGCATGAATGGCCGCTGATGCTGTTTACCGTATTGGGGCAATCAGTGGTGGGAGCGACCATCGTTATGGCGGGGGCGGTGATCGGTGGCAATCTGAATGAGCAGCAGAGCCGGGCGGTTCATCGCTCAATGTTCTGTTTGTGGTTGCTGATGGGCATCGCTTTTGTCGCTTCTACACTACACCTGGGGTCACCGTTACGCGCGTTCAACTCGTTAAACCGCGTTGGCGCTTCGGCGTTGAGCAACGAAATTGCCAGTGGCGCGTTGTTCTTTGCCGTCGGGGGTTTTTATTGGCTGCTGGCGATACTGGGCAGAATGCCGACGGCGTTGGGCAAAATATGGCTGTGGGTGACCATGGCGCTGGGCGTGGTCTTTGTTTACGCCATGACGCGGGTGTATCAAATCGATACTGTGCCAACCTGGCATAACGGTTACACTACGCTGAACTTTTTCCTGACGACGCTGATCGGCGGGCCGTTGCTGGGCGTTTTACTGCTGCGTGCGGCTGGATTAGCGGTATCAGCCCGCTATTCATTGGCTATTCTTAGCGTGGTGGCTCTGTTGGCCAGCCTGTGCGCAGTGATGATGCAAGGCTATGAGTTGGCCAGTATCAACAGCTCGGTACAGCAGGCCTCCACGCTGATCCCGCAATACGGCCAGTTAATGGTTGGGCGGCTGGTGTTGGTGGTGTCAGGTTTAGGCTGTTGGATTTGCCCACTGTTGCGCCGGGGTAACGCGAGCGTAATGGGGATGGGTTTAGGTTTGATTTTGGTTATCGCCGGTGAGTTGGTAGGCCGTGGTGTGTTCTACGGCCTGCATATGACCGTTGGCATGGCGGTAGCCGGTTAATATTGTAGTCAGGCACAGTTCGCTGTGCCCTTAACAGGATCCTTGATTTATGACGCTTGAAAATATCGCTTTAACGGGCCGGGTGCTGGGTGTGTTGTTGTATGCACCGCCAGAAAGTGAAGACGGCCAGCAGCTGTTGGCAACCTTGTCTGAATCTGAGTGGGTCAAAGAGTGGCCGTATGGCGACGCCGAGCAGTTGCAGACGGCGGCAGCACTGATCGCCACCGGCATTGAAGATGAACAGGAAGAGTCGTTGGCAGAGGCTTACCAACGTCTGTTTGTCGGGCCTGACACCTTACCGGCTCCGTTATGGGGTTCGGTGTATCTGGACAAAGAGAACGTGCTGTTTGGCAATTCCACTTTGCGCCTGCGCAGGTGGTTGCGTTCCAATGGTATCGACGCGCAACACGATCGCAACGAGCCGGAAGATCACATCGGTACCTTGTTGATGATGGTGGCATGGTTAGCCGAAGAGCGTCAGGGTGGGTTGGTGGAGCAATTGCTGACCAAACATTTGCTGCCTTGGGCACCGCGCTATCTGGAACTGCTGCAGGCGAATGCGCAACATCCTTTCTATCAGGGGCTGGCGCAATTGGCGCAGATCACTCTGAGCGCCTGGGCTGCCGAATGCTCTGCTGAAGTTGAAACTTTAGAGCTGCATTTCTGATACAAAGGAGCGGCCGCCAAAGTAGGCGGCCGTTCCTGGTTGACCCCCTCTGTCACATCAATCCATTTCTCTAATGTTTAACTTTAATGAATTATTAAAGCATTCTTAACATTCCATTGACATGCTTTATCGATGGGTGTAGTTTTTTTTGCGGATTATATGAGTAAAAGCTTCTTGGCATCGTTCTTAAGCTTTGCTGTACAAGGATTGTAAAATCACCTTAGTGGTTTTTTAATGCGCAGGTTACACATTATGATTGGCAATTTTAAAAATATTTTTATCGCTATTCTTAGCGGTTTTTTTCTTACCTTAATGTTTCAAGCCAACAGCGCTCTGTCTGAACAAACCTCTTCTGTCGTCGCCTCGTGGGTGGCTCACGGTATTGGCATGTTGAGTTCATTGTTGCTTATTTTATTATTTGTTAAAAAAAATCCTCAGGAATCGAATAATAAACCACAGAAACGATCCTGGTGGCTCTATCTTGGCGGCATTCCCGGCGCCTTTACCGTCATTTTGGCGACGATGGCAATTAACGGTGGCATCCCTCTCTCCAGCACAATTTCTCTTGGTTTGGTTGGGCAATTATTATTCGGTTTTGTCTCAGATCACTTTGGTTTATTCGGCTCACAAAAACGAAAAATGACACGCAGTAGCCTTTATATCTCTGCTCTGATTATTTCCGGCTGTTTTCTTATTATCTATAGCCTTTAGGGAGCGATGACGTGGATACGCTTATTTTTATTGCCCTGTTAAACGGGATGATTATTAGCTCTGCCCGGGTGATTAATGGCCAGTTGAGCGCCTCTATTGGCGCCTTCCGTACCTCCTTATGGAATCACTCGGTGGGTTTCTTATTTCTGACCCTGCTGGTGGCGGCGTTTTATTGGCAACAGCTGGGGCAGTTTCATTGGGCGCAGGTTCCGGCATACGCCTGGGTGGGTGGCGGGTGTGGCGCACTGTTCGTGGCAACCAGCAGCTACGTGTTCCCCAAAATGGGGGCGCTGAATACTTCGGTATTAATTATTGGCGGTCAGATGTTCTCGGCCGTGCTGTTTGATGTGATTAATCAAGGTGGGCGCAGTCATCTCATTCAGCTATTGGGAGTGGCGCTGATCACCATTGGGATCATCCTATCGACACTCGAGAAATATCATCATGATAAATGAACTGTTAGATGATCAGCGGTACGACATAGAGTTTAACGGGCATCTCACCAATCATGTCAAACATGCCGTTATCGCCTTGGCGGGGTTGGGCGTGCCGGATGAACGTATCCTTTGGTATTACCGCCGCTATGCCGCCATGACGCCTTACGGCATGGGGTTGGAACCGCCAAGAAAAGCCAGGTATCAGATTGACGAAGCGAACTGGCGCAGCCTGCTGGGCAAACGCAGCAGTTTCAGTGCCTATTGCGACTTTTTCCGGCAGCAAATACGCGAGCGGGGTCTTGAACCGGTGCTCACCAGCTACCTGCCGGAGCTGATCGACGGTTGGGTGGGCTCGTTGACGCATGGCACCATTCATTTGGGCTGGGCATTGCTGGCCGAGCATGAAGGAATGATCGTCGAGGGGCTGGCCTATATGGCCTACTCATACGTTCCCTGTCATCACCAGCGTTCCCGACATGACCCGAGCCTTGGGGAGCCAACGGCCTTCGACTCGGTGTTACGTTTGGCGAACTGCTGGCAGCAACGGCGGGAAGAGATGCTGGCCTGGCAGAGCGCAGTGATTGAAACGCCGGCTGAGGAAATCACCGCGCGTATACATCCTGAATTACAGCGTTCCGGTCTGCAATATCGTATTGCCTGCGTGTTGCATCAGGGGCATGAGGAAATTTATCGCCAGCCGGAGTGGCTGACGCAACAGAGCCTCGAGCAGACCTGGGCGCAACTCTATCAGACGGTCACATTAATTTACCTGACCACTCCGGGGAATTTTCTGCTGCTGCACTTGTTGACGTCTTTGTTGGCCATGGAACAAATCGCCGGGCATTTACCTGAGCAAGAGGCGCGTGACGTGCTTTGCAGCTACTGGGTCGGGATGCAGTGCATGTTGTTTGCTACCGATAGTTTGGCTCACCCCGATAAGTTACAATCTCTCCAGCATCTTTATGCCGATGAATACGACGATATCCGCGATCCGTTATGGGAACGCGAGTGGCGGCAGCTCACCGCGCGAGCCGTGGAGGAGGAAGAGGAGCATAACCCAAAACTGGTTTATGTGATGAAACTGCTATGGTTGCGTACCAAATGCACCTTGTATCGTGCCACCGCACATCAGTTCACCACAACTCCCCAATTGCCACCGTCGTTTGAACATGCACCTAATCTGGAGTGAGAGGTCAACAGAGTGAATAACAATCCTGCTGCAAAGTTCATTGATAAATTAGGCTGGGTTTATATCCAGGATAAAAAAGTCCTGATGGCTCGTTCGTATAACAAGACGACGTTTTATATTCCCGGCGGCAAACGGGAAACAGGAGAGAACGATCGAGAAGCTCTGACCCGAGAAATTAAAGAAGAACTTTCCGTCGACTTAATTAATGACAGTATTATTTCACTGGGCGAATTCCATGGACAGGCCGACGGTAAACCGGCAGGCGTGATGGTGAAGATACATTGTTTTTCTGCCGACTTTAGTGGCGAAGTAAAAGCCAGTGCCGAAATAGAAGAAATATCCTGGTTGACCCATGCGGACAGCCATCGTTGTTCTGCCGTTGCAGTAAAAGTATTGGACGCGTTAAAGGAAATGCATCTTATCGACTAATTATTACCTGTTGATATTGATAAGTTACAGACTGACTTTTATTTTTAATCGATATAAGCCTTCCTTTCACCCAACCCGGTGAAGGGCGGTGCTTATGCATCTATTACTCTGTTAAAAGAAAAAGGTTATGAAACTTTCTAATATTCATCTTCTGGCCCCAAGTCATTATCTTACTTATTTGCACACTCAAATCCGTAATAAACAGGCGGAGCATGCCTGCTTTGAATATTATAGCGATCAACTGCTGCGCCAACTGTTGGTGCAGGCTGCCGCTTTACTGCCGTATGAAAAACATGAGGTGATTACGCCTATTGGCGAAACCTACACGGGGCTAAAACTTGCCCGTGGTATTTGCGGTGTTTCGGTGATCCGCGCCGGGGAAAGTTTTGAGGGTGAGTACCGCAGAATGTTTAGCGGCCAGCCGATAGGCAAAATACTTATTCAACGCAATCCGCAAAGCAAGCTACCCAAATATTTCTACTCTCATTTTCCCGACGATATTGCCGAACGCGCCGTGTTGCTATTTGAACCTATGCTGGCCACGGGCGGATCGCTGATCATGGCAATCGAAACGCTGTTGGAACAAGGTGTGCCGGTGGAAAATATCTATGTTGTTAATGTATTGGCATCGCCGGTAGGGGTCGATCGTTTGTTTACCCGCTTCCCGGCCATCCAACTGGTGACGTCGTCCATTGAACAGGGACTCTCGGATCAGGCCTTTATGAAACCGGGGATCGGCGACTTCGGTGACCGTTATTTTGGTACCCGTCACGGGTAATTAAACTCTACAAAGGAAAAAACATGCCGCACGTGAAAATTCAGCACTTTCCGCAGGTACTTTCCCAAAGCGCCAAGCATGCATTGGCAGAGGAGATCACGCGGGTTATTACGCAAGCATTACAGTGCGATGCCGGCGTCGTTTCCATTGCAATAGAGCAGGTGTCTGCCGATGACTGGCAGACGCAGGTTTATCGCCCGGAAATAGAAAATAAAAAAGACTGCTTAATTAAAGTCCCTAATTACTGACCCTCAAGAAGGTGACAACGATGAAACCTGAACTCCGGGTCATTATGTTTGACCTTGACGGCACCCTGTTTGATACGGCGAAAGCGATTGTGTCCGCCTTTCGTGCCACCTTTCAACAGCTGCAATTACCCCAGCCGGCTGATGATGAACTGATCCGTGAAACGATAGGCCTGCCGTTGGAGCGTGCCTTTGCCCAATTGCTGGCTCAGGAGGCCGATGGCCGGGCAGTGACTGACTGTGTGGCGGAGTATCAACGGCAGTTTCAGACGCTGATTTTACCGATGGCGGCATCGCTGTTATTTCCTGGTGTCGCCGCGGGCCTGCAACAGTTGAAAGGTGCGGGTTTTCATCTGGCGGTGACCACCAATAAGTTCGCACGCAGTGCAAATTCGCTCTTGGCGGCGGCGGGCATTGCCCCGTTGTTTGATGTGGTGGTTTGCGCCGACCAGGTAACGGAGAAAAAACCGGCGCCGGAGTCCGGCAACAAAATCCTGGAGCATTATCAGGTCAGGGCTCAAGAGGCAGTGATGGTGGGGGATACTACGCACGACATATTGATGGCTCATCAGGTTGGCTGCCCGGTGATCGCGGTGGATTATGGTATCCAAAATCGGCAGGTGCTGGCCGCGGCCGAGCCCAGCATTATTGTAAGCTCTTTTGCCGCCGTGGTTGACTGGTGCCGTCACAGAGACGTTAGCCGCGCAGCAGCAGGCTAGCAACAGCAAAAGAATTACGGGTTATTCAGGGCCGCAGACAGCGCTATTTCTTAGCGGTGAAAGTTTAGGGGCGATAAATATCGCCATGCTTACACTGATAACGCAATTAGCGCCATGACAAATAAATAGATCCAAAGGAAATGGGCAAAAGTCGCTCAGGCTCCTGCCTGCGAAAAAAATGACGTCAGTTGTCATCTGCCAACTGGCAACTATTAACTCTGAAAGAGGGTGAGTGCCGAAAAGCTGTATGGATAACGACAGTAATGACAACGTCAGATATACCCTAATGGGATAAGGTCGGGCATTTCCCTGAATGGGAAGTGCTGCTAAAGCACGTCGTCATTACAGCCCTACCGGGATCCTTGCAAATGTGAGGCGTTCATAGAGTAAAAATGGATATTTCGGCGGGACTATTTGAACAGTTGGCTCAACACTACAGCCGGCAACCCGAAGCCATTGCGGTACAGGACGCGGACGGCGTACTGAATTATCGCGACTTCTGCCACCATGTTTTCAGTATTTCTTCCTGTTTGCGGCAGCGGGTTAGGACAGACAGCATTTGTATCGGTTTATTCTGCGAGCCTTCTACTACTCTGGTCAGCGGCGCCTGGGGGATTTTGGCCAGCGGCTATGCTTATTTACCGTTGGCGCCAGAATATCCCGATGAGCGGCTGCGTTATATGATTGCCGACTCAGCGGTAAAAGTTATTTTTTGCCAATATCATCTCAAAGAAAAATTGCAAACGCTGATCGGGCCTGACGTCACGATTATCACCGACAATGACATTCCTTATCTTTCTGACTTACCCGAAGTGGCTTTTGATATTGCTGATGCCAGCGATACCGCGCGGCTGGCCTATGTGATTTACACCTCAGGCAGTTCGGGCAAACCGAAAGGCGTAATGGTCAGCTACCCTAATATTTCCCGTCATATGCATTACCTGACCGGTCGTTTCGCTTTTGGCGCACACAGCAAAATTTTGCAGAAAACGCCCATGAGCTTTGATGCGGCGCAGTGGGAGATCCTGGCGCCGGCGATGGGATGTTCGCTGGTGATGGCCCCGAAGGATTGCTACCGCGATCCGGATATGATGGTGATGACGTTACTGCGTCATCAAATCACCAGCCTGCAATGCGTCCCGACGCTGCTGCAGGCGCTGGTCGAGCAGCCGCTGTTACAGGATTGCCAGGCGTTAACGCAGGTCTTTTGTGGCGGTGAGATATTGACGCGCAACCTGGCGCGGCAGTTCTTTCAGTGTCTGCCGCAGGCCAGCCTGGTCAACCTGTATGGTCCAACGGAATGCACCATTAATGCCTCGGTGCATGAGGTTGAGAAAGACGGGCTGGAACAGTCGCCGGACGCCGTTTCGATAGGCCGGCCGGTGGATGATACCCAGTTTTATGTGCTTGATGCGCACCGTCAGCCGGTGGCCGAAGGTGAAAAAGGCGAGCTGTACATTTCCGGTGTGCAGGTGGCCAATGGCTATTTGCAGCGCCCCGAATTGACGGCCGAACGATTTCTGACGAATCCATTTACCGCTGCGGCACAACATGCGCGTATGTATCGCACCGGCGATGTGGTTTACCGGGATAGCCTCGGCAGCTATCACTTTGCCGGTCGGGCCGATAACCAGATTAAACTGCGCGGTTACCGCATCGAACTCGATGAAATTCGCCTGGCCATTGAGCGTCACCTCTGGGTGAAAAGGGCGGCGGTGATGGTCAATGAAGATGAGCGAACCCACTATCAAAACCTGATCGCCTGTGTCGAGTTGGACTCGCAGCATGCGGTGTTGATGGATCAGGGTGTTCACGGTGAGCATCATCAGTCCAAGGCCAGCAGGCAGCAGGTCAAGGCGCAGCTGTCCAATGCGGGGTGCCGCAGCGAGGAGGAGTGCCGGGCATTGCCCGCGATCGCGCTTGCCGGTGCACAGGCTACCGCGCAGCAAAGCTATCGGGCTTTCAGCCGCAAAAGTTACCGTTTCTTTGAAGGGACGACGCGGGTCACCGAGGCGCAATTATTGTCGATCCTGGGGCGCAGCCCGCGCGCCGTATTAGCGAGTGAGCTGCAGGCGCTGTCGGCGGAGGATTTTGGCGCGCTGCTGCGTAACTTTGGCCAGTTCGCCAGTGAAAAACGTTTGTTGCCCAAATACGCCTACGCATCACCGGGGGCGCTGTATTCGGTTCAGATGTATCTCGAGCTGCACCGCATGTTTGACTGGCCGGCGGGGATCTATTATTACCACCCTGTTAACCACCGTCTGTATCGCCTATGCGAACTGCCTGAACAGGCAACGGCGAGTCTTAAAATCCATTTTGTCGGCAAACGTGCGGCCATCGATCAGGTTTATCAGAACAATATTCAAGAGGTTCTGGAGATGGAGGCGGGTCATATGTTGGGGTTGTTCGATGAACTGCTGCCGGAATATGGCCTGCAGGCCATCGCTGGCACCCACCCGGGGGCGTTGCCGCAGTGGTATGACGGCGCCGCAACTGACTATTATTTTGGTGATTATCGCCTTCAGCCAGCCAATAGGGAGGCAGTTGTCGAGCATCCAGAGTTTTTTGTCCAGGTGCATGCGCAGGGCGTCGCCGATATGTCTCCTGGGCTGTATCACTATCGCCAGGGATCGCTGCATTTTATGGATGAGGAGATCCTGGCACGCCATCACGTTATCGCCATTAATCAGCAGGTCTATCAGCGTGCGGGCTTTGGCATCATGCTGGTGAACAACCATGCCGATGCTCAGGGACATTACATTATGCTGGGGCGTGCGCTGCATCGCCTGCAGGCCAATCCGTTGGGGCTGGGGATGATGTCGGCCGGCTATAGCTCGAAAAGCGGGCACGACTTGCCTGCCGCAAAGGCGATGCGGGCGCTGTTGAGCCGCCACGGATTGCCAATGCAGAGCTGTTATTTCTGTATCGGCGGCCCGCTCAGCCAGTCGCAGCTGTGCCATGACGGTATGGATGAGGACCGGGTGCATATGCAAGGGCCAACTGAAATGCTGAAAGCCGATTTAGCCGCGCAGTTGCCACAATACATGATCCCCAACCGCGTGCTGGTCATGGACAAGCTGCCGCTGATGGCCAACGGTAAGGTTGACCAACAAACGCTTAATCGTATGTATGCTTGCCAACTGAATACCGAAAAGCCTCTATTGGCTCCAGAGGGCGAATTGCAACAGCGTTTGGCCGAAATCTGGTGCCGGGTCATGAAGTGGGAAAGGGTCTCTTCAGACGATGATTTCTTTGAAAGCGGGGGGAACTCACTCACTGCAGTGATGTTTATCAACCAGGTAAACAAAGCGCTCGATATTAAATTGCCGATGCAGATCCTGTTCCAAACGCCAAACATCGTTGCTTTGGCCGACTGGATAGAACGCAATGCCTGTCTCGCGCCACAGTTGTCGCGCCTGGTGCCTTTTACTCGGCAGCAGGCACCGGCGATTTTTTGCTGGCCAGGACTGGGAGGTTATCCGCTGAGTCTGAAAGCGCTGGGAGAGAGTCTGAGCCAGGAGCGTGCCTTTTATGGCGTGCAAGCGCAGGGCATTAACGAAGGTGAGCGGCCACTGGAGTCCATTCAGCAGATGGCGGCGGCCGATATCGCGCAAATCCGACGTTTGCAGCCCCACGGGCCCTATACCTTGTGGGGATACTCGTTCGGCGCACGCGTGGCTTTCGAGTCTGCCTACCAGTTGGAGGCTGAAGGCCAGGAAGTGGAGGCGCTGTATCTGATTGCTCCCGGCTCGCCAAAAACGCAATTTGACCGAGAGCAAGAGGGTAACCAACAGATCAGTTTTACCAACCCGGTGTTTGTGGCGATTTTATTTTCCGTTTTTGCCCGCCAGGTGGAGGGGCCATTGCTTGAGCGCTGTCTGGCAGAGTGCCGCGAAGAGGGGGACTTTGTGCGTTTTATTTGCCGCTGTTTCCCACAGCTTCAGGTGGAGCTGGTGGTGCGGATCATTGCGATCGTCAAGCAAACCTATGCCTTCGGCTATAACTTCGAGGAACTGCAGCAACGCCAGGTTCGGGCGCCGGTGACCGTTATTAAAGCGGCCGGCGACCATTATTCCCAACTTGAAAACTCACCGGCTCTGCAGGTTAATCCGCCACGGGTGATCCAACTGGCGGTCGACCATTACCAATTGCTGCAGCCTGAAGGTGTCGCGCAACTGCAAGCGGCGCTGTTTCCCTCTGTTTCCGCCAATATGATAAGTGAGTCATGATGCAAGCTAATTTACTGCCTTTGGTTATTCATCCTGAAGTGAAGGCCGCCCTGGAAAGCCGCCGCGCGGTGGTTGCGCTGGAATCAAACGTTATTACCCACGGGCTGAACTATCCTGCCAATGTGGAGACTGCGCTGGCGGTGGAGGCGGCAGTACGCCGCAGCGGCGCGGTTCCTGCAACCATTGGTATCTGCGATGGCGAAATTTTGGTGGGCATGCATCGCGAACAGATCGAACGTTTCGCCACCACGTCCGGTATCGCGAAAGTATCCAGCAACAATTTGCCTTTTGTGCTGGCGCAAAAAGGCATGGGGGCCACCACGGTGGCCTCGTCGCTGATGCTGGCCGAACTGGCCGGTATTGGTTTCTTTGCCTCTGCGGGCATTGGCGGTGTTCATCGCGGGGGAGAGGACAGCATGGATATCTCTTCCGATTTGATCCAATTTACCCGCACTAACGTGACGGTGGTGTGCGCAGGTGCCAAAAATATCCTTGATATCGGGCGTACGCTGGAGTTTCTGGAAACCCAGTGCGTTCCTGTGGTGACCTATCAAACGGACGATTTCCCGGCCTTCTATTGCCGCAGTAGCGGTTATCGCAGTCCGCAACGGCTGGACAGCCTGGAGGAGATTGCCCAGGCGATTGATATTAACCGCGCATTACCGGGTAGTGCGGCGATGGTGGTGGCAGCCCCGACCAAACCGGAGGATGCGATTGACAGCCGTGACGTTCAGGCAGCGATCCAGACGGCGATCAAGGACGCGGCCGCCGAAGGCGTGACTGGCAGCCAGGTAACCAAATTCATTATGAAAGCGGTCGAGCAGGCAACCCAGGGGCGTTCGGCCATGGCCAATGCAGCAGTCTTGGTGAATACCGCAGAAATTGCGGGCCAGTTGGCGATGGTTTATCACCGGCCGCGTTAAGAAAGTTTGGCGTCGTCTATAAGGAAGGGGCGACGCCGAAACCCCATTGGAGCACGCATGAAGCGGTCATTGGGAGCCCGTTTCCTGATGATGCTAGTCGGCGCTACGGAGGCAAAAAACAAATCGTGCGATCCACTGATAAGAGTCGATTGACTTTTTTATCGCCAGTGGCATGATGCGCGCACTCTCATTGCGTGTTCGGTTTCAATCTCACTATGTCCGCATATTCCCGCCCAGTGCTTCTGCTGCTCTGTGGCCTGTTGTTGCTCACGGTTTCTATTGCCGTATTGAATACGTTAGTTCCTCTTTGGTTAACCCATGCTCAGTTGTCAACCGGACAGGTGGGAATGGTAAGTTCCTCTTACTTTACCGGCAATCTGCTCGGCACGCTGATGGCGGGTAAACTGATCCAGCGCATTGGCTTTACCCGCAGCTATCATCTTGCCTGCGTGGTGTTCGCCGTGGCGACTGCCGGTATGGCATTGTCGCTCGATTTCTGGAGTTGGATGGGCTGGCGTTTCTTTGCCGGTATCGGCTGCGCCTGGATTTGGGTGATTGTTGAGAGCGCCTTATTGCGCAGCGGAAACCTTTCCAACCGTGGGCAACTGCTGGCGGCCTATATGATGGTTTACTACCTGGGGACGGTGGTCGGCCAACTGTTGCTGAGTATGGTGTCTACCGAACTGTTGAACGTGGTGCCCTGGGTGACGGCGATTGTGATCAGCGCCATGTTGCCGATGTTGTTTGCCCGGGTGAACAGCCAGCATGACGAACCCCAACACGCCGCGGTTTGGCCGATGTTGAAACGCCGTAGCGCGCGACTGGGCATCAATGGCTGTATTATCTCCGGGATTGTTCTCGGCTCGTTGTATGGCCTGATGCCGCTGTATTTATCTCATCAGGGGATGAGCGACGCCAACGTCGGTTACTGGATGGCATTACTGGTCAGTTCAGGCATTGTCGGCCAGTGGCCGGTGGGGCGTCTGGCTGACCGCTATGGCCGCCTGCTGGTGCTGCGGATTCAGGTATTTGTGGTGATCCTCGCCAGTATGGCGATGCTCAGTCACTCCGCCATGGCTCCGGCGCTATTCATTCTCGGCTGTGCCGGGTTTACCCTGTATCCGGTCGCGATGTCCTGGGCCTGTGAGAAGGCGATGCCGCATGAGCTGGTGGCGATGAATCAGGCACTGTTGATGAGCTACACCATTGGCAGTCTGCTCGGCCCGTCGATGACGGCGCTGCTGATGCAAAATTATTCCGACCAATCGCTGTTTGTGATGATTGCCGCCGTAGCACTGGTCTATCTGATGATGCTGCTGAAAAAGCCAGATCCTCAACACACCCCGTTCGCTGCCGCCTGAGCATAAAAAACCCGGCCAGAGTGCGCCGGGTTTTTTGTTGTAGCCAAGGCCTTAGTACATCACTTTGTGGCCGTAGCTTTCCAGAATGCCTTTGACGCGTTCCATGGTGTCCGCTTTCGGTGGATGGACGCCGTCCAGCTTGTACTCTTCCCCCATCGCTACCCACTTATGCTTGCCCAGTTCGTGGTAAGGCAGCAATTCGATTTTCTCGATGTTGGTCATGTCCTTGGTGAACTCACCCAGCAGGTGCGTCGACTTGTCATCATCCGACCAACCCGGCACCACGACGTAACGGATCCAGGTGCGCTGATTACGCTTCGCCAGATAGCGGGCAAATTCCAGCGTGCGGTGGTTGGAAACGCCGACCAGATTTTGGTGAATATCGTCATTCATCTGTTTGAGATCCAGCATCACCAGATCGGTGGCATCCAGCAGTTCGTCGATTACCGGATCGTAACGGCGGACAAAACCATTGGTGTCCAGACAGGTGTTGATCCCTTCTTCATGGCAGGCGCGGAACCAGTCGCGGACGAATTCGGCCTGCAAAATCGCTTCGCCGCCGGAAGCGGTAACGCCGCCGCCGGAAGCGTTCATAAAGTGGCGATAAGAGACGGCGTCTTTCATCAGCTCTTCCACGGTGACTTCTTTCCCGCCGTGGGTATCCCAGGTATCACGGTTGTGGCAATACAGGCAGCGCATCAGGCAGCCCTGGAAGAAAACGATAAAGCGGATCCCTGGGCCGTCTACGGTGCCACAGGATTCGAAGGAGTGGATGCGACCTTTCACTGACATTGCGGGGTTCTCTCCAATATTGACTGTCAAACGCAGTCTAAAAGTAGGCTTGTAACCGCCAGCAGGGATCAGCGATGCAGCAAGCGGGCAGGGCCCGACGACTGGGGTGGAACGATTCCTGTTGGCCGGTTATTACGCCGGATAACTGTTTTGCCGGATAGCCATTCCATTGAGTATAGCCATCTGGCAAAACAGACTCGCGCTGAGTCAGGGGACTGCATTATTAAAAAGGCCGGAAAGATCCGGCCCCGGGGTTCAGCTTAACCACCGGGCGGGAAACCCCGCCCGGATGGGGCAATTACATCGACTGAGTGAAAGTACGGGTAATTACGTCTTGCTGTTGTTCTTTGGTCAGCGAGTTGAAGCGAACGGCATAACCGGATACGCGGATGGTCAGCTGAGGATATTTCTCAGGGTTTTCCATCGCGTCCAGCAGCATTTCACGGTTCATCACGTTAACGTTTAGGTGCTGGCCACCTTCGATAGAGGCTTCGTGGTGGAAGTAACCGTCCATCAGACCTGCCAGGTTGGCTTTACGCACGTCGTCATCTTTACCCAGCGCGTTTGGCACGATGGAGAAGGTGTAGGAGATCCCGTCTTTCGCATAGGCAAACGGCAGTTTGGCTACGGAGGTCAGGGAGGCTACGGCACCTTTCTGGTCACGGCCGTGCATTGGGTTGGCACCTGGACCGAATGGAGCGCCTGCACGGCGGCCATCTGGGGTGTTACCGGTTTTCTTGCCGTAAACCACGTTAGAGGTGATGGTCAGTACAGACTGAGTTGCTACTGCATTACGGTAGGTGCGCAGTTTCTGAATTTTCTTCATGAAACGTTCTACCAGGTCACAGGCGATGTCATCTACGCGAGCATCGTTGTTACCGAACTGCGGGTATTCACCTTCGATTTTGAAGTCTACGGCCAGGCCGTCTTCGTCACGGATGGTGGACACTTTAGCGTATTTGATAGCGGACAGGGAGTCAGCCGCAACCGACAGACCGGCGATGCCGCAAGCCATGGTGCGATAAACGTCACGGTCATGCAGCGCCATCAGTGCAGCTTCATAGCTGTACTTGTCGTGCATGTAGTGAATGATGTTCAGCGCGGTCACGTACTGCTTGGCCAGCCAATCCATAAAGTGGTCCATGCGTTCCATGACTTTGTCATAGTCCAACACGGTATCCATCATTGGCGCTTCTTTCGGGCCAACCTGGATTTTCATTTTTTCATCAACGCCGCCGTTGATGGCGTACAACATGGTTTTCGCCAGGTTGGCACGGGCACCGAAGAACTGCATTTGTTTGCCGACAATCATCGGGCTGACGCAACAGGCGATGGCATAGTCATCGTTGTTGAAGTCAGGACGCATCAGGTCGTCGTTTTCATACTGTACGGAGGAGGTGTCGATAGACACTTTCGCAGCGTATTTTTTGAAGTTCAACGGCAGTTTTTCAGACCACAGGATGGTCATGTTCGGTTCCGGAGACGGCCCCATGGTGTACAGGGTGTTCAGGAAACGGAAGCTGTTTTTGGTAACCAGAGTACGGCCGTCAACACCCATACCTGCCAGGGATTCAGTCGCCCAGATTGGGTCACCGGAGAACAGTTCATCATACTCAGGGGTACGCAGGAAGCGAACCATACGCAGTTTCATCACCAGGTGGTCAATCAGTTCCTGCGCTTGTTCTTCGTTCAGTTTGCCCGCATCGATGTCGCGTTGGATAAACACGTCAAGGAAGGTGGACACGCGGCCGAAGGACATGGCTGCACCGTTCTGGGATTTCACTGCGGCCAGGTAGCCGAAGTAGGTCCACTGTACGGCTTCTTGTGCGGTGGTCGCCGGGCCAGAGATATCGCAGCCGTATTTGGCCGCCATTTCTTTGATTTGACCCAGAGCGCGATGCTGTTCAGCAATTTCTTCACGCAGTTGGATGGTCATTTCCAGATCTTCGCCGTTTTCCAGCTTGGTCTGCAGTGACTTGAACTGGTTCAGCTTGTCGGCCATCAGGAAATCGATGCCGTACAGTGCTACGCGACGGTAGTCACCGATGATGCGGCCACGGCCGTATGCATCAGGCAGACCAGTCAGCACGCCGGATTTACGGCAGTTCAGAATGTCTTTGGTGTAAACATCGAATACGCCCTGGTTGTGGGTTTTGCGGTATTCGGTGAACACTTTCTTCAGCTGTGGATCCAGTTCGCGGCCGTAGACCTTACAAGAACCTTCCACCATTTTGATGCCGCCGAATGGGATCAGCGCGCGTTTCAGTGGTGCATCAGTCTGCAAGCCAACGATGGTTTCCAGCTCTTTGGCAATGTAGCCCGCGTCATGAGAAGTAATGGTAGCGGCAACGTTGGTGTCGAAATCAACTGGCGCATGGGTGCGGTTTTCCAGTTTGATCCCTTCCATAACCTTGTCCCACAAGGTGGAGGTGGCCTGAGTTGCGCCAGCCAGGAAGGATTCATCACCCTCGTAAGGAGTGTAGTTTTTCTGGATGAAGTCACGAACGTTGACTTCATTCTGCCAGTCACCCTTGCTGAAACCTTCCCAGGCTTTGGCTAATTTCTCGTTAAGTTCGGTCATTATACACCTACCTTTAATTGTGGAGTTCTAACTCGGCGCGCGGTAACTAACAGCTTAGTGCTGTTGTTCACCACCACGCAGATAAATTACCCAGTAAGTCAACCCAACCAGCAGACCGCCACCAATGATGTTACCGATGGTGACCGGGATCAGGTTGTCGATGATAAAGTTGCTTACGGTCAGATGAGCAAATTGCTCAGGTGTTGCCCCTACGGCTTGCCAGAATTCTGGCGTGGCGAAGTTTTTAACCACGATACCCATAGGGATCATAAACATGTTGGCGATGCTGTGTTCGAAACCGCTGGCGACAAACATGCCGACCGGCAGGATCATGGCGAACATTTTGTCCATCAGGCTGCGGCCGGAGTAGCTCATCCATACCGCCAGGCAGACCATCAGGTTAGCCAGGATGCCGAGGCAGACGGCCTCAACAAAGGTGTGATGCAGCTTGTGGTCCGCGGTTTGCAGGACGTTCAGGCCCCACTGGCCATTGGCGACCATGTGTTCACCAGAGAACCAGATGAGTGCCACGAAGAACAGGGCGCCAATCAGGTTGCCGATATAGACATTCAGCCAGTTGGCCCCCAGCTGATACCAGCTGATGCGGCCGCTGGCCTTGGCAATGACAATCAGCACGGTGGAGGTGAACAGGTCGGCGCCCGAAACCACCACCAGCATTAACCCCAGAGAGAAACAGATGCCGCCGACCAGTTTTGCCAGGCCGAAAGGCACACCGGCAGTGCCGGTAGTCGCAGTGATATAAAATACGAATGCGATTGAAATAAAGACACCGGCAGTAATCGCCAAATAAAATGTTTTCAGCGGGTGCTTGGTGGCTTTATACACACCTGCATCCTCAGCGATTTTCGCCGTTGCTGCAGGTAATATCAGATCGAAGGGGTTGTCAGCTTTCACACTAACTCTCGCTTTTAAGGGTTAAAACAACGCAATAAGATACTAACAAAGCAGTATAGGGTAAAAATTGATTTGGATCATAAGGCGAGAAACTAAAGCGGTCGAAAACCAGATAAATCGCAAGGTTTATTGAGTTAACATATTGAATTTAATGGTAAAACTATTTTTTAATGTTTGCAAATAATTTTGAAAAGACGGTCGTGACAGCCTCGGCAAGGTTAAATTTTAACGTATATTGTCACTTTTCAGGTGGTAGGGTTCAATAATCGGTTAATTATTATTTCACCAGTCAGTAACAATTGCCGTTTTATTTGTCTTGTTTGCTGATAAGTGCGTAATGAGGCGAAAAAAATAAACAGAAAACGCGCTTATTTAACCATCAAAATAAGAGGTTGATATTTTTGAGCAGAGATTCTGGGGTATAGCGCCGGCAGAGAGCCGCCGGCGCCAAGGTACTGAGATTATGCCTGTGCCCAATAGCGGCGCTTGGCGTTCTGCAGTTTCTCGTAGGCCGCCAACAGTGCCTGATGAGCCGGTAAGGCTTTCAGACTGCTATCGACCGCGAACAGGCCGTTAAAACGCTCTTCGCCGCTGATGGCCGCAGAGGCAGCATCCACCGCTTCCTGACCGTACATTTTCACGAAGGCCGCGTAGTACTGCGCCGGATCGCGTTCTGGCTCTTGTGTCAGCAGCAGCAGGGTTTGCAGGCAACGGTAATAGTTGCTGCGTGCCGGGCTCAATACCGAAGCGTTGAAGTCCTGCGTCCATTCGGCCCAAATCAGCGCCTGATCCATATCGCCGCCTGCCAGCGCCAGCATTGATTTCAGTTCGCCCACGCGCAGGGTATTCCAGGCGTTGTCTTTACCGGAGGCAATGCCCAACAGTTCACGCACGCGGGTGAAATCGTCCAGGCCTTCGTCGTCAAAGCGTTCAATCAGCGCCAGATATTCTTGTGGCTCCCACTCACTGCCCGGCAGCGCCAGCAGAAGATCTCGCAGGTGCGCACCCATGCTGTTGTTGGCCAGCAGCAGGTCTTCCGCAGGATAGATGTCGGACATACCCGGCACTATGATACGGCAGGCATACACATCCAGATGCTCGTAGTCGGCGATATACACTTCCGCGCCTTCTTTATCGAAGATGCTCATCAACGTGGCGAACTCTTCCTGCGTGCTGCCACTGAAACTCCAGTCGACAAACGGGTAATCCGCGTCCTGCTTGAACATATCCCAGGAGATCAAACCGCTGGAATCGATAAAGTGGGTTTCCAGGTTGGTGTGTTCTGCCACTTCTTCGTCGTCGAAGGTTGGTGCGGTGAACACGTCCAGATCCTTCAGGCTGCGACCCTGCAGCAGTTCAGTGACGGTACGCTCAAGCGCTACGCCAAAATCAGGATGGGCGCCGAACGAGGCGAAACAGGTGCCGTTAGCCGGGTTGAACAGCACAACGCAAATTACCGGGTAGTTGCCGCCCAGTGAGGCGTCGTAGGACAGGATTGGGAAACCTTCTTCTTCCAGCTTGGCGATGGCTTCCACCACGCCCGGATAGCGGTTCAACACTTCAGCCGGGATCTCCGGCAGGCTGATGGATTCGGCGATGATGCGGTTTTTCACATAGCGCTCGAACACCTCAGACAAGCCCTGTACGCGGGCTTCGTTGGCGGTGTTGCCGGCAGACATGCCATTGGACACATAAAGGTTACCGATGATGTTCATCGGGATGTAAACCGTCTGCTGGTCTGACTGACGGGAAAACGGCAGGGCGCAAATACCGCGTTCGCCATTACCGGATTGCAGATCGATCAGATCGCTGGCGTTAACGTCCTGATCCGGATTGTAGAACGCATGCAGACGTTCATCGAGAATACCGGCCGGCAGCGAATCATCGGCCGGGATCGGGAACCATTTCTCGTTCGGGTAATGCACGAAATCGCCTTCGGCAATCTGCTTGCCCAGATAGAAGTCAGCAAAGAAATAGTTGGTAGAAAGGCGTTCAAAGTATTCGCCCAAAGCGGAGGCCAGCGCAGCTTTTTTGCTGGCGCCTTTACCGTTGGTGAAGCACAGCGGACAATCGCGATCGCGGATATGAACCGACCATACGTGCGGCACCGGGTTCAGCCAGGAGGCCTCTTCGATATTAAAACCCAGATCGCTTAATTTCTGTTGGAAACGGGCGATAGAGTCTTCCAGCGCGGCATCTTTGCCAGGGATAAAAGTTTGCGTCATTGTCTTCACTTTTTGAGCGTACTAAAAACGCGCAATGATACGGGGTTTTACGCCCAAGCTCCACGTATTCCTAAAGCGGTGGCAAAGTCACAGTTTTTTTGGGGATAAGGGCCATAATTCAGCGGGTTATCTATCATGGAGAAACCTAATGAAATCAGTGAAACTCAGCGCTGTAGCGCTACTGCTGGCGGGGGCAAGCGGTTCTGCGTTGGCATTGCCTACCATCACCCTGCTGGCGACCGGCGGCACCATTGCCGGCGGCGGCGAGTCGGCGACAAAATCCAACTATACGGCGGGAAAACTGGGCGTTGATGCTCTGGTGAATGCCGTACCGGAGCTGAAAAACGTCGCCAATGTCCAGGGTGAGCAGGTGGTGAATATCGGTTCGCAGGATATGAATGATGAGGTTTGGCTGAAGCTGGCGAAGAAAATCAACGCCGACTGCGCTAAAACCGACGGTTTTGTGATCACCCATGGCACCGATACGCTGGAAGAAACCGCCTACTTTCTTGATCTGACGGTTAAATGCGACAAACCGGTGGTGATTGTCGGGGCGATGCGCCCAGCGACGGCGATGAGTGCCGACGGCCCGTTTAATCTGTATAACGCCGTAGTGACGGCGGCAGATCCGCAATCGGCCAAACGTGGGGTGCTGGTGGCGATGAACGACAGCGTGCTGGATGGCCGTGATGTGACAAAAACCAACACCACATCGGTACAGACTTTCCAGTCGCCCAACTTTGGCCCGCTTGGCTACATTCATAACGGCAAGGTTGACTATCAACGTTCGCCGCAGCGCAAGCACACCACCGAGACGCCGTTTGACGTCTCCAGTCTGACAGCGTTGCCCAAAGTCGGCATTATCTATAACTATGCCAACGCCTCCGATGCGCCGGCCAAAGCGCTGATTGCCGAAGGTTATCAGGGCATCGTCAGTGCCGGAGTCGGTAACGGCAATCTGTATAAAACGGTGTTCGACACGCTGGCGACGGCCGCCCATAACGGCGTCGCCGTGGTGCGTTCTTCCAGAGTGCCCACCGGGGCGACTACCGAGGATGCCGAAGTGGATGACACCAAATTTGGCTTTGTAGCCGCTGGCACACTGAACCCGCAGAAAGCACGGATCCTGCTGCAATTGGCGCTGACGCAGACCAAAGATGCCAAACAAATTCAGCAGATGTTTAATCAATACTGAGTGTCTTTTCTTCATTCGGGGGCCTGCGCGGCCCCCAGCCATGTTGGCTGAATACAGCATAATAAACCGCGTTAACCCACTGAATTGGCCGCTGTCACAGCGTTTTATTGCAAAAAATACCGGTGATTTGGCAGAGCCTGTTATTGCCGGGATAACGCGTTTTCCGGTGTCGGGCGAATAACCATTGCAGGCAGGGGGCGCGAGTGATAAAACCGATGGGTTAGTTCGGGCGTATTTCGGTAGGCCAGTTTCATTGGCGAATAGTGAATGTGGTGAGGGGAAATGACTCAGGTTTATAATTTTAGCTCTGGTCCGGCCATGCTGCCGGTTGAAGTTTTGCGTCGTGCGGAACAGGAGTTGTGCAACTGGCACGGTCTTGGCACCTCGGTGATGGAAATCAGCCACCGCAGTAAAGAGTTTATCGAAGTTGCTCAGCAGTCCGAACAGGACCTGCGCGATCTGCTGAAAATCCCCTCCAATTATAAAGTCCTGTTCTGCCATGGCGGGGCCCGCGCACAGTTTGCCGCGCTGCCGCTGAACCTGCTGGGTGATAAAACCACCGCGGACTATATCGACGGCGGCTACTGGGCACACAGCGCCATCACCGAAGCGAAAAAATACTGCACGCCAAACACTATCGACGTGAAAACTTCCGTTGACGGTCTGCTCGGCATCAAACCGATGAAAGAGTGGCAGTTGAACGACGACGCGGCCTACGTGCACTACTGTCCGAATGAAACCATCGACGGCGTGGCTATCGATGAAGTACCGGATTTCGGCGATAAAGTGGTGATCGGCGATTACTCCTCGACCATTCTTTCCGGCCCGCTCGACGTTAGTCGCTTTGGCGTGATTTATGCCGGCGCACAGAAAAACATTGGCCCGGCCGGCCTGACGCTGGTGATCGTACGTGAAGATCTGCTGGGCAAGGCACGCCGCGAAGTGCCGTCGATCCTAGATTACACCGTGCTGGCCGAAAACGACTCGATGTTCAACACGCCGCCGACCTTTGCCTGGTATCTGTCCGGCCTGGTGTTCAAATGGCTGAAAGAGCAGGGCGGCCTGGTAGAGATGCACAAACGCAATCAGGCCAAGGCCGAGCTGTTGTATGCGACTATCGATAACTCCGATTTCTATCGCAGCCGGGTGGCGCTGGCCAACCGTTCCTGGATGAACGTACCCTTCCAGTTGGCGGATCCCGCGCTGGACAAGGTGTTTCTCAGCGAAGCCGAAGCCATTGGCTTGCAGGCGCTGAAAGGCCACCGAGTAGTTGGCGGTATGCGCGCTTCTATTTACAATGCCATGCCGCTGGCCGGCGTGAAGACATTAACCGACTTTATGACCGACTTCGAACGTCGTCACGGTTAAGCCGGGTAGCCTGCCTTGAGCGGGCTGCCTTCGCTGTTGTCCTTTTTGAATTAAAGCGGCTCCGGCATTTTCCCGGGGCCGTTTCGTTTATCAGATTTTGGAGATTTTAGTTCACATGGTGGATTCCCTGACGTTACAACCGGTCGCCCTGGTCAATGGCACCGTCAACTTACCCGGCTCCAAGAGCGTATCCAACCGTGCTCTGCTGCTGGCTGCGCTGGCGGAGGGAACGACGACGCTGACCAACCTGCTGGACAGCGACGATGTGCGTCATATGCTAAATGCGCTGCAGGCGCTGGGCGTGAGCTATCAGCTGTCAGACGATCGCACCACCTGTAAAGTTGAAGGGGTTGCCGGCCCGCTGGTAGCCAGTCAGCCGCTTGAACTGTTCCTCGGCAATGCCGGTACCGCGATGCGTCCATTGGCTGCGGCTCTGTGCCTGGGCAATAGCGATGTGGTGCTGACCGGTGAGCCACGCATGAAAGAGCGTCCAATCGGCCATTTGGTCGATGCTCTGCGTCAGGGCGGTGCACAGATTGATTACCTGGAACAGACCGATTATCCGCCATTGCGCCTGCGCGGTGGTTTTCACGGCGGCGATGTCACCGTCGACGGCAGCGTCTCCAGCCAGTTCCTGACCGCATTGTTGATGACGGCTCCTCTGGCCGAACAGGACACCAATATCCATATCAAGGGCGAACTGGTTTCCAAGCCGTACATTGATATCACGCTGCACCTGATGCGTACCTTCGGCGTTGAGGTTAGCCACGACAATTATCGCGTGTTCCACATTAATGGCCGCCAAACCTATCGTTCGCCGGGCGACTACCTGGTGGAGGGCGATGCTTCTTCCGCTTCTTACTTCCTGGCGGCAGCCGCGATTAAGGGCGGCACCGTACGCGTAACCGGCATCGGCAAGAAAAGCGTTCAGGGCGACACCAAATTTGCCGATGTGCTGGAGAAAATGGGCGCGCGTATAACCTGGGGCGATGACTATATCGAATGCAGCCGTGGTGAACTGCACGGCATCGACATGGATATGAACCATATTCCTGACGCGGCGATGACCATTGCGACCGCTGCCCTGTTTGCTGAAGGCCCAACGACCATTCGCAACATCTATAACTGGCGAGTGAAAGAGACCGATCGCCTGGCTGCGATGGCGACCGAGTTGCGGAAAGTGGGCGCTGAGGTAGATGAAGGTGAAGACTATATTCACGTCGTACCGCCGGCCAAGCTGAAGTTTGCCGATATCGGCACCTACAACGATCACCGTATGGCCATGTGCTTCTCGCTGGTGGCACTGTCGGATACGCCAGTGACCATTCTTGATCCGAAATGTACCGCGAAAACTTTCCCGGACTACTTCGAACAGCTGGCGCGCATCAGTCAAATGGCGTGATCCGCAGTCAGATACTTTCTTTTAAGGCCCTTGACTGGGCCTTTATTGTTTTTAACGCCCGCAGCCTGGAGCCGTCCGCTATACTTTTGCGCGGTCATACGCTTATTTTCAACAACCAGACAGTTCCAGGGTAACAGTTCGTCGTTTGGCAGCGTATAATGCGCCACCGTGACTGCCCCGATTGGGCGGGCGGCAGGGACGTTGTTAATTATGCTTTCGCATTGTGCTGGCGGCAGGTTATGTCCCTGTGAGGTTTTCTACCTGAAGGAGAGAGAAATGACGGCTACAGCCCCGGTGATAACCGTTGATGGACCAAGTGGCGCAGGCAAAGGCACCTTGTGCAAGGCGCTCGCCGAATCCCTTGGTTGGCGTTTGCTGGACTCAGGCGCGATTTATCGCGTGCTGGCATTAGCAGCGTTGCATCATCAGGTTGATATCACGTCTGAGGAGGCGCTGGTTCCACTGGCCGCACATCTCGATGTTCGCTTTATTGCCCAGGATGGCAAACTGCAGGTTATTTTGGAAGGTGAGGATGTCAGCAATGAAATCCGCACTGAAACCGTCGGCAATACCGCGTCGCAGGCAGCGGCTTTCCCGCGCGTGCGTGAAGCCCTGTTGCGCCGCCAGCGGGCATTTCGTGAGGCCCCTGGCCTGATTGCCGATGGCCGCGACATGGGCACGGTGGTGTTCCCTGATGCCCCGGTCAAGATTTTCCTGGACGCCAGTTCTGAGGAGCGTGCGCACCGCCGCATGCTACAGTTGCAGGAAAAGGGCTTTAATGTTAACTTTGAACGTCTTTTAGCCGAGATAAAGGAACGGGACGACCGTGACCGTAATCGGCCTATCGCGCCACTGGTGCCTGCTTCTGACGCCCTCGTGCTGGATTCAACCAGCATGTCGATTGACGAAGTCATCCAGCGTGCGTTGACTTATGCACATGAAGTTTTAGCGTTGCCGCAGCAGTAAGCACGGCGACGTTATTGGCTTTTTGTCATATTTGTCATGGTAGTATCGAACTATATCGGGTAAAATTTTACCCCTGTAACCTAAACCCTGTCGGCATGGAGCCAATGGCGGGGTATGTGAAACAACCCCATTCGGCGGGATGCTAAATGGACGTTAAACTATAGAACCCTGAAGATTAAACATGACTGAATCTTTCGCTCAACTCTTTGAAGAATCCCTGAAAACAATCGAAACCCGTCCGGGTTCCATCGTTCGTGGCGTTGTAGTTGCTATCGACAAAGACGTAGTACTGGTTGACGCCGGTCTGAAATCTGAGTCTGCCATCCCGGCTGAGCAATTCAAAAACGCACAGGGCGAGCTGGAAATCCAGGTAGGCGACGAAGTTGATGTTGCGCTGGACGCTGTTGAAGATGGCTTCGGTGAAACTCTGCTGTCCCGTGAGAAAGCTAAGCGTCACGAAGCTTGGATCACGCTGGAAAAAGCTTACGAAGAAGCTGAAACTGTCGTCGGTGTTATCAACGGCAAAGTTAAGGGTGGCTTCACTGTAGAGCTGAATGGTATTCGTGCGTTCCTGCCAGGCTCCCTGGTTGACGTGCGTCCAGTACGTGACACTCTGCACCTGGAAGGCAAAGAGCTTGAGTTCAAAGTCATCAAGCTGGACCAGAAACGCAACAACGTTGTAGTTTCTCGCCGTGCAGTTATCGAATCCGAGAACAGCGCAGAACGTGATCAACTGCTGGAAAACCTGCAGGAAGGCATGGAAGTTAAAGGTATCGTTAAGAACCTCACTGACTACGGTGCATTCGTTGATCTGGGCGGCGTAGACGGCCTGCTGCACATCACTGACATGGCTTGGAAACGCGTTAAGCATCCGAGCGAAATCGTCAACGTTGGCGACGAAATCACTGTTAAAGTGCTGAAGTTCGACCGCGAGCGTACTCGTGTTTCCCTGGGCCTGAAGCAACTGGGCGAAGATCCATGGGTCGCTATCGCGAAACGTTACCCAGAAGGCACCAAGCTGACTGGTCGTGTAACCAACCTGACTGATTACGGCTGCTTCGTAGAAATCGAAGAAGGCGTTGAAGGTCTGGTACACGTTTCTGAAATGGATTGGACCAACAAAAACATCCATCCGTCCAAAGTTGTTAACGTGGGCGATGTAGTGGAAGTTATGGTTCTGGACATCGATGAAGAACGTCGTCGTATCTCCCTGGGTCTGAAGCAGTGCAAAAACAACCCATGGCAGCAGTTTGCAGAAACCCACAACAAGGGCGACCGCGTTGAAGGTAAAATCAAGTCTATCACTGACTTCGGTATCTTCATCGGCCTGGACGGCGGCATCGACGGCCTGGTTCACCTGTCTGACATCTCCTGGAACGTTGCAGGCGAAGAAGCAGTTCGTGAATACAAGAAAGGCGACGAAATCGCAGCGGTTGTTCTGCAAGTTGACGCAGAGCGCGAGCGTATCTCCCTGGGCGTGAAGCAACTGGCTGAAGACCCGTTCAATAACTACCTGTCTATGAACAAGAAAGGTACTATTGTTACTGGTAAAGTCACTGCAGTTGACGCCAAAGGTGCTACAGTTGAATTAGCAGGCGGCGTAGAAGGTTACCTGCGTGCTTCTGAAGCCTCTCGCGACCGCATTGAAGATGCAACTCTGGTTCTGAATGTGGGTGACGACGTTGAAGCTAAATTCACCGGCGTTGACCGTAAGAACCGCGTAGTAAGCCTGTCCGTACGTGCTAAGGACGAAGCTGACGAGAAAGATGCAATCGCTACTGTTAACAGCAGCAGCAAGCAAGAAGAAAGCAACTTCTCTAACGCAATGGCTGAAGCTTTCAAAGCGGCTAAAGGCGAGTAATGACGGGGGGCGGTCTTTGACCGCCCCGATACGGTAGTTTAGCTGCAAAGCTTGGAGGAACTATGACCAAGTCTGAACTTATTGAAAGACTTGCTGGCCAGCAATCTCATGTACCGGCGAAAGCCGTTGAGGATGCAGTGAAAGAGATGCTAGAACATATGGCTGCTACGCTAGCCGATGGGGAACGCATTGAGATCCGCGGATTCGGCAGTTTTTCTCTTCACTACCGTGCTCCGCGTGTGGGTCGCAACCCGAAAACTGGTGATAAAGTTGAGTTGGACGGCAAGTACGTTCCTCACTTCAAGCCAGGCAAAGAGCTGCGTGACCGCGCCAATATCTATGGCTAGTCGCTGACTGCCCATAGAGTTGTTGCTTGTAAAGAAATATAAAACGGTGCCTTTAGGGCGCCGTTTTTTTTTGCTTTTTTCGGCCAATTTTCCCGGTGCTTCTGCGTACCAGGCCGCAACCTATGTTCCACTCTGGCAACGGCCGCCGCTATTGTGCGGCGACGTTCGCGAACCCTCAGATTGTTAATGGCGAGTTTTGGTTGATAGGTAAACAATCCCGTGATGTTGGCTGCCTGGATAGCGGCCTTATATCGGGAGAGTACCTATCAAAACCTCGTTGGATTTGGCGGTAAGTGGGGGGATCTGCGGTATTTTACCGCTGCTTTTCATGCCGCAATTACCCGATGCGCGTATTGCCTTGTTGGTCACCTTACCCTTTTGCCTCTGCTTGTGGGGGAGAGGCAGCGCAGGCCGGTTTATGGCCTGGGGAACTTTGGGCTTTCTTTGGGCGGTATTCACTGCCGGGACCCTGGTGAATCAAGTCAATCGTCTGAGCCAGGGCCCGGTAGTAAACGCCGTGGTTCAGGTTAGCAGTATTGCACTGGCTGGCGCGACACGAAAGCAGACGGTTATGCGTATTGAACGGCTCAATGGCCGCTGGCTGGTGCCCTCCATCGCTTTCTCAACCCTCTGGCAGCCCAAAGACCGGCCCTTGTGTGCCGGGCAACGTTGGCAGTTACAACTGCGCTTGCGGCCGATACATGGCAATCTTAATGAAGGGGGCTTTGACAGCCAGCGCTGGGCGATGTCGCAGCGTCAACCACTGACGGCACAGGTGAAAAGCGCACTCCTCCTGGACCAAAACTGCGGTTGGCGGCAACGGATTATCACTTATGCCGAAAACAATATTGGCACTCTTCGTTTTAAAGCGGTGCTACTCGCGTTGGCATTTGGTGAGAGGGCTGCGCTGGAACCGGCGTTACGAACCTTGATGTTGAAAACCGGTATTGCTCACCTGATGGCTATCTCTGGGTTGCATGTGGCGATGGTGGCCATTTTGATTTGGGGGCTGCTGCGGGCGATGCAATTTTTTCTGCCGGCAAAGCTGATTGACTACCGCTTTCCGCTGATCGTCAGTTGGCTCGGCGCGTTAGGCTACGTTTGGTTGGCCGGCGCTCATCCACCGGCGATAAGAACGGGTCTGGCGCTGACATTGTGGATGCTGTTACGCATACGCGGCATCCATTGCTCATCCTGGCAAATTTGGCAGTGGTGCGTTGGCTTGATTCTGGTATGCGATCCTCTGGCGGTACTATCCGACAGCTTCTGGCTATCGGCCACCGCGGTATTTTGCCTGATTTTCTGGTTTGAATGGGTGCCGTTAAACCCCCGTTTTGGTTCGGGATGGCACTGGGCGCCATTGCGCTGGCTGCATATCCAGCTTGGTATTACGTTGCTACTGGTGCCCATGCAGGCCGGATTGTTTCATGGCCTGACACTTAGCGCCATTCCGGCCAATCTTTGGGCGGTGCCTCTGGTTTCACTGATAACGGTGCCGCTGATCCTGCTGGCCGTGGTGGTTGGTCTTTTCCCGATATTGAGTGCGGGACTATGGTGGTTGGCGGATCTTACGTTGGCAGGGGTTTTTGCCCCATTACACTATCTGCAAGTCGGTTGGGTCGATCTTGGTGCCGCATCCTTGGCTGTCAGCATTGCCGGTTGGTTACTGGTGCTTTTTTGGCGTTTCCACTGGTGGCTGCGTTATGCGCCGGCGCTGGTAACTTTGGCGCTGTGTTGCGTACTGTGGCGTGAGAGAGAACCGCCATACCGTTGGCGCGTAGACATGCTTGACGTTGGGCATGGTCTGGCTATGGTGGTCGAAAAGAACGGCCGGGCAATATTGTATGACACCGGCCCTCGCTGGGGCACCGGCAGTGCTGCCGGGCGGAATGTTTTGCCATTTCTTAACTGGCGAGGATTAGCGGTGGAACAAATTATAATCAGCCACGATCATCTGGATCATATCGGTGGTCTTGAAGAGATACAGCGTGCATTTCCACAAGCGACGGTAAGGAGTCCACGTCTTGATGCCGGCCACTTACCCTGCGTGGCGGGAGAGCGCTGGCAATGGCAATCGCTTCAGTTCCAAGTACTGTGGCCGCCAGAGGCGGTAAAAATGGCGGGAAATGATGATTCATGCGTCATCCGTATCGATGATGGGAAATACAGTTTGTTGCTGACGGGGGATGCAGAAAAAAGGACAGAGGCACAGTTGGTTAGATATCAACGTCCTTTATTAAGCGCTACGGTGTTACAGGTTCCGCATCATGGCAGTAAAACCTCGTCTACCCCGCCTTTTTTACGTGCGGTAGCGCCGAAGGCGGCAATAGCCTCGGCATCACGTTACAATAAATGGCGATTACCTGCGGTTAAAGTGGTCGCCAGATATCTGGCAAATGACATCATTTGGCACGATACTTCGCGCTCCGGTCAGTTATCCGTACTTTTTTTCGACAACGATTGGCAAATTAATGGCTTTCGTGAACAATTAATGCCCCGTTGGTACCATCAGCGGTTTGGCGTAGAGGGTGATAATGAGTAAAATGGGCCGCTATTTCTTCCGATGCTGGTATTTGCATGATGAATGATAAAGATCTCTCCACCTGGCAGACTTTCCGTCGCCTCTGGCCGATGATCACACCTTTTAAGACCGGGCTGATCGTGGCGGCTATTGCGTTGATACTGAACGCGGCCAGCGACGCCTTTATGTTGTCTTTGCTTAAACCTTTATTGGATGACGGTTTTGGGAAAACGGAAAGCAGTATCCTGCTGTGGATGCCATTGGCAGTTATTGGCCTGATGGTGATACGTGGAGCGACTGGCTTTGTCTCCAGCTACTGCATTTCATGGGTATCCGGCATGGTGGTGATGCATATGCGCCGCCGGCTGTTCGGCCACATGATGAGAATGCCGGTATCGTTCTTTGATCAACAGTCTACCGGCACTTTGCTGTCGCGCATCACCTATGATTCCGAACAGGTAGCGTCATCCTCCTCCAGCGCGCTGGTGACCGTAGTACGTGAAGGGGCGTCGATCATCGCGCTGTTCACCATGATGTTCTACTACAGCTGGCAGTTGTCGGTGATCCTGATCGTGCTGGCACCGATTGTCTCTATCGCTATCCGCATTGTTTCCAAACGCTTCCGTAATATCAGCAAAAACATGCAGAACACCATGGGGCAGGTGACGACCAGCGCGGAGCAGATGCTTAAAGGTCATAAGGAAGTGCTGATTTTTGGCGGCCAGCAGGTTGAAACCGATCGTTTCAATTCAGTCAGCAACCGCATGCGCCAGCAGGGTATGAAACTGGTTTCTGCGTCCTCGATCTCTGACCCTATCATCCAGCTTATCGCTTCGCTGGCTCTGGCCTTCGTTCTCTATGCCGCCAGCTTCCCGAGCGTGATGGCTACCCTGACAGCCGGTACCATCACCGTGGTGTTCTCTTCGATGATCGCCCTGATGCGCCCGCTGAAATCACTGACCAACGTTAATGCCCAGTTCCAGCGTGGGATGGCGGCGTGTCAGACCCTGTTCTCCATCCTGGATATGGAACAGGAAAAAGATACCGGTACCCGTGAAGTCGCACGAGCGAAGGGCGATATCGAATTCCGTAACGTCACTTTCTACTACCCAGGGAAAGAAACCCCTGCGCTGCGTGATATCAATCTGAGTATTTCAGAAGGTAAAACGGTGGCGCTGGTGGGCCGTTCCGGCTCGGGCAAGTCAACCATCGCCAATCTGCTGACTCGTTTTTATGACGTCCAGGAAGGCGAGATCCTGATGGATGGTCACGATTTGCGCGAGTACACATTGGCATCGCTGCGTGATCAGGTCGCGCTGGTTTCGCAAAACGTGCATTTGTTTAACGACACTATTGCCAACAACATCGCTTACGCGCGTGAAGAACGCTATAGCCGCGAAGAGATCGAGAAGGCTGCGCGCATGGCTTATGCCATGGACTTCATTGAAAAAATGGAGAACGGCCTGGATACGGTGATCGGTGAAAACGGGGTGATGCTGTCCGGTGGTCAACGCCAGCGTATCGCTATTGCCCGCGCCTTGCTGCGCGACTGCCCAATACTGATCCTCGATGAAGCCACCTCGGCACTGGACACTGAATCGGAGCGTGCTATTCAGGCGGCGCTGGATGAGTTACAGAAAAACCGGACTTCACTGGTGATTGCGCACCGTCTGTCGACCATTGAGAAGGCTGATGAAATCCTGGTGGTTGAGGATGGCCGTATTGTTGAACGTGGCGAACATGCGGTATTGATCGAAAAGCAGGGGGCTTATGCCCAACTCCACCGCATGCAGTTTGGTCAATAATGATCGAGCGCATCTGGTCAGGCAGTTCGCTGGTTTACTTGCTGTTGTTACCGCTGTCCTGGCTGTATGGCCTGGTCAGCGGCCTGATTCGGCTTAGCTACCGTTGCGGCCTGCGTAAAAGCTGGCGCGCACCGGTACCGGTCGTGGTGGTAGGGAATCTCACTGCCGGTGGCAACGGCAAAACCCCGATGGTGATCTGGCTGGTGGAGCAGTTGCAGCAACGCGGATACCGAGTGGGCGTGGTTTCTCGTGGTTATGGTGGCAAAGCAGAGGCTTATCCGCTGTTACTTGACGCGAGC
The DNA here is from genome assembly GCF_004684015.1 of Serratia proteamaculans. Taxonomy (GTDB): domain Bacteria; phylum Pseudomonadota; class Gammaproteobacteria; order Enterobacterales; family Enterobacteriaceae; genus Serratia; species Serratia proteamaculans_F. The sequence continues at coordinate 456,947 of NZ_SRIA01000010.1, forward strand.
ACGACCACCCAGCAGGCGGGTGATGAGCCGGTGCTGATTTATCAGCGTACCGCTGCGCCAGTGGCAATTTCACCAAAGCGTTCTGAAGCGGTACAAGCACTGCTTAAACAGCAGCCACTTGACGTGGTGATTACCGATGACGGCCTGCAGCATTACGCCCTGCAGCGTGATTTTGAACTGGTGGTGATCGACGGTGTTCGCCGCTTTGGCAATGGGTGGTGGTTGCCGGCAGGGCCAATGCGCGAACGCGCTTCGCGGCTAAACAGCGTTGATGCCCTGATTGCCAATGGGGGAGTGGCGCAGCCCGGTGAAATCGCTATGCGATTGCAGGCGCGCGACGCGGTCAATGTTGCCAGCGGTGAGCGCCGGCCGGCAGTCGAACTGCCGCATGTAGTGGCCATGGCCGGTATCGGCCATCCTCCGCGTTTCTTCGCCACGTTAGAAAAATTGGGTGTAGAGGTCGAAAAGGAAGTGGCGTTTGCCGATCATCAGGAATATCAGCATGGCCCATTGGCGGCACTGGTCTCTTCAGGGCAAACGTTGTTGATGACTGAGAAAGATGCGGTTAAATGCCGCGCCTTTGCCCAGCCCAACTGGTGGTATTTACCGGTTGATGCGGTACTTCCCCCCGAGCAGGCTGAGCAACTGCTGCACAGCATTGAAACCCTGCTGAGAAAGTAAATCAAACCGCCAGCGCGTGAAGCCCCAGAGCTTGCGCGCAGGCATCTATCGAACGCTGTTGCGTTTGCTGATATAGCGCCAATTCATCGATCACTTCTGCGCCCAGTGCCAGTTCAAATGCCGCCCTGCTTGAGGCTGCGTTATACTGCGTGTGCCCGCTGTCGCCCAAATTCGATTGGAAAATGCCTGCGGCACTGACCGGCAGAAAATCCTCATACACCAGCGGCTGAAAGCGAATATATTCCTGAGCTATCAGCTGTTCCAGTGTGCTGTGTTGATCCAGGGTTTCCTTGGCCGCCAGACCACACTCGGTCGGAAAATAGCGAAACCAGGCCAACTGCTGCTCACGTAAGGTGGCATAGTCATCGGGAAACGCCTGGAAATTTTCCGCCAGCAACTGATTGTAGATATCGGCATTTTTTTCGCTCGGCGGTGCCTGCAAAGCATCGTTGGTAGCCTGTAGCAGGCGATCGTAGAGTGCACGGCCTTTGGTTGTCAGCGCGACACCGCGCTGTTCTATCTCGCCGAAACGCGCAGTGTGGTGCCCGGCGACGGCGCTACCATCATGTTCAACAAAGTCGACGTTTTCTTCCAGTGCTTTGAAACTGGTCTGGCGCAGCAGAATAGGGCGACGACGTGGCGGCGGGCCCTCAATCACGGCTTTGGGGGTGATCCCTCGGCTGGGCATGGCCATTTGGACACGGTCAATATCGAGAGTGCGTGGCGTCAGATGGTTGATATGCGGGCCTTTAAAGGCCACTACGTCGGCGATCAGACGATGCTGGTCGTGCAACTGCTGATATTCGGCCGCGCTAACCGTCGCCCGGCTGTGCCAACGGAAGGTTTCCAGTGCCTGTTCGACAAACTCATCAGCCTGACTGTCGTCCAGTCCGCCCTGAGCTTCTTGCAAAGCGATCAGTTCAAGTGCCCGTTCAGTAAAGATACGGCGACGAGCCAACAGGCGTTGCGCCAGTTCGCGCAGTTCCGGGTTTTCAATCAGTTCCAGCCGTAATAAAGAGGTGAATACCCGGAATGGGCTGATCTGTAGCGCATCCTCATGTTCTGCCCGAAATGCGGTAGAGTGAACAGGAACTCCGGCCACGGCCAGATCGTAATAGCCCACCGGAGACATGCCCATCACGTTAAACAGCCGTCGCAGGGTGGACAGTTCCTCTGCGGTGCCAACCCGAATAGCCCCGTGGCGTTCCATGGCCAGTCGTTCGACTTCGCCGGTAATTTGTAATTGATGCGCCAATGCGGCATCTTCGCGCAGGACCTGTCGGTTGGTTTCCGCCACCAGTTCGAGCAAATCGCCATACAAAGGTACCTCTTTCTGGTACATATCTGACATGGCATGGGAGAATCTGGCGCGGATTTCATTCGGTGAGACGAACTGCTGGGCGGTCATGCGCATAGCTCCTTTATTCAGTATAATCTGAAAAATATCATTCTTGGCGGCAAACGTGCTGGTTGAGAGGCCATTCGCCTTGTTTTCACCTCAAGTTTAGCTAGGTCGATTAGGTTTTGTTATAGCCTGGGCAAGCATATTAGATTTTTATGCGTTAGCTCTCATTTGAGCAGGGAATTACGGAAAATACGGCCATCCAGAAGGCAATGCTTCTAAGAGATTTACGTAAAAAAAGATAAATTAATCCATTAATAATCATGGGCATAAAAATTAATATGGCGAAATGGTAAAAACAGGGCAATAAACCTCTTGTGCAAAAGACAGATTTATGAGTAAATGCAAGTCGGCCTGTGATACAGACCTATTTATGTTCGAGTTTAGAATTAAGCAGTTCCTCCAAAAACGTTATCATCTGATTCCGCTTCAAAGACGAACCTTCTAAGTACCTCCCATAAGTAATGTTTCTAAGAACGGCCAAAATTGCCTTATGGCAGGTTTTGTATATATATTTAAAAGGTAAATAAGTAATGTCTAAGAAGACGGGTCAAGTGAAGTGGTTCAATGAAAGCAAAGGTTTTGGTTTTATTGAACAGAACGACGGTGGTAAAGATGTATTCGTACACTTCTCCGCAATCGCGACCGACGGTTTCAAAACTTTGGCTGAAGGCCAGCGTGTTGAGTACACCGTAGAAGACAGCCCGCGCGGGCCGGCTGCCGCCAACGTTGTTGCTCTGTAAATAAACAGGGAATAACGTAAAGAGATCTTAATACAACCATGATGACGCGTTTGCGCTGATTCATTGCGGAAGATATTAAGTTCAACAAGCCCGCCATAGTGCGGGTTTTTTATTTTTTGCTCACGAGAGGTTTGTTACGAAAAACTTTAGGATGGGCTGGTAGCGTCCAACAATAATAAAAATGACGTTGTTAAGGATGCTCAAGTAAAAGGATATAAGTTATGTTTAAAAATACTGTGTTACAAATGGGCCGTGTGAAATGGTTTGATCAGGCTGCAGGCTATGGTTTTATTTCACCGGTAGATGGAAGCGACGAAATTTATGTAAGCCGTCGTTCTATCGCCAATACTAAAAATAAATCGTTAAACGAAGGTCAGAACGTTGAGTTCTCGATCTATCGCAGCTCCCACGGGCTGTCAGCGGCAGACGTTATCGCGTTCTGACCCACCCCCTTCCTCGCCAGTGCCGGTGCCGCCACCCCAAGCACTGGCGAAGATAAATTCCCCGATATCCACTATTATCAAGCGATTGCTCAATCACTTCGGATGTCAGGATGAACACCCCAGTTATTTCTCTTGCTGCCGCTCGTGCGATCCACCTCGCCGCGCAGGGGCTGCTGTCCCCGATGAAACGCAAAGCCAAACCCGACGACGTGGTTGCCGCCATTACACGTATGGGGTTACTGCAAATCGATACCATCAGCGTGGTCGCACGCAGCCCCTATCTGGTGCTGTTCAGCCGCCTGGGCGATTACCGGCCGGAATGGCTGGAACAGGCACTGGCTGGCCGCCGGCTGTTTGAGTACTGGGCGCACGAGGCCTGCTTTTTACCCATAGAGGATTTTGGCTTGCTGCGTCATCGAATGCTACAGCCGCAAGGGATGGGGTGGAAGTATTCCGAACAGTGGATGCAGGAACATCAGGCGGCAATAGATGCCCTGTTGCAACATATTGAAAGCGCTGGGCCGGTGCGTTCGGCGGATTTCAGCGCCGAGAAGAAGGGCAACAGTGGCTGGTGGGATTGGAAGCCGGAAAAACGCCATCTCGAAATCCTGTTCACCGCCGGTAAATTGATGGTAGCCGAACGGCGCAATTTTCATCGCGTTTACGATCTGACGGAAAGATTATTACCTCACTGGGATGATAGCCGGGATGTATTACCTGTCGATGATGCACGGCAGGAAATGCTAAGGCGCAGCTGTCGTTTCCTGGGGATCTTCAGAGCCGAATGGCTGGCAGATTACTACCGTTTGAAGCGAGTGGCACCGAAAGCGCTACTGACGTCGTTACAACAGCAGGGCGAAGTGCTGCCCGTGCGGATCGACGGTTTGGACGGGGAGTTTTACGTGCACCATTCGCTGGCGGCAGAGTTGCTACTGGCAGAACAAGGAGCGTTAAAATCCAGCGTGACCACTTTGCTTTCTCCGTTCGATCCGGTGGTTTGGGATCGCCGCCGTGCGTTGGAGTTATTCAATTTTGATTACCGGTTGGAATGCTACACGCCGAAAGAAAAACGGCAGTATGGTTACTTTACGCTGCCGGTGTTGCAACGCGGTGAGTTGATTGGCCGCATCGATGCAAAAATGCATCGTCGGCAGGGTATTTTCGAAATCATCAGTTTCCACCCACAGGCCAATGTTCGCTTTGGTAAGCAACGTGTGCAGGATATTCGGCAGGCAATCACCCGCAGTGCAAAATGGCACGGTGCGTCACAGGTTGTTTTGGGGGATATTCCGGCGGTGCTGGCCCTTGAGTGGGGAACTGGTTGGCAAGTGGAATAACGAACGGCGTTGTCGGCTTGGGTAAAACGAATGTTCAGCGCCGTTCGTTACAAGGGGGGCCTCAGTTGCTGAAGTTGGCAAACAGGGCGATGATCTTATGAATACGTTTAATCATGAGAAATTATTTTTGTGACTTGAATCACAAAATTCTACGCCCGGGCCGGAGGCAATTCAATCCCTCTGACAGATTAAAATGCAGCGACAACACAGCCGGTGATTAACCTGGCGCATAGCGTTATGCTATCCTCACGCACTTTCCTGACGTTAAATCTCCACCCTGGAGGAAGCATGGATCACCGTTTACTCGAAATCGTCGCCTGCCCGGTCTGCACCGGTAAGCTTTATTTCAATAAAGAAAACCAGGAATTGGTCTGCAAAGTGGACGGCCTGGCCTATCCGTTGCGTGATGGCATTCCCGTGCTGTTGGAAAATGAAGCGCGAGCGCTGTCATTGGATGAGAAACACGCATGAGTTTTATCGCTATTATTCCAGCCCGGTATGCATCAACCCGTCTACCGGGCAAACCGCTGGCCGATATCCACGGCAAGCCGATGGTGGTGCACGTAATGGAACGTGCCCGCGAGTCGGGTGCCAGCCGTGTTATCGTGGCGACCGATCACCCGGCGGTGGCCGAAGCGGTCAAAGCGGCAGGCGGTGAAGTCTGCATGACCCGGGCCGATCACAACTCCGGTACCGAGCGTTTGGCCGAGGTGATTGAGCATTATGGTTTTGCTGATGATGAAATCATCGTTAACGTTCAGGGGGATGAGCCACTGATCCCACCGGTAATTGTGCGTCAGGTGGCTGAAAATCTGGCGGGCAGTCAGGCCGGAATGGCCACCCTGGCGGTGCCGATCGAAAGCGCAGAAGAGGCTTTTAACCCGAATGCGGTCAAAGTGGTGATGGATGCGCAGGGTTATGCGCTCTATTTCTCACGCGCCACCATCCCATGGGATCGCGAACGTTTTGCCCAATCCAAAGAAAGCATCGGCGACAGCCTGTTGCGTCATATAGGTATTTACGCCTATCGCGCCGGTTTTGTACGCCGTTACGTGACCTGGGCACCAAGCCAACTGGAGCAAATTGAGCTGCTGGAACAGTTGCGTGTGCTGTGGTACGGCGAAAAAATCCACGTGGCGGTTGCCAAGGCAATGCCGACCGTGGGGGTCGATACGCCAGAAGATTTGCAGCGCGTGCGCGACAGTATCAAAAGCTGAGCATTGAACGCCGGCGCGTCACGCAACGCGTCGGCGATATGATTTCCCGTCCTAATATCCCCATTTTGTTGATCTGCGTTGAAGAATTTTTCTGCTCCCCGTTCGATGATGTCAGCGTCTCTTCCTTTCCTCTTGAGGCCATTTTCTTATGGAGCAGTTACGCGCCGAACTGAGTATTGTGCTGGGTGAGTCCATCAGCCGACTGGAACGCGTCAGCGAACAACCTTATGCCCACATGTATTCACTGTATGACCAACAGGGCCACGCGATCCCGCTAATGGCGAAAAGCTTTGTCTGCCAGGGCATTGCCCAACAAGAGGCTTACAAGCTGTCGATGCTGTCACGTGAAGGGGATATTCGCCTGCCGACGGTGTATGGCGTGGTCTATACCCACCAGGCACCCTACAAAGAAATATTGTTGATCGAGCGCTTGCGTGGCGTATCCGTAGAGGCACCGACGCGCACGCCGAACCGTTGGAATACGCTGATGGAGCAGATTGTCGATGGCGTATTGGCCTGGCACCGCATTGACAGTCATGGCTGCGTGGGCACGGTAGACAGCACACAGGAGAACGACTGGTTTTGTTGGTATCAACAGCGGGTCGAAGTGTTATGGTCAACCTTGGGTAATCTCAACTCACCGCTACTGACAATGGATGACCGCCGTTTGTTGTACCGCACGCGTGAAGCATTGACCCATTTTTTTGTCGGTTTCGACGATCCTTGCGTATTGGTGCACGGTAACTTGTCGCTGCGCAGTATGTTGAAAGATCCGAAAAGCGATCAACTCTTGGCGATGCTCAACCCCGGAATGATGTTGTGGGCACCGCGTGAATATGAGCTATTCAGGTTATGTGAAGCGGGAATGCCGAGCCAGTTGCTGTGTTATTATTTGCAACGTGCGCCGGTAGCTGAGTCCTTCCTGATGCGGCGTTGGTTGTATGTGGTGTGGGAAGCGGTAGGGCGGTTGATTCATACCGGCAAACTGGAGCGGCAGCCGTTTGACTATGCGTCCAAACAACTGCTGCCCTGGATTACCGGTTAACGCCAACTAGTCGACAGAAACCTCATCGGACCCTTTCAGCCGTTGCCACAGGCTGCCCAGCGTTTCATACCAGGCCCGCTCGCTGTGGCCGAGGAACATCGCCGACGGCACTACGCGATCCCAGATATTCAATCGTGAACTGATGGCCAACTGATTGGACGGCGCCGGGATCGGGTGCAGCCCCTTGGCTTCAAAGAAACGCATGGCGCGCGGCAAGTGGTTGGCTGAAGTCACCAGAATAAACGGCTGCTGACCGACCAGTTTCGACACCTGTAATGCCTCCTGCTCGGTATCCAACGGGCGATCCAACAAAACGATATCACCGCGCGGCACTCCCAGGCTTTCCGCCACCAGTGCCGCCGTGGCCGCGTTGCTCAGGGTTTTGGGGCTACCGGCACCGGTGAACACCATTTTTGCCCCCGGATGCGCAAGATATAAGCGCACACCTTCCGTGACTCGTGGCAGGCTATTGCCGATCAGATTGGAACTGGGTGCCCAATCCGGATTAAAGGTATAGCCGCCGCCCAGCACCACGATATAATTCACCGGGTCATTGCCACGATAGGTGACATACTCCGATTCTATCGGGCGCAGTAACCTGTCGGCCACCGGCTGCAGGCTGAAAAGCAGTAAAAACAGCCAGCTCAGCGTGAAAATGACCTTGCCGCTTTTTTGCCAACGGGTGAACCACAGCAGTAACAGCGCCAGTCCCATCAGCAGCAACAACGCGGGTAACGGCATTAAAATGGCGCCAATGAACTTTTTCAGGTTAAACAGCATCAAAAATCAGGTCCTTTTGGGCGAAAAAACGACATCCGGGCACAATCAGGCCGCAAGAAGATTCATTCTAAGCCAGTCTGTGCCAAAATAGCAGGTTTGAATGGGCGGGTACTTTGCCCCCAGCCGGATAAGATCAGCGGAGCCGTAGTCCATGCAGGATCGCAATTTTGACGATATTGCTGAAAAGTTTGCGCGTAATATTTACGGCACCACCAAAGGGAAAATCCGCCAGGCGGTGGTTTGGCAGGATCTGACCACGCTGTTGGCCCAGTTGCCGCAGCGGCCGCTGCGCATTCTGGATGCCGGCGGTGGCGAAGGCCATATGGCCTGCCAATTGGCAGAATTAGGACATCAGGTGTTGTTGTGCGATCTTTCTGGTGAGATGATCCAACGCGCCGCGTTGCTGGCTGAGCAGAAAGGTGTGAGCCAGAACATGCAATTCATACAAAGTTCAGCTCAGGATATTGGTCAACACTTGGAACAGCCGGTTGATCTGATATTGTTCCATGCGGTGCTTGAATGGATCGCCGAACCTGAGACTGCGTTGCAGGCGTTATTTAATTGCCTGCTGCCGGGGGGGGCACTGTCATTGATGTTCTTTAACGCCAATGGCCTCTTGATGCGTAACGTGGTGTTGGGTAATTTCCAACTGGTGAACCCAGAGGTCAGAAGACGCAGAAAGCGTTCGTTGTCGCCGCAGTATCCGCATAGTCCGCCGCAGGTGTACGGCTGGCTGGAACAGTTGGGCATGCGCATCAGCGGGAAAACCGGCGTGCGGGTGTTCCACGACTATCTGCAGAGCAGGCAGTTACAGACACAAAAATTTGAAGAGTTACTGGCGCTTGAACAGCACTATTGCCGGCAGGAGCCGTACGTGAGTTTGGGGCGCTATATTCACGTCATGGCGCATAAACCAAACCTGAAGGACGAACTATGAGTGAATTTTCCCAGACAGTACCCGAACTGGTCGCCTGGGCACGGAAAAATGATTTCTCTATTTCGCTCCCTACGGAGCGTCTCGCGTTTTTGCTTGCCATCGCCACTTTGAACGGCGAGCGGCTGGATGGCGAGATGAGCGAAGGTGAGCTGGTTGATGCATTTCGCCATGTCAGCAAGGGTTTCGAACAGACGCATGAAACGGTGGCCGTGCGCGCCAACAATGCGATTAACGACATGGTGCGCCAGCGCCTGTTAAACCGTTTTATTAGTGAGCAGGCGGACGGTAACGCGATTTACCGTCTGACGCCACTGGGCATCGGTATCACCGATTACTATATCCGTCAGCGCGAATTCTCCACGCTGCGTTTATCGATGCAGCTGTCAATTGTGGCGCAGGAACTCAAACGCGCTGCCGACGCCGCCGATGAGGGCGGTGATGATTTCCACTGGCACCGTAACGTGTTTGCACCGCTGAAATATTCGGTGGCGGAAATCTTCGACAGTATCGATTTGACCCAGCGGATTATGGATGAACAACAGCAGGGCGTGAAGGACGACATCGCAGCGCTGCTGAACAAAGACTGGCGTGCGGCGATCTCCAGCTGTGAGATGCTGCTGTCCGAAACCTCGGGTACCCTGCGCGAACTGCAGGATACGCTGGAGGCGGCGGGCGATAAACTGCAGGCTAACCTGTTGCGTATTCAGGATGCCACGCTGGGTGGAGCAGAACTGGGCTTCATCGACAAACTGGTGTTCGACCTGCAAAGCAAGCTTGACCGCATAATCAGTTGGGGCCAGCAGGCGATTGACCTGTGGATTGGCTACGACCGCCACGTGCATAAATTTATCCGTACCGCGATCGACATGGACAAGAACCGGGTATTCGCCCAGCGTTTGCGTCAGTCGGTGCAAAACTATTTCGACAACCCGTGGACACTGACCCATGCCAATGCCGACCGTCTGCTGGATATGCGAGACGAAGAACTGGCGTTGCGCAGCGAGGAAGTGACTGGGGAACTGCCGCCGGATCTGGAGTTCGAAGAGTTCAGCGAGATCCGCGAACAGCTGGCGGCAATGATCGAACAGGCACTGAAGATTTATCAGGAACAACAGATGCCGCTCAATTTAGGGGCGGTAATGCGCGATTATCTGGCGCAATATCCGCGTGCTCGTCATTTCGATGTGGCACGTTTAGTGGTCGACCAGGCAGTGCGCCTTGGTGTGGCTGAAGCAGATTTTTCAGGGTTGCCGGCACAGTGGCAGGCAATCAATGATTACGGAGCCAAGGTCCAGGCCCATGTCATCGACAAATATTGAACAAATAATGCCAGTCAAGCTGGCCAAGGCATTGTCTAACGCGCTGTTCCCGGCGCTGGACAGCCAACTGCGTGCGGGTCGTCACATCGGTATCGATGAACTGGACAACCACGCTTTCTTAATGGATTTCCAGGACGAGTTGGAAGAATTCTACACCCGCTACAGTGTAGAGCTGATCCGCGCGCCGGAAGGATTCTTCTACCTGCGCCCACGCTCTACCACGCTGATCCCACGTTCGGTACTGTCCGAGCTGGATATGATGGTGGGGAAAATTCTGTGCTTTCTGTATCTCAGCCCGGAGCGTCTGGCACATGAGGGCATTTTCAGCCATCAGGAGCTGTACGACGAACTGTTGAGCCTGGCGGACGAAAGCAAATTGCTGAAGTTCGTTAATCAGCGTTCTACCGGCTCGGATCTCGATCGTCAGAAGCTGCATGAAAAAGTACGTACTTCACTGAACCGCCTGCGTCGTTTGGGCATGGTCTATTTCATGGGCAACGACAGCAGCAAGTTCCGTATTACGGAGGCGGTGTTCCGCTTTGGCGCCGATGTACGCAGCGGCGACGATCCGCGTGAAGCGCAGTTGCGTATGATCCGCGACGGCGAAGCAATGCCGGTTGAAAACAGCCTGTTGCTGAATGATGAGAGCGATGCAGAAGATGCGGCGCTTGATACCACACCGGACAGTGCAGAGGATGAACAGGAATGATTGAACGCGGTAAATTTCGCTCGCTGACGTTGGTTAACTGGAACGGCTTCTTTGCCCGCACCTTTGATCTCGATGAGTTGGTGACCACGCTGTCCGGCGGTAACGGGGCAGGGAAATCCACTACCATGGCGGCCTTCGTCACTGCGCTGATCCCCGATTTGACGCTGTTGCACTTTCGTAACACCACTGAAGCCGGCGCCACCAGCGGCTCACGCGACAAAGGCCTGCACGGTAAATTGCGTGCCGGGGTCTGTTATTCGACGCTTGACGTGCTCAACTCGCGCCACCAACGTGTGGTAGTGGGTGTTCGTCTGCAACAGGTCGCCGGCCGTGACCGCAAGGTCGACATCAAGCCGTTCGTGATCCAGGGCCTGCCGACGGCCGTGCAGCCGACGGAGCTTTTGACCCAAACGGTGGGTGAGCGCCAGGCGCGCGTACTGTCGTTGCAGGAGTTGAAAGATCGCGTCGAAGAGATGGAAGGGGTGCAGTTCAAGCAGTTTAACTCCATCACCGATTACCACTCATTAATGTTCGATCTGGGCGTGATCCCGAAACGCCTGCGTTCATCGTCCGATCGCAGCAAGTTCTATCGTCTGATTGAAGCCTCGCTGTACGGCGGTATTTCCAGCGCCATCACCCGCTCGCTACGCGACTACCTGTTGCCGGAAAACAGCGGCGTGCGCAAGGCATTCCAGGACATGGAAGCGGCGCTGCGTGAAAACCGCATGACGCTGGAAGCGATCCGCGTGACCCAATCCGACCGCGACCTGTTCAAACATTTGATTTCCGAGGCCACCTCTTACGTGGCGGCGGACTACATGCGTCATGCCAATGAGCGGCGCATTCATTTGGACGGGGCACTGGCGCTGCGCAGCGATCTGCTGGGCAGTCGCAAACAGTTGGCCGCCGAGCAATTCCGTCATGTTGAAATGGCGCGTGAACTGGCAGAGCAAAGCGGTGCGGAATCCGATCTGGAAACCGATTATCAGGCCGCCAGCGATCACCTGAATCTGGTACAAACGGCGATGCGCCAGCAGGAAAAGATCGAGCGCTATGAAGGCGATCTGGAAGAGCTGACCTACCGACTGGAAGAGCAGAATGAAGTGGTTGCCGAAGCCAGCGAGCAACAGGCCGAAAACGAAGCGCGCGCCGAGGCAGCCGAACTGGAAGTGGATGAGCTGAAAAGCCAACTCGCCGACTACCAGCAGGCGCTCGACGTGCAGCAGACCCGCGCTATTCAATATCAGCAGGCGTTGCAAGCATTGGAACGCGCACGTGCGTTGTGCCAACTGCCGGAACTGACCGCCGAGAATGCCGAACACTGGCTGGATACTTTCCAGGCGCGCGAGCAGGAAGCGACAGAAGCGCTGCTGATGCTTGAGCAAAAGCTGAGCGTGGCCGACGCCGCGCACGGTCAGTTTGAACAGGCTTACCAACTGGTGGGTAAAATCGCCGGCCAGGTCAGCCGCAGCGAAGCCTGGCAGTGCGCGCGCGAATTACTGCGCGACTGGCCATCACAGCAACACCTTGCCGAACGCGTGCAACCCTTGCGTATGCGTCTGAGCGAGCTGGAACAGCGTCTGCGCTCCCAGCAGGACGCCGAGCGCCTGCTGCAGGAGTTCTGTAAACGCCATGGCCAGCAGTATCAGCCGGACGAACTTGATGCACTGCAACAAGAACTGGAAGAGCGTCTGGAATCGCTGTCGCAGGGCGTCAGCGATGCCGGCGAGCGTCGGATGGAAATGCGCCAGGAACTGGAGCAAATTCAGCAACGCATCCGCGAACTGACCACCCGCGCACCTGTCTGGTTAGCCGCGCAGGATGCTCTGAGCCAGCTTGGCGAGCAAAGCGGTGAAGCGCTTGAAAGCAGCCAGCAGGTGACGGAATACATGCAGCAACTGCTGGAGCGCGAACGTGAAACTACCGTTGAGCGTGACGAAGTGGCTGCCGGTAAACGTGCTGTTGAAGCGCAAATTGAACGTCTCAGCCAGCCTGGCGGTGCCGAAGATCAACGTCTGGTCACGCTGGCCGAACGTTTTGGTGGCGTGCTGCTGTCCGAAATCTACGACGACGTTACCATCGACGATGCACCGTACTTCTCCGCCTTGTACGGCCCGTCGCGCCACGCCATCGTGGTGCCGGATCTGTCGCTGGTGCGTGAGATGCTGGAAGGGTTGGAAGACTGCCCGGAAGATCTCTATCTGATCGAAGGGGATCCGCAGTCGTTCGATGACAGCGTATTCGCCGTCGAAGAACAAGACCGTGCGGTGTTGGTTAAAACTGCCGAACGCCAGTGGCGTTACTCACGTTACCCGGCAGTGCCGTTGTTTGGCCGTGCCGCACGTGAGAATCGCCTGGAGATATTGCATGCCGAGCGGGAAAAGTTGGCAGAGCGTTATGCCACACTGTCGTTCGACGTGCAGAAAACCCAGCGTTCGCACCAGGCCTTCAGCCGCTTTATCGGTAACCATCTGGCGGTGGCCTTTGACGCCGATCCTGAAGCCGAGATCCGTGGCCTCAGTACTCGCCGTGGTGAAATCGAGCGTGCGCTGAATAATCATGAAGCGCAGAACCAGCAGCAGCGTCAGCAGTACGATCAGGCGAAAGAGGGCATTTCTGCACTGAACCGTCTGACGCCACTGGTTTCATTGCTAAACGATGAAACCCTGCAGGATCGGGTGGAAGAAATCCGTGAGGAGCTGGAAGAGGCGCAGGATGCCGCGCGTCATATTCAACAGCACGGCGTTTCCCTGACCAAGCTGGAGCCGCTGCTGTCGGTACTGCAGAGCGATCCGCAGCAGCATGAGCAGTTGCAACAGGATTACACTCAGGCGCAGAGCGTGCAGCGTCAGGCCAAGCAGCAGGCGTTTGCCCTGATTGAAGTGGTGCAGCGTCGTGCGCACTTCAGCTATACCGATTCTGCTGGCATGCAAAATGCCAACAACGATCTGAACGACAAATTGCGCCAGCGCCTGGAACATGCGGAAGCAGAACGTACCCGTGCCCGCGAACAGCTGCGCCAATATCAGACCCAGTTTACCCAGTACAGCCAGGTGCTGGCATCGCTGAAAAGCTCGTATGACGCCAAGCGCGACATGCTCAAAGAGCTGAGCCAGGAACTGGTAGACATCGGTGTACAGGCGGATGCCAATGCCGAAGCCCGTGCGCGCACACGACGTGATGAGCTGCATGCGGCCCTGAGCACCAACCGCGCGCGCCGTAACCAACTGGAAAAACAGCTGACCTTCTGCGAAGCGGAAATGGACAGTCTGCAGAAAAAACTGCGCAAGCTGGAGCGCGATTATTATCAGTTGCGTGAGCAAGTGGTCACCGCCAAGGCGGGTTGGTGCGCCGTGATGCGCCTGGTGAAAGACAATGGGGTTGAGCGTCGTCTGCACCGCCGCGAACTGGCCTATATGGACGGTGACGAACTGCGCTCAATGTCGGATAAGGCGCTCGGTGCGCTGCGTCTGGCGGTGTCGGATAACGAACACCTGCGCGATGTGCTGCGTCTGTCGGAAGATCCGAAGCGTCCGGAACGCAAGATCCAGTTCTATATCGCGGTCTACCAGCATCTGCGCGAGCGTATCCGTCAGGATATTATCCGTACCGACGACCCGGTTGAAGCCATCGAACAGATGGAAATCGAACTGGGCCGCCTGACCGAAGAGTTGACCGCGCGTGAGCAGAAGCTGGCAATCAGCTCCAAGAGCGTGGCGAACATCATTCGTAAAACCATCCAGCGTGAACAGAACCGTATTCGCATGCTCAACCAGGGCCTGCAGGCAGTTTCCTTCGGCCAGGTGAAGAGCGTGCGGTTGAACGTCAACGTGCGTGAAGCGCATGCGACGCTGTTGGACGTGCTTTCCGAGCAACAGGAACAGCATCAGGATCTGTTCAACAGCAACCGACTGACCTTCTCTGAAGCCTTGGCCAAGCTGTATCAGCGTCTCAATCCACAGATTGATATGGGGCAGCGCACACCACAGACCATCGGCGAAGAGCTGCTGGATTACCGCAACTATCTGGAGCTGGAAGTGGAAGTCTTCCGCGGTTCAGATGGTTGGTTGCGTGCCGAGAGTGGCGCGTTGTCTACCGGGGAAGCGATCGGTACCGGGATGTCGATTCTTGTCATGGTGGTACAGAGCTGGGAAGAAGAGTCACGCCGTCTGCGCGGTAAAGACATTTCTCCATGTCGACTGTTGTTCCTCGATGAAGCGGCGCGACTGGATGCCAAATCCATCGCTACGCTGTTCGAACTGTGCGATCGTCTGGAAATGCAGCTGATCATCGCGGCACCGGAAAATATCAGCCCGGAAAAAGGCACGACTTATAAACTGGTGCGTAAAGTGTTCCAGAATCATGAACATGTACACGTAGTAGGGCTGCGCGGTTTTGCCAATGAGCCGCCGGTTCTGGGTGTGACTGCGGCAGAAACGCCGTAAACGCAAAAAAAGCCCGCTAATAATCTGAAAATAGCTGCCCAAGGGTGGCTATTTTTTTGTGCGGGTGGATGATGGTCCTGCTTTTTTCTGCGCTGAAAACCGAGTAGCCTAATGAATTAACAGTTATTCATAGGCACCCAAAGGCAAAATGGCTTTTCTGTTCGTATACTGAAACTAATAAGTTGTCTTGGTTATATTTTTTGTGAGCATACAGGGGGCAATGGATGTTGCTTAGAAATGGAAACACTGTACGGCGGCTGGCGTTAAGTTGCGCAATCGCATGTGGTCTTGCGTCGTCTTTACCCGTATGGGCAACCGTTCCTGCGTTTCCGGTAGCGTCATCCGGCATGTCAGTGGCGCAAAGCCGTTCGGAGATAGTGGCGGCATTACCGAAAGGCATCACACCCTATTATCTTTCGACGCTGGCTCCTTTGTACGCGGCGAACCGGATGCAGTTGATGTGGCAGGATCGCGAAGCGGTTCAACAATTCCAGCAGCAATTGGCCGAATTGGCGATGTCCGGCGTACAGCCGCAGTTTACCCAATGGGTGAAACTGTTGACCAACCCGGCGATTACCGATGTGGCACGCGATGTGGTGCTGTCTGATGCGATGCTGGGCTATTTGCAGTTCGTTTCGTCCATCGGTGCCAACGGTAATAATTGGTTGTACAGCAATATTCCCTACAAACTCGGTCTGCCGCCCAATACGGTGATTAACCAGTGGCAACTGGCGGTGCGTCAGGGTAAAACGCTGGCTTATGTCAACAAGCTGGCACCGCAGCACCCGCAATACGCCAAGATGCATCAGGCCCTGCGGGACATGCTGGCCGATGGCCGTCCGTGGCCGCAAATGGCCAATGGCCCAAGCCTGCGTCCCGATCAACTGAGCAATGATATCCCAGCCTTGCGTGAGATCCTGGCGCGTAACGGCATGCTGACGCCTTCTACGGCACCGGTGGAAGCGCAGGATCCCCCTGCGGTATTGACCGGTTCACGTAATGAGCCTGACGATGGTGGCTTGTCGGTCGATGAAGAAAAAAGTCGTGAGAGCCAGAGTGCCGTTGTCAGCCCGGCGGCCGCTCCAGTCAAAGATCTCGTCCCAACGCCGCAATCGCCTTTTTCGCAGCAACAGGAAAGCCCGGTTACCGTCACCGATAATCGCTATACCCTCGATCTGGTCGAAGGCGTTAAGCGCTTCCAGAAATGGCAGGGGCTGAGTGCTGACGGCGTGATCGGCGTGCGCACTCGCGAATGGCTTAACGTAACGCCGCAAATGCGCGCCTCGCTGTTGGCACTGAATATCCAGCGTTTACGGATACTACCCGGCCATGTTGATACCGGTATTATGGTTAACATTCCCAACTACTCGTTGACCTACTATCAGAACGGCAATGAAGTGCTTTCCTCGCGGGTGATCGTTGGTCGACCTAGCCGCAAGACGCCGTTAATGAGCAGTGCGCTGAATAATGTGGTGGTGAATCCGCCGTGGAACGTACCGACTACGCTGGTGCGTGAAGATATCGTACCGAAGGCAATGCGTGACGGCAGCTACTTCCAGAAGCATGGCTATACCGTGCTTTCGGGCTGGAGCAACGATGCCGAAGTGATTAACCCGGCGATGATCGATTGGAGTATGGTGTCGGCCCGTAACTTCCCGTACCGGATCCGTCAATCACCAGGCGCGACTAATTCATTGGGGCGTTTTAAATTCAATATGCCGAGTTCGGACGCTATCTATCTGCACGATACGCCCAACCATAATCTGTTCCAGAAAGACATCCGCGCCTTGAGTTCCGGTTGTGTTCGGGTCAACAAGGCTTCAGATTTGGCGAACATGCTGCTGCAGGATGCCGGCTGGAACAACACTCGTGTTTCTTCCACTCTGAAACAGGGAAATACCACCTTCGTAAATATCCGCCAGCATATTCCGGTTAAATTGTATTATTTAACCGCCTGGGTCTCTGATGATGGAAAGCCACAATTCCGCACAGATATTTACAATTATGATGACACGGTGAGATCGGGCGCACAAATTTTGGCTCAGGCCGAAAAATTAATGCAATAAATGCAGTAATTATAAATAAATAACGGTCAGAATATCGGGCCATGATGCAGGCACTCATTACGTGAGTGCCTGCAAACCGCGGGACATCACGGGTTGACTCAGCCAGTGTGGGCGGTTATGGTTCGGGCAGTGCGCTGTTTTGTGCATATATTTTGATATTCTTGCCGGGTTTAACAGAAACATGGACAAAATTGATCATCATCGCCGTAAATGGCTGGCGTTAGGTAGCGCCGCCGTAGGCATAGCGCTGCTCCCTGGGCAAGCCTTTGCCAGTCTTTCTACTTCTCGTCCGCGTATTTTGGTTGTAAATAATATGCATACGGGCGAATCGCTTAAAGCCGAATTCTTCGACGGCAAGGGATATAATAAAGACGAATTAGTCCGTCTTAATCATCTCTTCCGTGATTATCGAGCCAATAAGGTCAAGTCGATTGATCCTCGTCTGTTCGATCATCTCTATCGTCTGCAAGGTCTGTTGGGCACCAACAAGCCGGTACAGTTGGTTTCAGGTTATCGCTCCCTGGACACCAACAATGAGCTGCGTGAACGCAGTCGCGGTGTGGCCAAGCACAGCTACCACACCAAAGGCCAGGCGATGGACTTCCATATCGAAGGCATCCAACTGAGTAATATCCGTAAAGCGGCGTTAAAAATGAGCGCTGGTGGTGTAGGATATTACCCACGTAGCAACTTCGTACACATCGATACCGGCCCGGTGCGGACCTGGTAATCGCTGTGTATCACAAGTGAGTCGCGCCAGCCCGGAAGGGTGTGGCGCCGTTGTCGTTGGAGCCTTATGAAATACCACATTATTCCCGTTACCGCTTTTAGTCAGAACTGCAGCCTGATCTGGTGTGACAGCACCCAGCAGGCGGCATTGGTTGATCCCGGCGGTGAACCTGAAAAACTGAAGGCCGAAATAGCCAGGCAGGGCGTGACGGTTACGCAGATCCTGCTGACGCATGGTCATCTCGATCACGTTGGCGCGGCCGCAGAGCTGGCTGAGCATTACCAGGTGCCGATCTACGGCCCGGATAAGAGAGATGCTTTCTGGCTGGACGGCCTGCCTGCGCAGAGCCGTATGTTTGGGCTGGAAGAGTGCGCACCACTGACGCCAACACAGTGGCTGGAAGAAGGGGATAGTGTGCAGGTGGGTGAGATGACGCTCAAGGTGCTGCATTGCCCTGGCCATACTCCTGGCCATATCGTGTTTATTAATCAGCAGGCGAGATTGGCGCTGGTGGGCGACGTGCTGTTTAATGGCGGCGTTGGGCGCAGTGATTTCCCACAAGGCGATCATCAGGCGTTGATCAACTCGATCCGCACCAAGCTATTGCCGCAGGGTGATGACATGGCGTTTATTCCAGGTCATGGGCCAATGTCTACCTTCGGTCAAGAGCGTGAAACCAACCCGTTCCTGCGTGAAGAGCCGGCCATCTGGTAAGTTATTTCCGGCAGAAATAACTAAGGGGCGCTTTTAGCGCCCCTTTTGCTATGTGTCGCGCGACGGTTTTACAGCACGGCGACTATGGCTTCGCACAGCGGCGCCATATTGTCGGGTGTCATGCCGGCAACGTTAACGCGGCCGGAGTTAACGGCATAGACGCCGAACTCATCACGCAGGCGTAGAACCTGTTCTTTGGTCAGCCCGCTGAACGAGAACATGCCATTCTGATTGATGATAAAGCTGAAATCCTGCTCAGCGCCTTTCTCCTGCAGGGTATTTACGAACAGCTGACGCATGCGGTGAATACGTTGACGCATGTCGGTCAGTTCCTGCTCCCACAGCGCACGTAACGCATCGTCGCCCAGGATGGTTGCCACAATAGCGGCACCGTGTGACGGTGGGTTGGAGTAGTTGGCGCGGATCGCGGCTTTCACCTGGCTGAAGGCGCGGTCGGCGGTTTCTGCATCAGCAGCAACAATGGTACAGGCACCCACACGTTCGTTGTAAAGACCGAAGTTCTTCGAGTAAGAGCTGGCGACGATCAGTTCCTGGTGCTTGGCGGCAAAAATACGCAGGCCCTGGGCATCTTCTTCCAGGCCATTCGCAAAGCCCTGGTACGCGAAGTCGAACAGCGGCAACCAGCCGTTAGCCACAGACAGCTCGGCCAATTGTGCCCACTGCTCAGCCGTTGGGTCGATGCCGGTTGGGTTATGGCAGCAGCCGTGGAACAGTACCACATCGCCGGCCTGAGCCTGTTTCAGGCTGTTTAGCAGGCCATCGAAGTCCAGTGCATGATTGGCTGCGTCGTAGTAGGCGTATTCCAACACTTCCAGACCGACCGCACCAAACACGTTGTTGTGGTTCGGCCAGCTTGGGTTGCTGATCCAAATGCGTTTCGCGCTGGTCTGGTTGGCGATGAAGTCAGCTGCCACACGCAGGCCGCCAGTGCCACCAGGCGTTTGTGCGGTACGCGCACGCTTATCAGCGATAATTGGGCTTTGTTTGCCGAACAGCAGCTCTTGCGTGCAGTTGGCGAACGCCGGAATACCTTCAATGCCGAGATAGTTTTTAGTGGTTTCATTTTCCAGCAGATACTGCTCAGCTTTTTTAACGCTGGTCAGCACCGGAGTTTTACCGGTTTCGTCTTTGTATACGCCAATCCCCAGGTTGATTTTGTTAGGGCGGGCGTCAGCGCGGAAAATGTCGGTCAGACCCAGGATCGGATCGGCAGGTGCAGCAGTGATTTTTTCAAACATGTCAGGTGCTTCCATGGCTCGGAGTTAAGCAGACAGAAGCATCAGGGTAGCGCCAGTTATGCCCTTTGCCAACCGTTTGCGAGAAAAACACCTCGATCTTGTGAAGGACGCATATTCAGCATAAAAAATGAGGGGGAAGGGGGATTTGGCAGGATAAAAAGTTAGGGGAACATAAAAACAAAAACAGGGCCGAAGCCCTGTTTTTTTAACTTGTCAGGCGGTGAACCGCCGTTAAGTTTGACAACTTAGAACTGGTAAACCAGGCCTACACCAACGATGTCATCGGTAGCGATGGCATTGGCTTTGGTGAATTCGTTGTCGTCCAGCAGGTTGATTTTGTAATCAACATAGGTAGACATGTTTTTGTTGAAGTAGTAAGTGGTACCTACAGAAACATATTTAACCAGGTCGGCATCGCCGCCGCCGAAGCTAGAACCGTTCGCGGTACGGCTAGACAGGTTTTTACCTTTAGACTGCAGGTAAGAAACTTCTGGACGCAGACCAAAGTCGAACTGGTACTGTGCAGTCACTTCGAAGTTCTGAGTTTTGTCAGCGATAGTGAAGTCAGATTCGCCGTATGGAGTCATGTTACGGGTTTCTGAGTACATGGCTGCCAGGTAAACGTTGTTGGCGTCGTATTTCGCGCCCACAGTCCATGCGTCAGCCTTGTCGCCTTTAGCGGTAGCATTCAGTTTCTGATCGTCTGTACGATTAGAAGATGCATACGCAGCACCGAAGCTTACGCCTTCGCCGATGTCATAAGTAGAAGACAGGCCCCAACCGTCGCCGTTTTGTTTCTTCAGAGCGCGGCTGTCGTTCTGGTTTTTGCCCTGGTACTGAACGGCGAAGTTCAGACCGTCAACCAGACCGAAGAAGTTGTTGTTACGGTAAGTAGCAACGCCGTTGGTACGGCCAGTCATGAAGTTGTCGGTGTAGGTATAAGTATCGCCACCGAACTCTGGCAGCATATCTGTCCAGCCTTCCACGTCGTACAGTACGCCGTAGTTACGGCCGTAGTCGAATGAACCGTAGTCAGCAAATTTCAGACCTGCGAAGCCCAGACGAGTCTTGGTGCCTTCGGTGCCTTGAGATTCAGCGTGGTTAGCCTGAACGTTGTATTCCCACTGGCCGTAACCGGTCAGTTGGTCAGTAATCTGGGTTTCACCTTTGAAGCCGAAACGAACATAGGTCTGATCGCCATCATTACCTTTGTCGTCTGAGAAGTAGTGCAGACCGTCAACTTTACCGTACAGATCCAGTTTGTTGCCGTCTTTGTTGTAGATTTCAGCAGCGTTTGCTGCACCAGCTGCTAACAGAGCCGGGATTACCACTGCAAGAATGTTGCGCTTCATCATTATATTACCCTCATTGGTGTTATTCGGACACCTTTGCCACTGCCGCCAATAATTCTTTTGGAACTATTGTTGATAGATTGGTGTCGTCCTGTGTCTGCACGCAGTGTTCCATTCACGGGCAGGTTAATCTAGAACGAAAATGCTACCAATGTCGCAATGAGGTTTCAAAAAGAAAGTATTTGTAACAAAAAGTAATATCCAGGGAACTTTGTGACGTGGGTCAATATTAAAAAATGCGAAAGGCCAGCTAAGCTGGCCTTGGTTTTGTAACTAAATTAATTAAAAAACGGATTATCTGATTAATTAAAAGCTTGCATTACGTGGCGTACGTGGGAATGGAATAACATCACGTACGTTTTGCACACCGGTCACATAGGCGATTAAACGCTCAAAGCCCAAACCGAAGCCGGCATGAGGTACGGTGCCGTAACGACGCAGATCACGATACCACCAGTAATCTTCTTTATTCAGGCCCATGGCTTCCAGACGCTGATCCAGCACGTCCAGACGCTCTTCACGCTGGGCACCGCCGATGATCTCGCCAATACCTGGAGCCAGAACGTCCATTGCGGCAACGGTTTTACCGTCTTCGTTCATACGCATATAGAAAGCTTTGATATCTTTCGGGTAGTTTTTCACCACTACCGGCGCTTTGAAGTGTTTTTCGGCCAGATAACGCTCATGCTCGGAAGACAGATCGATACCCCAGGAAACCGGGTTTTCGAAAGTCTGGCCAGAGGCGATCAGGATTTCCACCGCTTCGGTGTAATCCACCTGAGCGAAATCGGAAGAAACAAAACGTTGCAGGCGATCGATCGCATCTTTGTCTACGCGCTCGGCGAAGAACTTCATGTCATCCATACGCTCGTTCAATACGGCCTGGAATACATACTTCAGCATTTTTTCCGCCAGCTCGGCGATATCTTCGAGATCTGCAAACGCCACTTCCGGTTCGATCATCCAAAACTCCGCCAGGTGGCGGCTGGTGTTGGAGTTCTCGGCGCGGAAAGTGGGGCCGAAAGTGTAAATTTTCGACAGCGCACAAGCGTAGGTCTCGCCGTTCAACTGGCCGGACACGGTCAGGAAGGCTTCTTTACCGAAAAAGTCCTGGCTGAAATCGACCGCACCCTTATCGGTACGCGGCAGGTTTTCCAGATCCAGGGTTGAAACGCGGAACATTTCACCGGCGCCTTCGGTATCGGAGGCGGTGATCAGCGGGGTGGAAACCCAGAAGAAGCCGTTCTCGTGATAGAAACGGTGAATAGCCTGTGCCAGCGTATGACGCACGCGAGCAACGGCACCGATCAGGTTGGTGCGTGGGCGCAGGTGAGCGACTTCGCGCAGGTATTCGATGCTGTGACGTTTGGCCGCCATTGGGTAGGTGTCCGGATCGTCAACCCAGCCAACCACTTTAATCGCGGTTGCCTGCAGTTCGAAGCTCTGACCTTCGCCCGGAGATGCCACCACAATACCGGTGACTTCAATGGAACAGCCGGTGGTCAGATGCAGCACTTCATCCTGATAATTCGGCAGAGAATTATTAACGACGGCCTGTAACGGATCAAAGCAGGAACCGTCATAGACGGCCAGGAAGGAGATACCAGCTTTAGAATCTCTCCGGGTACGCACCCAACCGCGCACGGTGACTTCACTGTCAACCGCAGCACGGCCTTGCAGTACGTCGACTACAGGCACTACGCTCATAGATTTCTCTCTTTAATAATTTGGTTTAGAAATAGCTTATAACCCAAGAATATGGGGATGTTGCTATGTTACTTGGCACGGTGCAGAGCACAAGTAGAAATCGCCGTATCGGCGCAACATTTCTTGGGGCTGGGCGAAAAGGGAGCAACGGGAAGGACTATATAAAGAAGAAAAAGCCGGCGTGAAGTCTTCAGCCGGCTTTTTAACGTGCATAGGGCAGGGGCTTAGCTCGCTTTTTTTACCAGCGGCAGATCGAAGGCTTTGCGTAACGCTTTGACAAAGGCCGGATCCTGACAGATGGTTTTACCCGGACTGTCGGAGAGTTTAGCCACCGGTTTGCCTTTGCATTCGACCAGTTTGATAACGATATTCAGCGGTTTAACCCCGGGTATATCGCAGGTCAGCCGTGTGCCTATACCGAACACCAGGTTGACGCGCTGGTAAAAGTGGCGATAAAGCGCCAGCGCCTTGTCCAAATCCAGGTTATCGGAGAACACCAGCGTTTTGCTCATCGGATCAATCCCCAGCTTCTGGAAATGCGCGATGGCTTTTTCGCCCCATTCGAACGGATCGCCTGAGTCATGGCGCAGGCCCTGATAGCGCTGGGCAAACTGCGGGCCGAAATCACGCAGGAAAGCATCCATGGTGATGCAGTCGGTCAATGCGATACCGAGCTGGTCAGGGTATTCGTCCAGCCAGGCCTGCAGTGCCGCCCGCTGACTGTTGGCCAATACCGGGCTTATCTGCTGATGCGCCTGGAACCATTCATGGGCCTGGGTACCGACCGGCGCAAGATCAAGCTGGTGCGCCAGCAAGTAATTGCTGGTGCCGACCAGATACGGGAATTCGCTTTTCAGCGTGCTGACAATAGCTTGCTGTACAGCCTGCGAAAAACGACGGCGGGTGCCGAAGTCCATCAGCTTGAAGCGCGAAATATCCACATCGCTACTCATGGCTTTAAACTGTGCCAGTTTGTCGCGCAGATGGGCTACCGCCATGTCAGGCGTGACTTCCGGCGAGCGGTGACGATGTACTACTTCGCTGATCACTGCCAGCAGCGGGACTTCCCACATGATCACTTCGCGCCACGGGCCGGCAATACGAATATGCAGCTTGCCCGCGCGGTTTTCGATCTGGACCTGTTGCGGATCGTAGCGGAAATCGCGCAGCCAGTTCAGGTAATCGTCACGGAAGAAGGGCAGTCCTGAGAGATAATTGAACTCAGCGTCTGTGAGTGCCAACTGGCTCATCAGTGCGATTTGCGCACTGATTTCGTCGGCATATTCGCCAAGCAGCTCATCACCACGGCAGCGGAATTCCGCCGCCACGCTGATAGCGGGATAGCGATGAAATACTGCTTGCTGCATATGAAGCTTGTAGGCATCAGTATCAAGCAGTGATGTCAAAATCGGGGAGGCGTATTGAGTCATAGCGCGTTACTGCATCCTCGTCAGGCGCGTGTCCAAATCCGGATAATCAAAAAAAGTGGGGGGAGTATACCCGGATTATCCTGTTATTGAAGCTGCATCACACCACAATTCATCGGAGCGGGTCGAGGATTAAAAGTGCCTTTACGTCGGCTTGCCGTCGCGATGGCGGCAGAAAAGTCAGATAAACCTGTTAGGTGAATGACTTAGGTTAATTAGTCATAAAAATTATAATGTTAATTATTTTAAACAGCAATTCAGATAAAACCGATCGGGGTATGAATGCCGATCCGGTCCTTGCCGTTATTCTTGCAGAAATAGAGCGCTTCATCCGCCTGTTTGATCGCCACTGGCAACAGCCGGATATCGCTTACCTGGGCAATACCGCAACTGGTGGTGAAACGAACGGTTTGCCCATCGGCGATGGTCAGGGTTAACTGATGGGTTCGCTCACGTAGCTTGGACATCACTTCACGTGCATTTTCCAGCGTGCAGTTCCCAAGGATTACGGCGAATTCTTCACCGCCATAACGACAGAAAATATCACTGGAACGGAAGGTGCTCTGCAGCAGTTTACCGAAGGCCACCAGCACCAGATCGCCGATATGGTGGCCGTAGTTGTCATTGATATTTTTAAAGTTATCAATATCAATCAGGCAGAAGGCCAGTGGGTAGCTGCTGGCGGCCAGCGATTCGCACTCGCGGAAAAACTTGCGCCGGTTATAGATGTTGGTTAAAGGATCCAGAAACGAAGAGGCCTCCAGTTCTTTGATCAGCAGGTGTTTTTCATTTTCCAACGTCACCTTTTCCATCTGATATTGTTTGAGCTGTTTAATGGCATCGCTGATGGCCATCAATTCCTGACCATAGAACACCTCATTGCGATCGATGTTCATGTTACCGCGCGACAGCCGCAAAATATTATTATGCGTTTTCGTCAGCCAGCGGCTGATATTGGAACAATAAACCAGCGTTGGCAGGAAAATAAACAGCGCGATCAGACCGGCCAGGGAAATCATGCCGTAAATGGCGGTCTGGCTGTTATAGATCTTATGCTGAGAGGCGGAGACCTCCAACTCAAAACTACGCTGAAAAAGTCGCTGGGACAGCTCGCTGAGGTTGCCAACATATTGATAGATTGAATCAGTAGGGTAAGCAGTATGGGTATCCACGGCGGTATACAGCCCGGTGGTAATACGACTGATTTGCCGGGTCGACAATTGCCCAAGGATCTCATTGACCAGTTGGGTAGTTTGCACATCATTATAGGTCAGCTTCATGAATATCAGCCGGGTGCTTAGCGCACTCAATACCCCGGTCAATTGGATGGCTTTCAGATAGGCGACTTTACGCTCCCGCGGGTTGGTATTGACGTCGATAACCTGATCGATCAGCTCAGTGACGGACATGTTCAGCCGGTTATTTAACCGCACGGCTTCCAGAAATAAAAATGAATCGGCATCGACCATGCGGTTGTCGTAGCTATAACGGTAATAGCTTTTGCTGGCCTGAGAAATATAGTAGGCGCTGTTGATATTAAACAAATTGGCGTTGACATCGGTGATATGCGAAAGCTGCAGATTGTCATTATTCAGCAATTGTTCCATCAGGCTGAGCATGGAAAGCGCCGCGATTTTTTGCCGAATACCAAGCTGTTGCGATATCTCACTGTCGATATGTGGCCGGAACTGGGCGATTTTCTCCCGCGCCAAGCGGTCGGCGTTTTGCCACTGCCGTGGCGTAATTTCAGGATCTATCAGACTCAGACGTTTTAAGCGGTGCGCCAATAAAGTGGCCTGAAAAGCCTCCGATATTTCTTTGGCGCGGGTAATTTTGTACAGGTTAAGCTGGTTGTCGCGATAGTCGGTATTGGCCTCGGCCAATTCATCGGAAATGAACAGGGCGAAGGAGGACATCAGGGCAAAGGTAAAAAAATAGATCAGATATTTTACTTTCATATGCGCTGTACGTCCTTGAGCCAGAGTCGTTAATTATATCATTGTGGCTCCCTGGCTGTCTTGACTATACCCGTCGGAGCGCTGTGGCCGATAAGTGCTGTTGAATAAGGGCTGGCTGCCCGTGGGCTCTGAGAAAATAGCACTCTTCACCCAGCTACTGACGCCTGGAAAACGTAAAACCCTAAAGGTATTTTTTAGCATTAAATGCTGATTTTCATGCGGCATCAGGTCAAGGTGCCTGACTGCATGGGCCATTCGTCGACAATATTAGGATCCACCTCCGATTTCTCCGCTCTGGTAGCCCGGCATCTCTGGGTTTTTTTTGTAGCTGTGATACAGTTTATTTACAATCAGGCTCATCGAATTTCTGCTCTTTCCCCACGGCGAAATAAACCCAAGATGAAAGCCTGGCACCTGTAACTCACTGAGACGTCAAAGGGTTTTTATGACACAACAGCCACAGGCGAAGTATCGCCAAGATTATCGCGCGCCAGATTACACCATCACTGACATTGACCTGGATTTTGTGTTGGATGCAGAGACAACTCGCGTCACTGCCGTCAGCAAGATTAAACGCCAGGGCGCTGCCGACGCGGCACTGGTACTGAACGGTGAAGACCTGACGCTGGTGAGTATTGAGATCGACGGCCAGCCATGGACCGCCTATCAGTTGCAGGATAACAAACTGGTTATCGAGCAACTGCCAGCACAATTTACCATGACCATCGTCAATGATATTCACCCGGCGAAAAACACCGCGCTGGAAGGGTTGTACCTGTCCGGTGAGGCGCTGTGTACTCAATGTGAGGCCGAAGGTTTCCGCCACATTACCTATTATCTGGATCGCCCGGACGTGCTGGCCCGCTTTAGCACCCGCATTGTGGCTGACAAGGCTCGTTACCCGTTCCTGTTGTCAAACGGTAACCGCGTAGGCCAGGGTGAGCTGGAAGATGGGCGTCACTGGGTGCAGTGGCAAGATCCGTTCCCAAAACCTTGTTACCTGTTCGCGCTGGTGGCCGGTGACTTCGACGTGCTGCGCGACAGCTTCACTACCCGTTCCGGGCGTGAAGTGGCGCTGGAGCTGTTCGTTGACCGTGGCAACCTGGATCGCGCCGATTGGGCGATGACCTCGCTGAAGAACTCGATGAAATGGGACGAAACCCGTTTTGGTCTGGAATACGACCTCGACATTTATATGATCGTCGCGGTCGACTTCTTCAACATGGGGGCGATGGAGAATAAAGGGTTAAATATTTTTAACTCCAAATACGTATTGGCAAAAGCTGAAACCGCCACCGACAAAGATTACCTGAATATTGAAGCGGTGATTGGCCACGAATACTTCCACAACTGGACCGGCAACCGTGTGACCTGCCGCGACTGGTTCCAGCTCAGCCTGAAAGAAGGGCTGACGGTATTCCGCGATCAGGAGTTCAGTTCAGATCTGGGTTCACGTCCGGTTAACCGCATCGATAATGTGCGCGTGATGCGTGGTGCACAGTTCGCCGAAGACGCCAGCCCGATGGCGCACGCCATTCGTCCGGACAAAGTGATCGAAATGAACAACTTCTACACCCTGACGGTGTATGAGAAAGGGTCTGAAGTGATCCGCATGCTGCACACGCTGCTGGGCGAAGAGCAGTTCCAGAAAGGCATTCAGCTGTATTTCGAGCGTCATGACGGTAGCGCGGCCACCTGCGATGATTTCGTTCAGGCGATGGAAGATGCATCCAACGTTGACCTGTCACTGTTCCGCCGTTGGTACAGCCAGTCCGGTACGCCGTTGCTCACCGTGCGCGATGAGTACGATGCCGAGCATCAGCAGTATCGCCTGCACGTCAGCCAGAAGACCGAACCGACCGCCGATCAGCCGCAGAAATTGCCACTGCAT
Source organism: Serratia proteamaculans (assembly GCF_004684015.1). Lineage (GTDB taxonomy): Bacteria > Pseudomonadota > Gammaproteobacteria > Enterobacterales > Enterobacteriaceae > Serratia > Serratia proteamaculans_F. Next base: position 485,109 of record NZ_SRIA01000010.1, read on the forward strand.
ATTCCGCTGGATATCGAACTGTACGACGCGCAAGGCAATGTCATTGCTTTGCAGAAAGACGGTTCTGCGGTTAATAACGTGTTGAATGTGACCGAGGCGGAGCAGACTTTCGTGTTCGACGGTGTGGCGCACAAACCGGTACCGTCCCTGTTGCGCGAGTTCTCCGCGCCGGTGAAGCTGGATTATCCGTACAGCGATCAGCAACTGACCTTCCTGATGCAGCATGCGCGCAATGAATTTGCCCGTTGGGATGCGGCGCAGAGCCTGCTGGCCACCTATATCAAACTGAACGTTGCCAAACATCAGCAGAAACAACCGTTGTCGCTGCCACTACACGTTGCTGATGCGTTCCGCGCCGTGCTGTTGGATGAGACGCTGGATCCGGCATTGGCTGCGCAAATCCTGACGTTGCCATCGGAAGGCGAAATTGCCGAGCTGTTTGCGACTATCGATCCCGAAGCGATTGCCGCGGTGCATGAAGCGATCGTCCGTTGCCTGGCGAAGGAAATGGCTGACGAGTGGCTGGCAGTGTATAACGCCAATAAAACCGACGGTTACCGGGTGGAACACGCTGATATCGCCAAACGTTCGCTGCGCAATGTATGCCTGGGCTATCTGGCCTTTGGTGACGAGGCCCTGGCCGACCGATTGGTGTCCGAGCAATATCGTCAGGCAGACAATATGACCGACTCACTGGCGGCGCTGGCGGCTGCGGTAGCGGCACAGTTGCCTTGTCGCGATGCGCTGTTAACGGCATTCGATGAGCGTTGGCACCAGGATGGTCTGGTGATGGACAAGTGGTTCGTGCTGCAGGCGACCAGCCCGGCGGCGGACGTGTTGACCAAGGTGCGTAGCTTGCTGAAACACCGTTCATTCAGCCTGAGCAATCCCAATCGGACGCGTTCTTTGATCGGCGGTTTCGCTTCCGCCAACCCGGCGGCGTTCCATGCAGCAGACGGTAGTGGTTATCAGTTCCTGGCGGAGATCCTCAGCGATTTGAACCAGCGCAACCCGCAAATTGCCGCGCGCCTGATTGAGCCGCTGATCCGTTTGAAACGCTATGATGCTTCACGTCAGGCGTTGATGCGCAAAGCACTTGAGCAGTTGAAGGGGCTGGAGAATCTTTCCGGCGATCTGTTCGAGAAGATCACCAAAGCGCTCGACGCGTAAGCATGAGTGGTATGACGTTCCTAATGCAACGACAAGGCTGATTATTAGGGAGAGCGTGCCGAAGGGGTCGTAGCAGCCTTGGCTGCCGACCAATTTGCCGGGAGCAAATTGGAACGACTTCCAGTCGGCCCGAAGGGTGGGACACATGGACGTGTCCCATAATGGCCCCTCGGTGCGCTAGGCCCGGGTATCTAGGGCTTATAACTACAAATTTCAGGGACGGCATGCCGTCCCTTTTTTAATTCGCTACCCGGCGCGAAGCTACAGCCAACGGCGGCGGTGACAGCACCCGATCCAGCACTTCGGCCTCCAGTTCCGCCAGCCTGGCTGATCCCTTACGGCGTGGACGCGGCAGGTCAATGGTCAAATCCAACCCGATACGCCCTTCCTCAATCAAAATCACCCGATCCGCCAGCGCAATGGCTTCACTGACGTCGTGCGTCACCAGCAGTACGGTAAAACCATGTCGTTGCCATAGTCCTTCAATAAGCCCCTGCATTTCAATCCGCGTTAACGCGTCCAGCGCGCCCAAGGGCTCATCCAACAGCAACAGGCGTGGGCGGTGGATCAGTGCACGAGCCAGTGCCACCCGCTGCTTTTGCCCGCCGGACAAGGCTGCCGGCCACTCATTGGCGCGATCGGCCAGCCCAACGGTTTCCAGCGTTTGCAATGCGTCGGCTCGCCAATCACCCCGCAGGCCGAGGCCGACATTGTCGATCACCTTTTTCCACGGCAGCAGGCGTGCATCCTGAAACATCAGGCGAGTATCGTCCCTGGCACTGGCGAGGGGGGCATTGCCGCTTAATAACGCGCCGCTGCTGGCATTTTCCAGCCCGGCCATCAGACGCAGCAGCGTGCTTTTGCCGCAGCCACTGCGGCCAACCACGGCGACGAACTGACCGGCGCTGATGCGCAGCTGGATATTGTCGAGTACTGTGCGATTACCGTATCGCTTGGCAATCGACTCCAGCGTGACTGGAGTCCCCTGGGGAATACGTGCGGGAGTCGTCATAGCGCTTCTCCTTGCTTGAATTGATAGGCCGGATGCCAGCGCAACCAGACGCGTTCCAGCAATTGGGCGCTGACGTCCGCCAGCTTGCCGAGCAGGGCGTACAACACAATGGCCACCACTACCACGTCGGTCTGCAGGAATTCACGGGCGTTCATTGCCAGGTAGCCAATCCCCGAATTGGCGGAAATGGTTTCGGCGACGATCAGCGTCAACCACATAAAACCCAATGCGAAACGCACGCCGACCATGATCGAGGGCAGGGCGCCCGGTAACACCACCTGGGTGAATAACTGGAAACCACTCAGGCCGTAACTGCGTGCCATTTCAAGCAGGCCCCGATCGATATTTTTGATGCCGTGATAGGTATTCAGATAAATCGGGAACAGGGTGCCCAACGCCACCAGAAAAATCTTGGCGGACTCATCGATGCCAAACCACAGGATCACCAGCGGGATTAATGCCAGATGCGGCACGTTACGGATCATCTGTATGGAACTGTCCAGCAAGCGTTCGCCCCAGCGCGACAGACCGGTGATAAAGCCCAGCGCCAGCCCGATGCTGCCACCAATGCTAAAACCGATCAACGCGCGCCAGCTGCTGATGGTCAGGTGTTGCCACAGCTCGCCGCTGTTGATCAGGGTCCAGAACGCGGTCACTACGGCGCTCGGCGCCGGCAGAATGCGGTTCGACAGCCAGCCTGCCTCCACGGATATTTGCCAGACTGCCACCAGCGCTACCGGCAATGCCCAGGGGGCCAAGCGGTGCAAGATTCGTTGGGTGCCCTTTGTCATAGTGCGGCTCCTCAGCTTTGCGATGCTTTTTGTGGAATATAAATATTGGCTACCACTTCGCCCTGTGCTTTGGCCGGTCGGCGCGGCGCGGGCGCCTGGGTTTCCACCAGATCAAGATGTGGGAACAGCAGTTCGCCAACGCGATAGGCTTCCTCCAGATGTGGGTAACCGGACAAAATAAAGGTGTCGATGCCCAGATCGGCGTATTCCTGCATACGCGCTGCCACCGTCGGGCCATCGCCAACCAGCGCGGTGCCGGCACCGCCGCGCACCAAACCCACCCCTGCCCACAGATTGGGACTGATCTCCAGATGGTCTTTCTTGCCGCCGTGCAATGCCGCCATCCGTTGTTGCCCTACGGAGTCAAACCGAGCGAAGGCCTGCTGGGCATCGGCGATGGTCTTTTCATCCAGATTGGCAATCAGCCGGTCGGCCGCTCGCCAGGCTTCCTCGGTGGTTTCGCGCACGATGACGTGCAGGCGGATACCGAAACGCACCTGGCGGCCTTTGGCTGCGGCCTTGGCACGAACTTCGGCAATTTTTTCTTTTACCTGCGCCGGCGGTTCGCCCCAGGTGAGATACATTTCAACCTGATCGGCTGCCAGATCCTGCGCAGCGGCGGAGGATCCGCCAAAATAGAGCGGTGGGCGTGGCTGTTGCACCGGTGGGTACAGCAGTTTTGCGCCCTTTACCTGAATATGTTTACCGTTAAAATCGACGGTTTCTCCTTCCAGCACCTTGCGCCAGATATGGGTGAACTCCGCCGAAGCCTCGTAGCGCTCTTCGTGATTGAGGTGCAGGCCCTCCGCCGCCAATTCATCAGGATCGCCGCCGGTGACCAGATTAAACAATGCCCGGCCGTTGGAAAGACGATCCAGTGTTGCCGCCTGACGTGCCGCCAGAGTGGGTGAAATAATCCCCGGACGCAGTGCCACCAGGAATTTCAGTCGCTGGGTGACCGGGATCAGCGAGGCGGCCACCAGCCAGGAGTCTTCACATGAGCGGCCGGTAGGGATCAGCACGCCACCGAAACCCAGTCGATCGGCAGCCTGGGCAATTTGCTGTAAATAGCCGTAATCGACGCTGCGGGCACCTTCAGTACTGCCAAGATAGTGACCGTCACCGTGGGTGGGTAAAAACCAAAATACGTTCAGGCTCATTGTCAGTTCTCCTAAATTATTGTGCGGTCGGATGCCAGATGCGTTGCGAAATATCGACTTTCACCGGCACCAGGCGGTTGGCATAAAACAGATCGGCGGTTTGCTGCTGAGCGGCGATGGTGTGTGCGTCCAGCGGTTTGATGGCGGTGGGCGGACGGTGATCCAGATAGGTCGAAATCACTTTCTCCGGCAGGCCCATGGCATTGGCCAGCAGCGTGACGCTTTGCGCACGATCGCTCAGGGTCAGCGCATCGGCCTGCGTCAGGGTATCGAGCACCTGTTGAATAAACGGCCCGTTGGTCTGGGTATAAGTTCGCACCGCCAGATAGAAGGAACCGGTTTGATTCAGATCGGTACCGTCACCCAACACTCGTACGCCGCCCTGCAACAAGGCCGCAGAATAGTAGGGGTCCCAAATCGTCCAGGCATCGACATTGCCCTGCTGGAAGGCGGCGCGGGCATCGGCCGGGGTCAGATAGACGGGCTGAATATCGGTGAATTTCAGCCCGGCTTTTTGCAATGAGCGCAGCAGCAGATTGTGGGAACTGGAGCCTTTCTGGAAGGCCACCTTGTGGCCCTTTAGCTCCGCGACGGTTTTGATCGGGCTGTTCTCCGGCACCAGGATCACTTCTGCCTTGGGTTTTGGCGGCTCTACGCCAACATACAGCAGGTCCGCTCCGGCGGCCTGGGCGAAGATCGGCGGGATATCGCCGGTACTGCCCAGATCGATACTGCCGACGTTCAGCGCTTCAAGCATTTGCGGGCCGGCGGGGAATTCGATCCAACTGATTTTGGTATTGGGAAAACGCTGTTCCAATAGCCGGTGGGTTTTTGCCAGCACCAGACTGACCGATCCTTTTTGGTAGCCAATGCGAAACTGCGCCGGATCCTGTGCGCTGGCGGCATTGATCCATGCCAATGAGATGATGCCCGCCAATGCGCTGGTGCCAAGCCAACGGCCCAGTGAAGAAAGTCGTTTCATGCTTATTTCCTTATATGCTGTGCCATCAGGCAGTTTGGCGGGCAAAAAGAGAGGGAGAGAGCTTGGCTTTCGGCGGCTTGCGGCGGCCCAATGCCAGATAAAAGCTTTCCAGGGCTTCTTCCAGCCGGACGGCCAGATTCTCGGCCAGGGTGACTTCTTCGCCGTCCAGCACCACCTGACTGTCATCGGCAAATACCCCGTGCAGCACTTCCTGCGCTTTCAGCGCCGCCAGAACCGGCTTGAGGGCGTAGTCCACCGCCAACATATGGCCAATGGAGCCGCCGGTGGCCAGCGGTAATACCACCTTATGGTCCAGCGCACGCTCTGGCAGCAGATCCAGCAGGGTCTTCAGCGCACCGGAAAACGACGCCTTATACACCGGTGTCGAGACCAACAGGCCATCTGCCTGTGCCAGTTGCTCGGTAAAGGCTTTGATCGCCGGGCTGTTAAAATTGGCATACAGCAAATCTTCGGCATCAAAATCGTGCAGGGTGTAGGAGATCACCTCCACGCCTTGCTGCTGCAACCAGTTTTTACTCAGAGAAAGCAGTGCTGCCGAGCGTGATGGGATGCGAGGGCTGCCGGCCAGTGATATAACGCGCATGACCACTCCTTATAACTAAAAGTTAGGTTTAATCAGAAAATATTCGAGAAGTGTTTTAAACCTATCAGCAAGAAGGTGGGTTACTTAAATCTCTTTTTTTGATTTTGTTATGCACAAATGCGGATTGGCGGCGGTTTGAGCGCAGACGAGGGAAAACGATTGCGTAAAAAACGTTTTTTTTGCTTTTAATCAATTCCAATTGGTCAGGGGATACCGGATAATACGCCCCCGGTTTGCAACCGGGAAATCAGGAGAGTACATGTACTACCCCCTCATCAGAAAAGCGTTGTTCCAGCTCGATCCCGAGCGTGCGCATGAATTGACTTTTCAACAGCTTCGCCGTGTCACCGGCACCCCGTTAGAATTCCTTATTCGTCAGTCTGTGCCGACCAAGCCGGTCAACTGCATGGGGCTCTCTTTTAAAAACCCATTGGGCCTGGCTGCCGGTCTGGATAAAGACGGCGAGTGTATCGATGCCTTTGGCGCCATGGGCTTTGGTTTTGTCGAAGTCGGCACTGTCACGCCGCGCCCGCAGTCGGGCAATGACAAACCGCGTCTGTTCCGCATTGTGGAAGCCGAAGGCCTGATCAACCGCATGGGGTTTAATAACCAGGGTGTGGATAATCTGGTTGAAAACGTTAAGAAATCTCATTTCGGCGGCATTCTGGGGATTAATATCGGCAAGAATAAAGACACCCCGGTTGAGCAAGGGAAAGACGATTATCTAATCTGTATGGATAAAGTTTATCCGTATGCCGGTTATATCGCGATTAACATTTCGTCACCAAATACCCCAGGATTACGATCCTTACAGTATGGCGAAGCTTTGGACGATCTTCTGGCTGCGATTAAAAATAAACAGCAGGAATTGCATGCGCGCCATCACAAATATGTGCCGGTGGCAGTAAAGATCGCGCCGGATCTTTCTGAAGAAGAATTGATCCAAATAGCCGACAGCCTGGTACGCCATAATATAGATGGTGTGATCGCGACCAATACCACGCTGGATCGTAAATTGATCCAGGGGCTGAATTATTGTGAGCAAATGGGGGGCCTGAGTGGCCGTCCGGTGCAGGCAAGCAGCACCGAAGTGATCCGCCGTCTGTCACTTGAGTTGCAAGGGCGTTTGCCGATTATCGGCGTCGGTGGAATTGATTCCCTGATGGCGGCGCGGGAAAAAATGGCAGCGGGGGCTTCACTGGTGCAAATTTATTCCGGATTTATCTTCAAAGGTCCGCGCTTGATTAAAGATATCGTTAACTACATCTAATATTTTTTCTTTCATTTTCCGCCGGGGGTTTATTTCTTCCCCCGGCTCGTCTATATTTTGTCCACTAGCATAAATATCGTTCGCGGAATTATCCGATGTTTAAGCGTCTTTAGTGGTGATAAAATCACCTTTTAGGGTAAATACAGTCTGGCATGGGCAGCGAGAAGGATAAGAGATGAAGATAAAACCTGACGATAATTGGCGTTGGTATTTTGACGCTGAACACGATCGGCTAATGCTGGATTTAGCCAATGGGATGATCTTTCGCTCGCGTTTCCCAGCCAAAATGTTAACCCCGGATGCTTTCGATGAATGCTCTTTCTGTGTCGATGACGCTGCGCTTTATTTTAATTATGAAGAGCAGTGCAAACAGATAAAGCTTAGCCATGAGCAGCGTGCTGAACTGGTATTAAATGCCCTGGTGGCTTATCGCTTCCTGAAACCTTTGATGCCGAAAAGCTGGCATTTCTCTCAGCAACATTACCCGTTGCAGCCGAAGAATGGCGAACTGGCGGCGGTGAAAGTGATGGAGAGCGGCATTGAAGCCCGCCTGCTGGTGGTGGAAGCCGGTGACAACGCCAGCCTGTGCCTGTTGGCGCAAAATCAGCTTTCGCTGGCCGGCCGTACCATGGTGCTGGGTGATGCCATCAAAGTGATGCACGATCGCCTTAAACCCTGCGCGCAAGATGAAGCCTCAGCCCCAGCTTACGACAGGGCGATGTAAGGCAATTACGCCAGCGTCAAATCGCTTTTGGGAATACAGCTGCAGCAAAGAATGGTGCCATTGTCGGCCACCGCACTTTTCTTCAGCGGTGCCACTTCGCCATTGACCAAAGTAATACGACAGCTTCCGCAAATTCCCGCACGGCATGAATAAGGTATGCGCAGCCCTTGCTGTTCCAACTGCTCCAGTAATATCTGCTGATTGTTGCCGGTAAACACCGTTCCCGCGTAGTCAATAGTGACGCTCTGCGTACTGTCCTGCGGTGCCTGCACGCTTTCCACCACTTTACCTGCGCCATAAGGGCGTGGCGGCTTGGTGGATAACACTTCAACTGCATCGCCAACGCGGATAATACCGCTGTTGCGCGCCACCATATTCTGGCCAAAATCGACATCGCCATTATCAGCGGTGCGGAATTTCTGCAGGGTACTCAGCGGTTCACCACTCGGATGTTTACGCCCACGTTCGGTACTGACGGTGGTCAGCACGCAGCGGCTGCAAGGCTTCACCAGATCAAACATCACGTCACCGACGCGGATCACCTGCCAGCCATCTTCTGCCCAGGCGCTGGCACCGGTCACCACCAGGTTCGGGCGAAACTGTTCCAGCTTGATACTGCCGGGGCAGCGCTGCTGAAGGTTGTTGAACGAGGCTTCGTTAATTAACAGATAGGGATAACCGTCGGCGAAGGACAGGGGGATTTCCGGATGCTTTTTAACGCGACGGGTCAGTTCCGGGCCGAGCCAACGCAATTGCACTTCACGCTGGAAATAGCCGCTCAGCCAGCTATTAATCGCCTGCGGTGCAATCAGGGCGGTGAAATGGTTGCCCCAGACTTCGGTCGGCTGCGCCTCGGCGGCGAAATCGCTAAAGCGGATGGCGGCACTTTCTCCGTCCGGCGCGGTCAGGAACAGGCCGTCTGCCAGCAGTGCCGGAGTGAATAACACCATCTGCGGATATTGCCGTGCGGTAATAAAAGTGCCATCCGGCTCGGTGATCATAAAGGTACGATCAAAAGCCAGGCCGCTACTGGAAACCTGAGCGTGGGAAAGTTGCAAACCTCGAAGCGATTTAACCGGATGAACGTAAAGTTTGGCTAGCGTAATCACCCTGATCCCCGTGCGATTATTAAATAGAAGGGAGCAACTTTATGACAAGCGGTCTGGATTAGCTATAATGCGCAACAATTTTCTTTTTGGTGATAAGTACGATATGAACTCTCTGTTTGCCAGCACGGCGCGTGGACTGGAAGAACTGTTAAAAAGCGAACTCGAAGCGCTGGGCGCTCACGCCTGTAAAGTCGTACAGGGTGGGGTACATTTTCAGGGTGACGATCGTCTTCTGTACCAAAGCTTGCTGTGGAGCCGATTGGCATCACGTATTTTGCTGCCGTTGAATGAATTCCGCGTACACAGCGATCTGGATTTGTACCTGGGCGTACAGGCGATCGACTGGACGAGCATTTTTGGTGTGGATAAAACTTTCGCCGTTCACTTCAGTGGCGTTAACGAAGAGATCCGCAACAGCCAATATGGTGCACTGAAGGTCAAGGACGCGATTGTCGACAGCTTTACCCGCAAAATCGAACAGCGCCCGACGGTGGCCAAGCAGCAGCCGGACATTCGCGTCAATGTGTTCCTGCAGCGCGATATGGCCAGCGTAGCGCTTGATTTGAGCGGTGAAGGCCTGCACCAGCGTGGTTACCGTGACCTGACCGGCCAGGCACCGCTGAAAGAAAGTCTGGCAGCGGCGATTGTACAGCGTTCCGGCTGGCAGCCGGGCACGCCAATGCTGGATCCCATGTGTGGTTCGGGCACCCTGTTGATTGAAGCGGCGATGATCGCTTCCGACCGCGCCCCTGGCCTGCATCGTCAACACTGGGGCTTTACCGCCTGGAATGGTCACAACGTCGATCTGTGGCGTGAAGTGATCACCGAAGCGCAGGTGCGCGCCCGTCGTGGCCTGCAGGAAACCACCTCGCGTTTCTTCGGTTCTGATATCGATCGCCGGGTGATTGAAATGGCTCGCGGCAACGCCCGTCGTGCCGGCGTCGCCGAACTGATTACCTTTAACGTCAACGACGTAGCCAAACTGACCAACCCGCTGCCGGAAGGCCCAACGGGTACCGTAGTCTGCAACCCGCCGTACGGTGAACGTCTGGAAAGCGAACCGGCGCTGATTGCCTTGCATAATATGCTGGGCCGTATCATGAAAAGCGCTTTTGGTGGCTGGCAGTTGTCGCTGTTCAGCGCCTCACCGGAGCTGTTGAGCTGCCTGCAACTGCGTGCCGAGCGCCAGTTCAAGGCTAAAAATGGCCCGTTGGACTGCGTGCAGAAAAACTACCAACTGGCAGAAAACCCATTGGGTGCCGGTGGCGTGCAGGTGGCGGAAGATTTTGCCAACCGTCTGCGCAAAAACCTGAAGAAGCTCGACAAGTGGGCCAAACAGCAGGGCATTGAGTGCTACCGCTTGTACGATGCTGACCTGCCGGAATATAACGTGGCGGTGGATCGCTACGGCAGCAAAGTCGTGGTGCAGGAATATGCGCCACCGAAAACCATTGATGCGCAGAAGGCGCGTCAACGTCTGTTCGACGTGATCAACGCCACGCTGGCGGTGTTGGAATTGCCGTCCAACCAGTTGATCCTGAAAACCCGCGAGCGCCAGAAAGGCAAAAACCAGTACGAAAAACTGGCGCAGAAGGGCGAGTTCCTGCTGGTGGAAGAGTTCAACGCCAAGCTGTGGGTTAACCTGACCGACTATCTCGATACCGGTCTGTTCCTCGACCACCGTATTGCTCGCCGCATGCTGGGCGAGATGAGCAAAGGCAAAGACTTCCTCAACCTGTTCGCCTATACCGGCAGCGCCAGCGTGCATGCCGGATTGGGTGGGGCGCGTAGCACCACTACCGTGGATATGTCGCGCACCTATCTGGAATGGGCGGAGAAAAACCTGCGGGTTAACGGCCTGACCGGCAAACAGCACAGATTGATCCATGCGGATTGTCTGTCATGGATGCAAAATGCCGACGAACAATTCGACGTGATCTTTATCGATCCGCCGACCTTCTCCAACTCCAAACGGATGGAGAACACTTTTGACGTTCAGCGCGATCACCTGGCGCTGATGCAAGATTTGAAACGGTTGCTGCGTCGTAACGGGACCATTATGTTCTCGAACAACAAGCGCGGTTTCCAGATGGATATGGCCGGCCTGAGCGCATTGGGTCTGGAGGCGAAAGAAATTACCGCCCAGACGCAGTCGCAGGACTTTGCCCGTAACCGTCAAATTCATAACTGCTGGCTGCTTACCCATGCCGGCGAAGGAAAATAATTACTATGTCGTTAATTAGCATGTCCGGTGCCTGGCTTTCTTTCAGTGATGCACCCCTTTTAGACAACACCGAAATTCATATTGAAGACAACGAACGCGTTTGTCTGGTTGGGCGCAATGGCGCCGGTAAATCCACGCTGTTGAAGATCCTCGGTAAAGAAATTCCGCTGGATGACGGTCGGGTGATTTACGAGCAAGATCTGATTGTGGCGCGTCTGCAACAGGATCCCCCGCGCAATATCGGCGGCACGGTTTTTGACTTTGTGGCCGAAGGCGTCGCCGAACAGGCGGAACACCTGAAAGCCTACCACGCGATTTCACACCTGGTAGAAACCGACCCAAGCGAAAAAAACCTGACGCGCATGGCGCAGATTATGGAGATCCTCGATCACCAGGGCCTGTGGCAGCTCGATAGCCGCATTAGCGAAGTGCTGTTGCAGTTGGGCCTGAATGGCGATGCTGAACTGACCTCGCTCTCTGGCGGCTGGCTGCGTAAAGCGGCACTAGGCCGTGCGCTGGTCAGTTCTCCGCGCGTACTGTTGCTCGATGAACCGACCAACCACCTGGATATTTCAACCATCGATTGGCTGGAAGGCTTCCTGAAAGAGTTCCAGGGCAGCATCGTGTTCATTTCCCATGACCGTTCCTTTATCCGCAATATGGCGACGCGCATTGTCGATCTCGATCGCGGTAAGTTGGTGTCCTGGCCGGGCAACTACGATTTATACCTGCTGAGCAAAGAAGAAGCGCTGCGGGTAGAAGAACTGCAAAACGCCGAATTCGACCGCAAGCTGGCGCAGGAAGAAGTGTGGATCCGTCAGGGTATCAAGGCGCGTCGTACCCGTAACGAAGGCCGTGTGCGTGCGCTGAAGGCGTTGCGTAACGAGCGTTCCGAACGCCGTGAAGTGATGGGCACCGCCAAGATGCAGGTGGAAGAAGCGGTACGCTCCGGCAAAATTGTGTTTGAGATGGAAGACGTTAACTATCAGGTTGGCGGCAAAGTGTTGGTGCGTAATTTCTCCGCTCAGGTGCAGCGTGGCGACAAAATTGCGTTGGTCGGCCCGAACGGTTGCGGTAAAACTACGCTGCTGAAACTGATGCTCAGCCAGTTGAAAGCCGACAGCGGCCGCGTACACTGCGGGACCAAGCTGGAAGTGGCTTACTTCGACCAGCACCGCGCGGATCTGGATCCGGAGCGCACGGTAATGGACAACCTTGCGGAAGGCAAACAGGAAGTGTTGGTCAACGGCCGTTCCCGTCACGTGTTGGGGTATCTGCAGGACTTCCTGTTCCACCCTAAACGGGCGATGACGCCGGTGAAAGCCTTGTCGGGCGGTGAGCGTAATCGTCTGTTGCTGGCCAAGCTGTTCCTGAAGCCTAGCAACTTATTGATCCTCGATGAACCTACCAACGACCTTGATGTTGAAACGCTGGAATTGCTGGAAGAGCTGATCGACGGCTACCAGGGTACCGTGATGTTGGTAAGTCACGATCGTCAGTTCGTTGATAACTCGGTAACCGAGTGCTGGATCTTCGAAGGCAACGGTGAGATCAGCACCTTCGTCGGCGGTTATTTCGATGCGCACCATCAACGTGCGACGGCAAAACCGATCCGCCAGGTTGCTGCCGATCAGAACAAGCCTGTATCAGAAAAAAAGGCTGAACAGCCAAAGAAAACAGCAGCTAAACTGAGCTATAACCTGTTACGTGAGCTGGAGCAGTTGCCGCAACGCCTTGAACAGCTGGAAGCGGAAATTACGGCGCTGCAGGCGCAAATGAGTGATGCTGATTTCTTCACTCGTCCTCACAGCGAAACGCAACAGGTGCTGACAGCACTGGCCACGGCCGAAGGGGCGCTGGAAGAGGCGTTCGCCCGCTGGGAAGAGTTGGAAGCGATGAAAAACGGCTAACCGTTGAAAATACCGCCCGCGCGCTGCTGCGGGCGGTATTGCCGTACCGGTGAGCAACGTTATTAAGGAGGAATATGGTGTGTTCCCACGAGAATCACGAGCAGCACAGCCATGCCACGCATGCTACACAGCAACAGGACAATCTGATGCTGTGTCCGCAGTGCGACATGCTGGTGGCATTGCCGCCGCTGGCATATGGTTCAAAAGCGGTATGCCCGCGTTGTAAGACTACCCTCAGCTCCCGCTGGGAGGAACCGCGCAAGCGGCCGATCGGCTATGCTCTCAGCGCCTTGTTTATGCTGCTGCTGGCGAATATTTTCCCGTTTATCAATATGCGCGTTGCCGGTCTTGGTAACGAAATCAAACTGATCCAAATCCCGCAGGTGATGGTGGCGGAAGACTATGCCAGCATGGCCACGCTGTTTATGGTGTTTGTTCAACTGATCCCGGCATTCTGTATGCTGGCGATCATTGTACTGTGCGCCAAAGTGCCCATCCCCACCGGTTTGAAAGAGTGGATGGCTAAAATGCTGTTCCAGTTTAAAACCTGGTGCATGGTGGAGATTTTCCTGGCCGGGGTATTGGTCAGCTTCGTGAAGCTGATGGCTTATGGTGATATCGGCGTCGGCAGCAGCTTTGTGCCGTACTGCCTGTTTTGTCTGCTGCAGGTGCGCGCCTTCCAGTGTGTCGATCGCCGCTGGCTGTGGAATGACATTGAACCCGCACCGAAGCTTGATCGTCCAATGGAAGTTGGACGTACCGGGCTGCGTCAGGGGCTGCGTTCCTGCCAGTGTTGCACGGCCATTCTACCGGCGGAACTGACCCAGTGCCCGCGCTGCCATTCCCGTGGCTATGTGCGCCGTCGGCACAGCCTGCAATGGACGCTGGCGCTGCTGCTCACCTCTATTTTGTTATATATTCCGGCAAACCTGATGCCGATCATGGTCACCGAGGCGCTGGGCAACAAACTGACCTCCACCATCATGGCCGGGGTGATCCTGCTGTGGGGAGAAGGATCTTACCCGGTGGCGATGGTGATCTTCATCGCCAGTATTATGGTGCCTTCGCTAAAAATGTTGGCGATTGGCTGGCTGTGTTGGGATGCCAATGGCACCGGCAAGGCCCGGGCCGACAGCGAGCGAATGCATCTGATTTATGAAGTGGTTGAATTTGTTGGCCGCTGGTCAATGATTGACGTGTTTGTGATTGCCGTGCTTTCGGCATTGGTACGGATGGGACAATTGATGAGCATTTATCCTGACATTGGCGCACTGCTGTTCGCTATGGTGGTGATCCTCACTATGTTTGCAGCCATGACGTTTGATCCCCGTCTGACCTGGGATCGCGTAAACGAAACAATAAAAAAGGAGCCGCAAGGTGACGGAAAATAATCATAGCGTCGCGGACGTTGAGAAGATCAAACGCTGGTCACCAGTGTGGATCATCCCGATTGTCACCGCACTGATCGGCGCCTGGATCCTGTTTTACCATTTCAGCCACCAGGGGCCGGTGGTCACGTTGGTCACCACCACCGCAGAAGGGCTGGAAGCGGGTAAAACCAAAATCAAAAGTCGCAGCGTTGACGTTGGGGTCGTGGAAACGGTGACCCTGAGCGAAGACTTGAGCAAGGTGGTAGTCGAGGCACGGCTGAACTCCGGCATGGAGAAACTGTTGCGCCAGGATTCTGCCTTTTGGGTCGTGAAGCCGCAAATAGGCCGTGGGGGGGTGTCCGGCCTGGGCACACTGCTTTCCGGTGCCTATATCGAGCTGCAGCCGGGCAATAAAGGCAAGGCAGGCAAGGACTACCAACTGCTGGATGCGCCGCCATTGGCCTCTCCAGATGCCAAAGGGTTACGCATTGTGCTGGATAGCGAAAGATCCGGTCAGTTGAATGCCGGCGATCCGGTACTGTTCCGTGGTTATCGTGTCGGCTCGGTGGAAACCAGCTATTTTGATCCCAAGATGCGCGCCATGCGCTACCAACTGTTTATCTCCGCACCTTACGACCAGTTGGTGACCAGTAACGTCCGTTTCTGGAAAGACAGCGGTGTGGCGTTTGATATGTCGGCACAGGGGATGCGGGTGGAAATGGGCTCGCTGGCGACCTTGTTCAGCGGCGGCGTCAGCTTTGACGTGCCGGATGGATGGGACCGCGGTGAACTGGCAAAACCGAAAGCGGAATATCACCTGTTCGACAATCAGCGCAGTATTCAGGATTCGCTGTATACCGTGCATAAAGACTACCTGTTGTTCTTCGCCGATTCGGTTCGTGGCTTGCAGGCTGGCGCACCGGTGGAATTCCGCGGCATCCGTCTGGGGACCGTTGGTCAGGTACCGTTCTACCAAAAAGGCATGGTTCAGCGCCTGGATAGTGATTACCGTATTCCGGTATTGATCCGCATCGAACCGGATCGCTTCCAGAAAGAATTGGGCGGCAACTTCGATATCGAGCGCCATTTGAAAGATGCCGAGTCCCGTGGTATGCGCGCTTCGTTGAAATCCGCCAACCTGTTGACGGGGTCGCTGTATGTCGATCTGGACTTCTATCCACAGGCCAAAGCCTGGAATGGGCCGCGAGAGTTGTTTGGTTATCCATTGATGCCAACCACCAGCGGTGGGCTGGCGCAGATCCAGCAGAAGCTGATGCAGACTCTGGATAAGATCAACTCGATGCCGCTCAATCCGATGATTAACGAGGCGACCAAAACCCTGGCGGAAAGCCAGAAAACCATGCAGACGACGCAGAAAACCATGCAGTCGCTGAATGACATTATCGCCAGCAAAGAGATGAAGGCGCTGCCGCAGGATATGCAGAAAACCTTGCAGGAACTGAACCGCAGCATGAAAGGGTTCCAGCCAGGCTCACCGGCCTACAACAAGATGGTTGGCGACATGCAACGTCTTGATCAGGTATTGCGTGAACTGCAGCCGGTGCTGCGCACCCTGAACGAAAAGAGCAACGCGCTGGTATTTGAAGCCGCGGGCAGTAACGATCCTCAGCCGAAGAAGGCCAATAAATGATGAAATGGATTCCGGTAGCCCTGGCGCTGTTACTCAGCGCCTGTAGCAGCACGCCACAAAAGACCTATTATCAACTGCCGGCATTGGGCACGCCGACACAGGTCAGTGGCAGCACGACGTCGCGCCAGCTTTGGCTGGAGCACGTTAGCGTGGCGGATTACCTGGCGCAGAGTGGTGTGGTTTACCAGACCAATGACGTGCAGTACGTGATTGCCCAGAATAACCTGTGGGCCAGCCCGCTGGATCAACAGTTGCAGCAGACGCTGGTCACCAACCTGAGCAGCGCGCTGCCGGGTTGGGTGGTGTCTTCGCAGCCGATGAGCAGCGAGCAGGATGTGCTGAACGTCACCGTCAGCGGTTTCCATGGCCGCTTTGACGGCAAGGCAATCATTCGCGGCGAGTGGGTGCTGAATCATCAGGGCACTCTGACGAAACGGCCGTTCAGCCTGGAGCTTAAGCAGGGCGAAGACGGCTACGATGCGTTGGTGCGGACATTGGCACAAGGGTGGCAGCAAGAAGCCCAGGACATCGCTGCGCAAGCCGGTCGTTTTTAGAAATAATTTGTACTAAATCGGTCTAACCCCTCTCGGTGAGAAATAGTGGAATTTCTCGTCGTGAGGGGTTTTTATTTGATTTCAATAAGTTAACTTCTCTCCTGCATATCAGCCACTTAGCAAATTCTGCGTGCGTAGCTCACAAATATGACATTGGCGTGAATTTTGCGCATTGATCTTCGCGCCATTTAGCGCTATTGCTTAAACGTGGCAGCACAAAAAGCAGCCATTGTTTTCTTTCCACCAGACCAAAAAATGAGGGAAACGAGGCATGAAGAGACAGAAACGCGATCGTCTGGAAAGGGCGCATTCGAGAGGTTATCAGGCAGGTATTTTAGGGCGTTCCAGGGAATATTGTCCCTACCAATCATCAGTGGACGCCCGGTCTCAGTGGCTGGGAGGTTGGCGAGAAGCCATGGAAGACAGGGCTGTGACCGCTTAAGCGGCTCCCTGTCAAAAAAAAGGAATAACCTCCGCCCTGCGCGGAGGTTTTTGTT
>NZ_SRIA01000011.1:0-75079 GCF_004684015.1 Serratia proteamaculans
TCAAGGCAATATTACCCCTGCCAGCGTTTCAGCAAAATACTCGCATTGACACCGCCAAAACCAAAGCCGTTAGACAGCGCATAGTTGATAGCCATTGGCTCCGCTTGGTTCGCGACCAGATGCAGCTCCTCCGCTGCCGGATCCGGATTTTCCAAATTCAGCGTGGCCGGCGCAATCTGATCGCGTAACGCCAGTGCAGTAAAGATGGTTTCCAGCCCGCCAGCGGCACCGAGCAAATGGCCGGTCGCTGATTTGGTTGAGGTGACCGCTACGCTGCCGTTAGTACCGAACAGATGTTTGATGGCGTTAATCTCGCCTAAATCACCCACCGGTGTGGATGTCGCATGCGCGTTCAGGTGTTGAATCTGTTCTGGTGTAACGCCCGCCTGTTTGAGGGCAATCTTCATTGCGCGATAGGCACCGTCGCCATCTTCGGCGCCAGAGGTCATATGGTAGGCGTCTGCGCTGGTACCATAACCGACAATTTCTGCCAGTGGCGTTGCCCCACGGGCCAGTGCATGTTCCAGAGTTTCAATCACCAACATGCCGGCACCTTCCCCCATAACAAAACCGTTACGTGCGCTGTCAAAAGGCCGTGAAGCCGTTGCCGCCGCTTCTGCCGGCGTCGTGGACATGGCGCGGGCAGCCGCAAAGCCGCCAAGACTAACGGTATCGATTGCCGCTTCTGTACCGCCACACAGCGCGATATCGGCCTCATCGTTACGAATCATGCGTACGGCGTCGCCAATGGCTTGTACGCCTGCGGCGCAAGCCGTCACAGGGGCGCCAATCGGGCCCTTGAACTGGTGTTTAATCGATACATGACCCGCGGCCAGATTCACCAGGAAAGAGGGGATGGTGAAAGGCGACAGGCGTTTGGCGCCACGGCTGTCGGTAGTACGCACCGCTTGGGCGATTGCCGGGAAACCGCCAATGCCGGAAGCGACCACGGTTGCGGTGCGTTCCTGCTTGTCTTCAGTGTCTGCCACCCAACTTGCCTGACGGATAGCCTCATCGGCCGCCGCCATGGCGAGCAGGATAAAACGGTCCATTTTCTTCTGGTCTTTTGGCGCAACCGAAAGGTCGGGATCGAAGCCCGCCTCGGGATCTTGTTCCAAAGTAGGTACCTGACCACCGATTTTTACCTGCAGGTCGGCGACGATCTCTTCTGGCAGCGGACGAATGCCGGACTGGCCGTTCAGCAGACGCTGCCAGATAGCCTCTACGCCGCATCCCAGTGGCGAAACGGCGCCCATGCCGGTAATGACTATACGACGAGTGTTCATAGTGACTCCTTGGATGATTCAGGGGGGAATGCAGAAAGATTCTGCAGCATCAGGGCAGCGCGCTGACGCATGCTGTCGGTCGCCGCCGGCCCTGGCGCTAAAGTAATATTATGCAGCGCAATGGGCTGCTGAGTAATGCTGTCGATCAGTTGCACACGTATGGGTTGCCCGGTACGACGATCGACCAGTTCGGCGCTAATGCCGTCATCGGCCAAATGGGTATTGCCCCAGTGAAACAGGGCTGCAAGCACCGGGAAAAAATCTTTACCGCGCTCGGTCAGCAAATATTCATAGCGTACCGGCCGGGTTTGATAGCGTTGTTTATGCAGAATGCCGCTTTCCACCAGATACTTCAGGCGACGGGTCAATATGGTGGGGGAAAGCCCGAGGCTTTGCTGGAATTCATCAAACCGGGACAGGCCATGAAACGCATCGCGAAGTATCAGGATGCTCCACCATTCTCCGACGCGGTCCAGTGAGCGAGCTACCGGGCATGGCATGTTATCAAAACGAGTTTTTTGCATGGCATACCTCCTGGTTACTACAATTATTGTAGTTACTGTTTAGCCGCTATGGACGCAACGATTAAAAGATAACTAAAGGAAATAAACGGCGACCAGGAAGGCCGCCGTGATTGCGGTTAGAACGCCGCAGTGTCCTTGAACAGGCCCACTTTCAGATCGCTGGCGGTGTAAATGACCTGACCATCGACCAGGACTTCACCATCAGCCACACCCATAATCAGTTTACGGATGATCACACGCTTGAAGTTAATGCGGTAGGTGACTTTCTTCGCGGTTGGCAGAACCTGGCCGGTGAATTTAACTTCACCCACGCCCAGTGCACGACCTTTACCTTCGCCACCCAGCCAGCCGAGGTAGAAACCTACCAACTGCCACATGGCATCCAGACCCAGGCAGCCTGGCATCACCGGATCGCCGATAAAGTGGCAACCAAAGAACCATAGGTCCGGATTAATATCCAGTTCCGCTTCCACATAACCCTTGTTGTAGGTACCACCGTCTTCGGTCATTTTGACCACGCGGTCCATCATCAACATGTTACCTGCCGGCAATGGCGGGCCACCAGCGCCAAACAGTTCGCCACGGCCGGATGCTTCGAGGTCTTCTTTCGTATAGGAGTCGCGTTTTTCTACCATGTTCTCAGTAAACCTTATTTTATTGAAGGGCGCAGATTAGCTTACACGTGTACGCTGAACAAGTCCGATCAGCCGTGGTTGAACCAGTTGAGCCAACGAAGTGGCCATGGCCAGCGCCGGCGTTCCTGTGGATTCACCTGTGCTATCCGTTCCTGAATGGCCGCTAACAAGTTCGGTTGCTGTTCATCAGAGTAGGGGTAACCAGTGAGTAATGGCAAGGCTTCCGCAGCGCTGTTGACGGCCCACAGGTGGAATTGCCCCTCGCGCACTGCATCGACCACGTCCTGATGCAGACACAGATGGCGCACATTGGTGGCGGGCAGGATAATCCCCTGTTTGCCGGTCAAACCACGACGTTGGCAAACTTCGAAAAAGCCTTCGATCTTCTCGTTAACGCCGCCAATCGGCTGCACATTACCGAATTGGTCGACAGAACCGGTTACCGCAATCTGCTGGGTAATAGGTTGCAGTGACAGCGCACTGATCAATGCGCACAACTCAGCCAATGAGGCGCTGTCACCATCCACTTCGCCATAAGACTGCTCAAACACGATCGAAGCGGAGAAGGGCAGCGGTTGATCCAGTTCCAGTTCGGAAATCAGGAATGCCTGCATAATCATCATGCCCTTGGCATGCAGATTACCGCCAAGCTCGGCCTTGCGCTCAACGTCGGTGAATTCACCATCGCCAAGATGCACGACACAGCTGATACGGGAGGGCTCACCGAAACTGCGCGGATGGCCAGGGTATTCCAACACCGACAGGCCGTTGATCTGGCCGACGACCTCGCCTTCGGTTTCAATCAGGATTTGGCCCAGCTCAATTTCATCCTGCATCCGTTCGGCAAGATAGCTTTCACGCCACTCGCGCGCATTCAGCGCGGCTTCAAACGCTTTGGCAGTGATGCATTCTTCTTCGACGTACAGCGCGGCTTCGGAAAGTTGCTGGCCGAGCCACAGTGGGGACAGCGGCAGATTGCCCTGATCACCACTGTGACGAACTGCCTGTATCATCAATGGATACCAGGCATCGGCTGCCAGTGGCGGCAGTTGCTGTTCTTCGATGAGGCTATTGACGTAACCGCACCATTGCACCATGTCATCGATTTCGGTGAGTTGCAGATCTTCTTCATATTCACCGTAAACTGACTGCTCACTCAGCTCCGGTTCAATATCATGGAAATCGGCAAGGCCGTGACGATCACCTACCACAATCAACCGCAATTCCAGAGGCATGGCTGGAATGGTGATCGGCAATGGGCGTGTTTCATCTGGGGAAACCCAGTGGAACTGACGTTGGGTAATCATCTGCTTCAAACGCAGCCACAGTAGCGGCTGAGCCAGCAGAGAACGCGCAGACAGGATCAGTACGCCACCATTGGCCTGATGCACCAGGCCGGGCTGCAGGTTGATTTCATCATTGTGGATCCGGACGCAGCCAAACAGCTGCTCAGGTTCAACCCACTCTTGAAACACGCAGGCACCACCGGCGGCAAAGGGTTCATCACCCTGGCTGGCGGGTTCTACGCTGACCTTGCTGCCCTGGATCACATAGTGACTGCCCTTGAATGCGGTATTCTGCGGCTGCAGTTGTTCAACTGCCTGGGCGATCAGCGCCAGATACTCACGCGTTTCCTGCGCTTTCAACAACATGAAACGCGGTGGTGACTGTGGATGGCAAAACAGCGTCAGTGCGTTTTCCAGCCGAGGCTGAATAGCGGCAAAGGACACGGGGGCCAACTGCGCGGCGGTATCAAATATCGCTTGATAAGGCGTAACGTCCGGCAACAGTGATTGCCATTCAAGTCGGTTATTGGTCAAAGTGTTAGATGCAATCGTCAAAAAGGGAAAGGGCGATTATACAAGAATAACGGCAGCTTGATAGATGCAGAGTTACAGTTGATGTCAGGGAGTTTGACATCGAGCGATGACTGTGCAAAAAACAGTCTAAAACGAGGTGTAATTGCCGGGGAAATTCGGCGTAAAGCTGTTATGCTTAATAAAGTTACGCGGTCACTGAAGAGCTCATGATGAAATATCAGCAACTGGAAAATCTGGAGAGCGGTTGGAAATGGAAGTACCTGGTGAAAAAGCACCGGGAAGGGGAAGCTATTACCCGCCACATTGAAAACAGCGTTGCTCAGGAAGCCATTGACGAGCTGCTGAAGCTGGAAAATGAGCCGGTAAAAGTGCTGACGTGGATAGGCCACCATATGAATCCGGAACTGGATAACCGGATGAAGCAAACTATCCGCGCACGGCGTAAACGTCATTTTAACGCAGAACACCAACATACGCGTAAAAAATCTATCGATTTGGAGTTTCTGGTTTGGCAGCGTTTGGCCGCGCTGGCTCGTCGCCGTGGGGTGACTTTATCAGAAACAGTGGTGCAGTTAATCGAAGACGCGGAACGTAAAGAGAAGTACGCCAGCCAGATGTCATCTTTAAAACAGGATTTAAAAGCTATTCTCGGTAAAGACAAAGAGTAAACCCACCAGCCAGTCAGTTTCTGCAATGGAAGGGGCTCTTTGTTACCAATACCAATTAATTTAGCCGAAAAAAAACCCCGCATTGCGGGGTTTTTTACTAAGAGTGGTAGCTTAGCCTTGTGGCTGAGTTACAACGTCTTTGATACCTTTAACTTCGATCTCTACGCGACGATCTGGTGCCAGGCAAGCGATCTGTGCTTTGGTAGCACGGCCAGCTTTGTAGCCACAGGTGTTGCCAGTGACGGAATCAGCTTCGCCCATACCACGTGCAGAGATTTTGTCTGAAGGGATACCTTTAGATACCAGGTAATCAACAACGCTCTGTGCGCGTTTTTCAGACAGTTTCTGGTTGTACTGGTCAGAACCAACGGCGTCGGTGTAACCCAGAACTACAGCAGAACCATCTTTAGGATCCATTGCGCTCAGCTGAGTGTACAGCTGGTCAAGAGCCTGTTGGCCTTCAGCTTTCAGGGTAGATTTGTTGAAGTTGAACAGCACGTCAGACTTCAGAGTGAAACGCTTGGTTTCAACAACTGGAGCCGGAGCTGGAACTGGTGCTGGAGCAACAACATCATCCTGACCGAAACGGTAAGAAACACCCAGGCTCAGCATGGTGTTGTCTGGACGTGCGCCGACAGTACCTGCATCACCGATGTTGCTAACGAATTGGTAGTCCAGGCGAGTAGCCCAGTTTTTGGTCAGTGCGTATTCAACACCAACTGCTGCCAAAGGAGAAACGCCGGTGTCGTGGTCGCTCAGACGAGTGCCGTTACCGTAGTTAGCTTTGGAATCTGCACGCCATACCATGCCGCCCAGACGAGTGTAGATGTCCAGATCGTCCATGATTGGGTAGCTCAGTTTAGCGGCCAGTTGAACGCCCTGCGCTTTGAAAGCACCGTTGTTCACGCTGCCTTTGTAAGGCATACGGCCAAGCCAGTCATAGCCCAGCTCGAAGCCCAGGTATTGGTTCGCCTGGTAACCCAGGAACGCGCCAGCACCCAGTTGATCTTTATGGGTCGGACCATTGCCGATACCATTCTGGTAACCGTTGCCGTAGAAACCAGTGTCATGGTACTGGGACCAGCCCAGTTTAGCACCAGTGTACCAGGTATTATCTTTTGGGGCGGCTTGCGCTACGGTAGCGAAACCAGCCAGTGCCACTGCTAATGCGATAGCTGTCTTTTTCATTTTGCGCCTCGTTATCATCCAAATAGGCAATGAGCTTTAAAGCTGTTTTAAGCCCTTGGTTAAATTCCTTCGCCAAGGTTTGAGCCCTCGTTTGTTACTCTGCCAGTTTATCTGGCGTTATAGAGCAACCTTGGCGATGTAAAGTCTACAACGTGGCGCGAAAGTTACAAGTGTGATGTGATAAAGCTCTAAAAAAAAACGCAGAAATAGACATGTTTACTAACATTAACCGGCAAAAAAACGAGCATTTCAACCTTGGTTTTTGCTCGCGGAACCGCAGCCGCACTCGTTTTGTCCCTGATCCCATAAAGGTTCCCTTGCAGGGAGATGAAAATGATGGGAAAAATCCTAAATTTACTTAATGATACAAAGAAGAGTGAATTTTTAGGGTGGAACAGTGTCCGTGAATCGGGTTTATGTCACGTTGAGGACGCATAATGAACCCATAAGCGTTACCTAATTCTGCCGCACGCCTTAATTTTAGACGATCTTCTTCTGTAAGATCGGGCAGCCATCCAAGGACTACACTGTAGTTACCCGTCAGCAGCGCTTTTTCCATCGCGTCAACCGTATCCAGCGGGTTAATTTGGCTCAGCTGCACCACTTTTCCAACCGGCAAGCCGGACTGTTGTAGCCATAACTTACTCAGTTTTTGCTGTGGCGTCAGCCATAACAACCAACGTGACTGCATTCCCAGTTGTTGCAGCAGAGGTAGCAACAATTGCGCCACTGCGGGCTGATGCTCGTTGTAAACAAGTTCACTGATAAGGCCATTCTCTTTGCCGGCATCCGTGCTCTCTGCAGCATTACTCACCGCAAAAGAGGTGTGGCTGAAATGGGTTTTGTAGAGTGATTGAGTACGCATAAAGTATCCCGCCCGTAGTGTCACTGTATGTTTATACAGTACATCCAGTTGTGATTAAGATCAACCCAAATCTTCGTAGTACCTCGCATAATTGCGATCATTTTTCATACACCGGACGTTTGTGATTGGCATGACTGCCGATAGTGCGTATTTTTCTAATTACTTGTTCACGTTACTTTTATTTCATTGATGTGGGGAATGATAGAACACTAATCTACACAAGGAGAACACTATGAAAGGGACATCAAGTGGAAGGATCGTGCAGGCCAAAGCGTATTTTTACGCATTAGGCAGCATTACTACACGCTCGCAATTTGGCGGTTATGGGGTATTGGCCGACGGCGTCATGTTCGCTGTGATTGCTGAAGGGGAGTTGTATCTTCGCGCGACGGATAGCCTGGAGCCTGCTTTTCGCTCTCGCGGCATGGTCAATATGGTGTACTCCAAACGGGGGGTACCTATTACCATGCGCTATTACTGGGTCGATGAAACGCTGTGGCGCGACAGGAGGGAGCTTGTGGGGTTA
This sequence comes from Serratia proteamaculans, assembly GCF_004684015.1. Classification (GTDB taxonomy): domain Bacteria; phylum Pseudomonadota; class Gammaproteobacteria; order Enterobacterales; family Enterobacteriaceae; genus Serratia; species Serratia proteamaculans_F. The sequence goes on from NZ_SRIA01000011.1 coordinate 7,513, forward strand.
GCCTGGCAGGCTATTCGTGAAGCGCGCCGGGAACTCAAGGTTAAAACGGACAACCAGGGACGGCTGAAAACCTTACCCAACATCGACATCAATATGGAACGGCTACTTTGGCGGGCAGGAATTCGTAATGTTTATGATTTGCGCCTGAATGGCGCCAAACGCAGCTATCTTCGTCTGTTGCAGCAGCAGCGCAATTTAGGATTGCGGGTACTGCTTTCTCTGGGCGGGGCTATTGCCGGTTATCATCATGAGGCTTTACCTTCGGAAATGCGCAGTGAACTGACTAATTGGTTTGAACGTACCATGTCGTTACTTAGTCACGGACATAATCCGGGAGTCCGGGGCCTGATAAAAGGCCCCAGGTGATCAAGCCGATTTGCTGATTTGGGTATTAAGTAGGGTAAGTTCCGGCAGCAGCTCAATGACCAGTCCAATTTGCTGCAACACCAACTGATCTTTGCTTTCCGGTTCCGGCGCAGCGTGCACAATACGTTCAGCCAGGCTTTCCAACGCCTGAGTGATGCGCCGGTCGTCCAGTTCTTCCTGATGCAGGGCGCCATCGACATAACAAACCGCATCATTTAACAGATCCAGCGTAGCAGGGTTGTTCAGACGCTCACGGTGTGCACCCAGCGCAGAGATATAACTCAACAGGGTGTGGTTTAAACACAACAGGCGGAAGGCGGCTTCCTGAACTTCTTTATCAGCTTTTGGATCGGCAGACATATTTGATATCACCGAAGCCAGTTCTGCATCACTGTTGTGTGCATCCCGGCGAGCGATACGATAGGGAAGGCCGTTATCTTTACCCTGATGATATTGCACCAGGATGGCATCCAGATAACGGCAGTTGGCGTCCAGCGTTTTAGTGACGACTGCCGGTAATTGGCGGAACTTCCAGTCTGGCCAGATAAAACTGACTGCCGCCCAGGCGATGGCGCATCCCAGAATCGTGTCATAAACACGGGGCGCGGCCACTTCAAAACCTTCACCCAGCAAATTAAAGCACAGCAACACCAGCAGGGTAATAAACATGGTTGCATGTGCATATTGCACAGTTCGAAAAGCGAAGAACAGAACGCCGCTGATGACGATCAGCACCATCTGGCCCTCCAGCGAGGGCACAAAATAGAGGATCGGCAGGCCGATAAGAATACCGGCCAGCGTGCCGATAATTCGAAGAGCCAGCCTGCGACGTGTGGCGTTGTAATTGGGTTGACAGACAAACAGGCTGGTTAACAGGATCCAATAACCGTGCTGCATGCCGGTAAACTGAATCAAGGCGTAGCCCACGCACAGTACCACTGACATTCGGATGGCATGTCGGAACAAGGCAGACTGAGGTGTTAGATGGCGGCTGATACGCAAGCGAATATCGCTCCAGCCAGTGAGTCGGTCATCCGATAGACTATTCTCTTCCGCCACGCCGTTGGCCAGCGCCTGTTCTGACTCAATATTTGCCAGTTGGGCGTCAATTGCGCGCAAATTTTTCAACAGGTGCCATAACGCCTTGGTCAGTTCACGGTTTTCCGGGGTGATGGTAATGCGAGTCAGAGCTTCTTCAATACGGCCAAAGGTCGGTTCGAAGCGAGGGTTGTGCTGATACTTTTGCCGCAGCAGAATCGACTGCGCCAACTGTTGGCAGGCGCGAGCCTGCATGCTGAGCAAACGCTGGAAACGAAACAGAATATCACTGTGACGAAACTGTCGACTCAGTGCCTGATATTGAACGTGGGAGGAACTGGCCCGCTCATGGATATCCTGTGCAACAAAATAATAGTGCAGGGTGCGGCGGGTTCCACGCTGGCCGCGGTCGCCCTTTAACCGCGTCAGCAATGAAACTTTGGCCTGGTTAAGCGTGGTCATCAGCGCGCTGTTGGCCATGGCAACGTCCATCCACGGCAGGTCCGCATCATGCTCGACATCCGGGTCAAACAGATTGGCCTTGGCATCCAGGTAACTTGCCAACTGATTGTAACAACGTGCCAGATTTTCCTGCAAAGGTCGGATAGGAAAGATCAGGTGGCCAATCAGCGTCAGCAGGTTGTACCACAGGGCTCCAATGATCAGCAGCGTCGGCTGTTGATACCAGGCGTCGTACATTGAGGTGCCGAGCATGGTATAGACCGCGATCAGCAAGGCACCAAACGCAATGGTGGCATAACGTTGCCCCAGGGCACCCAGCAAAATAAAACCGCAGGTCGAAGCGGTGAGGCCAAGAGCGAACAGCCACGGATAAGGGAACAGCAGTTCGATGGAGGCGGAAGCTACAAAAAAACACACCAGCGTGATCAACAGATTGCGCAGCCTGCCAGCCAGGCGATCATCCAGGTCGGTCAACGCCGCTGCCACCACCCCCAGAGTCAGGGGAATGGTGAGTTTGGGAATGGCTAGCCACCAGGGTACGGCGGCTGCGCCAGCCAGCGCAATGAAGATGCGCAGATCATAAAGCAGATTGCTGTTGTAGGCATAACGGCGTATTGCTGGTGCAAAAGAGAGCACGAAAAACTCCTCAGGCGGAGAAAAAATTAACGCTGCTGATACTGACGTCGGGCATTTTCAGTTCTGGCCTGTTGCGCCATTTCAACAGATACCACACGGCGCCCAACTGGCCACAGAGCAATGGCGGCGATTTTGAAATTGGCTATGCCCACCGGGATGCCGATAATCGTTACACACTGCACAATCCCGGCGGTAATATGCGACAGGCACAGCCACCAGCCGAACAGGATCAGCCAGATAATGTTCAGCAGTGAACCGCTGGCGGAAAGCAGTGCATTGCTTTTTTCCGGGTACAATTCATTAACGTGAATCGCTTCGTTACCGAAAGGCAGTAACGATAACTTGGTGATTTCCCAGCAGGAGCGGGTTAACGGCAGGGTGATGATCAGCACCACGCTAAACACCGTTGCGACCAGCCAGCCGAGGGTGGTGAAAAAGCCGCCTAAGACAAAATTAAGAATATTCAGTACAGTACGCATAGTCGTCATTCTGCTCTAATGATGGTCAAACCGCGATGCGGTGCGTTTGCTATCAAAACGCAAAATCTATTCTACCCTTTTTTTAGCGCTAGAGTGCCACTGCTTATCGCAGGTAAACTGGCAGATATCCGTTATTTAATCTCAACATAGTCATGGCGCGACGATATGGAACTTAAAGCGACATCGCTGGGGAAACACCTGGCTCAGCATCCTTATAACCGTGTGCGGTTGCTGCACGCCGGTGTCGAGGTGAGCGGTGAAAAGCATGAATATCTTATTCCTTTCAATCAGTTGATTCATGTCAGATGCAAGCGGGGCATCGTCTGGGGCGAACTGGAGTTTGAGCTGCCGGATGAGAAAGTGGTGCGCCTGCATGGGACCGAATGGCAGGAAACCCAACGCTTCTATCATTATCTCCAGCAGGCCTGGCAACAGTGGAGCGCTGAAATGAGCGAGGTCAGCGCTGGCGTGTTGCAACAACAGGTTGAACATATCCAGCGTATTGAGCAGCAGGATAAGTGGTTTAAAAAATCCGAACTGGGCAAGTTGCAGCAACAAATCCGCGAGTCTTTCGGCGCCTTACCCATGCCGGTGGCGCGATTGGAGCAATTCGACAATTGTCGGGATGATTATCTGCTTTGTCAGCAATGGCTGCAGCAGGGGTTACACAGTGTAGGGCTGCGTAATCAGCAGTGGACCGAACGTATGCTGGAGAGTTACCACGACTTCTTCCAGAACATCGAAACCTCCCCCCTGAACGACTCACAAAGCCGCGCAGTAGTTAATGGCGAAGATTCAGTATTGGTACTGGCCGGGGCCGGCAGTGGGAAAACCTCGGTGCTGGTGGCGCGAGCCGGTTGGCTGCTGCGTCGTCAGGAGGCTGAACCGGGGCAAATCCTGTTGCTGGCGTTCGGTCGGCAGGCAGCGGAAGAGATGAACGAGCGCATTCAGGAGCGCCTGGGCAGCGTGGCTATTCAGGCCAAAACTTTCCACGCGTTGGCGCTGCAGATTATCCAGCAGGGCAACCGCAAGGTTCCGGCTATCAGTAAGCTGGAAACTGACAGCAAAGCTCGGCGAGCTTTGTTGATCGCCCATTGGCAGCAGCAGTGCGCAGAGAAAAAAGCACAGGCCAAGGGGTGGCGTCAATGGTTGCTCGAAGAACTGGAATGGGAAGTGCCGGAAGGTGATTTTTGGCAGGATAAACGCCTGGCAGAACGGCTGGCCGGCCGACTGGAGCGTTGGCTGGGGTTGATGCGGATGCACGGCGGTAGCCAGGCGGAAATGATTGAACAGGCGGATGAAGAGGTCCGTGACCTGTTTTCAAAACGTATCCGGCTGATGGCACCTTTGCTCAAGGCCTGGAAAGGCGCATTGAAAGAGGAAGGGGCCGTAGACTTCTCCGGTCTGATCCATCAGGCGGTCAATATTCTGGAGAAAGGGCGTTTTGTCAGCCCATGGAAACATATCCTGGTGGATGAATTTCAGGATATCTCACCACAACGGGCGCAACTGTTGGCGGCGCTACGGAAACAAAACAAGCAGACTTGCCTGTTTGCCGTGGGTGACGACTGGCAGGCCATTTATCGCTTCAGTGGTGCTGAACTGACGTTGACCACCGCATTTGCCGAGAACTTTGGCGAAGGGGCTCAATGTGCACTCGACACCACTTACCGTTTCAATGAGCGCATCGGTGAGGTGGCGAACCGGTTTGTACAGCAGAACCCGCACCAGTTGAAAAAACCGCTGAACAGCCTGAGTAAAGGCAACAAGAAATCAGTGGTCCTGCTTGCGCATGAACAGCTTGAAAATTTGTTGGATAAGCTGAGTGGCTTTGCCAAGCCCGAGGAGCGGATCCTGGTGCTGGCACGCTACCATCATTTGAAGCCGCAAGTGTTGTCAAAAGCGGCAACCCGCTGGCCCAAGTTGACCATCGAGTTTATGACCATCCACGCCAGCAAAGGGCAGCAGGCCGAGTATGTGATTATCGCCGGTTTGCACCAGGGTAACGACGGGTTCCCTGCGGTTGCGCGTGAGTCGATATTAGAAGACGTTCTATTACCGCAGCCTGAAGATTTCCCGGATGCCGAGGAGCGGCGGCTGCTGTATGTGGCGCTCACTCGCGCCAAGCATCAGGTGTGGTTATTACAGGATCGCGAGCGCCCGTCGGTGTTCGTTGAACAACTGCAGGATCTCGGCGTGCCGATACAGAAGAAGCCCTAAACCCAAGGCCTGGGGAAACCAGGCCTTGATAGTTACTTCAGACGATCCTGCAAGTAGCGTTGGTAGTCAGGGATGGCGATTTCCACTTCGCTTTTGAACAGTGGTGAGTCAATCAGGAAGTCTGCGGTGGAGCGGTTGGTGGCTACGGGGATATTCCATACGGTTGCCAGACGCAGCAGGGCTTTCACATCCGGATCGTGGGGTACCGCGTTCAATGGATCCCAGAAGAAGATCAGCATATCGATTTTGCCTTCGGCAATCAGTGCCCCCACCTGCTGGTCGCCCCCCATAGGTCCGCTTAGCATGCTATGTACCGGAATGCCGCTGGCTTGCTGGATCAGGTTGCCGGTGGTTCCGGTGGCATAAAGTTGGTGTTGTTCCAGCACGGACTTGTTTTCTTCAACCCAAGCCAACAGGGCTTGTTTACGGTGATCGTGAGCCACCAGCGCAATGTGCTTGCGTGCGGCGATAGTGCGGGTGGTAAATTCCATCTGGATTTCCTTCGCTAATCAGGTGATATGCGACAGATTACTGAAACTGTTTTTCACTGCCTAGCGTTTACACCTGAAAATGCGAAGAAAGCGCGCCTTTAAATAAAAGGCGTCATCAATCTTGCTTAACGCACTGGCTGTTTATTTGCCCAATGAAGAAAACGCTTTTGCGTTTCTTTGTCTGCCTGCTGGAACCAATATTGCAGCATCTGTTCGGAAACGTTTTCACCTTTCAGTGTCACCGTGGGTGAGTTTAACGCTGCGCTCGCCAGCGGTGAGCTGGGCGTAGTGGTGCGAACATGAATGAACGCCGGTACAGAAGCCGGGTGTTTCTGACTGTTGTAATCTGCCATCAGCTTTTCCAGATCGATACTAAGCGTGATGTCATCGGGGCGTAATACGTCGTGTTTCATGGCCAATGCATTGCCGTTCTTATCAATCACCTGATAATTGAACGTTTTATCAAATCGCTGACCATCCCGGACATTCTCAATGCGTGGCAGCTCAATGGCTACAGAACTGACATTCTGTGTATTGAAGGTGGCGACCAGAGGTGGTGAAGTATAGACAGTTTGTTCGTTTTGCCCTGAGCGTACAGACTTGGCCACTTTAAACAGTAATTGATGTTGCCCGCCATCCAGCTCCAGGCTGTCGGCACCTTTTAACAACGAACCTGTCATTTTCTTGCCGTCGACCACCAGCAGGTCGATGTCAGGGGAGAGTTTCAGGGTCGTAGCCACGGCAGGCATGCTGATACCGATGCTAAGCAGCCCCGCAACCATCAGACCAAATTTCATTGTTATCTCCTTATAAGTGCATCGTTATTAGTGTCGAACACGCCACAGGTTGTGTCAAAGTTTTTCAGCATCATGGTTTTATTTACAAATGTACATATTTATATTTATTTTGACACTATTTTGCCCCGCAGATGCTGGCAGTGACAGCATCTGACCGCAAAAGTTGCCGGGAGTTTCAGTGACTCTGGGTTTAGCCGATTTAAGGTCAGTGGGTTACACTCGAAATAGGGAAATCCCCGTCGAAAATTGGGAGCGGAAAATGCAAGACAACGATATTGCCGACCTGCTGCAACAGGTGAAAACCATTGCACTGGTGGGAGCCAGTGATAATCCGGCACGGCCGAGTTTTGGCGTGATGGCCTATCTGCTTGCCCAGGGATACAAGGTTACGCCGGTCAGCCCAAAACTGACGGGGCAAACTTTGCTGGGTCAGCAGGCCTATGCCACGTTGAAAGATATTCCGCATCCGGTGGATATGGTGGACGTGTTCCGTAATTCAGAAGCGGCGTATGGGGTGGCACAAGAGGCGATAGCGATAGGAGCCAAGGCTCTGTGGCTGCAAATCGGTGTCATCAATGAACAGGCCGCGGCATTGGCAAACGAGGCGGGGCTGAAGGTGGTGATGGATCGCTGCCCTAAAATCGAAATTCCGCGTCTGGGGCTGGAGCGCTGAAAAAGAGAAGGCCTGGCATTGTGCCAGGCCTTCGTCGTTTGTTTCTCAGGCCTGACGCATCAGTTGCGCAGGCGTGGGGCTTGCAGCTGGTGACGGATAGACTCCGCCAATTCGTCCAGCGAGGGTTGTTCAGGATGAGCTTCCTGGGCTTCCCCATCCAACTGTGCTTCCGCCAGGTAAGTATGCACCGGTTGGCCTTCTTCGTCTTCCATCACCACGTGGTACCAAGGGGCGAAGCGTAGATCGGTATTCGCTGCTATTTCATCAGCTTTAGGCTGTTCCATAGAGTATTCAGGGTCGATATCAATCACCACCCCCAAGTACCCCAGCAGCTTATGCCGAACCTGTTGTCCGATACCGAATTTGCTGGCAATCATGATGACCTCCTGAGAAACAGTGCCTTGCTCTCTATATGAGGGCAAAACAGCGTATTTCAAGTTACATCACCCGACACGCAAACCCTTTCAAATACAGCCCTTCAGGATAGGTCGCGATAACCGGGTGATCGGCAGCCTGACGATACTGCTCTATAAATTGTACATCACGCCCGGCATCTACAGCGGCATCGGCTAAAATTTTCTGGAATAAATCGGTTGGCATCAGACCGGAACAAGAGAAGCTAAGCAAAATGCCGCCTGGGTTCAGCAACTGCAGCGCCAACATGTTGATATCTTTGTAACCGCGGCAAGCACCGGCCAGTTGGTTCTTGTTTTCGACGAACTTCGGCGGATCCATAATGATCAGGTCGAATTTTTCCCCCTGGGTGCGATAAGCGCGTAACAGTTGGAACACGTCATCGCGGACAAATTCGGCTTTGCTCAGGTCTAACTGGTTCAGCTCGACATTCTGTTTGGCAATATCAAGCGCAGCTTGCGATGTATCAACGCTGATCACTTGAGTACAACCGCCCATCAGGGCTGATACGGCGAAGGCACCGGTATAGGAGAAGCAGTTAAGCACGCGGCGGCCGACGGAATAGTTACGTGCGGCCAGACGGCTGTCGCGCTGGTCGAGGTAAAAACCGGTCTTATGGCCTTGCTGAATATCCACCAGCAGCTTCATGCCATGTTCGGTGATAGGCAGCAAAGCAGGGGGCAGATCGCCCACAACCTGGCCCTGGGCTAACGGCAAGCCTTCTTTCTTGCGTACTGCTACGTCGGAGCGGTCGTAAATGGCACATTCCGGGTAACAATGCTGCAAAGCGGTAATCAACGCGGCACGTTGATATTCGGCCCCGGCGGACAACAACTGCAACACCAGGAAGTTCTGGAAGCGATCGATGGTGATGCCCGGCATACCGTCGGATTCGCCGGCGATCAGGCGGTAACCGTCCAGCCCATCGCGTTTGGCAACCCAATCACGCCAGCTTTGTGCCTGTTGTAAACGGCGGATGAAGAATTCGATGTTAATCTCTTCGTCCGGCTGGAAGGTCCAGACGCGGGCGCGGATTTGCGACTCCGGTGAGTAGGCACCGCGTGCCAGCCATTTGCCCTGGGCGTCGTGAATATCGATGGTTTCGCCAGAATGGGCTTTACCTTCAACACGTTGAACAGCGCCGGAGAACACCCATGGGTGGCGACGGAGTAAGGACTTTTCACGTCCTTTGGCGAGAAACAGGCGTACGGTCATAATTAAGAATGCTGCCAGCTAGATAAAATGAGTGACATCGCCGTGCAGACGCACAGGCAATACCATAAACGAAAGTCGATAAGGAGCCGATTATGACACAAGTTTGCATTGCTGCGTATGTCTATGGCGTAGTGCAAGGGGTGGGGTTTCGTTACAACACTCAGCATCAGGCGACGGCATTGGGGTTAAGCGGCTACGCGCGAAATCTTGATGACGGCAGCGTTGAAGTACTGGCCTGCGGCGAACAACCGCAGGTGGACAAGCTGGTGGAATGGCTGAAAAATGGCGGCCCGCGCAGTGCCCGGGTCGATCGCGTGCTGGTGGAGCCGCGAGGCACGGCTGATTATCAGGGCTTCAGCATTCGCTACTAGCGTTTCAGATACATTTTACCGGTTTTGGCAGGCCGGCTATCTTGGTTGCCTGCTTGGCCGGGCCTTTGGGGAATAAACGGTAGAGATAACGGCTGTTGCCTTTCTCTTCGCCGTACTTCTGCGCCATGGCTTTGACCAGCATGCGGATCGCCGGTGAAGTATTAAATTCCAGATAAAAGCCGCGCACGAAACGCACCACTTCCCAATGCGCTTCGGTCAGCGTTATCTCTTCCTGTGCGGCCAGCAGGGGGGCCAGGGCCTCATGCCAATCGGCGCTGTTTTTCAGGTAACCCTGTGCGTCAGTTTCAATGACCTGACCTTGATACTCCAACATACTGCCTCGGTAATGGGTAATTCAGAACGGCGGTCAGTTTAGCAAACTTTTGTCGCTGCAAAAACAAAGCCCCGCTGAAGCGGGGCTTGGGGTAATTCTCAGGTGTTAAATCAGTTGCTGCGCGCGAAGCCCAGAATGCTCAACAGGCTGATGAACATGTTGTACAGCGATACATACAGGCTAACGGTAGCGCGGATGTAGTTGGTTTCGCCGCCGTGGATAATGTTGCTGGTTTCCCACAGGATGGCACCGGCGGAGAACAGAATAAACAGCGCGCTAATGGCCAGATGCAGGGCAGGGATCTGCAGGAACAGGTTGGCGATGACGGCAACCAGCAGCACCACAAAACCGGCCATCATCATTCCGGACAGGAACGACATATCTTTGCGGGTGGTCAGCACATAGGCTGAACAGCAGAAGAACACCACTGCGGTACCGCCCAGGGCCAGCATGATCAGGTCACCGGCGCCGGTATTAATGAACGAACTGAGGATTGGCCCCAGGGCGTAGCCCATAAAACCGGTCAGTGCGAAGGCCGCCAGAATACCGGCTGGGCTATTCGCCAATTTATGGGTCAGGAACATCAGCCCGTAGAAACCGACCAACATCAGCAACAGGCCCGGTGCCGGCAGCCCCAGCATGGTGCTGGCGGTAGCGGTAAGTGCCGAGAATGCCAGCGTCAAAGAAAGCAGGAAGTAAGTGTTACGCAGAACCTTATGCGTACTCAGTAACGAGTCGCGTGAGGAGGATGAGACGACAATGCGGTCCATAATGATCTCTCTTAGTCAGGTCATCACAAAATTAGTGACGATGATAGGCAGCGCAAGCGTTTGATTAAAGTTTGTTTACCAATCTTTACCCTTAGTTATCATTGTTGCAACCTGGAGCCGGAGTTGGCGCTTTATTCAACGCTTACTCGCCAAGTGCTGTTTTTTCGCGCGGTTGAACAGTTAGAGGCTTTACAAGCGGATCGGCTATGTTTATAGTTCGGCTCGTTGCGGAGGGGTGGCCGAGTGGCTGAAGGCAACGGTCTTGAAAACCGTCGACGGGAAACCGTTCCAGAGTTCGAATCTCTGCTCCTCCGCCATAAATTATGACCCCGTGCTCTTATGAGCGCGGGGTTTTTTGTTATGTGCGGAAAATGGCTTGACCAAGCCTAAAAAAAACCGCCCCGGATGGGGCGGCAGAGTAGCGAAGGGAACTAGCGAACCAAATGCAGAAAGTGCAGGTGTTTCTCGTACTGGTCGAGAATATCGTGAATGACCTGTTCTTGCGTCCAGCCCATCACATCGTAGTCCTGGCCGCCTTCTTTCAGGTGTACTTCACCCCGATAGTATTTATGTTCCTCATCACGCTCCTCGTCTTTCAATCCGGCCAGAGCAAAAGCCGGTTGAATGTAAGCACGCAAACGCACCTCATAGACAAAGTTCAGGTCTTCACCCAAATCGACTTCGAAACGGATGCGATCGTCCTGCGAATCGTCAATCGAGGAAGTGGTGTTTTGCTTGGCTAACTCAGCCTCCACCAGTGCCATGGCTGGCTGAACCACCTCACTAACAAACCGTTTTACCTGAGAACGTTTCGGGAAGTAGGCGATATTGCGTAAGCGTCGTTGCCATGAGATCGGGTTGCGTGCGGCCGTCGGTGCAATAGTGGTCATCACCTGGCTGTCACGCTTATAGGCGTCGATACGCAAGGCTTTTAACAGCCCGTAGATAGACACCAGCAAGATCATCGAGAACGGCAGGGCACTGGCGATGGTCACGGTTTGCAGCGCGCTCAGCCCACCGGCGAGCAGCAAGGCAATGGCGACCAGGCCCATCATGCCGGCCCAGAAAATTCGTTGCCAGACCGGGGTTTGATCGGAACCGCCAGAAGCCAGCGTATCGACCACCATCGCCCCGGAGTCTGCCGAGGTAACAAAGAACACCACCACCATCGCCATGGCGATAAATGACAGAATACTGGAGAACGGGAAGTGTTCCAGGAAGTTGAACAATGCCAGCGCTACGTCGTTTTGCACGGTATTGGCCAAATCGCGCGCGCCGTCGACCATGATCAGGTTAATGGCGCTGTTGCCGAATACGGTCATCCACAATAGCGTAAAGCCTGCCGGAACGAACAGTACGCCGGTAACGAATTCGCGGATGGTACGTCCGCGTGAAACACGGGCGATAAACATGCCGACGAAAGGCGACCATGACAACCACCAGCCCCAATACAGCAGGGTCCAACCGCCAAGCCAGTTACTGGATTTCGGCTCATAGGCATACAGGTTAAAAGTCTTGCTGACGATGTCAGAGAGATAACCGCCGGTATTTTCGACAAAGGATTTTAACAACAGCACGGTCGGGCCGAGCGCAGCCACCAACACCAGCAGCAACACCGCCAGGCCGAGGTTCAATTCGGACAGAATGCGGATGCCTTTATCCAATCCGGAAACCACTGACAGCGTAGCCAATCCGGTGATCACCACGATCAGAACCACCTGCACCGTTGTGTTGATCGGCAAACCAAACAGGTGGTTAAGGCCGGCATTAACCTGCAACACGCCGTAGCCCAGCGAGGTTGCGACACCGAACACAGTACCTATCACCGCAAAAATATCTACCGCGTGGCCAATCGGCCCATAGATGCGATCGCCGATAATTGGGTACAACGCGGAACGCAGCGTCAACGGCAGGCCGTGGCGATAGCTGAAGAAGGCCAGAATCAGCGCCACGATGGCGTAAATCGCCCAGGCATGCAGGCCCCAGTGGAAGAAGGTTAGACGCATGGCTTGTTTAGCCGCTTCCACTGTTTCCGGCGTGCCGACTGGAGGGGAAAGGTAATGCATTACGGGTTCGGCAACGCCAAAGAACATCAGGCCAATGCCCATCCCGGCGGAAAACAGCATGGCGAACCACGAAACGTAGCTAAAGTCTGGCTGGGCGTGATCCGGCCCGAGCTTGATATTGCCGTAACGCGACAAGCCCAGATAGGTCACGCTCATCAGGATCAGGGCGACTGCCAGAATGTAAAACCAACTGGCGTTAGTGAAAATACCCTGTTGCAACGCTTTGAATTTGCGATCGGCCAATTCAGGATACAGAGTGGCAAAGGCCACCAGGACGATGATTAAAGCGGCAGAGATAAAAAATACCGGAGGATTGATATGGCTACGACGTGCCACGGTTTCAGTGTCGTTTTGGCTCATAGAATACCTTCTAGCTAGTCCGTTAGGAAATGGGGGTTAATCCGTTAAAACAGCTCCATAAAAAGTGGGCGAGACAGGCTGCCCGAGAAATCTAACCCGGTGAGTATAGCGAAAAAACGCTGCCAATGACATTTTTTGGTTGAAATGGCTATTTTAAACGATTTTGTTAGATGTTTTAGCTATATGGAAACCACGCTTGCGCGAAAGAGTAATTGACTCTTTTCGAAGGAAAAACTGGACGGTCATATCGGCAAGATGCGCAGCGGACAAACAGAGTCTTTGATGTGAATAGGGAAAAGACAAAGTATGGGTCGCGGTGAGGTAGAGCAGTTCACGATAGAAACGGCTATAACAGCGGCCCTGAGCCAGGGGATACGTCGTTGTCGCTTGATCGGGGCAATGCACAGGGTAAAATAGGCCCACGCGATCGCGCTTAACTCTTTCATGGAGATAGAGATGACCTGGTATCAAATAGCGTTGTGGACCATGATCTTTCTGAAGTCCGGTGCATTTCTGGTTTTCGTTTGGTGGTGGATGTTCAAGCGTGCAACCAAACCTTATGTTCGTCCGCAAGATGTTGTCATTGATGAAACGCCGGATGATGACAATCTGACCATGGAAGAAGTCATGAAAAAACACGGCATCACCCGTGTGGAAAATCAAACCCAGTAAAAGCCTCCCACGCTCAATCCCTCGGGATGATGCAGAACTATCCCTGTGCGACTTGCGGCTACGCTTGCAGGCCAGGGGTAGCTCCCCAGCCTGCAGTCCGCTTATTTAACGTCGTTTTCTCCCCAACAGCCACGCCAATATGATCAACATCAGGACCGCAATGCCAATAGCCGGGGCCATATAAGGTTGCAGGCGGGCCAGCAACGGTATCGGGCCGCCTTGGCGCAATACGGCGACGTCCACGGCACTGACCTTAACCGCCGGATTGCCATACTGCTGCAAAACATAATTGCTGATAGCCGCGATCTGCTGGTCGTTCAACGGATTTACATACGACTGCGGGCCAAAGTTCGGCATCAGCACATGGGTATCGCCAACCCTTCGTTCAACGCCGAACAGTATCGCCGAGATCAGGTTAGCCGGGTTACTGGCACCGGTGGCGGTATTATTGAACAGCGAAGGATAAGCCTGGTTTTTGCTGCCGCTGCCGTCCGGCTGGTGACAACTGGCGCAATTACCGCTGAACAGTGCGGCACCGTCGGTCAGGGTGTTATTGGCATTGGCAGGGTGCAAACCACGCAACTGAGGTTCAACGCTCGATGGCTTGCCATAGCTGTCGGCCGCCTGGCTATCATTGACGTCCCTGATGGGAGTAGTACTTTTCAGATAAACGGCGATGGACGATAAGTCCTCATCGGAAAAATACTGCAGGCTGTTTTCGATAGCCTCTGCCATGCCGCCTGCTGCCTGGTTTTTGCCGGTCACCTGGCCGGTTTTCAAATACTGCACCAATTGCTGCTGGCTCCAGCCGCCGATGCCGCTAACCGGGTCTGAAGTGATGTTGGGCGCATACCAACTGCCGACCATACCGCCCGCCAGTGCCTGACTATTGTCTTCCGCCATCAGCAGGTTACGTGGGGTGTGGCAGGTATCGCAGTGCCCAGGACCATTGACCAGATAAGCCCCTCGGTTCCATTGTTCGCTCTTGCTGGCGTCAGGCGCAAAGCGGCCCTCTTTCAGAAACAGCAGGTTCCAGGCGGCCATACTAAAGCGCAGATTGAACGGGAACGGCAGGTCGGTCAGCGTATTCTTCTGATCGACAGCTTTCACGCCGTGCATGAAATAGGCATACAGCGCCTTGATGTCCTCGTCGCTCAAGCGGGTGTAAGAGGTGTAGGGCATAGCAGGGTAGAGGTGGGTGCCATCGGCACGGATGCCGTCCCTGACCGCACGGGAAAACTGCTCTTCGCTATAGCTGCCAATGCCCTCGGTGCTGGACGGAGTGATATTGGTGGCGTAAATCACCCCCATGGGTGAGCTGATACCGTAGCCACCGGCAAACGGCGTACCTCCCTCGGGTTTGGTATGGCATGCCTGGCAGTCGGCGGCAATGGCAAGCTGTTCGCCTTTTTTAATCAATGCCGCGCCGTTCAAATCGCTATCGTCTGCCGCCTGTGCGGCACTACCGCCGAGTAACAGCAGCGACAACAGCGTCAGTCTTAGCTGTTTTTTCATGATTTCACCGCCAGCTGGCGCGCAATGTCATCGGCGGCCTTGATACCCAATGCGGCCATGGTCAGGGTACTGTTCACTACGCTGGCGGAGGGAATGGCACCGCCGCCCGGCAACCAAAGGTTGGCGTGGTCATGAGCACGGCAATTGCCGTCGACCACCGAGTCTTTGGGGCTGCTACCCATGATGGTGCCGCCCATAATATGGTTATTGGCGTTCAGGCTGGTGGTGATGTTGAATTCATCGGCATCAAACAGTTGGCCGATGTGCTCCAGCTGTTTATGTGCGGCCTCTGCGCCTTTACGCACGTAGTCGCCGACGTCGTAGTGGATGTCCGGGCAAGGCAGGCCATGAGCATCTTTACGGGTTTTACTCAGGGTCAGGCGATTGTTGGGGTCTGGTAACGGTTCCAGACTGATGGATAAATCGACGCCATAGGCGGCGCGCCGACGGATTTCGGCGTCCAACTCTTTGCCGACCAGGCCTTTTTCCAACGCTTTCTGGGTAGCAGGCACCACCCGGTTGATATTGTTGAGGATCATTTTGTTGGCCGAGTAGTCCTTACGAAACTCACCGTCACGCGGGCCAACCAGACAGCTGCTTTGCGCCGGACCACGGCCCAGCCACAGAGGTTCTTTCGCCAGGAAAGTGCAGTGAAAACCTGAATGGTCCATCATGTTGCGGCCCACCTGATCGGAAGCGTTGGCGATGCCGTTCGGATTGCGCTCATTGGCGGCCATCAACAACAGGCGGGGGGTTTCTATGCCGTTACAGGCTAAAGCAAAAGCCTTGGCCGTGGCCTGGTGTGACTGCTTTTTGTTGTCCAGCCAATGGACTGCCGTCACCTGATTTTGCTCATCGGTGTCAATCTTGTAGACCACCGCTTCTGCCAGCACCACCGCACCTTTCATTTCGGCACGTTCAATATGATGAATGCCGTTGTACATGGCACCTATCGGGCAAATGGGTTGGCAGTTGTTGTTACCACAGCAGGTCGGACGGCCTTTCCACGGGTGGATGCTGCGCCCCTGTGGAATAGGGACCGAGCGATAACCATGCGGGTTAACCACCTCGGCAAAGCGGATGTCGCCGTGGGCCCAGGGCACCATATCCATCGGGTAGGGCTTGCTGCGTTCAACCGGAGACTGCTGCTGTGGATCGTTAGGGCCGGCCACGCCAATTTCTTCTTCGGCCCGGCAATAGTAAGGTTCCAGCTCGTCATAGGAAATCGGCCAGTCGCGGCCGACGCCGTACAGGGTTTTCATTTGAAAATCACTGGGCAGGTGGCGCCAGCAGGAGGCGGCCCAGTGCCAGGTGGTGCCGCCGACGGTACGCAGATAACCCTGCTTGAAACTGCCGGCGCTCGGGCCGCTTAGCGCCACATAGTTGTTTTCCGGGAAATAGAGCGGTGCGGTGGCGAATTCAGATTGGGGATAAAGCCCCTGGTAATCTGAACCGGCACGGTTGTCAAAAGGCATATTGCGCCAGTTTTCCACCGCCTGGCCGCGCTCGATGCGCAGGCCCGCTTCCAGCACCAGAACAGAATAACCCTGGCTGACCAATTGATCGGCCATCATGCCGCCGACGATGCCGGAGCCCACGATCACAATATCGGCCGATGCGTTGCCATCGGCGGTAAATACAGGTTTTTTCATCAGGAAGCTCTCAGATCACAGGGAAACATTGACGGCAGGCGGGGCGGCGGTCCACCACAGCGGTCCATTGCCGCAGTAGGTGGGTACGATTAGCGCGTCGCTGGCGGGGCGATACATCAACGCGTCTTTGTAGGCGATCAGCTGTGCCGTTTGGCCATGGCCGACGGTGCCGGTATACCAGGCGGTAATGATCGCGGTGACCACATCCTGCAAGCCGGCCTGAATGGCCTGTTGTTGCAACTGCTGGGCACTCTGTCCCGGTTGCAGCAGGCCACCGAGTTGCTCAACCTGTGTAGCGAATTGGGCATTGTGGTTATGCAGAGCCGTAAAAATACGTGCCGACATCCCCTGATCGATATCGTCATGTTCCGTCAACGTCTGGGAGATTTTGAAGAATCGTGCAAATTGCAGCGGATTGGCCGAGGCGGTCCGCTGTTCAGCCAGACTGAGGAAAGGATAACTGAGCAGCGAGCTTGCCAGCAGGGTTGAGGCCAGTCCCAGCAGCACTTCGCGTCGACTGAAACCGGTTCCATTTTTGGCTGGGAGCCCACCATCGTCTGATAACAAATTTTCCATGTGTTTTTCTCACAACAGGTGTTAGTGCCGAATAAGGCAAAAGGGAGCGGGTAAAGAGGGATAAAAAATAGTCAACAATGGAATAACTCCATTGCTTATGGTTTTATTTCTAATAATTTGGCGGGATATTAACTTGGCGATAACTTTCCGGCAATAAACTTGCTTAGGTATCCTGACAAAACAGCACGTAAAGAATAAAAAACCCGCCGCAGCGGGTTTCGGGGGAATTAGCTCTTGCAACCCATCAGTTCCGGCAGCACGCCCGGTTTGGCCTTCAGCGACGCCTGCACGTCTTCCGGCAGGCCCGCCCAGATAATCAGCCCAGTGCGCTTCTCAATTTCGTTAACTGTAACGCGGTACTGACAGAAATCGGCGTTTTTTGGAGTGTTTTGATCAAACAGAAACGCCGCATAGTGATTCACTTCCGGGCTGTTATTGATAAAAATCACCTTCCAGTAAGCGCTGGGAATGGTATGCGCTTTTTGGGTGCCCGGCAGTTTACCCATATTGCGCTCATACAGCGGACCGGTCACGGTATACACCGAACTGATGTCTGCCCGGTCAATCAGCTTGCGTTCCTGATCTTCCAACCGTGCCCAGGAACCCTGATTCAGGTCGGCCATCTGCGGGGTGATGTTGGAAAGGTAGTTCAGCGATTCCCAGTCAGAAACGCCGGCCAGCGAGGCCAACGGTGCCTGATGCCCACGGTCGACCTTCAGCGCTGCGTTGGCACCGGTGTAATCCGCCGGGATCAGCGTATCCGCTGGGTTCAGCGCCGGATCGGTCTTCCAGTTGCGCGTTTTGCCACTGGCTGGCGTGTCCTTGGTGATGTGATAAGCCACCCAGTTGGCGAACTTGGTGGTGCTGTTGTTGTTCAGCGTATAGGCGTGGCGAACGATCGACACATTGCTGCTGCCGCCGGTTGGGCAACCGACCGCACAGTTGTCGATGGACTCCAGCGTCTCGGCGGAGGCCTGAGCGGCAAACAGCAGGGCGGCCAGAGCTAACATCTTGTTAAAACGC
This sequence comes from Serratia proteamaculans, assembly GCF_004684015.1. Taxonomy (GTDB): domain Bacteria; phylum Pseudomonadota; class Gammaproteobacteria; order Enterobacterales; family Enterobacteriaceae; genus Serratia; species Serratia proteamaculans_F. Next base: position 25,643 of record NZ_SRIA01000011.1, read on the forward strand.
ATATTCATATCCTCAATAAGTTAAAACAATGCTGTATGTATTTACAGTAAAAATAACTTATCGCAATGAAACGAATACAACAATGCAACACATTCACGTTACGAATGTGTCAGCGTTGGTACAGCAAAGTTGAGGAAAAACAGGCTACACGGTGACAGGGCCGCGAAGATATCAAAAACGCCAAAAAGCGCGTGAGCACAAAATCAGCATAGGGTAAATCTCAAGACGGCCAAGCAGCATCGCCGAGCACATCAGCCATTTGGCCGCATCGCTGAGTGTACCGAACCCGGCGGCGGTTTCGCCAAAGCCCAATCCCATATTATTGATACAGGCGGCGACGGTCGCGAAGGAGGTGACCAGGTCATAGCCCATCAGGTTCAGCACCCAGACGAAGAAACAGCTGAAGAAGACATACAGAAAGAAGAAGCTCCAGACCGAACGCAACACGCGATCCTGAATCGGCGCGTTGCCAACCTTGATGGTGAAAATGGCGTTGGGATGAACCAGTTGGTTAATCTCATGCCGACTCTGCTTGTACATGATCAGAAAACGCAGTGCCTTGATACCGCCACAGGTCGAACCGACACAACCCCCGAAAAAGCTCGCCGCCAACAGCAGCATAATGGTGTGAGAGGGCATTTTGGCATAGTCAGCGGTGGCCAGCCCATTGTCGGTCATCATGGAACTGGTGAGGAAAAAACCGTGTACGAAGGAGTCTTTGGCCCCGTACATGCCAGAACGGTACAGTTCGAAGCAAACAATCGCCACGATAATCGACAGCACCAGCAGGAAAAAGCGCAGCTCCGGGTTGTTAAACAGCGGCTTCAGGCTGCGTCGTCCAACGACGACGAAATACAAAGTGAAGTTCACCGCCGCCAGAATAGAGAAGATCCCGCCGACCATTTCCACCGCCGAGCTATCGTAATAACCCAGGCTCTCATTGCGGGTGGAAAACCCGCCGAGCGAAACGGTGGAAATCCCATGGCAGAGGGCATCAAACCACGGCATGCCCGCAATGCGGAAGGCCACCGTACAGGCCAGTCCCAGGCCGAGATAAATCAGCCACAGGTTTTTCGAGGTGTCGGCCAGCCGTGGGGTCAGGCGTTCTTCTTTGAACGGTCCGGGCATTTCCGATTGATAAAGCTTGGCACCACCGATGCCGAGCAAGGGCAGTACCGCGACGGCCAATACAATGACACCGAGGCCGCCGATAAAATTGAGCTGGGAGCGGTAATAGAGGAAAGATTTGGGCAGGCCGGAGACATCATTGAGCACCGAAGCGCCGGTAGTGGTGATGCCGGATACGCCCTCGAACATCGCGTCAGTCAGGCTGATGTTTAGCGTGTCGTCCATCCATAACGGCAGGGCGCTGACCATCGAAAACAGCAGCCAGAACAGCACAATGATTAAAAAACCGTCCTGCGTGCGCAGTTGCACCTTGGCCTGACGGGTGCTAAACCAGCCCAAACCGCCGAGAGAACCGGCAATGACCAACGTATAGAAGAAAGAAAAAACGCTTTTTTCTTTGTACAACAACGCCACCAACAGGGGGGGAATCATTGACAGGCTGTAAAGGAAAACTAAAAAACTGCAAAGATGAATAACGACCAGGATCTGCTTATTCTTGACCATACTTGCGCCCGGGTTGCCTGTCGGCAATGAGTCAATTTATTCTTTAAGTATATAAAGAATAAGGCAGACGATATAAAAAAAGCGTAAAAATTCATATCGTCTGTGAAAGTTGGCACGTTTTTTAACCGTGCTGGCGATTATTCCAACAGGTTATTGACCGTGCGACGCACGTATTGCGTCATCTGCGCCAGATCCTCGGGTGACACTGGACCTCCACCGGCATGGACTACCTGCTGTTCAATCTGGGCAATTTCCTGCTCGACCTTATTGGCAATCTGTACCTTGACGATTTTATCCACCGACGAGAGCAAAACCTTCAGCACCACTTTCAGCGCCACATTCTCGCAGAACGAATCGTAGTGATGAACCGCAGGCGGCGCCGCGGGTGGTTCGGGGGCGCGTGGGGCCATAGCCTTGAAACTGTCTACATTTTCAATAATAAGATCCAGGTCCCTTATTAGTTCATCAAAATCTTTAGACACTGACTTATTTCCCTTCGCTATGCGCAAAAACAGAACGCCCGTCATCAGGGCACAGGGTGCTGATTGACGGGCAGAACGAATTTCGACCGTGACGTTCAGGTAGTGAATGGCAGGCTGAGCGGCATTTTAACCTTGCTGCGGGTTGGCAACAAGATGGGGCCGAAGGAATCAACGACCCCGCAGTGCAGGTAACAGAAGGTTATCGCTTAACTTTTCAGCTTGGCGGTGATTTTCGCCACGTGTTCGCCCTGATAGCGGGCAATGGTCAGTTCTTCCTGGCTCGGCTGGCGTGAGCCGTCCCCCCCGGCGATGGTGGTTGCGCCATAAGGCGTGCCGCCGCGCGTTTGGGAGACGTCAAACAGTTCCGGAGTGGCGTAACCGATCGGCACAATAATAAAGCCATGGTGCGCCAGGGTGGTCCAGGTGGAGGTAATGGTATGTTCCTGCCCGCCACCGGTACCGGTGGAGGAGAAGACGCTACCCACCTTGCCGTACAGCGCGCCAGAAGCCCACAGTCCGCCGGTTTGATCGAGGAAGGTGCGCATTTGCCCGGCCATGTTGCCAAAGCGGGTTGGGGTGCCAAAGATAATGCCGTCGTAATCGGCCAATTCCTGTGGGCTGGCCACCGGTGCTTTTTGATCTTGTTTACCGCCGGCTTTGGCAAAGGCTTCTGCCGGTATGGTTTCCGGCACCCGTTTCAGGGTGACTTCAACGCCACTGACCCGGCGAGCGCCTTCGGCCACCGCCTCCGCCAGGGTTTCAATATGTCCGTACATTGAGTAATAAAGGACCAAAATTTTCGCCATGTTCCATTCTCCGCTCTGGTGATTGAAAGAAATGCCCCCTAAGCATAGAAGTGAATGCTGAACTTATCCTTGCGGTTTATTTTATTCCGCTCATTGCCAATAGTGCGCCGAAGGCGATCAGCAAACCGCCGAAGGCGCTGTCGATAGCTTTGCGCAGGCGCATCAGGCGGGCATTGATACCGGGTGCGGAAAATAACAGTGCGACAGCGGTGAACCAGAGAATATGGGCGAGAGAAATAAACATCCCATAGCCTATCTGTACGCTGAGCGGCGTTTGCGGGTTAACCACTTGCATAAACAGGCTGACGATAAAAATAGTGGTTTTGGGATTGAGCACATTGGTCAAAAAGCCGGTTTTCAAGGCGGCGATATCGCTGACGGCAGCAGGCGTGCAGGAAGAAGACGCCTCGCTGGCACCGGCATTGCGCAGCATGCTGACGCCAAGATAAATCAGGTAGGCGGCGCCGATGGATTTCAGCAAGGTGAATAACCACAGCGATTGCTGGATCAAAACACCGACCCCAATCAGCGTATAACTGACGTGGATTAGTACGCCGGCCCCAATGCCAACGGCGGTCAACACCCCGGCGCGACGGGAGAGCAACAGGCTGTTGCGCGACACCATGGCGAAGTCTGGCCCAGGACTGATAACGGCGAGTAAAGTGATGGTGACGACAGCGAGGAGTTCAGTCATAGTGATCCTGTTAATAAATCAGAAGAGAGTCGCTGATTTATAAGGGGAATGGCGGACGGTGACAAACGATGAAAACTGACCATATTGGTGAGAATAACTCACGCAAATTTAACCGCCCTCTGTCGTTGGGGGGCTTAAGATGTTTTGAGGCCGCAGCACGTCTGGAAAGCTTTACTCAGGCGGCGAACAGCCTGAGTCTGACCCACGGTGCAGTTAGCCGTGCTGTCAGGGGGCTGGAGGATGAACTCGGTGTGGCATTGTTTGAACGCCGCCATCGGCGGGTGTACCTGACGGCGGCCGGTCGTACGCTATTGCAGGCGTCACAACAGGCGTTCGGCATCCTGGAACACACCGCGCAAACGCTACGGCAACAAGTGCAGGATGCGCCGCTGGTGCTGTCCTGCGAGCCGACACTGTTGATGCGCTGGCTGATACCTCGTCTGCCATCATTTCAGTCGGCGCATCCGGACATCAACTTGCAACTGGTGGCGGGGGGCGGGTCATTTTCGTTTCGCGACGGCATTAGTGCGGCTATTCGTCGAAATGATTTTGACTGGGGCGATAACCTGCACAGCGTGGCGTTGTTCAATGAGCGGGTCGGCCCCGTGTGCAAACCTGAAATGCTGCGGCGTTTTGTCACCGTCAGTGAGGGTCCACCGCAGTTAAGTCATGACGCGGTATTGCTGCATTCCGCCACCCGGCCCGATGCCTGGCGGCAATGGGCACAAGGGCAGGGCGTGATGCTGGAGGGGCAGCCGGAACAATGTTTCGACCATTTTTATTTCAGTTTGCAGGCGGCGGTCGCTGGGATAGGTATTGCTATTGGCCCGTGGCAGCAGGTGCGTGACGACGTTGCCAGCGGGGTGCTGTGTGCCCCCTTTGGCTTCTCGCCGGACGGCAGTGGTTACTGTTTACTGGCACCGCAAGCCATCCTGCCGGGCAGCTCGCTGGCCCGGTTGGCGGACTGGTTGCAACTTATGGCATGCGTTTGAGTTTTTCTGCCAGGCGTTGCTGTTGCCAGCGACTGAAGACATCACGCAACAGCAGGGTACGTGTGGCACGCATGACAATCGCGATGCACATACCGCCAATCGCCCACAGCGACCACAGATATTGCGGATGAGTAAACCAGTTAATGGCAAACAGCATCAGCCCGATGCAGGCAAACCGCACCGCCATGCTCAGCAGCTTGGTTTCCGCCTCTACCTGCCGGCGAATGGCCTGTTCGGCCTGATTGTTGTTCTCACGGTTTTCCTGCTGCGTCGGCTGATAAAGATCGCTGACCTGTAGTCCCAGAGCGGCGGCAATGGCGGTCAAGGTTTCCAGACTGGCCTGCTCGCCATTTTCAATACGTTGAACCGTGCGGGTACTGAGGCCGGCAATGGTGGCCAATTGCTCTTGTGACCAGCCCTTTTCAAGTCGCAATTGCCTGATGCGGTAGGTTTGCATGCTGTTCTCCAAAATGAACGTTCACTGAGCTCAAGTGTAGGGGCTGCCACCCTCGGCCGCCACGACAGTAGCATGACATGGGGACGACAGTGGGGTGACAGCCCGCTGAAAATGCGGGCTGACGTGGCGACTAGAAGGTGACGTTGCGGATAAAACGTAATGGCAGTTCGCTGCGGTTGGCGTAGGCATAGTGCTGATCGCTGTTGAACACCTGGGTTTGTCCGGCCTCCAGCGTCAGGGTTTGTTGTTCCAGTACCAGCGTCAGGCTACCGGCGATCACGTAGATAATTTCGCTCCAGCCTTCGGCATCCGGCACCGAATCGTAGTGCTCGCCCGGCATCAGCGTCCATTCCCACAGTTCAACCCGCTGGCGCGCAGGCACGCTGGCGGCGAACAGCGCCTGGCTTGCCGGTTGTACTCCTTGCCAGGCCAATTCACCCACCAAATGGCTGCCGCGCGCTTCAGGCGCCTGGATCAGGTCGGTGAAGGCGATATTCAGGGCGTCGGCCAGCTTGTCCAGCACCGCCAAACTGACGTTCCGGTCACCGGCCTCAATACCGGCCAGCATGCGGCGGCTGACGTCGGATTTTTCTGCCAACGCCACCTGGCTAAGCCCCGCCTGCTGGCGATAACCGCGCAGGTTGCTGCTCAGGTATTGCAGTACCTTGGGAGCTTCATGTTTACCGTTGTTCACTGTATTGCCCATCCGCAGGCTTTGCCTCATACTGGCAGGATCTGTGCATTATATTGCACCCAGCAGGAAGGGCAAGCCGGTGTCCGCAGTAAAAAAATCCTTTATTTCCACGTACATTCCCAAGATAAAGCGACAGGAAGCGGTGCTGATTTTCATCACCATGATCTGGGGCGGCACCTTTTTGGCGGTGCATCTTGCCATGCAGGTCAGCGGGCCGTTCTTTTTCGTTGGCTTGCGCTTCGCTGCGGCTACGTTGGTGTTGATGTTGTTCTCCCTGCGCAGTTTGCGCGGGCTGACCTGGTATGAGCTGAAAGCGGGCGTATTTATCGGCGTTGCCATTATGTTCGGTTACGGTCTGCAAACCGTGGGGCTGCAAACCATCAGCAGCAGTCAGTCGGCGTTTATTACCGCCATGTATGTGCCAATGGTGCCGCTGCTGCAGTGGCTGGTACTGGGACGTTTCCCCGGTGTGATGGCCTGGGTCGGTGTGTTACTGGCATTCACCGGCCTGATGCTGCTGGCCGCGCCGAGCAGTGCCGACATGACGTTCAGCATTGGCGAGATACTGACATTGGTTGGCACCTTGGGCATGGCCGCCGAGATCATTTTGATCGGTGCCTATGCGGGCAAAGTGAACGTTAAGCGGGTGACGGTGGTGCAATTGGCGACCGCCTCGGTAGCCTCATTCCTGATGATGGTGCCGACCGGTGAGTCGGTACCGCCGTATAGCAGCTACTTGTTGTACAGCGCGATTGGCCTGGGGCTCGCCAGTGCCATCATTCAAGTGACGATGAACTGGGCGCAACGCAGCGTTTCCCCTACGCGTGCCACGGTCATCTATGCCGGTGAGCCGGTCTGGGCCGGGTTGGTCGGGCGTATTGCCGGCGAACGTTTGCCCGGTGTCGCCCTGTTGGGGTGCGCACTGATCGTGCTGGGGGTGCTGGTCAGCGAACTGCGCATTCGCCGCAAAGGCAAAGTGGCACCGCTGGCCGAATAAGGCCCGTTGCCGGGCCAGGGTATTAATTAACGTACGGCACTGTCTGCCAGTGGCAGCGCTTTACGCCGGCGCAGCAGGGCATTAAGGATAATGGCGCCGAAAGTGGCCGTGCCTATCCCACCCATGGTGAAGTTGCCAATAGTCAGTGCAAAATCGCCTGCACCCAGTACCAGGGTGACGGCAACCATAATCAGGTTGCCGTTATCGCCCAGGTCTACTTTGTTTTGTACCCAGATGCGTGCACCTGCGACGGCGATCAGACCGAACACCACCACCGAGGCACCGCCCAAAACCGGGCCGGGAATGGTGTGGATCAGCGCGCCGAACTTCGGTGAAAACCCCAGCACAATGGCTACCAACGCCGCCGCGACAAACACCAGCGTAGAGTAAATTTTGGTCACCGACATCACGCCGATATTCTCGGCATAGGTGGTCACCCCGGTACCGCCCACCGAACCGGAGAGCATAGTCGCCAGTCCGTCCCCGACGAAGGCACGGCCGATATAGGGGTCGAGATCGCGACCGGTCATGCCCGCCACCGCTTTGACATGCCCGAGGTTTTCCGCCACCAGAATGATTGCCACCGGGGCGATCAGCAACATGGCGTGCAGGTGAAACACCGGCGTGGTGAACTGTGGCAGGCCGAACCAGGCTGCCTGGCTTAGTGCGCTGTAATCTACCGGTTTGCCAAGCCCAAAGCCGTTGGTGGCTATCACGTAGATTAAATAGGCGGCGATCAACCCCACCAGGATCAACAGCCGCTGTATCATTCCGCGGGTGAATACCGCGACCGAGCCAATACACAAAATAGTGACGACCGCCATCCAACTGTCAAAGTTGGAAGCTGAAACGCTGCGCACCGCGATCGGTGCCAGGTTAAGGCCAATCGCCATCACCACCGCACCGGTCACCACCGGCGGCATCAGGCGTTCGATCCAACGGGTCCCCACGCTCATCACCACCAGGCCGATCAGCAGGTACACCAGGCCGCAGGCGATAATGCCGCCAAGCGCCAGCGCAATATTCGGGTTAGCGCCCTGGCTACCGTAGCCGGTCAGAGTGATCACCAGCCCGACAAACGCCGCGCTGGAACCGAGATAGCTGGGTACCCGGCCGCCAACCACCAGAAAAAACAACAGCGTGCCGATGCCGGACATCAGAATGGCCAGATTGGCGTCAAAACCCATCAGCAGTGGCATCAGTACCGTGGCACCAAACATCGCCACCGCATGTTGCAACCCCATCACCAGCGTTTGCGCCAGCGAAAGCCGTTCATCGGGCGCGACAATCGAACCGTCCAGACTGCCTTGTTTCATGCGCCATTGGGGAAACCAGGTATTCGCCATCGTTATCTCCAAAATTTCAGGATGCAGGTGAATGTGTTTGAGCGGGTATGCGCCGATCATTGTTTCAACAGCGAGTGGTAGCGCCGGTCGAAATAGGCCAGACCGTGGCTGTCGTCATTACGCGTTAGCGCCACTGCCTGGCAGAACAAAATGTCGTGGGTGCCGACGCTGACAATCTGGCTGATCTGGCAGTCGAACGAGACCACCGCCCCGTGCAAAATGGGGGCGCCGGTCGCCAGCGTAGACCAGCGTGCTGCGGAGAAACGCAGGTCCATCGGGGTTTTACCGCCGAACAGATTCGACAGCGACTCATGCTCCGCCGCCAGCGTATTGACGCACAGCGTCTGATTTTGCTTGAACACCGAATAGACCGATGCGGAGCGGTTAAGACACACCAACAAGGTTGGTGGCGTGTCGGTGACGCTGCAGACTGCCGAAGCGGTAAAACCGGCCCGGCCGGCAGGACCATCGGTAGTGATGATATTGACCGCCGAACCCAGGCGTGCCATGGCGTCGCGGAAATCCTGTTTTTCTACATATGGCGGCTGTAGTGGTGTGTCGGCGAGCAGTGTCTGGCTTTGCATGGTGTGTCTCCGGGGTTAGGGTACCAGGCCGGTTTTGGCGTTTTGTGTTTTCAACAGCCAACCCAGCAGGATGCGGTTAAAGTGCTCGGAGTTGGTCACGCTCATGGCATGACCCCCGTAGGCCATCTCTGCCAGTTCGCCGTTCGGCAGGCTGGCCGCCAATTGATGCGAGCAGTGGTAGGGCACCAGCAAATCGTCGCGGGAGCACAGCGCCAGGGTCGGCGTGGTGATGTCCGCCAAATGTGGACGGAAATCGGTGTTCATCAAGGCATGCAGGCGGCGCAGCAGGTTTTCGGTACCCTGAAAATGTGCGGTCTGATGCTGCAACTCTTCATCCAGCAAACTCTGGTGCTGCGACAGCCAGTCGGCGGGGAACAGGAACAGCGGTTGGGCACGCACGTAGGCTTCCACGCCGCTGTTGAGCAGCAGATCCTGACGTACTTTAAAGCAGCGCTGGGTCTGGCTGTCCAGCGCCGACCAGCCGTTAACCACCACCAGCTTTTCGACCAGTTGCGGATACGTGAGCGCCAGTTGCAGGCCAATCATGCCGCCGAGTGCATGGCCGACAAAGTAACAGCGTTCTACATTAAGTGAGCGCAGCAACTGCGCCACTTCATCGGCCATATCGGCCATGCTGTAGCCGTCCGGCACGCTGCCTTTGCTGTGTGCGGTACCGAAGTGGTCGTAAACCACCACCCGGAAATGCTCACTTAGTGCGTTAATCTGTGGTTGCCAAAAACTGCCTGCGCCACCCAAACCGGCAGATAACACCAGCGTGGGTGCCAACGGCGTGTCTTTTCCCAAAATCTCAAAATACATGCTCAGTCCTCAGCGGATAATGACTCAGCGGCCCAGATGGGCCACGGTGGCAATTTCAATCAGGGCGTCCGGCTTTACCAATCCGCATTGAATGCAGTAGCGTGCCGGTTTGTCGCCGGGGAAATACTCGGCATACACCTGATTGATGGCGGCATAGTTTTGCCAGTCGGTGAGGAATATCGAGTTAAAGGTCACGTCGTCCATGTTGCCACCGGCAGTTTCAATCACGCTTTTGATGGTCTCCAGCACGTGACGGGTTTGCGCCGCCGCGTCACCGACGTGTACCACGTTATTGTCTTTATCGAATGCCAGCGTGCCCGAGACGTAAACCACGCCATCGGCCAGGGTGCCGGGCACGAAAGGAGCCAGCGGTTTGCCGGTGCCCGGCGGGGTAATAATGGTTTTTGGCATAGTGGTGCTCCTGGAGAAAATTAAATTTTGGTTAAAGGTGAGCAAAACTCATGCCGTCTGGCTGAGTGGGGCGGTGAGCACATCGCAGAAACTGTCGACGTCCGACACCCAGCCAAAGAAGGTTTCGATATTGTACAGCGCCGCCTGCTGGGCGAACGGCGGGCCGGCCTGGTGAGTGGCGTCGGCCAGCACGATGCCGAAATACTCGAGGAAAAAGCCATCACGCAGCGTGGATTCCACACAGACGTTGGTGGCAATGCCGGTAAACACCAGGTGATGAATGCCGTAAGAGCGCAGCAGGCTGTCGAGCTGAGTGTTGAAAAAGCCGCTGTAGCGCGGTTTCGGGATCAGAATATCGCCGGGCTGCGGTTGCAGTTCGTCCACCAGATCGTAATCCCAGTCGCCCTTGGCCAGCAGCTTGCCCATCAGTTCCGGGCGTTTACGCATGGTTTTCAGCGCGTTGGATTTATGCCAGTTGGGGGAGCCCTGGCCACCGGCTTCGACGTACTGGTTGTCCCAGCCGTTTTGGAAAAAAATCACCTTGATACCGGCGGCACGGGCAGCGCTGATGGCACGTTTGATGTTGGCGATCACCGGGGCGGTGGCCGAGACATCAAACCCGGCCAGATCCAGATAGCCGCCCTGCGAAGCATAGGCATTTTGCATATCGACCACGATCAAGGCGGTTTCCTGCGGCGCAAAGGCGATAGCCTCCGGCCGGGCGGGCAGGGTGAGGGTAACCCCGGCCTGCGGTGACTGGCGGCGCACTACCGGTTGGTTTTCAACAATTTTCATTATGCTACCTCGCGGCTTGCGGCAGTCTGTGGGCAAACGTCGGCGCGGCTTTTCATCAGTGGCTGGATGCGCTCGCCGAAGTCTTCCACCCCTGTGACGAAATCATCGAAGGTCAGCAGCACACCTTCGGTACCGGGCACGGTGGCGATTTCATCCATCATGCGCGCCACGTTGGCGTAGGAGCCGACCAGCGTGCCCATATTGATGTTGACGGCGGAGGTGGGATCCGCCATCTGGCGTACGTTGGTGTCGGCACCGGATTTGGTGTCCTTGCCGCTTTGCTCGGTCAGCCAGGCCAGGGCTTCGGTATCGGCCCCTGCTTTATAGCTTTCCCACTTGGCGCGGGCGGCCTCGTCGGTTTCATCGGCAATGACCATAAACAGCACGTAGCAGGCCACGCTGCGGCCTTCGCTATCCGCCGCGATTTTTAAGCGTGCAGCGGTTGGCGCAAAGGCGGTCGGCGTGTTGACGCCCTTGCCGAAGCAGAAGTTGTAATCGGCATATTTGGCCGAGAAGGCCATGCCCGCGTCACTTTGCCCGGCGCAGATCACCTTGATATCCGCCTGTGGCTGCGGGCTGACGCGGCAGTCGTCCATCTGGAAGAACTCGCCTTTGAAATCGGATTTACCGGTGCCCCACAGATCGCGCAACACATTGACGTACTCCGCCAGATAGTCGTATCGACGGCCGAAGTAATCGTCGCCCGGCCACATGCCCATCTGCTCGTATTCTGGCTTCTGCCAGCCGGTCACCACATTCAGGCCAAAACGCCCATTGGAAATGGAGTCAATAGTGGAGGCCATGCGGGCGACAATTGCTGGTGGCATGGTCAACGTAGCCGCCGTGGCGTAGATCTTGATGCGTGAGGTGACGGCGGCCAGCCCGGCCATCAGGGTGAAGGACTCCAGGTTGTGGTCCCAGAATTCGGTTTTGCCCCCGAAACCGCGCAGTTTGATCATCGACAGAGCGAAATCGAAGTTGTAGTGCTCGGCCTTCTGCACGATGGTTTTGTTGAGTTCAAACGTCGGTTGGTACTGCGGGGCATTGCTGGAAATCAGCCAGCCGTTGTTGCCGATCGGGATAAATACGCCAATTTTCATTTGAACACCTCGGTTGCTAGTGAAACGGATCATGCGTCGCCTGAATGTTTTCTGCGGGCGGCGCTGGATACGGAGGCTTTTGCAAAGGCGGTGCCAGTTTTTAAAATGGATTATTTATCAATGGATTGTTTTTATTTCGCGATTTTCATGTTGAGTGAGTGGTCTAAAACAGACCATTTGGTCAAAACGGCATGCACAAAAAACAGGCGTAACTGCTCATTAAAGGTGCAGAAAATCACTCGGAAGGGGTAGGTAAAAGCGTGGGTTTCACCCAATGGCTTTGTTATGCTGGCCAAAATCAGGTTGTGCCAAGGAGCTGTAGTGAAGCCACAAGCCGTTAAACCCCCTACGCGCCGCTCGCGTGCGGTGGCCGCAAAACGTAGCGCTATCCTGGATGCGGCACTGGAGTTTTTCTCGCTGTACGGTATTCATGGCACCAGTCTGGACCAGGTGGCAGAACGTGCCGACGTGTCCAAAACCAATCTGCTGTATTACTTCCCTTCCAAAGAAGAACTGTATCTGGCGGTGCTGAAAGATATTCTCGACGTCTGGCTGGCGCCATTGAAGGCGCTGCGCGCCGATCAGGAACCCTTGCAGGCGATCCGCGAATATATCCGACTAAAACTTGAGGTATCCCGCCATCATCCGCAGGCATCACGGCTGTTTTGTCTGGAGATGATCCAGGGCGCCCCCTTGTTGAAACAAGAGCTGCAGGGCGGGTTGAAGGCGCTGGTGGACGAGAAGTCCGGGATAATTGAGCGCTGGATCGCCGCAGGCCATATCGCGGCGGTCGAGCCGCACCACCTGATCTTTATGTTGTGGGCAACCACTCAGCACTACGCCGATTTTTGGGTGCAGGTGGAGGCGGTGACCGGCAAAACCCTGGACGATGAGGCGTTTTTTCAGCAGACGGTGGAGAACGTGCAGCGGGTGATTATCGAGGGGATTCGGCCGCGCTAAGCGGATGAGAGCAGGGGGATAGCGAACTATCCCCCGAGGAATGTTAAGCGGTTTTCTTTTTGCGCAGGAACACGTAGGACAGACCGAGCACCACAAACCACAGCGGCGTGACGATCAGCGCCTGGCGGGTGTCTTCGCGCAGCGTCAGCAGCACCAACACAAAGGCGAAGAACGCCATACAAACCCAGCACATCAACTTGCCGGCCGGCATCTTGTAGACCGACTTCTGGTGCAGCGCCGGGCGCTGTTTACGGTAAACCAGATACGAACACAGGATGATGGTCCAGACAAACATAAACAGGATCGCCGAGACGGTGGTCACCAGTGTGAAGACCGTCATCACGTTCGGGATCAGGTAAATCAGGACTACCCCACCCAGCAGGCAGATACAAGAGAAGGTCAGGCCGTTAGCCGGTACCGCCCGCTTGGACAAATTGGCGAACGACTTGGGCGCATCGCCTTCCTGTGCCAGACCGAACAACATGCGGCTGGTGGAAAACACCCCGCTGTTGGCGGAAGAGGCGGCGGAGGTCAGCACCACAAAGTTGATCACGCTGGCCGCCGCAGGCAGGCCAATCAGCACGAACAGTTCGACGAACGGGCTCTTGTCGGCGACCACGGAACTCCATGGCGTGACCGACATAATCACAATCAGCGCGAACACGTAGAACATGATGATGCGGATAGGAATCGAGTTAATCGCGCGCGGTAGCACTTTTTCCGGGTCTTTGGTTTCAGCCGCGGTGGTGCCCACCAGTTCAATGCCGACAAAGGCGAACACCGCAATCTGGAAACCGGCGAAGAAGCCGCTGATGCCTTTCGGGAACATGCCGCCGTCGTTCCACAGGTGTGAGAACGACGCGACGGTGCCGGTAGGCGACTGGAACTGCATGGCGATCATCACCAGCCCGGCGATGATCAGCCCGACAATGGCGACGATTTTGATCATCGCGAACCAGAACTCCATCTCACCAAACATCTTCACCGTCGCCAGGTTCAGGCCCAGCAACAGCAGAATACACAATAACGAAGCGATCCACTGTGACAGTCCGGGGAACCAGAACTGTGCGTAGGCGGTGATCGCCACCACGTCGGCAATACCGGTGACCACCCAGCAGAACCAGTAGGTCCAGCCGGTAAAGAAGCCGGCCCAGGGGCCGAGCAGGTCGGCGGCGAAATCGCTGAAGGATTTATATTCCAGATTGGAGAGCAGCAGCTCGCCCATGGCGCGCATCACGAAGAACAGCATAAAGCCGATGATCATATACACGAAGATGATCGAAGGCCCGGCCAGGCTGATGGTTTTGCCGGAACCCATAAACAGACCTGTACCGATAGCGCCACCAATGGCAATCAGTTGAATATGTCGGTTAGTTAGGTTTCGCCGTAGATGATCTTCTGATTCTGGCGCGGCCTCTGCGGCTATTTTAGAGTGATCTACCATCTGATGATGTCCTGTTTTACCTGTCATGAGTGAAATAGCGAGCTCTGAAGTGGCTCTTTTTTATACGATTATCCGGTTATCCCGGCTTTAGTAAGGTAGTGCAATAACGCCACCTTTGTGCAACATGTTTACAACATTTATGCGAGGGATAAAAGTCGATTGTTCTTTACACAGCGGAGGCAAATCGGACGTCTTGGGGGCGGAAGATTACTCTGGCTCTTGACAGATTAATAGCCCTAATGCGGCTTATCTTATTGATAAAACAGAGGGTTAAAAAATCCGCATGAGAAAAACTAATGGGTGTAAGCGTTTGACCTTCGGGGGACGAGATGAATAAGTCAACGGGTAGGGCCGCAGGCAAGATGATGAGCATTCTGGGTGTTATACCAATTGATTACAGAGTTGCATTCATCATTACTTATCAATAAAATCAATGTGTTATTATTTTTCTCTCTGCGCGTTTTTTTAAGAATAATACTTAATTGAGACTCGCCCCACAAAAATGGCATCCTCCCTGCGTGAATATTCAGTTAAGTGATCTGACGCAAGTTGGAGGTATCTACGCACCTTTTATCTCGAACCATACCTCCCATTTCCTGCAAAATTGATAATGGGACTTCGATTGAATTGACCGCATTTTCCAGGCCATATTACTGCCGGTTCAAAACACTCGGCTAACCAACATCAAGGCCAGCGCCCAAATGCCAGCGGACAACGCACTGGCGCCATAAACCTGCCTGAGCGGCAGGGCAATCATGCCGGCGACCAAGGGCACGGTGTAGCGCATCACCGCCAAGAAACGTGAGATAAACAGCAGCGGCAGGCCTTTCTTCTGTAGCGCGGTTTTTGCATGGTGCAGGGGAGCCTGGAATCTGACCGGTAACTTTTTGAGTGAGCCGCCGTGGCAGAACAGCGCACCGCAATGGAAGGACAAGATAGAGCCGAGCAGGGCACCCAGGGTAATTGCCGCCCAGACATGGGCGTCGGGGAGCACGGTTTTACCGGCGACGATGCCCAGCATCAAGGTGACGGAAGCCGGTGGCAGCAGCGAGGAAATGAAAATCACTGACTTGCCCAGCGCAAATAAAAAGATGATCAACCACAGAAATTCAGGTTCCGGGCTGTATTTGGCGATAATGGTGGTGAATGTCTCCATGGAGGCCCTCAGAATCGATGTCCGAGGACCAGTGTCCCATTCACCGCCTCAATAGAAGCTAAATTGAATGGGCTTCAGTCGCCTGTCGTCCAGGTTTATCCGTTAGCCCGAACCTCGCGTACCGCGCTGTTTGCAGCCCAACCTTTGAGTGCCAAAATTAGTGCGGCGCAAAGCAAAGAGAAAATGGCCAGTACGATAAGCCCGGCATGCGGACTGTTAAACCAAAGATCTGCTTCGGTGCGGATTAACGGTGCCAGGAAACTGAACAGTGCGCCCAACGTAGTACAAAAGCCGATGCCGGCGGCCAGTGCTGGGCCTGAGAGGATCTGTGCCGGAAAAGTCCAGAATATCGGTTGTACGGCCAGGAAACTGACGGCGCAGAAACACAGTGCGACAATGGCGATTATCGGACTGGCGTAGGAGGAAATAACCAACCCCAGAGCGGCAATCACCATGCAACCAACGGCAATGGGCAAGCGGCGGGAGGTTTTGCGATCGGCATAACGGGGGATGTAATAGACCCCAAAGGCAGAAACGGCCCAGGGAATAGCCGCGACCAGCGAGGCCTTAAAGCCGATATTGGTGCCCATCAACGAAGCAATCTGTGACGGCAGGAAAAACAACAGGCCATACACCCCGATCTGGATGGTGCCGTAAATAAAGGCCAGGTGCCAGACTTTGGTATTCTTCAGCGCTTGTTTCACACTGCTTGCCTCGGTGCTTTTTTGCTCAATGGCCAGTTGGGTGACCAAAGCCTGTTTTTCTTCGGGGGCCAGGTAACGTGCCTTGCTTGGGTTATCGTCAAGATAGAAATAGGTAAATATTCCCAGCGCGACGGCCGGCAAACCCTCCAATACAAACATCCAGAACCAGCCCGGTTGGCCCAGTATCCCATGCATTTCGAGTAGCGCCCCGGAAATAGGTGAACCGAGCGTTAACGCCGCCGGAACACCGAGCACAAAAATCCCGATGACCGATGCCCGTACCTTGTTGGGAAAATAAATAGAAGCAAGCAGCAGGATCCCAGGGTAGAAGCCGGCTTCGGCCAGTCCCAGCAGGAACCGCAAGGCAATAAATTGCATTTCATTGGTGACAAAACCGGTACAGGCGGAAAGCGCCCCCCAGACTGCCGTAGTGGCGCTGAGCCAGACTTTTGCCCCCAGTCGGTTCATCAGCAGGTTGGCTGGAATACCAAAGATGGCGTAAGCCGCGAAAAAAATCCCCGCCCCCAAGGCAAAGGCGGATTGTGACAAGGCGATATCCACCGACATGGCATCTTTGGCAAAACCTACGTTCACCCGGTCGATAAAGGCGATGAAATACAGAGAGAACATCAGAGGAACCAATCTGCGCCAGGTTTTATGGATGGCTGTATTAAGCACGGGGTTGGTGTGGGTCGTATTATTCACTGGGCTAAACCTCTCACGGGTTGAACGACTTTGGCTGACGGAAGGCCGACATCTTTGCTACATCCACGGCCACTGCGGATAAATCACGGTCGGTTCTCAGGGTGTTGCTTAAAGGTTCAAAGGCCTAATGGTCAGGCCATTGAGGGCGAAAAAATGAGACGAAACATAGCCGATACCCGCTGCAGTTATGCAAACTCAGCGGTGGCATACATTTGGTTTACATTCAATTAACCAGAAAGTCACACGATGCCAGGGGCGATTCAAGCACCGTGATTGATATCTGTGCGCGTAATCACTGAATGCCTGGCGATGAGTGACTGTCGCGATCCCTTCCTGTTTATGCAGCCATTTGATTCGTTGAAGAGCTAAGCGGGCAAAAAAAAGCCCCGCAGAGCGGGGTTAATGGCTTCTCAAACACTGTCTTGTAGTGATTAAAAATTAGACTGCGAATGATTGCCATTCACTCAGAATGTTCTTAAAAGGATTTTACCGCGGCCTGGCGCACCCGTTCCACCCAACTTTGCTGGTAGGTAAAGGAAGGGGCTTCATGCCGGTTTAAACCTTGGTGGACGATGGCTTTCACCGCCTGAGTTGCCAGCGGATTTTTTTGTGCAATCTGCCGGGCGACAGTTAGCGCCTCCTCGCGTGCGCTGCCCTCACTGATGCGGGAAATGGCCCCCTGTTGCCAGGCTTCCTGCGCGCTGATGACTCGGCCGGTCAGCAACCAGTCGAGAGCGATGTAGGGTGAAATGCGCGCCGGCAACCGTGAACATCCTCCTTGTGCGGCAATCAATCCCAACCCGCTTTCCGGGAAACTGAACTGTGCGCGGTGGTTGGCGACGATCAGATCGCAGGCCAGCGCCAGCTCGAAACCACCGCCGAAGGCGATGCCATCCACGGCGGCAATAATCACCTTGGTAAGCTGGGCATGAACCAGGCCGGCAAATCCCCCCGGTTCGACCACCGGCAGTTCGCCCCGCTGGAAGGCCTTAATGTCCATGCCGGCGGAAAACACCTGCGGCAGGCCGGTCAGCACTATCACCCGAACGGCATCATCCTGTTCGGCCCGTTGCAGATAACCCTGGATCAGCTGCGCCATCGCCAGATTGATGGCGTTCTTTTTTTCCGGCCGGTTCAGGACGATCACCGCAATGCCGTCATTTTGCTCATACAGCACCGGGAGCGGCAGGTCACTCATTGGCTTTTTCTCCCTGGAAGAACACCAACGTCAGCAGCAGGGCGATGGCCCCCAGCGGCAGCGAAAACAGGGGGAGATAAAAGGCCGGCAGCGCATACAGCGTCAGGCCACCCAGCATACCGCCCGCCGCGATACCGGCATACAGCACCGAACTGTTGAGTGAAACGGTCAGCGCGCCAAAGCGTTTGGACAGCGACAACAGGTGGTGCTGGATTGGCACCAGATACATCCAGCCGGTAATGCCCCATACCAGAAAGATCGCCAGTACCCACCAGGGGGAACTGACGTAAAAGGCCAGCAGGAACAGCGAAACGGTTTGTACCGATACCGAAAACAACAGCACAAACTTGCTGCCGAAGGTATCGGTCAACAGGCCGGAAACGAAGTTACCGATGACGGCGCCAATACCGAACACCAGCAACGCGATCGGTAAAATAGCCTCCGGGCCAAACTGGGTGTTTTTCAGCAATACGCTCACATAGCTGTAAACGATATGCTCGGAGCAGACGGCGAAAAAGGTGATCAACAAGGTGGTCAGTACCGCTTTTTGTCGCAGCGGATCAAGCCGCTCTTTCAGCGTGTGTTTACCCGGTGCCGCGATGGTGCTCAGCGCCAGCGAAAGCCCCAGCAGTGAAACCGCCCCCAACAGGGCGATCAGTAAAAAGATTTCCCGCCAACCGATCAACTTTGCCAGGAAGGTGCCGAAGGGAATACCGAGGGCAATAGCCAAGGTCATGCCGCCGTAAACGATAGATATCGCTAACCCGCGACGCTTTTCTGCGACCAGCCCAACCGCAGCCGCCGCGGCCTGCGGCGTATAGCAAGCTGCGCCCAGCGCCGCCAGCACCCGCCCGGCAGACATTTGCAAAAAACTGTCGGCATAGGCGCACAGCAGATTACCGGCGATAAATAACACCAGGGCCAACTGCAAAATATGTTTGCGATTGAGGTTACCCAGCAGCCAGGCGGTCAGCGGGGCAAACAGCATATAGGCCAGGGCAAATACCGAGATTAACTGCCCCGCTTGCGCGGGGCTGACGGCAAAGGTGCCGGAAATCTCGTCGAGGATACCGGCGACAATAAACGCGTCAGTCCCGATGGCAAAGGTGCCGGTCGCCATCAGACACAGCGTAAGAAAATGGCCGTTATAGTCCGTCAACTTCATCCTGCTCTCCGTAACTGATTGGCGTCCCAGATTTTGCTTAACGCCGCCAGGAAATATTCCACGTCCTCATGAGTATGAGCAGAGGTCGGCGTAACGCGCAAACGCTCACTACCGGCCGGTACCGTCGGGGCGTTTACCGGCTGCACGTAAATATCGTACTCATCGAGCAGTTGTTTGCTGATGTGCTTGTTGCGGTGTGGATCGCCGACCAGTACCGGCAGAATGTGACTGTCCTGCGAGACCAGTGGAATACCGGCTTCGCGCAGGCCGGATTTCAAGTGGTCGATAATCGCCAGCAGGTGCTTGCGCTGGTTGTCATGCTCCAGGTTGTATTTGAAGCTGGCCAGCGCGGCCGCCACTACAGGAGCCGGGGAAGAAGTGCTGAAGACAAACGCCGGCGACCAGCTACGCACCGCTTCAACCACTACGCGGGGGGCGGCGATGTAGCCACCGGCAGCCCCGTAAGATTTGCCAAAGCCGCCCTGAATAATGGTTATCTTGTCCAACAGGCCAAGTTGCTCGGCATAGCCTAACCCACGATGACCGTAAACGCCGGCGGAGTGGATCTCGTCCAGGTAGGTCAGCGCCTGATATTGCTCAGCCAGTTCCACAATTTGTGCCAGCGGCGCAAAGTCACCGTCCATTGAATACAGCGACTCGAAGGCGATCAGCTTGGGCCGATGCGGGTCGGCGGCCTGCAGCAGTTCGGCCAGATGGGCCACGTCATTGTGGCGGAAGATTTTTTTCTCCGCCTTGCTGTAACGGATACCGTAAATCATCGAGGCGTGGTTCAACTCATCGGAAAACACAATCAGATCGGGAATGGCATCGCACAGGGTGGACAAGGTGGCGTCATTGGCACCGAATCCGGTGGTGAACAGCAGCGCCGACTCTTTGCCGTAGGCACTGGCTAACAGGGTTTCCAGCTCAGTGTGATAGACCGAAGTGCCGGAAATGCTGCGTGCGCCGCAGGTGCCCAGCCCGACGCGGTTCACCGCTTCGGTGGTGGCCAGGATAACTTTAGGGTGATGGCTCATGGCCAGATAGTCATTGGAGCACCAGACGTTCAGACGGCGTTCACCGTTCTGGCCATGGCTGGTGGCCCAGGGTTTATCCAGTACGCTGCGTTCCAGATTGAGGAACTCCCGGAAGCGGCCCTGTTTTTTGGTTTCGGCCAGTTTTTCTTCAAGAATGTTCAATACGCTCATACGGAATTCCTTGCATTAGAGGGCTTTAATGACCAATGAAACACCCTGGCCGACACCGACACACATTGTCACCAGCGCATGATTTAATTGTCGGGTATGCAGCTCCAGCGCGCTGGAAAGCACCAGTCGTGCGCCGGACATACCCAGCGGATGCCCGAGGGCGATGGCTCCGCCGTTGGGATTGATCCGTGTATCCTTGAAGTCGATACGCCAGCTTTGTAGTGTCGCCAACACCTGGGCGGCAAACGCCTCATTAATTTCAATCACGTCAAAATCGTTCAGGGTAAAGCCGGTTCGCGCCAGCAGCCGATCGGTGGCGGCGATCGGCCCGATCCCCATCAACGATGGGGCGACGCCAGCGCTGGCGCTGTCACCGATTTCCGCCAGTGGCTGCAGCGACTGGCGTTTCACATAGCGGCCGCTGGCCAGCAACAGCACCGCAGCGCCGTCATTGATGCCGGAGGCGTTACCGGCGGTGACCGAGCCGTCGGCGGTAAATACTGGTTTCAGCGCCTGTAATTTTTGCAGCGTGGTCTGACGCGGGGACTCATCCTGTCCGAAGGTTTTGCGGGTTTTACGGTCGGCCTGCACCTCAAGCGGGGTTATCTCTTTAGCCAGACGGCCATTGTCGATCGCCCGCCAGGCCTTCTGCTGCGAGGCCAGGGCAAAAGCATCCTGATCTTCACGGGATATCCGGTACTGTTGCGCGACGTTCTCCGCCGTAATGCCCAGCGGATCGCTGCCATAGCGCTGTGCCAACTGCGGATTGATAAAGCGCCAGCCCAGGGTGGTATCGTAGAGTTTGACGCCCTTGTCGAAAGGCGTTTCACTTTTGCCCATCACGTAGGGCGCGCGGCTCATGCTTTCCACACCACCGGCCAAGACCAGATCGCTGAGGCCACTTTTTATTTTTGCGCTGGCGTAGATCACCGCATCCAGCCCGGAGGCGCACAGCCGGTTAAGGGTAATCGCCGGCACGCCCAGATCCAGGCCGGACAGCAGGGCTGCCATCCGGGCTACGTTACGGTTGTCCTCACCGGCCTGATTGGCGCAGCCAAGGATCACTTCATCAATATCCGGTTCGGTTTCAGGGTACCGTTGCAGCAGCGCGCGGATAATCGAGGCTGCCATATCGTCCGGGCGGGTTAATGCCAGGCTACCGCCATAGGCGCCAATGGCCGTGCGCGTGCCGTCGATCAGATAGACTCCATCGTCTTTAATCGTCATGGTTATTCCTTAGGGCGCGACGGCCAGCTCTGGCCGGGGGGTATTGAGCAAAGAGTAGTGCGGGTAATAACGGGCGGAATGCAGCAGTTGCGCCATATTGTCCAGCGTCGACTTCACGTTTTTTTGCCCAAGCTGTGCCAGCCAGCTAAAGATGCCATCGGCATAGTTAACCCCGGCCACCGCGGCGGTATCGATATCCGCCCGGCTGCAAACCCCGCTCTCCACCATAATCACTGACTCATTGATCAGGCTGCTCAGGACGCGGGCGACAATCAGGCCCGGGGAGTCTTTAATAAACTCCACCTGTGGGATCAACGTTTGCAGCAGCGTCAGAAATAGCGCTTTATTGGCCGTGCTGGCGTCCTGGCTGTGGGCAGCCACCAGATAGGCGGTATCTGCGTAATTGAGCGCGGCGTCGATCACGAAGGTATCGAGTTCGGTCAATTCAGCCAGCAGATTGGCCGTGCGACCATCGGTGATTTTGACGGCCATGGCGTCATTTACCTGGATAAAGCGGCCCAGCTTTGGCCGTTCCGGCTGGCGATTAATCTGCAGCCCTGGCCAGAGCGCTAAAGCGCGCTGTTGCAACAGGTCGAACAGGCTATGTTCACCATAAAAATGCAGTGAGGTCAGCGTACCGCTGCCTGCATCGGCGGTGCTGGGCTCGACGGAAGAGGGGGTAAAAAAGGATTGGCCGTTTTTCTTCCCCAGCAGCCCGGCATCCACCAGCGAACGTTGCAAATGGCCGGGGGTATAGCGGGGGTCGTACTGCATGTCCTGCCAAATCTGGCTGCTGACCTGATAGTTAATATCCTGGCCGATAAAATCGGTCAGCTCCAAAGGCCCCATGCGAAAGTGGCCACCGGCCTTGAGCGCACGGTCGATCTGCGGTGCCAGCGCCACGTTCTCTTCCAACAGCCGGAACCCTTCCAGATAAAAAGGTCGCGCCATCCGGTTGACGATAAAGCCCGGTGTGGCTTTGCAGACCACAAACTGTTTGCCAATCGCCGTCACCAGCTGCTGACAACGCAGGCTGGTGGCCCGGCTGGTAAAGTAGGACGGAATAATTTCGATCAGTTTCATCAGCGGGGCCGGATTAAAGAAGTGCAGGCCGATAAAACGGGCGTTATTTTCGACGCCTGCCGCCAGCTTATTCAACGACAGTGAGGAGGTATTGGTGGCGATAATCGCCTCTTTTTTCACCGTGGCTGCAATCGCCGAGAGGATCTCATGTTTGGTCGGTTCATGTTCCGCGATAGTTTCAAGCACCAAATCGCTGTCGGCGATAGCGTCGAAAACGGGAGAGAAAACCAGATTGGCCAATATCTCGCCTTTTTTCTGTGGGCTTATTTTTCCACTGTTTAATTTCTTGTCCAGGTCACGGAGAATATAGTCCCTGGCCTGATTAAGATTATTACCGCTACGATTATAAAGTAGGGTTCGTATGCCGTTTTGCGCCAGAAGATAGGCTATACCTCTGCCCATGGTTCCGGCACCAATAACAGCGACCGAATGGATTGCCGAATTATTCTCTGCCATAAAAATCCCCGTGAATATTTTTCTGCCATGCGAAACTCGCAAATGCTTATTATTTATTTGGCTTTTAAAAGCACCCGATGCCTATGGCGAAGGTAATGGGCATAGCTGCCAGTGTCTAACGGTAGAAGTGACAGGTTTACAATAAATCGGCTTTATGTTACTCGCGTAATTTTCGCTATTAATACCATTTAAAGACGTTGTTTATTAATATCCAGGGGGGACATAGCTGTTTTTGATATAGGTATGGTACTTTTTATACTATGAAACGGCTGTTGCCGCTCCAGCCCCTCCACTATAGTTAATCTTACTTATCGATAACCCGGTGCGGCCTTCTGGAGAACCTGTTTTATGGACACCCACCTTCAGCCTTTAATGGATGCCTTACTGATCAGTCTGCCAGACCGCGAGGTTTTTTTAAGCCAACTGGCACCTTGTGCCCAGGCGCTGGGTTTTGAATACTTTTCTTATACGGTTTTTTCCTGCTACCCGGCCAGCCGCCCCAAAATGCTGATAGAGGGCAATTTCCCCGAATCCTATCTGGAGGGCTACCGCAAGTTGCGGGTCTACCTGCAGGATCCGGTGATTGAGCAGGCCCATCACTCCACGCTGCAATTTTATTGGGATGAACATTTCTACCAGGACAAGCCAGAGCTGTGGTGGCGTATGGCCCAGTTTGGTATCCGCGAAGGCTGGTCGCAGTCGGTCAAGGATTGTTCTGGCCGACTCGGCATCCTCACCTTTGCCGGAAAAAGTATTCCCGTTCAGTCGCCGCAGGCCAGCGCGCGTCACGAAACCTTCTTTCTGTGGTTGGCGCAGATTGTTCATAAAACGCTGCGTGAAGCATTAATATCGATAAACGACGAGGCGATCAAAGATGTGCTGACGCTGCGTGAGAAGGATATTTTGCGCTGGTGCAGCGAAGGCAAAACCTCGGAAGAAACTGCTCTGCTAATGGGGCTGAGTGAGCGGACGGTGAACTTCCACATTGGTAATTCGATTAAAAAGCTTTCGGTGGCCAATAAAACCGCCGCTACGGCGAAAGCGGTGTATTTACAGCTTATTTAACCACGTTTGAAATAGTTAATCGGCTAGCCGTTGGAAATGTGATGTTTATATTTTGTTAAATAAGGAATTATCCTGGTCAGTATTTACCGCCGATCACAAAAGCGCGAGAAAGCAGTTCACCCTTATCCTTCCCGGCAGTAACCTGTAGGCACCAAGGTTGCATAGAAGGGATGTGATATGTACAAGACCATATTAGTGCCGATAGATATTGAAGAAGATCTGTTGACCGAGCATGCGCTGGAGCATGTTGAGTACCTGGCGAAAATCTCCGGGGCCAAAGTGCATTTCTTCCATGCATTGCCGGATGCGTCGGCATTTGTTACCGCTTATTCTTTCGGTATCAAGGAGTTTGAGAATCAGGCGGAAGTGAAGGCGGTAGATAAGCTCAAAAAAATCATGTCGGAAGTCGATATTCCGCTGGATCGTCTGGATTACACCATCAGCTTTGGTTCGCCGCGCGATGAGGTCCTGCAGCTGGCGGAGGAAATCAAGGCCGATCTGATCATCATCGGCTCACGTCGACCGAGTGTTAAAACCTACCTGCTGGGTTCCAATGCGGCGGCCATTGTGCGCCACGCCAATATCTCGGTGATGGTGGTCAGGTAATCTTTTTAAATCAGGCCCGCCTCAGGCTAATGACAAAAGCTCGTTATTAGGGAGAGCGTGCCGAAGGGGTCGTAGCAGCTTTAGCTGCCGGAGCGCCCCTCGGTGCGCTAGGCCCGGGTATCTCAGTCTAAACAATCAAAACCAAGCCCGCAGTTTATTATTGCGGGCTTGGTTCGTTATCAGCAGAGCGCCACAATCTCGTCATACAGCGTCTGCGGCAAGCTAATGCCGTGCTGCTCACTGTACTGTCGGCGCTCAAAACGCCGTTCCCCCGGAATACGTGCCCCTTGCTCGCTCATATCCGCGAATAAGGTTTCTGCCCTGGCCAAATGCGCCGCTTTGTCCGCCCCCAGAAAACGATCGGGATCCATCGCAATAATCAGCTCACCGCCGTAAGGTGAGGAACCGGTCTGGCCATCGTAAGCCAGCGACTCCTTACTGGTCATATCGCCAATCAACGGCCCGGCGATCAGCTCCACCATCGCCGCCAGCGCCGACCCCTTATGCCCGCCAAAGGTCAGCATCGCCCCCTGCAACACGCTGGCCGCGTCGGTGGAAGGTTGCCCTTGTTGATCGATGCCCCAACCCGGCGGCAATGGTGTACCGGCACGGCGATGCAGCTCGATTTCACCGCGTGCCGCCGCACTGGTGGCCATGTCGAAAATAAAGGGCGGTCGCTGTGGACGCGGCCAGCCGAAGGCAATCGGATTGGTACCAAACAGCGGCCGGGTTCCTCCTGCCGGCGTGACCCAGGCATGGCTGGGGGTACAGGCCAGTGCCACCAACCCCTGATCGGTCAAGGGTTCGATATCGGCCCATAGCGCCGAGTAATGTACGCAGTGGTTAATCGCCAGCGCGGCGATGCCGTTAGTGCGTACCTTATCGATAAACGCCGGTAGCGCGGTACGGTAGGCCAGCAGCGAAAAAGCGTCGTGGGCATCTACCCGCAAGATGGCCGGGGCTTGATCGACCAGCGTCGGGAGTGCATCGGCGGATACCTTGCCAGCCAGCAGCGAGCGCACGCAGCCAAGCACCCGGTACAGTCCGTGCGAGGCGCAGCCGTCGCGTTCACCGGCCGTCACATTTTGCGCAACGGCATCGGCATGTTCGTCACTGAAACCGTTGCTGCGTAGTGCGCGCAATGCTAGTTCATAGGCTTCTTTCAGCGTCAGATTCTGGGTTTGCGTCATCAATATCTCCTTTACTCTTCCTCATCACCGGCAAAATTCGCCTGTGGTAAACAGGTATAGGCGCCCCAGTAGTAGATCGCCAATGCAATGACCGCCACGGTGAGGGTGTCCCACGGGGGGCCAATGGCATTGATGCCACCAAAACTGCCGAGATAGGACGCGACAATAATCAGTGCATAGAAGGCTATCAGCCACAGCGACGACCAAATCTGTTGCTTCAGACTCACGGCGTGGGTCGGCACCTTGTTTTTGAACAGGATATAGACCACGAACATCAGGATCTGCAGACCCAGCAGCCAGGAAACGGTATCCCAGCCGGACCAATAGACAATCAGCGCCGAAATGATAAATGACACCGGACCGAGCACGCAGAAACCGCGCACGAAGAAGGGACGCGGCAGATCCGGTGCATTGCGGCGCAGACCGGCAGCCGTCACCGGCGCAATGGCATAGCTCAGCACCAGCGCGGCGGACACCACGCCGATCAGTTTCTCCCAGGAAGGGAAAGGCAGCGTCCAGAAGATTGACAGTGCAAAGGTCAGCCACAGCGCGGGACGTGGAATGCCGGACTCACCGTCGACGCGGGTAAAGATTTTAAAGAAGGTACCGGCACGAGCCCAGCCGTATACCACGCGCGGCGTGGCGTTCATGTAAATATTGCCGGTGCCGCTCGGTGAGATAATGGCATCGCTCACCACCAAAAACGCCAGCCAGCCCATCCCCAGGGTGATGGCGATATCACGGTAAGGCAGTGAAAATTGCTGACTAATACCGGCCCAGCCGCCGCTCAGCATCTCACTGGGAATACTGCCGAGGAAGGCCACCTGCAGCAGCACATAAATGATGGTGGACAGCACCACCGACAGGATCAACGCGATAGGAATGGTGCGCTGCGGATTTTGCACCTCGCTGGCGACCGAGATAATCGGCGTCAGCCCCAAATAGGCGAAGATAATCCCCCCGGCGGAAATGGCCGCTTCCACTCCGGCGGAGCCAAAGGGCGCAAACCCCTGGCTGTGCAGGTTTTCGGGTTTGAAGAAGCTGAACAGCACCACAATCACCAACAGTGGTACCACGAATTTAATCACGCTGATCAGATTGTTGGATTTGGCAAAAGTTTTGACGCTGTAGTAATTCAGGGCGAAGAAAAAGCACAGCAGCAGGAGCTGGACCAGCCAGCCGATGAGCGTCGGGTTACCGGAGCCGGGCTGGCTCAGAAAGGGAAACCAGGCGGCGGCATACTGGCGAGCCGCGACGATCTCAATCGATATCAGGCTGGAGAAGGCGATCAGGGTAATAAACCCCAGCAGATAACCCATCAGTTCGCCGTGGGAAAATACCGGGTAGCGGATAATGCCGCCGGCACGGGGCAGTGCCGCACCCAGCTCACAGTAGACAATGCCCAGCAGCAACACGGCCAAACCGCCGATCAGCCAGGAGTAGATGCCGGCGGGACCGGCAATCGAGGAGACGTGACTGGCGGCGAACAGCCAGCCGGAACCAAAAATTGCGCCCAGGCCGATAAACGTCAAATCGGTGAGCGTAAGCTGCTTCTTGAATTTGCCTTGGGTTGTCATGGGTTTACCCTTTTGTTATTAGGTGGCATGCAGATGCGGCCGGGCTAGTTGTTGGCAGGTGAGTGGATCGGATCTCGGGTGTAAATACCGTTCACCAGCCGTAGCAGGCCCAGTGGATTACTGTCTTGTAACGCTGGCGGCAACAATGCGGCCGGGTAATTTTGCAAACAAACCGGGCGCAGGAAGCGTTCGATCGCCAGGGTACCGACCGAGGTACCGCGTGCATCGCTGGTCGCAGGATAAGGGCCGCCGTGAACCATCGCATCGCACACTTCGACTCCGGTCGGGTAGCCATTGAACAGCACCCGACCGGCCTTGCGGGTCAGCAATTGCGCCAGTGGTGCGGCATCGTCCAGATCCTCTGGGTCGGTCAGCAGCGTGGCGGTCAGCTGCCCTTGCAGGCTATCGAGTACGGCGGTCAACTGCTGGTGATTGTCCACTGTCACCAGAATGGCGACCGGGCCAAACACTTCCTCCTGCAGCAAGGGATTGCCGCCGAGCAGTAAATGACTATCGGCCTGATACAGTTGCGGCGCGGCCAAATAGGGCTGTTCCTCGCGGCTGCCGGCCAGATGGCGAATGCCAATCTGCTGCTCCAGCGCCGCCAGACCACGGCGATAATGTGCCAGCGTGCCGGCGTTCAGCATCGGTTGTGAGGCTGCGGCGTTCACCAGCTCGGTTAATTCACGGGTAAACTGGCTGAATGCTTCGCCGCGTTGGCCGATGATCAACCCCGGCTTGGTGCAGAACTGGCCGCAGCCCAGCGTGAATGAGGCCAGCAGGTCGCGTGCGATCTGCTGACCACGCTTGTCTAAAGCCTGCGGCATGATGATCAGCGGGTTAATGCTCGACATCTCGGCAAAGACCGGGATCGGCTGCGGACGGCGCATCGCCAGATCGAACAAGGCTCTGCCGCCGCGCAGCGAGCCGGTAAAGCCCACCGCCTGGATCGCCGGGTGCTGTACCAACTCCGCACCAATGCGCTCGCCGTAAATCATGTTGAACACTCCGGCCGGGATCTGCTGCTGCTCTCTGGCCCGTTCAATCGCCTGTGCGGTCAGTTCGGCGGTGATCATATGGCCACCGTGCGCCTTGAATACCACCGGGCAGCCCGCGGCCAGAGCGGCGGCGGTGTCACCGCCGGCGGTGGAGAAAGCCAACGGAAAATTGCTGGCACCAAACACGGCGACCGGGCCGAGGGCAGTGCGGTATTGGCGCAGATCCGGACGCGGCAGTGGCGTGCGCTGCGGCAAGGCGCAGTCTATGCGCACCCCGTGCACATCACCACGCCGCAACAGGTTGGCAAATAACCGCATTTGGCCGCTGGTTCTGGCGCGTTCGCCGCTCAGGCGAGCCAATGGCAGGGCGGTTTCCTGCATGGCAAAGTTGAAGAATTCTTCATCCAGCGCATCCAACTGTTCGGCAATTGCCTCAAGAAAGTCGGCCCGACGTTCGGCGCTGAGCTGTGAATAGGCGGTGAATGCCTGTGCGGCGGCATCGGCGGCGGCGGCGGTTTCAGCGAGACTGGCCGAGAAAAAACGGTGGCCGGTCGGCTGGCCGTTATCGGCACGCAGGCTGACCAGTTCGGCCTCACCGCTGGCGCGGCGTTGGCCGCCGATAAACTGTTGACCACGGATGGTATAAGCGTTGGACATGGGTTCCCCCGATTGGCTGATGTTCAGGCCCGGCAGGCGGCCGGGCGAGAGTGGCAATTACAGGCCGACGTCCGGCAATTCAGGGCGGTTTGCCAGCGCTTTTTTAACCACGGCGGTGACTTCGGCCAGAGTATCGCCTTGTAACGGCAGACGCGGCGGGCGAGTGATTGAACTGCCACGGCCGACCAACTCTTCACACAGCTTGATGCACTGCACCAGATCCGGACGCGCGTCCAGATGCAGCAACGGCATAAACCAGCTATACAGCGCCAGCGCTTCCTCAAAGCGTTTTTGCTTCGCCAGGCGGAACAGCGTTTCCCCCTCACGCGGGAAGGCGTTGGACATGCCGGAGATCCAGCCTTCGGCACCGACGGCGATACTTTCCAGCACCACGTCATCGAGCCCGGCGAACAGCACAAAGCGATCGCCGACTTCGTTACGCAGGTCGATAAAGCGGCGGGTGTCGCCGGAGGAGTCTTTGAAACAGACAATGTTTTCGCAATCGACCAAGGACGTCAGGATGTCGGGCGTCACGTCGTTTTTGTAAATTGGCGGGTTGTTGTAGACCATGATCGGCAGATCGGTGGCACCGGCGACGCTGCGAAAGTGGGCGGCAGTTTCGTGGGGTTTGGCGGAGTAGACCAGCGCGGGCATCACCATGATGCCGTCGACGCCGACCTTTTGCGCTTCACGCGCCATGTCACGCGCAAAGGCAGTGGTGAATTCGGCAATACCGGCAATCACCGGTACCTTGCCTTGGGCCGCATCGCGTGCCACTTCAATCACCGACAATTTTTCCTGAACGGTCATCGAGGTGTTTTCGCCCACGGTGCCACACACCACCAGGCCAGAAACGCCGTCTTTGACCAGGTTTTTGATCACCGTATGGGTGGCATCGAGATCCAGAGAGAAATCGCTACGAAACTGAGTGCTGACCGCCGGGAACACGCCGCTCCAGCTAATGGCTTTATGGCTCATAGTGTTTGTCCTGTCGTCCAAGTTTGTTAATCAATGGTGAATTATTGGTAAAATCCAATCACAGATTGACCTGTATTGTCCGCAGGGGCTTGACGGTTTTCTCCGAATGCCATGACGAAATTGGCACAGTGGCGCAGAGTATCAGGCAAGCAAAAAACGGGCCGTCAAAGCGCCGAAAATAAACTGTTTGATCAAATAAATCAGTGGGTTATGACGTGATGCTAATGCGGAAGTCACGCGGCGTGGAGCCGGTCATGGCTTTGAATTGGCGGCTGAATGCGCTGTGATCGGTGTAGCCGCATTGCAGGGCGATGTCGGTTATGGGTAAATCGCCGGCCAGCAGTTCGGTGGCTTTTTCCAGCCGCACCTTGTGGATCAT
The DNA here is from genome assembly GCF_004684015.1 of Serratia proteamaculans. GTDB lineage: Bacteria > Pseudomonadota > Gammaproteobacteria > Enterobacterales > Enterobacteriaceae > Serratia > Serratia proteamaculans_F. Next base: position 56,208 of record NZ_SRIA01000011.1, read on the forward strand.
CTGGCGTGGCGTGAGATGGAAAATACGTTTGCAGTAGCGCTCTATCTGCGCCACGGAAAGGGCGGTGAGGGCGGTTAATTCTTCGAGGGCAATCGGTCGGGCATAGTGTTGACGGATATAGACGTCGATCGCCGCCAGCCGCTGATAGGCAGGATGGTTGGCTTTGGCCTCCTGCAGATCGTGCGAGATGCCCGCCATACCGATGATCTTGCCCTGAATGTCATAGAGCGCCAGTTTTTGTGTCAGGCACCAACCGGTCTCTCGCCCGCTGTACAGGTGCATTTCCAGTTGGTCCTGAATCAATGCTCCCTGCTGCAGTACCCGCAGATCCTGTTCGGTATAACCCGAGCCAAGCTGGGTTGGGAACACCTCCGCCGAGGTTTTGCCCAGCAGTGGTGTGACGGTTTTAAAACCGCAGCGCTTGGCCAGCGTCAGGTTGGCCAGCAGGTAACGCGCTTGCAGGTCCTTGATAAAAAACACCACGTTAGGAATAGCATTGAGCAGCGGTGCGATCAGCGCCAGAGAGTTGAGCAGATCGTGCAGAGTATTCGGACGCTGTTGTGCCAGGCCATCGCACCAGCGTGACAGTTGTTCAACGGCAAAAATGTCTTCTTCCGGTGCCTCGATAACCGGTCGGGAAGCAGTAACAAGCTGATGATCCAGGGCTAATCGCATAGCAATACCTTTTCCCGCTGGGTGACACAGAATCTGAGATGGCCGGGCAGGCCGTTTGGCAAGCGCCTCATCAATATTAACTTTTTGATAACTTTTCAAGCGTGGCTGCCAATTATGCGGATCACCGCATACTTTTGCTTACTGGGTTGTTCCGACCTGACTAAACCCTGTCAGGGGGATTGTGCTGATTTCTGCATTTGCCACGCCGAAATGCATCAAGCCGCCGTCAGCAGATTCGGTCAGTCTAGCGCCATCGGTAACATTTCATTAACTCAGGAGACTCCGATGGCACTTTCTTCGCATTTTACCGCGCTGCGGGCGATTGATTCCCATACCGCCGGGGAACCCACCCGACTGATTGTCGAAGGATTCCCCGATTTGGGTACCGGCAGTATGGCTGAGCGCAAGGCGCTGTTTGCTCAAGGGTATGACGACTGGCGCAGCGCCATCATTCTGGAGCCTCGCGGTAACGACGTGCTGGTGGGCGCCTTGTTGTGTCAGCCCTGTTCGCCACAGGCCGCCGCCGGGGTGATTTTCTTCAACAATAGCGGCTATTTGGGTATGTGCGGTCATGGCACCATCGGGCTGGTGGCCTCACTGGCTTATCTGGGGCGAATCGGCGTCGGTGAACACCTGATCGAAACCCCGGTGGGCACGGTAAACGCCACCTTGCATCAGGACGGCAGCGTGACGGTGGAAAACGTCCCGGCCTACCGCTATCGCCGGCAGGTCCGGGTTGAGGTCAGCGGCTATGGGCCGGTGGTGGGTGATATCGCCTGGGGCGGTAACTGGTTTTTTCTGATCGGCGAGCATGATTTGGCGATCAATACGCAAAATCTGGATGCGCTCACCGCCTTTAGCTGGGCGGTGCGCCAGGCGCTTGAGGGCGCAGGGATATATGGCGAAGATGGCGGCGTTATCGATCATATCGAGCTGTTTGCGGCCGACCCGCTGGCCGACAGCCGCAACTTTGTGCTGTGCCCCGGCAAGGCTTATGATCGCTCACCCTGTGGCACCGGGACCAGCGCCAAACTGGCCTGTCTGGCGGCCGACGGCAAATTGCAGCCGGGTGAGATTTGGCACCAGGCGAGCGTGATTGGCAGCCGCTTCAGCGGCTATTACCAGCGCAGTGGCGATCGCGTGACGCCCTTTATTCGTGGGCAAGCTTATGTTTGCGCTGACAGCCAACTGCTGCTGGATGAGCGCGATCCTTTCGTTTGGGGGATCCGCTGATGGTAGCCGGCAGGCAGGCGGATGCGATCGTGGTGGGGGCCGGCATTATCGGCGCTGCCTGCGCCTGGCGGCTGGCGCAGCAAGGATTACAAGTTTTGCTGGTGGACAACCAGCGTGCCGGGGCGACGGCGGCCGGTATGGGCCATCTGGTGTGCATGGACGATAATCCTGCCGAACTGGCCTTAAGCGCCTATTCATTGCAACTGTGGCGCAGTTTGGTGGAAAGAATGCCGGAAAACTGCGCCTGGCGCGGCTGCGGTACGCTGTGGCTGGCAGAGCGGGACGACGAAATGGCGATTGCCGAAGCTAAACTGCAACGCATGGCGGAGTACGGTGTGACCAGCAAAGCACTGAACGCCGCGCAGGTTACTGCCCTTGAACCCATGCTGCGGCCAGGGCTGGCCGGTGGTTTACGCGTGCCGGGTGATGGCATCGTTTATGCGCCCAACGTTGCCCGCTGGTTAGTGGCCGATGCCGGACCTGCGGTCAGGGTGATTGCGGGTGAAGTTACCGCGCTGGAACAACAGGCGGTGGTGTTGACCAGCGGTGAACGTTTAACCGCACCGGTAGTGGTGCTGGCCTGTGGTTTACAGGCCGACGGGCTACTGGAGCAACCCTTGCTACGCGCCAAGAAAGGGCATCTGGCGATCACCGATCGCTACCCGCAGCGAGTGCGTCACCAATTGGTTGAGTTGGGTTATGGTGCCAGCGCGCACGCCAGCGACGGCACTTCGGTGGCGTTTAACGTTCAGGCGCGGCCAACCGGCCAGCTGTTGATCGGCTCCTCCCGCCAGTTTGACGCCCCAGACAGCGATATCGACATGCCGTTACTGGCCGCCATGCTGGCACGCGCTGGCACCTTTCTTCCTGCACTGGCGCAGATGAACATTATCCGCTGCTGGACTGGCTTGCGTGCCGCGTCCGCCGACGGTTTACCCCTGCTCGGGCCACATCCCCAGCATCGCTGGCTGTGGTTGGCATTGGGGCATGAGGGCCTGGGGGTTACCACCGCGCTGGGCAGCGCCGCGTTGATTGCCGCGCAGATCCATAATCATCGACCGGCGATTGACGATACCCCTTATCTGGCTGCACGAATGTTCCCTAAGGAGGCGTTGCCGGTATGAAACAAACCCTACTGACGTTGACCCTCAACGGTGAAAGTCTCTGCGTACCCGAAGGGTTAAGCGTAGCCGCAGCGCTCAGCCTGAGCGGGCGGGATAGCTGCCGTATCTCGGTCAATGGGCAGCCCCGCACCGCGTTTTGCGGCATGGGCATCTGCCAGGAGTGCCGGGTGACGGTGAATGGCCTGCGGCGGCTGGCGTGCCAGACGTTGTGCCAGCCAGGAATGCGCATTGAGAGGACGGAAAATGAGTGATCTCGCGTGCGATGTGCTGATTATTGGTGCGGGCCCGGCAGGGTTGGCGGCAGCCCGTGCTGCGGCGCAGAGTGGTCAGTCCGTATTGGTGCTCGACGATAACCTGCATCCCGGCGGGCAGATCTGGCGCGACGGGCCGAACGTGGCGTTGCCGACTCTGGCGCAGCAATACCGGCAGGCGTTGGGGGCGCTGAATAATGTGACGCTGCTTAACGGCGTGAAGATTATCGCCCAGTGCGGGCCGCAGAAAATGCTCTATGAAGATGAGACGGGGAGCGGGGTGGTTGATTATCAGGCGCTGATCCTGTGTTGTGGTGCCCGTGAACTTTTGTTGCCTTTTCCCGGTTGGACCCTGCCCGGAGTGACCGGTGCCGGTGGGCTGCAGGCGCAGATTAAGCAGGGATTGTCTATTAAAGGGGAAAGGGTGGCGATTGCCGGTAGTGGGCCATTGCTGTTGGCCGTTGCTGCCAGCGTAGTTAAAGCCGGTGGCGAAGTGGTGATACTGGCGGAACAGGCGCCCGCTGCACAGCTGGCCGCTTTTGCCGCAGGATTGTGGCGCTGGCCGGTGAAATTGCGTCAGTCCTTTAGTCTGTTCAACCGGCATTATCGTCCTGACAGCTATGTATTGGAGGCGTTAGGCGGTCAGCGGCTGACGGCGATTCGGATGCAAACAGGGGCTCGCGAGGTCACGTTAGATTGCGATCGTCTGGCCTGTGGGTTTGGGTTGGTGGCGAATATTGAATTGGCGATGTTGTTGGGGTGTGCCATTGAGGATAACGCGGTTGCCGTGAACCCTCACCAGCAAACCAGTCAGCCGCAGGTTTATGCTGCCGGTGAATGTACCGGGATCGGCGGTAGCGAGTTGGCACTGGCTGAGGGGGCGATTGCCGGTTATGCCGCCACCGGCAACCTGATGCAGGCGCAGGCATTAACTGCGCAACGTGATAAGTGGCGGCGATTTGCCACTGCGGTAGCGCGAACCTTTGCGCTTAACCCGGAGCTGAAAACGTTAGCGACACCGGAAACGCTATTGTGTCGTTGTGAGGATGTACCTCTGTATCTGTTAAGTGGATCAGCCGATTGGACGGCAGCCAAATTGAGCAGCCGCTGTGGTATGGGTGCTTGCCAGGGCAAGATCTGTGCGACGGCGGCGCGTCATCTGTTCGACTGGCCACTGCCCGTCCCACGGATCCCTCTGACGCCAGCCAGGCTGGCCACCCTGGCACGGTTGGAACGTAGCCAGAGCGACGGATAAGCCTGCTACACTCAGACATAGTGACCAGAAAGATCGGGCGGACAACGGATGACAAATGCACTGATTACACTGGGGCTGTGCCTGCTGCTGATACCGCTGCTACTGTGGTTGATTGGGCGGGCATTATCAGCCGCAAAAGATAAAAAACCGGAACACAATAAAGCCAGGCCCAGGACCGGCATGCCGCACGGTGATGATGAATAATCCCCGGCGGCAAGCTGTGTCAGTTGAGCTAAGTGCCAGCCTCGACAACGCTGAGATTACTGTGGCCAGTAATAGGTTTTCTCATGCCAGCCTTTGCCATACATACAAGCCTCGATGGTCGCCGTTCGTGCCCCTTCATTACGATCGTTTTGCACCGTTTTAAACGAGGGTTGCTTATCGTAACGGTAGCCTTTCGGGCAGTCTTTTTTGTCTTTTTCGCAGCTGTGGTATTGGTTTTCGTAGCTAAACTCAAAATCACGGACTACATCGGGTGGAAAACGTTCGTATCCCCGACCCTTGCATTCTGCATACTCTGCCTCGCGGGTGGCGTTGCCGGCGCCGGCCCTTTCCCATTGGGTGCAGGCGGCCAATGTTACTAATGGTAATAAAATCAAAATTCTATACTTCTTCATGGTATCCCTGACTCTTCCTTTCGTCCTGTACGCACACGCTAAGAATCTTCCTAGACGAGGTGGGGCGTGAGTGTAATAAACTGCGGTCAAAATTGGAAATGATAATAGTTATTGTTTAGAAAAGGTTGAGGTGAGACCGGCGGCAATGAAGGAAGTGCGGGGCTTGCTGACAAGTAGAATAATACTTATTGGTTATCATGCTCGTGCTAAGTTTCTTCTGTGTCTGTTTTCAGATTATTTATTAAGATATTTACCTAAAGATTTATTCTTATTATTGGCTGCATAAGGATATTTATGCTTTGGGGAGTTAAGGTAAGGATGTTTATATTGATTTTTTTAAATACTCACAATTAAAACCATTATTGAATATGTCGGTAATGAGATTGCAATTCAGGTGTAAATTTTTTAGATTCAGGATCGATGAATGATAGTCATGATGATGAAGAGATTAAAGGGAGTTATATTTTGGCAAATAAACCTGAAATACCTAAAGATAGTGGTGATTTACCTTCACTATCAGAGGATTGTGATAGGTTGAGAAACCTTTCTGATGTCGGTGATTCATTGGGTTATGGTCGTACTCGCTTCTATCAATGGTGCCGTGGACGCGGTTTTCTTACTCTTATGAATGCACCCTCTACGGAGATGATTAACGCCGGTTATATGGTGACCACAGTGTCCGAGAACGGTTATTCGCGGGTCTATGTGACTGAAAATGGCTTTAACTATGTGGCCAGCGCTTTTCGCGAGGACATCCAAAAACGTATGGTTAAGCTTTAAATAATCATAAAAATCTTATTCATTTCAATATACTAACCACGGAATCTTCTTATAGCTGCCGACTGTCTTGCCTGACAAGCAATAGGGTCGGCACAGGTAAGGCTTTTCCCTGCCTGATTTTCCTCAGCCCACTGGAAGTTATCCTATTTTTCTATGGGTGATGCCCCGGCGCTACAGTCAGTGGCTATTCTCTTGCTAGTATGAAGACTGGTTTATTTCAGGAGTTCAGGATGAAGCATTGCGCCGCGTTACTTGTTACCACCGTGCTGTTGTCTGGCTGTGCCACTCAGGCCGTTCCATTGCAGCAGGCTGAATCACCGCCACCTAGCCGCCTGATGCTTTATCAGAATGTGCCACAAACGCCATTTGCCACCATAGTGGTAGTGCGCGACAGCGGGATGCTGGCGGGAAGTTGCCGAACCGGGGTTTATATCAACGGCGAGTTTGCCGCATCGCTGGCATCGAAAGAGAAGGCCGAGTTCCGGGTGCCGGTAGGCAATAACGAAATCAGTATTGGGCAGGATATGATCGAAAACAGCCTGTGTATCTGGCGTGATACCAGTGGGCGGTTGCCAATGACGCTACGCGCCGGTGAGAGCCGCTATTTCCGCGTTGCGGGCGATATGCAACGTGGGTTTGTACTGCAGGCCGGTAAGCCTTAATTCGGACGGGGTGCAGTCAGCGCCCCTGCCACCCTCCCTGCAGGGGGGGAACGGGCCCGCGTTGGCGGCAGGCCTGAGGGCGACAGATTATTGACGGTAAGCGTGCTTAATCTGTTGGATGCTATTTTTAAAAATTTCGGCCTGGGTCGGGTCTTCAATCTGCGCAATAAAGCGCTCCATGTTGATAATGACTTTCCCGGCATCGGCCTGGCCGATCGATTTCAGGATCAGCGTCAGCGTGGCTTTGAGGCAGGCAACTTCTGTTGCCAGCGTTTCCGGGTTTGCAGACGTAGTGAAATCAACGTTGCTCATTTTCTCTCCTGATTTATGAGGCCGTAGCCTGAAACAAAGTGCATTTTGATGCACACCCACACCGATTTCATTTCTCTCGGACCTGCAGATGCGTATTTAACTGGGCGCGGAGTATAGCATAGCATGCAGATATCCATCTGCACTGATAGCGCTGTCCCGGTGTTCGTACCATTCGCTGGGGGGCGTTCCAGGGCTTAACCGACTTCACATTATAGTGCATACTCACTATTGATGAATTAATCGGCTTGCAGAACAATGCCGCCTGGTTATTTTTTTGAGTTAATAAGTATTTGACTGCCGGGTTATTGTTAACCTGTTCCGGTTATTTAAATGATCAACATCAGATCCTCGCCTGACGTTGGCCTGGCATGGATTGAATAATTTCTTTTGCAATGAATTTCGCCATGTGAGATAAAGATAATCTTGTAATTTTGTTTTTTTTCAATGAATTACAATCTCATCGTGTTGGTGTCAATATTATTGGTGTTGCGATTGCTTACACTGATTTTACCTGCGGTTTAGGTTAGACGCACTATCATGAGGCCAGAAGCCAGCATGGTAATATTCACATCGTCGGCTTTTTATCGACAAACACGGCTTTATCGGGCTGCGCTGGGTGACTAAAATTCAAAAACCGGGCCCATTGCGCAAAGTTAATCGGGAGTAAGTATTAATCTGTGTTCATTCTTGGCTGAAAAACAAGTAATATCTCTGCCTATAACAGAGGCTGATTGCGTTACTCCCTTCTTTTTGGAGATTTTTCCTTGATTAGCGTTCTTCTTGTTGATGACCACGAACTGGTGCGCGCAGGGATACGACGCATTCTTGAAGATATCAAAGGTATAAAAGTTGTCGGGGAGGCCCAGTGCGGTGAAGATGCCGTGAAATGGTGCCGTGGCAATGCTGTAGATATCGTTCTTATGGATATGAACATGCCGGGTATTGGCGGGTTGGAAGCCACGCGCAAGATTGTACGCTATGCGCCCGACGTTAAAGTCATCATGCTGACTATCCATACTGAAAATCCATTGCCTGCCAAGGTGATGCAGGCGGGGGCTGCAGGCTATCTGAGCAAGGGCGCTGCGCCACAGGATGTGGTTAATGCGATTCGTGCCGTGCAGGCCGGGCAGCGTTATATCGCGTCCGATATTGCCCAACAGATGGCATTGAGCCAATTGGAGCCACAGACGGAAACACCGTTTAGCTGCCTGTCTGAGCGAGAGCTGCAGATTATGCTGATGATCACCAAAGGCAAAAAGGTCAACGAGATCTCAGAACAACTGAGTCTCAGCCCCAAAACGGTGAACAGTTATCGTTACCGCATGTTCAGCAAGCTGAATATCAGCGGTGATGTTGAATTGACACACCTGGCTATCCGACACGGATTGTTCAATGCGGAGACGTTGTTAAGCAGTGAGTGACCGTTTTGATGCCAAAGCATTTCTAAGCACCGTAACCAGCCAGCCTGGCGTCTACCGAATGTATGACGCTACTGGCACGGTTATTTACGTCGGTAAAGCTAAAGATCTGAAAAAACGCCTCGCCAGTTACTTCCGCCAGCAGGTGGGGAGCCGTAAAACTGAGACGCTGGTTAAAAATATCGCGCAAATAGACGTTACTGTTACACACACCGAAACAGAAGCGCTATTACTGGAACATAACTACATAAAGTTATATCAGCCGCGATATAATGTTCTTTTACGAGACGATAAATCTTATCCGCTGATCTTCCTCAGTGCGGACAGCCACCCGCGGCTGGCTGTGCATCGTGGCGCCAAACATGCCAAGGGGGAATACTTCGGTCCATTCCCCAATTCCTATGCCGTGCGTGAGACACTGGCGCTGCTGCAGAAACTGTTCCCTATACGTCAGTGCGAGAACAGCGTATACCGCAACCGCTCGCGTCCTTGTTTGCAGTACCAGATCGGCCGTTGCCTGGGGCCTTGTGTCGCCGGGCTGGTGAGTGAAGATGAATATCGTCAGCAGGTGGACTATGTGCGCCTGTTCCTGTCCGGCAAGGATCAACAGGTGCTGCATCAGTTGATCGAAAGGATGGAAAACGCCAGCAAGGCATTGAACTTTGAAGAGGCAGCGCGGATACGCGATCAGATCCAGGCGGTACGCAGGGTGACTGAGCGTCAGTTCGTATCCGGTAACAGCGACGATCTGGACGTGATCGGTGTGGCTTTCGAAGCCGGCATGGCTTGCTTGCATGTCCTGTTTATTCGCCAGGGCAAAGTGTTGGGCAGCCGCAGCTACTTCCCCAAAGTGCCAGGCGGCACCGAAATGAGCGAAGTGGTGCAGACGTTCGTCGGTCAGTTCTATTTACAGGGCAGCCAGATGCGCACCTTGCCGGCGGAAATCCTATTGGATTTCACTTTGCCGGAAAAAGACCTGCTGGCCGAATCGCTGTCTGAGCTGGCCGGGCGTAAAATCCAGATCCAGAGTAAACCGCGAGGTGACCGTGCGCGCTACCTTAAACTGGCGCGTACCAATGCGGCGACGGCGCTTACCACCAAGCTTTCCCAGCAGTCGACTATTCATCAGCGGTTGGCCGAATTAACCAAGGTGCTGAATCTTTCCGAGATTAACCGCATGGAATGCTTCGACATCAGCCATACCATGGGTGAGCAAACCGTCGCTTCCTGCGTGGTGTTTGACGCTAATGGGCCGCTGCGTTCCGAGTATCGGCGCTATAATATCACCGGCATTACGCCAGGGGATGACTATGCGGCGATGGCGCAAGTGTTGAAACGCCGCTATGGTAAGGCTCTGGAAGAGAAAAAAATCCCCGACGTTATCTTTATTGATGGCGGTAAAGGGCAGCTTGGTATGGCGATTGATGTATTTAACTCGCTGAACGTGAGCTGGGATAAAAACAAACCCTTGCTGATCGGCATCGCCAAAGGTGCAGACCGTAAAGCCGGGTTGGAAACACTGTTCTTTGTTCCTGAAGGTGAGGGGATTGCTTTGCCGTCGGATTCACCGGCGCTGCATCTGATCCAGCATATCCGCGATGATTCGCATAACCACGCGATCACCGGACATCGACAGAGAAGGGCAAAAGTAAGAAATACCAGCGCGTTGGAGTTGATCGACGGCGTTGGACCAAAACGGCGACAGGTGCTGTTGAAGTATATGGGTGGACTTCAACCATTATTGAACGCCAGCGTTGAGGAAATTGCAAAAGTGCCGGGTATTTCACAAGCATTGGCAGAAAAGATCTACAATGCATTGAAACACTGAGGGCAATGTAGCAACATACTCTTAATTCCCACTCCAGCCAGATAGTTACCCTAGCATTATGCAATTGAATATACCGACTTGGCTTACTCTGTTTCGCGTAGTTCTGATCCCATTCTTTGTTCTGGCATTTTATCTGCCGTTCACCTGGGCTCCGATGGTTTGCGCCGTCATCTTTGTGTTTGCTGCCATAACCGACTGGTTTGATGGTTTCCTCGCCCGTCGCTGGAAGCAAACTACCCGTTTCGGGGCCTTCCTCGACCCGGTTGCGGACAAGGTGATGGTAGCGGTGGCACTGGTGCTGGTGGCGGAACACTACCACGTCTGGTGGATCACTCTACCGGCGGCGACCATGATTGCGCGTGAAATTATCATCTCGTCACTGCGTGAGTGGATGGCGGAGATTGGTAAGCGCAGCAGCGTGGCGGTGTCCTGGATTGGCAAGGTAAAAACCATGGCGCAAATGATGTCGCTGGTCGGCCTGCTGTGGCGTCCGGACCGCACCGTCGAGTACGTGTCCTTTGGTTTGTTGTACATTGCGGCGGTGCTGACTTTCTGGTCAATGTTCCAATATTTGAACGCTGCCCGCAAAGATTTGCTGGAACCCTGATCAAAGCGCTGCAAAAATCGTCAAACAAACGTAATGAGCCAACAATTTTATTGACTCATTACGTCAGGTAAGTAGAATGCATCGCATCAGACGGCAGCAGTGATTTGCCGAAAGATAGCAAAAAAATCAGTAAGTTCTGATTAATGCGGGAATAGCTCAGTTGGTAGAGCACGACCTTGCCAAGGTCGGGGTCGCGAGTTCGAGTCTCGTTTCCCGCTCCAAATTTGATAAAGCTGGTGTTTTACGAGCTTTAGCCTGAAAAAGGCAAACAGAATTTAGGCGCGTTAACAAAGCGGTTATGTAGCGGATTGCAAATCCGTCTAGTCCGGTTCGACTCCGGAACGCGCCTCCAATTTTCCCGAGCCCGGGTGGTGAAATCGGTAGACACAAGGGATTTAAAATCCCTCGGCTTATGGCTGTGCGGGTTCAAGTCCCGCCCCGGGTACCAGGAAAATAAATTCAAGAATAACAAGCAATAAGTAGTAATGTCGTGACCGCCGGAAGGCGGTTTTTTTGTTTCTGAAATCCTCTCCAGAATATCACTTCATCATGTTCCGCTAAAATAACGTACCGATCAGATTCTGGCGATAACCGGCCGTTAAGCCGGATTGCGTCTATCTATCTCCCTTCGATATTTGGCTACCTAGCGGCGGCGCTAGTCAACATGACCGTTAACTACCCACATCAGGGCTACCACGGCGGCGATAGAGATGATGGCGCATAGATCGGATTTTCGCATGCAGTTCCTTAGCGGCCGGTGATACCAATGACTTCGATTGCCGCCCTGTGCAGCTTTTGGCAATGGTCATCGGGTTGTGTTTCGATCTCTTTGATCAGATAGGCGAGAATGCTTTGTTTGCTGATGGGCTTGTTGGCGGAGAGCACCTGAATAACGCCCTTGCCGAGCAGGCTGTAAATTTGTTCACGGTACGTCTCGATATCTTTATCGTTGAGACCGTAAAGGGAGTAATCGATCATGGAATTTTACCGCTGATGAAATTTAAAGTGCCAGCCGAAGCTGGCAGAGAAGCCATATAAAAATTAAAGTTGTGCAAATTTCACTTAGGTCACGACCTAAGTGGGATGTTAACGATAACTTAGTAAGAATATTCCCATCAATAGGGAGTGGTCATCTGGATGGCTAATTAGGAAAAACCTCAGGTGTTAGCCACAGTCAAGGCTTGTGCTGTGGATTTAATCTTCCGCTTGCGCACCGAGGCTTTCTGGCAGCAACTGCGCCAGCAACAGATCCAGAGTCAGCATCAGCCCGTAGCGTGCGGCACTGCCACCGCTCAGGGGCAAGACCTTATCTGCCAGGGATGCCAGAGTGCTGCCTGCCGGGGTCAACGCGATGCGATAAGCACCAGTGGCACCGGCCAACCTGGCGGCGTTGAGCAAATCGCTATTTTCCCCACTCATTGATAGCAGTATCACGCACTGTTGCGTACTCAGGGTGGAGGCGGTCATGCGCATCAGTGCCGCATCCTGACAGGCAAAAGCAGGATAGCCTAACCCCACCAGGCGTTGTTGCAGCTCGTTGACGTACAACCCCATGCTGTTTACGCCAAAAATATGCACGCTTTTGCACTGGCTCACCTGTTGGCTGGCGTCGATTAATGCTGAATGTTCTACCTGTTGCAGCTGTTGATGCAGCGTGGTTTCCACGTCGTTGACGCGTTGCAGCCACAAACGAGGTGGTCCATTGGGCGTCGTTTGGGCCGTCAAATAGCGTGATCCACTGACGCTGGCCTGCGCCAGCTTCATGCGCAGATCGCGAATATCATCACAACCTATGGTTTTGGCGAAACGGGTGATGGTTGCCGGGCTGACCCCTGCCTGACTGGCCAGCAGCTCTATGGTAGCGGAAGAGGCAAAGGCGATATCGTCCAAAATGGTCTGTGCCACCTTGGCTTCTTGCTGGCTGAGTTGGTTTTGCCGCGCGCGGATTTGATAGACAATGTCGCCGATATCTTCACAACCGATGGATTTGGCGAAGCGACTCAAAGTCGTGGGGCTGACGCCGGGCAGTTTGCCGATACCGGCGGCGGAGGCGAAGGCGATATCCATGCTGCCCAGTACCGGTTGCGCCACGGTTGCCGGCGGGTTTACCGGTACAGGCTGAGTGCGCATCAACGAGATAAAGTCGTTAAGATCCTGACAACCAAGAGATTGGGCAAAATGCGCGACGATCTCGGTACTGACGCCGGCCCGTTCTGCCAACTGTTCAATAGTCGCGGTTGAAGTGAACCCAGGATTGTCCAGGATAGTCCGGGCGACTTTCGCCTCCTGACGATTGAACGGATCCTGACGGAACTGAATGTGGTAAGCGAGATCCATAACTGCAGTGTCCCTTCTGTTATGCCAACCGATGCCCGGTGCTTCAAACTAGCCTGTTTTTCGCACGCTATAAAGCCCTGACCGGCAGAATAAATCAATGAAAATAATTTTCAATTCATCCTTTTGGAAAACACGATGCCCATCTCAGTGTTTATTTGTTGTGATTTTATCTTATTGTATTTAAACAATTAAAAATTTTAACCGCTATTTTAAAACCAATAATTAGATCGCAGATCACAGTGTTGAAAAAAATTTTCATGATATTTTTATATTAACTAATTGTTTTTAAATGATTAAGTAAAAATCATAATAAAATCGTATGGATCTAAGGTATTTACAAGCGTGTTACAGAGCTGTTTTATATTTGAACAGCCGTGGTGGCTAACAACCGGGACACTGAAAAATGCAAACAATCGTCTTATGCTGCGCCGCAGGAATGTCGACCAGCATGTTGGTACAAAAAATGAAAAACGAAGCGCAAAAGCGGGCGCTGGATATCGAGATTGAAGCCGTTCCGGTGGCAGACTTTGAACGCATTCTGGGGCGGGCAGACATTGTGCTGCTGGGGCCGCAGGTGAAATATGAACATGCGCGGCTGGCCGAACTGGCGGCACCATTGGGCAAAGCCGTGGCGGTTATCGACATGATGGATTACGGCACCATGCGCGGCGATAAGGTGCTGGACAAGGCACTTAGCCTGCTGGCCTGATAACACTCTGGGGACGCCGTTCCCCATATTCATTTATTTATTGATTTACCACGGGTTGTTTTATTAACCCGCGGTGGGATCGCCGTGTCTGGAATCAGGCCGGGGGAGGTAATGATGGATTTGGAAACTAGCGTGATGGAATTGCTGGTTCATGCCGGTAGTGCGCGCAGCTCGCTGCTTTCTGCATTGCAGTTGGCTCGCCGTGGTGAATTTGAAGCCGCCAGCGCCAGGCTGGAAGAGGCGAAAGCCGGTATTGGCCGGGCGCATGGCATGCAGACGGAACTGATTGGCATGGATGAAGGCTGTGGAAAGGTACCGGTCAGTTTAATTCTGGTGCACGCGCAGGATCATTTGATGAATGCGATGCTGATCCAGGATCTGGCCACTGACATGATCGAACTTTATCGTCGTTTACCCCAGGGGGCAGGCAATGACTAAAATCACCGTAATAGGCGGGGGCAGTAGCTACACGCCGGAATTGGTCGAAGGATTGATCGCGCATTATCAGGATGTGCCGTTAACCGAGCTGGCGCTGGTCGATGTGGAGTCCGGCCGTGAGAAAGTGGGCATCATTGCCGAGTTAACCAAACGAATGCTCAAGCGCAACGGGCTGGAGCAGGTGGTGGTTTCGGTACATTTCACGCTGGAGCCGGCCATTCGCGGTGCCAGCTTTGTGTTGACTCAGCTGCGAGTGGGGCAACTGGCAGCCCGCGCCGCCGATGAGCGTCTGGGGTTGAAATACCAGCGTTTGGGCCAGGAAACTACCGGTGTTGGCGGTTTTGCCAAGGCGTTGCGCACCATTCCTGTGATGCTGGAGGTGGCACGCGTGGTAGAGGCGGTGGCGCCGGATGCCTGGATTATCAACTTCACTAACCCGGCAGGGATCGTCACCGAAGCCGTCTCGAGTTACAGCAAGGCGAAGATTATTGGTTTGTGCAACGTGCCTGTCACCATGCATCACATGATCGCCGATATGCTGAAAGCGCCACACGATCAGGTCGATCTGCGGTTTGCCGGGCTGAACCATATGGTGTGGGTGCATCAGGTGACACAAAGCGGTAAGGATGTGACCGCCAAGGTGCTGGAAATGTTAAGTAATGGCGAAACGCTGTCGATGAACAACATCAAAGACCTGCCATGGCCACCGGCATTTCTGCAGGCGCTGGGGGCCATCCCTTGTCCGTATCACCGCTATTTTTATCAGACCGCCGGCATGCTGGAAGAAGAGCTGGAAGCGGCTGCCGCACAAGGAACCCGTGCCGAGCAGGTGATGAAGGTGGAAGCGGAGTTATTTGCCCTCTATGCCGATCCGACGCTGGATAAAAAACCGGAGCAACTGAGTTTCCGCGGCGGTGCTTTCTATTCTGAGGTGGCGGTCGAATTGATCCGTGCTATTCACAATAACAGCGGCAAGGTACTGGTGGTGAATACGCGCAATAACGGTGCCATTCAGGGCTTGCCCGATGATGCAGTGATTGAAACCAACTGTGTGATTGATGCTCAGGGCGCGCATCCGCTGAGCTTCGGCCCGTTGCCGCTGGCAATGAACGGGCTGACGCAACAGGTTAAGGATTTTGAACGCCTGACCATCGAGGCCGCGGTGCATGGCGATCGCCAAAGTGCGTTGTTGGCGCTGGTGGTGAATCCGCTGATTGGTGGTGTCGGTATCGCGCAGCCCTTGCTGGACGAGGTGCTGAGCCTGAACCAAGCCTATTTACCGCAGTTTAATTAAGTCGAAATTCCATAATAACAATCACGACAGCCGGCTTTGCCGGGCAGGGGGGATGATGGCGGGTCTAAATAGCATTCTGGAGCGTTACGTGTTGCCGGCGGCATTAAGAATTGCCGGGCAAAAACATATTCTGTCGGTGCGGGACGGCATAATTCTTAACATGCCGTTTATGTTGATCGGGTCATTTTTCCTGATCTTCGCTTACTTACCGATCCCCAGCTACGCCAATCTGATGGGCGAGGTGTTTGGTGCGGCGTGGCGGGATAAATTGTTGTACCCGGTCAAGGCGACCTACGACATCATGGCGATCATCTCCAGCTTTGGCATTGCCTACCGGCTGGCGGAAAAATACCGTGGGATGGATCCGCTCAGTACCGGTGCGGTTTCGCTGGTGGCGTTTATCATGACCATTCCCCAGCATACGCTGTTTGCCCCGGTGCAAGGGGCCGCGGAGCAAATTGTTAAGGGCGTGCTGCCGATGAATTTTATCGGCAGTCAGGGGCTGTTTGTGGCGATCGTAGTGGCGCTGTTATCGACGGAAATCTACCGTTTCGTGCATAACCGTAATCTGGTGATCAACATGCCGGAAGGGGTACCGCCGGCGGTGGCGAAATCCTTCCTGGCGCTGATCCCGGGGTTCTGCGTGCTGGCCGTGATCTTGTTGCTGCGTTTGATCGTTGAGGCCACGCCGTTTGGCGATATCAATACCATGATCGCCACGCTGATCGGCATTCCAATGCATCACGTGGGGGGAACGCTGCCAGGGATGATTTTCTCGGTGATCCTGATTGGCCTGTTGTGGACGCTGGGGTTACATGGTGACGCTATCGTACTGGTGTTTATTCAACCGGTATGGCTGGCGAATATGTCAGAAAACCTGGTGGCGTTTCAGACCAATCAGCCGATCCCGCACATCATTACCCAGCAATTTTACGATTTGTGGATTGCACCTGGCGGGACGGGAGCCCTGTTGGGGCTGGTGATCTTTATGCTGTTGCGCAGCCGTAGCGCCCAGATGAAACAGTTGGGGAAAATCGCTGCACCGGGTTGTCTGTTCAACATCAGTGAACCCATGGTGTTCGGGATCCCGCTGGTGATGAACCCGTACTTCTTCCTGCCGTTTATCCTGACCCCGGTGGTGCTGGTGATCGTGACCTACAGCGCGATGGCGACCGGACTGGTGACACCTCCGGTGGGGATTGCCTTGCCGTTTACCACACCGATTTTCATCAGTGGCTATCTGGCGACCGGCGGCCATATTTCGGGAACGGTGATCCAGGTGGTCAATTTACTGATTTCAATGGCGATTTACTATCCTTTCTTCCGTGCCTGGGATAAGCAAAAATACCGTGAAGAAAATCAGGCGGCGATGCCAGTACAGAACGCCGTGACTGATGAGCAACCGCAGACACCATAAGATCTGTCCTTTCTGCGGCGGTGGTTATAGAGACCCACCGTCGCAGCAAGGAAATGAAGAAGGCTTCACACACGACTTGTTACATTATAACAGCACTAATTTTCACTGCCGCAGCAACGCCCGCCTAAATTGCCTGTCAGATAACCATCCAGCAGCAGGAGAGAGAAAACTCTCAACAATAACCTGTATCTGGCAAGGGTTATGAATTCACTTTGGCAAGAATGGTATCAATAATGCAGAAGTTCCGACGTTGGACCCAGTTGCAGGTCTCTTTCTTTATCGCTTTCTATCTCGGTGTGTTGCTCAATATCCCCATATTTTACCGCCGTTATCAGCAACTTCATTATGACAACGCCTTGTCGATCGGCATTGAGGTGCTCGCAGCCTTCTGCCTGGTGTGTTTTATCACACTACTGATCTCGTTTTTGGGGCGCAGATTGTTCCGTGTTTTTGCATCGTTATTGGTGCTGAGTTCGGTGGCCGCCAGCTACTACATGGTGTTATTCCATGTGGATATCGGCTACGGCATTCTGGCGGCGGTGATGACTACGGATGTTGATCTGTCCAGGGAGTCGGTGGGCTGGCATTTTGGCGTATGGGTGGTGTTGGTGAGCCTGTTGCCGATGCTGCTTATTTGGTTGGTGCCGATGCATGAGGCCAGTTATAAGCGTGGTAACCATCTGGCTTGGCTCAAGAAAGGGGGCGTGATGCTGAGCGCTGCACTGTTGTGCTGGTTACCACTGAAACTCATGGGCCAGGTGCAGGACCGCCACGATCGAGATAATAATCAAATGATGGCCAGCTATGGTGGCGTGGTGGCCGGCAGTTATTCGCCGTCCAACTGGCTTTCTGCCTTGGGGTTGTTTACCTACAGCTCGTACAGCCAGGCAGAAGATAGCCGTAATCTGTTTGACCCGGCGGCACATTTTACCTATCAACCGCCAAAAGACGTGAATGATTTGTATGTGGTGTTTGTGATAGGTGAGAGCGCCAGGCGCGATCACATGGGTATTTATGGTTACCAACGCGACAACACGCCTAATCTGGATAAGGAAAGCAACCTTGCGGTGCTACAGGGCTATTCCTGCGATACCTCAACCAAGCTCTCGTTACGTTGCATGTTTGTGCGTGAAGGTGGCGCGTCGGAAGCCCCCGAGCGGACGCTGAAGGAAATGAACGTATTTTCCGTGCTGAAAAAGCAGGGGTTTTCTTCTGAACTGTTTTCAATGCAGAGCGAGGCCTGGTTTTATAACAAAACCCAGGCGGATGATTATGCGCTGAGAGAAAGTATTCAGGCGGAAAAACGTAATGCCGGTAAACCTGTGGATGATATTGCGCTGATTGACGAGTTAAAGGATTCGTTAGACCGTCACCCGCAGGGCAAGCATTTGGTGATCCTGCATACCAAGGGCTCGCACTATATGTACACTGAACGTTATCCTCGTGCTTTTGCCCGCTACCAGCCGGAATGCCAGGGTATTGACGACACTTGCTCTACGCAATCCATGGTTAATTCTTACGATAACAGCCTGCTGTATACCGATTACGTCCTTGAGCAGGTTTTCAACCAGTTGCGTAATCGTAATGCCATCGTGTTTTATGCTTCGGATCACGGCGAGTCGATCTCGGAAAATATGCATTTTCACGGTACCCCGCGTGATCATGCACCGCAGGCGCAGCGCACCATTCCCATTATGGTCTGGGCATCTGACAAGTTTCTTAGCCAGCCCGACCATAAGGCGGCATTCAATCAGTTAAAAGTGCTGCAACAGGCGAAAACGCCGGTTTTCCACGAGAAATTGTTCGACAGTATTCTGGGCTGTATCGGTTATACCTCGCCGGACGGGGGGATCGTGAAACAGCATAACTGGTGCCAGGTTAACTAAACCAACAGCAGTACCATCAGCCGCCGCAA
>NZ_SRIA01000012.1:0-2147 GCF_004684015.1 Serratia proteamaculans
GCAAGGCGGTTTTTTTTGGCTAAACCAGGCGGTAAACAGATTAGCGAAGGCTTTCTATCCAATGGAAGATACGTGCCAGGCTGGGGGTGATATCACCAATGTTAAACATTGCGCCTATCCATACGGCAATCATGAGCGCCACTCCAATCACAATTGGCAAATCCATTTTACTCATTGGTGGAAACCTCGTTGAATAACTCACTGGCTCAGTGTAACAAACCAGCGTAAAAGTCCAATAAAAAGCCACCCGAAGGTGGCTGATTGGCAGAGCGGTATTTAGTCCAGTTTTGGGTGCTGGTCGACCAATGTCTGTTTTTTCTTTTCCAGCTCGGCGATCTGCTCGTTGATATCTTCGACTTTCTGTTCGATGTTGTCGTAGTTCTCTTGCAGCAGCTCTTTGGCTTCCGAGCGGTCCGAGGCGGCCGGGGTAGCGCCACGCAGCGGTTTATTGGCGGTTTCCTTCATGTACAGGCCGGTGACGAGACCGATCACCGCTACTATCATCAGGTAGTAAGCTGGCATATACAGGTTTCCGGACGACTCGACCAACCAGGCGGCTACCGTTGGGGTTGCACCGGCCACCAATACCGAAATATTGAATGAAATTGCCAAGGCGCTGTAACGAATGTGCGTTGGGAACATCGCGGGCAGAATCGAAGCCATCACGCCAGTGAAGCAGTTTAACAGTACCGCCAGGACTAACAGACCGACGAAAATCAAACCAATCACATTACTGTTGATCAAAATAAAGCACGGGATCGCCAGCGCCAGCAGGCCGATGCTGCCGCCAATGATAAACGGCTTACGGCCAATACGGTCACTGGTCATGCCGATGACCGGCTGCACGAACAGCATGCCGATCATCACGGCGATAATAATCAGAACGCCGTGATCTTCCGAGTAGTGCAGGTTATGCGACAGGTAACTCGGCATGTAGGTCAGCAACATGTAATAGGTCACGTTGGTCGAAATCACGATACCGACGCACACCAACAGGCTTCTCCAGTGCTTGGCCGCGATCTCTTTGAACGAAGTCCTTGGCGGGTTCTCGATAGCGTTGCGGTCTTCCTTCTCCATTTTTTCCACGTGCTGCTGGAATGCCGGAGTTTCTTCCAGCGCATGACGCAGGTACAGACCAATCAGGCCCAACGGCGCGGCGATGAAGAACGGAATACGCCAGCCCCAGTCGAGGAAGTTGGCTTCCCCAACAATGCTGGAAATCAGCACCACAACACCGGCACCCAGAACGAAGCCGGCAATCGAGCCGAAATCAAGCCAACTGCCCATAAAGCCGCGTTTTCTATCCGGGGAGTATTCGGCAACAAAGATTGCCGCGCCGGAGTATTCGCCACCGACCGAGAAGCCCTGCGCCAATTTTGCCACCAGCAGCAGCACCGGGGCCCAAATACCAATCGAAGCGTAAGAGGGGATCAGCCCGATACAGAAGGTGCTCACCGCCATGATAATGATGGTGATGGAGAGGACTTTTTGACGACCGAATTTATCGCCCATCGCACCAAAGAAGATGCCGCCTAACGGACGAACCAGGAAGGGAACGGAAAAGGTTGCCAGTGCGGCAATCATCTGTATGCCGGGCGTGGCACCAGGGAAAAATACTTGCCCGAGGGCGTAGGCCACGAAGCCATAAACACCGAAGTCGAACCACTCCATCGCGTTGCCTAATGCCGCCGCGGTTATTGCCTTCTTCAGCTTGCTGTCGTCGATAATGGTGATGTCATTAATATGCATCGGCTTATGACGTTTTTTTCTTAACTTCATATAATCATCCCTTAATCAATTTTAGTCGTACGTGAATTCGCGATCCTTCTGCCCAGTTATCAGTTTGGTTAATCTATGTGCTATACGCAGAGATCAACCATTGCCATTTTTTGTGTGATGCGAATCACGTAATATTTCAATTTTCACCGGGAATATGTCATTTAGGTGACTAATTATTTTGCATCTATAGCTTAACGTTATATCTTGCGGCGATCAAATTTAGCAGTTTATCTAATGAGTTTGCACCGATTTAGCGCATAAATAGATTAACTATTGTGCATGTTGATGGTTTTTTGTCTGGTGGGGGATGGGTTAAGTATAGGAAGAACTGCGGTAAAAACCGGCAATATTAATGCGTTCTGCAGCTG
>NZ_SRIA01000013.1:0-207067 GCF_004684015.1 Serratia proteamaculans
GCCTGACGCAGACGCCAGGCTGGGGGGCGTTATTGAGCTGAACCGCCAAATTCCAGATAAAGTTGTGCCAGATTCTGATATTGGCCAAAACGGTTTTCATCCAGCGTCAGTTCTGCCAGCCTGCGGCGATTTTGTGCGTCCAGCCAGAAGCTGATTGGGACGGCGCCTTGCCGGTAGCGGCTTTCGTTCAAGCGTTCAGATTTACGTGCCAACGCCAACGAAGCCTGTAAGTGTTTTTCCTGAGCTATCAATTGGCTACGCAACGACAAGGCATCGTCCACATCGGCCATGGCTTTATACAGCGCCTGCTTGAATTCCAGCACCTGCAGCTCATAGTCGCTGCGGGCAATTTTGATATCAACATCCATCTGCCGCCATTCAAGGAACGGCAGCGACAACCCAGCCCCCACCGAGGCCAACGGGTTGCGCAAAAATTCGAGCAAGGCGGTACTGCTGGCCCCCAATGAACCGGTCAGGCTGAACGCCGGATAGTACTCTGTTCGTTTCACATCGACGTTGGCCAGCGCTTCACGCAACCGCAGTTCTTTGGCGCTGATATCCGGCCGATGGCGCAGCACGTTGACCGGGATACCGGCATTGATTTGCGGCAGCGGACCGCTGGGTAAGCGGGCGGGTTCGACCAGAGCCTTACCCGGCGGCGAACCCAATAATACCGTTTGTTCGTTCAAGGCTTGCTGACGTTCACGCAACAGCGCCAGATGGCTGCTCTCCTGATTGATCAAATTCTGCTCGGCATCCACCACGTCCAATGAAGAGATGCTGCCGGCACGGTAGCGGGCATTGACCAACTGTAAGGTCTGCCGGGAGTAAGCGATATTTTGCTGACTGACGCCGATCCTTTGATTGATAAAACCGAGGCGCCAGTAATTTTTGCTGGCATTGGCGAGTAAGGCCAAGCGCGCACTTTGCAAATCTTGTTGGGTGGCCTGACTGGCCCATTCTGCGGCGTCGCGCTGTCGTGCCAGTTTGCCCCACAGATCGACCTCATAGCTGACGCCGAGGTTGGCGCTGCTGTTTTTATTCCAGGGGGATGAATCGGAAAGGGGCCTGCTGGCGCCGGTATTGAGCGTTGCGTTTACGCTGGGAGCGGTGCTGATGTCGACCCGTTGGGCCGCCAACTGGGCGCGATAGACGCGCAACGCGGCGGCGGCCAGATCGTTATTAGCCAGCATCACCTGTTGTAGCCAGTGGTCTAGTTGAGGATCGTGGAAGTCCCGCCAGGCAAAAGGGACTGACGTAGCGGCATCGGCACCGGGCTGCCACTGGGTTGGATAGTCCACCTTCGGAGGCTGATATTCGCTTTTCAACGTATTACCGCAGCCGGTGCTGAGCAGGGCGGCGAGGCATAACGCCAGGGGGGATAAAATTTTCATAAGTTACTCGCTGGCCAGTGAAATGACCGGATCCATCCGCGCCGCTTTGCGGGCCGGGAGATAACCGAAGATCATGCCGATCAGAGTGGAGCAGCAAAAGGCCACGGCGGCGGCCTGCCAGGAATAGATGGCGGTGAGCATGCCGCCCGCCAGCAGGGTGAACAGCGAGCCGGCGGCGAAAGACAACAAAATGCCCAGTACGCCACCGATCAGGCAGACCAGCACCGCTTCAATCATAAATTGCTGCATAATGTCGCTGCGACGTGCGCCGACGGCCATACGCACACCGATTTCATGCGTCCGTTCGGTCACCGAGACCAGCATGATGTTCATCACGCCGAGGCTGCCGATGATCAGGGAAATTGAGGCCACCATCAGGATCAGCAGGCTGAGAGTCATCGAAGTTCGTTCTATCGACTTACGGAATTTATCGAGGTTGAACAGCATAAAGTCTTTAACGCCGTGACGCTGGGTCAGCAACTGGTTAATGGCGGCGACAGCGGCTTCGTTGGCAACGTCATCTTTCAACCTTACGCTGATGCTGCTCAACTTGGTTTGACCCACCATGCGGTACATGACGGTGGTATAGGGCATCCACACTCTGATGCGGTTGGGGGCAGAGTCCTGGTTACTTTGAACCACGCCAATCACCCGGGCCGGTACGGCGCCAAGAAACACGATCTGGCCCAGCGGCTCTACGCCGAAATCACCGAACAACGACTGGCGTGCGTTCTCGTCAATGATCACTTCCTGCAGGGCGTTGCGGTCATCCTGGAAATTGCGACCTTGCAGCAGAGTGAGGCCGTTAACGCGTAAATAATCGCGTCCAACACCGGTGATCGATGCGTTGGCCGATTTACTGCGAAAATGGATACTGTCTGAGGCCGTGACTTCAGGGCTGACGCTATCGACAAAGCTTTGGCGGGCCAACGCGTCGGCATCCGCCGGTACCAGAGTGCGGATGTTGTCGATGGCATCATCAAAGAAATCACGGCCGGGGTAGATGCTGACCACGTTGGTGCCCAGGCTTTTAATACTCTCCAGCGTGCGCTGTTTGGCACCTTCACCCAGCGCGACCACTGTCACCACCGCAGCAATACCGAAAATGATGCCGGTCATGGTCAATGCGGTACGCAAGCGATGGGCATTCATGGCCTTCAGCGCCATCTGTAACGATTCGCGGGTGCGATCGAGCAGGCTCTGCCAGTAGCCTTGAGCAATCGGCGGGGTCTTTTTCATCACCGGCAGAGGAAGCGCGGATTTACGCCCACTGTCGGCGACGATCTCGCCGTCCTGCAATTCGATGATGCGCTGTGCGTGCTGCGCCACCTTCATATCGTGAGTGACGATCACTACCGTATGGCCGCGTTGATTAAGTTCGCTGAGGATCTCCAGCACTTCCTGGCCCGAGCGGGTGTCCAGGGCGCCGGTGGGCTCATCCGCCAGGATGATCTCAGCGCCGTTGATTAACGATCGGGCGATACTGACGCGCTGTTGCTGGCCGCCGGAGAGCTGCCCTGGTTTATGGTGTTCACGACCTTCCAGCCCCAGTCGGGCCAACAGTTGTGCCGCACGCAGTCGGCGTTGGTCTCGCTGGCTGTTGGCGTAAATCGCAGGGATCTCGACGTTGCCCAGAGCGCTGATATCCGGCATCAGATGATAACGCTGGAAGATAAAACCGATGTGTTCGCGGCGAAGCCTGGCCAGTTGATCCGGCGATAAATGAGCCGCGTTTTGGCCGTTGATGTAATAATCACCCTGGTCCGGTACGTCCAGACAGCCGATGATGTTCATCAGTGTTGACTTACCGGAACCGGAAGCGCCAATGATCGCGACCAACTCCCCGGCAGCGATGCTCAGGTTAATGTTTTTCAGGACGGTCAGCGGCTGGCTGCTGTTGGTGTAGGTGCGGCCGATACCTTTCAGCTCAATGATAGTGTTCACAGTGAGAGGCCTTCCTCGCCCGACCTGGTGTTTTCCTGTACCAGCACCACGTTTTCACCCACCTTTAATCCGGACAGGATTTGAATATCGACGTTATTGGTAATGCCGGTTTTCACCTCGCGCATTTCCAACCGGTTGTCTCCGGTCAGCACCTGCACCTGTTGTTTTTTATCTGCGGTTTTATGCACTGCCTGGATCGGTACCAACAGCGCGTTTTTCGCCTCACCGAGCAGCAATGAAACCTGAGCCGTCATGGCAATCCGCAACCGGTTATCCGGGTTTGGGACGTCCAGCAATGCGTTGTAATACACCGAGGCATTGGAGGTGCCGGAGCCAGAGGACGAACTGCCACCGGAGACTGAGTCGTCTTTCATCACCGATTCTGGCGCCAGCTCGACGGTGCGCAGCGTGGCGTCGTAACGTTTGTCCGGCTCGGAGAAAATGGTGAAGTAGGCTTTTTGCCCCTGTGAAACGCGGGTAATGTCGGCCTCGGAAATCTGCGCCTTGATGGTCATTACGTCCAACTGCGCCAATTTGACGATGGTGGGTGCGCTCTGGTTGGCATTCACCGTTTGGCCTTGCTGAGTAATCACCGCAATGACGATGCCGTCCATCGGCGCCAGAATACGGGTGTAACTCAGGTCGACCTTTTTCTTGTCTACCTCAATCTGTGCCTGCACGATGCGTGCATTCAACGCGATCAGTTCGGCGCGGGTGGCGGCGAGCGTGGCCTCTGCCGTCTCAAAATCTTCGCGGGAGCCGGCTTCATCACTCAACATACGTTTTTGGCGCTTAAAGCGGGACTCGGCCTGTTTCAACAGGGCCTGTTTGGCCTGCAAATCCGCCTTGGCGACGTTCAGCGCGGCTTCGGCGTTGCGCAGGTCGTTGCGTTGTGGCAGATCGTCGATGTCGGCAATGGGTTGGCCTTTGGTGACCTTGTCGCCAAGTTTGACCTTCAGGGATTTGACCTGGCCGGAAACCTGCGCCCCGACGTTGACCCGTTCTATCGCATCAAGTTTGCCGGTGGCCAGTACGGCGTTTTCAATATCGCCCAGACGAGCCGGTGCGGTGACCGAAGCGGTTTGCGGGGGGCTTTGTAAAGAGAATGCCACCAGGGCGAGTATGACCAGCAGAGCGCCGATCAGGATAAACGCCAGGCGGCGCGGAGTGACTTTCATAGTGTTATCCATAACAGAAAACGATGATCCCAGAAGGCGCTATAGTGGCATCCAGCGGCTTAACTAACAATAAACACACCGCATGCGGGCCATAAAATTACCAATCTCAATTATCACAAAATGAAATTAATTCTCAGGCTGGGGATTAAATAGGCGAAAATATAAGATTTCTCTGCAAATGCAGTGGGTTGTAGTTCGATAGCTTGAATCCATAACATTAATATGGATAATAACTCCCCGAAGCGAAGGAATGCGCTATTAACTCAGTTGGCAGAGTGGTTGGTTTTAAAATGCTTTTTTGGCTACAAAATTGATAGACGCGGGTTCGAGTCCTGCATAGCGCGCCAGCTTCCTTTTGTGAACTGTTACGGCAAAGTGCACCCGGGTTGATTTGCACTATCGGCTCCTTGTTGGGTTTTTCGGGTGTGCTTTGCCGTAACCGTTTCTCTTCCTTTCTTTATGTTTTCTTCCGTTCCAGCGATCTTTGCTAAACTGTAATCAGGCAGGTATGCTGCCCGGCAACAGGAGATCGCTATGTCAGAGTCCGATCAACTGCAGGAATTAATGCAACGCGTAGCGATACTTGAAGCCAGAGAAAAGTCGCTGACCGCCGCCTCCAACGCCTATCAGGCGATTATCACCACCATGCTCGGCAATCTGGATAAACAGGATCGCGACAAAATTATAGCGATGATCGACCAGGCGCATGAGCTTGCCTATGCTCGTGCCATCCAGCGCTGCAATGAGCCGCAAAAGCAAAAAATCAAACAGGCTGACGATATCGCTCAGCGGATGTTTATGTTTGCCCAAGGTAAAAACTCTCTGCAACGTTAGCCCTTAGAGGTATAACAGTTACCCATTTAAAATTGCTTAACTGATCTACCTGTGCAAACTGTACTTATGTTAGTTTGAGGAATGATTATTGATAGCAATAATGTCCCCCAGGCATAAGGTTGTAGCGATGGACGCGATTAAAAGCATCTTGGTAAAAGAAATCGAGCGTATCAATCGGCAGGAAGGGCGCGATGGCAAACTGCGCTTTAACAGTGAATTTGCCCGCGATCACCGTTACCTGTGTCTTGCCATGTTTGCCGGTTATTTTGCCGTGATCGCCGTGATGTATCAGGTCCCCTATATGGGCTTTATCTCCTTCCTGGCTTTCACTGCCTTCGTGTTGTTCATGTTCGCCATGCTGTTGATTGAAATCAAACCGGTGTATCGCTTTGAGGACATCGGCGTGCTGGATTTGCGCGTATGCTATAACGGCGAATGGTATTTCACTCGCGCACTGTCGCCGCAGTCGGTGAAGGCGTTATTGGATGAACCGTCGATCGCAGCAGCGATGAAAACGCGTATGCAGGAAATCATCGCCAATAAAGGCGAAATCGATTTCTATGACGTTTACGACCTGGCGTATTCAAAGAAGCCACAGGATGAACAGTCACAGGTGGCGGTGCTCAACTGAAGAGTTTGCGCCTGAAGAGTTGTCGATTATACTCACGCATTGAAGCCAGTTAAGCGTGAGGAATTTACCATGAGTGATGATATTTTCGATTTTGATATCGATGCCGAATTGGCAGAAGCAGAAGAGAAAGCGGCGCAGAAAGTAAAAGAACTGCCAGAAATCCTTGAGGATGAGGCAGATTGCGAAGGCTGCAAGATCTGATTGCCATCGCCAATAAAAAAAACCGCTGCGGCGGTTTTTTTTATGTCCGAATTCGAGGGGGAGGGGGCGCTCGTCAGGCCGGTGGTTAATCCAGCACAAAGCCCCAAATCAGTAACGCCGCCACGGTAATCAGGCAGAGTGCGGAGACGGTAATCAGTATCTTGCCCAGAATGTCTTTTTCTTGTTGCTGCTGTGCCACGTTAAAATTATCCAATTAAGAGCCTGTGGACCAAATCGGCGATACTCAGATCCAGCACAATGACCGTCAGTGCAATTCCCAGCATGGCCGATAGAAATCGAGTTTTACTGTTCAAATCAATACCCATCACTGCTACGCAGCGTTCCCAGAGTAAAGGTTAAAACGTCGGGGCTGAACGCCCGGTTTTGATAATCACAGAGTTTAAGAACCTTTCCGGGTCTATAAGTTCCGTCTGTTTTGAGAGGGCCGCTGCGGGTGTTGCCACGCAGCGACCGGTATTGAGGAAGGATCAGTCAGTTACAATTCTTACGCCGATTTTACTGATGGCATTGCCATCCATCTCGGCGATGGTCCAGGTCAGGCCATCCCATTCGACCTGATCACCTACCACGGGTTCGCCGCCAATCAGTTTAATGACGAATTGGCCCAGTGTTTGCTGCTCGTCCACGCCTTCTTGCAGGTTAAGCCCATACAGCTGTGAAATATCGCTCAGGCGTGCGTCTGATTGCAGGATAAAGTCGCCGAAGAAACGCTCATCCATAGTGACCACCGGTGCCTGGCTAAAGAGTTTACCCAGCACTGGCAGGTCATGCTCGTGGCCGATAACGCACAGGATGTCATCTTCGCGCAAACGCGTGCTGCCGCTAGGGTGCAACAACTCTTTGCCACGGAACAGTGCGGCAATACGTGTGCCGGGTGGCATTTTCAATTCACGCAGTGCGGCGCCCACACACCAGTTTTCCGACGAGAGCTGATAAACAAACTGTTCCCACTGGTTTTCCGGGTGTACGTCCAACCCGACCCGTGAAATAGGCGCCAGGGCTGGCGGTACTATGACCTTGGCTTTCTTCGCGGCGAACGACAGTGTAGTGCCTTGCAACAACAGTGAAACCAGCACCACAAAAAAGGCCACGTTGAAGAACAACTGCGCGTTTGGCAATCCGGCCATCATCGGGAAGACGGCCAAAATGACCGGCACGGCTCCGCGCAGACCGACCCAGGAAATAAAGCTGCGTTCACGCAGAGTAAAGCTGCGAAACGGCAGTAACCCGATAAATACTGAAAGCGGCCGGGCGAACAGGATCATCCACAGCGACAGCAGCAGGGCAGGGATGGCAATAGGCAAAAGCTCGTGCGGATTAAGCAGCAGGCCCAGCACCAGGAACATGCCGATCTGGCTCAGCCAGGCCAGGCCGTCAAAGGTTTGGACAATACCGTGCCGGTTACGGATTGGACGATTACCCAGCGTCAGCCCGCACAGGTATACCGCCAGTATGCCGCTGCCATCCAGCGCAGTGGTCAGCGCAAAAATCAAAATACCACCGCTGACGGCCAGCAGTGGGTAGAGACCTTCGGCCAGTTTGATGTGGTTGATCAAGGTCAGCAGCAGCCAGCCGCCGCCGAGCCCAAAGACAATGCCCATACCGAACTGTTGCAGCAAATGGAGCGGGAACATCCAGCTCAACGTGGTTTCACCGGCGGAGATCATCGCAATCAGCGTGATGGTAAGAAACACCGCCATCGGATCGTTGCTGCCGGACTCAATCTCCAGCGTGGCACTGACGCGATCGTTAAGTCCTTTACCGCCGAGGAGTGAAAATACCGCCGCGGCATCGGTGGAACCGATAATGGCACCAATCAACATGCCCTGGAGCAAATCGAGGTTGAACAACCAGGCAGCAGCCAGCCCAGTCAGCCCGGCGGTGATCACCACGCCGACGGTGGCGAGGGAAAGTGCCGGCCACAGCGCCACGCGAAATGAACTCACGCGGGTGCGCATGCCGCCATCGAGCAGGATCACGGCCAGTGCGAGGTTACTCACCAGATAGGCTACTGGGTAATTACTGAAAACGATACCGCCCGGTCCATCAACCCCCGCCAGCATGCCGATAGCGAGGAAGATCACCAGAATGGGAATACCCAGGCGAGAAGAAAATGAACTGAGAAGAATACTTGCTCCCACCAACACGGCACCGATGATGAACAAACTGTTAATGGTGCTGGCATCCAAAATAACGTTCTCCTGCAGGCTGGGGGAAAGGCGTTGCGCGCGGGCGCAGATACCCCATGATGATAGCCTGTTTTTTAGGTAAAACGCCAAGGGTGATTCGAAAACAGTTTGGCATTTATTGTCATTTAAGAGAGAAAGTGTGAGGAAGTGGGGAGAAAACGATGAACTTCTCGCTTTTATCTATAGTTATCAGCTTGCTGTGGTTCTATGCGAGCAATAAAACGGCGGGAAGGAAAAACCATTAAACCCCCGTGAGGAGGCTTAATGGTTTGCAGGCGTGGTGTCATTAATGGTCGAGTGATTGCAAAGCCCGCTTGATCAACTCGGCAGCCAGTTTTCGTTCTGACTCTGAAATACCATCAAGGTTAAGGCTGGAAAGCTCGGTGACCAGAATGCTGCGGTCCTTGCCGCTGATTGATGCATCCAGTGCGGAAAGCAACCGGCCAAGAATTTTCAGCAGGGTGGCATTTTCTGGTACGGCTTCCGGAACCGAAGTGTCTTTATCAGTCATTAAAAATCCTCTCTGTCGTGACGGAAGGGAGATACTGCAAACATTGTCGTAATGATAGCGACAACGCCGTCCCTCAGGGTTCATTGAGCCCAATCACTACCGTAAGGCAGGGATGTGGATTTCCACTTATGCGTTGCAGTTATAACAACTAGCAGCAATATGCTCCAGCATAACTTTGCCTTAACTTTCACCACCGGGGTGAGCAATGTGTGCTCAGTGGCTGAATTGGACGGCGGTGCTGGCGTGCAAAATTATGATAATGGTTATGGCGTACATACACATGACAGCAAATGGCCCAGAAGCATGCCGGGCCAATCGGTTATTGCGGTTTTCCGGAGAACAGGAAGCGGAGCAGTGGAACGCGTTTGTGCAGCTCATATAAGGCGAAGGCACAGGAGAAGACAAACACCAACCCCAGCACGAAGCCCAGCAGATTATTGTCGATATATGGCGTCACAAACGCGCCATATATCAGGGTCAGTGGATGGTGCACCAGATATATAAACAGCGACGCGTTGACCAGATAAGTGATCCGTGGCGAGTGATAATTCAGTAGGGTATGTCCGAATGAGAAAACCACGTTGGCCATCAGGATCCCCAGCAGGGTTTTGATCAACACTTCCAGTTCAAACATATAGCTGCTGTGGGCCAGATACTTCTGATTCAGCATGTAGGCAATGAACAGCAGCAGTGAACCGAGCAGTGACCAGACAGAGGGTTTGAGGAAAATCTCTTTCAACCACACGTACTTGAAGGCATAAGCGCCAAGGATGAAGAACGGCAGGTAGAACATCGTCTCCATGACCACGAAATTGAACAGGCCATTGGAGAGTAAATATGGGGCAAAAATTAAAATAACGCGGTGCCCGACCGAATAGAATAAAGCATAAATAAGAAAGAACAGTGAGATATTTCCTAATCCGGTCATTTTATTTATTGGATAAGGCGGGGTATTACTTTTAATTGCCTTGATTTTTTTGAAAAGATAAAAGCAAAGGGTAGTCAGTAATGACAGCGTTAATAAAAACCACAGGTGAGAAACCAGTTCCCAAATTGTTACATTTATTTTCTGATAGAGCGAAAAATTGTCCCAGCCGTTTAATTTATCGGTGAAGTATTTCAACATGAAAAACTGTGGCACCGTTATTAACGGGATCGAACTCAGCAGCGGGATCGCCACTCGTTCCAGCCTTACCTTCAACCACTTATGACGTTCATAACGCTCATAGAGCAGGTATGAGAAGTAGCCGGAAATCACAAAGAACACCTGCATACGAAAGGCATGGATGAAGTCGTTCAGCACCGTCAGCGAGAAGGAGGGGGTAGCGCTGTTCACCGCCCAGGCATGGCTGGAATAGATCAGGGACAGATGAAAAGGGATGCCGAGCAGCATCAAATAAGCCCGGATCGAATCGAGGAAAAACTCGCGTTGGTTGCTGCCTTTAGTCATAGTTTACCGCTGATGATTTTATCGAATGGTCATTAACACGCTTAATAAGTCGGCAATGGTTAAATCGAACCTCAAACCCTACTATAGCGTTTCACATTTTTCCATAGCGTCTTGTTGCGGGGCTTGCTACGCTGGTGTTTAGTCAGCTGCTTAAACAATGAGCCATAAACATGAACCATCCATTTATCATGTTGTCGGAAAGCTGAATAATCCATTAATATGGATTTAAATGATTTGAGCACACGAATAGGGGGGGATGTGCTAGTTAATATATTATCCAAGAAACCACGCGCCGCGAGCGTACGTTGGTTAGGTGCGACCGTATTGTTCACGCTGTTGACTTCGCCGGCATGGGCTTTTTCTATTGATGATGTGGCCAAGCAGGCGCAGGATCTGGCAGGGAAAGGCTTTGAGGCGCCGAAAAGCAACCTTCCTTCTCAATTCCGTGAGATGAAATTCGCGGACTATCAGCAAATTCAGTTCAATCACGATAAAGCCTATTGGAGCAAGCTGAAAACCCCATTCAAGCTTGAGTTTTATCATCAGGGGATGTACTTCGACACGCCGGTGAAAATCAACGAGGTCACCTCGACCACTGTCAAGCAGATCAAGTACAACCCGGACTACTTCAACTTTGGTTCGGTCAAGCACGATCCTGAATCGGTAAAAAACCTCGGCTTTGCCGGTTTCAAGGTGATTTATCCGATCAACAGTGCGGATAAGAACGACGAAATTATGAGCCTGCTGGGCGCGAGCTACTTCCGCGTGGTAGGTAAGGGGCAGGTTTACGGGATTTCGGCCCGTGGTCTGGCCATTGATACCGCCTTGCCGTCCGGGGAAGAGTTCCCGCGTTTCCGCGAGTTCTGGGTTGAACGTCCGAAGCAGGGCGACAAGCATCTGGTCATTTATGCGCTGCTGGATTCACCACGCGCTACCGGGGCTTACCGTTTTGTGGTCTATCCAGGCCGCGATACCACGGTGGACGTCGAGTCTAAAGTGTTCCTGCGCGACAAGGTCGGCAAATTGGGTATGGCACCGCTGACCAGCATGTACCTGTTCGGGCCAAACCAGCCTTCGCCAACCCTGAACTACCGTCCGGCGCTGCATGATTCCAACGGTCTGTCTATCCATGCCGGTAACGGTGAATGGATCTGGCGTCCGCTGAACAATCCGAAGCACCTGTCCGTCAGTACTTATCAGGTCGAAAATCCTAAAGGTTTCGGTTTGCTGCAGCGCGGCCGTAACTTTAAAGATTACGAAGACCTGGACGATCGTTACGATCTGCGCCCAAGCGCCTGGATCGAACCACGTGGCGACTGGGGCAAGGGTAAAGTTGAGCTGGTGGAAATTCCAACCGCGGATGAAACCAATGACAACATCGTTGCTTTCTGGACCCCGGACGTATTGCCGGATGCCAAAACGCCACTGGCACTGAACTATCGTCTGCATTTCACCCGTGACGAAGACAAGCTGCATTCGCAGGACATTGCCTACGTCAGCCAGACCATGCGCTCTACCGGTGACGTGAAGCAGTCGAACCTGATCCGCGAGCCAGACGGCAGCGTGGCATTCCTGGTCGACTTCGTCGGGCCGGTACTGAAAGGCCTGGATGGCGCTACGCCGGTTGCCGCTCAGGTGAGCATCGGTGATAACGGTGAAATGGTAGAAAACAATGTCCGCTATAATCCAGTGACCAAAGGCTGGCGCCTGACGCTGCGTCTGAAAGTGAAAGACGACAAGAAGCCGGTAGAAATGCGCGCAGCACTGGTCAATGGTGATAAGACCCTGTCGGAAACCTGGAGCTATCAGCTACCTGCCAATGAATAAGCCTACTCAAATTGCCCAGGATTATCTGGCGGCAATGCCTCTGACCGCTGAGCGGTCGGAGGCGCTTAAACCCCAGCCGGGAGCGGATGACGCCCAGGCACTGGAGGCGCTGCATCGCAAGATGGGCGCTACCGATGCCAACGTTGACACCCTGCCGGCAGATGACGTCGCACTGGCCTCGGTCAAAGCGCGTATCGAAAGCGCCTGGCCGGATGCGGTCAGTGACGACGATTTTGACAATGACGTGGAAGGCCGCAGTATTTTGAAGGCCACGCCACCGATTAAACGTACCAGCATGTTCCCGGAAGCCTGGCGTACCAACCCGGTAGCGCGCTTCTGGGATTCTCTGTTGGGGCGTTCGCCGCACAACCGCCATGCTTCCAAAGAGGAAGCCGCTGCGGAAAACCGCTGGCGTGTGGTCGGTTCAATGCGTCGTTATGTGCTGTTGGTGTTGATGCTGGTGCAGACCGGTATTGCCACCTGGTACATGAAAACCATTTTGCCGTATCAGGGCTGGGCGCTGATCGACCCGATGGCGATGCTGGACCAGGATCTGATGCAGTCGGTGCTGCAATTGCTGCCTTACGTATTGCAAACCGGCATTCTGATCCTGTTCGCCATTTTGTTCTGTTGGGTGTCGGCCGGGTTCTGGACTGCGCTGATGGGCTTCCTGCAGTTGCTGATCGGCAAAGACAAATACAGTATCTCTTCCACCATCAAGGGCGATGAGCCAATCAATCCGGCGCACCGCACCGCGTTGATCATGCCTATCTGTAACGAAGACGTCGAACGGGTGTTCGCCGGCCTGCGTGCGACCTATGAGTCGGTTGCCGCCACCGGTCAGCTGGAACATTTCGATATCTACGTGCTGAGCGACAGCTACGACCCGGATATCTGCATGGCGGAACAGAAGGCCTGGATGGAACTGTGCCGTGATGTAGATGGCCATGGCCGTATCTTCTATCGCCGTCGCCGTCGCCGTGTGAAACGTAAAAGCGGCAACATCGACGACTTCTGCCGTCGCTGGGGTGGCGAGTACAGCTATATGGTGATCCTGGATGCCGATAGCGTGATGAGCGGCGAGTGCCTCACCGGTCTGGTGCGTCTGATGGAAGCCAACCCGAACGCCGGTATCATCCAGTCTGCGCCTAAAGCTTCGGGTATGGATACGCTGTATGCCCGTGTGCAGCAGTTTGCCACTCGGGTGTACGGGCCGCTGTTTACCGCCGGTCTGCACTTCTGGCAGTTGGGTGAGTCGCACTACTGGGGTCACAACGCGATTATCCGCGTGAAGCCGTTTATCGAGCACTGTGCACTGGCACCATTGCCGGGTGAAGGCTCGTTTGCCGGTTCCATCTTGTCGCATGACTTTGTGGAAGCGGCACTGATGCGCCGTGCTGGTTGGGGCGTGTGGATCGCTTATGATCTGCCGGGCAGCTACGAAGAATTGCCGCCTAACCTGCTGGATGAACTCAAGCGTGACCGTCGCTGGTGCCACGGTAACCTGATGAACTTCCGTCTGTTCCTGGTGAAAGGCATGCACCCGGTACACCGGGCGGTGTTCCTGACCGGCGTAATGTCTTATCTGTCGGCGCCGCTGTGGTTTATGTTCCTGGCGTTGTCCACCGCGTTGCAGGTGGTGCATACCCTGATGGAGCCGCAGTACTTCCTGCAGCCGCGTCAGCTGTTCCCGGTCTGGCCGCAGTGGCGTCCTGAACTGGCGATAGCGCTGTTCTCCACTACTCTGGTGCTGTTGTTCCTGCCCAAGCTGCTCAGTATTGTGCTGATCTGGGCGAAGGGCGCTAAAGAATACGGCGGCGGCGTGCGTCTGTTCCTGTCGATGCTGTTGGAAATGCTGTTCTCGGTGCTGTTGGCACCGGTACGCATGTTGTTCCACACGGTGTTTGTGGTCAGTGCCTTCCTCGGTTGGGAAGTGGTGTGGAACTCACCGCAGCGTGACGATGATGACACGCCATGGAGCGAAGCCTTTAAACGCCATGGTTCACAGATGCTGCTTGGTCTGGTCTGGGCCGGTGGCATGGCCTGGCTGGATCTGCGCTTCCTGTGGTGGTTGTCGCCAATCGTCTTCTCGCTGATCCTGTCACCGATCGTTTCGTCTCTGTCGAGCCGTGCGACGCTGGGGATCAAGAGCAAGCGTGCCAAACTGTTCCTGATCCCGGAAGAGTATTCTCCTCCGCGTGAACTGCTGGCGACCGAAGAGTATCTACAGCTTAACCGTGAACGTGCTCTGGCTAATGGCTTTATGCACGCCGTGGTTAACCCGTCGTTCAATGCTTTGGCGGCTGCGCTGGCGACCGCTCGTCACCATCTGCGTGGTGCTATCGAGCGCAATCGTGAAGAACGAGTGAATGAGGCATTGCAACTGGGGCCGGAGAAATTGGTGAAGGGCAAACGCCTGGAACTGTTGAGCGATCCCGTTGCTCTGTCGCGCCTGCATCAACGTGTTTGGTTGTTGCCGGAAGGTGCCGCCTGGCGTGAGCATTATCAGCAACTGCCACACAATGAACGGGCTCATCCGCAAGGTCAGCGCTAAGCGTTGATTGGGTAGCCCAAACGGGGAATGCGCACAGCGTGTTCCCCGTTTTTTTTGGCTATTTGCTTACGTAATGCTGACGATCTGCCGGGTAAAAACTATGCTAACATTCGCGCCGGGCGTTGTTTACTTTCAGAACAACCAGGGCTAAGAGTCAATTTGGTGAATCTCTCTTCTTTTCTTCGGCTGGCATTATTGGCTGCGGGCGTGACGCTGCTAACCGGCTGCGGCAGTATTATCAGTCGCACAGTGCCGGGCGCTGGGCACGGCCATCAATACTACCCGGGTGTGCAATGGGATCTGCGTGATACCCCCTGGCGCTATGTCACGGTGATCGATGTGCCGCTGTCGATGGTGGTGGATACCTTTATGCTGCCGTTTGATGCACAGCACGGGCCTTACGAGTAAGTCTATTCCCGGGTGGCAAACACCAACAACTGGTACCCATGCGGGCCGCAATGGAAGGGTGCCAGCACCGTCATCTTTAGCCCTTGCTGATGTGCCGCCAGTGAATGCGGGTTGCTGTCATCAATAAACAGGGCGCCAACGTCGAATTTCTCCCGGGTTTGCGCTTTAACGGCGGCAAACAACTGCTTCAGCACGCCTTTACCACGCCAGGCTGTATCCAGGCACACTGGGCCGTACATAAACACGCGCTGTTCGCTCAGCGGACGTCCGTTGAATGACTCAGCGGCGAGCTTTTCCAGCATGGCATCCACTACGGGTGGGCGCGGTTGCGCATCCGTTGGCATCAGGCAGACAAAACCGGCCAGCGCCTGATCTTCCACTGCCACCAGAATACCCAACCCCTGGTTAATGTGGGCCAATTGCGCTTCACTCATACTCGAAACGATAAAACCCTGACGCTTTTGGCTGTCGCTTAAATTGGCCGGCGTATTTTGGGTTTGCAACTGCAAAATGGCGGGGTAATCCTCGGGACGCGCCTGGCGGATAATCATGCTGCCTCTCTGAAAATGATGGGGAGTTTATGGGCGGGGGATGGTGCGCTCCCGCCCGCGATCATTCAACGTTCATCCCACTCATCGGCGGCGGTTTGGCCTTCTTCGGTATCCAACGGGGGATCGAGTTGGAAATCACCTTCTTCCCACTCGTGCAGCGTGTTTTCATCTATCCATTCGGCGTTAATTTCGACGTCATCATAATCACCGTCATAAATCGCCTGGGCGGCGGCACCGCTGCGTAACGTCAGGCATTCAACCGATTCCCCTTCTTGCTCAAAGAATTCGGCTTGCCACATGATATCACCATCCAGCATCACGTATTTTTGCAAATTGAATTGTTGCACCGCCGGTGGTTGCTCGTCGTTACCGCTCTCAGCGGATTCAATAAACTCCTCGCGCGCTGCTTCAATAGCTTCTTCCAGGGTTGCATACAGGCTCATATTCATCTCCAGTGGTGAGGGTAACGAAAGGGTTTTGGCAGCACCAAAGCGCCATGACTAACGTCAAAATTAATTGTTGCCGTACTGGCGCAGGATGCAAATTTTTTTGTTGTCCGTTTCGCGACGATGATTGTCCGCCAGGCGGGAGCAACGCATCTTCCGGCGAGAAATAATAGGCATCGCTTATGACAGCCCAGGAGTGTGCCATGTTAACCCAGCCTTCAATCAAGTATCGTCCGTTCCCGCCGGTGGCATTGCCGGATCGTCAGTGGCCCGGCCGCACCCTGCAACAGGCTCCGCGTTGGTGCTCCAGCGATCTGCGTGACGGTAACCAGGCGCTGGCGGAGCCGATGGATAACGCCCGCAAGCGTCAGTTCTATCAACTGCTGTTGCAGTGTGGGTTTAAAGAGATTGAGGTGGCCTTTCCTTCGGCGTCACAAACCGACTTTGATTTTGTTCGCTCGTTGATTGATGAGCAGTTAATCCCCGATGACGTCAGTATTCAGGTATTGACCCAGTCGCGTGACGATCTGATCGATCGCACCTTTGAAGCATTGCAGGGGGCTCCGCGGGCAATCGTGCATTTGTATAACGCCACTGCGCCGATGTTCCGTGACATTGTCTTCAAACAGGACAAGGCGGCGACGGTTGCGCTGGCGGTTAATGGGGCGCTGCGCATCCGTCAGCGGTGCGAGCAGCAGCCGGACACCGCCTGGACTTTCGAGTACTCGCCAGAGA
The DNA here is from genome assembly GCF_004684015.1 of Serratia proteamaculans. Lineage (GTDB taxonomy): Bacteria > Pseudomonadota > Gammaproteobacteria > Enterobacterales > Enterobacteriaceae > Serratia > Serratia proteamaculans_F. The sequence continues at coordinate 16,875 of NZ_SRIA01000013.1, forward strand.
CTTTCTGCTTTACCGAGCTGGAGTTTGCGCTGGAGATTTGCGAAGCGGTCGCCGATGTTTGGCAGCCGGGACCGGGCAGGCCAATGATTATTAACCTGCCGGCAACGGTGGAGGTCAGTACGCCCAACGTTTACGCCGATCAGATTGAATGGTTTTGCCGCCGCTTTAGCCAGCGCAATCGAGTGAGTATCAGCGTGCATCCGCATAACGATCGCGGCACCGGGGTCGCTTGTGCCGAACTGGCGATGCTGGCCGGTGCCGATCGGGTGGAAGGGTGTCTGTTTGGCAACGGTGAGCGCACCGGCAATGTCGATCTGGTGACGTTGGCGCTCAATCTGTACACCCAGGGCATAGCGCCGGGGCTGGATTTTAGCCAGTTGAAGCAGGTGGTGGAGGTGGTGGAGCAGTGCAACCAGCTGCCGGTACATCCGCGTCATCCTTATGCCGGTGAACTGGTTTTCACCGCTTTTTCCGGCTCGCATCAGGATGCGATCAAGAAGGGGTTTGCCGCCCAGCAGCAACGGCAGGACGGTTGGTGGCAGGTGCCTTATCTGCCGCTCGATCCGGCGGACGTCGGTTGCAGTTATGAAGCGGTGATCCGGGTTAACAGTCAGTCGGGCAAAAGCGGGGCGGCCTGGCTACTGGAACAGAACCATGGGTTGTCGTTACCACGTGGGCTGCAGATTGATTTCAGTAAACGGGTGCAACAAGTCACCGACGGCAGCGGCAAAGAGATGGGCACTGCCGAGCTGTGGCGGCTGTTTCGCCTCAGCTATGGTCTGGTTGAGCAGCCGCGCCTGCAACTGCTGAGCTACCAGACAGAAAGCCACAGCGCCGAGGCTTATAGCTTTAGCGCCCGGGTGTTGTTCGATGGGCAACAGCAGCGATTGCTGGGTGTAGGGAATGGGTTGTTATCCAGCGCAGTAGATGCACTGCGCCAGCGCTTTGGTCTGAACCTGGCGATAGAGGACTACCACGAGCATACGCTGGGGCATCAGAGCCACAGCCGTGCCGTTGCCTACATTCGCTGCACGCTGGCGCACGGCAAAGCGGCTTATGGCGTGGGTATCGACGTCGATTCCGCCAGCGCCTCGCTGCAAGCCCTGTTCAACGTCGCCGCAGGCTATTTGGCGAAATAGGCGCTGGGCGCAACCCCCAGCAGGCGACGGAACATGGCGCTGAAGGCACTGGGGCTGTCGTAACCCAAGTCCAGCGCCACTTCCAGCACCGAATGCCCGGCGGCCAGGGCGTTCAATGCCGCCAGCAAACGGGCGCGACGCACCCAGTCGCCAAAGCGCAACCCGGTCTCACGTTGAAAACGCCGTGACAGCGTGCGACCGCTGACGCTGATATAACCGGCTGCCTGTTCTAATTCCCAGGGATGGGCCAGCGATTGCTGAATATGCCGACACAGCGTCAGCAGGGCCTCAGTGCGCGGCTCTGGCAAATTCAGCGGCAATATCGGCAGTACGCGTAGCTCATCCAGGATTAACTCCATTATTCGCTCTTCACGTCCGCCGACGGGGTAATCCGCCGTAATATCCATCGCACAGATAATCAGTTCGCGCAGTAACGGCGAGACCTGAACCACTTCACAACATGCCGGTAGATCGGCTCGCGCCAGCGGATCGACCAACAGCGCTCTTGCCGCCACCTTGCCGGTGATGCGCAGGCTGTGTTCAACCCTTGCTGGCAGCCAGACGCCGCGGCCTGGGGGCACCACCCAGCTCCCCTGACGGGTATTGACCTGCACCACGCCGCTGAGGCTATGGATCAGTTGCGCGCAGTCATGGTGGTGAGGTGGCTCGAAGTCGCCGTGTTGATAATCTTTGGCGACCGGCACAATCGACCGGTTGGCTGGCATAGCGCCTTGGAAAAGCAGCATTTTGGGCATCCACCGTCTGCGAAAAATCATAGCGGCAGCATGCCATGCCGAACCCTTTCGTACCAGCCCGTGGCGTGAAAGGAGATTATAGTATATAAATATACAATATATAGTTTTGTATATTGTTTGGGGCGACAATGGAAATCGACAAAATGCGGCAGGCGGCGGCACAGGCCGGCATGCTGTTGCGTACGTTAGGCAATGAGGATCGCTTATTGCTGTTGTGTCAGCTCAGCCAGGGCGAGATGTCGGTGGGGGAATTGGCGCAAGCCTTGGAAATTCGTCAGCCGACACTGTCACAGCAGCTGGGCGTATTACGCCAGGAAGGGCTGGTATCCACACGGCGTGATGGCAAGCAAATTTACTACGCGGTCAGTGATGAAAAGGCACTGGCAATATTGAATACCCTGTATCAACTCTATTGCCCACAACCGGAGGAGGCATCATGACCATTGACTGGCTGCATTTTACGCCGCTGTCTGCTTTGGCAGGCGGCGGCATTATCGGTCTTGCGGTAGCGTTGCTGTTGCTGTTTAACGGCCGTATCGCCGGTATTAGCGGCATTACCGGCGGTCTGTTGACACCCCAAGGCAAAGAGAAGGCCTGGCGAGTCGCATTTCTTGTCGGGTTGTTGGCTTCGCCCTGGCTGTATCGTATTGCTGTTCCCCTGCCGGCAATGCCGGTCAGCGGCAGTAGCCTGTGGCTGATTATGGCCGGGTTATTGGTGGGGTTTGGCACCCGGTTGGGGGGCGGTTGCACCAGCGGTCATGGGGTTTGCGGTGCGGCAAGACTGGCACCGCGTTCTCTGGCGGCCACGGCGGTGTTTATGTTACTGGGCTTTGCCACAGTATGGGTCGTTCGTCACTGGCTGGGGAGCTAACCGTATGTTCAGATATCTGTTTGCTTTGCTGAGCGGTGCCATTTTTGGCCTCGGTCTGATCGTTGCAGGAATGGCCAACCCGGCCAAGGTATTGGCGTTTCTCGATATTACCGGCCACTGGGATCCCTCACTGGCACTGGTGATGGTGGGTGCTATTGCGGTGGCCGCACCGGCGTTTTACTGGGCACGCAGGCGACAGCGTAGTTTACTGGGGGAAGAGATGCAGATCCCAGCCAACCGCCGCCTCGATGGTCGTTTGCTGGTTGGCAGCGCGCTGTTTGGTATCGGTTGGGGCATGGCGGGTATTTGCCCCGGACCGGCCTGGGTACTGGCCGGGGCGGGATCGTTGGCTGGCTGGCAGTTCGTGGTGGCTATGCTGGTGGGCATGGCGCTGTATGAAATGATTATGATGCGGAGAAATAATGCCAATAGCTAATGCGGTACTGCGCATTGCGCGCCCGACCGATCGCCTGCAGGAAATTGCGGCTATGTACTGCCAGGGGTTGGGGTTTGCACGCTTGGGGGAGTTTGCAGATCACCAGGGGTTTGACGGCGTGATGGTCGGGCACCCGCAGCACGGTTATCACCTGGAATTTACCCACCATCGTGGCGTGAAAGTGGGGCAGGCACCGACGCAAGACAATTTGCTGGTGTTTTATTTGCCGGATGAACAGGAATGGCTGGTGGGATGTCAGCGCATGCTGGCCGCCGGTTTTCGGCGTGTTGCAGCCTACAACCCGTATTGGGATGCCTGCGGACAGACGTTCGAGGATTTGGACGGTTACCGGGTGGTGCTGCAACAGCGGGCGTGGGAAGCATAAAAAAAGCCAGCGCACCGGGCGCTGGCTGAAGGGTTAAGCGAAACGGTGATCAGGCGTTGGTAGCCGGTTTCTGCGCGCTTTTACCCTGAGTGTTTTCCATCATCCGGCGGATCGGGACGATCAGCAGGGTCAGTACCGCAGCACAGATCAGCAGTGCAATCGAGCAGCGTGCGAACAGGTCAGGCAGCATGTCCAGCTGGTCGGCTTTCACATGGCCACCAATCAGACCGGCCGCCAGGTTACCCAGTGCGCTGGCGCAGAACCACAGGCCCATCATCTGGCCACGCATTCTTTCCGGTGCCAGCAGGGTCATGGTTGCCAGCCCAATCGGGCTAAGGCACAGTTCACCGAGTGTCAGCATCAAAATACTGCCGACCAGCCACATTGGCGACACGCCTGCGCCACCGTTGCTCAGAACGTTCTGTGCGGCCAGCATCATCAGGCCAAAGCCCGCAGCGGCAAACAAAATACCGATAACAAACTTGGTGATGCTGCTCAGACGGATTTTATTACGTGCCAGCGCCGGCCATGCCCAGCTAAATACCGGTGCCAGCAGGATGATGAACAGGGCGTTGATGGACTGGAACCACACCGCCGGGATCTCGAAGCCGCCAATCATACGGTTGGTATAGTCGTTGGCGAACAGGTTGAACGAGGTCGGTTTCTGTTCGAAGGCTGACCAGAAGAAGGCGGCGGACACCAGCAGGATAAAGCAGACCAGCAGGCGAGCGCGTTCTTTGCGGCTCAGGCCGGCAAACACGAACAGATAAATGAAATACAGGGTGACCGAGGCGGCAATCACATAAACCAGCATGCTGGCCACGGCGACCGGGTTAATCACGATAACGCCCTGGGCAATCAGGGTGATGACCACCGCCACGCCGACCGCCAGCGCAATCAACCAGGCACCGACGCCGTTTTTCTTGGCGACCGGGCTGTTCCAGGTGGAATCCAGGCCGACTTCGCTGTCATAGCGTTTCATCGCCGGTACGGCAAAGACGCGGAAGATCACCAACGCCACCAGCATGCCGATACCACCGATGCCGAAGCCCCAGTGCCAGCCGTGGGAACGGATCAACCAGCCTGAAATCAACGGGGCGATAAACGACCCCATGTTGATGCCCATATAAAACAGCGAGAAGCCACCGTCACGGCGGTTGTCGCCTTTCTTGTACAGCGTACCGACCATCACCGAGATACAGGTTTTGAACAGGCCGGAACCCAGCACGATAAACATCAGGCCGATAAAGAACAGGTTGTTGCCCATAAAGGCAGACAGCGCGATCGACAGGTGGCCGAGAGCGATCAGAATAGAGCCGTACCAGACCGCTTTCTGCTGGCCCAGCCAGTTATCGGCCAACCAGCCGCCCGGCAGGGCCGCCAGATACATACTGCCGGCAAAGATACCGACAATCGCCGAGGCATTTTCACGTGCCAGGCCCATGCCGCCGTCGTAGACCGTAGCGGCCATAAACAGGATCAGTAATGGACGAATGCCGTAAAACGAGAACCGCTCCCACATTTCGGTAAAGAACAGGGATCCCAGCGGATAAGGATGGCCGAAGAAGGTCCGGCTTTCTTGGTTATTAACAGAGGATTTCATAACGTCTTCCCAATAAAATGCGCCGCATTTATGCAGCTTATACTGTGGTATGTATGTGTATTTAAGGAAGGTGATCCACCTGGGGCAGATTACCCGACAAAACCGTAGCCGCAGCGCCCGTTAACCGTGGAAAGCGCGTCGGCCTTTTTTCACTTGGCCAATGGTTTACATTGGGCGTGATATTATTTAACCATTTGATAACTGGATGGTGGTTTTGTCTAGTCCCTGTATCCCATTTTTTAGATGAAAAGTCGACAAACATCTCCTTTCCTGGTTTTTATGTTGGTTGCGAAGGGAATGTTATTGACAGGTGGTTTATTGCGCTAAAAGTTAATAACTTTTTTAAAATCAACTGATTGAACTAAGATTATTCTGATGGGTGGCGAGAAAGGGGGATTGTGGGGTATCAATACTAAAAGTAGGGTAAACGGGCCGTCGACTCGTTTAAGTGACGGAACTGGTGATAAATGCGGCTATTACTCTTCTTGCAGGGTGTCTTCTCTCATCCGCGCCGGTCGGCGTTGCAAACACCACCAGGAATAAACGGCGTTGAACAGCACCACCAATGCCGTGACACAAAATACCGCGCGGAAGCCGTAGCTGGCGGAGACGGCGGCCCCCATTAATGGGCCACTGACGTTGCCGATATCGCGGAAAGATTGGTTGTAACTGAAGATCCGCCCGGCGACCTGATTGGTGCAATTGTAGATGAGCAAGGTTTGTACCGCTGGTAGCAGTGCGCCATCGGCAGCGCCAAGCAGGAAGCGCAGTACGCCGAGCTGCCACGGGGTTTGCACAAAGGCCATCGGGATCAATAACAGCACCGAGACGATCAGCATAAACACCAGAATGCGCTCCGGGCCAATTTTGTCGCCCAGCTTGCCCAGCCGTGGTGCACTCATTAGCGCGGCGACGCCCGGTACTGAGGCGATCAGCCCGCTGACAAAGGCCAGATTATGGATGTTACCGGCCAAATCCCGGACGTACAGTGTCAGGATGGGGGCGATGGAGCCGGTGGCAATCTGAATAATCATCGTAGTGACAAACAGGCTGAGGATCAGTTTGGGGCTTTTCAGCGCGGCGAACACCTGGCGGGCGTGCAGCATGTCCTTTTTCTGCACCGGGGTGAACTGCTCTTTGACATACAGCAGCGTCAGAACAAAGCAGGTCAACAGGACGCCGGCGGTGATATAGAACACCGGCCGCAGACCATATTGGTCGGCCAGCAGGCCGCCAATCAACGGCCCGATCAACGCTCCGCTGACGCCACCGGTGGACAGGGTACCCAGTGCCCAACCGCTGCGATTACGCGGGACCTGCGTGGCAATCAGCGCATTGGCATTGGGGATAAAACCGCCGAGCAAACCCAGCACCGCGCGTAGCGCTAAAAACTGCCAAATATTCTGCGCCATGCCCATCAACAGCATCACTATCGACATGCCCAATGCCGATCGCAACAGCATCAACTTACGCCCACGGCGATCGGCCAACCCACCCCAGAACGGGGAGGCAATCGCAGAGAACAGGAAGGTAATACTGAAAACCAGGCCGGACCACATGTTCAGGGCCTGATGACCGGTGACGCCAAGGGTTTCTACATACAGCGGCAGGAATGGCATGATCAGACTGAAGGCGGCACCGGTGAGGAAACACCCTAGCCAGGCGACGAAGAGGTTGCGTTTCCAGTTGATGATTTCGGGTGCCGGAGCCATAAGTTCCTGTTACGTAAGGTAGAGGGCTTTGCTCACATGAGCAGTTGATCGGGCAAAGCAAAAAAAGTTAGCCTGGTAAGTATGCGCTTAATTATAGGTGGCATCAATTGATGTGGGGTGAGATATACGGGAAATGAAATAAAGTTTTAAAAATAGAATATTGGCAATATTCCGCGCTGTACGCGCGGAAAAAAGGCGAATTTAAAGCCCGGCGAGCAGTTCAAAACCACTGGCGGTGGTGGAGAGGGCGACATCGGTAATTTCATAGTGGGCTACGGCGTTGAAAGGATCTTGCCCGACAATGATATCCAGCTGCGCACGCTCGATACCTTTTACCAGGATCACACCACCGGTACGCGGGTTCTTACGGCCGGAGGCGATGAAGGTACCGTTCTGGAAATATTTTTTCAGCCAGGCGATGTGCCCTTCAAGGTGGTTGTCGACTTCTTCTATTGGACGGTGGTAGGTCAGGTTAACGATGTACATGGCGACTCCAGAATTAACGACGAGGGCTTTACCATCCCACCGTTACTACTGATTCTCAAGATCTGCGGAAGAAAAAACCCGCCGGTGGCGGGTTTGCGGTCAATACAGTGAAGGTTCGCCTTCCGGGCGGGTTTTGAAGCGGCGGTGCAGCCACATGTACTGGTCCGGCGCCATCAGGATTTCCTTCTCCACCACTTTATTCATAAAGACGGCGGCCTCGAGCTCATTATCCAGCGGGAAGTTTTCCACCGCCGGCTGCATAATCAGCTCATACCCTTTGGCATCCGGCAGGCGGCGCGGGGTAAAGGGAATAATGGCTGGCTTGCCCATTCTGACCAATATGTAGCTGCCGGTGGTGGTGGCAGCTTTCTCTACGGCGAACAGCGGGGCGAACACGCTGCTACGTGGGCCATAGTCATGGTCCGGGGCATACCAGATGATGTCCCCCTGCTTCAGGGCGCGGATCATGCCTTTTACGTCCTTACGGTCCAGCATCGACTTGTTGGAACGCATGCGGCCCCAGGTTTGCAGCCAGTCCATCAGCTTGTTGTCGTGCGGTCGGTAAACGCCGATGCCCGGATTATGAATGCCAAAGATACGGGCACCCAGTTCCAGCGTCAGGAAGTGCAGACCGATCAGCAACACCCCCTGATGGTTGTCTCGCGCCTTCTGAATATGTTCCAGCCCGCTAACCTGGAACCAGCGTTCGATACGCCAGTTTGGCCAAAACCATGCCATACCGGTTTCAAACAGCCCCATACCGACGGATTCAAAATTTTGCACCACCAACGCATCGCGTTCGGCTTGCGGCATGTCCGGGAAGCACAGCACCAGATTACGTTGGGCTATTGCCACGCGGCGCTTGAGAAAGCGCATGGAAAAACGACCCAGCGAGGTGCCGAGGCGATAAATAATCGGATAAGGCAGCAAGACCAACAGGTAAAGCAAACCGATGCCGATCCAGGTGAGCCAGTAACGCGGATGCAGTAAAGAGCGATTAAAAGAAGGAACTTGAGTCATGTGTTCTCAGCTTAGAAGCAGTCATTTAATAATAATAACAGAGTTCCCGAATGGTCTCTCCTGTGGAGAAATTTTGACCAAACGTTTATTTTCTGCCGTTTATACCCGACTATTGTGGCATTTTTATCGCGCAACGTGAAAAGGCACCGCATTAAAACATCATTTTTAATGATTAACGGATATAACGAACCGCAAAACCAGGGTAAATGGCTCTAAAGGATAAAGTGATAGCCGAGTGATACGTATAATGGCACCGCGATCATTTAGGGGGAATTTATGTTGGCAACCTGGTTAAGTGCGGGATTGCTGGTCAGTGGAGCATTGCTGGGCAGCCTGGGGGCGCATCTGCAGTTTAATCCGTTGCTGGCGGTGGCGGGTATCGCCCTGGCAGCGGGAACAGTGATTTCCGGTTTTACCGAATGCCGGGGCGGGCGCTGAGTCCGCCCCGGATTGCTTAGCCGTTTTTAAACAAGCCTTTCAATACGTGCGGTTCAGAGCGCCAATATTGCGGCGGTGCGCTGACCTTCTCACCCAGTTTTGCGGCGGCATGCCATGGCCAGCGAGGGTTGTAAAGGATGCCGCGTGCCAGCGCCACCATATCTGCCTGTCCGGTGGCGACAATGGCTTCCGCCTGTTCCGGCTCGGTGATTAAGCCCACGGCAATAGTCGGTAATCCGCTTTCCCGCTTGATGGTTTCGGCAAAGGGAACCTGATAATTTGGCCCAACCGGGATCTTCTGCAACGGTGAAAGGCCGCCGCTGGAAACGTGAATATAGTCGCAGCCCAGTTCCTTCAAGGTTTTTGCCAGTGTGACCGACTGCTGTTCATCCCAACCCCCTTCGACCCAGTCACTGGCGGAAATACGCACGCCGAGCGCCTTGTGTGCCGGGAACACGGCACGGACTTCAGTGAAAATTTCCAGCAGCAGGCGCATGCGGTTTTGCAAAGAACCGCCGTATTGGTCGTTGCGCTGATTGGCCAAGGGTGAAAGGAACTGGTGCAACAGATAGCCGTGTGCGCCATGCAGCTCAATCAATTCAAAACCCAGCCGATCGGCACGTTTTGCCGCATCAACAAACTGTGCTTTCAGTTGTTCAATCTGTTCCAGGCTCATGGCTGTCGGCGATTCGTCCTGCGGGGCGAAGGGCAAGGTGGAAGCGGAGAGCGTCTGCCAGCCCCCGCTGGTGGCTTTAAGTTGGCCACCGCCTGCCCAGGGCACTGCGCAGGAGGCTTTGCGCCCGGCATGAGCCAACTGGATGCCCAGTGGCATGGTGGCGTGTTTTTTGACCGCCTGCACGACCTCGGCCAGCGCCTGTTCGGTAGCGTCATCCCACAGGCCGAGATCGCTCGGCGTAATGCGCCCTTCGGGGGCGACCGAGGTGGCCTCGACGATCAGCAGGCCGGCACCGGACAGCGACAGGTGCCCGAGATGCAGGGTATGCCATTCGGTGGCTTTGCCGTGGTCGGCGGAATATTGGCACATCGGTGCAATAATAATACGGTTGGGTAAACTCAGTTTTCCCAGCGCAATCGGGGTAAACAGCTGACTCATAACGTTCTCCAGATCCGTGGTAAATCGGGGGTAAACTCCCCTCAGGAATATCGGGATTTGTGAGCAGCGTCAAGTTGCCAGCGCTTCACATCATCGGGTATTATGTGCGCCGCGCGTGGGCCGGTGGCCGGCACGCACTCAAATCAGTCACCTCCCGAAAGACAGGAAAGTACACCATGCCAGTGTTACATAACCGAATTTCTAATGAGGAACTGAAGGCGCGCATGCTGGCCGAAACCGAGCCGCGCACCACAGTTTCTTTTTATAAATACTTCACCATCGACGATCCCAAAGCGTTTCGTGACAGCCTGTACGTTCAGTTCGACAAGCTGAAGGTGTTTGGCCGCATTTATGTGGCGAAAGAGGGTATCAACGCACAAATCAGCGTGCCGCAGAATAAATTTGAGGCGTTCAAAGCCGCACTGTTTGCTTCGCATCCGGCGCTGGATCAGGTACGTCTGAATATCGCCCTCGAAGATGATGGAAAATCCTTCTGGGTTCTGCGCCTGAAAGTGCGCGAACGTATCGTTGCCGACGGGCTCGATGACGAAAGCTTCAACCCGGCGAACGTTGGTGAGTATCTGCAGGCCGATCGCGTTAATCAGATGATTGACGATCCGGATACGCTGTTTGTCGATATGCGTAACCATTACGAATATGAAGTCGGCCATTTTGAAAATGCTATCGAAGTGCCGTCAGACACTTTCCGTGATCAACTGCCCATGGCGGTTGAAATGTTGCAGGACAATAAAGACAAAAATATCGTCATGTACTGCACCGGCGGTATCCGCTGTGAAAAAGCCAGCGCCTACATGTTGCATAACGGCTTCAAGAACGTCTATCACGTGGAAGGCGGTATTATCGAATATACGCGTAAGGCTAAAGAGCAGGGATTGCCGTTGAAGTTTATCGGCAAAAACTTTGTGTTTGACGAGCGTATGGGCGAGCGAATTTCTGACGATGTCATTGCCAATTGCCACCAGTGCGGTGCACCCTGCGATACTCACACCAACTGCCTGAATGACGGCTGCCACCTGCTGTTTATTCAGTGTCCGAGCTGCGCAGCCAAATTTGAAGGTTGCTGCAGCGAGATCTGCCGCGAAGAGTTGAAGTTGCCACGTGAAGAACAGCGTGCGCGCCGAGCCGGCCGCGAAAATGGCGTCAAGATTTTCAATAAGTCGAAAGGATTATTGCAGACCACGATGCACATTCCGGCACCGGAAGAAGAATAGTCTGCCGTAAACCGAACGTCGCTCAACGTTCAACAACTGCGGCTGACCAGCGTTTAAGCTGATGAAGTTCGCGTAACAGGGTGCTACGCAATGGCGGAGCGGCATGCGGATGCTGCTCCAACATTTCGCACTGTAGGGTCGCCTGATGCAGGCCCAGACTGGCGCAGCTGCTTTTTAACCGATGCGCCAATCGCTTCACTGACTGGGCATCGCCACAGCCGATCTTTTCATCGATGCTGTCCAACAGCGGTATCGAATGTGTCTCAAACAGCGCAATCCATTCACCAATTTTTGCGCTGCCGAGTGCTAAAAGGTCTTGTTGTAACGGGTTACCTGTCTTCTGTCGTACATTATCCGTCATTGTCAGATAGTGACGGATGAGCCGGGCTAACTCAGCGCGTGGAGAGGGTTTGTCAATAATGCCACGCAGCCATGTCATCGCGTGGCGGTACAGGTCATCGTCCATAACCTGTGCGCTAAAACCAATCAGCACCAACGCCGGATGCCGGGCATTCAACTGCTGGGCGAGCGTGATGCCATCCATATCGGGCAAATTCAAATCCAGTAGCGCACAATGGTAATGGCTATCTTGCTGTAACAGCGCCAGGGCCGCGCTACCATTGGCCGTCACGTCACATTGCGCGCCGCAAAAATGCAGCATCTCCCGGGTAATATGTTGTGTGGTTGGGTTATCTTCCACCACCAGGATGCGTATGCCATCCAGACGTGTTTCGCTCTTGTCGCGATTACTGGGTGTGAGAATCGCCGGTCGCAGAGGTAATCGCAGCGAGAAGCAACTCCCCTGTGCCACGGTACTTTGCACCGTCAGCGTGCCCGCCATCGCATGTGCCAGTTCGCGACTGATCGCCAGACCCAGCCCGGTTCCCCCCCGTTTATTGGTGAGTTGTACAAAAGGGTGAAAGATCTTCACTAATTGGTCGGCGGCAATACCCTCGCCGCTGTCTGACACATCAATTTGCCAACTGTCGTCCTGCACGAAGATCCTCAGTTTGATACCGCCCTGCGAGGTAAAACGTAGGGCATTACCTAATAAATTGCTGATGACTTGGCGGATCCTTTTGGCGTCGCCATACACCCCCGTGGGCACGTTGGCAGCAAAGTCCAGCGTCAACGTGAGATGCTGTTGTTCAAAGCGTGCGTGCATCAGTTTGACGATGCTGTTTATCAAATCTCGGGGATTGAAAGGATCATCGTTGATGACCAGGCTGTGCTTGCCCGCCTCGATGGCAGAGTAATCCAGAATATCGTTCAAAATCGTCAACAGGCTCTCACCGCAGTCATGCATGGCTTTCACATAGTTGAGCACCTGGTTTGACAGCGGTTGATCCAGCAACAGTTGCGTGATGCCCAAAATACCGTGCAGGGGCGTGCGGATTTCATGGCTCATGGCGGCCAGAAAGGCCGATTTGGCTCTGTTGGCCTGTTCTGCTTCGTCCCGGGCCTGGTTATGCCGCTTGACCAGGGATTCGAGTTCGGCAGTGCGCTGCGCCACCTGATTTTGCAGGTGCCGTTGCTGGTGTTGCAGCTGCAGGGTGTTGGTCCGGAAAGCTTCCATCATTCGGCCGATGGTATTGAGTTCGTCGGCATGGGAGGCGTTAGGAAACGGCGAGTTGAGATCCCCCTGGAGCAGGCGTTTGAGCGCTGCAGTTTGCCGTGCCAGCGGCAGAGTGACTGAGCGCCAGACCACGCGCCAAAGGATCAACAAAAGCAGCAGTAAGGTCAATATACTCAGCGCGATCAACCAATACTGTCCGTATTTGCGGGTTTGCGCCAACTGCGCCAATGCCTGGATATTGTGTTGTTCTATCGTATCGACCTGACGGTTGATCTCGCGACTGAATTGCGTATAAGTTTGCACGTTATCGCGTGATTGCTGCTGTAATCGCTGATGAATATCAAACAGTTGCTGGTAAAGCGCCATCAACTGAGGATAGTGTTCAACGACGGCCAATCGGGTGCCAATTTCTTGCCTGACCTGTGGATCCTCAACCCGCTGTTGTCGCCGCCGCAATATACGGACATGCTCCTCGATGGCAGTGGTGAGTGCGGGGGATACGGGGTGCAAGCTTTGCTTGCTCAGTTGAGCCAACAACTGGTTTACCCGTGTGGCGCTCAAGCGCAGTTCACTCATTCGGTTCTGGTATTCCCAATCGATATCAATCAGACGATCCAGCGCTTGTTTTGCCTGCCCGAGTTGATGCCGCTCGATTAAATCGTACAGCCCGACTTGTGTAGCGCCAGCGGCTGTTGTGGCGATATTCTGCTGGCCTTTCGCCAGCGCCGCAACGTCAATGTTGGCCGTCATGATCCTGGTGAGCAACTGCTGTTGTTGCTCCGTCAGGTTTAATTTACGTATCACCAGTGCTTCCTGCGCCAGCAAACTATGCGCGATCTGTGCTTCCTGCTGTTCAATGCTCGCGGTATCAAAACCTTGTTGCTGCAGGGCTCGGAGTAATCTTCTGATGCGTAAGCTTTGCGTCGCCAGTATTTTGCTCTGGGCTTCCCGTTCGATGTGGTTTTCTACGGCAGTTAAATTTTGAGCCGACAGCAATTCACTGGCACTGGCTTCACTCAATTCGCGGGCAATATTCATGGTGGGAATCAATGAGTGAGTGCTGCGTTGTTCTATGTCGCCGAGAATACGCAACCCAAACCAACCCACCAGGGAGCATAATAGCGTCAGCAGGCTCATCAGCATAAATGCCAGCCAAAGTCGCCGTGTCAGAGATGGTAGTGTCATGGGGTATCCCGTATTGAAAAAGGTTGTTTTCCCTGGCCGGAAGTCGCTAGCATAACCCATGTCAAAAGTGAGGTTATCATGCGCATTTTTCTTTTGTTATTACCGCTCGGGGTACTCTTTTCCGCGTTGCAGTCACTGGCGGAGACACCGCCGTTAATTCGCTGGTCCAATAATATGGTTCATCAGCCACTGCCCCCGCTAACGCCAGTAAAGGCCACGCGTGAATGGAAACTGTGCGCACTTTACCCCAATCTTAAAGATGCTTATTGGCTCTCGATCAATTATGGAATGGTAAAACAGGCGCGGGTTTCCGGGGTTGCGCTAAAAATTTTTGAGGCCGGTGGTTACCAGCAGTTGGCGATGCAGCGTGAACAACTGTCTCATTGCCGCCGCTGGGGAGCGGACGCTATTTTGCTGAGCAGCAGTGTTTCGCAATTTCCGGCTCTGGCTGAAAGCCTGGGAGAAACACCGGTTATTGAGGTCGTCAATGCCGTGCATGATGGGGGGAATCGCACTCGTGTAGGCGTAGCCTGGTATCAGATGGGCTACATTCCAGGGCATTATCTGGCGACGCACCAGAAACAGAAAACGCTCAATGTTTTGCTGATGCCGGGGCCGAAAGAGGCGGGAGGAAGCCAGGCGATGGAACAAGGATTCCGTCAGGCGATCATTAACAGCAATATTCATATCGTTGACGTGGCCTACGGCGACAACGATCTTGAGGTCCAACGCAATCAATTACAGAGTATGCTGGAGAAACACCCGCAGATTAATGTGGTTGCCGGCACCGCCATCGCGGCGGAGGTCGCCATGGGGGAGGCTCGAAATCGGCAACATCCCTTGGGGGTTGTCTCGTTTTACCTGTCACACCAGGTTTATCGCGGGTTAAAGCGTAACCGTATCATTATGGCTGTCAGCGACCAGATGGTCTTGCAGGGCGAACTGGCTGTCAGCCAGGCGATCCGCATTTTGCAGCACCAACCGGTGGTCGATAACCTTAGCCCCCGTATTCTGCTACTGACGCCGGAAAACGTGAGCCGGCAAAAGGTCGCCTCATCGTTGTCACCGTTGGGATTCCGGCCGGTGTATGCATTTCAGCGAACTTCGGCAGCCAATAGATAACCTTCGCCATGCAAGGTAATAAACAAGTCCGTCCGTAATTTATTACGCAGGCGACGGATCAACACGTCAACGGTGCGCAGGTCGGGTTGAGCCACCCGATGCGAAGAAAGAGAGCGCAACAAACGTTCGCGGCTGAGGACCACCCCGGGATTGGTGGCAAAGGCCAGCAGCAGGTCATATTCCGCGCGCGTTAACTTAATTTGCTCATCTTCCAGCTGCAGTGTATGCCGTGAGACATCAAGCTGATAACCGGCAAACAGATAACAGTTTTCATTGGGGGTTGGTTCAGTGTCACTGACGACGACATGCATGCGCCATAGCAGGTTCTTTACCCGGACCAGTAGCTCACGCATCTCCAGCGGTTTGGTGACGTAGTCATCGGCGCCCATCTCCAGTCCGACGATACGGTCGATTTGATCGCAACGGCCGGTCACCAGAATAATCCCTACGTTTGAGCGTTCCCGCAGTGCGCGGGTCAACAACAAGCCGTTTTCACCGGGCAGGTTAATGTCCAGCAGGATCAGATCAACAGGTTGCGACGACATGATTTCCCGCAACCCGGCACCGTCGCTGGTGGTGGAAACCTGATATCCCTCGTGGAGGAAGTAATCGCGCATACGCGCCTGAGTGACCGGATCATCTTCAACAATGACCAGATGAAAAACCGACGTATCGGGTTGTTCTTTTCTTTCATATGTTTTCATATTTGTTGGTGTTCTTTCAATTATGTTCATGTTTCTAGTTATTTTTTTAATATTTCACGCTGACCCTGTTCATATCTTTTCCCTATCATACTCAGGGGTATCCATAATAATCAAAGGGCTATTTTATGGGAAGGATATGGCGAAAACTAAGTCGGCCAAGTGCCAAATGGTCCATTTTGGCGCTGCTGGCGATAGGCTGCGTCGTCGGGGGAGCGTTAGTTGTCTTGCCGCACGCGGGAATAAAGTTAACCAGTACTACCGCATTTTGCGTGAGTTGCCACGCGATGCAACCGGTCTATCAGGAATATCAACAATCCGTACATTTCAAAAATGCCTCCGGGGTGCGGGCTGAATGCCGTGACTGCCATATTCCAACCGAAATCCCCGCCATGCTTTGGCGAAAACTGGAAGCGGCAAACGATCTCTATCAGAACTTCATCGCACACTCCATTGATACGCCAGAAAAATTTGAAGCCAAACGCGCAGTCTTGGCAGAGCGTGAGTGGAAACGGATGAAAGCCAATAACTCCGCCACTTGCCGTTCCTGCCACAACTATGACGCGATGGACCATGCCAAACAACACCCGGAAGCGGCGAAACAAATGAGCATTGCCGCCAAAGATAATCAGTCCTGTATCGATTGCCACAAGGGTATTGCGCACGAGTTACCTGACATGAGCAGTGGTTTCCGGCAACAGTTTGTCGAACTGCGCAAAATGGCTGCCAGCCATAACGATGGCGATGTTTTGTACACCCTGGACATGAAACCGATTTATGCCGAAAAAGGCGCCAAAGATCCATCGGGTTCATTGCTGCCGGCTTCAGAGGTGGCGGTGATGAAACGTGAGGGTGACTGGTTGCAGGTGCAGATTACCGGCTGGGCGGAAACCGCAGGGCGCCAGCGTGTCCTTTCTCAGTTCCCGGGTAAGCGTATTTTTGTTTCGTCAATACGCGATGAGGTGCAAACGCAGGCGAAAACGTTGGAAAAAACCGTCGTGGCGGCAACCGGAGCGGAATGGAGCAAGTTGCAGACATCGGCATGGGTGCAGCAGGGCGATTTGGTCAATGACGTAAAACCTATCTGGGCGTATGCCGAGGCGATGTATTCCTCAAGTTGCAATCAGTGCCACGGCGCACCGGATAAAGCGCATTTTGACGCCAATGGTTGGATAGGCACGCTCAACGGTATGCTCGGTTTTACCAGTCTGGATAAACGCGAAGAGCGCACCCTGCTGAAATATCTACAAATGAATGCCTCTGATACCGGTGGCTCAGGGCAGGATCATTAAGGGAAAAGTCCAATGAAACATTCACAATCTATTCGTGTATCCCGCCGTCGCTTTCTATCACAGCTGGGGGGACTGACCGCACTGGGCATGTTCGGGCCGGCACTATTGACGCCGCGTAAAGCGGTCGCGCAGCAGGGGCCGGCGGCGGGCTCGCAATCCTCAGTGTTGACGGCCTCTCACTGGGGCGCAATACGCGCCAGCGTGGTTGACGGCCGCTTCGTTGCCGTGAAACCTTTCGAGAAGGATAAGTTTCCTTCGCAAATGATCTACGGCCTGCCTGATCATGTGCATGGCGCATCGCGTATCCGTTATCCGATGGTACGTGTCGATTGGCTGCGCAAGCGTCATCTCAGCGATACGCGGCAGCGTGGCGATAACCGGTTTGTGCGGGTGAGCTGGGATGACGCACTCAAGCTGTTTCATGAGGAGCTGGAACGTGTCCAGAAAACCCATGGGCCTTCCGCACTGTTGTCGAGCAGTGGTTGGCAATCTACGGGCATGTTTCATAACGCCGGGGGCATGTTGGCGCGAGCCCTGGCCCTTCATGGGGAGTCCGTCGGTACCGGCGGTGATTATTCTACCGGTGCCGCGCAGGTCATCCTGCCGCGCGTCGTTGGCTCCATGGAAGTTTATGAACAACAGACTTCCTGGCCGCTGGTGCTTGAACATAGCAAAACGCTGGTGCTGTGGGGTTCGGATTTAATCAAGAACCAACAGGCCAACTGGTGGTGTCCGGACCACGATGTTTATGGCTACTATGAACAATTGAAGGCGAAGCTGGCCAGCGGCGATATCAAGGTGATCAGTATCGATCCTGTCGTCACCAACACCCATGAATATTTGGGACGCGAACAAGTTCAGCATATTGCATTACATCCTCAGACTGATGTCCCGTTACAGCTGGCGTTGGCACATACGCTCTATCAGGAAAAACTTCATGACCGTCATTTCCTGTCGACTTACTGCGTCGGTTTCGATCAATTCCTGCCTTATCTGTTGGGGGAAAGTGATGGTCAGCCGAAAGATGCACAATGGGCTGCGAAAATTTGTGGTATCGATGCTGAAGTGATCCGGGCGATGGCACGTCAGATGGCTGCCGGCCGCACTCAGATCGTGGCGGGCTGGTGTGTGCAGCGTATGCAGCACGGTGAGCAATGGGCGTGGATGACGGTCGTGTTGGCGGCGATGCTGGGGCAAATCGGCCTGCCCGGTGGCGGCTTCGGTTTTGGTTGGCATTATAATGGCGCAGGAACACCCAGCCGCAAAGGCATCATACTCAGCGGTTTTTCCGGGTCGACAACCACGCCGCCAGTGCATGCCAACGGTGATTTCAAGGGGTACAGCAAAACCATCCCGATAGCCCGTTTTGTCGATGCGATGCTGGAACCGGGAAAAGAAATCAACTGGAATGGTAAGCGGGTTAAATTGCCGTTGCTGAAGATGTGTGTTTTCGCGGGCACCAACCCTTTTCATCGCCACCAGCAAGTTAATCGCATGATTGAAGGCTGGCAGAAACTGGAGACCGTGATTTCGGTCGATAACCACTGGACGGCCACCTGCCGTTTTGCCGATATCGTCTTACCTGCGACAACACAGTTTGAACGTAATGATCTCGACCAGTACGGCAACCACTCAAATCGTGGACTGATCGCCATGAAACAACTGGTTCCTCCGCAATTTGAGGCGCGTAATGATTTTGATATCTTCCGCGAACTCTGTCGGTTGTTTGGTCGCGAGCAAGAATTTAGTGAAGGGCTTGATGAAGCGGGATGGCTCAAACGTATTTATAAGGATGGCATGCAGCAAGGGAAAGGCAGGGGGATCTCGCTGCCGACGTTTGATCTGTTTTGGCAGGGTGAGGGGTATATCGAGTTTGATCAACCTGAAATGTTCGTTCGCCATCAGGCTTTTCGTGAGGATCCCGATCTGGAACCGCTGGGAACACCCAGTGGGTTGATTGAAATCTACTCGAGAAGTATCGCCGAGTTGAAGTATGCCAACTGTCAGGGCCATCCGATGTGGTTTGAGAAAGCGGAGCGTTCTCATGGCGGCCCCGGTTCAAAACACTACCCGCTACATTTGCAGTCAGTGCATCCGGATTTCCGTTTGCATTCACAGCTATGTGCTTCCGAGACCTTACGTCGCCTTTATGGTGTCGCTGATCGTGAACCGATTTTCATTAGCCCACAAGATGCCAACGCTCGCGGGATCAACGGGGGGGATATCGTCCGGGTTTATAATGCACGTGGGCAGGTATTGGCGGGAGCCGTCATATCAGATCGCTATGCTCCTGGCGTTATCCGGATTCATGAAGGTGCCTGGTACGATCCCGATCGTGGTGGCGTGAGCGGCGCGTTATGCAAATACGGCAACCCCAATGTGTTGACTCTGGATATCGGCACTTCTGATCTGGCACAGGCCACCAGTGCGCATACGGTATTGGTCGAAATTGAAAAATACCGAGGCACACCGGCCGCGGTGACCGCGTTTGATGGACCTGTCGAGATGGTGTCGCTTTGTGAATATGTTCCGCTGTCATCGAATGGAGCGCAGGAACAAGGAGGCCTGGATGCAACTCGAGGAAAATAGGTTACAGGCCGCACATTACTCCTGCTTCTATAGTTGGCTGTCAGGTTGT
Organism: Serratia proteamaculans; assembly: GCF_004684015.1. GTDB lineage: Bacteria > Pseudomonadota > Gammaproteobacteria > Enterobacterales > Enterobacteriaceae > Serratia > Serratia proteamaculans_F. The sequence continues at coordinate 36,580 of NZ_SRIA01000013.1, forward strand.
TTTGCTCGCGAATTGAATCAGGATCACCTGGCCCAGCTTAATGGGGGGGAGCTAACGGCCTGGTTGGCGCTGATGGCAAATCAGCCTGAATTGGCGGCAGCGGTTGAGGGATTGCGAAACGCCATTGAACGCTTGCAGCAACGGCCTGATGCGCAACTGGAACTGGCTGCGGACTTCGCCGGTTTGTTTCTGATGTCGGATCGTGCTGCGGCCTTGCCTTACGCATCCTGTTATCAAACGAAAGCGGGCGAGACCTGTTTTAATTCATCATCATGTGACAATTTACGAGAATTGTTTATCGCCAGTGGCCTGGCTGTAAATCCGGAGTTTACTGAACCGGAAGATCACCTGGCATTAACTCTGGAGCTGCTCAGTTACCTGAATTTCGTCCTGTGCGATGAGTCCCCCCCGGTATGGGCACCAGTGTTAAAGCAAAAAACGCTTGAGCACTGTCTGGGGTGGTTACCCGAGTTTGATGCAAACTGCTCACGTCATGATCCGTTCGGTTTTTATGCGGCGCTCAGTGTGCTATTGCTGTCGCTGATGCGTCTTGATGCATCAACATAACGCATCATACCGGCGCTGTCTTAAAGACGGCGCCGGTATGACTTTTGCGATGAAGAATAATTACTTCGCGCGAACGCCTTCCACCGAAATAATCAGCTCCACATCCTGCGATGCCGGGCCGAGATCGGTAGTGATACCAAAGTCTTTCAACTTGATTTTGCCGTTGGCTTCAAAGCCGGCACGGTAGCCGCCCCATGGATCGTTACCCTGGCCAATCAGTTTGGCGTCCAGCGTGACGGGCTTGGTTACGCCGTTCAGCGTCAGGTTACCGACCACTGCATAGCCTTCACCGTTCTTTTTCACCTCGGTGGATTCAAACGTGGCCTGTTTGTTCTTGTCTACATTCAGGAACTCGGCGCTGCGCAGGTGTTTGTCACGCTCAGCGTGGTTGGTATCGACGCTGGCGGTGTTGATGGTGACATTAACCTTGTCCTTGGACGGATCTTTTTCGTCGAAGGTGAAGCCACCGTCAAAATCCTTGAAGGTGCCGTACAGCCAGCTGTAACCCAGGTGCTGGATGCGGAACTCGATAAAGGCGTGCTGACCCTGCTTGTCAATCTTGTAGTCGGCAGCCAGCGCGGAACCGGCGCTCAGCAGCAGTGCGCCTGCGGTCAGGCCCAGTACGGTTTTCTTCAACATGGCAATCTCCATAAATCCAAAGGTTAATCGGCGCTGCGACCCAGCATCCGTTTCAAAGTAACATCACGATCAACAAAGTGATGTTTAAGCGCAGCCAGACCGTGCAGTATTGAAAGCACTACCACGACCCAGGCCAGGTAAAGGTGAGTGGTACCGGCCGTATCGGCCTGTTCCGCCATACCGGTGACGGTAGCGGGGACATCGAACCAGCCGAAAACGCTGATCGGTTGACCATCGGCGGTCGAAATCAGGTAGCCACTGATCAGGATGCTGAACAGCACAACATACAGCGCCAGATGAGCGAGGATCGCGCTTACGTGAGTAAAGCGACTGTAGCTGGCTAAAGGTTTGGGTGGCGGTGAAACGAAACGCCAAACCACTCGTACCACCATGACGATAAACAGCAGTGTGCCGATGCTTTTATGAATCTCCGGTGCCTGGTGATACCAGACATCGTAATATCCCAGTGTGACCATCCAGAGGCCCAGGGCAAACATGCCGTACACCGTCAGGGCAACCAGCCAGTGGATCAGCACTGAAATATGACCAAAGCGGTTGGCGGTATTTTTCCAAAGCATCCTGTTTCCTTACTTTCCTCATTATCCGGCTGCAATAATTAAACTTTAAGAAACATAAAATCAATAATAAATTTAACTATGTTACTTCTTAATAATATTAATCAGAGAATTTGGCTGATATGACGCTAAGTCAATCAGTGAAATCGTTGGAGTGATTACTGAATGATGCATATTATTTTCATGTTATCGATTGAAAATAAAAGACTTTATATATTAATGTCAGATTTTGTCAGGTTGCGTAAATTCAATGGTTTTTTTTAACAAATAAATCCTAGTCAAGATTATCGATTATTTCCAGCCGAGATTTGGTAAAGCAAGATTTTTATTCGTACAGTAATAGCCCTGCGGCCTGAGTGCAGAATTTGCTAACATAACATTCATCTGCTGGCCCTCTGGGCCAGTGTTATTAACGCAAAGGGAATGTATGGGCCGAACTCTGTTGACCGATCGCAGCCTGCGCCTGGCAATTATGCTGGCGATGTTGGTGATTATTCTTGCCGGTGTCAAAGCGGCAGTGGATGTTGTGGTGCCATTCCTGCTGGCGCTGTTCCTCGCTATGGTACTCAATCCCCTGGTAACGCAGCTTGAGCGCTGGCGGATACCGCGAGTGCTGGGCGTGACCCTGCTGGTAGTGGTCGTGGTGGTATTGCTGATGCTGTTTATCGGTGTGTTGGGCGCGACGCTGAACGAATTTGCACGTTCATTGCCACAGTACCGCGGCTTGATGCTGGAGAAACTGAGCGAGCTGCAGCACTTCGCTGACCGCTTCAAAATCACCATTTCCACCGAGGCCATGTTGCAGTATGTCGACCCCAGCGCGGCAATGAATTTGATTACTCGCCTGCTGAGTCGTTTTTCCGGTGCCATGACCAATATCTTCCTGTTGCTGATGACTGTGGTATTTATGCTGTTTGAAGTCCAACTGTTGCCATATAAATTGCAGCAGGCGCTGGATAAACCCAGCGAAGGTATTGCCAACATCCAGCGTGCGCTGGACGGTGTCACCCGCTATCTGCTGATCAAAACGGCGATCAGTCTGGCGACCGGCATCATTGCCTGGGCTTTCCTGGCCGCTATTGATGTGCGTTTTGCCTTTATCTGGGGGCTGCTGGCATTTCTGCTGAACTATATCCCGAATATTGGCTCGGTACTTGCCGCCGTTCCGCCGTTGATTCAGGCTCTGTTGTTTAACGGTTTTGGCGATGCTTTGATGGTGGCTGCCGGCTTCGTCACTATCAACTTGGTGATTGGCAATATGCTGGAGCCAAGAGTCATGGGGCGCGGACTGGGGCTATCGACGCTGGTGGTGTTCCTGTCATTGATCTTCTGGGGGTGGCTGATGGGGCCGGTAGGGATGTTGTTGTCGGTGCCGCTGACCATTATTACCCGTATCGCGCTGGAAGCCACAGAAGGCGGGCATAAATTGGCGGTGATTCTCGGTGATGGTCAGCCGAGCAAACCGGCTACTCCGGAGTAAAGAAAACTTTCCCCTGCGTTTTGCCATCGGCGGCATGTTGCAGCGCCAGTTTATAGTGCCGCAACGGGTAGATGGCAGCCGGGGGACGTAACTCCAATTGGCCACGCCGCACCAGGTGGAAAAGTTGTTGGAACGCTGCCTGCCATTGAGCCGAGGTTGCCTGCGCATTCCATTTACGCAGATGGAACAGTGAGGTGTGTAACTGCAGTTGATGGGCAATGTGCTGCCAGTCAACCTGTTGGTTGCCGAGTAGACCCAGGGCAACAAAGTCGCCGCCGGCGCCGACTGAACGTGCCGTATTCAGACCGCTTTCCCCGCCCACGCAGTCGATCGCCGCGCGTGCGGCATGACCGGTGAGTTGCCGCAGGTCATATTGCCGGAGCAGACTTTCTTCAAAGACCCGCCAGGCCCCGGCATTTAGCAGCGCCTGGCGATGGGCTGTGTTACGTACCACCACGGCCAATTTAACCCCGCGCAAGGCAGCCAATTGGCAGAACAACAGACTAATCGCCGACCCTCCGCCGTTAATCAGCAGAATGTCACCAGCCGCTAGCGGCAGCCATTGCGTCAGTATTACCCAGCAGGTGAGTGGATTGATGTAGATTTGCGCCGCGCTGACATCATCAATATCGTCCGGTAGCCAAATAACCCTGTCGCGGTCGAGTGTGATGAAGGTTTGCCAACTGCCATCCCCCATCACTGCCAGCGCACGTCTGCCGGTTGACTGGCCGCGCGGATCTGTTACGACACCAACACCTTCGTAACCGGGAACCTGAGGCAAGGCGATACGGTGCGCATACTGGCCATGTATCGGGATCAGGTCGGAGGGATTGATAGGCGCATAGCGCATCTGCAACAGCAGCTGATCGGATTGCAATCTGGGAAGGTCGGTATGTTCCAGGGCAATGACCTGCTCCGGGCAGCCAAAATGGTGGAAGCACAAACGAGGGAACGTGGGTGACATGAGTTAAGGCATAAAGAAGAAATAGACGTCCAGCGCTAACAACACCAGCCACAGGCAGAGATACAACACCAGATGTTCGCGTACGTTGTTGACGATCGCCGACAGTATTTTGTTTAGCATTCTCAGCAGCCAAAAGATAGGGACTGGCAGAGTATAGATTTTTGTGGGCGGCGTTAATACTGCCGATAGAGTAAAGCGTGTAGATAGGCCAATTTCACCGCTAAAATCGGCCTACTTTGATCATACCGCCAGTAGGGACAGTGACATCGGGCTGGCAGGAACCGCTGGCGGATAGAAGTAACGCAGCACGTTATACAGCGAATAAAATTCCAGCCGGTTACGGGCGTTGATTTTCTCTGTGATATGACGCTTGTGAACATAGACGGTGTGCGAGCTGATTTGCAGCTTTTTTGCGATGCGGTAATTAGGCATTTCTGCCATCCAGTGCTTCATCACCGTCAGTTCCTGCGGGCTGAACAACGAGTGTTCAACATTGCTATCCATCAGTGACACCGGTTTTTCCCGCATCATTCGTAGCGTCACGGGCAACGTGGCTTTATTGAACAGAAAAGCATGGTCGGCGATGCGCATTGGCGTTTCGCTGTAGGGGTAGGGGGTGTCCAGATAAATAAACAGCAGTGCGGATGAGGTCGCCTCAATAAAGGCCTGGAGCTGGGCATCATCCTCACTATGACGGCAATGTTTGGTCAGGTTTACCAGGATATGGCTCGGTTGGTAGTGATCCAGCAGCGGAGTCGCTTGTTCCAGGCTGTGGCAACATTTTATCTGGGTGAAAACATTATCAGTAAAATAGTTATCGATCCCGACCCGAGTGAAGCAGCATTCGTCCACGACAAGCAGTTTCATGGTCACGTCCTTGTTGTTCGAAGAGTTAGCAGGGGCATATCAGCTGTAAAATAGAACTTACACCACAGGGGATCAATTCGGAAATCCGGATACTTGCGCCAGAAATTTCCGTTGAAATATTTTTCACGATAGATTTCAGATTACTATGATGGTTTCGTTATGTAACTAAAGGCTAAACCGCAGCCCGGCGAGTTGGCGGCTGCGATTTAAATCAGCAAGAAGGGGTTAATTAAAGCGTTTCAGTGAGAAAGGAGTGATGTCCACCGGTGGGGTTTTATCTTCAGCAAACAGTGCGGCGATCTCACCTAACACACTGGCAAACTTGAAACCATGGCCGCTCAGGCCGCTGATGACCATTAAGCGATCGCAACCTGGCAGGGTGTCGATAATGAAATCTTCATCTGGACTCATATCATAACTGCATGCTTCACCGTGTAAACATACCCCTACACCCGGTAAGAATTGGCGCAGGAACTGGAAGACCTCGGTGCCATCGCTGGTGAAACTGCCAAAAGGCTTGCGCTGTTCCGGGGTTTCCATCGGTTGGCCACCATCGTGTTTGCCTACTTTCAATCCGTCGTTATCGGCCGGGAAACCATAATAATGGTTGCCGTCCTGCGCTTCGACGGTAAATGCCGGGAAATGATTGTTGACGCTGTAACGGCCATCCGCCTGATGCCAGGAAAACACCTTGCGTAGTGGGGCGATGGGTAACTCCGGCAGCAGGGCTTTTACCCAGGTCCCCGTGGTGACCACGGCTTTACGTCCCTGAAAGCGACCTTCGGGGGTGACGACTTCCACACCGCCGTCAATCGGCTGGACGGCGCTAACCGGGCAATTAAACAACTGGCCGCAGCCCGCATCTTTAGCCAGTTTGATGAAGCTGGCAACGGCCTGCTCCGAGCACAGGAACCCGGCGTCAGGCTCAAACACCCCCACGTAGCCTTCCGGTGCGTTGAATTCCGGCCAGCGCTGGTTAATCTGTTCTGCGCTAAGGTTTTGCGTATTGAGGCGGAATTTTTGCGCGCTGTATTGGGCGTTGTTGATAAATTCAGAATCCTGTGGCCCCATATTCAGAACGCCGCAGTCCTGGAACAGTTCTTCGCCGGTTTGTTTAATCAGGGCGTTCCATAAGGCCTGGGCGCGCAGGATCATCGGCACATATCTTTCGCCTTCACCGTAGGCATGGCGGATGATGCGGGTATCGCCGTGGTGGCTACCGTTGCGGTGCGGGGGCATGGCGCTGTCGATCATTAATACTTTCAGGCCGGCCCGTGTCGCATAGTAACCTGCCGCTGCGCCTACCGAACCGCTGCCCACAACAATTAAGTCATATTCCACGTGCCATACCCTCTCTGTTATACGTTGCTTATTTCATTATGATAAAAGGTTGGCTGCCGCAATGCACCCGTTGTGCCGTTCGCAGACAAAGAAAAAGGCGCCAGAGATAATCGCTGGCGCCTTAGGCATTTTGGTACAGTGAATTAGTGCTTTTTACGGTCAAGGTCCTGGTAATCCGTTGCTTCAATCTTGGCGATGCCGGCTTCTAAGATATTTATTAATTGACGTGCGACATCTGTGGTTAGCCAAAGCGTTCTGTCTACTTGGGCATCTTCGGGTGTCTGATCTCGTGAAGACAGGTAATGAAGGCGTATCATCATGGCGTCATAAGCGTCGACAGTACTGATATCCCAACCAACAAGCGGGTGTGTCTGAATTACTTCATCATTTCTGTCCATAAAGACCCCTTATTGAGTAGTGACTACCGTGAGTGACTAACGAGGATCAATGCGGCTCATCATCATGTGAGCAATTACAGTATACGCATCTGGCTACAGTGGTGGAGAGTTTCCTGCTTTCTTTTGCAAAATAATTATTTATTTGAGTGATTATTCGACATATCGGCACGCAAATCATGAGAACGGTGACATTACATTTATTCAACATCAGGGGGGAGTGGAACACTGTGCAATCGTTTTTCCAGTTCGAGGGCCAGATGGGCAAAGTGTTGCTGGGTTTCGGCATCACGATTTTGATTTTGCGATTCCAGCTTCAAACTGTGAATTAACAATTGATTGGCTTTGTCATCCAGACCAAAAGCCAGATAGGAAAATGCCACTTCCAGCACGCTCAAACGTCGTTTTTGGTCGGCAATCAGTGCCAGCAGTTCGCCAAAAGTCATCGCTTCTTCGGTTTTTACCTTGTCCGGGGCCATCTTAAATACCTCCTGTTAAAGCATTCAGTACAGACCAGATAAGGCTTTTCTTCCAGCAGAAAATTAAGCCTCGTTGCTCTGGGCTTCAAATACAAAAAAGCCGGAGAGCGACCCCCGGCAAAAACTACATTGCAGTATTATTCTGCGCTAAACCAATCGTCAGCACTTTCCCAGGTTTCCTGGAGAATGTCCGTGATCAGATCTTTATCTGTTTTCAGGCCGCCCAGTACCGAAAGCCCATTGGAACCGGCATAACGGACCTGAACCACAGTGTCTGGAAACAGGCGGTTTACTCGCTTGCTCAACTCACCGGTCAGAGCTTCGATGGCCCCTGACGGTAGCGGTTTGGTTTTATCTATAGTGACTTCAACACGCATAATTGCCCCCGAAGCGATTTACTGGATATTTATACAGTTAACCGTGCGTGGGGGCAAGAGGCTGGATTAAAAAAAGATAATTATGCTTTCACCGACCAGCTCAGATTCTCTCCGGCCAGGAATGGAATGACCGTTTCGCTGCCCATGGCGATCTCTTCCGGCTGAGTTGTCGCTACGCGTTGCAGCTCGATGAAATCGGTATTGACCGGCAGGCCATAAAAACGTGGGCCGTTCAACGAGCAGAAGGCTTCCAGATGCTCCAACGCACCGAGTTGTTCGAACACGCTGGCGTAAGCCGGGATCGCGTTGGGGGCGTTGAATACGCCGGCGCAGCCGCAGCTTGATTCCTTGCGATGTTTGGCATGAGGTGCGGAGTCGGTGCCGAGGAAGAAGCGATCCGAACCGCTGGCAACGGCTTTACGCAGTGCGTCCTGGTGAATATTGCGTTTAAGGATTGGCAGACAGAACAGGTGCGGACGGATGCCGCCAACCAGCATGTGGTTGCGGTTAAACATCAGGTGCTGCGGGGTGATGGTCGCGCCAAGGAAACGATTGCCTTCCTGCACGTATTGAGCCGCCTCTTTGGTGGTGATGTGCTCGAAGACGATTTTCAGTTCAGGGAACTGTTGACGAATCGGCTCCATGACCTGCTCAATAAAGCGAGCCTCGCGATCGAAAATATCAACGGCAGCATCGGTCACTTCACCGTGAATCAACAGTGGCATGCCGATTTTCTGCATTTGTTCGAACAGCGGGTAAATGCCTTTCACATCGCTGACGCCGTGGCTGGAATTGGTCGTGGCATTGGCCGGGTACAGCTTGGCGGCGGTGAACACGCCTTGTTCAAAACCGTTGACCAGTTCGGCTGCATCCAGCGAATTGGTCAGGTAGCAGGTCATCAGCGGGGTGAAATCATGCCCCTGAGGGACCGCTGCCAGAATACGGTCACGATAAGCGCAAGCCGCGGCGACGGTAGTAATCGGCGGAGCCAGGTTCGGCATCACAATCGCCCGGCCAAAGACCTGACTGGTATAGGGTAATACCGTTTTCAGCATGTCGTCATCGCGCAGATGGATGTGCCAGTCGTCAGGGCGGCGAATTTTTAGGGCTTGAGGTTGTGCGGTCATGTTGCAAGGCTCCGGCGGTTAGAAACGGGTCTACGTAAAAGCGAATAATGGGGGTTATTCACGCCGGGGTGTAAGGATAAGCGTAAAGCGCTTGCGATGCATCTGTTTGTTCACGGCAAGTTGAAATCAATTGGCTATCGGGGGCATAGTGACAGGGATTTGAATGATACCTGCGTCATAACTATCAGGTAATCAACCTTAATCATGTGGAATGGGAGAGAGAAATGGAAGTACGTGTTATTGCCACCTTACAGGCGAAACCTGAATTTGTGTCCGCCGTCAGTGATGTGGTGCATGCGATTATCGATCCAAGCCGTCAGGAGCTGGGTAATCTGCAATATGATTTGCACCGCGATCTCGAAAAGCCAGGCACCTTCGTATTCTTTGAGCGTTGGGCAAGCGCTGAGGCACTGGAAAAACACAATGCCACCGAGCATTTCAAGCATTTCGTCAGCCAGTTAGAGGGCAAGCTGGACTCGCTGGATATCAAACAGTTGAAGAAAATTGCCTGAGCCGATTTGTCGGCAATAAAAAACCCGCCAAATTGGCGGGTTTTTTTATCGGTGCAGATTAACTTAATCGTTAACCGGCTGCGGTTTGGTTGCCGGTGCGGTGGCCTGGTTTGCCGCCGCATGACCACCCGCGGAACCTTTGCCTTCGAAGTTGAAGGAAGGGCGCTGCCAATCACTTTGCTGCTGCTGTTCCGGTACATAGTCCGGCGCAGGCGCTTTGGTCATTGGCGCAGTGGCGATATGTTTATACAACACATCTGGCACCGGCACTGGCTGTTGTTGCACAACCGGCGCTTCTTCTTTGACCACTACCGGGGCAGCAACTTCCTGCACTGGTGCGGCTTCAACGACGGGTTCAACGAACACCGGGGCTGGTTCAGCGACAGTTTCTTCAGCAACGGTTGCTGCCGTAACGACTGGCGTTTCTTCAACCACAGGGGCAGATTCAACCACAGGGGCTTCCTCTACCACCGGTGCCGCTTCAACCACCGCGGTTTCTTCGACCACTGCAGGCGCTTCAGCCACCGTTGCAGTTGGGGTTTCTTCTGCCTGGGCAGCGATTGCCGGCTCAGCGGTTTCAACAACCGGTTGGGCTGGTTCTTCTGCCGGAGTCACAACTTCTGGTTCGGTCACCGGAGCAACGGCTTGGGCAATAACCGGAGCGGCTACGCTAACGGCTTCTTGTGCCATGACGTTGTCGGTGGCGATTTCAACAGCTTCGGCCTGAACTTCTGCTTCTTCAATCAGTTGCGCGGCTTGTGTGACAGGGTAACTCACCCACACCTTGCCGGAAGCCATTTCTGGAGAGGCGAAAGCCCCTGCCAGCGGCATTGGCGACTGGGTAGGGTAACGCTCGTCACGGTAACGGCGACGACGTTGACCGCTAACACGCAGGTGGCGCGGAGAACGACGTGAGCGGCGTGGCATGCCGTTTTCGCCATTAGCACGGTTGTCCTGTGCATCATCTTCGCTCTGCGCCTCAAGGGTTTCCGGCAGCTGTTTAACGCTGTCTTCAACCTGTGCCGGCTTCACGTCCTGGGCTTTCACTACCGGTGCTTTTGGCGCCAGCAGTTCTTCCGCTGCACGATGCAGTTCTTCTTCCGCAGACAGCACGCGAACTTTCTGCGACAGAGGACGACGCTGACGACGCTGCATGTTCTGCATCTGACGTTCTTCGAGATCTTCGTCAACGCTGGCGTTGGCAGGGGTTGCGGTTTCTACGCTTTCCAGCGCAGCCACTTCCTGCTGAGCCTGACGTTTCTCTTCCTGACGACGACGCTGGCGCTCGGCACGTTGGTCACGGCGCTGTTGTTGCTCTTCACGCTGTGCCTTGGCGGCTTCTTCAGACAGTGGCTCTTCGGTTACGGCAGCAGTAGTCTGCGGCGCATTGCGACGGTTACGACGCTGCTCATCACGCACTTCACGTGTTTCACGGCCTTCGCGGTTGTCACGTGGTTCGCGATTTTCACGCGGCTCACGATTATCACGACCTTCACCGCGCTCTTTACGCTCGCCACGTTCTGGACGATCGCCACGCTCACCACGTTCTCCGCGCTCACCACGATCTTTACGACCAGTGCCCTGACGACGCTGACCACGACGATCCTGACGGCGGTTTTCACCGTTGCCTTCGGACTTCGGCGCCTCAACGACAGGTTTGGCTTCGACAACCGGTTGTTCTTCACCGGCAAACAGCGCTTTCAGACCACCGAACAGACGGCCCAACAGGCCCGGCTTGGCAGCGGCTGGCGCAGCTTGTTTGGTCGCAGTAGCGGCGACGGTAGCTTGAGCCACAACAGGTTCTTCTGCCGGCGGTGGAGCATCTGCAGCCAGGGAGAACGAAGCCAGAGCCGGTTGCTCCGGACGCTTGCGCTCCATCGGGGCATCTTCCAGCGGCTGAGCCATCTCTTCTTCGTGCAGTTTCGGCAGCAGGTAGCTCAGGGTTGGCGTTTCTTCGCCCTTGCGCACGCGCAGTACCGAGTAGTGCGGGGTTTGCATCTGATCGTTCGGCACGATGATCGCTTTCACGCCACCCTGACGTTTTTCGATCGCGCTCACCGATTCACGTTTTTCGTTCAGCAGGTAAGAGGCAACCTGAACGGGCACGATGGCGTGAACTTCTTTGGTATTTTCTTTCAGCGCTTCTTCTTCAATCAAACGAAGAATGGAAAGTGCCAGCGATTCGTTATCACGGATGGTGCCGGTGCCGTTACAGCGCGGGCAGACGTGATGGCTGGATTCACCCAGTGATGGGCTGAGGCGCTGACGCGACATCTCAAGCAGGCCGAAACGGGAAATGCGACCGATTTGGATACGCGCGCGGTCCTGACGAACGGCGTCACGCAGACGGTTTTCCACTTCACGTTGATGGCGAACCGGGGTCATATCGATAAAGTCGATAACGATCAGGCCGCCAAGGTCACGCAGACGCAGCTGGCGAGCGATCTCGTCGGCTGCTTCCAGGTTGGTGTTGAACGCAGTCTCTTCGATATCGCCGCCGCGGGTTGCCCGCGCGGAGTTGATGTCGATAGCGGTCAGCGCTTCGGTGGAGTCGATAACGATCGAACCGCCGGAAGGCAGGCGAACTTCACGCTGGAAAGCGGATTCAATTTGGGATTCGATTTGATAGTGGCTGAACAGAGGGATTTCGCCGCTGTACAGTTTAATCTTGCTGCTGAAATCTGGACGGCCCAGGGCAGCGATGTGCTCTTTGGCCAGATCGAGAACTTTTGGGTTGTCGATCAGGATTTCGCCGATGTCCGGGCGCAGATAGTCGCGGAATGCACGCACGATAACGTTGCTTTCCTGATGGATCAGGAATGGCGCAGCGCGGCCTTCAGCGGCTTTTTTAATCGCTTCCCAGTGCTTCAGGCGGAATGACAGATCCCACTGCAGCGCATCGGCAGATTTGCCCACGCCGGCGGTGCGAACAATCAGACCCATGCCATCAGGCAGTTGCAGGGAAGAAAGGGCTTCTTTGAGTTCGGTGCGGTCGTCACCCTCAATGCGGCGTGAAATACCACCGGCACGTGGGTTATTCGGCATCAGCACCAGATAACTGCCGGCCAGGCTGATGAAGGTGGTCAAGGCTGCGCCTTTGTTACCACGTTCTTCTTTATCAACCTGAACGATCACTTCCTGGCCTTCGCGCAGCACATCTTTGATGTTTGGGCGACCATGAGAAGAGTAGTTACTTGGGAAATATTCGCGAGAGATTTCTTTAAGAGGGAGGAAACCATGTCGTTCGGCGCCGTAATCAACGAACGCTGCTTCAAGACTTGGTTCTATACGAGTGATTTTGCCTTTGTAAATATTCGCTTTTTTCTGTTCATGACCCGGACTTTCAATATCCAAATCATACAGCCGCTGTCCATCTACCAAGGCAACACGCAACTCTTCCTGCTGAGTTGCGTTAATCAACATTCTTTTCATCTTAACTTACTCGTTATTTTTACATTATCGACAAAGCTGCGGGCAAAATAACCTCATGGCCGGATTAAAACCGAAAACCCCGTGTCTTCTCGCAAAGCCGTCAACCTCACGGTTGTCGCCTGCATAGGGGCGCATTATCTCGGTAAGCCTGTATTTCTTTGTGAAAAACAGCACTTTTACTAGGGGAATAGCCTCTGATTTACGTCGACAGATCTGATTCCGTTTGCCGGCCAAGCTGCAACCCGCAGCCCGCTAATTGTTTGATTTCACATTACGTCTTACGCCATTGCTGCGTTTTTGTGCCATCAGACAAATTTTATAATTCCACAGTTTTCCCTGTTTAACGAGAATCAACGTGGAAAGTAAACGCATTATTCCACTGCTGATACTGTTATAGCAAGGTGACTTTTCCTTAACTGCGGAAGAAATCGCAAACGTTCAAACCGGCTTGCTGCCTTATTGTCCGCTGGAATTTCGCCTGCAGTCAGAGAGACAGTTAAGCACATAAAAAGAAGTGGCGCTATTTACGCGCTCTATTTAGAATCCAGCCCCATGAAAACGAACATTCCTGCAGTACAACTAATCACGATTTCTGACGACGAAGCCGGTCAGCGAATCGACAACTTTCTGCTTGCCCGCCTGAAAGGCGTGCCGAAGAGCATGATTTATCGCATCGTGCGCAAAGGTGAGGTGCGCGTTAATAAAGGACGCATCAAGGCGGAATACAAGCTGGCGCCCGGTGATGTGGTGCGTGTGCCGCCGGTACGCGTTGCCGAGCGTGAAGAGGCGCCGGTCTCGGCCAAACTGGATAAAGTGGCCGCGTTGGCCAATTGCATCCTGTATGAAGACGATCACCTGCTGCTGCTGAATAAACCTTCCGGCACGGCGGTGCATGGCGGTAGCGGCCTGAGCTTTGGCGTTATCGAGGCCCTGCGAGCGTTGCGCCCGGAAGCCCGCTTCCTGGAGTTGGTTCACCGTTTGGACCGCGATACCTCGGGCGTGCTGCTGGTGGCGAAGAAACGTTCTGCGCTGCGATCCTTGCATGAGCAACTGCGCCTGAAAGGGATGCAGAAGGATTATCTGGCGCTGGTGCGCGGTGAATGGCAGTCGCATTGCAAAGCGGTGCAGGCACCGTTGCTTAAAAACATTCTGCAGAGCGGGGAACGCATCGTGCGTGTCAGCAGTGAAGGCAAGCCATCGGAAACCCGTTTCAAGGTGGAAGAGCGTTTTGAGCATGCGACGCTGGTCAAGGCCAGCCCGATCACCGGGCGTACTCACCAGATCCGCGTTCACACGCTGCACGCCGGGCATCCAATCGCCTTTGACGATCGTTATGGCGATCGTGAGTTCGATCGCCAATTAGCGGGCACCGGGCTCAAACGTTTGTTCCTGCATGCCGCGGCGTTACGCTTCGAACATCCGGGCACCGGCGAAACCATGCGCATTGAAGCACCGATGGACGCAGAGTTGCGCCACTGCCTGCAGGTATTGCGCAAGCAGTCCAAACCGCAGTAAACCGTATTTTATGCCAGCGGGTTGATGCCTTCAGCCCGCAGCATCTCCAGTAGCGCAATCAGCGGCAGGCCAATCAACGCATTCGGATCCCGTCCCTCCAGTTTTTCGAACAACGCAATGCCCAAACCTTCACTTTTAAAGCTGCCTGCGCAGTTGAGCGGTTGCTCAAGGCGGATATAGGCGGCGATTTCAGCGTCACTCAGCGCACGGAAGTGCACGTGGAAAGGTTCGCAAAGCACCTGCAGGTGTTTGCTATGGCTGTTGTATAGCGCCAGGCCGGTATAAAAAGTGACCCTTTGGCCGCTGGCCTGGCGCAATTGCGCGCGGGCATTTTCTTCGGTGTATGGTTTCCCGGTGATTTTACCGTCGATCACGCAGACCTGATCGGAGCCGATAATCAGGTGGTCGGGGTAGGCGGCGGCTAATGCCTGGGCCTTCGCCGTTGCCAGTCGCAGCACCAGCGCTTCGGCGGTTTCCCCGGCCTGTGGGGCTTCATCGACCTGCGGAGCGTCACAGATAAAAGGCAGATGCAGTTTTTCCAAAAGCATCTTGCGGTAGGTCGAGGTGGAGGCAAGCAGGAGTCTTTGCATAATTTTTTTCGTAAACCGTAGCGTAAATAGAGTAGTCATTTTAAACTGTCCGCCGCTGAGGAAGCGAATATTGGTGAAAGGTGCCGTTTTACGGCCTTTTTCTTTGACTCTAAGTCGTTACAAAGTTAATATGCGCGCCCTATGCAAAAGGTAAAATTACCCTTGACCATTGATGCGGTACGTACCGCTCAGAAACGCCTGGACTATGTTGGTTCCTATGCGCCTGAGCAGGTTACACGTGTTGCCGCCTCTGTGGTCAGTGTGGACAGTGATGTTGAGGTCTCGTTATCCTTTGATATTGATAACCAGCGCCTCGCGGTGATAACAGGGCATGCGGACGTCCAGGTAATGCTGATGTGCCAACGCTGTGGAGTTCCGTTTGAACATCATGTTCACACAACATATTGTTTTAGCCCGGTCGTCAATGATGAGCAGGCTGAGGCATTACCGGGAGCGTACGAGCCGATCGAAGTCGATGAGTTTGGCGAAGTCGATCTGCTGGCAATGATTGAAGACGAAATTATTCTTTCACTGCCTGTCGTCCCGGTACATGAATCTGAACACTGTGAAGTGTCCGAAGCGGATATGGTGTTTGGCAAACTGCCTGAAGAGGCGGAGAAACCAAATCCATTTGCCGTATTAGCCAGTTTAAAGCGTAAGTAATCAAGGAGTAAGGTCCATGGCCGTACAACAAAATAAACCAACCCGTTCCAAGCGTGGCATGCGTCGTTCACACGATGCTCTGACCACCGCCACTTTGTCTGTTGATAAAGCATCTGGCGAGACTCACCTGCGTCACCATATCACTGCCGACGGTTTCTACCGCGGTCGCAAGGTTATCGGCTAAGTAGCGATACCTTGACTCGTCTAACCCTGGCGTTAGATGCAATGGGCGGGGACTTCGGTCCCTGCGTCACAGTGCCTGCTTCATTGCAGGCACTGGCCTCTAATTTACAGCTTCATCTTCTGCTGGTCGGCAATCCCGACACCCTCTCTCCCTTACTTGCCAAAGCCGATCCGGTTCTTCTGGAACGTTTGCAAGTTGTGCCCGCTGAATCTGTGATTGCCGGCGACGCCAAACCCTCACAAGCGATACGCGCCAGCCGCGGTTCTTCCATGCGCATTGCGCTGGAACTGACTAAAAACGGCGATGCGCAAGGTTGTGTCAGCGCAGGGAATACCGGTGCGTTGATGGGGTTGGCGAAAATGCTGATCAAGCCGCTGGACGGTATTGAACGGCCGGCGCTGATGACGGTGATCCCGAATCAGCTGGGTGGCAAAACCGTGGTGCTGGATCTGGGCGCCAACGTCGAATGCGACAGTACCATGCTGGTGCAGTTCGCGGTGATGGGTGCGGTGATGGCCGAAGAGGTGGTGGGGATTGCGCAACCTCGCGTGGCGCTGCTGAATATTGGTGAAGAAGAAACCAAAGGCCTGGATAATATCCGCGAAGCGGCCGCCGTGCTAAAAAATACTCCGGCAATCAACTATATTGGTTACCTGGAAGGCAACGATCTTCTCACCGGTAAAACCGATGTGTTGGTCTGCGACGGCTTTGTGGGTAACGTCACCCTGAAGACCATGGAAGGGGTGGTAAGAGTCTTTTTATCGCTGCTGAAATCATCCGGAGACGGTGGCAAGCAGGCGTGGTGGTTAAAATTGTTGGGCCGTTGGTTGCAAAAACGGGTGGTAAAGCGGTTCGGCCACCTGAACCCCGACCAGTATAATGGCGCATGTCTGTTAGGATTGCGCAGCACCGTAATCAAGAGCCACGGCGCTGCAAACCCACACGCGTTTGCAGTGGCAATCGAACAGGCTGTGCAGGCGGTGCAGCGGCAAGTCCCTGACAGGATTGCTGCGCGCCTTGAAGCTGTATTACCTAAGAGTGACTGATCGTACATGTATACAAAGATTCTCGGTACGGGGAGTTATTTACCCGTACAAGTGCGCACCAACGCTGACCTAGAAAAAATGGTGGATACCTCTGACGAGTGGATCGTCTCACGTACGGGTATCCGTGAACGCCGTATTGCCGCCGCTGATGAAACAGTCGCGACGATGGGCTTCCATGCTGCTGAAAAAGCGCTGGAAATGGCAGGTGTGGCTAAAGAAGACATCGGGCTGATCGTTGTGGCTACCACCACCTCGAGCCACGCGTTCCCAAGTTCTGCCTGCCAGGTGCAGCAGATGCTGGGCATCAAAGACTGCGCGGCCTTCGATCTGGCTGCGGCCTGTGCCGGTTTCACCTATGCGTTGAGCGTCGCCGATCAGTATGTTAAAAACGGCGCGGTGAAGCATGCTCTGGTGATCGGCGCAGACGTGTTGTCACGCACGCTGGATCCGGAAGATCGCGGTACTATCATTCTGTTTGGTGATGGTGCAGGCGCGGTGCTGTTGGGGGCTTCTGAAGAGCCGGGCATCATGTCGACCCATCTGCACGCCGACGGCAGCTACGGCGGCCTGTTGACGCTGCCGTTCAAGGATCGTCAGGATCAGGACAAGCCGGCCTATGTCACCATGGCGGGTAATGAAGTCTTCAAGGTAGCGGTTACCGAACTGGCTCACATCGTTGATGAAACGCTGCAGGCCAATAATCTGGACCGCAGCGCGCTGGACTGGCTGGTGCCGCACCAGGCCAATTTGCGCATTATCAGCGCGACGGCTAAAAAATTGGGTATGGGGATGGATAAGGTGGTAGTGACGCTCGATCGTCACGGTAACACCTCTGCCGCCTCGGTCCCTGCAGCGCTCGACGAAGCGGTGCGTGATGGGCGAATTCAACGCGGCCAACTGGTGCTGCTGGAAGCCTTTGGCGGCGGCTTTACCTGGGGCTCGGCGCTGGTTCGTTTCTGATATAACAGGAAGAAAAAATGACGCAATTTGCTTTTGTTTTTCCAGGCCAGGGGTCACAGACTCTGGGCATGCTGGCCGATTTGGCCACCCAATATCCGATCGTTGAAGCGACTTTCAGCGAAGCCTCTTCCGTCCTGGGTTACGACCTGTGGCAACTGGTTCAGCAAGGGCCGGCGGAAGAACTGAACAAAACCTGGCAGACGCAACCGGCATTGCTGGCCGCTTCCGTAGCGATTTTCCGCGTCTGGCAGCAGCAGGGCGGTAAAATGCCTGCCATCATGGCTGGCCATAGCCTGGGTGAATACTCGGCATTGGTGTGCGCGGGCGTGCTGGATTTCCAGGCGGCAATCCGTCTGGTTGAGCTGCGCGGCAAACTGATGCAGGAAGCGGTGCCGGAAGGCACTGGCGCGATGTCCGCCATTATTGGCCTGGACAACGCAGCTATCGCCAAGGCCTGTGAAGAGTCTGCCCAGGGGCAGGTTGTTTCACCGGTGAACTTCAATTCACCGGGCCAGGTGGTTATTGCCGGTAACAAAGAAGCGGTTGAACGTGCAGGTGCGGCCTGTAAAGCCGCTGGCGCCAAGCGTGCGTTACCGTTGCCGGTGAGCGTGCCTTCGCACTGCGCACTGATGAAACCGGCTGCAGACAAGCTGGCGGTGGCGTTGCAGGAGATTACCTTCAATGCTCCGCAGGTACCGGTGGTGAATAACGTCGACGTGCGCACCGAAACCGATCCAGAAGCGATCCGCAGTGCACTGGTGCGCCAGTTGTACAGCCCGGTGCGTTGGACCGAAAGCGTAGAGTTTATGGCAGCACAGGGCGTTACCTTGCTGCTAGAGGTTGGTCCGGGTAAAGTTCTGACCGGTCTGACTAAACGTATTGTTGACACCCTGACGGCGGCGGCGGTTAATGACGCAGCCAGCCTGACAGCGGCGCTTGAACAATAAAGAGGAAAACAATGAGCTTCGAAGGTAAAGTTGTTCTGGTCACCGGCGCGAGCCGGGGTATTGGCCGGGCTATTGCAGAAACGTTTGTGGCACGTGGCGCCAAAGTGATCGGCACCGCCACCAGTGAAAGCGGCGCTGAGGCTATCAGCAGCTACCTGGGTGCAAGCGGCAAAGGGTTTGCGTTGAATGTGGTCGATGCTCAATCTATCGACAGCGTTCTGGCATCTATTCGTGCTGAATTTGGCGAAATCGACATTTTAGTGAATAATGCCGGTATTACGCGTGATAACCTCCTGATGCGTATGAAGGACGACGAGTGGCAGGATATCCTGAACACCAATCTGACTTCCGTATTCCGTCTGTCAAAAGCGGTAATGCGAGCTATGATGAAAAAGCGGTTTGGCCGTATCATCACCATCGGTTCCGTAGTTGGTACCATGGGGAACGCAGGGCAGGCTAATTACGCGGCGGCTAAAGCCGGTTTGATTGGTTTTAGTAAGTCTTTGGCACGTGAAGTTGCTTCGCGTGGCATTACGGTCAACGTCGTGGCACCTGGCTTTATTGAGACGGACATGACACGGGCGTTGACAGATGATCAGCGTGCAGGCATTTTGTCATCAGTTCCAGCCAATCGGCTGGGGGATGCTAAAGAAATCGCCAGCGCTGTTGCATTTTTAGCCTCTGATGAGGCTGGCTACATCACCGGTGAAACGTTACATGTCAATGGCGGCATGTACATGATTTAAAAAATGCGAAAACTATTTGCGTTATTTGGGGTAAAAACCGCAGAATAGCGTAAAATCGTGGTTTGACCAGCCGGGATTTAGTTGCATCTTTTTCAACATTTTATACACTACGAAAACCATCGCGAAAGCGAGTTTTGATAGGAAATTTAAGAGTATGAGCACTATCGAAGAACGCGTTAAGAAAATCATTGTTGAGCAATTGGGTGTTAAACAGGAAGAAGTTTTAAATAACGCTTCTTTCGTTGAAGATCTGGGTGCTGATTCTCTTGACACCGTTGAGCTGGTAATGGCTCTGGAAGAAGAGTTCGACACAGAGATTCCAGACGAAGAAGCTGAGAAAATCACTACTGTTCAGGCAGCTATTGATTTCATCAACGCCAGCCAGCAGTAAGAGAACATATCTAGGCGGTCACTCGACCGCCTAAGTTTTTTCTATCCCTAGTGTTATATTTTCCCTCCTTGGAGGACAAACGTGTCTAAGCGTCGAGTAGTTGTGACCGGACTGGGCATGTTGTCTCCTGTCGGCAATACGGTAGAGTCCACATGGAACGCTCTTCTTGCCGGTCAGAGTGGCATCAGCCTGATCGACCATTTCGATACTACTGCCTATGCAACGCGTTTTGCTGGCTTGGTAAAGAATTTTAACGTTGAAGATTTCATCTCCCGCAAAGATGCGCGCAAGATGGACGCCTTCATTCAGTACGGTATTGCTGCCGGCATGCAAGCCATGCAGGATGCTGGGCTGGATATCACCGAGGCTAACGCCAACCGCATTGGTGCCGCTATCGGCTCCGGTATCGGCGGCCTGGGTTTGATTGAAGAGAACCACAGTTCACTGGTTCACGGTGGCCCACGGAAAATCAGTCCGTTCTTTGTGCCGTCAACCATTGTTAACATGATTGCAGGCCACCTGACTATCATGTACGGCATGCGTGGCCCGAGCATTTCAATCGCCACTGCCTGTACTTCAGGTGTGCACAACATCGGCCATGCCGCGCGTATCATTGCTTACAATGATGCCGACGTCATGCTGGCCGGTGGGGCAGAGAAAGCCAGTACCCCGTTGGGTGTCGGCGGCTTCGGCGCAGCACGCGCGTTGTCGACCCGCAACGAAGATCCTCAAGCGGCCAGCCGCCCATGGGACAAAGACCGTGACGGTTTTGTTCTGGGTGACGGAGCCGGCATGATGGTGCTGGAAGAGTACGAACACGCCAAAAAACGCGGTGCCAAGATTTATGCTGAAGTCGTCGGCTTTGGGATGAGCAGCGATGCTTATCACATGACGTCACCTCCAGAGAATGGGGCGGGCGCAGCGCTGGCAATGGAAAATGCATTGCTTGATGCCGGTGTGACCACGTCACAAATCGGTTATATCAACGCGCATGGCACTTCAACGCCAGCCGGTGACAAAGCCGAAACGCAGGCAGTGAAGTCGGTATTTGGCAGCGATGCGCAGCGCGTATTGGTCAGTTCGACCAAATCGATGACCGGCCACCTGTTGGGTGCCGCAGGCGCGATTGAGTCGATCTTCACCGTACTGGCCTTGCGTGACCAGGCCGTGCCACCCACCATCAATCTGGATAATCCGGATGAAGGTTGCGATTTGGACTTTGTTCCACACGAAGCTCGCCAGGTGAGTGATATGCAGTACACGCTGTGTAACTCCTTCGGCTTCGGCGGCACTAATGGTTCACTGATCTTCCGCAAGGTGTAATGCCTCTGTTGGCAGACGGTAAAAAAGCCCGGTTTTTTTGAACCGGGCTTTTTTTATGGCGCTGACCCGCGACTCGGAAAGCTCTGCTTGCCGGTGCTGTGGCCAAACGGCAAGCTGCTGCTAATGGTACCTGCGCCTGTTATTCTGTAGCGATACCAAAGCGGTCAGGGGGAGTCTATGTACTGGATTAATGGGCATCAGCACGATGCGCTAGCGCCAAGCGATCGCGGCTTGCAGTTTGGTGACGGCTGTTTCACTACTGCCCGGGTTATTGACGGGAAAATAGACCTGTTGCCCTGGCATATCGAGCGGCTACAGTTGGCAGCGCAACGGCTGATGTTGCCGTCCTGCGACTGGAACGCTTTGGAAGCTGAAATGGTGCGCGCGGCAGAATCTATCCCGCTGGGCGTGGTCAAAACGATACTGACACGCGGCAGTGGTGGCAGGGGGTACAGCCCGCAAGGGTGTGAGGCCCCCACACGGATAGTCTCTCGTAGCACCTATCCCATGCATTATTTGCCATGGCGAGAGCAGGGCATAAGCCTGACGCTCAGCCCGGTAGCGCTGGGGCGCAATCCCCTGTTGGCTGGGTTGAAGCATTTGAATCGTTTGGAGCAGGTGTTGATCCGCACGCATCTTGACCAGACAACCGCCGACGAGGCGCTGGTGCTTGACACTGCCGGTATGCTGGTGGAATGCTGTGCGGCTAATTTGTTCTGGCGTAAGGGAAAAGCAGTATTTACGCCAGATTTGAGCCAGGCAGGCGTGGCTGGGCTGATGCGTCGCCGGGTTATTGAGCTGCTGGCGGGCAGTGAATACTCGCTGCATTGCGTCAGCGAACCGCTGGAGACGCTGGCCGATGCTGAAGAGGTGCTGGTGAGCAATGCGTTAATGCCGTTGCTGCCGGTCAATACTGCGCAATCATGGTGTTACCCTTCGCGCCAACTTTATGATTTTTTGCGCCCACACTGTTAACGATGGCTGATTGATGAAGAAAAGAAAGCTGAAGTTCGTTTCTATTATTGTTGTTCTGGTATTGGGCCTGCTGTTTTGGGGTTACCAGAAGGTTGAACGCTTTGCGGATATGCCATTGGCGATCCAGCAGGAGGCTATTTTCAAACTACCGGCGGGTACCGGACGGGTGGCACTGGAAGGGCTGTTGGTACGCGATAAGCTGATACGCAATGGCAAGTGGTTCCCATGGTTGCTGCGCCTGGAGCCACAACTGGCGGAGTTTAAGGCCGGAACCTATCGCTTCACGCCGGGCATGACGGTACGCCAAATGCTTCAACTGTTGGCCAGCGGCAAAGAGGCCCAGTTCAGTGCGCGCTTTATTGAAGGTTCCCGCCTGCGTGACTGGCTGACGGTGCTGCAACAGTCAAAATACCTTAAACATACGTTGGCCGGTAAAAGCGAAGCGGAAATCGCCGAGGCGCTGGGCCTGCCAGAAGGCACCAGCCCGGAGGGGCGCCTGTACCCGGATACCTATCTGTACACCGCAGGCATGAGCGATATGGCGCTGTTGAAACGTGCCCATCTGCGAATGATTAAAGCGTTGCAGACCGCCTGGCAGGGCCGTGAGGACAACCTGCCGTACAAGACGCCGGGAGACATGCTGACCATGGCTTCGATCATTGAGAAAGAGACTGCGGTGCCGGAAGAACGTACCAAAGTGGCCTCGGTATTCATTAATCGCCTGCGTATTGGCATGCGTTTGCAGACCGACCCGACGGTGATCTACGGCATGGGTGAGGCTTATAATGGCAACATTACCCGCAAGGATTTGGAAACGCCGACGCCGTACAACACCTACGTGATTAATGGTCTGCCGCCAACGCCGATTGCCATGCCGGGCCAGGCCTCGCTGGAAGCCGCAGCCAATCCGGCGAAGACGCCTTATTTGTACTTTGTTGCCGATGGTAAGGGCGGGCATCAGTTTACTACTAACCTGGCCAGCCATAATCAGGCGGTGCGCGCTTATCGTCAGGCGTTAAAGGAAAAGAATGAAAAGTAAATTCGTGGTTATCGAAGGGCTGGAAGGTGCGGGCAAAACGACTGCGCGTGATACCGTTGTTGACGTACTACGCGAGCACGGCATCAACGAGATTGCCTTCACCCGTGAACCGGGTGGCACACCGCTGGCGGAAAAACTGCGCGACCTGTTCAAACGTGGCGTGGATGGCGAACTGCCGACCATCAAGGCCGAGGTACTGATGCTGTATGCGGCTCGTGTACAGTTGGTGGAAACGGTGATCAAACCGGCATTGGCGCGCGGTGCCTGGGTGGTGGGCGATCGTCACGATCTGTCTTCTCAAGCCTACCAGGGCGGTGGCCGGGGTGTGGATCAGCAATTGATGGCTTCGTTGCGTGATACGGTGCTGGGGGAGTTTCGTCCGGACCTGACACTTTACCTGGACTTACCGCCGAAAGTTGGCCTGCAGCGTGCTCGCGCGCGCGGCGAACTGGATCGTATCGAACAGGAAGCCCTGCCATTCTTTGAGCGTACCCGCGCGCGTTATCTGGAGTTGGCGGCGCAAGATACGTCCATCATCACCATAGATGCTTCCCAATCGCTGGAGCAGGTGATGGCGGCGATCCGTCGTTGCGTCAGCCAATGGTTACAGCAGCAGGAAGGCGCGTAATGAACTGGTACCCGTGGCTGAATACCCCTTACCGGCAGTTGGTCGGGCAATATGCTACCGGGCGCGGTCATCACGCACTGTTATTGCATGCCGCTGCGGGCCATGGCGAGGATGCGCTGGCCTATGGTCTGAGCCGTTGGCTGATTTGCCAACGTCGCAACGGCGAGAAAAGCTGCGGTGAATGCCATAGCTGCCGGTTGATGTTGGCGGGAAATCACCCGGATTATCACGTGCTGACGCCGGAAAAAGGCAAAAGCAGCCTGGGGGTGGAGCCTATCCGCCAACTGATTGAGATCCTTTACTCTCATGCGCAGCAGGGCGGTGCCAAGGTGATTTGGCTACCACAGGCGGAGTTGCTGACCGAGGCGGCCGCCAATGCCCTGTTGAAAACGCTGGAAGAGCCGCCGGAAAAAACCTATTTCCTGCTGAGCTGTCGTGAGCCTTCACGCCTGCTGGCGACGTTGCGCAGCCGTTGTTTGTACTGGCATCTCGCCAGCCCGGACGAACAGCTCAGTCTGCAATGGCTGAATCGGCAGACGCCGGGTAATCAGATCGATCTCCTGACCGCCTTGCGCCTGCATGACGGCGCGCCGTTGGCCGCAGAGCAATTGCTCCAGCCGGGACCCTGGCAACAGCGTAGCGCGCTGTGCGCGGCCCTGAGTGCCGCTTTGCCGCAGCACGACATGTTATCGCTGCTGCCGGTATTGAATCACGAAGACGTCGCTGAGCGGCTACACTGGCTATGTTCGTTGTTGATGGACGCCATGAAATGGCAGCAGGGCGCCGCCAGCTTTGTACTGAACCAGGATCAGCAGCCGCTGGTGCATCAGTTGGCCAGCCGTCTGAGCAGCACGTCGCTGCAGCAAGCCGTGCAGCAATGGCTGCATTGTCGCCATCAGTTGCTTAGCGTCGTTGGCGTTAACCGCGAGCTGCTGCTGACCGAACAGTTACTTGGCTGGGAGCAATTGCTCGGCGCTACCGGCTATTCTCACCCTCATTCGCTGTAAAAGAGTTAAATATTATGTTGTTAGTAGATTCTCATTGTCACCTTGACGGCCTGGATTACCAAACGCTGCATCAAAATGTGGATGATGCTTTGGCGAAGGCCAAGGCGCGTGATGTCGGTTACGTGCTGGCGGTTGCCACCACCTTGCCGGGCTATCAGGCGATGACGCAATTGATTGGCCAACGCGATGACGTGGCCTTCTCCTGCGGGGTGCATCCGCTCAATCTGGAGGGCGGCTACGACTACGCTGAGCTGCGCCGATTGGCAGCAGCAGAGCAGGTGGTGGCACTGGGTGAAACCGGGCTGGACTACTTCTATCAGAAAGACAATCTTGAGCTGCAGCAAGCGTCGTTCCGTGAACACATTCGTATCGGCCGCGACCTGAACAAGCCGGTGATCGTGCATACCCGCGATGCACGGGAAGACACACTGGCTATTCTGCGTGAAGAAAATGCCCAGGACTGTGGCGGTGTGCTGCACTGCTTCACCGAAGATTGCGCTACCGCAGAGGCGTTGCTGGATCTGGGATTCTACATTTCGTTCTCCGGTATCCTGACCTTCCGCAATGCAGAGCAATTGCGCGAAGTGGCGCGCTATGTGCCGCTGGATCGTATTCTGGTGGAAACCGACTCGCCGTACCTGGCCCCGGTGCCGCATCGCGGCAAAGAAAACCAACCTGCCTATGTGCGCGATGTGGCTGAATACATGGCGGTATTGAAGGGCGTGAGCCTGGAAACGCTGGCCGAAGCCACCACCGCCAACTTTTCACGCTTATTTCACATCGAACTCTAATCTTTGGCCTAGGCTATAGCTGTGGTTAACGAAATCTGAATTCTTTTTAAGCTCGTAATTAATCGCCGAAACGGGTAATGTTCCCACCCGTTTTTCGGGCGAGGTGCGGGCGTTTTTTGCTCATTTTTAACAAAAAATAGGCGATATAAGAAAAATACCCGGTTTTGTTCATCGAAACGTGACTGTCATCAAACATTGCGCAGCCTATTTATTTTACTCTGCGTAATAATTCAAGGGGTGCTCAGACACCCTGAATTGCAGGGGTTTTTTCTCCCCCCCTTGCAACGCGAAGAATCGCGAAAAGTAGCAAAGCACTATTACTCAGGAGCACACTCAACTATGTTCAAGAACGCATTTGCAAACCTGCAAAAAGTAGGTAAGTCGCTAATGCTGCCGGTATCCGTATTGCCTATCGCAGGTATCCTGCTGGGCGTCGGTTCCGCCAACTTTAGCTGGCTACCCGCGGTAGTCTCACACGTGATGGCGGAAGCCGGCGGTTCCGTTTTCGCCAATATGCCGCTGATTTTTGCCATCGGTGTTGCCCTGGGCTTCACCAATAACGACGGTGTCTCCGCGTTAGCCGCGGTAGTGGCTTACGGCATCATGGTGAAAACCATGGCGGTGGTTGCACCGCTGGTGCTGCACCTGCCGGCCGAAGAAATTGCGGCTAAACACCTGGCGGATACCGGTGTGCTTGGGGGGATTATCTCCGGCTCCATCGCTGCCTATATGTTTAACCGCTTCTTCCGCATTCAGTTGCCGGAATACCTGGGCTTCTTTGCCGGTAAGCGTTTTGTGCCGATTATCTCCGGCCTGGCGGCAATCGTTCTGGGCGTAGTGCTGTCCTTTATCTGGCCTCCAATCGGTACGGCTATCCAGACCTTCTCCCAGTGGGCGGCTTATCAGAACCCGGTAGTGGCGTTTGGTATTTATGGCGTGGTTGAACGTGCGCTGGTGCCGTTCGGTCTGCACCATATCTGGAACGTGCCGTTCCAAATGCAGATCGGTGAATACACCAACGCAGCGGGTCAGGTGTTCCACGGCGATATTCCACGTTATATGGCGGGTGACCCAACTGCGGGTAAACTGTCCGGTGGCTTCCTGTTCAAAATGTACGGTCTGCCTGCTGCTGCGATTGCCATCTGGCACTCAGCCAAGCCGGAAAACCGCGCTAAAGTCGGCGGTATCATGATCTCCGCTGCGCTGACCTCGTTCCTGACCGGTATCACCGAGCCGATCGAGTTCTCCTTCATGTTCGTTGCGCCGATCCTGTACGCAATCCATGCCATCCTGGCTGGCCTGGCGTTCCCGATCTGTATCCTGTTGGGGATGCGTGACGGCACCAGCTTCTCACACGGTCTGATCGACTTTATCGTCCTGAGCGGCAACAGCAGCAAAATCTGGCTGTTCCCAATCGTCGGTATCATCTACGGTCTGGTGTACTACACCATCTTCCGCGTGTTGATTGCCAAGCTGGATCTGAAAACCCCAGGGCGTGAAGACACTGTTTCTGAGCAAGTTGCACAGGGCGGTTCTGAAATGTCTGCGGCGCTGGTACAGGCCTTTGGCGGTAAAGATAACATCACCAACCTGGATGCCTGTATCACCCGTCTGCGCGTTAGCGTGGCGGACGTGAGCAAGGTTGACCAGGCTGGCCTGAAAAAACTGGGTGCTGCCGGCGTCGTTGTCGCAGGCTCGGGCGTTCAGGCTATCTTTGGTACCAAATCTGACAACCTGAAAACGGATATGGACGAATACATCCGTAATCATTAATTCAGGTAGGGGGAGTTTCAAGGGAGGCGAAAGCCTCCCTTTTTTATTGGCGAGAATTTATTTTACTGCGTGCTTTTGCAGATACTGTTCAAACACCGCCAGGGTGTCGTTAGAAATGTGATGTTCAATCCCTTCGCTGTCCAGCTCTGCCGTTTCATTCGATACACCAAGGCACACCAGCAGATCGACCACAATCCGGTGGCGACGCCGTACCTTCTGCGCCAGTTGTTCACCTTCTTCGGTCAGAAAAACTCCCCGGTAAGGGCGTGACTCTACCAAGCCGGCGCTTTTAAGCCGGGCGATGTTCTTGATCGCAGTCGGGTGCGAAACGCCGAAGCGTTTGGCGATATCCGTGGTTCTGGCTTCGCGAGTGGTGACCAGCAGGTCGGCAATCAGCTCAACATAATCCTCTATCAGCGCATTGGATTGCGCCTCACGAGCGCGGGTGAAGCGCAGGGCATGTTCAGCCTCGTCCGGCATTTCAGCCACCACGGGGCGTTCTGCGTCGTCTGGTGCGCTTGTTGCCATAGTCTGAGACGTCCTTTAAACGATAAACCAGTAAGTTGCAGGTTAATGCAGTTCCGCCATACGTTAGTCCAAAGGCGACGCATTATCAATTCGGCTGGCGTATTCGATGACAATAAGAAATATTTGTACACAAAGGCAGTGAATCTTCCATTTTGCATAAAGTGTAGCCGATGCTACATTGCTGTGAGTGTTGGGTGAAAAATAACCAGAAAAAGATTGAGGGTAAACATGCGTGATGCGGCAACCAGCACATCGTTAACCGAACGAACCAATACGGCAATTGGTAACGCACTTGCCGGGCGCAAGCGTGGTGCATTCACGCCGCTACTGTTCGCCGGCCCTGCCGTGATTGCCTCCATTGCTTATATGGACCCGGGTAATTTCGCCACCAATATTCAGGCCGGTT
This sequence comes from Serratia proteamaculans, assembly GCF_004684015.1. Classification (GTDB taxonomy): domain Bacteria; phylum Pseudomonadota; class Gammaproteobacteria; order Enterobacterales; family Enterobacteriaceae; genus Serratia; species Serratia proteamaculans_F. The sequence continues at coordinate 64,847 of NZ_SRIA01000013.1, forward strand.
CGAAATACGGCTACAGCCTGTTGTGGGTGGTGGTGATGGCTAACCTGATCGCCATGCTGTTTCAGGCGCTGTCGGCCAAGCTGGGTATCGTTACCAACCGCAATTTGGCGGAGATGTGCCGCGATCAATTTTCTCGTCCGGTGGTCATTGGCATGTGGTTGCTCAGTGAGGTGGCGGCAATGGCTACCGATCTGGCCGAGTTTCTCGGCGGTGCGATAGCGCTGGCGTTACTGTTCCATATGCCGCTGCTGCCGGGAATGGGAGTGACGGCGGTGATCACCTATGCCTTGCTGATGGTGGAGAAGAAAGGCTTCCGCCCGGTAGAACTGATGATCGGCGGCTTGGTCGCGGTGATTGCCCTGTGTTATCTGGTCGAGATGTTTATCGTGCCAGTCGATTGGGCGGCAGCCGGTATTGGCATGGTTACCCCGCAATTGCCGGATGCACAGGCGTTGACCATTGCCGTCGGTATCATTGGTGCCACCGTGATGCCACATGCCATCTTCCTTCACTCGGGCCTGACCCAGCACCGTGCGCCGGCCAGTGACAGCGGCGAACGCCGTAAACTGCTGCGCTTTTCCAACATTGAGGTGGTGATAGCGCTGTCTATTGCCGGACTGGTGAATATCGCCATGGTGATAATGGCTTCCAGCGCCTTTCATGCCGGTAATAGCGACGTGGCGGAGATTGGCACCGCTTACCATACGCTGACGCCACTGTTTGGTGCTGCCGCGGCAGGGATCTTCCTGATGTCGTTGATTGCCTCCGGCATTTCCAGCTCGGTGGTGGGCACCATGGCGGGCCAGATGATCATGCAGGGATTTGTCGGTTTCCGCATTCCTGTATGGGTACGCCGCATGGTGACCATGATCCCGGCGTTCATCGTGGTTGCGTTAGGGGTGAATGCCACCGATGCACTGGTTTACAGCCAGGTGGTACTGAGCCTGGCGCTGCCGGCACCCATGATTGCTCTGGTGATGTTCACCCGCCGTCGCGACATTATGGGCGAATTTGTCAATAGCCGCCTGACCAGCCTGGTGTCAGTCATAGGTACGGTGATTATTCTTTTGCTTAACATGGTATTACTGCTGCAGACCTTCGGCGTTGCCATCCCCGGTCTGGCCTGACCGACAAGCCGTGCAGCCTGGCTGTCACGGCTGGTCGCTTCACTATCACTTCCGTTAAGGCGTCGTTTTCGGCGCTGGGTTCTGGCTATCGGTCAGGGCTTTCTCGTCGGCGGAAATACTGCCGGTATTTGCCGCCCACACGCCTTCCTGCGTCTTGGTCACTTTCTGATGGGTAGCATTCAGATTCTGGCCGACGGCAGCAATGTGATTGGATTCCACGCCGCCGGTGTTTTCCCCCCAGGGGATGGTCTGATCGTTGGCCTGAGCGATGCCGCCCAAAGCCAAAGGGATCAGCAGCAACGCAATATTAATCAGGTTTTTTACTCTCATCGTCTTAATCTCCACTTATGCCCATGGCACCCGGTTGGGGGAGGCATGGCGTTATTAGGAAAATACAACGAGGGGGAGGGATAGCTAGGGTCAGTCGGATTCAGGCTGGCGATAAGGGATCCACAATACGCCCTGTATATACAGTCTAGGTCTGAGGGGCTGTGGCTGCGGTGATGTTGATGTAAACGGAATCGTTAATCTCTAAGCGAGTATGTAAGACTGTTTCATGCGAAATGATTTGCATGCTGGCAATGTGAGAAAGCCCGGTCTTATTGATGTGCCCTGAACAACATCAGGTCGTTCTGTTTTTTTGTTTTTCGGCAAAAAGCGCGCTGATGAAATCGACGAATACGCGTATTTTATGGCTGCGATCGCGCAGCCTTGGGTAAAGAATATTGACCGGTGGCCCGACAGGCGCCCATTCCTGCAGTACCGGTTCTAGCGCGCCTGCGCGAAGGTAACTTTCCAAGGTGCAATCGAGCAAGTAAACCAGTCCAAGATGGTTTTTTGCCACTTCGCACAAAGACTGCGAATGATTAAAGCTCAGCAGCGGGCTGGGTGCCAATTGGTAGACTTGCTCATTACGCATAAATTGCCACGAGTCCGCCATTATCTCGCCTGAGCGTATAAAGCCAAGCCGCACGTGTTCTTGCAGCTGCTCCGGGGTCTTCGGTCGGCCATAACGTTCAAAGTAAACACTTGAACCGCAGCACAGGTAGCGGGGTTGGAATAGTTTGAGGCTGACCATATCTGGCACGTCGTTGGCACCGATTCGAATAAACACGTCTGCACGGTCCTCCACAGGATTTACCAGTCGATCGTTCACCGAAACGCTGAGCTGTATTTCTGGATATTGCGCCAGGAATGCCGGCAGTGCCGGGGCGATATGCATACTGCTGAGCATCGAGGCGATCTCAACGCGCAAGGGGCCACGAGGCTGTTCAAACTCTCCGGACATGTCGTTTTTCAACCGATCAAACTGCTGCAATATCTCCTGCGCCGAACGGTAGCAGCGCTCGCCGGCTCCAGTCAGCGAAAAACGACGGGTTGAGCGTTTAAACAGGGGTTGCTGAAATTGTTTCTCAAGCTGGTTAATGCTGTAAGTGATGCTGGCGGGGGATAATCCAAGTTTGGTTGCAGCCTGACTGAACCCGTCCATTTCCACTACCTGACAGAAAACGCGCAGGGCGTGCAATTCATTCATCTTGGCCACATCCATTATTTAAGTTTTTAAAATAATATTTTTAAATCTGTCGGCTGTCAATCAAGGTGGGAATTGGGTAAATTATTTTTTCGTTATCTATCGTTTAATGATGACTTGATTTTTGCGCAGTTAAATAAATCCGTTAAGGAAATATCATGAAAAAATTAATCGCTGCTTTATTGCTGGCGGGGCCTGTTTTATTCACTCAAACCTACGCGGCTGAAAATGATTCAGCGCCTCAACGTTATAAGGTTTCTGCTGACGCTAGCGTAGCAGCGGAACAAAAAGCGGTTTACGATACGATAAATCGCTACCAGACTGCACTTAATGCGGGCGATACCAAGACTATCTTGTCGCTGTTCGCCAAAGAGAGTTATTCGCAATGGAATGATAAACCAACGGCGGACACCAGCGAAAAACGTCGACAACAATATGACGATTTATTTAAGAAAGAAAAGTTTGAAACGGAATTTGCTTATGACAGCGTTAGCGTCAATGGCAATATGGCCTATGTGCGCACTCACCATCATCGCGGGGCGACGGTAAGCCGAATTAGCGATGGCGCTACGTTAATTGATTTAAATCGGGAGGTCTTTGTTTTGGAAAAACAGCAGGGGCGCTGGAATATTGTCGTTTACACCTTTAATACTAACCCCATTCAGGGAGTAGGCTGATTGATTATTAAATAAAGACCGCTTTGCGGTCTTTATTTATGGCCTGAAGCGACTAAAGGTTTCTTACGCCACCGTCGATCAACAACTCACTGCCGACCATAAAGGCGGACTCGTCAGACGCCAAAAACACCGCCGCCTTGGCCAATTCCAGCGCCGTGCCCATGCGGCCAATCGGTACCAGCGCGCGGATCTCATCGCGTAACGTTTGCTCATCGGCATCCTTCAACCCGAGCTTGCCCAGCGCCGGGGTTGCTGTCGGGCCGGGGCTGAGGCCGTTAACCCGGATACCGCGTGGATGCAACTCACCGGACAGCGTTCTGGCCAGCGAAAGCAGGCCGGCTTTGCTGGCGGCGTAAACGTTGCTTAATGGCAGACCAATATGTGCGCTGACCGAGCCACACAAAATAATCGACGCCGGATTGGCCAACTGCGGTAGTAGCGCCTGGATGAGAAAGAACGGCCCCTTGAGATTGATATCCATCAACCGCTGATAGCTCTGCTCATCCCATTCCTGCAACGGGTGATGAGTGACGTCGCCAGCGTTGATGTACAGCACGTCGAGACGTGGCCAATGGCTGGCCAGCTGTTGGGCTAACACGCGCTGCCCAGCAATATCCCCGGCATCGCTGTGCAACAGCAACACCTTGCCCAGAGCTTCACCCGCTGCGTCAAGGGCGCTTTGGCTGCGCCCGGTGATCGCCACGCTGGCGCCTTCGGCAATAAATTGACGCGCAGTTTCCAAACCTATGCCGCTGGTGCCACCGGTAATCAATGCATATTTGCCTTTAAGTCGTGACATAACCCACCCCCCATTGTTGTCGATCTCGGCATTATTTGCGCTATAGTACCTTTTGCATAGTAGGCACCTTTTGGATACTAAAGGACAAGGTGGGATGAAATGACCGATACAGGGCGTTCGACAGCGGAAAAAAATTTAGCGGCGTTGCCGGCAGCAGGGGAACCTTGCCCGATGGTGGGGTTTGTTAATCTGGTCGCCGGGAAGTGGGCTATTCCGATCCTCTACCGGCTGATACTGATCGATGGCCCGGTGCGTTTCAGCGAGCTGCAGCGTGCCGTGGCACCGATCGCCCAGAAAGAGCTGACACGCCAACTGCGGCAGTTTGAACAGCGCGGCCTGGTCACGCGACAGGTGTTCCCTGAAGTCCCGCCGCGTGTTGAATATCAGATTACGCCGCTGGGCAAAACGCTGCGCCCGACGCTCGACTCATTGGCCAACTGGATGCGCACGCACGCCCCTCAGTTGATAGAAAATTAGTCGCCAATGCCCGGCGGGTTGATGGTTGAGCGTGGGACCTTCTCATCCTGTTCGCCCCAACGGTCCAGCACCTGGCCATACTCGCCGCTGGCAATCACCCCATTGATGGCGGCATTGATGGCCGCAACCAGACCGTTATCTTTTTTGGTGGTCACTGCCACATAGGCCACGTTCGGTCCAATCCCGACCATTTTGGTTTTGCCGGTCAGTGCCGCCTTGTAGGCGCCAGTAGAGTGGGGGCCGAAAAATGCATCGGTGCGTCCAGACTGAATGCTCAGGTTGGCGGCTGCATCGTCGGTGACATAAATCGGTTGCACCGCTGCCAGGCCGTTGGCGCGGTTCTGTTTATCCCAGCCAAGCAGGATATTTTCCTGATTGGTCCCCGAGCCGACAATAACCCGCAACCCGGCAATGTCTGCAGGTCGGTTGATTGAGGTTATTTTGCTGGTGGATTTCACATAAAAACCCAGTGTATCCACGCGGTAGGTGGCGAAATCAAACTTTGTCTTGCGCAGCTTGGTGACGGCAATATTGAAAATGGCGGCATCGTACTTGCCCGAACTGATCCCGAGTGGCCAGTCTTCCCAGGAAGTAGGCACCAGATTCAGCTCCAGCCCCAGGCTGTCCGCAACCAGTTGTGCAATATCCGGATCGCTGCCAATCAGCGTTTTATTGTCTTCGGCAAACAGCGCCAGTGGCGGGGAATTTTCAGACGCCACCGCGACGGTCAGTTTGCCAGGTATGGCAAAAGGGTAATTAGCCGGGATCAGTGCCACCGCGGCTGGGTTTTTCGCGGCACGCAAATGTTGCTGATTAGCCTGCAGGTCAATAATGCTTTTGGTTTCAGCCGCTACATGGCCGCATAGCAGCAGCGCGCTCAGTACCAGAGTTTTGCATCGCATGTCGTTACCTATCCGTTTTTAATCATAGGGTTACTATTGGCGGCGGCAACAGGCAAGTAAAGCAACAATAGTGAATAACCAAAGTGAAAAAAATCAGATGAATGCCGCTGGGTAACGCTGATAGCGGCACGATTACTCTGACCGGTTGTCTGATTCTGCATCATTCGACACGGGAAGTGCGCAATCAGGTTGAAAGCAGTAGAATTTGTCACTCATACTGCGTACAGCTTATTTTCTTCTACAAGGAACGCCAGATGGCCGAAGAAACGATTTTCAGTAAAATTATCCGCCGCGAAATTCCTGCTGATGTGGTTTACCAAGATGAACTGGTCACCGCTTTCCGTGATATTTCACCTCAGGCTCCGACCCATATTCTGATCGTACCCAATGTTCTGATCCCCACCATCAACGACGTCACTGTTGAGCACGAAGCCGCTCTGGGCCGTATGATCACCGCCGCCGCCAGGATTGCCGAGCAGGAAGGTATCGCCGAAGACGGCTACCGCCTGATTATCAATTGCAACCGTCATGGCGGCCAGGAGGTCTATCATATTCATATGCATTTGGTCGGTGGCCGCTCCCTGGGGCCGCTGCTGTCACGTTAATCGAGGAAAATAATGCGCTATAGCAAACCCCTGCGTTGTCTGATGGCGCTGACGTTACCCGCCATCATACTGATGGGCTGTAGCAGCCCGCGTGGCATTGCGGTTAACGAACGCCAGACGGTGGTGATGGATTCGCCGGTGCTGACCGCGGGCATTCTGGCCGACAATCCGTCGATTTCGAATGCTTCCGGGCGGGTGATGGCGACTTCGGAACTCAGCAACAGCCAACCAACGCCGGTCACGGTGCACTATCGCTTCTACTGGTATGACGATCAGGGGCTGGATATCCGGCCTTTTGAAGCGCCGCGCACCATTACTATTGCGCCAAATTCAGACGCCACCATTTACTCGCTCAATGGCAACCTCGATGCCAAGCGCGTGCGTCTGTATCTATTCTTGTAAACTCTTGGTTCATTGAGAGAGGGATTAATGAAAAAGTATCTACTTGTCGCGCTGGCCGCGTTGGTGTTAACCGGTTGTCTGTCTCGTCCGCCGGAGCCGGAACAACCGCAACCGCCGGTGACCGTTGAGCCGGTGACGCCGCCGGTGACCGAAGAGCCGCAGCCGCCGGTCACCGAACCGGTACCACAACCGCCAAAGATTCAGCAGCTCGATTGGCTGAGCAGCGTACAGCCGCTGGTCAATCAGATGCTGAAAGCCGATGGGGTTAATCCAGGCAGCGTGCTGCTGCTCGACAGCGTGAAGAACAACACCAACGGTGCGTTGCAGACCGCGAAAGCGACCTCCGCACTGCACAAGGCTTTGGCATCAAATAAAACCTTCTCCATCGTGCCGGAAGCGCAGTTGGCCACTGCCAAACAGACGCTGGGCCTGTCGGTGGATGACAGCCTGGGCTCACGCAGCAAGGCGATTGGTCTGGCGCGCATCGTCAGCGCGCAGTACGTGCTGTACAGCGACGTCAGCGGTGATGTGAAATCACCCACGCTGGATATGCAATTAATGCTGGTGCAAAGTGGTGAAATCGTCTGGTCAGGTAATGGCGCCGTTACACATTGAAGCCGCACTGCGAAGACTGATTGAGCATAAGCTGCCGGCGGTGAAAACCGCCGGTTGTCGTTTCAGTCCGGTGCAGGGCCTGACCGGTGAAAGCTGGCGGATTGAAGGCGAGGGCGTGCAGCTATTGGCTCGCCAGCAAAGTGCAGAAAAAAGCGCGTTGGGCGTCAGTCGTCGACGTGAGGCACGGGTGTTGTGTCGTGCTGGCAAGGGTATCGGGCCGCAGGTTTTAGCGCAGAATAATCAGTGGATTATCTTGCAATGGCTCACTGGTGACGTTGTCACTGAGGCGGGTTTTGTTCGGCTGAATGAGGGCGGCAATCTGGCTGAGGTGATGGCCGGTTTACATCAACGGGCGCCCAGTAGCTACCCGCTGAGCCTGCATCGGCAGTTTACTCGCTATTGGCAGCAGCTGGATCCCCGACGCCTGACACCCGCCTGGTTAAAGCTGCATCAGCGTTTTTTGCGTCGTCGGCCCCCAACGCCACTAAAACTGGCTCCTTTGCATATGGATATTCATCCGGGCAATCTGATCGCACAGGGCCAAGGCCTGCGGCTGATTGACTGGGAGTATGCGGCAGACGGGGATATCGCGCTGGACATCGCCGCCCTGTTTCGCGGCAATGCCTGGTCGCCAGCCGATCAACAGCAATTTTTGCGGCATTATGCCCGTATCGGTTACTCAAATTTATCCTTGCTCAGCGCACAGGTGCAGCGCTGGTTGCCGTGGGTAGATTACCTGATGCTGCTATGGTTTGAAGTGCGCTGGCAACAAACCGGCGATCCCGAATTTTTGCGCTGGGGCGCAGTGTTGCACCGGCGTTTTTGTTTAACATCCCCATGTTCTGAATAAATAGTGAAGTGAGGTGGCCGTGGGCCCAGTAATGTTAGATGTCGCCGGCTATGAGCTGGACGCAGAAGAACGTGAGATCCTGAAACACCCGCTGGTGGGCGGCCTGATCTTGTTCACCCGCAATTTCCACGATGCGCAGCAATTACGTGAGCTGGTACGCCAAATCCGCGAGGCTTCTCACCATCGGCTGGTGGTGGCGGTGGATCAGGAAGGCGGCCGCGTGCAGCGTTTCCGCGAAGGTTTCACCCGTCTGCCGGCGGCGCAGTCATTTGCCGCATTAAACGAAGCGCATGAGGGCGGGCGTCTGGCACAGGAAGCCGGCTGGTTGATGGCGGCGGAAATGATCGCGCAGGACATCGACATCAGTTTTGCACCGGTGCTGGATATTGGCCACGTCAGCGCGGCGATTGGTGAACGTTCGTTCCACAGCGATCCGCAGCAGGCGTTGGCGATGGCCGAGCGTTTCATTCTGGGCATGCACAGTGCCGGGATGAAAACCACCGGCAAGCATTTCCCTGGCCACGGTGCGGTCAGTGCGGATTCGCACAAAGAAACTCCGCGAGATCCGCGTCCATTGGCTGAGATCCGCGAACATGATATGTCGATCTTCCGTGAATTGATTAACCGTCAGCTGTTGGACGCCGTGATGCCGGCTCACGTCATCTATACTGAAGCAGACCCACGCCCCGCCAGCGGCTCGCCTTATTGGCTAAAAGAGATCCTGCGTCAGGAATTGGGTTTTGACGGCGTTATCTTCTCGGACGATCTGTCGATGGAAGGGGCGGCGATTATGGGCAGTTATGCCGAGCGCGGCCAGGCCGCATTGGATGCGGGCTGCGACATGATCCTGGTATGCAATAACCGCGCAGGGGCGGTCAGCGTGCTGGATAAACTGTCCCCGGTCAAAGCAGAGCGGGTGAAGCAGTTATATCATCGCGGTCAGTTCACCCGTCAGGAACTGCGCGATTCTGCGCGCTGGCAGCAGGCGCATAAAGAGCTGAATGCGCTCAGCGAACGCTGGGAAGAGCACAAGCAGCGTAATGCGGGGTGAACCCAGGACGTCGTAGTGCGGCGTAAATGATGAGGGCTGCGGCGCGGCCCTCCGTTTGTTGCGAGGATCCAGATGATTATCTATTTACATGGCTTTGATTCCACCAGTCCCGGCAATCATGAGAAGGTGTTACAGCTACAGTTTATTGATCCTGACGTACGCTTTATCAGTTACAGCACCTTGCACCCACGCCATGACATGCAGCATTTGTTGAAAGAAGTGGACAAGGCGGTTCAGCAGGGAGGCGACAAGCATTCGCTGATCTGCGGGGTGGGCCTCGGGGGTTTTTGGGCCGAGCGTATCGGCTTTTTGTGCGGTATCCGCCAGGTGATCTTCAACCCCAATTTGTCTCCTGAACAACATATGCAAGGCAAAATCGACCGGCCGGAAGAGTATCGCGATATCGCCACCAAGTGCGTTGAGGACTTCCGTGAGAAAAACCGCGATCGCTGTCTGGTGGTGCTTTCCCGCCACGACGAGGTGCTGGACAGCCAGATCAGTGCTGAACTGTTGCACAAATACTATGAAATTGTCTGGGATGAACAACAAACCCACAAATTCAAAAACCTCTCGCCACATCTGCAACGCATCAAGGCATTCAAGACCCTGCCTTAACAGTTTCATAACGCCCGACAGCGCCGCAATGATTGTTCTGAACAGACAAAAATTGCGGCATTTCTTTGCCTGAAAGCCCCGTTTTTCCCGTTGGGGGACAAAATTTAAAACTGTGATCTCGCGCTAACTATTTGAATCACAATCCTCAAAATTTCGCTTCGTCCAGGCTTTAACCAAAAAAGTTTGATGTACATCAATTTTGGTATGACCAAATAACCCCACATGCTATTCTGACTTCAGATAGCAGGTTTATTTTAAGCGAACCCTATGTATTCTAAGGATATTATTTATTTACCCTTAGGCAACAATTGGTTCACATTTAGGGGGTTATTTTGACAACGCCAAAGAAAAAAATCGTCATTGTCGGCGGTGGTGCCGGTGGTCTGGAACTGGCGACCAGCCTGGGCCATAAACTCGGTCGTAAGCACAAAGCAGACATCACGCTGGTAGACCGCAATCACAGCCATCTGTGGAAACCCTTGCTGCATGAAGTAGCAACCGGCTCCCTTGATGACGGCGTCGACGCGCTGAGCTACCTGGCACACGCGCGCAATCACTCGTTCAGCTTCCAACTGGGTTCGCTGACCAACATTAATCGCGAAACGCAAACCCTGCAGTTGGCGCAAATCTGCGACGAGCACGGTGCTGAACTGGTTCCTGCACGCGAGCTGCCTTACGACATCCTGGTGATGGCGCTGGGTAGCACCTCGAACGATTTCGGTACTGCCGGCGTGAAAGATCACTGTATCTTCCTGGACAACCCCCACCAGGCACGTCGTTTCCACAACGAAATGCTGAACCTGTTCCTCAAGTTCTCGGCGCAGCCAGGGCAAAAAGAGCGGGTGAATATCGCCATCGTCGGCGGTGGTGCCACCGGTGTGGAACTGTCTGCAGAGCTGCATAATGCGGTGAAGCAACTGCACAGTTACGGCTTTGAAGGCCTGGACAACAGCGCACTGAACGTGACCCTGGTCGAAGCGGGCGAGCGTATTCTGCCTGCACTGCCGCCGCGTATTTCCGCCGCTGCGCATCAGGAACTGAACAAACTGGGCGTGCGCGTATTGACCAACACTATGGTCACCAGCGCGGATGCCAAGGGTCTGAACACCAAGGGCGGCGAATTTATCGATGCCGATTTGATGGTGTGGGCGGCCGGTATCAAGGCGCCGGACTTTATGAAGGACATCGCCGGGCTGGAAACCAACCGCATTAATCAGCTGGTGGTGGAACCTACGCTGCAGACCACGCGCGATCCGAATATCTTCGCTATCGGTGACTGTGCCTCTTGTCCGAAAGAGGGCGGTGGCTTTGTGCCACCACGCGCCCAGTCGGCGCACCAGATGGCGTCACGCTGCTTTACCAACATTCTGGCTCTGATGAACGGTCAGACGCTGAAGCCTTACGTGTACAAAGACCACGGTTCGCTGGTCTCTCTGTCCCGTTTCAGCACCGTTGGCAGCCTGATGGGCAACCTGATGCGTGGTTCGATGATGGTCGAAGGCCGCATTGCGCGCTTCGTCTATATTTCGCTGTATCGTATGCACCAGGTCGCGTTACACGGTTATATCAAAACCGGCCTGATGATGCTGGTCGGCGGCATCAACCGGGTGATCCGCCCGCGTTTGAAAATGCACTAACAGCCCCCCATATCGACTGACCCACGCCGGTTCGCCCGCGTGGGTTTTTTTATGCCTGTTCCCGCGCGATAGGGTAGCGACGGACTGATCGTTCAGCACAATGTCCCGTCAGTATGGGTAAAAGTCTTAAGAATCCTCCTAAACGCTAGGGGTAAGCGTGCTTTACGGCATTTTTGGTCACATTGTCTTATTGCGAGGTTCTGGAACATTGTGCAGACTTTATCTTGTTTACAGACGGCGCGTCGCGCACGCCGTAAACCGGAATACCACGTGCCGCCAATGCGCAAAATAATAAGCGCGGTGCAATGTCGGTAAAATCCCCGGTACAAATGCGTGGTAACACTTTCAGGAGGATTTCCTGTGAACAAGTCAATGTTAGCTGGTGTGGGTATTGGTATTGCAGCCGCTCTGGGTATTGCTGCGGTGGCCAGTCTTGATGTTTTTTCTTCCGGTCCGCAATATGCGCAGGTTATTGCCGCAACGCCGATCAAAGAAACCATCAAAACCCCGCGTCAGGAATGCCGTAATGTGACCGTCACTCATCGTGCGCCAGTACAGGATGAGAACCGCATTGCCGGTTCGGTTCTGGGTGCAGTTGCCGGTGGCGTTATTGGCCATCAGTTCGGTGGTGGTCGTGGTCGTGATGTGGCGACGGTGGTCGGTGCCTTGGGCGGCGGTTATGCCGGTAACCAGGTGCAGGGTGCGATGCAAAATAACGACAGCACCACCAGCACGCAGCAGCGTTGCAAAACGGTCTACGACAAATCACAGAAAATGCTGGGTTACGATGTGACCTACAAGATTGGCACTCAGCAGGGCAAGATCCGTATGGATCACGATCCCGGCACCCAGATCCCGCTGGATAAAAGCGGCCAACTGGTGCTGAATAAAGCCTAATCAACAGACAAGAATCAAACCCGCGGACAGTGTTAGTTCTGATCGTTTAACCCAGTTAAGCGAGCGGCATTAATATTGACGCGGGTTTCTGCATTCTTAATCCCCGCAGTTTACCCTCAGGCCAGTTCTGACGCGATTTCCGACCTAATGTATCCGTGCGATTTATCCGGGCATACCTTCAATAGTGCAACGGTGTTTGTTATATTATTGTGCAGTTGGGTAGGTGTGATGACGTTATCTCACACCGGCCCAGTCCAGGCATTTGGTCTCCCGGAGACAGAGATAAAAACATGTTAGATTTTCGCTTTCCGACTGCAATGCAAATGGTACTTAGCGTGGCCGTGGCTGAGAAGCTGGGCGTGCGTTCGACCAGTGCGGTGCTTGCCGCCGGTCTGGAAGCCAATCCCAGCTTTATCCGCAAACTGATGGTGCCCCTGACCAAAAATGGCATTATTGTTTCGACCCTGGGCCGTAACGGTTCGATTCACCTGGGTCGCCCGGCGGATCAGATCACCCTGCGGGATATCTATCTGGCCGTTATTGATGATAAACGCATCTGGGCCGCCCGACCGGAAGGGCCGGCGCGTTGCCTGGTCAGTGCCAACGCCTGTTGGTATTTCAAGTCGGTGGTGAACGAGGCGGAAGAGGCATCGTTGAACGTACTGGCGGGCTACACGGTGGCGGATTCTCTGGCCGAGTTGGAGCGGGGCGATAAGCGAGCCTGCGCGGCCTATGCAATGCAAGACGAGAAAGACGAAGAGACAGCAGAAAAATAGTCTGCGATACATGCGGTATAAAGAATAAGACCAAGAAAAGCCCGGTTTAAAAACCGGGCTTTTTTATGGCTGCGGCAGGCGAATTATTCCGCCACGGATTGCCGTGTTTTGCGTGTCACCATACGGCGCAGAGTAACGTAGAACACTGGGGTCAGGAACAACCCAAACAGTGTGACCCCCAGCATGCCGGAAAATACCGTGATGCCGGTGACGCCGCGAACCTCAGCACCGGCACCGTGTCCGAGGATCAGCGGAATAGTCCCGGCGATAAAGGCGATGGAGGTCATCACAATCGGCCGCAGTCGCAGACGACAGGCTTCCAGTGCCGCTTCCATAATGCTTTTGCCCTGTAGCTCCAGTTCACGGGCGAACTCGACGATCAAAATGGCGTTCTTACAGGCCAGCCCCATCAACACGACCAGTCCCACCTGCACGAACACATTGTTGTCACCGCCGGTCAGCCAGACCCCAAACAGTGCCGACAGCATGGTCATCGGCACGATCAGGATCACCGCCAATGGCAGCGTCCAGCTTTCGTACAAGGCTGCCAGCGCCAGGAAGGCCAGCAGCACCGCCACCGGGAAGACAATAATGGCCGCGTTGCCCTGGGTGGACTGCTGATAGCTCAGATCGGTCCACTGAATGTTCATGCCATTCGGCAACAGCTTGTTGGCCATGACCGTCAGTTCACTCATGGCCTGTGACGATGACAGCACACGCGGATCGGCATCACCAATCAGATCTGCCGCTGGGAAACCGTTGTAACGGATCACCGGATCCGGGCCGTAGGTGGTGCTGATGCTGACCATGCTGCCAATCGGCACCATTTCCCCCTTATCGTTGCGGGTGCGCAGGTTGGCGATATCTTCCACGCTGTCGCGGAACTGACCGTCGGCCTGCGCCATCACCTTCCAGGTGCGGCCATAGCGGTTGAAGTCATTGATATAAGACGAACCGAGATAGGTTTGCAAGGTGCTGAACAGGGCATTGAGCGGCACCCCTTGCGCCTTGGCCTTGTCGCGGTCAATCTTCGCGTCCAGCTGCGGTACGTTGGCCTGATAGGACGAGATCGGGAAGCCCATGCCCGGCGTTTGCATGATCGCGCCCGACATGGTGTTGATTGCGGTTTGCAGCGCGCCATAGCCCAGACCCGCGCGATCCTGAATATACAGTGAGTAACCCGAACCCTGGCCGATACCGAGGATAGGAGGGGGCATAATCGAGAACGCGAACCCTTCCTGGATCTGTGAAATCTTGGCGTTAATCTCGGCATTGATCTGCGCCGCGCTGCGGGTACGGGTGCTTAATGACTCCAGCGCAAAGAACACGGTGCCGGTGTTGGGCGTATTGGTAAACTGCAATGCATTCAGCCCAGGGAAGGAGACCGCATCCGTCACCCCGTCGACGCTCAGGCCGATGGCGCTCATTTTGCGGATCACCGCGTCGGTACGTTCCAGCGACGCACCCTCCGGCATTTTCACGCCGCCAATCAAATAAAGCTTGTCCTGAGTCGGGATGAATCCACCGGGTACGGTTTTAAACATCACCCCGGCGGCGCACAGCAACAGCGCGTACACCACAAATACCGCGCCGCGTTTGCCCAGCGCCCGGGAAACCCCACGTTGATAACGTTGTGAGCTGCTGGCAAAGAAGCGGTTAAACGGACGGAACAGCCAGCCGAACAAGCGATCAATCAGGCGTGATGGCATGTCTTTTGGTGCGCCGTGCGGCTTCAACAGCAACGCTGCCAACGCCGGTGACAGGGTCAGCGAGTTGATAGCCGAGATCACGGTCGAAATGGCGATAGTCACGGCGAACTGCTTATAAAACTGGCCGGTGACGCCGGACAGAAACGCCATCGGCACGAACACTGCGCACAGTACGACAGCGATGGCGATAATCGGGCCAGACACTTCACGCATTGCCTGGTGCGCCGCCGCCAGCGGTGACAGACCTTCCTCGATATTACGCTCGACGTTCTCTACCACCACGATGGCATCATCGACCACGATACCTATGGCTAGCACCAGTCCGAACAGGCTCAAGGTGTTGAGCGAAAAGCCCAACAGATAGAGCGCCGCAAAGGTACCGACGATTGAGATTGGCACGGCCAGCAGGGGAATAATCGACGCCCGCCAGGTTTGCAGAAACAGAATGACCACCAGTACCACCAGCAGCACCGCTTCAAGCAGGGTATCTACCACCGAGCGGATCGAATCGCGCACGAATACCGTTGGGTCGTACGGGGATTGCCAGCTCATGCCGTCCGGAAAACGGGTCGACAACTCGGCCATTTTGGCCCGCACCGCATTGGACAATTCAATGGCATTGGCCCCCGGAGCCTGGAAGATACCAATCCCTACTGCGTCCTTATTATTGAGCTGGGCACGCAGAGCGTAGCTGCCGGAACCCATTTCAATGCGTGCGACGTCGCGCAGGCGAACGACTTCGCCGTTGTCGCCGCTCTTGAGGATAATATTGCCAAACTCTTCCTCGGTCTGCAGGCGACCCTGCGCATTGATCGACAGCAGATAATCGCTGCGGGTCGGCATCGGTTCCGCACCCAGTTGCCCGGCAGAAACCTGTACGTTCTGCTCCTGCATGGCAGAGACCACGTCAGAGGCGGTCAGCCCGCGTGAGGCCACCTTGTTCGGATCGAGCCAAATACGCATAGCGTACTCACCGGCACCGAAAATCTGCACCTGGCCGATACCGGGCAGGCGGGCCAGCTCATCCTTGACCTTCAGAGTGGCGTAGTTGCGCAGGTAGAGCGAATCGTATTTACCGGAAGGGGAAACCAGATGGACCACCAGCGTCAGAGCCGGGGATTGCTTCTGGGTCGTTACCCCTTGCCGCCGCACGTCCTCAGGCAGACGTGCTTCGGCCTGCGCCACACGGTTTTGTACCTGCACCTGTGCCTGATCGGGGTCTGTTCCTGGGCGGAAGGTGACGGTGGTGACCAGTACGCCGTCGGAACCGGCCACCGACTTCATGTACATCATGTTTTCGACGCCGTTGATCGCTTCTTCCAGCGGGGTTGCCACCGTTTCAGCGATCTCTTTCGGGTTAGCGCCGGGGTATTGGGCACGTACCTGCACGCTGGGCGGCACCACGTCCGGATATTCGCTGATCGGCAGCAGCGGAATGGCAATAACACCGCCGACAAAAATCAGAATCGACAGTACCGCGGCAAATATCGGCCGGTCGATGAAAAAACGAGAAAAGTCCATGGATCAGGATCCTTTACTGGGGCTTAGTTAAGCGCGGAAGCGTCGGCGTTGATCGCCACGTTTTTGGCAGCGACCGGCATACCCGGCATAAACACTTTTTGCATACCGTCGACGATCACCCGGTCACCGGCAGCCAGTCCCTTCTGTACAATGCGCAATCCGCCAGCCACCCGGCCCACTTCGATATCGCGTCGTTGCGCCTTGCCGTCTTTATCGACGATATAAACAAACTTGCGGTCCTGATCGGTCATGACCGATTTATCGTTGATCAACATGGCATTGAACTCGGCACTGCCGGGCATCTGCACCCGGGCGAATAGCCCTGGCGTGAAGCGGCGCTCAGCGTTTTCCAGCAGGGCGCGCATGCGAATAGTGCCGGTACCGGCGTTCAACTGGTTGTCGGTAAAATCAACAATGCCCTGATGCGGATAGCCGTCTTCGCCGACCAGCCCAACTTTCACCGGCAGTTTTGTCGTGCGTCGCCCATCGTTTTGATAACGCAGAAAAGTGGCTTCATCGACGTCGAAATAGACGTAAACCTTGTCGAGCGACACCAGCGTGGTGAGTACGCTGGCGCTGTCGCCGGTGGTCACCAGGTTACCGGCAGTGATCATTGCGCGGCTGGCGCGCCCGTCAATCGGTGCAATCACCCGGGTAAAATCGAGGTTCAGTTGCGCCAGGTCGAACTGGGCCTGAGCCGCCAGCACGTTGCTCTGTGCCTGAGCGGCGGAAGAGCGACGTTGTTCCCATACTTCAGTAGAGATGGCCTGGCTGCTGATCAATTTCTCGGTACGGCCGGATTCACTGCGGGCCAATGCCGCCTGATTGCGAGCCCGAACCAGTTCAGCCTGTGCCTGCTCACGAGCGGCACGGTAGGTACGGTCGTCGATGGTGAACAGCACCTGGCCTTTTTTCACTTCATCGCCTTCGGTGTAATTCACTTTATCGATATAGCCGGAAACCCGTGGCCGTAGCTGGACGCTTTGCACCGCCTCGATGCGACCGTTGAAAGCGTCCCATTGGCTGATGGGTTTTATCACCACGTCGGCGGTGCTGACGGCCGGTGGCGGGGGGGCCGCATTTTGAGCGACGCTGTTGTCACACCCGGCCAGCAGAGCGACCAGCAACGCGACGGCAGAAAGGCGAGTGCTGATACCGATGCCGCTTTGGCGACGGTGTGAATGGAACAATGAGTTTGGCTGGCTTGGCATTATTTTTCTTTCCAGTAGTAAGCACGATCTGGCGATACACCCGGCCCTGTTATCCGGGTAACTTCCCTGGCCTGTGACCGGCGGCAGAGCGGTTGCACCGGTCATCGGCGCAACGGTTAGGTTTTGAAACACATTGTTGTCACATTAATGTATCAATATCGGTTACATTAATTGGCTGGATTATAGAAGTGCCTCTCTGTTAAATGCAATAATAAAAATTGCATTTAATGCGAAACTGCTGCAACGTAATGGCATCGGGCAGCGGATCTACCTGCCAAGTCATGGGAGCGTCAGCATGAACAGCACGGGTTTTATTACTGATTTGATTGAGTGGATTGATAACAATCTGGAAGAGAAGCTGGACATCAATACCGTAGCGGGCCGCGCGGGGTATTCCAAGTGGCACCTGCAGCGAATGTTCAAACGCCAGACCGGCTACGCGTTGGGGGAGTATATTCGCATGCAGAAGCTGAGGGTCTCGGCAGAGCGCCTGGCCAACAGCGGCGAACCGATCGTCAGCGTGGCGATCTCACTCGGCTTTGACTCGCAGCAGTCCTTCAATCGCAGTTTTAAACGCCACTATGGGCAAACCCCGGGCGACTGGCGCCGCGCGGTGATGCAGCCCTCTATGGCGGTTGGTCGCACGCACTGAGGCGGATTGCAGACAACAAAAAAGCCTGAACTTGCGTTCAGGCTTTCTCGTAAAATATGGCGGTGAGGGAGGGGTTCGAACCCTCGATACACTTACGCGTATACACACTTTCCAGGCGTGCTCCTTCAGCCACTCAGACACCTCACCGTATTTTGTCGTTGCGTGCTCACTGCTGCAACGGGGCGCTACTATAGGGAGACCGAGCGATCCGGTCAAGCAGAATTTCTGCGTTTCGGTGCGTCCGCTTAAGCCGTGTTCGCTTTGCTGAAAACTGCGGCGAACGGCAGGGACGGGGGCCAGGCAGCCCAATTCCCTGTTTCACAGACAACAAAAAAGCCTGAACTTTCGTTCAGGCTTTCTCGTGGAATATGGCGGTGAGAGAGGGGTTCGAACCCTCGATACACTTTCGCGTATACACACTTTCCAGGCGTGCTCCTTCAGCCACTCAGACACCTCACCGTTTTACTTCATCGCTAACGCATTGCGCTGCCGACGGGCGCTAATGTAGGAGAATCTGATCCCAGCGTCAACCCTCTTGTGACATAACCATGACTGTTTAGCCAAAGTTGCAGCAATTTGCTGATTTCCCGAGCGATCGGCCGCCATATCGTATGAGTTTGCGGGGGAGACATGGCGTAAAATTATATAGCAGGCTAATATTTGAACGCTTCAGTATGTATTAGCTCAATATATCAGCAGGAGTGAAGTCTGCAGTGCTGTTATATGCATTAATACTGGATTATTAGTCATATGTGTCGCTAAATGGAAAGGTGCTGGCGCGGGGTTTTGGCAAGGATCTTCACACCGCCGCGCAGGTTGCCGGGCAACGACCCGGCGATAAGCAGACAGGGATTGATCTAACAAATAATAATGCAGCAGAGGTTCACTTTGACTTCGACAGATTCCACACCGACGGCGCCACAGCGCCATGCCATTCCCCCGGGGGCCGGGGCACTGTTCTTTATCCAAATCTTCGCCACGCTGGGTTTTGCCGTGCTGTACTCAACGTTGGTACTGTACGCCACCAAGCGACTTGGTTTCAGCGAAACTAACGCCAACGCCATGATGGGCGTGTTCGGGGCGTTCAACTACGGCTTGCATATGTTCGGCGGCTATCTGGGTGGGCGCTTCCTCAGTAACCGCAACCTGTTCGTACTGGGTATGGTGCTGCAGGTGATCGGCTGCGCATTGATCGCCGTTGCCGGGGTTTGGGGACTTTACTGGGGCCTGGCGATGTTCCTGACCGGCAGTGGGCTGAACGTCACCTGCATTAATATGATGTTGACCCAGCGTTTTAAGCCGGACGACGATCGGCGCGAATCAGCCTTCCTGTGGAACTATGCCGGGATGAACCTGGGGTTCTTTGTCGGTTTTACCGTCGCCGGCTATTTCCAACTGACCGAAAACTACCGTGCGCTATTCCTGTTCGCCACACTGGGCAATGCGGCGGCAATCATCGTCGCCGTCAGCCGTTGGCGCATTCTGGCCGATCTCAACACACCGCTGCATGACGCCAGCCGTGGAGAATATCGCTGGCGCATGCTGGTCGGGTTAGCGGTATTGGTGGTGTTGGTGCCTATTATCCGCGTAATGCTGACCCACGCGGAGTTCAGCGGCTATTTCGTTATTGGCCTTGGCGTGCTGATTTTCCTGATGTTGTGCGTGGTTACGCTGCGTCATCACCCGCGTGACGAACGTCGCCGGATGACGGCTTACCTTATCTTGTCGCTGGGCTCATTGGTGTTTTGGGCGCTGTATCAGTTGGCGCCGATGGGGCTGATGCTGTTCTCCGAGCACAATATCAACCTGAACGTCTACGGCATTCAGGTGGCACCGCAGTGGATCCAGAACATCAATACGCTGGTGATCGTGGTTGGCGGGCCGTTGATGGCCTGGTGGTTCAATCGCCTGCGCGCCCGTGGCTGCAAAATCGACATTCCGATGCAGTTCTCCGGTTCTTTGTTCTGTATCGGGCTCGGGATGCTGGTATTGCCGTTGGGTATTAGCCTGGCCGGCGGTGATGGGCTGGTGGCGTTTAAATGGATTGCCATCAGTTATGTGCTGCAGAGTATCGGTGAACTGATGATTTCCCCAATCGGCTACGCGATGATCGGCAAACTGGCTCCCCCGCGCTATCAGGGTGTGATGATGGGGTGCTGGATGATGGTCACCGGCGTCGCTTCGGTATTGGCGGGCTATGTCTCGGGCCTGATGCCGGAAAACAGCGGCAGTACTCCGGTGCTGACCAACCCTGGTTATAGCGAGGTATTCAGCGTGCTGGGCTGGGGAGCCGCAGGCGTTGGCGTGGTGATGCTGATTTTGATCCCGCTGCTGCGCCGTCTTATCAGGCACGACACGCCTGTTGCCGCCTGAGATCCCACAGCATAAAAACAGCCCCACTGGTCGGGGCTGTTTTCGTTTTGGGCTTTAACGCTTGCATCTGTCGGCGAATCGCGGAAGTCTGGATGGAAACAGATAAAAACAGACGGAGTTGCCAAGATGAACATCATTTTTTACCACCCTTTCTTTAATGCCGGGGAATGGCTCACAGGCCTGTCACAGCGCCTGCCACAAGCGCAGGTTCGTGCCTGGCAACCGGGCGATGATCGTCCGGCAGATTACGCGCTGGTGTGGCGGCCACCCCATGAGATGTTGGCTAACCGTGGTCAGTTGAAAGGCGTGTTTGCCCTCGGCGCCGGCGTCGATGCTATCCTGGAGCAAGAACGCGACTACCCCGGCACCCTGCCGGCAGGTGTGCCGTTGCTGCGCCTTGAAGATACCGGCATGGCGCAACAGATGCAGGAATATGCACTGAGCTATGTACTGCGCTATTTCCGCCGTTTTGATGAATACCAGCTGTTGCAACAGCAGCAGGAGTGGCGGCCGCTCGATCCCCATCAGCAGGATAATTTCACTATTGGCATTCTCGGTGCCGGGGTGTTGGGGAAAAGCGTGGCGCAGAAGCTGACGGCGTTTGGTTTTAACGTGCGTTGCTGGAGCCGTAGCCCCAAACAAATCGACGGCGTGCGGAGCTTTGCCGGAGCCGAACAGCGCGCCGCGTTTCTCGATGGGGTGCAATTGCTGATCAACCTGCTGCCCAATACGCCGGAAACCGCCGGGATCCTCAATCAGCAACTGTTCGCGCATTTGGCGCCGGGAGCTTACCTGATCAACCTGGCACGCGGTGCGCATCTGGTTGAGGACGATTTATTGCAGGCGCTGGAGCAAGGCCAGCTTGCCGCCGCCACGCTGGACGTGTTCGTCACCGAACCGCTGCCGCAGGCGCATCCGTTCTGGCGTCATCCGCGTGTCACCATTACCCCGCATATTGCTGCCATCACCTTGCCGGAAGCGGCGATGGATCAGATAGCGGCGAACATTCTCGCGCTTGAGGCCGGACAAACACCGGCCGGCGTAGTGGATGTGCAGCGCGGTTACTGATCTTTCGGTGATGCACCTGCTAAGCTAAATAAATAATAAACCGCGCCTGCCGCCGCATTCTGGCAGGCCGCTCAGAAGGAGAAGCAATGTACCCCGTTGATTTACATATGCACACCGTCGCCAGCACCCACGCCTACAGCACGCTGCATGATTACATCGTCGAAGCCCGGCAAAAGGGCATCAAACTGTTCGCCATCACCGACCACGGCCCGGATATGGCCGATGCACCGCATTATTGGCACTTTATGAATATGCACGTGTGGCCGCGTCTGGTAGACGGCGTGGGCATTCTGCGCGGTATTGAGGCCAACATCAAAAATCGGCAGGGTGATATCGACTGCACCGGTCCGATGCTGGATAAAATCGACGTGATTATCGCCGGTTTCCATGAGCCGGTGTTTGCACCACAGGACAAGGCCGCCAATACCGAAGCGATGATCGCCGCGATGGCGCAGGGGGACGTACACATTATCAGCCACCCCGGTAACCCAAGATACCCGATTGATATTGCCGCGGTTGCTGCTGCGGCGGCGAAGTATGAAGTGGCGCTGGAACTGAATAACTCGTCGTTCACCCATTCGCGCAAGGGCAGCGAAGACAACTGCCGTGCGATTGCTGCGGCTGTACGTGATGCCGGTGGGTGGCTGGCGCTGGGTTCGGATTCACATATTGCCTTCTCGCTCGGAGGCTTTGAACACTGCGAGCGCATTATTGCCGAAGTGGAGTTCCCGCAGGAACGCATCCTTAATGTTAGCCCTCGGCGCCTGCTGGACTTTCTCGAACGGCGCGGTAAGCCGGCGATTGCGGAACTGGCCGATTTGTGACATCGTCCCGGCAAATTTTTTCCGTATTGTATAAGGCATTA
The DNA here is from genome assembly GCF_004684015.1 of Serratia proteamaculans. Lineage (GTDB taxonomy): Bacteria > Pseudomonadota > Gammaproteobacteria > Enterobacterales > Enterobacteriaceae > Serratia > Serratia proteamaculans_F. The sequence continues at coordinate 87,207 of NZ_SRIA01000013.1, forward strand.
TCATGAATGAGTTTTCTGTTGTTTGCCGCGTGCTGGGTACGCTGTTTTATCGTCAGCCGCAAGATCCGTTGCTGGTGCCGCTGTTCGCGCTGATCAAAGAAGGCAAACTGCGACAGCACTGGCCGCTGGAGCAGGATGACCTGTTGGTGCGTCTGCAGCAGGGTTGCGATGTCAACCAGCTGTCCAGCGATTTCAACGCGATGTTTGTCGGTAGTGAATGCAGCGTGTCGCCATTCCGCTCTGCCTATGTTGAAGGGGCGACAGAAGCGGAAGTACGAACTTTCCTGCAGCAGCGCGGTATGCCGCTTGGCGAAACGCCGGCCGATCACTTCGGTTCATTGCTGTTGGCCGCTTCCTGGTTGGAAGATCAGGCACAGGAAGACGAAGCCCAGGCGCAGATCACCTTGTTTGACGACTATTTGCTGCCTTGGTGCGGCCGTTTCCTTGGCAAAGTGGAAGCTCATGCCACCACCGGTTTTTACCGCACGCTGTCGCTGCTGGCACGCGAGTCCATTCAGGCGATGCGTGACGAACTGGCGGAGTACGAACAAGACGAAGAACAGCCGGGTGAAGAGGGCGAACAGCCTTAATGCCTTGCCGGCCGGTTTGCGCCAAGCGGCGGAACCGGCCAATTTCCTCGCTACACAGGTTTTCATCCCCCATACGTAAATTGACAAATAATCCCCTAATCTGACGGTTCACCGGCGGTTTGGCCAATCTGTGCCTGCGCGCTTCGTTTCCTTCGGCAAAGGGTAAAGTATGAAAAATAACTGGATGCAGCAGATCCAATCGATGATTGGGCAAAAGGCCGGTTCAATCGGCGGGTCGGAAGGCATCGGCAAACTGCTGGCCCCGACCGCACTGGGTGGCCTGGTGGGCGTCTTGCTGGCGAACAAGTCATCACGCAAATTGGTGGGTAAATTCGGCAAGAACGCGTTGATTATCGGCGGCAGCGCGGCGGTGGGCGCGGTGTTGTGGAACAAGTACAAGCAGAGAGTGAAAGAAACCCATCAGGATGAACCGCAGTTCGGTCTGCAAGCCACACCGGTGGATTTACGCGCTAAACGGCTGGTGCAGGCACTGGTGTTTGCCGCCAAGAGCGATGGCCATATCGATGCGGAAGAAAAGCTCGCTATCGACCACAGCCTGGAACAGCTGCAGGTAGGGGAAGAAGCGCAAAAATGGGTGCAAGAGGCCATCGATCAGCCGCTGAACCCGGATCTGATCGCCCAGAGCGTGAAGAATGAAGACGAAGCGTTAGAAGTTTATTACCTGAGCTGCATGGTGATCGACGTCGATCACTTTATGGAGCGTGGTTATCTCGACGCGCTGGCGCAGTCGTTGAAGATCCCGGCGGACGTTAAGCAGGGCATCGAAAACGACGTGAACGAGAAAAAGCGCGAGCTGGCATAGCGCCGCTTGGCAAGCCGGGGGGAATCGTGTCACTCTTGCCTTAATCAAGGTAAGCGGATGATTTAGCAATGATGACACCCCCTAAGGCAGAAAAACGTCCTTATCCCATCACTACCCACGGCGACACACGGGTAGATGACTATTATTGGCTGCGCGACGATGAGCGCGCAGACCCCCAGGTGCTGGACTATCTGCAGGCGGAAAACGCCTTTACCGACGCAGTGTTGAAACCGCAGCAGGCGCTGCGCGAAACTCTGTATGAAGAGATGGTGGCGCGTATTCCCCAGCAGGAACATTCGGTGCCTTACGTCCGGCACGGCTACCGTTATCAGACCCGCTTCGAACCGGGCAATGAATACGCGATTTACGTCCGTCAGCCGCAGGCCGAGAGCGAGCATTGGGACACCCTCATCGACAGTAACCAACGTGCCGAGCAGCGTGAGTTTTATACCCTTGGCGGGCTGGAAGTCAGCCCTGACAACCAAAAGCTGGCGGTCGCGGAGGATTTCCTTTCCCGTCGCCAGTACGACATTCGTTTCAAAAACCTCAGCGACGATAGCTGGACTGACGAAGTGCTGGAAAATACCTCCGGCAGCTTTGAATGGGCCAACGACTCGGCCACCGTGTATTACGTACGCAAACATGCCAAAACGCTGCTGCCTTATCAGGTCTATCGCCACGTGGTGGGCACCGATCCGCAACTCGATGAGCTGATCTACGAAGAAAAGGATGACACCTTCTACGTCGGCTTGGAAAAGACTACCTCCGATCGTTTTATTCTGATCCACCTGAGCAGCACCACCACTTCGGAAATCCTGCTGCTGGACGCCGATCGCGCCGACAGCAAGCCGCAGATGTTTGTGCCGCGTCGTAAGGATCATGAATACGGTATCGATCACTATCACCAGCATTTCTATATCCGTTCCAACAAGGACGGCAAGAACTTTGGCCTCTACCAGAGTGAGCAGGCGGATGAGGTGCAGTGGCAGACGCTGATCGCTCCGCGCATCGAAGTGATGCTGGAGGGCTTTAGCCTGTTCCGCGACTGGCTGGTGGTGGAAGAGCGCAGCGAAGGCCTCACCCAACTGCGACAGATCCACTGGCAGAGCGGCGAAGTGAAGCGCATTGCCTTCGACGATCCTACCTACACCACCTGGCTGGCGTATAACCCGGAACCGGAAACCGAGCTGCTGCGCTATGGCTATTCTTCGATGACCACGCCGACCACGCTGTATGAGCTTAATCTCGATAGCGGTGAGCGCGTGATGCTCAAGCAGCAGGAAGTGAAAAACTTCACCCCGGAAAATTACCGCAGCGAGCGGGTATGGGTGAAGGCTCGCGATGGCGTCGAAGTGCCGGTTTCGCTGGTTTACCGCCACGATAGCTTTACGCGCGGTACTAACCCGTTGATGGTGTATGGCTACGGATCCTACGGCAGCAGCATGGATCCGGCCTTCAGCGCCAGCCGCTTAAGCCTGTTGGATCGCGGTTTTGTATTTGTACTGGCACACATTCGCGGCGGCGGTGAGCTGGGGCAACTGTGGTATGAAGACGGCAAACTGTTCAAAAAGCAAAACACCTTCAACGACTTTATCGACGTGACCGAAGCGTTAATCGCCCAGGGGTACGGTGATGCCAAACGGGTGTTCGCCATGGGCGGCAGTGCCGGTGGTTTGCTGATGGGCGCGGTGATTAATCAGGCACCCAAGTTGTTCAACGGCATTGTGGCGCAGGTGCCCTTTGTTGATGTGGTCACCACCATGCTCGACGAGTCTATTCCGCTGACAACCGGTGAGTACGACGAATGGGGCAACCCGAACGAACAGGCGTATTACGACTACATTTTGCAATACAGCCCGTACGATCAGGTTAAGGCGCAGGATTATCCACATATGCTGGTCACTACCGGCCTGCATGACTCTCAGGTACAGTATTGGGAGCCGGCCAAGTGGGTGGCCAAGCTGCGTGAGCTGAAGACCGACGATCGCCAGCTGTTGCTGTATACCGATATGGATTCCGGCCACGGCGGCAAGTCCGGGCGTTTCAAAGCTTATGAAGATATCGCGCTGGAGTACGCCTTTATTCTGGCGCTGGCGGAGTAACCTTCAGGCGGGCGGCTGGCGCTGCCCGCTTTTTCAACCAATCAGATAGTATTTCAGCGTGTGCTTCATGTCCGGACTGAGGTCTTCGATAGATTTCAGCATCCAGCGCAAATAGCCGGGATCTTCCTGCGCTACGCGATCAATTTCCTGTCCACGATACTTACCGAACTTAAACTTCTTCAGCAGCACTGGCTGGTCAGTGATTTGCTCCATCTGTTCCGGCGTCCAACCTGAATCCTTGATGATGCGTTGCAACAGCGCAGCGGTGACGTAGCAGTCGTATAACGCCCGGTGTGGGTAAAGCGTGGTGTCCTGCGGCAGTTGAACATCGAGATTCAGCGCATAGCGCAGATATTGGTTGCCGTATTTGATGTCCGGGTACAGGTTGCGCGCCAGTTTCATGGTGCATATCCAGGCGCCGTGCATTTCTGGTAACACGCCGCGATCGAATGCCGCATTATGCGCGACATAGTAGGGACTGCCCTGATAGCGACCGATCGCTACCGCGATGCGTGGTTTCCCTTCGACCATCTGCTCGGTGATATGGTGAATGGCCATGGCCTCAATGCCAATAGGGCGGTCTGGGCTGATTAAATCGCTCATTGGGTTGGCGATCTGTCCGTCGATCAGATCAACAGAGGCCACCTCTACCACGCCGCCTTCCAGCCCGCAGGTTTCAGTGTCTATTACGCGTAAATTCATGGTTTCCTCAGAGTGGCTGCACAGGTTTAGCTTAACCGGCAGGCCTGCGCCTGCCAACCGCTGAAAGGCGTGGAGTTATTTCAGGCAACAAAAAACCCGCCTTGGCGGGTTTAATTACGGTTAGAAGTTCGCTTACTCGCCGGTCGACTGGCCTTTCTTCGCGCGTTTGCCTGCACGTTTTTCTGCAGGGGTTTTCAACGGCTTCTTCTTCGCATTTTTTTTGCTATCCATTCCCTTACTCATGATGGCCTCTCAGTTACCTATGGTTGGGTGGGTTGCTCAGTCATTAACCCCCTTACGCCTGTCGGATGCAAGCAGGAAAGTCGGTGGTTTTGTTAATCGATTGTTTATAGGTGCAATTTTGTTTTCTTATGCATGGCTGCTTAATTGTTTTGATATGTTATAATATAACAATTAAACGATAACCGGAGAGCGCAATGAACGTTGTGACCTTACTAAACCAACAGCAGCTCCTGGCCATGCCGGAGTCTGATTACATGAACCCGGCGCAGCGGGCTTTCTTCCGCCAGCGCTTGCTGGATGAGCAACAAAAGCTGTTGCAGCACATTGATGCGCTGAAGCGGGATATCGATGGCGGGGAGGTGTCCGGTGACGAAGCGGATAAAGCCGCCCGCGAAGAGGACCTGCGATTGCTTTTCCGCCAGTTGGATCGTGAAAGCCGTCTGCTGCCGAAAATCAGCGCGGCGTTGACGCGATTACATAACGGCGAATACGGTTATTGCCGTGAAAGTGGTGAGCCTATCGGGCTGGCGCGCCTGTTGCTGCGACCGACGGCGGAGCTAAGCATTGAAGCCAAAACCGCTCAGGAAATGCGTGAGCCACATCTGCGTAAACGGGGCTAAGTTCACGGCTGGCTACTCGTGGTCAGCCGCTATTTTGCAGTCAGTTCGTATTCATTTTAAGCAAACGCACCCTAACTTGTTGGGGAGGGTAGGAGTTTTCAGGTTTTACCGTTGACCAAATGAGTGGCTTCGGCTTTTATGAGGGTATGACCCACTCAGAGACGGAAGCGCCATGGAACAATTAAGAGGTTTGTACCCGCCGTTAGCAGCATATGACAGCGGTTGGCTGGACACTGGAGATGGCCACCGGATCTACTGGGAGCTGAGCGGCAACCCTAACGGTAAGCCGGCGGTGTTTATTCACGGCGGGCCGGGCGGTGGTATTTCCCCTTATCATCGCCAACTGTTCGACCCGCAGCGTTATAAGGTGTTGCTGTTTGATCAGCGTGGCTGTGGCCGTTCCAAGCCGCACGCCAGTCTGGACAACAACACTACCTGGCATCTGGTGCAGGACATTGAACGGCTGCGCGAAATGGCCGGTGTCGATCAGTGGCTGGTGTTTGGTGGTTCCTGGGGCTCGACGCTAGCGTTAGCCTACGCGCAAACCCACCCGCAACGCGTCAGCGAAATGGTGCTGCGCGGTATCTTCACACTGCGTAAGCAGGAGCTGCATTGGTACTATCAGGACGGTGCTTCGCGCTTCTTCCCGGAGAAATGGGAGCGTGTCTTGTCGATTCTTTCAGAGGAAGAACGTAAGGACGTCATTGCGTCTTATCGCCAGCGTCTGACCTCAACGGATTTGCAGGTGCAGCTTGAGGCGGCGAAGCTGTGGAGCGTGTGGGAAGGGGAGACGGTTACCTTGCTGCCAAGCAGCGAGTCGGCTTCTTTTGGTGAGGATGACTTTGCGCTGGCGTTTGCCCGCATAGAAAACCACTATTTCACCCATCTGGGCTTCCTGGAAAGCGATGACCAACTGCTGCGCAATGTCCCGCTGATCCGCCATATCCCGGCGGTGATTATCCATGGTCGCTACGATATGGCTTGCCAGGTGCAAAACGCCTGGGATTTGGCGAAGGCCTGGCCGGAGGCGGAACTGCATATCGTCGAGGGGGCCGGACACTCGTTTGACGAACCGGGTATCCTGCATCAGCTGATGCTGGCCACTGACAGGTTTGCCGGCAAGTGACATTAAGCCCGCCCCGGCGGGCTTAATCTGATGACAAACACCCGAAAAACGTGGTTTTCGGATGTTTGGGGTAAATCAGAGGACATAATTCTTTGTTTTTATTAGCCCCCAAATCAAGACTTTTAAGCACAAAGAACTTTGTCAGCAATCTGAGCCCGCCATGACGGCGGGCTTTTTACTATTTGGACTTCGGCTCGTAGGGCAGACGTGAAAACTTGTGTGATTCGACGCGGTAATGCGCCACGCGCTCGCGGAAATAGTCACGCAGGTGCGCCGGCTGTTCACGCTCAACCATTTCCGGGATCACCGGCATGTTGTAGCGTTCTTTAAACGCCACGCCAGAAGCTGCGAGATCAACGTTCACTTTGTCCATCTCTTCTTTGGAAAGCTCTGCCAGATTGTAACCCACCGTATTCTCCTTACTGTTACCGCATTGGATCAGCGCAGAAGGTAATGCACCCGGCGGCGCTTGGCAAGCCTGAAGCGCAGAAGGGGAGTTAAGTACAAAGAATGGCAGGCGGTATGAAGGGTTATTTATTACACTGATGGCAATGTAATCTATTTATTATTTTAAATAAGAATGATTCGCCTTTTGATTAAATATAAAGATGTAAATGGTTATCATAATAATTTAAATGAGTAATTTGAGTTTTTAATAAGCCACTGATTTTGAAGTAATTAAAAATTAAATGGGTAATGATGTGAATCAGGTGTATTTATTTTGTTTTCACCAAGGCATAATGCGGAAAATTAAGTTGATACCTGCAAAATAAAGGAATGATTATGCTGACGCCAGAAATGACCAAGAAGCTGAATGAGCAACTGAACCTGGAGTTTTACTCTGCTAACCTGTACCTGCAAATGAGCGCATGGTGTAGCGATAAAGGCTTTGAAGGGGCTGCCTCATTCCTTAAAGAGCATTCTCAGGAAGAGATGCAGCACATGCAACGCCTGTTCGAATACCTGAGCGACACCGGTTCCCTGCCTCTGCTGGGCAGCATCGCTGCACCGCCGGTTGAGTTTGCCTCCCTGGCGGATGTGTTCAAGCAGACTTACGAACATGAACAATTGATTACCCGTCAGATCAACGAACTGGCGCATGCTGCCATGACTGCCCACGATTACTCTACCTTCAACTTCCTGCAGTGGTATGTTGCCGAGCAGCACGAAGAAGAGAAATTGTTCAAATCCGTGCTGGATAAACTGGCGCTGGTGGGTAACAGCGGTAATGCACTGTTCTTCATTGATAAAGATCTGAAGAAAATGGGTGCGGCCGGCGAGAACGGTAACGGCCAGGTTTAATTGCCCTTATTGAAAACCGCGTATCGGCTTTGCCCGGTGCGCGGTTTTTTTATGCCCTGAGTTTATCGCGGTTATACAGCGATATGTGCTACCAGATCGCAAAATGTCAGCGTTCTGCTCGACTTGCATAATGACACTCGTTATCATTTGACCCGATACGCTACAGGGAGGGTAGAGAGTTAAAACAGTGGGTTACTGGTTAATCCCTTCTTCTGTTTACCCGTGGCGCAATCATCTGCGGTGGGTTGGGCTGCTGATACATCGTCCTGGCGGTTAGCCTTAACCCTTATCACCCTCGATTATTGCTTTAAGGGATATCACTGTGATTGGTAAAATTCGTTCTTCTTATCGCCTGCTTTCCACTATTTTCGTGCTGTTTGTCGGGCTGTCTTCACAGCAGGCGCTGGCGCATGCTCATTTGAAAGTTGAAACGCCGGCGGCAGATGCCAGCGTTAGCCCGGCACCAAAAGTGCTGACGCTTAACTTCTCCGAAGGTATCGAGCCTAACTTTAGCGGCATTAAAATCACCGGGCCGAACAATGCCGAAGTAAAAACCGGCAAATTGCAGCTTGATGCGAACAACAATACCCAGGTTAACCTGCCTATCGAAGGTGACCTGGCGGCAGGAAAATATAACGTCAGCTGGCATGTGGTTTCGGTCGACGGTCATAAAACCAAAGGCCAGTACAGCTTCACCGTAAACTAACTGATGAGTCTGGCGACCCTGTTTGTCCTGTGTCGCTTTGTGCACTTTGCGGCGGTGATGCTGATGTTTGGATCCAGCTTGTTCACCGCCTTATTGTCGCCGCAGCGCCTTTCCCCGTATCTCACCCGTGATGTGCGTCCTTTGCTGGTCTCCTGCACCTGGCTTGCCGGGCTTTCTGCCGTGGCGCTGCTGGCTATTCAGGCCGGACAGATGGGCGACGGCTGGGCCGACACCTGGCGGCTGGACGTGTGGTGGGCGGTACTGGGGACCACCTTCGGTGAGGTCTGGCGCTGGCACCTGGGCATTTCATTATTGGCGTTGCTGAGCCTGTGGTTGGCAGAACCGCGCCGCACGCAGATTTTGGCGCTGCTTTCCACATTGTTGCTGATCAGCATGGCGTTTATCGGTCATGCAGCGATGCATGAAGGGGCATTGGGCGCACTGCATCGTTTTAACCACGCACTGCACCTGCTGGCCGCTGGTTACTGGTTTGGCAGCTTGTTGCCGTTGCTGGTTTGCCTGCGTTATCTGGCTGAACCACAAAGCCGTAGCGACGCGGTTACCACGCTGATACGCTTCTCGCGTTGGGGCCACCTGGCGGTAGCGCTGGTGGTGTTGACCGGCGTAATCAACAGTTTGATTATTCTCGGTAGCTGGCCGCTGGATGTTGATTCTCCTTACCAGCGCCTGCTGCTGTTCAAAACCGCACTGGTGGCGCTGATGATGATGGTGGCGTTGGCCAACCGATACGCCATCGTCCCGGCGATGAGCAGCATGCCGCAGTTGGCACAGCGCGGGCTGGTGTTGGCCTGCTGGATTGAAGTGGGGTTGGGCGCGGGCGTGCTGCTGCTGGTCAGTTTATTTGCAACTTATGCGCCGGTGTAACATTGCGGCTTGCCGGATGCCCCCAAACTGCGGGAAAATTGAATCAAATAGCAACCTTAAGGCCACAACATGAAATCGGCATTACTTGGCATAACGCTGCTGGCAACCGCGACCGGTGCGCTGGCGGCAGATCAACTGGTGAACATCACCAAGTTGGAATACGGCAAACAATGGGCGTTCACCAAAGAAGAGGTGACATTGCAGTGCCGCAGCGGCGGCGCACTGTTCGTACTCAACAACAGCACGCTGATGCAGTACCCGCTCAACGAAGCCGCAGAGGCGCAGGTGAAAGCAGGGCAGCAGCGCGCCCAGCCGCTGGACGTGATCCTGTTGGATGACGTTGCTAATCCCGGTCATAAAATGAGTGTTGAGCCGTACCGCGAACGTGCCGAGAAGCTGTGCGCTAACTAATCGCTTATCCCACAATGGTTTAGTTTGGGGTTAACCGGTGACGAAAAATTACGCAGAAATAATTTCTTAATGAAACTATCACTCGCCGTGTGGCAGGCTGGCAAAAATAGCGCGGTAAGCTACTCTTAAAGTGCACGGCTGAACAAGCTTTGCACAAAATGCCAACTTTTAGCGCACGGCTCTCTCCCAAGAGCCATTTCCCTAGACCGAATATAGGAATCGTATTCGGTCTTTTTTTGTGTGTTTGATTTATAAGGTAAAATTTCACCCACGCACGAAAATACACGAAATTTCCACGAAAACCTATATCCGGTCTTTTTAGACAAGTACGTATTCCTTGCCTCTGGGATCGAGATATTTCTTCGTCATGATTGCTGATTTGTGGCCCAGTAGGCGCTGTGCAAACTCTTCCCCTTTTTCCATGCTGTATAGCCGTGACGCGAGGCTGCGAATCTCGTGAAATGTTGGTGGATTGTCACCAAGATCTGACCTGCCCCCAGGATTAGATACAACGCTCAGTTAGTAATGTCGGATCCTTCACTCTCAGAATTACTCTTTCTCCAGCCCGCCGCAAACTCAGACGGCGTCTGATAATTCAGCGTGGAGTGCGGGCGGCACTCGTTATAATCCTGACGCCATTCACTGATGGTTTTCCTGGCATGGCTGACGTCGCTGAACCAGTGTTCATTCAGGCATTCATCGCGAAAGCGCCCGTTTACGCCCAGTCCACTGAGATGGTAGAGCCGGTATACTCGCTTGTGATTAACATGAATCCCTTCACGGCGCAGCAACTGCCAGATGCGGCGGTAGCCAAAACGCCTGCGCTCCAGTGCCAGTTCGGTGATGCGTCCGGATAAATGCGCATCCGATGCCGGAGGCTGCGCTTCGTAACGGCAGGTCGACAGGGACAAACCTGTCAGCCTGCAGGCACGACGTTGCGACAGACCGGTCGCATCACACATCAACACCACGGCTTCCCGCTTCTGGTCTGTCGTCAGTACTTTCGGCCCAGGGTCACCTGAAGCGCCTCCTTATCCAGCATGGCTTCGGCCAGCAGCTGCTTGAGTCGGGCGTTCTCTTCCTCAAGCGACTTCAGGCGCTTAACCTCGGGCACCTCCATACCGCTATACTTTTTACGCCAGGTGTAAAACGTGGCGTCGGAAATGGCGTGCTTGCGGCAGAGTTCACGGGCGGATACCCCGGCTTCAGCCTCGCGGAGAATACTGATGATCTGTTCGTCGGAAAAACGCTTCTTCATGGGGATGTCCTCATGTGGCTTATGAAGACATTACTAACATCAGGGTGTATTAATCAACGGGGAGCAGGTCAGATGCTACCTCAAACGAGGTGTTTTTCTTGGTAAAAAAGCGACCTCTATGGCAAACCTGTTCATGGATACACTTACCACTGAGAACAGCTAAAAGCCCGCAGAAGTGTCCCTGCGGGCTCTATATCGTTATGGTTTTCTCCGACTTACCCTATTGCTTGCTTGCCGCGTCACAGAGATGTTTTTGATAAAACGGAATTAACTGTTCCAGCGCTTTGGTGGTCGCTTCATGTTGATCGTACAAGTCGTAATGGCTAGCACCTTCCACTACCTGCAGGGTTTTCTCAGTTGAGCGTGCGCGCTGGTAAAGCTCAAACCCATCACGATAAGAACCAAAAGCTCCGGGGACGCTGCCAATAATTACATGCAACGGCTGAGTCAACAGTTTTTCCGCCAGATGGAAGGCGTCCCAGCCAATGGCCGCTGCGGTGCTGGTCAGGCGCAGTTTATTCGGCGAGCCAGGTTGTTGGCCGCGCGGCGTTAAGTAGTAATCAACCGCATTGAGCATATCCACTTCCTGTACTCCCGCTGCTTCGCATTCCGCCTGGCTGGCAAAGGGAATGTAACCGGTGATCAACGGTTCTGCACCCCGGGCTTCGGCTGTGCGCTGCTGCCCGAGGAACTCCAGTAGATTCAGTGCTGCGTCCGGCGACATATCTCCTTCACGCATCATTCGGCCATAATTGGTCGCTACCACTGCGCCCACCGCTTTGATACGTTTTTCGGTCATCGCAACGTTTACCGCGTAAGCACCTCCACCGCATACACCCAACACCCCAATTCGATTCTCATCGATGTAAGGCAGCGTCACTAGGTAATCGACGGCGCAACGGAAATCTTCCGTACGGGTGGCCGGATCCTCACTAAAGCGTGGTGTACCGCCGCTCCCACCTTGTGTGGATGCGTCGAAAGCCAGCGTGATAAATCCGGCCTTGGCCAACGCTTCTCCATAGATACTCCCGGCGGTTTGTTCCTTACAACTGCTGATAGGATGCGCGCAAATAATTGCCGGATAGGTTTGCTTGACATCGAAACCTTCAGGGAAACGGATGACGGCGGCAACGGTCCAGTCCCGGTTTTTAAAGAGGACATTCTTCATCATTTGGCTCCTGTATGCTGGTTAGTGCGGTACGTTGATATACGGATAAACCGGGGATTGCAGCACCAGTTGGCGGTTTTCGTTGACGATCCCCACGGCCTGCTCGCTTTCAAACAACTGATAGGTATAAGACGCCAACTGTTCTGCGGTGATGAAAGCGTCTTCGGCAAACAGGCCATCTCCCGCAATCGCGCCTTTATCCGACGATTGAGTTACGAATTCACTGTGCGTGGGGCCCGGGGCAATCACTTTCGCCCGCAGGCTTTTGCCCTGATCGCGTAGCGTTTGCGCCAGCCCTTCGGTAAAGGCTGCAACATAGAATTTGGTGGCACAGTAGGTCACAGCAATGTCAAAAATGGCATAACCGCCAACCGAAGCGACGTTAATCAAGGTCGCGTCCTGATTTGCGTAGTCTTTAACGTACAGTAACGAAAGCGTCGTCAGTGCCTTGATGTTCAAGTCCAGCATGCGGTTTGCCTTGACCAGATCCAGCTCCCAGGGCATGGAGAAATCGCCAAATCCAGCGTTGTTAATCATGACACTCAGCTCAACATGCTGCAGCTGATTATAAAGACGTTCAGCCGCCCACTCTTGCGACAGATCGCAGACGTTAACCAGTACCTGGACCTGATAACGCGCCTCGATATCCTGCTTGATCTGGTTCAGCTCCTCTTCTCGTCTGGCGGTAATAATAAGGTTATGGCCACGCTCGGCGAACTGATAGCTGAGGGCTTTGCCAATGCCTGAACTGGCACCGGTGATCAGGGTGTATTTCATCTGGATATCTCCGAGTGTGTATACAAATTCAAGAATGATGTGATTCATGATAAGTCTGTACATTCACTTTGATTAGTAGGGATAATCAGATTTCAGTTATAAGTTTAGGTTATAAAATGATGAAAGAAAATCTCAACGATCTGGTCACGTTTATAACGGTTTCCCAGGAAAGAAGCTTTACTCGCGCAGCGGCAAAAGCCGGCACATCGCAATCTGCCGTCAGTCAAACTATCAGTAACCTGGAGCGCAGAATGCAGCTCAAACTGTTGAATCGGACGACCCGCAGCCTGACGCTGACAGAAGCCGGGGAGCGGCTACTCGGTCTGGTCGGCCCCGCCATTGAAGAAATTTCCGCCGGATTGAATCAATTGGCAGATCTGCGTGAGAAGCCCTCCGGCACGGTGCGTATTTCAGCTGATGAATACGCGGTGCAACAGGTCCTGTGGCCCAAGCTGGCTCCAGTACTCAAAAATTATCCTGAAATCAAACTGGAAATCATCACGGATTATGGTTTGGTCGATATCGCCAAAGAGCGCTTTGATGCGGGGGTGCGACGTGGTGGCATGATCGCCAAAGATATGATTGCCGTTCCGATCAGTGGACAACACCACATGGTGGTCGTAGCCTCCCCAAAATTTCTTTCTGAACACCCATCACCCCGCGTACCCAGTGAATTATTGGCATTCCCCTGTATCAATCTGCAGTTGCCTACCCACGGCAAAAATTTACCCTGGGTATTTTCCATTGAGGGGCGAGAGCACAAGCTGAGTGTGAATGGGCAACTGGTGGTGAATGGGATTAATCAGGCACTCCAGGCTGCCATCGACGGCTATGGTTTTGCCTTTTTACCCAAGGCATTAGCACAAACTCACCTCACGTCCGGCAATCTGATTACCGTGCTGGAAACCTTCAGTATCACCCATCCCGAATACTACTTGTATTACACCAGTCGTTTGCAATCTTCTACCGCATTCAACGTTATCCTCACGGCGCTCAGGCAGAGAACATGACAGCTAAGTTGGCGTTGTCTGCTATAGCTGCATCGATACCGTTAACGGCGCACTGGAAATAGGGCATGTTACCTGGTCACCATTAATGCAACGAACCACCATGGGTACAGAGGCCATACAACTGCTACTCAAAAGTGCATTTTCTTTAGGCTACCGTCGGGTTGAGTGGCGTTGTGATTCACTGAATGTGGCGTCAAGAAAGGCTGCTGAAAGGCTGGGGTTTTCGTTTGAAGGATGTTTTCGTCAGGCGATGACTCGTAAACAACGTAACCGCGATACGAACTGGTTATCAGTTATCGATATCGAATGGCCAATTATAGACAGGGCTCTTTCAGGTTGGCTTTCACCCGATAACTTCACAAAAGGTGGAACTCAAAAGTGCAATCTTGAAGCATTTTTCAAAATAGCAGCAGTAGCGGAATGAAGTAACTCCATGTGCTGGCAAGTCGACCAGAGAGCTAAGGGTAAAAATCCTGAATTTATACGCTGCATTAAGCCCTATTTACCGAAATAGGGCTGTCGCTCTGACCAATGCAAAACAATCACCGACTTGCCGGGCCGGCCTTAAAGGAGTAAGTGGCAAACAGGGCGGTCACCGCCTGTTGGATCTGGGTCTGACTGGCTGGTTTACCATCCGAATTGAGCGTATTACTGGCGGTTCCACGCCAAACCAATTGTTTTTTCTTGCTGTCCACCAGGTCAACCGTCAGGGTGCCTTCGGTATAGCTCCAAACGGTTTGATTGTAACCGCCCCAGCCTGCATAACCTCGGCGGCCAACCGGAACCGGGGCGTCATTCACCTGTACTTTGTTTTGTTTCATAACGCTGCTGTAGACCAAGAGATCAGGGGTTGCGCTGGGTTGATAACCGCGCTGTTCCATCTGTTGCTTAATCGCCGTTTGAATGTATTTACCCGTCAAGGTTTGGTATTGCTCGGTAGTCTCTGTGGCAAAACCGTAGGTGTGATATTGGGTGAAGTTAGCGCTGTGGTCATAATCGCTGGTCACCTGCGGTTGGCTGGCGCAACCCGATAGTAAAGCCATCGAACCGGCGACAAAAATGCAAGAAAGTGAACGCATAGAAAACCCCTTAAGGATTATTGGTTTCATAAACTTATACTCAGAAGTCAGGGTTAGCAAATGACGAAAAGAAGTCACTTTTTTGTGTTGGGCGTATGAGGGAACGCAGGCTCCCTTAACGATGACCCAAATTCAGCATGCGCCTCTGGCCCCGGTAGCGGTAGCTTTGTTACTATTCGCACCACCTAAAGACTTAAAGGCACATTACATTGAAAATCAAAGCGTTGTTATTTGTGGCCCTGGCCGGTCTGGTCGGCTGCAGCCAAGAGGGAACGAAAGTGAGCCAACCCGTGACTAAAGACGGAAACCATACGGAAGTGTTGCTGGTGAACAGCGCGCTGGTAAATTGTACGGGCGTTGCCCCAATGAAGTGCATGCAGGTGCGTCATTCCGCGCAAGAGCCGTGGGGGCTGTTCTATACCGGAATTGAAGGTTTTACTTTTGAACCGGGCTATAACTATCGCCTGAAAGTGCAGGTGACGGAGGTGGAAAACCCGCCGGCCGATGCTTCCTCTCTGCGTTATACGTTGATTGAACAGCTGGAAAAGAATAAAGCCTGAGTGGTTTTATCGGGCCGGGCGCACAACCGCCTGGCCTTGAAACTCCCCCAGGCCCCTCGCGCCTGTCCCCATGATCCTGCTGCGTTAACAAGTTTTTAAACGGCACAACTGGTCTGTTCACTGCACTTGTTGCGATTCTGCCACGCACCCAGCTTAAGTATATTGAGAAAATCAGGTATATTGTCCTTCGGTTTTTAGCTACCAAGAAAAAATTACTATGATTATCAAACCTAAAATTCGTGGTTTTATCTGCACTACCGCTCATCCGGCAGGTTGTGAAGCCAATGTCCGTGAGCAAATTGCCTACGTTAAGTCACGTGGTGAACTGAAAAACGGTCCGAAAAAAGTGCTGGTGATCGGTGCTTCCACCGGTTACGGCCTGGCGTCACGTATCAATGCCGCATTCGGCAGCGGTGCAGCCACCATCGGCGTATTTTTTGAAAAGCCGGGCAGCGAAGCCAAAACCGGTTCTGCCGGCTGGTACAACTCTGCTGGTTTTGACAAGGCAGCTAAAGAAGAAGGCCTGTACGCAAAAAGCGTTAACGGCGACGCGTTCTCCAACGAATGCCGCCAAACGGTTATCGACCTGATTAAACAGGATCTGGGCCAGATCGACATGGTGGTTTACTCGCTGGCCTCGCCAGTGCGTAAAATGCCGGAAACCGGTGAAGTGGTGCGCTCCGCGCTGAAACCTATCGGCGAACCGTACAAATCCGTGGCGCTCGATACCAACAAAGACGTGCTGGTTGAAGCCGTGGTTGAACCGGCCAACGAGCAAGAAATTGCTGATACCGTCAAAGTGATGGGCGGCCAGGACTGGCAGCTGTGGATGGACGCACTGGAAGAAGCCGGCGTGCTGGCGGACAACGTGCAGGCCGTGGCTTACTCCTATATCGGTACCGATCTGACCTGGCCAATCTACTGGCACGGTACTTTGGGCAAGGCAAAAGAAGATTTGGATCGCGCGGCTTTGGCCATCGATCAGAAACTGAAGGCCAAAGGCGGCGCGGCTTACGTTGCCGTGCTGAAGTCGGTGGTGACTCAGGCTTCTTCCGCTATTCCGGTAATGCCGTTGTATATCTCTATCGTCTTCAAAATCATGAAGGCACAGGGGATCCACGAAGGTTGCATCGAACAAATCCAGCGCCTGTTCGCCACCAAGCTGTACAGTGGCACCGCACCGGATACCGATGAGAAGCACCGTCTGCGTCTGGATGACTGGGAACTGCGCGACGACGTGCAGAACACCTGCCGTGAAATCTGGGCACAGATCAACGATAACAACATCAATGAACTGACCGATTACCTGGGCTATAAGGCCGAGTTCCTGCGCCTGTTCGGTTTTGGTCTGCAAGGTGTTGATTACGAAGCCGACCTCAGCGGTGAAGTTAAGTTTGATGTGGTTGAGTTAGTCTAACTTCCTCGGGCATTGAGAGAAGGCTGGGAGAAATCCCGGCCTTTTCTCTAACTGCATCTGCTGCAAAAATCCGCTAACAACCCAAGACTCGATATTATTTCACCGCACCTTTCAACAGCAGCGGCGGTACCTGCAACGCCAAAAAATCTACCAGTGCACGAACCGAAGGCAGCATGCCGCGTCGGGTCGGAAACACCGCGTGCATGATCAGTGGTGCGCAGGCCCATTGTGGTAACACTCGGACCAGCTCACCCTGCATCAGCGCCTGACGACAGCTGATGTCCGGCAGCAACGCGATACCCAGATGCTGATAAAGCGCGCTGTGGATAACCCCCCATTCGCTACACATCAAGCGTGGGTTAACGCGCACTGCTCTTTTTTCCCCGTCGGGGCCTTCTAAATCCCAGGTTTGTTGTTCGCAAATGTCGACCAGCGTCAGCAGATCGTGAGTGCCCAATTGTTGCGGATCGGTCAACGGGGGGTGTTGCGCCAGATACTGCGGCGAAGCGACCAGGATACGCACGCTTTGGCCCAGCTCACGGGCTATCATGCCTTCACTCATGTCTTTGCGTTGGCGCAAACGCAATGCCACATCGATTTTGTCGGCCACGGGATCAAACCGGGTGTCGCTTGCCAGCAGCTGCACCTGAATACCGGGGTTTGCTGCCATAAAGGCGGGCAGGCAAGGGGAAAGCAACACATCGGTTGCCAGTTTTGGGCAACTGACGCGTACCAGACCGGAAGGTTTCGCCATGCTTTGGTCAATCATCTCCTGGGCTGTCTCAGCCTCGTTGATCGCCACCTGCGCATGACGCAGCAGCATCGAGCCGGTCTCCGTCAGCTTGACCCGTCGGGTTGTGCGTTGGAACAGCAACACGCCAAGACGCTCTTCCAGTGCCAGCACACGGGCGCTCAGTTTGGATTTTGGGATATCCAGCGCACGGCTGGCCGCGGAAAACCCGCCGTACTGGGCCACCTGGGCGAAATAATAAAGGTCGTTCAGATCTTTCAATATGCCTTTCTGCATGCTTATTGTCCCTAATTTGAGAACAGTGAATCAGAGTATGGCATCTTTTTGCGTCCAATAGCGCACCCTATACTGCTCCACACCAAAGCATCAGCATCAGGTTCAGTGGGAGAGAATATGGAAATTACAGCAGCAGTCAGTGAAAGCGCGGCCGAGGGTTTTTCCCTCAAGCAATTGCAGCTTGGCGACCCCCGTGCTGACGAAGTGTTGGTTAAACTGGTGGCTACCGGCCTGTGTCATACCGATATCGCGGCACACAAAGGCATTATCCCGATGCCAGCGCCGGTGGTGTTGGGGCACGAAGGGGCCGGGGTGGTGGTGCGGGTCGGGGCCGGTGTCAGTAAAGTGGCACCCGGCGATCATGTCGTGTTGTCTCTGGCCTCGTGCGGCGCTTGTGACAAGTGCAGTATCGGCCTGCCGACTTATTGTCGCCAACATGTGCCGTTAAACTGGCTGGCACAGCGCAGTGACGGTTCGGTCAGCCTGAGTGATGAGCAGGGCGACGTACACAGCCACTTTTTCGGCCAGTCTTCATTTGCGCAATACGCGGTGGTCAATGCCAGCAGTATTGTACCGATCGATAAAGCCATTCCGCTGGAGTTCCTTGGGCCGCTGGCCTGCGGGCTGATGACCGGTGCGGGGGCCGTCATTAACACCCTGCGGGCGCAGGTGGGCTCCACGTTGGTGGTGTTTGGTCTGGGGGCGGTGGGACTGGCGGCAGTGATGGCGGCGAGGGTGGTGGGCTGCGGCCAAATTGTCGCCGTGGATATCAAAGAGAATCGTCTGGCATTGGCCAAAGAACTGGGAGCCACTACGGTGATTAACCCGAAAACGGCGGATGTCGCCGAGGTGATTAATCAACTGACCGGTGGGCGCGGTGCGGACTATAGCGTTGAAGCTGCCGGGCACGCGGGTGTTATGGCGAATGCGGTGCAGGTGCTGGCGGAAAATGGCAAATGTGTGCTGACCGGCGTGGTGCCACAAGGCGAATCCTTGCCGCTCGACATTATGCATCTGATCCGAGGGCGGGCAGTGCAGGGCTCCATTATGGGCGATGCGGCACCGGCGGTGTTTATCCCGATGCTGGCACAGTTGTTCCAACAAGGGCGGTTCCCGATCGATCGCCTGATCCGTTTTTATGCGATGAAAGACATCAACCAGGCGATGGCGGATTCACAATCCGGTGAAACCATTAAAGCCGTTATTCGTATGTAACCCTCAAGGTAAATAACATGAAAAAACTTTTTTCAGCGGCCCTGCTGGGGCTGATGGGCGCGGCTGCGTCCGTGCAGGCTAACGACCATATTATCGAAAAACAGGGGCTGTATTACTTGCAGCCAGGCTACGACGTTAATGATGTCGCCGAGTTTTACTGGCGTAGCCTGAACGGTTGGTCGGAAAAACCGGATAATGTGGCGAAATACTTTACGCCGCAAGGGGTGTTTGAACTGCCTTATGCGCCGGTAGAAGATTTCAGCTTCTTTGCCACGGCCTCCAAGGGGCGTGAAAATATGACCCGTTACTTTACCGGCATGAGCGAATACCTCGGCGATCTGAAATATGCCGACTGGAAGGGCTGGAGAAAAGTGGTGACGGCGGAACCTGGCGTGTTTGTGTTTGAATACACCAGCAGCGGTAAAATCAAACAAAGTGGCGGCGATTATAATCAGCAGTTTATTGCCATCGTGACCATCAACGATGGGCAGATTGCCAGCGCCCGCGAATATTGGAACCCGTATGTGGCGCTGCATGATTTTGGTCTGATCCGTAAAACGCAATAACAGCCCGTAGATGCCCCCGGTTCGCTCCGGGGACATCGGCTAACGGCAATACTCTTTCAGCATGGCGATGGCATCCGGCTTTAGCTGATAAAGATAGACCGGCCTGCCGGTAGTGCCATACAGAATACGGGTGCCGAGAATGCCGCTTTCCGCCAAATAGATCAGATATTTTCGGCAAGAAACGCGTGAAATCCCGATGGCATTAGCCAGGTTGTCGGTTGAAAATTCACCGTCGTGCTGTTGTTCAATCCATTCGCACACCGTACTCAGTGTGATGCTGGTCAGCCCCTTCGGCAGCTTCTTCCCTTCGGTGCTGGTGGGTTGGCGGCGTAACAGGCTGTCCACATCCCCTTGCGAGAATTCGCGCTGCGCCAAAATTTGCGACTGTTGCTGATAGTTATTTAACGCCTCTTTGAAACGCCCAAACTGGAAAGGTTTGATCAGGTAATCCACCACGCCGTAGTGCAGGGCGCGTTGCACCGTATCCACGTCGCTGGCGGAAGAGATGATAATGACGTCGGTTTTTTCACCCAATTCACGTAGGCCAGGCAGTAAGTCCAGCCCGTTTTCCTGCTGCATATAAATATCCAGCAACACCAGATCGATACTGACTTCGGCGTCGGCCAGCAGTGCGCGTGCTTGTGCCAGGGTGGCGACCGTCGCCAGGCAGTGAAAGCCGCTCACCTGGCTCAGGTAGTATTTGTTTAACTCCGCCACCATCGGGTCGTCGTCGATAATCAATACGTTAATCATGGTTCAGCCCTTGGCCTGATAGGGGATATGGACAAAAAATTGGGTTAGTTCACCCGGTTCAGATTCGAAATCAATGCTGCCGCCCAGTTTTTCCAGACTGCTGCGGATCAACGCCAGCCCGATACCACGCCCCGGCCCTTTGGTTGAAACACCCTGTTCAAAGATACGTGCGCCGAGAGCCGGATCGATACCGGGACCGTCATCGCTGACTATACAGTGTAAGTGATTCTCATTGTGATGAAAGCTCAGGTTGATCTCGTGCCCCTCAACGCCATCGATAGCGTCAATGGCATTTTCAATCAAATTGCCCAGTACGCTGATCAGCACGTGGGTGGTTTCCGCATCGTCGGTTTCCGGCAGCAGGCTGGTTTCGTCAATGGTCAGCTCAATACCGGCTTCATGGGCGCGGTTGATTTTGCCGATAAAGAAGCCCGCCACTTCCGGCGACTGGATTTTCCTCAGCAGTGCGCCGATCTCTTCCTGATAGGTGCTGGCGGTGTTGATGATGTAGTTTTCCAACTGCTGGTAGGCCTTCATATGCAGCATGCCGAGGATCACATGCAGCTTGTTCATAAATTCATGTGACTGGACGCGTAACGCGTCGGCATAGTGTGCCATGCCGCTCAGGCGCTGCACCAACTGGCTGATTTCGGTTTTATCGCGGAAGGTGGCGATAGCACCAATCACCTGGCCCTTGACGATCACCGGCACGGTATTGGTCAGCAGTTCGCTGCCATTAAAGCTGATCTGCTGGTCACGTAGCGGTTGACCGCTTTCCAACACTTCCGCCAGATGCAGCTGTGTCGGCCAGTATTTGCTGGCGGATTCCAACAGCAGGTTTTCGAAAGGCCCATTTTGGCGCAACAGACGTTTGGCTTCATCGTTGACAATGGTGATGCGTGATTGGTTATCGACCGCGATAACACCTTCTTTAATTGATTGCAGCATGGCATTGCGCTGTTCAAACAGGTTGGAGATTTCGTAAGGTTCAAAACCGAGCATAATGCGCTTGAGGGCCTTAACCAAAAAGAAGATGCCGAGCGTACCGACCAGTGCGGCGAAGGCCAGTGTCCAGTAGATGATCCAGCGGCTTTCGCCCACTACGCGTTGAACGGTGTCGAGCGCAATCCCCAGTGCCACCACGCCAATCTGCCGCCGTTCGCTGTCGTAAACCGGGGCAAAAACCCGCAGTGAAGGGGCTAATGCGCCGCGATTAATGGCGCTGTTGGTTGCACCGCGTAGCGCAGGCTCCAAATCGTCACCGATAAAATGTTGGCCGACAAGCCAGGGCTTGGGGTGTGAGTAGCGGATGCCTTTCATGTCCACTATCACCACAAACAGTAATTCATTCTTTTGGCGTACCTGCTCGGCAAAGCGCTGGACCGCACCGCTGTGATCTTCACGCAGCAGGCCATCAATCACATTCCCGGAGAGCGCCAGCGTTTCGGCAATCGCCATCGCTTTTTGACGTTGCTGATCTTGTCCCTGATGATTCATCTGCACGAAAAACAGCGCATATACCACCAATAGCACCGAAGCGATGATGGCAGACACCATCAGCGTGAGCGTGGTGCTGAGCTTCAGCGGTATCCGTTGTTTGGGCATGGCGGTTCTCCGAATGGGCCAGTCAGGATAATAGCGGGGAATGGAGCGCGGGGCAGCGACCGGCAGCAGGTTATAACATGCTGCCGCCGGAGGGGGATTATTTTAATTACAAAAGCGGTTGTCAGGGTTGATGGTAGATTTCCAGCCCCTGCTGGCCGCTGGCACCCTGATGGATGATGGCCATTAACGCGCTGACCACTTTAGAGGGGTTGCTGTGTTGATAGACATTACGGCCATACACCATGCCGGATGCACCCTGCGCCATCAGCGCGGCAGACTTTTCCAGCACCGCGCCCAGTTCACCTTTACCGCCGCCGCGCACCAGCGTCGGGCAACGTGCCGCCTCCACAACGCGATGGAAGTCCTCCACCCGCTCGGTGGGGTCGGCCTTGATGATATCGGCACCTAATTCACGCGCCAGACGCACCAGGGGCACCATTTTTTCTACGTCGCCGAGCGAGCCATAGGCGGAGCCCTGGCCGGCCGGAGCCATCACCAGCGGTTCGATCATCAGCGGCATGGCGTAGCGATCGCAGGCATGGCGCAGGCGGCCAATATTCTCGACGCATTGACGGAAAATACCCGGCTCATCGGGGATCAGGTACAGGTTAACCACCACTGCCGCCGCATCCATCTGCAACGCCGCGAGGATCGGTGCTTCCGGGTTATGCAATACCGCCCACATTTCACGATGGCGTGCAGCGTTATAAGCGTTGCCGACGTCGGTACGCATCACTAGTGCCGGTTTATCGCGCTGGGTGGCACGTTGCAATAAATCCGCCTGACCGTAGTTGACCTGAATGGCATCAGGGCGGGCGACGATCAGGCTGTCCATTACCCGTTCGATATCTTCCAGGCCAATTAAAAAATCCGGTTCATTGGCAATCCCGTGATCAATCGCCACGTCGAGGCATTTGCCGTTATTAAACAGCCGGTTCATCCGTACCTTACTGCTGAGCTGCATGTCTGATCCTCCTGAAAATACACGTCCATTCAGTATTGTCGAGTAACGCCGGGGATGAAACAGCGGATCTGCAAACTGCGTGCTCGCTCGCACATTTGGTGAGAAAGCGCAGAGCCATTTTTCATCGCGGCAGGCCCCTTATCGCGGTCTGTCACACTTGAACCACGAGCAGGCTGCTGGCTTTTGCGCCATTTGTTAGATCCGTGTCATGTTTTTGTTACTTGGCCATTCCAAAACGCATGTTTCGCTTGTTTGAGTTAAAAAGTTTCAATAATCTCAATTTTGAAATAAACATTTGATAACGACCTGATAACATAAATCAGTTGGCAAAGGGTTTATTTCAAGATGTTGTTTTTGTTCTATTTTGAGACATTGATCAAAGTTTTACACCGCATCTGAATACGGGAATAAAGCGATAAATCTGCCGTATCAAAGGGATAACACCGAACGGATTGTTGTTTGAATGTAAAAAATATTTTTCATTAGCTGTCAAATCAACAGGCCTCTTCACTCTAACGATTAAAGGGTACAGAACATGAAGCTGAAGAAACTGATCGTCACCTCGGTATTGATGTGCATGTTGCCGGCCAGCGTGTTGGCAAAAGACATCAAAATCGGCGTATCCATGGCTTATTTTGATGACAATTTTCTCACCATCCTACGCCAGTCAATGCAGAACAAAATGAAACAGGACGGCAATGTCAGCGGTCAGTTTGAAGATGCGAAAGGGGATATCGCCCAGCAGATCCAACAGGTCGAGAACTTTGTCAGCCAGGGCGTCGACGCCATCATCCTCAACCCGGTCGATACCCAGGGCGTGAAGCCGATGATCAAACTGGCGGAAAACGCCAAAATCCCACTGGTGTTCGTCAACCGTCGCCCGGAAGTCAAGTTTCCTGAGGGCATGGCCTATGTAGGTTCCGACTCCAAACTGGCCGGGAAGCTGCAGATGGAAGAGTTGGCCAAGCTGATGAACGGCAAGGGCAATGTGATGATCCTGATGGGCGAACTGTCCAATGAAGCGACCCGCGACCGTACCCGCGGCGTGGAAGAGGTGGCGGCCAAGTATCCCGACATCAAAATCCTCGACAAGCAAACTGCCAAGTGGGGCCGTAAAGAGGCCGTCGACATCACCACCGACTGGGTGCTGACCGGCCAGAAGATTGATGCCATTGCCTCCAACAACGACGAAATGGCGATTGGTGCCATCCTGGCGCTGAAGCAGGCGAAGAAAAGCGGGGTATTGGTGGCCGGCGTTGACGGCACACCGGACGCACTGGAGTTCATCAAGAAGGGCGATTTGGCGCTGAGCGTGTTCCAGGATGCCAAGGGGCAGGGGGAAGGTGCGGTGCAAACGGCCATTCAACTGGTGAAAGGCGAGAAGGTGGAAAGCAACGTGCTGATCCCGTACCAACTGATCACCAAGGCCAACTATCAGGAATTTGCCGACAAGAACAGAAAATAAGCGTTAAGGCAGCGCAGTTATATCCCTGCCGCATATACCGGGCAGGGATGCATTGACGAACGGCGGAGGTTATCAGCATGTATCCTTATGTTCTTGAGGCTGAAGGCATCAGTAAGCAGTTTCCCGGCGTGAAGGCGCTGGATAAAGTCTCAATTAAAATCAAACCAGGCAGCGTACACGCACTAATGGGAGAAAACGGCGCGGGTAAATCCACGCTGATGAAATGTTTAATCGGCATTTATCACCCCGATGAAGGCACCATTAAAATAAAAGGCCAGCCGGTGACCTTCAGCGATACGCTGCAGGCGCTGCATTCGGGTATTTCCATGATCCACCAGGAACTCAACCTGGTGCCTTATATGACGGTGGCGGAAAACATCTGGCTGGGCCGTGAGCCGGCAAAGCTGGGCTTTGTCAATCATGACCAATTGAACAAGCAGACTGCCGAATTGCTGGCGCGACTGAACATTAAACTCAAACCAGAGAAACTGGTTGGCGAACTGAGTATCGCCAGCCAGCAAATGGTGGAGATTGCCAAGGCAGTTTCCTACAACGCGGACGTGCTGATCATGGACGAGCCCACGTCGGCGCTCACTGAAAGTGAAGTCGCGCACTTGTTTGCCATCATTCGCGAACTGCGTGATCAGGGCAAAGGCATTATTTATATCAGCCACAAGATGGACGAGATTTTTGCCATTACCGATGAAGTCAGTATTTTCCGCGACGGTACCTTCATCGCCTGCGACAAGACCGAAAACCTGACCAAACAATCGCTGATCACCATGATGGTCGGGCGCGAACTGACCCAGATGTTCCCCAAATTCAACAATAATATCGGCGAGGAAGTGCTGCGTGTCGAAGGACTGCAACGTGCCGACTGGTTCCACGATATTTCGTTCAGCGTCAAACGCGGCGAGATCCTCGGCGTCGCCGGGCTGGTGGGCGCCGGCCGCAGTGAGGTGATGGAAAGCCTGTTCGGCATGCACCCGGCGGACGGCGGCAGCATCATTATTGAGGGCAAGGCGGCAAAGGTCGACTCCCCTTCCAGGGCGATTGAACTCGGGCTGGCGTTCCTGACCGAAGATCGCAAAAAATCCGGACTGTTTTTGGTGCTGTCGGTGGTCGAGAACATGAGCATCGTCAACCTGTCGGAATACATCGGCAAGAATGGTTTTGTCAGCCATGTGCAAATGGCCAAAGACTGCATGGATCAGATCAAAAAGCTCAACATCAAGACCCCGACGATGGATCAAATCATCAATAACCTGAGCGGCGGCAATCAGCAGAAGGTACTGATCGCCCGCTGGCTGCTGGCCCAGCCGAAAATACTGATCCTCGATGAGCCAACGCGCGGCATCGATGTGGGCGCCAAGGCGGAAATCTACCGCCTGATCAGCGAACTGGCGAACCGTGGTGTCGCCATTATTTTGGTGTCATCGGAGTTACCGGAAATCCTTGGCATGAGCGACCGGGTGATGGTGATGCACGGCGGTCGTATTACCGGCATTTTGGATAAAGAAGAAGCGAATCAGGAAAAAATCCTGGCGCTGGCCTCTGAATAACGCAAAGGTGAATCCCCATGAGTAATGTAAAAATCGAGAAGCCACTTACGGGTAAAGCGCCGCTGTTCGCTGGCCTGAGTGGCAAAATGCCGAAAGATACCGGCATCTTCATCGTGATGGTCGGTATTGCGCTGGTGTTTGAAATTCTTGGCTGGTACATCCGCGACCAGTCATTCCTGATGAACCCCAACCGCCTGTTGCTGATTGTGTTGCAGGTGGCGATTATCGGCATCATCGCGGTGGGTGTGACCCAGGTTATTATCACCACCGGTATCGACCTTTCCTCCGGCTCGCTGATTGCCTTAACTGCGGTGGTGGCGGCCAGCCTGGCGCAAACCTCGGACAGCATTTCACCGATGTACCCGGCGTTGCTCGACCTGCCGGCGGCGATCCCTATCGGCGCCGGGATCGGAGTGGGCATTATCTGTGGCTTCATCAACGGCTTCCTGATTACCCGCACCGGTATCCCACCTTTTATCGCCACGCTGGGCATGATGGTGTCGGCTCGCGGTCTGGCGCAGTACTACACCCAGGGTAACCCGGTCAGCTTCCTGTCCGACGGCTTTACCTCTATCGGCCAGGGCGCGATGCCGGTGATCATCTTCCTGGTGGTTGCGGTGATCTTCCATATTGCGCTCAAGCACACCCGTTACGGTAAATACATCTACGCTATCGGCGGCAACATGACGTCGGCCAGGGTATCCGGGATTAACGTCAATAAATACCTGGTGACGGTCTATACCATTGCCGGTGGCCTGGCTGGTCTGGCGGGCGTGGTTCTGGCGGCGCGCGTCAGCAGCGGCCAGTCGAGCATGGGGATGTCTTACGAACTGGACGCCATCGCCGCAGCGGTTATCGGCGGCAGCAGCCTGATGGGCGGCGTTGGGCGCATTACCGGCACGCTGATCGGCGCGGTGATCCTTGGGCTGATTAAAAGCGGCTTCACCTTTATTGGTGTGGACTCCTATATTCAGGACATCATCAAAGGCGTGATCATCGTCGCCGCTGTGTCTATCGACATGCACCGTAACCGTAAAAAACATTGATTGCCGTGAATTTCCGCCGGTGCATTTTGCCCGGCGGTTTTTTTTACCCTGGGGAATCATCATGAAATATTTAAAAAGAATCGTGCTGGTCGCGGCGCTCGGCTGTTCCACTTCGGTGCTGGCGGAAACCATCGGCGTATCGATGGCCTATTTTGACCAAAACTTCCTGACCATCATTCGCCATTCGATCGACAAGGAAGCCAAGGCGCGCGGCATCAGCGTGCAGTTCGAAGACGCACGCGGCGATGTAGGTCGCCAGACCGATCAGGTGCAAAACTTTATCAGCGCCGGGGTGGATGCGATTATTGTCGATCCGGTCAACTCGGCGGGGACGCCTGCCATCACCAAAATGGTGACTAAAGCGGGCATTCCGCTGGTGTATGTGAACCGCACGCCGGGCGACAGCCAACTGCCCCCTGGCGTGGTGTTTGTCGGCTCCGACGAGAAGCAGTCCGGCACCTTGCAGATGGAAGAGCTGGCGCGGCTGGCCAACTATCAGGGCAACGTGGCGGTGATGATCGGTAACCTGACCGATGCCGGTGCGCTGCAACGCACCAAGGATGTGGAACAGGTGGTGGCGAAGTACCCGAAAATGAAGGTGGTACAGAAACAGAGCGCCAACTACTCGCGTAGCGAGGGGATGGATTTGATGATGAATTGGATCACCAACGGTGAGTCTATCGATATCGTCGCCGCCAATAACGACGAAATGGCGATTGGTGCGATCATGGCGCTGCAGCAGGCCGGCAAGCAGGGCAGCAAGGTGCTGGTCGGCGGCATCGACGCCACGCCGGACGGCCTGAAGGCGTTATCTTCCGGCAAGATGCAGGTGACGGTATTCCAGGACGCGGTGGGTCAGGGCAAAGCTTCGGTTGACGTGGCGCAGCGGATGATCAAAGGCGAAAAGCTGGATCCTTACCACTGGATCCCGTTTGAACTGGTGACCCCGGCCAATATGCAAAAGTACGCGGCGAAATAGCCAGGGTTTTCCCGCTTAGTAATGGCGCTGCTTAGGCAGCGCTTTTTTTTGGTTTTTTGTTGTGCCATCGGCTGGCAGGTTTTATGGCTGACTGTGTTTATATACAGTTTCCTGGCGGCAATCATGCCGTTACGAGGAGATGTACCATGACCGATACCTGCATAGATATTGCTGCTCTGGCTCAGCAAACGGCCCCTACCGGCACCCTGATGACGGTGACCGCCTTTGATGCTTCGCGATTAAGTAAACAAATTCGCAGTACGCTGGGGGGCGGGACCTTCGTGTCAATCTCTGCCAGCGGGGTTGCTATTGATGGACATGTCTATGTTTCTCAGCCTGCCAGTTCACCCTATTGCTGGATGCGGGTACTGGATGCGGATTCTGTATTAAATCCGGAGATGTTCGGCGCAGTGGGCGATGGTATTGCTAACGATTACCCGGCGCTTAAAAATCTCTTCCGTTACGCGGGTGCTATCGCTACCGCACAGACACCGCAAAAAATGGTGCTCGAAGGTCGTTATCGTCTGGCGGATATTGATGCCGACACCCCCTTTGCTCCGCTTGATGTACCTGGCTTCAGTATCATTAGTGGCGGTGGACAACTCTATCTGGACAGTGATAAGTCGACGCTGACGATAGTGCAGTTTGTTAATAAAACCGATTTTGTGTTCAGCGGCCTGACAATCAGCCGCAAGGGCAGTGATCCGACACGTCTGTGGTCTAAGCAGGCTACCGCGTTATTTATTGATGGTGGGCAGCGTTTCCGTTTGCACGATCTCGATTTGTTTATGCACACGGATGCCATCAGTATCAGGCAGTCGGAAAGCTTTGAAGTTTATCGCAATAAGTGCCATGAACTGGGTGAAGAGGGCATTGCAGTGCGTGGCAGTCGCCGCTGGGTACTGCGGGACAACGAAATCTATCACCATAATGGTGATGGGATTTTGTTGAAAACCTCTTCAACCCCCAGTTTTGACGGCAAAATCCTCAATAACCGTTTGTACGATGCTATTGGTTCACCAAATACTGCCCAAGGCCACCGTGGTGGTGGGATTACCCTCAACGATGAAAATGGTGGGTCAACGACCTTCTTCCAAAATTTGCTGGTACAGGGTAATTCGCTCACCAACCTCTCCTACGGTATTGCTTTCACCAATATTGAGGACTGGGAGGTGGCGGATAACTTTGTCGACGTTATCGATCGTTTTGGCATTATTGTCGACAGCGAGCTGAGTAATAACCCGCAAAAGAATCCGATCAGGCGTAGTAAATGTGTAGGTAATACGGTGCGCAACACAGTCCAAAACGGCATCAGTTTCACTACGCTGGGTGAGATTAATGTTGAGTCTGCGTTGATAGCCAACAACCAGGTGGATACCTGTGGTACCAGCCCAGCGGCCGAGTACCCTGGCATTTCCGCCACCCGTGCGACCATTACCGGCAACCGGGTATTGAACTGCAAGATCGGGCTTTCCGCGAGTGATTGCGTGACCAGCGGTAACTTTTTCGAGGGTTCTACGTTCACTAGCTCCGGTTCCGGCAGTAATTACATCAAACTAGGCACCGGCGGCAGTTTTGTCGGTAACCGAGTCACGGACACCAATCAGGGCCATATTCGCCTGTCGAACCCCGGTAGCTTTGTGTTTGCCGATAACATTGTGCAACTTAAGTCTTCTTTTGCCGGATTGTATTTTATTGGTACTGACTATGGCCCAAACACAGTTATCGGCAAAAACGTGTTTGATACTGCCTTTGTGCCGGTAACCAAGTTTGAAATTGGTGCCACCAGTATTCGTCGGATCCAGATGGATGCTTGCGCCTATGGTCGCCGGGAATTCCGTTATGACAGCCAAATGCCGACAGACATCGATGCTCGGGCAGGGGACGAGGTATATAACTTTAGGGCTGTGCCGGGGGAGGCGCGTAAATATAGCTGTGTAATAGGGGGGGGTAACCCCGAGTGGGTGAGCGGCGACTTTGTCGATTTAATCGTTAAGTCAACGTCTCAGGATGTAACGCTGGCGCCGGGGGCGAGCCTGGATATTGACGCACAATTGGCGGCGGTGTTGCCGACATTTGTCGCTAACGGGGTTAAGTTCAACCAGAATCCAAAGCGAGTGAAAAGTTCGGTGTGTGTCACTGAGGCCGGTACGGTGACCTTTACGCTGACTAACCCGACGGCAGGTACGATAACCCTGCCAGCGCTACAGTTAACCACGCGTTGCAATAGCGGAACTTAAACTATCAGGCGCTGCATGCAGCGCCATTTTTCCTCCGCCTGGTAAAAAATTATTGCCCTCACAGCGCAGAAAGATGCTGCCGCACAATCTCACGGCCAATCTCCAGCGAGGCGGTTGCCGCCGGGGAGGGCGCGTTGCAAACGTGCAACGAGCGGCGGCCCTTCACAAAATGGAAGTCGTCCACCAGCTTGCCGTCGGCGGTTAGTGCCTGAGCGCGGACGCCGGCCGGGCCGGGCTGAATATCTTCCGGTTGCAGCTCGGGGATCAGTTGGCGCGCATTTTCGGTAAAGCACTGCCGCGACAGGGAACGCCGGACTTCTGCCAATCCTTCTCCCAAATAATTGCCGGCAATTTTCCAGAACCCGCGATAAGCCAGTACCTCGCCCAGATCCCGCAGACTGAAATCACATTTGCGGTAGCCTTCACGTTTGAAGGCCAGCACCGCATTGGGGCCGACGTCGCGCTTGCCGTTATACATGCGAGTAAAATGCACGCCGAGGAACGGAAAGTTCGGGTTGGGCACCGGGTAGACCAGGTGATTCACCAAATAGTTTTTATCGTCGTTCAGTACGTAATATTCCCCACGGAACGGCACGATCTTCATGCCGGTCTGATAGCCGGCCAGGGCGGCGATGCGGTCACTGAACAGACCGGCGCAGTTAACCAACCATTTGGCCTGATACTGCGTGTGCTGCGTGCGAATGCTGACGACATCGCTGCTTTCGCTGATGCCCTCGACCTGCTGTCCGTAATGGATCTCAGCGCCGCGTTGCTCAATAATCTCTGCCAGCTTTGCCGCCACCTGGCTGTAATTGACGATACCGGCGTCCGGCACCAGCAACGCCTCCAGCCCATTGACGTGCGGCTCGCGCTCCCTGAGTTGTGCCTGCGACAAGCGGTTGACGGCCAGCCCATTTTGCAGCCCGCGCTGATAGATATTTTCCAGTAGCGCCAGTTCCTTCAACTGGGTCGCCACAATCACTTTGCCGCACTGGTCGTGGTAGAGGTCGTGTTCGCGGCAAAAGGCGAACATGCTTTGGTTGCCCAGTTTCGCCAGCCGCGCCTTCAGGCTGCCGGGAGCGTAGTAAATACCGGAATGGACTACGTTGCTGTTATGGCCGCTTTGATGCGCCGCCGGGCCACTCTCTTTTTCCAGTATCAGGATGCGCAGCGCCGGGTTGCTCTCCTGCAGTGCATTGGCGATGCCAAGGCCCACCAGACCGGCGCCGATAATGATCACGTCATGCATGGTTATCCTAACTCCTCATGATCCAGGCGGCGCAATTTGCCGCGAACGTTGCTGAGATGATTTTGCATGGCGGCCGTGGCAGCCGCCGGGTCGCGGGCTTTGATGGCCAGAAACACCTGTTCGTGCTCGTCAGTCACCCGCTGGCGTTCGGCCTGCCGCCCCAGATTTTTGCTGAGTGAATACACCAGCACGCCCAGATACAGCTCGTGCATGTTATCGAGAATTTGCACGAAAAACGGGTTGTGCGAGGCCTGCATGATGGCCCGGTGGAACAGGTAATCCTGCCGGTGGCCAATCAGGCCGTCATCAAGAGTACAGCGTTTGAAATCATTAAACGCCTGCTCAATCGCCAGCAAATCCTCGGTGGTGTGGCGTTCGGCGGCCATACAGGCCGCCTGTTGCTCAATCACCTCGCGCATTTCCAGCAATGCCTCCACTTCGTTGGGGGCAGCAATTTCCATTACCAACGGCTGGTATTGGCTAAGCAGTGAGTGTTGTTCCACCCGGTGTCCGCCACCCTGACGCGAAGAGATAATCCCGCTGACTTCAAGTATGCCGAGTGCCTCACGTACCGGCACCCGACTGACGCCAAAGGCTTCCGCCAGCGTGTTTTCCGACGGCAATTTCTCCCCGACCGGAAAGGTGCCATCGTTGATACCGGCTTTTAACTGCGCCAGTACCTGATGCGATGCCTTCTGGCGGGTAACTTTATTGACCATTCAGCGCCCCCTGCGCAGTACTCCGCCTGAAGCGTAATAGATGTACCGTTGCCGCGCTGATGATCAAGGCGGCGCCTGCCAGATCGGTCAGCAGGCCCGGTTTAATCAGCAGGATTGCCGCCAGGGTAAATAACACGCGCTCCAGCCAGTGGGTTTTCATCATCCAGAAATTGGCGCTGGCGATTGACAGGGCATAAATGCCGACCAGCGCGCTGATCACCATATGGATCACCGACAGTGTGTTGAGGTCGTCACCCTGCATCAACAGCATCGGGTTGTAGACCAGAATAAACGGGATGATAAAGCCCGGCAGTGCCAGCCGTACCGCGTCCCAGGAGGTTTGCATCGGATCGGCGCGGGCTATGCTGGCGGCGGTGTAGCTGGCCAACGCGACCGGCGGGGTGATGTTGGACAGGGCACCGAACCAGAACACGAAGAAGTGTGCCGCCAGTGGCATCACGCCGGCCTTGATCAGAATCGGTGAAACGGTGACGGCCACCACGATATACAGCGCGGTCGAGGGCAGGCCCATGCTCAGCACGATACACACCAGCATCACCACCAGCAGGATCATCCACAGGGTGTTGTTGGTCATGGCGACAATATTGAAGGCCAGCGTTGAGCCAATGCCGGTCATGGTCACCACGCAGATGATCACCCCGATGGCGGCGCAGGCTACCGTGACCTGGATAGAACCGCGTGCGGCTTCATTCAGTGCCTCGGCGATTTTCTTCGGCGTCATGCGCACCGAAGTATCTGGGGCTAACCAACTGGCGACGATGATCGAAATAATGCCGAGGAACCCGGCGTAGATCGGCGTTTTACCCAGCAGCAGGGTACCGATAACAATGATCAGCGGCAGCAACAGCAGCCCACGCGCTTTTAGCACCGCCTTCACTTTGGGGATGTTTTCTTTGCTGATGCCTTTCAGACCCTGTTTTTTGGCCTCCAGATCGATGGCGATAATCAGCGCCGCGTAATACAGCAGGGCCGGGATAATGGCGGCCATCACGATGGTGGTGTAAGAAATGCCAAGGAAACCGGCCATGATAAAGGCTGCCGCACCCATAATCGGCGGCATGATCATCCCGCCGGTGGAGGCAGTGGCTTCGACCGCACCGGCAAAGCGTGCCGACAGGCCGATACTTTTCATCAGCGGAATGGTAAAGGTGCCGGTGGTGGCAACGTTGGCCACCGCACTGCCGCTCAGGGAGCCGGTCAGCGCCGAAGAGATCACCGCGACCTGCGCCGGGCCACCACGACGGCGACCGGCGATAGCCAGTGCCAGATCGTTAAACAGCGCGGTGGCGCCGCTGACGCTGAGAAATGCGCCAAACAGGATAAACACCACGATGGCGGTGGACGCGGTGGAAAGAGTGATGCCGAAGATCCCTTCGCTGGTCATAAACAGCCGGTACAGCAGGCGCTCGAACGAAAAGCCGCCGTGGCCGAAGATACCCATAAAGTATTGCCCGAACAGGGCATAAACCATCGCGAAGGTCGCCAGACCGGGAATGAAATAACCGGTGGTGCGGCGTGCGGCCTCAAACAGCACGCCGATGCCAATCACCGCCATCACGTAGTCGGTGGTATTGGGAATGCTCTTGCGCACCACGTGCAGGTCCAGATAGCTGGCGTAGAAATAGCCGTAGCTGACCAGCGTCAGGATGATAAACAGGTAGTCCCAGCGGTTGAACTTGCTGGTGGCGTAACGGCGTGAAAATGGAAATAAAATAAAGCCCAGGATCAAGATACCGCTGAGGAAGGTGGTATTACGATAAAACTCCTGAGTATTCGACAGCGCGTTGGCGTAAATGGCATAGACGGAAATCGCGATCGCCAGCACGGTGGCCAACTGTAAATAAATGCCGCTCAATGGGCGACTACCGGCTCCGGCTTCCTTATCCAGATCGACGGCAGCTTGCGGTGACAGGTTATTGGTACTCATACGGCCTCCTTAGCGCTTGGCGGTCAGCGTTGCCGCTTCCGGTGGGATCAGATAATCGGGCACGTTGACGCCGGCCTCCAGATAATACTTGTAGGCGCCGATGTGCAGCGGCACCGAAACGCCTTTCAGCGCGTTCTCCAGGGAGATGTATTTGGCGGCACTGTGTACCTGATGCACTTCCGGCAGGTTTTCAAACATCGTTTTGGTCAGGTCATACACCAGTTTTTCATCCAGGTTATTGAGCGCCACCAGAATATTGGGTTGGGCGATGGTGGCGACCGCTTTGCTCTGCCGTGGATAGGTGTCGGCCTTGATATCAAAACGGAACCAGGAGTTGGCAATGGCGTTGATACTGGCCAGTTGTTCATCGGTGACATCGAGAATGCGAGAGGGTATGCCGCTGGCATACATATCGGTAACTGCCGCTGCCGGCACCCCGGCGGGCAAGGCACCGCCGTCGAGCCGACCGTCGCGCATGGCGGAAACGGTATCGCCGTAGCCCAGGTATTCCGCCGTCAGTGATTTCTTGCTCAGGTTAACCCCCTGCAAAATAATCAGCGTCGACTGTTCGGTGCCGCTGGCCTGCGGCCCCACCGAGAAGCGGGTACCGGCGATATCGTTCAGCGTGCCGTCTTTCACCTTATTTTCCAGCATCACAAAGTGCTCTACGTTGGGCCACAACATGGAGATCGAACGCAGGTGGCTGTAGGCACGGCCTTCAAAATTACGGACGCCTTCATAGGCTTCGACGGCGATCAGGCTTTGCAGGATCGCCAGTTGCGCCTCGTTCTTTTGCAGCAGGTCGATATTTTCGATCGATCCGGCGGACGATTGCCCACTGACCTGGATACCCTCTTGTTTCAGCCGGTTGCTCCAGACGTTAGCCAGTCCAACGCCCATCGGGTAGTAGGTTCCGCCGGTGGAGGCGGTAGCCACCGAGAGGAAAGTTTTGTTGGCATTTTCCACCTTACCGGCGATGGCTAATGCAACGACAGCAACCATTGCAGCTACAGCAAGTAACAGTTTGATTTTTCTATTTTTCATTATTTTCACCAAAGGTTTTTGAAACAAATAGAAAACATTTACGCAAACTTGTATACAACATTGCAGCTTTTTTCACCTAGCGTGCATTGCTTGATTTGTGATCTGAGTGGGTGAAAAGCGAGCGAAAATATCGAGGGGGCATGAAGAGCGGAGGGAAGAACCCCGTGACGGTTGCCACGGGGTGAAGCACGAATTACCAGCCTTTAACCGCGTCGCCCTTGTAGATTTCAGCGGCGCTGGCGGCGACCTCATCGGTCTGGTAGGCCTTGACCAGGTTTTTCACGTTCGCGTTGTTTTGGTTATCCACCCGACTGGCGAAAATATTGACATACGGCGAGTGCTTGTCTTCGACAAACAATCCGTCTCTGCCTGGTGTCAGCCCAATTTGGCTGGAGTAGTTGGTGTTGATAATCGCCAGGGCGATTTGTTTGTCATCCAGCGCACGCGGTAACTGTGGTGCCTCAATCTCAACGATTTTCAACTTCTTCGGGTTGCTGACGATATCCAATGAGGTCGGCAGCAGCCCGACGCCGTCCTTCAGCCCGATCAGTCCCTGTTTTTGCAACAGCAGCAGTGAACGGCCAAGGTTGGTTGGATCGTTCGGTACCGCGACCTGTGCGCCGTCGGGCAATTGGCTGAGGGAAGAGATCTTTTTCGAGTAACCGGCAATCGGGTAAACAAAGGTGTTGCCCACCGCCACCAGTTT
Source organism: Serratia proteamaculans (assembly GCF_004684015.1). GTDB lineage: Bacteria > Pseudomonadota > Gammaproteobacteria > Enterobacterales > Enterobacteriaceae > Serratia > Serratia proteamaculans_F. The sequence continues at coordinate 123,074 of NZ_SRIA01000013.1, forward strand.
GTAGCCACGCTCCTGAATCTGCTTGTCCAGATAAGGCTTGTGCTGGAAGGCATTGATATCCAGATCGCCGTTATTCAGCGCTTCGTTGGGCAGTACGTAATCAGTGAATGTCACCACTTCCACATCCAAATCGTATTTTTGTTTGGCAACTTTTTGCACCACCGCCCACAAAGACTGATCGATACCGGCACTGATACCGACTTTGATGTGGTGGTTGTCTTGCGCGGTCGGGCCGCAGGCGGTCAACAGCAGGGTGCCGGTCACGGCCAGCGTGGCGGCGAGTTTTTTCAGTGTAAATGTCATTTCCCAGAGTCCTTGTCAAAATAGCCTGCTGGTTATTGCAGGCTCAATAGTGGCTGTGACTATAGATAATCCTCTGGATAAAATAAAATACTGATTAACTATGATTAATAGCGATTTGCTATGAGCAGACGAGGGGGAAGGCATGGGGTTGTCGGTACGGCAGGATTTGCCCTGTTTGTGCCCTGGTATTCAGTTTGTTTTGACGCAGGATCCGCCTGCTTATTATGATGGCGCAAAGCCCGACAGGGGCGCGAACAGCCAAAGGAAAAGAAAATGCAATTTAACATCTGGCGCAAGACGCTGCTGCCATTGGTGGTTTTGACTTGCGTAGCTGCGACTCAGGTGCAGGCGGCGGATACGGTGGTGGAGCCTATTCCTAAAACGCTGCTGGGTAACTGGCATGTCAGCAAGATCTTGCCGACGCAAACCGTCGGTTGCTGGGACGAGCAACAGGCCAAAGGCCTGATCGGCGGAAAAATCAGTTACAAGGCCGATGGTTTCAGCTGGAATGGCACCGAGTTGAAAAATGAAGGCGCGACGATCAGTACGGTAGAAGCGCAGGAGTTTGTCGAGGACAACTCCGGCAGCAGTTCTTATATCGACTTCCCGATGCTGGGCATCAGCACACCAGCGGTAGAACGGGTGATGATCCAGCATGCCGATACGCAGATCAAAGACATTACCGATCAGGGCACCGACGGCGTACCGGGAGACAACGTATTACTCAAAGACGCCAACACGCTGATCCTGTCGGTATGTAACGTTTGGTTTGAAGCGCAACGCGTGCGTTGATATCCCGGTGGCGCTCGCTATTGCACGCGAGCGCTGCCTGCAGTAATCTCGCCGTGCAAATAACATTTTTATTTTCTTCTGCTCGTTTTAATTTTCAATAATAATTCAAATACTCATTAATTCAGTGAATGTCTGAAGGTTTAATTGTTGCTGATTTAATCTAATCGGTTATTTATCTGGAAGCTTGCACGCTTTAATTGATAGACCAATGCTATTACAGCTATAGGCAATGGCTGTGGGAATTATTGATTGCCGTCAAAAATATTATCTACCCCCTGTTTAATATTATTTTACGACGGTTATTCGGTCGGCAATGTCTCATAAGGAAAGTGAAATGAAAAAGGTCACCCGTATTGCGGCGATTTCCATTGCAGCTGTTGCGTTGGTTTATTTCGGCTTGGCCGGCTATGTCTGGCATCTCGATACCCAGCGTATTCAGAATGGCTCGGTACTGCGTTCCACCGTGGAACAGAACAATCAGGTGCTTGGGTTGCTGAGGGAAAAGGGCTGCGACTATTGCCATACCCCGTCGGCTTCGCTTCCGTTCTACGCCTCTTTTCCCATCGCCAAACAGTTGATGGAATACGATATTCGTCTGGGTTACTCCTCCTTCAATCTGGAACCCGTGCGCAGCGCCCTGATTAAAGATAGGCCGCAGGCGCAAAGCGACCTGAATAAAATTGAGTGGGTAATGCAACACCAAACCATGCCACCCACCCGCTATGTGGCTTTGCACTGGGCTGGGCAGATCAATCCCGATGAAAGGAAAATTCTACTTGCCTGGATAGCGCAGCAACGTGCGCGTTATTACGCCAGTGCCGATACCGCAGAGCCACATCGTAATGAGCCCGTTCAACCGATCCCCAAAACATTGCCGGTTGATGGGCGAAAGGTGGCATTGGGTTTTCGGCTTTATCACGATCCTCGCCTTTCCGGGGATAACACTATTTCCTGTGCTCATTGTCATTCGTTGAATACAGGTGGGGTAGATGGAAGAAAAACCTCCATCGGAGTTGGCGGCGCGGTGGGGCCGATTAACGCACCAACGGTGTTTAACTCGGTGTTCAATAGCGAACAATTCTGGGATGGTCGAGCGCCGACGCTACAGGCCCAGGCGGGTGGCCCGCCATTAAATTCGATCGAAATGGCTTCCAAATCCTGGGATGACATTATCGATAAACTCGACAAAGATCCGCTGTTGACTCGCGATTTTGCTGCGGTCTATCCACAAGGGTTTAGCGGTGAAAATATTACCGATGCCATTGCCGAATTTGAAAAAACCTTAATCACCCCAAATGCCCCATTCGATAACTGGCTGCGCGGTGATGATAATGCCATGACGATGCAGCAAAAGCGTGGCTATCAATTGTTTAAGAACAATAAGTGCGCCACTTGCCATGCCGGGATCATTTTGGGCGGGCGCTCCTTTGAGCCTTTGGGGCTGAAGCGTGATTTTAATTTTGGCGAAATCACCGCAGCAGATATAGGGCGTATGAATGTCACCAGCGAAGGGCGTGACAGGCTGCGCCAGAAGGTGCCAGGGTTGCGCAATGTGGCTCAAACCGCGCCTTATTTTCATCGTGGTGATGTCGCTACGCTGGATCAGGCGGTCAAACTGATGCTGCGCTATCAGGTGGGTAACGAACTGCCACAGCAGGATGTCGATGATATTGTCGCCTTCCTCGAAAGCCTGAACGGAGTCTATACCCCGTATCGGCAGAATGCACAATAAGAACAATCTCTTTTCATCTGGCCCCGGTAACGGGGCTATTCCAGCCTGATATCCCCGTCCGGCCCCCTCGTTTCTGAACTAAAATTAAGGGTAACGATATAACGCTAATGTTATAGCGGAAGCAGGGGTCTCTACTGAATCGATGACAGGAGGCGCTATGTGTTACCAACATATTGTGATCGCCACCGACCTGAGTGATGACGGTAAACGGCTGGTGGAAAAAGGCGCGCGCCTGGCCGCTGCGCTGCAGGCTAAACTTTCCCTGATCTACGTGGATATTTACTACGATACTTATCATGCCGCGATTGGTTTCTCGGAGAAGAGTTACGATGGGGGTTCTTTTGAAGACAAGATCAAAAAAGAGCTGGAGCCGCTGACCCAAAACGTGAATTATCCGATCAGCGAGGTGATTATTGGGCGCGGTGATTTCACCGAGCAATTGCAAAATGCGGTGGTGGATAAAAGCATCGATCTGGTGATCTTCGGCCACCACCACGATCTGTGGAACAAGCTGTTTTCTTCAACCCAGCATGCGATTAACCAGTTGAATGTTGACGTGCTGGTGATCCCGATTAAATCCTGATGGGGGCGCAACCCTGCCAGTTGAACGGCCTGGCAGGGTAACGGCGAGATTACTGAGTGAAGAAATCGTTATACAGCATGTAGAGATGCGCCGCGCTCCAGGAGAAATTCGGTGCGCCCTGTTGCATACCGGTCAGCGGGTTATAGTTTTCGCGGATCGGCCCGTCGGTGACCAGACCGTCGGCATGGTTGAAGAAGGCCTGTGCCATGGCGACAGCATCGGCACGATAGCCGTAACTTTCCATTCCTTTCAGCCCGAAATACAACTGATCTACCCATACCCGCCCGCGCCAGTAAATATCCGCACCAAACGCCGGATTGGTGAGCGCGGCCGTGCCGAGTGGGACGTAGGTATTGAACTCATGGGTATCTTTCATCACCTTCACCACTGCATCGGCATGTTGCTGGCTGGCGGCACCATTAAACAGCGGTGACCAGCCTTCCGGCCCTTTGCCACGCTCGACGATAGGCTTGCCGGCACAGCCGTTGGGCAGCGGTTTATCTTCAATGCGAATGTCATAGAAGAAGCCACTGGCTTGGTCGAACATGCAGGTATTGATGTAATCCGCCAGTTTACCGGCTTTGTCACGGAACGCCGCGGCATCGGCGTTGTGCCCCAGAATATCGGCCATTTCGGCCAGATATTTATTGTCGCTGTACATGTAACTGGCCTGGTCCACCGATTCTTGCAGCAGGGAATAGCCGAGCAAGGTGCCGTCCGGCGCGCGGTTTTCAGCGAACTTCACCTGCCAGTCCTGGCGTTTGCCGCCCTTTGCCAGGTAGCGAGCCAGTTGATCCGGGTCGATAAAACCAAAGGCGGCGGCATCATCACGGCCTGACTCCCACGAAGCGGCAACCTGGGCTGGAATTTCGATGCTGTCGTAGCGCCCGGCAGCGACCACCCGATCATAGTTGTTTAGCCCGGCGAGCGTTTTCTCCTGCTGCCCGCGCTTCACGGTGAATAACATCCGGCCATCCGGCGTATTGTGCGCCTTATCCCGTGTCGCGCCATATTCCGGTACGCCGTTGCCGTTATGGTCACGGTTACGCAGCCACCAGTTGTGATAAGCGACCAATTTAGGGTACATTTCGGCCAGCCACTGCTTATCGCCGGTGGTGTTATACACCTCCATCACCGCCCAGGCCGCCAGGCTGGGTTTGGTATTGCGTTCATTCCAGTTGCTGCCGTCACCGCCGCGCTCCGGGCTGGGGTTGTAGGCGATCAAATCGGGGATAAAGCCGGCATCCCAGGGGCGCAGGGGGTCATCCGGCTGGATTTGGAAGGCGAACACCGCGCGGATATTATCCTTGGCGACGTCAGGATTAAAATGCGCCATGGCGTAAGCCTGTTTCCAGGTATCCCAGGGCCAGGTCTGGTTGCCGGAGAACCAGCGCCCGGTCACCGAAGGCGTTACCGAGTCAAACTTCATCGCCCCAGCCGCGCCGCGCCAGTTGCCATTGAGGGTTTCTATCGCCTTCATTGCCACGCGTTCCTGTGCCTGGGTGGCATGTGGGTTGCTAAGTCCTTTGCTGAGGTAGTTTTCCCAACGCTGTTCGGAAGCGGTCATATACTGCTGCGGGTTGGCAAGGATAGCGGCAATCTTGGTCTGTTCCTGCTGCACTTCAGCAGCGGTGAGCAGGTGAGAGTAGGTGGTGTAGAAGGTGGTCGAGCCAGAAACATGGGCTTTGGCGGTGAACTGATGGCCGTTCACTGTAGTTTGCTGCGGCAGCGACTTATGAATTTGATATTCGGACTGGCCGGAGGTCATCAGTTGCGAGGCCGCGCGCACTTTACCAAAGGTGACCCGCAGGCCGTCCGTGGTCGGCAAAATCTGCCGCGTATAACCTGGGAACGCCTGCTCGATGGTCTGAGGTGACTGGGGCTTTTGTTCTTTGGCGTAGTATTTCTCCAGCAATGCGCCATCCCACACCAGATCCAGTGGGGTATCGGTGACGATTTGGGTTTCCAGCAGCGAGGTGCGCGCGCTAGCGAAACGCAGCGTCAGTTTGACCTGGATCCCCGGTGCGCTGAGTTGCTGGATAAGCGCCCCCGGAATGCTGTAGGCCGTCATACTGAAGTTTACTTTCTCGCCGTTTTTATACAGGCTCAGCCGGTCAAAGTTATCGGCCATAAAATTGATGTATTCTTCGGTGAGCAGTGCCGGGCCGGGGAAGCCGCCGATACCTTCCGGGCCGTCCGGCAGCAAGTGGCCATGCCAGGCACCCAGATCAAAGAACGGGTTAAAACGCTGGTGTTCATCAAAATCGTAATCGAGCATGTAGTGTGGTGCGCCGCTGCGATCGATCACGTTTTTATAGGCGTCGGCCCGCAGGGCGTTCTCATTCGCCGGATGAGAAGCGCAGCCTGATAGTGCCAGAGTGATAGCCACGGCCAGAGGCGGCAGTTTATTCATCATATTCATTATGTTTGCCTTATTCGTTACCAATAAAAATACTGCATCAGAAACACCGAATTGCTGGCATCGGTGCTGTCGTTGGTCATATAGAATTTACTGTCCAGCGCGGTGGCGAATTTGCCGCCGGCATACTCGTACCAGATACCGGCCTGCGCGTAAGACGTGGCGGTGTCCGGCGCATTGTCCAGCCGGTGGCGGGCGTAGCTGTAGGCGGTCGAGAAGTACAGCCCTTTGGTGGCTTCAACCATGGCGCTTAACATCAGGCCCGACTCGGTGCCCGGGTGTCTGCCGTCTCCTTTACCGGTGTGGTGCCAGACGCGGCCGGCCAGATTTTTGCCTTTTAGCCCCAACAGATACAGTTGACCCATGCCGTCGGTGATTTCCAGGCCGTTTAATAACGTCAGCTCGGGTTGCAGATCGTATTGGGTATAGCCGTTGACCATGGCGCGGTAAGTGTACTTGTCCGAGTAGCGGTCATATTTGCCGAAGTGCAGTAACGCCTTGCTCTCGTCGATGCGGCTTTCCGGTGCGGCGGTGACGCTGTAGCGGAACTTCCCGGTCAGATTCTGCAGCTTGGCGGCATAGGAGAGATCCCGGGTGTTGGGGATCACATAGCCATATTCCGGGGTAAAGTCGGCCCACCATTGCAGATCGTCCAGCGAGGAGTCATTACGCACGCTGAGCATCATTTCGGTGCCGTCATCGGTGCGATAGCCGCCGTAAAAACGGTTGATGCCACCTTCAAATCCACCCCAACTGTGGTCTGGCACCCAGGCATTGCCCTGGCTATCCGCCTGCACCGTCCAGCCTTCGCCGTAGATCAGGCCGAACCAGTGGCCATGTTTGATCTCCAGCCCGCCTTCGATGTAGGTACCGTCGCTGTATTTGTGTTGGTGTTCACCGTTGAGATAGACGCTGCCACCTATGCCCAGCTCACCGTAAAAGCGCAGGGCGGTAGCGGCGGAGGTTGTCAGTTCGGGGGGCGGCAGTACGTTATGTTCCGCCGGCACCACGGACTCCTGTGCCGACAGTTTCAACGGTAAAATCAGCAGTAAAGCGGGTAAAAATTTATTATTTGCTATTATTTTCATTTGGACACGCATCTGTTTTGGGCTAGTGGATGATTAGCACGGCATAACACCGGCCAATTCAATCCATTAACACCAAGTGGGTCGACCCCGTTTCCCTGGGAGGAGGTAAAAAACCGTCTAAAGTAGAACGGTAAAGCGGCAGTTATATTAGTAAAATATTTAGTAAAAAATATCGCAAAATCAGTAAATCGTTAACTTGATCACAAAGGGTGAAATCGGTATCTTCGCCACTATGCAGTGCGAAGAGTCTGAAACCGCCGCGCAGGGCGCGATAAGGATGTTTCTGACGGGTAAAAAGGGGGGATGGCGAATCTGGGCGTATACCTTGCTGAGCTGTCCCGGTAAGCTAGTGTTTTGTCTATCCATTGAGACTCTATGGCCACACTGAAGGAAATCGCAGAAGCTGCGAACGTGTCTGTCGCTACCGTTTCGCGAGTGCTGAATGACGACCCCACTCTGAGCGTGAAGGCGCAAACCCGGCAGAAAATTCTGGAAGCTGCGGAGCGTCTCGAATACAAAGTCCAGCCTTCAAAACGTCACAGCGGGCATCGGCTGACGTTTGCCGCGCTATTCACCTACAAGCAGGGCATCGAAATTAACGATCCTTACTATCTGGCGATGCGCTATGGCATTGAAACCCAATGTGAAAAGCTGGGTATTTCGCTGGTGGCCTGCTATGACTTCAACGGTGAAAAAACGTTGCCTGCGGCGGAGGGTCTGCTGGTTATCGGTCGACCACAGCCGGGGTTGCACCAGCAGCTGAGCCAACAAAAAGTGCCGGTGGTATTCCTTGACGGTGTGGTTGAAGACCCGCAGTTCGACTGCGTCAATGTTGATTTGTACAAGATCAGCCAGAAGGTGATCGACTATTTCATTGGCCGGGGTTATTCGCGTATTGGGTTTATCGGCGGGCGTGACGATCCAGCCTTTGCTGACCAGCGCGAGCAGGCCTTTGTCGAGTATGGTCGGCTGAAAAACGTGGTACAGCCCCAGGATATTTACACCGGTGATTTCAGCAGCCAGGCGGGTTACCAGTGTGCCAGACAAATGCTCGAGCGTGCCGCCGATTATCCTCCGGCGCTGTTGGTGGCGACCGACTCTATTGCCATCGGCGTATTGCGTGCCTTGCACGAAAAGGGCATCCAGGTCCCTGGGCAGATTGCGCTGATCAGCGTGAACGACATTCCCACCGCACGCTTTATTTTCCCTGCCTTATCAACGATTCGCATTCCTTCCGAAACCATGGGTGCCCAGGCCGTCAACCTGTTGATGGAACGCATTCGTGACGAGCGAACCATTCCTTTATCAATCTTCGTCCCCAGTTCGCTCCAGTTGCGCGACACCACGCTCGCCTGATTAATTTTCCCTGTGCGGCACGCCGATGGCTGCGGCACAGGGACGCCCGCCAGAGTAAAAATTAACGTCATGATTAAAAGAGATATTTAATATTTTTTGTGATCCCGTCGGCATTGGGTAAATATGATCTGTAATTTTTACTAAAAGTTTACTATCGTTCTCCCATTGAAGGATGTCGGGAGACGTGACGTGAATAATTGGGAAAACATAGAAAAGCAGTCGGAGAATCGCTTACCGGCGCGGGCGAGTTTCTTCAGCTACGCGGATGCCAGGCAGGCGCTGAGTTTTGATCGCAACGCCAGCCTGGGCTTCCAGTTGCTCAGCGGGCGCTGGCAATTTCGCTACTTCGAACACCCGGACCTGGTCCCTTCGGCCTTCTACAGCCAGCCGATGGCAGAATGGGGCGAAATCACCGTGCCGGGCATGTGGCAGATGGAAGGGCACGGTCAACTGCAATATACCGACGAAGGCTATCCCTTCCCGATTGACGTGCCTTATGTGCCGACCAACAATCCTACCGGAGCCTATCAACGCCATTTCACCCTCGGTGATGAATGGGCAGGCCAACAGGTCATCATCAAGTTCGACGGCGTGGAAACCTATTTCGAGGTTTACCTCAACGGCCATTACGTCGGCTTCAGTAAAGGCAGCCGACTGGCTGCCGAGTTTGATCTCAGCGATTATCTGCAAGTGGGGGATAACCTGCTGTCGGTTCGCGTGATGCAGTGGGCCGATTCCACCTATATCGAAGATCAGGACATGTGGTGGATGGCCGGTATTTTCCGCGATGTTTATCTGATTGGGCAGCAGCGGACGCATATTCATGACCTCACTGTGATAACCACCTTCGACGAGCAGTATTGCGATGCGTTGCTGGCGATAGAAGTCGGGTTACAGCATCTGGGGCAAGGCGTGGCTGGCGGTTATCGTCTGCAGGCGCAGCTCTTTGACGGTGAAGCCTGCGTCGGTGAGCAGTGGGCGAACGAACTCAGCATTGGAGCGGGTGCCACCTGCCGGTTTGAGATCCCGGTCAGCCAGCCCAGGCAGTGGAATGCGGAAAATCCCTATCTGTATCAATTGTTACTCAGCCTGCACGACGCTGATGGCAACCTGTTGTCGGTAGTGCCGCAACGGGTCGGGTTCCGTGAAATCAGCGTGCGCGACGGCTTATTCTACGTTAATGGGCGCTACCTGAAACTGCACGGCGTTAATCGTCATGACCACGACCACCGCAAAGGTCGGGCGGTTGACATGGCGCGGGTTGAGCGTGACATCGTGCTGATGAAACAGCACAACATCAACTCGGTACGTACTGCCCATTACCCGAACGATCCGCGTTTTTACGAGCTGTGCGATATCTACGGCCTGTTTGTGATGGCGGAAACCGATCTGGAAAGTCACGGGTTTGCCAACGTCGGGGATATCAGCCGTATCACCGATGATCCGCGCTGGGAAAACGCCTACGTCGAACGCATTGAGCGCCACGTGAAGGCGCAGAAAAACCACCCCTCAATCATCATCTGGTCACTGGGCAACGAGTCCGGTTATGGCTGCAACATTCGCGCCATGGCCAAACGCTGTAAGGCGCTCGATGCCACCCGACTGGTGCATTACGAAGAAGACCGGGATGCGGAAGTGGTCGATGTGATCAGCACCATGTATTCCCGCGTGGCGATGATGAATGCGTTCGGTGAATATCCTCACCCCAAACCCCGCATTCTGTGTGAATACGCTCATGCGATGGGGAACGGGCCGGGCGGGCTGTTCGAATATCAATCGGTGTTTAACCGCCATGCCAGCCTGCAGGGACATTACATTTGGGAATGGTGCGATCACGGTTTGCTCAGCCATGACCCGCAGGGGCGTGAACGTTATCAGTACGGCGGCGATTACGGCGATTACCCGAATAACTATAACTTCTGCATGGATGGCCTGATCTATCCGGATCAGCGTCCTGGCCCTGGCCTGCGTGAATACAAACAGGTGCTGTGTCCGGTCGAGGTGAGCGGCGCGGCTGAGAAGCAGCCGGTATTGTTGGTCAAAAACCGCTATTGGTTTAGCTCGCTGGCCGATATTACGCTGAAGATCAGTGTTAAGGCTGCCGGTCGGCAGCTGGCCGCTTATGACATCAAGCTACCGCACCTGCAACCGGGCGAGTCTGAAGAGGTTCATCTGCCGGCATTGGCGTTGGGCGCGGAAGAAACCTTTATCGATGTCGAGGTGTATAAAGACAGCGCCACCCGTTACAGCGAAAGCGGAGATCTGCTGGGGCAGTATCAACATCTGTTACAGCCCGCCACCGCGTTACTGACTCCACCACCGGCCTGCGAGCGTGTATCTGCGCTGCAATGCGCTGATGAAAATCATCAAATGATTGTCAGCGGCGATAACTTCAGCCTGACCTTCTCGCGCCTGAGTGGTGAACTGCAGTCGTGGAAAGTGGCTGGGGATGAGGTGGTGGGCCGTGCACCGCACCTGACCTTCTTCAAACCGGTGATCGACAACCATAAGCAGGAGTATGAGGGCATTTGGTTGCCGAACCATCTGCAGATCATGCAGCAGCATTTCCGCAGCCTGCACTGGGAACGGCAGGGGGATGACGTGGTGATTGAAGTCTGCACCCTGATTGCCCCGCCGGTATTTGATTTTGGCATGCGTTGCCGTTACCGCTGGCAAATATCGCCGCAGGGCCACGTCAGCCTGGATCTGTCTGGCGCGCCTTACGGCGATTTCCAGCAGGTCATTCCGAAGATTGGCCTGGATTTCGGCCTCAGCCGCCGCTTTGAACAGGTGGAATACTACGGCCGCGGGCCGGGAGAAAACTATCAGGATAGCTGCCAGGCCAACCTTATCGGCCACTATCGGCAGCGGGTTGGCGAGCTGTTTGAGCACTATCCGTTCCCGCAGGATAACGGTAACCGGCAAGAGGTGCGTTGGTTGAGTCTGCAAGACGCCAATGGCCACGGGCTCTTTATCCAGCCGCGGCGCCCGATCAACTTCAGCCTGTGGCCTTACAGTGCCGAGATGTTGCATCAGGCGCAGCATATTAACGAGCTGCAAGAAAGCGACTACCTGACCTTAAACCTCGACGATCAAATTTTGGGGCTGGGTTCCAACTCCTGGGGTTCGGAAGTATTGGACTCCTATCGGGTTTATCTGTCGCCGTTCAGTTACGGCTTTACGCTGGTGCCGTTTAATCGGCAGGAAACCGAGGGGGCCAGGCTCGCCGGCTATCGTTTTGCACCGGCCAATAATAACGCTCAGTCAGAAGAGGCGAACTCATGATTATTGTCGAGTCATTAGCGGAGTTTCAGCTTATTTACCGCGCCGGGAAAAAATGGCAACGCTGTATGGAAGCCATCAATAATATTGAACGCATCGAGCCCGATGTTTTTTATTCGGTTGGCGACTCGCTGGTTTATCGGCTGGCATCCGGCCCGGGCCAACAGCACGGTTGGCTGGAGGGGAATCGCCGCTATTTTGATCTGCACTATTACCTTGCTGGCCAGGAAACTATTGAGATTGCCGACAAGCGTGACCTGACCCCGGTGGTGGCCTATCAGGATGAAACCGACCGCGAGTTTTTCAGCGGGCAGGGCGAGCCACACCGGGTGGAGCAAGGCAACGTGGTTATTTTTGAGAATCACCAGGCGTATCGTTTTAAAGAAAGTCACCAGGTAAAAAAAGTCATTTTAAAAGTGACGGTAGAAGACAGCTATTTCCTTAATAAATAGCGGAAGTTTTTAATTCCAATATAAAGACCCCCTAAATAATTGGAGTTGCAACATCGTAGGGGCGCTGCATGCTGCGCCCGCATTCATCGGGGCGAATTTATTCGCCCCCTACAAGGTGATTATGGTGATCAACCACAACCAACACCGGTGCAGCTTCAAGTATGACGGGTATACCCTACAAAATTTCGGAGAGTGTCTATGGCTGTGTCGAATAGAAATACTATCGGCAAGTTCGGCCTGCTGGCGATGACGTTCGCGGCAGTGTTCAGTTTTAACAACGTAATAAACAATAATATTCAGCTTGGCATTGCCTCCGCCCCGGTATTCCTGGTGGCGACCATTATCTATTTTATTCCGTTTTGCCTGATCATTGCCGAGTTCGTTTCGTTAAATAAAAACTCCGAGGCCGGGGTATACGCCTGGGTAAAAAGCGCCCTGGGCGGCCGTTGGGCGTTTATGACCGCCTATACCTATTGGTTCGTGAACCTGTTCTTCTTTACCGCGCTGTTGCCGAGGGTCATCGCTTACGCTTCCTACGCGTTTTTGGGCTATGACTACGTCTTTACACCGTTAACCACCGCGATCATCAGTATCTTCCTGTTCGCCTTCTCGACCTATATCTCCAACAGCGGTGCCAAGTTGTTGGGCCCAATGACCTCGGTCACTTCTTCGTTGATGCTGTTGCTGACGTTCTCCTACATCATCCTGGCCGGTGCGGCGGTGATTGGCGGTATCGAACCGGCCAACCCAATTACGGTGGAAGCCATCACCCCCAACTTTAACTGGGCCTTCCTCGGTATCACCGCATGGATTTTCCAGGCGGCGGGCGGGGCCGAGTCGGTGGCAGTGTATGTCAATGACGTGAAGGGCGGCAGCCGCTCGTTTGTGAAAGTGATCATCCTTTCCGGGCTGGTGATCGGCGTGCTGTATTCGGTGTCTTCTTTGCTGCTCAACGTGTTCGTAAGCCGCGCCGATTTGCACTTTACCGGTGGGACGGTACAGGTGTTTGAAGGGCTGTCGGCGCACTTTGGCCTACCGGCGGTGCTGATGAACCGTTTCGTTGGCCTGATTTCCTTTACCGCCATGTTTGGCTCATTGCTGATGTGGACCGCCGCACCAGTAAAAATCTTCTTCACCGAGATCCCCAAAGGCATCTTTGGCGAGAAAACCATCCGCCTGAACAAGCACGGCGTGCCCACCCGCGCGGCCTGGTTACAGTTCTTTATCGTCATCCCACTGATGCTGATCCCGACGCTGGGCTCTGATAGCGTGCAGGATTTGATGAATACGCTGATTAATATGACCGCCGCCGCCTCGATGCTGCCGCCGCTGTTCATCATGCTGGCCTACCTGAACCTGCGTTTGAAGTACGACCGGGTACAGCGTGACTTCAAGATGGGCTCCCGGCTGCAGGGCATCGCGATTGTCAGCACGCTGATCGTTATTTTTGCCGTGGGTTTTGTCGCCTCAACCTTTCCGACCGGTGCCAGCATTATGACCATTGTGTTTTATAACGTTGGCGGCCTGGTGATCTTCCTCGGTTATGCCTGGTGGAAGTACAACCGATACTCGAAGACCCTGGATGCGCAGGCCCGTTATGACGAGGACACGCCGTTAGCCAGAATCGAGCTGGAAGCGCAGGATGGCAAAAAGAATCTCGCTGGCGATCTGAGTTGCACCCCCTTGTAATCCATTATCGATAAAGCTCGCCCCTCGGCGCCCGCTGAGGGGTTTTAAATGGCGGCTCGGATAAGCGCCACTCTCATTCCTCCGATAAACTTGCGCATCAGGGTCGGGCGTCCGCACGGGGGATTTATTGGGTCAACAGATAGTGGGACTGTACCAGGCCGGAAGGGAAGCTTCGGCTGGACAGTAATTTGAAATCGGCATCTTGAGGCATCGCACCGAACAACGTTCTTCCTGAACCCAATAGCACTGGCACCGTGGTGATTACCATATCGGTGACCAGGTTTTCACGCAGGAAAGACTGTATCAGTTGCCCGCCATCGAGATAGACCCGACGGATGCTCTGTTCATCCAATTGTTCAATCAGGTGCTTTGGTGTGAGGTCGGAGAATTGTACTTTACCCTTCAGGGGCAGGGGAACTGGCTCATTGACCAGCTGTTTGGACAGTACCACGACGGGCAGGTCATAAGGCCAGGAGTCAAAGCTGAGAACTTTTTCATAAGTCCCTCGGCCCATCACGATCATGTCTTTATCAGCGATAAAGGCGTCGAAACCATGGTCTTCGCTTGGATCATCGCGTTGCAATAGCCACTCGATGTCGCCATCTCGCCGCGCGATATAACCATCCAGACTGGTAGCGATAAAAACGTGTATCGTGACCATTGAAGGTTCCTTATTTATAAGCTGTAAAATTATTGTCCTGGAGGGCAGCAAAATCAACAACACGCGTTAAAACAAAAAATCCACGCCTTGGCGCTGAGGGATCCCCATAAATCAGCGCTAATAAACCAACACCATATTTCGGTAGGTTTTGGCGAGATGCTTCAGAATGGTGCTCAGCGCCATTCGATATAAAATTAGCGGAGAATGTCGAAGGACATTCTCCGCTAATGTCAGAATTTATGGAGCGGGGCTAAAGCTTCACGGAAGAACTTCTGAGATACTTGGCGAGCAGGCATAGAGGTGATCTCATTGAATTGTTGGAACAATCAGTAGATCACAAAACTCTATGCCTGTCTTTTTTCACCCGCCCATTACTGGGGATTCCCCAGTAATGGGCGGGGATTTCAGAGTTTGCTGCAGAAGACGAGGTTTAGACGTTAAACCATACTTACTTGTTTAAGTCGATGATATATATAGTTAATATTAATTTAATATAGCCATATACTCACGACTGTACTCATTTGATGTGATGCATCATTGGTACCCTGAACTATTTTACGAATACGTGTAATGAAGTCTTGTAGTACGTGATTAGCTCACTTCTTCATCTTTCCTGATGCTCTAACGTGAAAAAAGCGTCAAAGAGGCATTTTTCATTGGTACAATAGGACAACTTGTCTCTGGCTTCGGCCAAACTCCATTTGTCATCTCTGATCGCCATATCAGAGACGTAAAAGTTATCAGGAATCATATGTTAACAGGTAAGCTACGCAACCAGGTCGATGAGATCTGGACCTCCTTCTGGACCGGCGGAATCGCTAATCCCACTTCGGTTATCGAACAATTCACCTATCTGCTGTTTATCCGCCGTCTGGATGAGCTTGAGATGCAGCGTGAGAATCAGGCGTTGTTGCGTAGCAGCTGTCTGCAAAACGCGCTCTTTCCGCCTGACAAACAGCACTACCGCTGGAACAAATTCAAGAACATTGACCCTGAGGAAATGTTTGAGCTTGTAAAGGACAAAGTTTTCCCGTTTATCAAGACTATCCACGGTCAGCAAAGCGCATTCGCTCGCCACATGAAAGACGCCATCTTCATGATCCCCAGCGCCCCAATGCTGGATAAAGTGGTTAACTTGATCGACAAGCTGGAAATGGACGATCGTGATACAAAAGGCGATCTCTACGAATACATGTTGAGCAAGTTGGGATCAGCAGGGACCAACGGCCAGTTCCGTACCCCGCGTCATATCATCAAAATGATGGTGAATATGACCGAGCCAAAACTTGGTGGCGACAGCAGCGATGTGATTTGTGACCCGGCTTCCGGCACCTGTGGCTTCCTGATGGCCGCGGAAGAATATGTGCGCACACACCATAAAACCGCGTTAATGAAGCCAGAAAACAGCGCTCATTTCCATAATGTGATGTTCAATGCTTACGATTTTGATCAGTCGATGCTGCGCATTGGCGCCATGAACATGATGCAGCATGGCGTGGATAACCCTGTAGTTGAATACCGCGATAGCCTGATGGATTACGGCGAAGACAACATCAAAGACAAATTCACCCTGATCCTGGCTAACCCGCCGTTTAAGGGCAGCGTGGCCTACGATGAATTGTCGCCAGATTTGCTGACCGCACTGGGCAAATCGCCGAAAAAAGCCGAAAAGAAAGTCGTTAAGACAGAAGACGGCGAAGAGAAGAAGAAAAAAGACCCAACCGAGAAAACCGAGCTGTTGTTCCTGGCGCTGATCCTGCGCATGCTGCAGCCAGGTGGTCGCGCAGCCGTAATTGTGCCGGACGGTGTATTGTTTGGTTCGACAAAATCGCACCGTGAAATTCGTAAGACCTTGGTGGAAAAGCATAAGCTGGATGCGGTTGTTTCCCTGCCTTCTGGCGTGTTTAAACCTTACGCAGGTGTTTCAACAGCCATTCTGTTCTTCACCAAAACCAACAGCGGCGGGACGGATGATGTGTGGTTTTATGATATGCAAGCCGACGGTTTCTCGCTGGATGATAAACGTACACCGCTGATTAAAGACCAGCCGCTAACCACTGAAGCAGATACCGTTGATGAACAGGCTGCAGAAGGTGTTCAGGCTCCTTCAGAATTACCTAACCACAAATTGAGCAATATCCCTGATGTGTTGTGGCGTTGGCAAAATGCGCATAAAGAGATCGGACGTAAGCGCACCGATCAAAGCTTCTTTGTCCCAAAAAGTGAGATCGTGGAGAAAGAGTACGATCTCAGCATCAACCGTTATAAAGAGACGCTGTATGAGGAAGTTAAGTACGAATCTCCAGCGGTGATTTTGCAGCGAATTAAAGAACTGCAAAAGGCGATGGAACAAGGGATTGCTGATTTGGAGAAAATGCTGTGAATTGGTCGATGGTGAAGTTGGGTGAGGTCCTTACATTTATAAGAGGAATCACTTTCAAGCCTGAAGAAAAGATAGATGCGTCTCATCCTGATGCTGTTATTTGTATGAGGACGAAAAACATTCAGGATGAACTGGACGAATCAGATTTAATTGCTGTTCCAAAGGCTCTTGTTAAAAGAGAAGAACTCTTTCTTAAACATGGTGATATCTTAATATCTAGTGCCAACAGTTGGAACTTAGTAGGTAAAGTCGTGCAGGTACCAAAACTTGATTACCAGTCCACTGCTGGAGGGTTCATTTCTATATTGAGACCTGTTTTGGATAAAGTGCTGCCAGATTATTTATATTTATTTATTAATTCAGAGCAGGTTCAGCATGATATTCGATTGCTTGGAAAACAAACAACCAACATTTCAAATTTGGATCGTAAACGATTTCTTGAGCTGGAAATTCCGTTACCACCCGTTTCAATTCAAAAGCGAATAGCTGAAATACTTATGCAGTGCGGGGATTTACGTAAGCAATCTATTCAAATTAGCTCAGAACTCAACGCGCTGGCGCAAGCTGTCTATGAATCTAATGTGGGAATATCTGCAAAAGAACATTCTAATTGGAGCAGTTACACCATTTCAGATCTTTGCGATACAAGCAAAAGCAGCATGCGTACAGGCCCATTTGGCAGTGATTTAAAACATTCAGAATTTGTCTCTTCTGGTGTTGCCGTAATCGGTATTGACAATGCAGTTTCAAATGAATTTCGTTGGGTTGAGCGGCGTTTCATAACAAAGCAAAAATATGAGAAATTAAAAAGATATACTGTTCATCCTCATGATGTAATCATTACCATTATGGGGACAACTGGCCGGGTTGCTGTGATTCCTGCTGATATACCTCTTGCAATTTCCACCAAGCACTTGGCGGTTTTAACACTTGATAAAAATAAGGCTAATCCTCATTTTATAGCTGATACTCTTAAATGGAATTCTCATGTCATAGAGCAAATTAAGAGAAGTAATAAGGGGGCTATCATGGATGGGTTAAATCTGGGGACAATAAAATCACTGGCCGTTGTGCTTCCTCCAAAAGAAATACAAGATGAATATGTTCTAAAAGCGAAAGCTATTCAGGACAGAATTGCAGAAACAAAAGAACTGAGTTTGACTCTTGAATTACAGTTCAACGCCCTAATGCAACGCGCCTTCTCCGGAAAACTGGACCTCAAAAAAGTGGCCTGATAAGTAAGGATACCCGATGTCGAATTTTGCTTTCTTAAGTGAGTGGTCAGAAATTCAGCTAAATGCTCAGCAGGCGGAGAAAATGCTGAACAGCGATCCCCGTACCTGTTGTTTTTACAGTCGTTACACGCTGGAGCGAGCTGTTCACTGGATGTATGAATTCGACAGGGGATTACTGAAACCTAAGTATGATACCAGCCTTAACACGTTAATAAACCAGCCTGATTTTCGCGATTTGGTGGGGACCAGCGTTTTCCCTAAGATTAAAGCGATCCAGAAATCAGGTAATAATGCAGTGCACAGTTCTGCGAAAGTGAGTGCCGCTGTCGCCACGCAAACCCTGAAAGAGTTGCACCACGTTCTTTACTGGCTCTATCGTACCTATACCGCCCATCAGCCCGCCAGCAATCATGTGTTTGATCTTAAAAATGTCCCGCAAACGGTTCATGTTGATGCCGAACTGATTACCCGCAGCGCGCAAAAGCTCAAAGAGTTACAACAGCAACTTGAAGAACGGGATAGTCAGCAGGAGCGTGAAGAGGAAAAACGCGAGCGGGAAAATGCCACCCTACGCCAGGAGCTGGAACAACTTAAAGCGAGAGTTGCTGAGCGTAAGCTGCAAAACGTTGAAGTTAAGGACAGTCATAATTACAACGAAGCTGAAACCCGTCACTTTATTATCGACCAATACCTAAAAGAGATGGGGTGGCTACTGGAGGACAGTCGCGATCGCGAATATCCGGTCGCAGGAATGCCTCTTTCCAGCCAAAATCCGCAGGGAAATGGTTTTGTTGATTATGTTCTCTGGGGAGAAGACGGCAAGCCGCTGGCGGTTGTTGAGGCTAAACGTACTACAGTGGACGTTCAGCAGGGGAAGCGTCAGGCTGAACTTTATGCTGATTGCCTGCAGCAGGACTCCCGGTTTGAGGGCCGCCGCCCGTTAATCTATTTCACCAATGGCTATGAGATCTTCTTCTGGGACGATCTGAACTATGTGCCGCGTAAAGTGCAGGGTTTTTTATCCAGAGATGAAATGCAGCGTCTGATCGATCGTCGCGAGTTGGCACAAAATCTGAATAATGTCGAGATCGACACGAGTATTGCTGGTCATAAACGCCCCTATCAACAGCAGGCTATTCGGGCTGTGTGTGAACAATTTGACCAGCAGCGTCGGCGCAAAGCGCTGTTAGTGATGGCTACTGGGACAGGGAAAACCCGAACGATTATCGGCCTGCTGGACCTCTTGATGCGCGCAGGTTGGGTAAAGAACGCATTATTTCTCGCTGATCGTAATGCACTGGTGACCCAGGCTAAAAAGGAGTTCTCAAAGCTGTTGCCGAAATGCTCACCGGAGATTCTGAGTGGGGCAACCAGTACATTGAAAGGACGACTGTATCTGTCAACTTACCCCACTATGATGAACTTGCTTAGCGCACCGGCGGACAGTCGCTTGTTCGGCGTCGGGCATTTTGACCTGGTGATTGTCGATGAAGCTCATCGCTCGGTTTATAAGAAATACGGCTATATCTTCGACTATTTTGATTCCCTGTTAGTGGGCCTGACCGCAACACCGAAAGCCGATCTTGATAAAAATACCTATGACGTCTTTCAGTTACCTGACGATGACCCGACCTTTGCTTATGAACTACAGGAAGCCATCGATGATGGTTACCTCGTTCCACCGCGCGACGTCCGTGTTGAGCTGGGCTTTGTACGACAGGGGATTAAATACAGTGAATTAAGCAAAGATGAGCAGGAAGAGTGGGAAAGCAGTGAAGAGTTGGCCGAGCGGGATGAGGTGCTGCCTTCTGAAATTAACGAATTCTTATTTAATAAACCCACGGTTACTGCGGCCCTCAAAACACTAATGGAAAGAGGGATTAAAGTTGCAGGCGGCGACAGATTGGCGAAGACGATTATTTTTGCAGCAAATAATCGTCATGCACAGTTTATCAATGAGGTGTTCGATGACAATTTCCCAAAATTTAAAGGGAAATTTGCTCGCACGGTAACCTATAAAGAAAAATATGCCGAAAGCCTTATTGAAGAATTTAAAGGCGAACGAGACCCTGTTGATCCCAATACGCCTATGACGCTGGCTATTTCTGTCGATATGCTTGATACCGGCGTGGATGTCCCTGAAGTTTCCAATCTGATGTTTTTTAAGGTTGTTAAGTCTAAGGTGAAGTTCATGCAAATGCTGGGGCGTGGTACCCGACTGTGCGAGAAATTATTCGGCCCCGTGACCCCGGATGATGACAAAATAGAATTTAAAGTATTCGACATCTGCCAGAATTTTGAGTATTTCGAAATGAATCCGCAGGGAGCCGCAGATTCTGCTGGTAAGTCGCTGTCACAGTCGTTATTTGAGAATCGCTTGATGCTGGCTCAGGTGCTAAAAGGCCACGAGGAAAGCGGTAACTATGGCGGGACCCTCAGGCAATATTTGCTGACAATGCTTCACCATCGTGTTGCTGGTATGAGCCTGGATAATTTTATTGTCCGTCCTAACCGTAAGCTGGTTGAGAAGTACCAGAAAGCCTTGATTTGGCAGGATTTGACGGATGAACATCTTGGCGAATTGATTAGTCAAATATCCCGGCTACCAAGTGCAGCGGAACCGCTTGATGAAAAGGAGCGGGAAGAAGAGTTGGCGTTGCGTTTCGATCAGTTAATTTTGACGATGCAGCTGGCTTTGCTTGAACGTAGAGGCGTTAGCGATACTCAGCAGGACAAATTGCTACAGATTGCCCAGAAGCTGAAAAGTAAGGCCAGCATTCCTCTGGTTGAAGTGCAAATCGAATGGCTCGAGTATGTGCTGAGTAAACACTTCTGGCAGGAACTTTCCCTTGAAGATCTGGAGAAGACTCGCCTGCGTTTGCGTTTGTTGCTCCGGTTTGTCGATAAAGATAGCACGGGTGTGGTCTACACCAATTTTCAGGATGAGCTCCTCTCTGTGCATGAGAGTGAATCACCCTACACCTTTACCTATGGCGATGCGTTAACGCTGTACAGGAAACGTGTTGAATCCTGGGTGAGGGAACACCAGCATGACCTCACTATCCAGAGGCTGCGTCGTGGGCAACATATTACTAAACTTGATCTTGAACTACTGGATCACAAGCTGTTTGAAGCGAGCGGTATCGAGAATACCGAGACTTACCAACAAACAATTCATCCCGATAAGCCTTTGGGCATTTTTATACGTGAACTTGTTGGGCTTGATCGCCATGCGGCCAAAGCCGCGTTTGCCGATTATCTCGATGAGACTCGTTTTGATAGTCAGCAGATTCATTTCGTCAACACTATCATAGAATGGTTGACGGAAAACGGTACGATGAGTCCGGAACGACTGGCCCAGCCTCCATTCACCGATGAGCATTTTGAGGGAGTATTTGGAATATTTGATGTTCCAACAGCGATGGTGTTACGCGACAGACTCATCAGCATTGAACATAGTGCAGTTGGCCAAATTTAGTAAACCAATACACACCTTGTTCGTGGCACTGGTGTTATTTGTTTGTTGTCCGATCAGCGTTAACTATTAGGTTGTCTGTCATGCCTGTTTTTGGTTATTCTTTTATTAAGAGCGTACGGACACATATGGACTAAAAGCGTCATGGTGAATTATTGATGCAACTGTGAAGTGCATAAGAGGGAATATGTTTGGCAATCTCTTTAGAAATATATCTTTTGGCGAAATGCCCGCCGAAAGCTCCATACAATAAAGCCCTGTACCAAAATTACCACATCTGACGATGCCCACTCTGAATGCTTCACAACCGAAGCCGCGTCAACGGTATGCCCTGACAACAACGCATTACCTGCGGATCTGATCGTCTTTCTCCCCCTCAGAAAATACACATTCATCCTAAAGCATCAACTGCTTTCGGGGCTGGGAAAAGTGTCACAATTTGTACTTAAGGCACTATCTAGGGAAGGATTCGGGCTGGAGGATATTGAGCGTATTACAGGCCTGACGGAAGAACATTTGTCGCCAATTTTGAGTCGACTGGCCGCTTTGGGCTGGTATGAACCCGCGCGCATGGAATTAACTCCTCGGGGATATGAAATGGCAAAGGCGGCCGGATTGACCGGGCGTCGTTTCTCCCTGTGGATCGATGGGTTGGATAACAGAAACTCCCCCTTAATCCTCATTTCCGCTAACCAGATTGTACAACCGGAGGATGACAGACACGGGATTCGATTACCTGAATTTGAACGTGACTGGAATATCCTTGAAGTTCTACAGCAGCAGAGGTTATCGCGGAGACTGAGCGCCTATAAGGACAACGAAGGGGATCTCATGCCGCTGCTGTTGCTGCTTTGCGATGAAGCAGAACATGCTGCGCTGCAGCAGCAGAAGCTGGCCTGGGATTTCGAGCTGGAACTTGATCGCGAGTTATCCCAGCCGGGCTATATCGAACTCATGCTTGCGCAGGGGCTTGCTATCGGTAATGACAGCGGTAAGCCGGTCAATCTCGGGTTGATTGCACAACAATAAATATTCAGTTTGTCTTTAGATGCGCCCATAGTCTGTCTAGCAATTGGCTGGAACTCTCGGCATTTTGCATTGTAAAGCAACCAGTCTGATGTTCCTGCCACCACGATTCGGATTCAAGCTCGGCAAGATGGTCATTACAGGGGACCAGCAGCAACGAAAGCACCGGACGTTTTCGCTCCCATCTCAGGCTGTCGTGATAAATATGAGCTGATGCCATCTCTTCAAGAATACGTTTGCTTCGCGAAGTGTATTTGCTGTCCAGGCAAATAAATTGTGTCATTCCAGCATTTACCACCTCCAGTACCAAATCAGGTCGACGCATCCCACTGATGGAGTGAGGGACGTTTTGATTCGCTGAAGGCCTATGAAGTATTGCACGAAATGATTTCTGACTGTGCAGCCTTATACTGAAACCTTCGTGTTTTGCACGAAATGTGAGCCTGCCTGAATGCTGCGACAGCTGCCATTTCATATGTGGGAACTTTCGCTTCAGGCCGTTTGTTAAGGCAACGAAGCACCAGACTTCATAAATGGCCCAGCTAGGTATCAGATAATGACTTTCATCACTGGATAGTCCGGATATGCCCTCACGAAGTAATCTCACTCCCATGCGCCACGTCAGCTGATAATGAGGATGTCCGGCTACAGACTCGAAGTCCATCCCATAGGATTTTTCGGCATCTGTGGATGAAAAAGGCAGTTGCTGGGTGACATGCCGCAAGTGTTTTTTAATTACTGTAAGATAATTAATTCTACGAATTAGCCTCTCATTCAGGCTGGTTCGAGTCTCTGAGGCTTCGTTAACCGTTGTCGTCAGATCGCGTTTCAGGTCAGTAAGAATCTGTGTCACTCGTCGGTCTATCAAATTTAACTGGAATTTGAGCTGGCGATTTGCCGGCGTATCCCAGGACTTATCTATAAAAGTCGCCTGTACCTGCAGATTTTGAACGTCTCTGAAGGCAGAGCTGGTATTGGCTCTGGTCCCGGTCAGCAAATCTGCATGCTGGATGAGTTGCTGCACAACGGAAGGCGTGAGCTTTTTCAATCTTCCCAGCGTGTACAGTTGAGTCTGTTGTTGATAGCCTTGTACCGGGGTTAGAAGGACGGCTTTTAATCCCTGAGCATAGAGCGGAAAGAACTGCTTTATTCGAGCGTAACGTAGCCAGAGCCCAGCAAAGCGCGAAATGCCACCCAACTGGTGCTGCCCGGGTTCACTCCCTGCCAGTCTTGCACTGTCAAAATGAACAATGTCCTGAATAAATTGTTGCCAGGCTTGCTTACCGCTTTTGTCTGGGTCATTACTCACATCGACACGCCAACTTATAATGGTGGCCTGATCGCTCAGAACGAGTTCCAGATCTACTTCTCCTGCGTAGAAACCCGGCTGCCAGACCCAGTAGTCCGGTATTCTCTGCAGACAGGCATCATCAACATATAGCTGTGCTGACTGCAGATCTTTCGGGCATTCGATAAAGTACCTGCAACGTTCCGAAAACCCCCTTATAGGCTGATTTGCGGTATCCAGCAGTGCGGTGGGGGTAGCGCTGCGATTTCCTTCTTCCCAGACTCTGAGTCTCATATCAGCGCCAGAACCTCATCATGCCAGCATTCTCCAGGTCACTTGATAAGGATATTAACTTGTTAGCACACTGTGGTAGGTTAAGTTTCAGACAGAGGGCATGACAGTCCTGAAGCATTTTTCGCAAACGAGCGCTATCTGAACCGCGAATCTTAGGTAAAACGCGGGCGTAAATGACGTCATCAAGGGCATCTACAAGGTTAAAAGAAGTCAGCTGTCGCGCAAGTGAGATGTGGCTGAGTACATCTTCTATGGTGCGCCAACCAAAGTGCAAGCGCTCAGGCTTTAAATACTCCATAAGTGAAGTTAAAACATCACGAACATGCCCCAGTTCTCCAACACTGAGTCCGTAGTTGTTCCAGCCCGGAAAGTTTTTCAGGTCAATCTCCCAAAACTCCATAGTCCATGCCCGGTCGAGCACTTTATCAGACAGGCTAAGCGTGGTTTCATCCATGTTAAGTGTTCCGATAAAGGCGACATTGGAAGGATAACGTAGGCGCGCTGGCACTCCATCAAACATATCGCCCTCACTGTGAAGCATCAGCTGTGTTCCAGATTCCATCGCAGACAGGAAGGGCGCGAAATAATGCTCCGGGTGAGAAAGATTCATTTCATCGAGTATAACGACGAACGGGATCTCTGGTGAATTAGCTGCTTCCAGCAAAAAGTTTAGTAACGGGGTTCGGGTATAACTTTCTGGTCTGAGGGGGTTTATATAGCCCAGAAGCGCAGAGGGATCGTACCAACCGGATAGCACGGGTTGAACAAACCAGGTTTTTTTATCTTCATCGGAAGCGGGGGCAGGATGATGAGTGCTTAGCGCCTGAGCGTATCTCAGTGCGAGTTGTGTTTTACCTGATCCCGAAAGGCCGGCCAATATTGCGAAGTGCCGCTGTTTGTGTGCCCATAGTCCCAAATGAAGTTGTTCAACCTGTCGTGTCTGGAATGCACTATCTTTAATTACGTCGCTGATTATCGCATTTATGTTCAGGGAATGAACACTGAGTTCAGATGAAACCTCATCCACGTCCAGGTCAGTTTCGATGACAGGTACTTGAGGCAAGAATTCGGGCTGCCACGTAATGCGATTAGCCCACCTAAGGCCTTCATCTGTCAGGCTGAAGGTTTTCCTTTCGTCCTTTTCAACTAAGCCAAGTTGAATAAGCCAGCTCAGTATTGAGCGGGGTACTGTTTCTGATGTCCAACCTGTATGAACTTTGCGGAGTAAAAACAACAACTGTGTAAAACTTTGGCTCTCGTCTTTCATCGCACACAGTACATGGTCCACACCCAAAATATGCGTGATCATTACCGGGATTAGTTCTTGAGGATCCTGCGTTCTTAGAAATGCTACTCCACGGGAAGAGAGACTAAATATGTCTCCCTCTTTTTCAATCACAAAGAATTCGTTGCTGAGGATGCTGATAATGGTACTCAGGGTACTGTTTTTTGAGTCAGGGAATTCTTCCTGAAGAAAATCAATTAAATCACTGCGTGATTTAGGTATCTCCAGAAAGTACAACACAGTTTTGATGGTGCTCAGGCCACCTTTAAGTGAGGTCAGCCCTTTACGACGTTGTTCGGCGGGTCGATGCTGTAGGATAATCTCACCGGCTTTACTCAGTGCTTCCGACTGGTCACTCTCTTCATTCTGACGAACGGCTACCAACGATAGCCAGGGCAACGTCATTCGCGCTGCAACTTCCCTTAAGTCCTCCCCGGGCTCACCAAGCAAGTCATTCATGTGCTTGGTCATCTCCAGCTGCAATCTCACAATGTTTAACTGCACATTACCAAACCATATTCTGGCGATTTCATATGCTGGGGTAAAGCTACTCACGCTCGTTAGTTTGCGAGGCCAGAATGCAGCCAGCGTTCGCATAACCAGTAAATAAGGAGTTGCCGTAGTGAACGGGCGAATATTCTTTAGAAGTTCGTGATAAAAGTCATCCAACCACGTTGCGCAATCATCCGGACTTTTGTCATCCAGAGATTCCATTGATTTTTCTGCTACCCAAAGGCGAAAGGTATTGTCCGCAATCGCTTTACTGACATCAATTGCTCCCTGCCCAGCATTACTGATTGGATTCTGCCTCCACAGCCGCTGCTGAAACTCATAAGATGAACGCGTTTCTAAATCCGCCTGACCGACCTCGATGAGGAATGGATGAAGGTTGTTCAACCATGTCGGGCTTTCATTCCAGGGTTCAATCGAGTTGAGGAGCTTTTTAAGATTTTCTTCGTTGGTGTAGTCAGCGCGCACGATAGTTTCCTTGCTACATAGGCATTCAATGCGATCAAATCAGTGGCCGATAATAAGCAGTAAATCTAACTGATTTATAAAATGCATTGGTGTTCTTTTCATGACTTAACTTATAAAACCAATGACCTTTTAGGATAGGCATCAGAAACGTTAACCAGTTTTTTTAAAATTACCATAGTTCGGTGTTAGAACTTCCACTTTTGGCACAAAGTGGACCTTGAGGAATGAGTTCTATCCTCGTGGTTCACTAAGTGCAGTAAGTTCTACTCGAATCCTGCTACCCATTTGTCCAGCATATCAGCCCACTCCTGCATCATCACTTTACGCTCGTCAAGGTGAGTTGCATGGTTGTATGTGTGACGAATATTGTTGGTATCAGCGTGCGCGAGTTGGGCATCAATAGCATCAGGTCGATAGCCCATTTCGTTTAAACGCGTACTTCCTGTAGTTCTGGTAGCATGGGGGCTATAAATACCACTCCAGCCGAGGCTTTTAATTAGCTGGTGCAGCGAGTGCGATGTCATCGGGCCACGTGGGTTATCTCGGCCCGGGAAAAGGTGCTGCCGATGTCCGGTTAATCCTTGTAGCGTTCTAAGAGTTTTGACAGCTTGAGAGGGCATCCGCGACCTGCTTTCGCGCTTGCTCGCATTTCTCGCGAGCTTCGGCAAGTTTGACCGTCGGGTACTCACCTAGCGCAAACATGCTGGATTTACCGTTGAGTTTAAACCGATAGCGCCAGGCCTTTTTGCCATTGGGTTTCACTTCGAGGTAGAGACCATTGAAATCATTAAGTCGATAGAGTTTTTCTTTCGTCTTGGCAGTGTGGCATTGCGTATCGGTGAGCATAACGGGGCCTTGTTCATTTATTATACCGTTGTTGTACTCACTTAAAATGAAGATGGAAGAACGTTGTACTCATCCATGTACTCATTTTTGACAGCGTTGTTACGAGATGAGTTGAGACTCTATGAAATGAAAAATCCACGCAATTGCGTGGATTTTATAGTTTTTTAAGTCTCTTGTGAGGTTCAGCGAAACCTCATGAGACAGCAGATTTTATTTAGACGTTAAACAAGAAGTTCATCACGTCGCCGTCTTTGACGATGTAGTCTTTACCTTCTGAACGCATTTTGCCGGCTTCTTTGGCACCTTGCTCACCCTTGTAGGTGATGAAGTCGTCAAAAGCGATGGTTTGCGCGCGGATAAAGCCTTTCTCGAAGTCGGTGTGGATCTTGCCGGCGGCCTGCGGTGCGGTAGCGCCAACCGGAATGGTCCAGGCACGAACTTCTTTTACACCAGCGGTGAAGTAGGTCTGCAGGTTCAGCAGTTCGTAACCGGCGCGGATCACGCGGTTCAGACCTGGTTCTTCCAGACCCAGCTCGGCCATAAATTCGGCGCGGTCTTCGTCTTCCAGCTCGGCGATGTCGGATTCAACCGCAGCGCACACGGCAACCACGACAGAGCCTTCGGCCGCAGCGATTTCGCGCACTTTATCCAGGTACGGGTTGTTCTCATAGCCGTCTTCGTTGACGTTGGCGATGTACATGGTTGGCTTCAGCGTCAGGAAGCTCAGGTAGCGGATCGCTGCACGGTCTTCATCGGTCAGGTCCAGTGCACGCAGCATGCCGGCGTTTTCCAGCTGTGGCAGGCATTTTTCCAGTGCGGCCAGTTCGGCTTTTGCGTCTTTGTCGCCGCCTTTGGCTTTCTTCTGTACGCGGTGGATAGCGCGTTCGCAGGTGTCCAGGTCAGACAGAGCCAGCTCGGTGTTGATCACTTCGATGTCATCAGCCGGGTCAACCTTGTTGTTCACGTGGATGATGTTGTCGTTCTCGAAGCAGCGCACCACGTGGCCGATAGCCTCGGTTTCACGGATGTTGGTCAGGAACTGGTTACCCAGGCCTTCGCCTTTGGACGCGCCTTTCACCAGGCCGGCGATGTCGACGAATTCCATGGTGGTTGGCAGGATGCGCTGAGGTTTAACGATCTCGGCCAACTGGTCCAGACGCGAATCGGGCATCGGCACCACACCGGTATTAGGTTCAATGGTGCAGAACGGGAAGTTGGCTGCTTCGATACCCGCTTTGGTCAACGCGTTGAACAGGGTGGATTTGCCTACGTTAGGCAGGCCGACGATACCGCATTTGAATCCCATGTTGTTATCACCTTAAATATCTTAACTATCAGCCGGTTAGGTTTAACCCACTGCATAAAGGACGAAATAATGGCGCCATTATACACGTAATGGCCGTTTTTCTCGATCTGGCTGTGTGCTGCGGGTAAATGCAGCCACAAAGCCGGTTTTTGATTGAGATTTGGATCACATTTACACATACTGACACTTCTGATTAACCTACAGGAAACGTGTCGGATGTACTTCTTGCCCAGTCCACCCTGAGTTATTCCCTCTCCTTAGGTTTGCCGCGCCATGCGGTTCTGATCCCTGCTTCGCGGGGAATGTTTTTATCTGTCAGAAGTGAATAATCCATGTTTAACCTGAACAATTTCAGGCTGTCGACCGTCAAGAATGAGGTGCTGGCAGGCTTTGTGGTGGCAGTTTCGATGATCCCCGAAGCGGTCGGTTTTTCTTTGGTCGCCGGGCTTTCTCCGATCGTTGGGCTACATACGGCTTTTATTATCGGTCTGGTAACGGCACTGTTTGGTGGCAAGCCAGGCATGGTGTCGGGCGCGGCCGGTTCGATAGTGGTGGTGTTGATGAGCCTGGCGGCGCAGCACGGCATGGCTTACGTGTTGTGGGCAACGATTTTCGCCGGGATTATCCAAATCCTGATCGGTGTTTTCCGACTCGGTAAATTTATTCGTCTGGTGCCACTGCCGGCGATTCACGGTTTCGTCAACGGCCTGGCGATCGTCATTATGCTGGCGCAGCTGCATATGATTGCCGGGCAGGGGCTGCTGATGTACGGGTTGGTGGCACTGGCCATTCTGGTGGTGGTGCTGTTCCCACGTCTGACCCGGGTGATCCCGGCCTCGTTAGCGGCGCTGATAGTGGTTTCCGCGCTGGCGATTGGCTTTAACCTGCATACCTTGCGGGTTGGCGATTTGGCGGATATCTCCGGCGCCTTGCCGCATTTCAGCCTACCGATGGCCCCGTTCAACCTGGAAATGCTCAAAGTGGTGCTGCCGTATGCGGTGGTGATCGCTTTGGTAGGACTGATTGAATCTTTGCTGACCATGACGGTGCTCGACGAGATGGGCGGCAAGAAGGGCAACGGTAACCGCGAGAGCATCGCGCAGGGGGCAGGTAATGCCATTTGCGGCCTGTTTGGCTGCTTTGCCGGCTGCGCGATGATTGGTCAGTCGATCATCAACTTCACCTCGGGTGGGCGCGGGCGTATTTCCGGCGTCGTCGGCGCGATATTGCTTATTCTGTTTGTGGTCAGCCTGTCAGGCTACATCGGTCTGTTACCGGTAGCGGCGCTGGCCGGGGTGATGCTGGTGGTGTGTTACAACACCTTTGAATGGAGTTCGCTGCGCCGGCTGCGACGGATGCCGAAGGCGGATGCGTTGGTGATGCTGCTGGTCACGGTGATCACCATCTTTACCGATTTGGCGATGGCGGTGATCAGCGGGGTGATTATCTCGGCGCTGGTGTTTGCCTGGCAGCAGGCGCGCATTCGGGTGCGTCAGCATCAGGTGGAAGGGGATGTTGCGGTGTATCAGTTGGACGGCCCGTTGTTCTTTGGTTCTACCGCGGCCTTTGCCGAACTGTTTGAACCGAAAAACGATCCGCAAAATGTGGTGCTGGATTTTGCCGGTACCCGGGTGATGGATTCGAGCGGGGTGGAAGCGATTGATAAGCTGACGGCACGTTATCTGGCGGCAGGGAAAACTATTCGGTTGCGCCACCTGAGCGGCGACTGCGTACGTCTGTTAAAGCAGGCAGGCCCGTTCTGCAGCCATGAACTGGACGATCCGCAATATTACGTGGCGGAAGAAGGCTATGAAACTGATGACGCCAACGTCGGTGAGGAAACCTTCAAGCTGCGAACTTAAGCCACTCGGCAGCGGGCGTGATGCCCGCTGCAATCACAATCAGGCCTGCGCCTTAAAGCTGTGCAGGCGACGAACGGTTTTTTCCAAACCGTCGGTCAGCAAGACCTCTGTACAACGCGCGGCTTCATCGATCGCTTCATCAATCATTTTTTGCTCGCTGGCCGGTGGCTTGCCGAGCACGAAACCCACCACCTTGTTTTTATCGCCCGGATGACCAATACCAATACGCAAGCGATAGAAGTTCGGGTTATTGCCGAACTTGCTCTGAATATCCTTCAGCCCGTTGTGCCCACCGTTGCCGCCACCCAGTTTGATTTTTGCAACACCGGGCGGAATATCCAGCTCGTCGTGCGCGACCAGAATTTCGTCCGGCTCAATGCGGTAGAAATTGGCCATCGCCAGCACGGCTTTGCCACTGAGGTTCATAAAGGTGGTGGGTACCAGCAGGCGCACGTCATTACCGGCCAAATTCAGTCGGGCGGTGTAGCCGTAGAATTTGCTCTCTTCTTTCAACTGCTGGTTATGGCGCTGGGCCAGTAAATCGACGTACCAGGCGCCGGCGTTGTGTCGCGTCTGGGCATATTCAGCACCCGGATTCGCCAGGCCAACTATCAATTTAATACTGCTCACTGGGAGATTCGCTATGATCGAGATAATGGAAAGGGCATTAGTCTACCTGCCTGCGCTGCGAATGACAAAATCCTGATGCCGAGTGTGGCGTTAGTGGGCAGATATCATCAGCCCGGCGACTAATTCATTAGCGGAATCATTCAATTTGTTAACTAATTAATTGCTTAAAGTAAAGATTTGTCATGCTTTCTTTACCATTTGTGATCGCCTACGCAATCACCTTGCCAGGACAGGGTCTATACTTAACTTATCAAAGTGGGTTAACCATTTACTGAGTTATCCCGGTTGGCTAATGGCACTATGGAGGTGGCATATGAAACGTAGAAACGTGCACAAAATGGGTAACTTTTTTATGGGGCTAGGACTGGTGGTGATGGTCGTCGGCGTTGGATACAACATTCTTGCTGAAGTATCGCAATTTAATTTACCGCAGTTTTTCGCTCATGGCGCCATCATGAGTATCTTCGTCGGTGCGTTGCTATGGCTGGTCGGTGCGCGTATCGGCGGGCGTGAACAGGTGGCGGATCGTTACTGGTGGATAAAACATTTTGATAAACGGTGCCGAAACGATAATCATCGCTCGTCACATTGATTAAAAAAACAAAAGGGAGCAGGTGTAACGGCAAAGGAGATCTGCCGCGTATTCAGGTCTAAGGTCATGTTCGACTACCCGTAGAAAACCCGTTGCTGCTGATGCACCAACGGGTTTTTCTTTTTCTGCCAGCGGGCAATCAATCGATCCGGTACGGCAGGGCGCCGCACCGAAAAGAAAGCTGATTAATGCTCGAACATCGCAGAAATTGACTCTTCATTGCTGATACGACGGATGGCTTCAGCCAGCATGCCGGACAGCGTCAGAGTACGCACGTTTTTCAGTGCCTTGATCTCTGCAGACAACGGAATGGTGTCGCACACGATCACTTCATCAATCACCGAGTTCCTGATGTTTTCCACAGCATTACCGGAGAAGATTGGGTGTGTCGCGTAAGCAAATACGCGCTTGGCACCACGTTCTTTCAACGCTTCAGCTGCTTTGCACAAGGTACCGCCGGTGTCGATCATGTCGTCAACCAGCACGCAGTCACGGCCTGCCACGTCACCAATGATATGCATCACCTGGGAAACGTTCGCACGTGGGCGGCGTTTATCGATGATAGCCATATCGGTATCGTTCAACAGTTTGGCGATAGCGCGGGCGCGCACTACGCCGCCGATGTCCGGGGAAACCACGATTGGGTTCTCCAGATTCTGTTGCAGCATGTCTTCGAGCAGGATCGGGCTACCGAACACGTTATCTACCGGAACATCAAAGAAGCCCTGGATCTGTTCAGCGTGCAGATCTACCGTCAAGACGCGGTCAACCCCAACACTGGAGAGGAAGTCGGCGACAACTTTGGCGGTGATTGGCACACGAGCAGAACGCACGCGGCGATCCTGGCGGGCATAACCGAAATAAGGGATAACAGCAGTAATACGACCTGCGGAGGCGCGACGCAGGGCATCTACCATAACAACCAGTTCCATCAGGTTATCGTTGGTAGGGGCACAGGTGGACTGGATGATGAAAATATCACCGCCGCGTACATTTTCGTTGATTTGCACGCTCACTTCGCCGTCGCTAAAACGACCTACTGCGGCGTCACCAAGGCTGGTGTACAAACGGTTGGCAATACGTTGTGCTAGTTCCGGGGTGGCGTTACCAGCAAAAAGCTTCATATCAGGCACGAGAAGAACCTCAGGCATGCGTCCAGAGAAGATATTGTCATTCGGCCTCACTAAGGGGCTGTTAGCGACGCCGGCGCAATATCATACGGGTGTGTAAAAAAACAATTTGAAACCGCAGCGGCGCAGGGATGACAGGGCCAGGTGTGAGCGACTCTGCGCAGCGAAACGAGAACTACGGTTCAATCTGCCCGGAACGAATGCGATGTAGTGGAGAGACGTTAACGCCACGCGCTACAAAACCACGTATCCACTCCGGGGCTTGATTTAACACCTGACGGGCGGCGGTTTCTGTGTCGAATTCAGCAAACACACAAGCACCTGTGCCAGTCAGGCGTGACGGCGCGTATTCTAACAGCCAAGAAACAAGCTGTTCAACCTCGCGAAAACGTTTTCTTGCTATTGGTTCGCAATCATTTGCGTAAGTTGCCTGCAACAGCACATTTAATGGGCGAACCGGAGTGTCTCTTTTTAAATCGGCATCGCCAAAAATAACCGGGGTCGGGATGTTGACACCCGGATGGGCCACCAGATACCACTTTTCCTGCGGACTGGCAGGTTGCAAACGTTCACCAATGCCCTCGGCAAAGGCAGCATGGCCACGAACGAACACCGGAACATCGGCACCGAGGGCCAGCCCCAGTTCCGCCAATTGGTCGTCGCTCAGGCCGCAGCGCCACAGTTCATTGAGTGCGACCAATACCGTGGCGGCGTTGGAAGAACCACCACCCAGTCCTCCGCCCATCGGCAGACGTTTATCGATGCTGATGTCGGCACCGCGCGGGGCGGTATTCAAGCCGTGACGATCGCAATGCTGTTGCAGCAGCCGTGCGGCGCGGACGATCAGGTTTTGCTCGTCCGGTACGCCAGCCACCGGGGTCAGCAGATGGATGCTGTCATCCTGCCGTACGTCGATAGTCAGCGTATCGCCGTAATCCAGAAACTGGAACAGCGTTTGCAGCAGGTGGTAACCGTCTTCGCGTTGGCCGGTAATGTACAAAAACAAATTGAGTTTAGCTGGTGATGGCCACTGACGGATCATTTAAGCGTCCAATTGTCCATTTTCAGTTTGATGCGCTGGTCACCCTGTTTCAGCTCCAGGCGGCTCGGCAACTGTGGCTTGAGGCTGTCGTTGTAGTCCTGGTAATCCACGGTCCAGGTCTGACCACCTTGTTGGTAGGTCAGCGAGTTCAGGCGATATTGGTCATCGAGCTTGAAGTCGCTGGCCTCACCCGGCAGGCCGAGCATCCACTGACGCAGGTTGTCCAGCGGAATAGCCATGCCGGTCAGCTTGCGGATCATCTCTTCGGCATTGTCGCTGACATAGCGTTTGCCCTGGTTGTCCGTCAACTGCACTACGTTTTTCTGTACGTTGAGGTCAAGCTCGGTACTGCCAAGCGGGTTGGTCAGCAGCAGGCGATAACGATCCGGCGAATACTGTTGCCAGAAGAAGCGGGCGTAGACTTTTTTCTGGTCTGACAGGTAGGCGAAAGAGCCACGGGTCTGATACTGGTCCAGCTGTTGCACCGCTTGTTCGTGGGCA
This sequence comes from Serratia proteamaculans, assembly GCF_004684015.1. Taxonomy (GTDB): domain Bacteria; phylum Pseudomonadota; class Gammaproteobacteria; order Enterobacterales; family Enterobacteriaceae; genus Serratia; species Serratia proteamaculans_F. The sequence goes on from NZ_SRIA01000013.1 coordinate 157,304, forward strand.
CGCCACTGCGGCGACGTCGGGCTGGTGGCCGGGCCGGTCGGCTTGGTGGTAGTACAGGCAGCCAGCACCAGGCTGGCCAGCGGGATCAGGCGGAGCAAACTAACTTTGCGGATTGGCATAACTTTCTCTTGTCCTTTTGTCCTTACGGGCACGCACAGCGAGACCTGGGTAGCGGTATTTACGCTAGCGGGGCAACGCCGGTTCGTCAATTTTTTGCTGCATCGCGTTGAAACTTGCCGGCTTTATCGCCGCTCTCGGGCACGGGGCCAGGTGCGGTCTTCGTTGATAAGATTAACACACTCGCTCCAGCGTGCTGCTCTGGGCACAACAATATCTCCCGGTCAGCCGTATTGGTGGGGAGCGAATTGGCGGTTGGGCGGCACTATTCGGGCTATCCTTTTACTCAATACTGTGCGGAATATCGCAGACTGCACTAAAATTCAGTATGTTATGTCGTCAAATTATTCTTTATCTTGCTGTATTTATTACTGATCACTCATTGATGCTGGCTATTTCAGCGATTGGACGGAAGATGCGGTTGTGCCTTTTATTGAGCCCGCGCATCAAGTAGAATGCCGTTCAACGAGAACCCGTACCAAAAGAAGTATTACTCGAAGCAATGACCCTGCTGGCGTTAGGTATTAATCACAAAACCGCTCCGGTTTCTCTGCGTGAAAGGGTGACCTTCTCCCCAGAGTCTATCGAACAGGCGCTAACCAGCTTGCTCCAACAACCGTTGGTGCAGGGCGGTGTCGTGTTGTCTACCTGCAACCGCACCGAGCTGTATCTTAGCGTGGAGCAACAGGAACATATTCACGAACAGCTGGTCTCCTGGCTGTGTGAGTACCACCAACTGCGCCCGGAAGAAGTGAGTAAAAGCCTGTACTGGCATCACGGCAACGAAGCCGTCAGCCACCTGATGCGCGTGGCCAGCGGGTTGGATTCACTGGTGCTGGGTGAACCGCAAATCCTCGGGCAGGTGAAGAAAGCCTTTGCCGAATCCCAACGCGGGCAGTCACTGTCTGGTGAGCTTGAGCGTCTGTTCCAAAAATCCTTCTCCGTCGCCAAACGCGTACGTACCGAAACTGAAATCGGTGCCAGTGCGGTATCGGTGGCCTTTGCCGCCTGTACTCTGGCACGCCAGATATTCGAATCCCTTGCCGAACTGAATGTCCTGTTGGTGGGGGCCGGTGAAACGATTGAACTGGTGGCGCGTCATCTGCGCGAGCATAAAGTACGGCATATGATTATTGCCAACCGTACCCGCGAGCGTGCCCAACTGTTGGCGGACGAAGTCGGCGCAGAAGTGATCACCTTGCCGGAAATCGACGAACGCCTGGCGGACGCCGACATCATTATCAGTTCTACTGCCAGCCCGCTGCCGATCATCGGTAAAGGGATGGTGGAGCGAGCGCTGAAAGCGCGCCGCAACCAGCCGATGCTGCTGGTGGATATTGCCGTACCGCGCGATATCGAACCGGAAGTGGGCAAGCTGGCCAACGCCTATCTCTACAGCGTGGACGATCTGCACGCCATCATTCAGAGCAACCTGGCGCAGCGCAAGGCCGCGGCGGTGCAGGCTGAGTCGATCGTTCAGCAGGAAAGCATCAACTTTATGGCCTGGTTGCGCTCGCAGGGTGCAGTGGAAACCATCCGCGACTACCGTTCGCAGGCCGATCAGATCCGTGCGGAAATGGAAGCCAAAGCCCTGGCCGCCATTGCGCAGGGCGCGGACGTGGAGCAGGTTATCCACGAACTGGCCCATCGGCTGACCAACCGCCTTATTCATGCCCCTACCAAATCCCTCCAGCAGGCCGCCGGCGATGGCGACGTGGAGCGGTTGCAATTATTACGCGACAGCCTCGGGCTGGATCAGCATTAGTTTTCTCTTTATTAACAGGGTTTAATACCACGCATGAAGCCTTCTATTGTTGCCAAACTGGAAGCGTTACAAGAGCGCCATGAAGAAGTGCAGGCGCTGCTCGGTGATGCCGGCGTTATTGCCGAGCAGGATCGGTTCCGCGCGCTGTCGCGCGAATATGCACAGTTGACCGATGTCAGCCGCTGTTTCCTTGAATGGCGTAAGGTGCAAGACGATCTGGCCACCGCAGAAATGATGCTGGATGACCCGGAAATGCGCGAAATGGCGCAGGAAGAGTTGAAAGACGCCAAGGCGGCAACGGAAGAGCTGGAGCAGCAGTTACAAGTGCTGCTGTTGCCGAAAGATCCGGATGATGAGCGCGATTGCTTCCTGGAAGTGCGTGCCGGTACCGGCGGTGACGAAGCGGCGATTTTCGCCGGCGATCTGTTCCGTATGTACAGCCGCTATGCCGAAACGCGTCGCTGGCGCGTCGAGATCATGAGTGCCAACGAAGGCGAACACGGCGGCTATAAAGAAGTGATTGCCAAGGTGTCTGGCGACGGCGTTTTCGGCCAACTGAAGTTTGAGTCTGGCGGCCACCGCGTGCAGCGCGTACCGGAAACCGAGTCGCAGGGGCGTATTCATACCTCTGCCTGTACCGTGGCAGTGATGCCGGCGGTGCCGGAAGCCGAACTGCCGGAGATCAATGCCGGCGATCTGAAAATCGATACTTTCCGTTCCTCCGGTGCCGGTGGCCAGCACGTTAACACCACCGACTCGGCGATCCGTATCACCCACTTGCCAACCGGCATCGTGGTGGAGTGTCAGGACGAACGTTCACAGCACAAGAACAAAGCCAAGGCGATGTCGGTGCTGGGGGCGCGTATCCGTGCTGCCGAAATGGCCAAACGCCAGCAGGCCGAGGCATCAACCCGTCGTAATCTGTTGGGCACCGGTGACCGTTCCGATCGCAACCGCACCTACAACTTCCCACAGGGGCGCGTGACCGACCACCGCATCAACCTGACTTTGTACCGTCTGGATGAAGTGATGGAAGGCAAGTTGGACATGCTTATCCAACCGATTGTGCAGGAATATCAGGCTGACCAGCTCGCCGCGCTGTCCGCTGAGCCAGAGTAATGGATTATCAATCCTGGCTGAAGGCGGCAGTTGCCCGGTTGACGCAGAGTGACAGTGCCCGGCGTGACGCGGAAATCCTGTTGGGTTTCGTGACCGGCCGGGCCAGAACCTTCCTGATGGCGTTTGGCGAAACTTTGCTGACGCAGCAACAGCAAGAACAGTTGGAAAGGCTGCTGGTGCGCCGCGAACGTGGCGAACCTGTGGCTTATCTGATTGGTGAACGCGAGTTTTGGTCGCTGCCGCTGTCGGTCTCGCCAGCTACGCTGATCCCGCGTCCGGACACCGAATGCCTGGTGGAACTGGCTCTGGAGCGCCTGCCGTCATCCGCTTGCAATATCCTCGATCTTGGCACCGGCACCGGTGCCATTGCGTTGGCGCTGGCCAGCGAACGCCCGGACTGCACGGTGACCGGCGTTGATTTACAGCCTGAAGCCGTAGCGCTGGCGCAGCATAATGCGCAGAAGCTGGCGATTGGCAACGCTCAATTTCTTCAGGGCAGTTGGTTTGCGCCGCTGGTCGGCCAAACTTTCGCCCTGATCGCCAGCAATCCTCCGTACATCGACGCCGCCGACCCGCATCTGGCGCAGGGCGACGTCCGTTTTGAACCCAGCAGCGCACTGGTCGCGCAGCAGCACGGGTTAGCGGATTTGTCCGCTATTGTGCAGCAGGCACCGCAGTATCTGCTGCCACAGGGCTGGCTGTTGCTGGAGCACGGTTGGCAACAGGGCGAGAGCGTGCGCGCATTGCTGCAGGCCGCCGGTTTTATTTCGATCGCTACCCGCCGTGACTACGGTGATAACGATCGCGTGACTTTTGGCCAATGGCCGCAGCAGTAACTGAGAACTAACAAAAACAAAGCACACAGCGAATAAACAAAAGGAAGCAATATGGCAGTCTACTCAGCGTTAAAACATTTGCACCTGTTGACAGTCACCATCAGTATTGTCCTGTTTGTGTTGCGATTTTTCTGGAAATGGCGAGACTCGGCGATGATGAACAAGCGCTGGGTGAAGATAACGCCGCACATAAATGATACGGTACTGTTCGCCAGTGGTATCGCGTTGGTGGTGATGTTCAAGTTTTACCCGCTGCTGGGTATGGACTCGTGGCTGACCGAGAAGCTGTTTGGCGTTATTATCTATATCCTGCTTGGCTACGTCGCATTGGGCAAAAAGACCAAAAGTAAGAACCTGCGCACCCTGGCGTTTGTGCTGGCGTTGGGCTGTCTGTACCTGATAATTAAACTTGCCACGACGAAAATACCGTTTCTGATGGGATACTTATGAGTAGCATTGCTGATTTTGAATTTAACACCGCGCTGCTGAGCGCGGGCGTGATCCTGGTATCGCAGTCCGTGCGGCGTGATTTCCCTACCGCCGAAGTCGAACGTAAGCTGCAGCAACTGGTGGACGACGCACGTGCGGCGATGCCAAAGGATCTCAGCCAGGAACAGCAACTGGACGCACTCATTGAACTGTTTTTCAAAACCTGGGGTTTTGGCGGTGCCGGCGGCGTGTATCGTCTGTCCGACGCGATTTGGCTCGACAAGGTGCTGGAAGGGCGGCAGGGCACGCCAGTTTCACTCGGCACCATTTTCCTGCACATTGCCGCGCATCTGGATTTACCGCTGCTGCCGGTAATTTTCCCCACCCAGTTGATCCTGCGGGCAGACTGGCTGGATGAAGAGATGTGGCTGATCAACCCGTTGAACGGTGAGACGCTAAACGAGCATCAACTGGAGGTGTGGATCAAGGGCAACCTGGGTCTGGGCGCCGAGTTGGAAGATGACGATCTCGATGAGTCAGAAAACGTCATGGTGGTGCGTAAGATGTTGGATACGCTGAAAGCCGCCCTGATGGAAGAAAAACAGATGGAAATGGCGTTGCGCGCCAGCGAAACGGTGCTGTGCTTCGATCCGGATGACCCGTACGAAATCCGTGACCGTGGGCTGATTTACGCCCAATTGGAATGCAACCATATTGCTATTTCCGATCTCAATTATTTTGTCGAACAGTGTCCTGAAGATCCGGTCAGCGAAGTGATCAAAGTACAGATCCACTCGATTGAACCGAAACAGGTCACGCTGCATTAATTCATTTGATTTAACATCAACAAAGGCGAAAGCATGAAACAGAAAGTGGTTAGCATTGGTGACATCAACGTAGCGAACGATCTGCCGTTTGTGCTGTTTGGCGGTATGAACGTGCTGGAATCGCGCGATTTGGCGATGCGCATTTGCGAACACTACGTCACCGTGACGCAAAAACTGGGCATCCCTTACGTTTTTAAAGCCTCTTTTGATAAAGCCAACCGTTCTTCCATCCACTCGTACCGTGGTCCGGGCCTGGAAGAAGGGATGAAGATCTTCGAAGAAATCAAAAAGACCTTCGGCGTGAAAACCATCACCGACGTACATGAAGCCTCACAGGCGCAGCCGGTTTCCGAAGTGGTTGACGTGATCCAGCTGCCGGCATTCCTGGCTCGCCAAACCGATCTGGTAGAAGCGATGGCGAAAACCGGTGCGGTAATCAACGTTAAGAAACCCCAGTTCGTCAGCCCGGGCCAAATGGGCAATATCGTCGACAAGTTCAAGGAAGGCGGTAACGATCAGGTGATCTTGTGCGATCGCGGCAGCAACTTTGGTTACGATAACCTGGTGGTCGACATGCTGGGTATCAACGTGATGAAAAATGCCACTGGTGGTCATCCGGTGATCTTCGACGTGACCCACGCCCTGCAGACCCGTGATCCGTTTGGTGCCGCATCCGGCGGCCGTCGTGCACAGGTTGCCGAACTGGCACGTGCCGGTATGGCGGTTGGCCTGGCTGGGCTGTTTATTGAAGCGCACCCAGAGCCGAACAGCGCCAAGTGTGATGGCCCGTCCGCGTTGCCGCTGGACAAGCTGGAGCCGTTCCTGGTGCAGATGAAAGCCATCGACGATCTGGTGAAGAGCTTCCCAGAGCTAGATACCAGCAACTAAGTGCGATACGCAAACTCGCAGACGGTTGATAAAGAGCTCTGTTGTTTAATGGTAGGGGCGCTGCATGCTGCGCCCTATAGCATAATCAACGAGTTAAATCGGGTCGAACATGTTCGACCCCTACCGATTCAACCCTTATGCGGGTTTGTCAGCAACCTAAAGCCCGACTTGTCGGGCTTTAGTTTTTTAGGCGTCTAGCGCGGCCAGGGCTTCGGGTAGCGTTGCATAGAAATGCAGTTTCCCCTCAATCGGCTGCACCCGCGCTCGTGCCAGCGTTTTCAACGGCTGGAACGGCATATCGGTGATCGCCAATTGCTTGCCGGGCGGCAGGGCTTCGATAAAGCGCTGCAGGGCATCCAGGCCACCGGCGTCCAGCACCGGCACCGCATCCCACTGCAAGATAATTACATCATAACTTTCACTGCGCACCAGCAACTCGTTAAAAATGCGTTCGGCGGCGGCGAAGAATAATGGACCGTTCACCCGCAGCACCAGGCGGCCATTTTCGGCGCTCAGTTCGCTCAAACGTGTCATGCGCGCAATGCGGCGCATAAACAGCAGCGAAGCCAGCACTATGCCTACGGTAATGGCGATAACCATATCAAACAGCACCGTTAACGACAGGCACAGCAGCATCACCAGAATGTCGTCCTTCGGTGCCCGCCGCAGCAGATAAACCACCTTATGGGCTTCACTCATATTCCAGGCGACCATCAGCAGCAGCGACGCCATGGCCGCCAGCGGCAACCAGGACAGCCAGGGGGCCAGCACCAGCAGCGCCAGCAGCACCAGCAACGCATGGATAATGGCAGATACCGGCGAAGTGGCACCGGCACGCACGTTAGCTGCGGAACGCGCAATGGCGGCAGTGGCGGTAATGCCGCCAAAGAACGGAGCGATGATATTGCCTGCCCCCTGGCCGATAAGTTCGGTATTGGAATTGTGCTTCTTGCCGGTCATGCCGTCCAACACCACGGCACACAGCAGGGATTCAATCGCACCCAGCATGGCCATGGAGAATGCCGCCGGTAGCAGGGCGGAAATTGTCTGCCAGCTCAGCGCCATTGGCTTGCCGTCACCGGCCGGCAGATCCCACGGCAGCATCAACTGCGGCAAAATGGGAGGAATGCCCTGGCCCTGGGTACCGTCGGCCAGCAGGTAGCTGAAGCGGGAACCTATGGTGGCCACCGGGTGGTCAAACAGCGCCAGAATGCCCATCACCGCCGTGCCTGCCAGCAACGCCGGTAAATGGCCCGGTACCCGCAGGCCAAGCTTCGGCCAAAATATCAGGATCAACAGGGTCACCGCGCCGATCAACGTATCGCCGATATCCAGCGTTGGCAGCGCCTGCAGCAGGGCGTAAACCTTTCCCACATAGTGCTCCGGCACCTCTGCCAGTTGCAGACCGAAGAAGTCCTTCACCTGCATGGTGGCGATGGTAATGGCAATACCGGAGGTAAAGCCCAGCGTCACCGACAGGGGAATATATTCAATCAACCGGCCGAAACGTGCCAACCCCATGAGCACCAAAAACAGCCCGGAAAGCAGGGTGGCGATCAACAGGCCCGAGAGGCCAAACTGCTGTGAAACCGGATACAGGATCACTACGAAGGCGGCGGTAGGCCCGGAAACGCTGTAGCGCGAACCGCCGCTAATGGCGATCACAATCCCGGCGACCGCCGACGTGTACAACCCATATTGAGGAGGAACGCCGCTGGCAATGGCCAGCGCCATCGCCAGGGGGATGGCAATGATGCCAACGGTAACGCCGGCGATGGCGTCTTTTAGCAGGCGTTGCAGGGAATAGGGATCTCGCCAACAGGCATCAATCAGGGCGCTGAACGGCCGAATGCCGTTAATTTCATGCGTTTTCATCTGGAGTGTAAACCAAGTCTATAAAAGAGAACGGAATGGCGGGCCGGTTGCGGTCCGTCTCGAATAGCTGACAGACACCATACGCCAGTTGTGGCGGTGATTCCTAGATATACATCAATGCGCTGCGGGAAAATGAAAGTAGACTCTTTCAAAACGGCAATCAATATCAGACGGCAGGCTGGTCGCGACTTTGGCGACCAGCCTAAAGAGAATAGCGTGGGTTTTATCGCTTAATGCACTGCCGGCAGGGATAAGCCGAGAAAGTGGGCCAGGGTGCTAACCAGCAGATTGTGATCCTCCAGCTGTGGCGAGCCGGAAATGCTGATGGTGCCGATGCAACCCAGTCCGGCTAAATGAATCGGAAAGGCACCGCCGTGCGCCGAGTAATCACGTACACTCAACCCATAGCGTTCTTCCAGCGTTGATTGGCGCTGTTGCAGACGCAGGCCGATAGCGTAAGAACTTTTGTGGAAGTGATTCACCACGTTACGTTTACGCCGCACCCAGTCCGCAATATCAGGCGTGGTGCCGGGCATGGCATAATAAAACAGTGTCTGTCCCGCAAGCTGGATCTCGATGGCGATGGAAAGGCGGCCTTGTTCTGCGGCAGATTTCAGCGCCGATCCCAGTTCCCAGGCGGTATTATGGTCAAAGTGACTGAAGGTCAACGTCGCTTCCTGTTTGGTTAGCGCTTGCAAATCATCATCGATATTCATGGTTGTCGCTCCTCTCAAGGTGAATCACAGATTATCCTGAACCGGGCAGGTGGGATAGATACCTTGGAAATATCATAGAACTGCTAATCTATTATTAATCTGAGTAATATGTTCCATGCCGGAATGGATGAGACAGGGATTGGTGCTCAAAATTTATTGCTTAATCACCCTGTATTTCCGCGGAGCATAGCGAATATATATGACTTACGTTGCGTCAATTCCCACCTTATACGGTGACGCTTGCATTACTTACGCCACACTGTCGGTCAGCTATTTTGCTCTTAGCAAAAATGCCCCCTTTTCCTATCAGTCCGAAGGATGGAAACGCCTGCTGTTCGGCTTGTTGGCCGGGCTGGCGATACTGTTTCTGAATCAGGATCGGCTGGAACTGATCGATAATGTGCATTACAGCTTCGTCATGATCCCAATGATATTGGTGGTGTTTTTTGGCGGCGCACTCAGTGGCATGGCCTGTTATCTGATGTTGTTGGCAGTGAGCGGCGGGTTGACCGTCGATAACCTGTTTATCGGCTCGATCATCCTTCCGTTGCTGCTGTCGCGGGTCTGGCTGAGAAAGTCGAACCGGGTGTTCTATCTGACCATCGGCTTGATTGCGCTATACCGTATTGCCGTGGTCTGGTTTTTGGTCGATATGCGTACCTTGTGGCTGGATGTGTTGCTGTATCAGGCCATTTCCGCCCTGTGCCTGGCGATTTGCTACCATGCGCTGAACTTCAAAGAGCGGCATATCCATGCCTATTTCTCGATGCGCGATAAGGCCACCACCGACAGCCTTACCCATATCAGTAACCGCGCCAGCGTGGATTACCGCCTGATGTTGCAACATGCCGAACGACGTTCTTGCGGGTTGATGATCCTCGATCTGGATAATTTCAAGCGTATCAATGATACCTATGGTCATTTGGCCGGGGATCTGTTGCTGACCCAGATGGGACAGCTGTTGCAAAACAGCGTGCGCAGCGAAGATTTTGTCGGTCGTTATGGCGGTGAGGAGTTTATGGTGATTACCGCCAGCTATGATCCGAAGATTATCGGTGGGGTGGCGGAACGCATTCGTCGCAGCGTGGAGACAACGGTATTTTTGCTTGATGAAGGACACGAGACCCAGATCACCGTTTCTATCGGTGCCTCACTGTATTTGCCGGGCATGGCGGTAGATAAAGCGATAGAGATGACGGACGAAGCGCTATATCAAGCCAAACGCGAGGGGAAAAACCGGGTGGTTTGCAGCCGATTGATGCCCCTTTCGCCCCTGGGGGCCGGCTTTCGGAACAATAACCCCTCCTGACGAACTCAGAAGGGGTTATTGGCTTAGGCTGCCAGCGTATGCTCGCGGAATGCGGTCAGCAGTTCTTCGGTAAACTTCAGGCGTTTCTGGCGATCGGTCAGGTCCAGCATAAATTTCAGCTTGCTCGGCCCGTCCAGGCGATAGATCTGCGGATTGCTTTGCAACAGCCCAATTAAATAGCCTGGGTCGACCTTGTTTTTTTCGCCAAACTCAATGAACCCACCACGTTCATTACCTTCGATGCGCTTGATGCCAAGTAACTGTGCATGTTGACGCAGCGCCGCGCTTTGCAACAGGTTGCGCGCCGGATCCGGCAGCAGGCCAAAGCGGTCAATCAGCTCCACCTTCAACTCTTCCAGTTCACCGTCGTTTTTCGCGCTGGCGATGCGTTTATAGAACGACAGGCGAGTATTGACGTCTGGAATGTAATCGTCCGGCAGCAGGGCCGGCATGCGCAGCTCCACTTCGGTCTGGTTGCTGGTGAGATCTTCCAGCGAAGGCTCGCGTCCGTTTTTCAGTGCATCCACCGCGCTTTCCAGCAGTTCCATATACAGCGAGAAACCGACGGTGGTCATCTGGCCACTCTGATCTTCACCGAGCAGTTCGCCTGCGCCACGGATCTCCAGATCGTGGGTGGCCAGGGCAAAGCCGGCACCCAGATCTTCCAGTGATGCTATGGCTTCCAGGCGTTTATGCGCGTCGGTGCTCATGGCTTTCGGGGGCGGCGTCAGCAGATAGGCGTAGGCCTGATGGTGCGAACGTCCGACGCGGCCACGTAACTGGTGTAGCTGCGCCAGCCCGAAGCGATCGGCACGCTCGATGATAATGGTATTGGCGCTGGGAATGTCGATGCCGGTTTCGATAATGGTGGTGCAGACCAGTACGTTAAAGCGCTGGTGGTGGAAGTCGTTCATCACCCGTTCCAGATCGCGTTCGCGCATTTGACCGTGGCCGATGGCAATACGCGCTTCCGGCACCAACTCCGCCAGTTTTGCTGCGGCTTTTTCGATGTTTTCAACGTCGTTGTACAGGTAGTAAACCTGGCCGCCACGCAGCACTTCACGCAGGATCGCCTCACGTACCACCAGGCTGTCGTACTCGCGGACAAAGGTTTTTACCGCCAGACGGCGGGCCGGTGGGGTGGCAATAATCGACAGGTCGCGCATGCCGCTCATGGCCATATTCAGGGTTCGCGGGATCGGCGTCGCAGTCAGCGTCAGGATATCCACATCGGCACGCATCGCTTTGATGCGTTCTTTGTGGCGCACGCCAAATCGGTGTTCTTCATCGACGATCAGCAGCCCCAGATCTTTCCAGCGCAGATCGCTCTGCAGCAGTTTGTGGGTGCCGATGATGATATCCACTTTGCCGTCGACGGCATCGTCCATCACCTGTTGTTGTTCCTTGGCACTGCGGAAGCGCGACATCATCTCAATGCGGATCGGCCAGGTGGCGAAGCGATCACGGAAATTGTCGAAATGCTGCTGTGCCAGCAGGGTGGTTGGCACCAGTACCGCGACCTGTTTGCCGTTCTCCACCGCCAGGAAGGCGGCGCGCATCGCTACTTCGGTTTTGCCGAAGCCGACGTCGCCACATACCAGACGGTCCATGGCCAGTGGCTGGCACATGTCGCTCAGCACGGCGTTAATCGCCTGCTCCTGGTCCGGGGTGGTCTCAAACGGGAAGGCCTGGCAGAACAGTTGATACTGTTCGCGGTCATGTTTAAAGGCAAAGCCGGTTTTGGCGGCGCGCTGGGCGTAGATATCCAGCAGTTCCGCCGCCACGTCACGCACCCGCTCGGCGGCTTTTTGCCGGGCCCGCGACCAGGCATCACCGCCCAGTTTGTGCAGCGGCGCGTTTTCGTCCGCCCCACCGGCATAACGGCTGATCAGATGCAGCGAAGAGACCGGCACGTAGAGCTTGTCTTCACCGGCGTAGGACAGGATCAGGTACTCGGCCTTGATGCCACCGGCTTCCAGCGTGGTCAGGCCAACGTAACGGCCAACGCCGTGTTCCAGATGCACCACCGGCTGGCCGGGGTGCAGCTCCGCCAGATTGCGGATCAGAACATCGGTATTGATGGTGCGACGGTTATCTTGCCGACGGCGACTGACGCGCTCGCCGAGCAGGTCGCTTTCGCAGATCAAGGCCCGGTTGCGCATACCGTCGAGGAAACCGCGCTCGGAGGCACCGACCATCATGTAGCGGCCCGTCGCCTCGGCCTGATCGAGATGCTGGATCAGCGAAGGACGGAGTTTGATGCGGCCGAGCAAGTCCTGCAGCGTTTCGCGGCGGCCTTCGCTTTCGACCGAGAAAATGACGCTGCCGTCAAAGCTTTCAATAAAGTGGCGCAGATTGTCCAGCGGCGCTTTCTGCTGGGCTTGTACCGCCAGATCCGGCAGCGCGCGGTAATCCAGATTGGTGTTACCGGCTTTGGCAGGCAGTTCTTCGGTTTTCAGCGCCATGCGCGGCCAGGCTTTCAGTTCACCAAACAGCGCATCAACCCGTAACCACAGGCTGTCCGGTGCCAGCAGCGGACGCATAGGATCGACGCGGCGGCTCTCGTAGCGCTGGTTGACGTCCTGCCAGAAGCGTTCGGCGGCGCTCTCCAGATTACCGGTATTGACGATCAGCGTGTTGTCCGGCAGATAACTGAACAACGAAGGCAGTGGTTGGCTGAAAAACAGCGGCTGCCAGTATTCGATACCGGCCGGCCAGGTACCTTTGCTGACCTGTTGATAAATATGTTCGGCGTCGCGGCGCACCTCAAATTGCTCACGCCACTGGCTGCGGAACAGCTCGATGGCATTTTTGTCGGTTGGAAACTCATGGGCCGGCAGCAGGTTGATGGCATCGACTTCGCTGAGCGTGCGCTGATTGTCGACATCAAAGGTGCGCAGGCTGTCTATCTCGTCATCAAAGAAATCGATGCGGTAAGGTTCTTCGCTGCCCATCGGGAACAGATCAAGCAGCGCACCACGGGTGGCGAACTCACCGTGTTCCATTACCTGATCGACGCTGCGGTAACCGGCCTGCTCCAGTTGGGCGCGCAGCTTGTCGCGCGACAGACGCTGGCCTTTTTTCATCACCAGCGCGTGACCGTGCAGGAATTCGTGTGGGCAAACGCGCTGCATCAGGGTATTGACCGGCAAAATGATCACGCCGCGCACCATGGTCGGCAGATGGTACAGGCTCGACAGCCGGGCGGAGATGATCTCCTGATGCGGCGAGAAGCTGTCGTAAGGCAGGGTTTCCCAGTCGGACAGCGTGGTGACCATTTGATCGGTAAATTGCTGAATTTCGTCGCGCAGACGCAGGGCATTTTGCATGTCCGGGGCGATCAGCATCACCGGCCCGTTGTGACGTTCGACAATCTCGGCGCATTCCACGGCACAGGCCGAGCCGGTCAGTTGCCCCAACTGGCGCAAATCGCCCGCGCGCTCAGGCAGGGAATAACGGGAGGATGAAGAAGAAGCAGAACGGTTACGGTTATCGGAGATGCTCATGAAGGTATCTTTAATCAATGTGTTAAATTTCGCCCTGGCACAAATCACGCTGCGCCTTTACCCGGTAATACTAGCCCACTGGGCAGTAAACTGACACAGGTAAAAGCGCGATGCGGCGGTCTATTGGCGTATGTTTAACCTCTTGATGGCGTTATTCCTGCGCCGCCATGGTGAGATAGCCGGCGATTTTATCGACGTCAACGTTGCCGCCGCTGACGATCACCCCGACCTTTTTGCCGCGCAAATCGAGCAACGAATTCATCGCCGCCGCGGCAGCCAGGCAACCGGTCGGCTCGACCACCATTTTCATCCGCTCCATAAAGAAGCGCATCTGCCGGCATAACTGCGGGTCGCTGACCGTCAGGATATCCTCGACGTACTGCTGAATGATTGGGAAGGTCAGCGCACCCACCTGTTGAGTTTGCGCGCCGTCGGCGATGGTTTCCGGCAGTGGGATCTGTACCGGCAGGCCGCTGCGAAATGCCTGCTGCACGTCGTTGCCCGCCTGTGGCTCCACGCCGAACACCCTACAACCCGGCGACCAGTGGTGCGCGGCGACCGCGCTGCCGGCCAGCAAGCCACCGCCGCCGGTGCAGACCAGCAATACATCCAAAGGGCCGACTTCCTCAATCAGTTCTTTGGTGGCCGTGCCCTGGCCGGCGATCACCTGCGGGTAATCGTAAGGGGGGATCATCGTCAGACCCTGTTCGGCCGCCAGCCGTTGAGTAATGGCTGCGCGATCTTCGCTGTGGCGCTGATAAATCACCACCTTGGCACCGTAACCGCGCGTTGCCGCCAATTTGGCGGCTGGGGCGTCGTGCGGCATCACTATGGTGACGTTAACCCCCAGCTCCCGTGCCGCCAGCGCTATGGCCTGCGCGTGGTTGCCGGAGGAAAAGGCAATCACCCCGGCCTTGCGCTGCGCATCACTCAATTGAGCAATCGAATTGTATGCGCCGCGAAACTTGAAGGCGCCGACGCGCTGGAAATTCTCGCATTTAAAGAAAAGTTGCGCGCCGGTGAGGCTGTCGGCCTGCTGCGAGGTCATGACCGGCGTGCGGATGGCATGTCCGGCCAGGATTTCTGCGGCGGTAGAGATATCGGCGGCGGTGATACAGTGGGGCGTTGAACTCATGGCGACCTCGCGCTGGTGAAAGGTTGATTGATTACCCGAAAATTTTAATTTACCCTTTGTTAAGTTATTGTCAAATGGTTAAGTTGATGAGCGATGTCAAGCAAGAAAATGCGCTGTTACTGCGCGAAGCGGAAAAAATTGTCCAGGCGCTGGGCGCCATGTTTGCCCCCAGTTGCGAAGTGGTATTGCACGATTTAACCCAACCGGGGAGTGCTATCGTCGCCATCGCCAATAATCTGTCTAACCGCAAGATTGGCGACGCCGCCAGCGAAATGGGGCTGGAGCGTATTGCCTCGCCGGATTTTCCTGACGTGGTGCAAAACTATGCCAATGCCTTCCCGGACGGCCGCCCGGCCAAGAGCACTTCAATAGGTTTGCGCAACAGTCAGGGCGTTTTTGTGGCCGCGATTTGTCTTAATCTGGATGTCTCGATTTTCAACAGTGCCACCGCTATTTTGCAGCAGTTAACCGCCGTGGTGCAGAGTACGCCGCAGCCGGTTGACGAAGGTGTGCGCTCGCTGTCGGACATCGCCTCGGTGATCAACAACTTTGCTGCTTCGCATGCCACCGTTCCGCGCGCGCTCTCTTCCGAGCAACGTTTTCAGGCTCTCCAACTGTTAAAGCAGCAGGGCTATCTGCAACTGCGCGGCGCGGCCACCATGGCGGCGGAAGCCTTGGGTATTTCGCGGGTGTCGGTTTACAACCTGTTAAAGCGTGACGCCGGGTGACGTGCTGCCGTTAGCGCGATCGGCGGAATAAAAGGCGTCAGGGTGGTTCCCTAAACGGGGTATAGCCTTTATTATCCTTGATCACTTTCGCTTAAGCTACGGCAACAAAACGGATTTCATGTATCAACCTGTCGCGTTATTCATTGGCCTGCGTTACATGCGCGGGCGGGCTTCAGACCGCTTCGGGCGGTTTGTTTCCTGGCTTTCCACCATCGGCATTACGCTGGGGGTGATGGCGTTGGTTACCGTCTTGTCGGTGATGAACGGTTTTGAAAAGGATCTGGAGAACAATATCCTCGGCCTGATGCCGCAGGCGTTGATTACCAGCCCGCAGGGGTCAATCAATCCTCAACAGCTCCCGGCATCGGCGGTGCAGGGCTTGCAGGGTGTCAGCCGCGTTGCGCCTTTGACTACCGGTGATGTGGTGCTGCAAAGCGCCCGCAGCGTAGCGGTGGGGGTGATGCTGGGGGTGAACCCGGACGAAGCCGATCCGCTGACGCCGTTTCTGGTGAACGTCAAACAGCAACAGCTGCAGCCGGGCCAATACAACATCATCATCGGCGAACAGTTAGCCGGGCAACTGGGCGTTAAACGTGGCGATCCGCTGCGGGTGATGGTGCCGAGCGCCAGCCAGTTCACGCCGATGGGCCGCATTCCGATCCAGCGCCTGTTTACCGTGATTGGCACCTTCCATGCCAATAGTGAAGTCGACGGTACCCAGATGCTGGTCAATCAGCAGGACGCTTCGCGCCTGCTGCGCTATCCGGCGGGTAATATCACCGGTTGGCGTCTGTTCCTGCAGCAACCGCTGACGGTAGATACCCTCAGCCAGCAGAAATTGCCGCAGGGTACCGAATGGAAAGACTGGCGCGAACGCAAGGGCGAGCTGTTCCAGGCGGTGCGTATGGAGAAGAACATGATGGGGCTGTTGCTTAGCCTGATCGTGGCGGTGGCGGCATTTAACATTATTACTTCCCTTGGCCTGCTGGTAATGGAAAAGCAGGGCGAAGTGGCTATTTTGCAGACCCAGGGCCTGACACGTCGACAGGTAATGGCGGTGTTTATGGTGCAGGGGGCCAGCGCCGGTATTATCGGTTCGCTGCTCGGCACGCTGCTGGGGGTGCTGCTGGCCAGCAATCTGAATAACCTGATGCCGATCCTCGGCGCATTGATTGACGGCGCATCGCTGCCGGTGGCGGTTGATCCGCTGCAGGTGACGGTCATTGCCGTAGCGGCGATGGCGGTTTCCCTGTTGTCCACGCTTTACCCTTCATGGCGCGCTGCCGCCGTACAACCCGCTGAGGCTTTACGTTATGAGTAACCATCTTTTGTTGCAGTGCGACAACCTGTGCAAGACGTATCAGGAAGGCAACCTGCATACCGACGTACTGCGTAATGTCAGCTTTGCCATGCAGCCGGGCGAGATGATGGCGATTGTCGGCAGCTCGGGTTCCGGGAAAAGTACTCTGTTGCACCTGTTGGGCGGGCTGGATTCACCGACCTCCGGCGAGGTGATTTACAAGGGCCAGTCGCTCAATACGCTGTCCTCGGCGGCCAAGGCCGAACTGCGCAACCGCCAGCTTGGTTTTATCTATCAGTTCCACCACCTGTTGCCGGACTTTACCGCACTGGAAAACGCCGCCATGCCACTGTTGATTGGCGGGATGAAACCGGCGCAGGCACAGGAAAAGGCACTGGAAATGCTGACGGCGGTCGGGCTGGAAAAACGCAGCAAGCACCGGCCTTCAGAACTGTCCGGCGGTGAACGTCAGCGCGTGGCGATTGCCCGCGCACTGGTGAATAATCCGTCGCTGGTGTTGGCGGATGAACCCACCGGCAACCTGGACAAACGCACCGCCGACAGCATCTTTGATCTGCTCGGTGAACTGAATGTGCGCCAGGGCACCGCGTTCCTGGTGGTGACCCATGACCTGCAATTGGCCAAGCGTCTCAGTCGCCAGTTGGAAATGGCTGACGGCCATTTGCAGGCCCAGTTGACTCTGTTGGGGGCTGAGTAATGGCAGGCGCGTCACTTTCCTTTCTGACGGCCCTGCGTTTCAGCCGTGGGCGCAAGCGTGGCGGTATGGTGTCACTGATCTCGGTGATTTCCACTATTGGTATTGCGCTGGGCGTGGCGGTGCTGATCGTCGGCCTGAGTGCCATGAACGGTTTTGAGCGCGAACTGAAAAACCGCATTCTGGCGGTGGTGCCACACGGTGAAATCGAACCGGTGAAACAGCCATTCAAAGACTGGTCGTCGATTCTGCAACGGGTGGAAAAGGTGCCCGGCATTGTGGCTGCCGCCCCTTATATCAACTTTACCGGCCTGATGGAAAATGGCGCGCAGCTGCGTGCGGTTGGCGTCAAAGGGGTTGACCCACAGCAGGAAAACCAGCTCAGCGCGCTGCCGAAATATGTGCAGGGCGACGCCTGGGTCAACTTCAAAAGCGGTGAGCAACAGGTGATCCTCGGTAAAGGGGTTGCCGATGCCCTTGGCGTCAAGCAGGGCAGCTATGTGACGGTGATGATCCCCAACAGCGATCCGCAAATGAAGCTGTTGCAACCGAAACGTATTCGTCTGCACGTGACCGGTATTTTGCAACTCAGCGGCCAGCTCGATCACAGCCTGGCGATGGTGCCGTTGGCCGATGCCCAGCAGTATCTGGATATGGGTGACAGCGTGACCGGCATTGCCATCAAGGTGAACGACGTATTTGCCGCCAACAAGCTGGTGCGTGACGCCGGCGAGGTCACCAACTCCTACGTTTACATCAAGAGCTGGATTGGCACCTACGGTTATATGTACCGCGATATCCAGATGATCCGCGCCATCATGTATCTGGCGATGGTGCTGGTGATCGGGGTTGCCTGCTTTAATATCGTTTCTACGCTGGTGATGGCGGTGAAGGACAAGAGCGGTGATATCGCCGTGCTGCGCACCCTGGGTGCCAAAGACGGGTTTATCCGCGCCATATTTATTTGGTACGGCCTGTTGGCCGGGCTGGTGGGCAGCGTCAGCGGTGTGGTGGTCGGGGTGATCGCCTCGCTGCAGCTGACCAATATCATCAAAGGGTTGGAAAAGCTGATGGGGCACTCATTCCTGTCGGGAGATATTTACTTCATCGACTTCCTGCCTTCCGAGTTGCACTGGCTGGACGTGGTGATTGTATTGGTGACCGCGCTGGTACTCAGCCTGTTGGCTAGCTGGTATCCGGCCAGGCGCGCCAGCCGTATCGATCCGGCACGAGTGTTGAGCGGACAATAATCAAAATCAGGGGAGGCAGAGATGCCGCCCCATTTTTTTAGCCTGAGGGTGGGTTATGTACTACGGTTTCGATATGGGCGGCACCAAGATTGAGCTGGGCGTATTCGACGCAGACCTGCAGCGCATTTGGCAAAAAAGGGTGCCGACGCCGCGTGAAGATTATCAGCAACTGCTGACGACGCTGCGCGACCTGACCTTTGAAGCAGATGCGTTCTGCGGCCAGAAGGGCATGGTCGGTATCGGCATTCCGGGGTTGCCCAACGATGACGACGGCACCGTATTCACAGCCAACGTGCCGGCGGCGATGGGGCAGAAGTTGCCGCATGACCTGGCTGAATTGATTGGTCGTGAAGTGCGCATTGATAATGATGCCAACTGCTTTGCGCTGTCGGAGGCCTGGGACGAAGAGTTCCGTCACTATCCCACCGTATTGGGCATCATTCTTGGCACCGGAGTTGGCGGCGGCTTGATCGTTGATGGCAAGGTGGTTTCCGGGCGTAATTATATCGCCGGCGAGTTCGGCCACTTCCGCCTGCCGGTCGATGCCCTTGAGGTGCTGGGGCGTGACATACCTCGCGTTCCCTGTGGCTGCGGTCATCAGGGTTGCATCGAAAATTACATTTCTGGCCGCGGTTTTGAGTGGATGTACGCCCACTTTTACCAGCAGCACTTGCCTGCGCAGCAGATCATTGCGCATTATCAGTCGGGCGAGCCGCAGGCCGTGGCTCACGTCGAACGTTTTATGGACGTGCTGGCGATATGTCTGGGCAATTTGCTGACCATCATCGATCCCCACCTGGTGGTGATTGGCGGCGGGTTGTCGAATTTTGAAGCCATCTATCAGGCGTTGCCGCAGCGTTTACCGGCACATCTGTTGCGCGTGGCCAAGTTGCCACGGATCGAAAAGGCGCGCTACGGGGACGCTGGCGGGGTGCGCGGAGCCGCGTTCCTCAATTTGGTTAATAGGGAAAAATAAGGAGAAAGCAATGCACACTCGCCATCGGCTGTGTCAGTTTCGCAAGAGTAAGCATGTGCTGCATCAGCGCTTTCGTTCGCGGATTTTTCATCGCGATACCATGGCGGCGGCCGAGCTGAAAAAGCCGTTTGTCGTGGTGTTGACCGGGGCCGGGATTTCGGCAGAGTCGGGTATTCGCACCTTCCGCGCTGCCGACGGGCTGTGGGAAGAGCACCGGGTGGAAGACGTTGCCACACCGGAAGGCTACCAGCGCGATCCGCAGTTGGTGCAGGCGTTTTACAATGAGCGTCGCCGCCAGCTGCAGTCGGCGGAAATTGTGCCGAACGCCGCACACCGTGCCCTGGCGGATCTGGAAGCCTGGCTGGGGGATAACTTCCTGCTGGTGACGCAGAATATCGACAACTTGCACGAACGTGCCGGTAGCACCCGGGTGCTGCATATGCACGGTGAATTGCTGAAAGTGCGCTGCACCAGTTCCGGGCAGGTGTTTGACTGGCCGGAAGATCTCAGCGTCGACGATCGCTGCCATTGCTGCCAGTTCCCGGCACCGCTGCGGCCGCACATCGTGTGGTTCGGCGAAATGCCACTGGGTATGGATGAAATCTACCAGGCCTTGACCAAAGCCGACTTTTTCGTTGCCATCGGTACCTCTGGCCACGTTTATCCGGCCGCCGGTTTTGTGCATGAAGCCCGGTTGGGCGGGGCGCATACCATGGAACTGAATCTGGAACCCAGCCAGGTGGAGAGCCAGTTTGATGAAAAACACTACGGCCCTGCCAGTGCGGTGGTACCACGATTTGTGCATAAATTTTTGGTCGGCAAGGTAGCACGAGCGGACCAGCCATAAGTTTGACCCCAGGGGAAAGTTTTTTCCCCTGGGGTTACACCCGCCGCTTCACGGGTTGTCCAGCCAGAAAATACCCAGCTTCTTTCGTCATAATAGCGCCAACGGGGTGACGGTGAACTTCAAACAGGTATTCAGCCAGGCGGATCTGAGCAAAACGGATCTGGCTATTCTCAACTGTATTCTCGATAACCCCGATGCCTGCATCGACGAGGGTATTCGTGCGCTGTCCGCCCGTTGTTATAGCTCGCCGTCAACGGTTGTGCGGCTGGCCAAAAAGTTGGGATTTCGCGGCTATCTGGAGCTGGTGTATTTTATCAAATTCAATCTGGCCATGGCGCCGGCCTATCTGGCTGAAAAGTCGGCACCCGTGGCAGTTAGCGTGCAGCAGCAGGCGCAGTTCCTCGATCTGCTCGACGAGGGCAAAATTCTGATCCACGGTAGCGGTTTCTCGCAGCTGGTGGCGCAGTACATGTACAACAAGTTTATGACTCTGGGCATCGACAGCTATCTGTCGCTGTGGCCGGACTTCGATATTCTCGATCGGGAGACGCGTTTTCGTTTCAATATGGTGATCGTGATTTCAAAATCGGGCAATAGTGGTTCGGCATTGAACTGGAGCGAGGCGGTGAAGCGTAACGATATCCGGCTGGCGGCGTTCTGTGGCGACGGTGACAGCCCGCTGGCGCAGCAGGCTGATATGAGTTTTATCTATGAAGATCGGCAGAAGTATGACCACGATATCTATTATCCCAACCCGTTCTTTGGTCACTGTTTGCTGGGGTTTGAAAACCTGATCAAAGCCTGGTTTGAACGGCGCAGCCGCTGAGGCCGCGCCGCCGGGATTAACGCCAGTGTTTGGCATATTGCCGATGGGCCTGCAGGTACTCCTCCACCAGGGTTTTCGCCAGCGAATAGGAATTCACCAGCGGGTGCACCATCAAAGCTTTGATGGCCTTTTTACGGTTACCTTCCAGAATCGCTTCTACTGCCAGCCTTTCGTACTCTTTCACCCGAGCGATCAGGTTTTTTTGCGTATCGGGAATATCACGCATTTTCACCGGGTGAATGCCCGCACTGCTCAGTTCACAGCTGATTTCAATCACGTCCTCAGGATGCAGGAAGTCCAGCGTGTCGTTGTTTTGCATCGACACCACCACGCGTTTTTGCTGGCCACTGTTCACCGCCTCCAGAATGTCGATCGCTACGCCGGCGTAGCCGCCGCTGTCCGGTTGTTCGATAAACTGTTGCAGCGTCAGCATGGCGCGCTCTTTCACCTTGCCCTGGCTGGACTCGCGCTGCATGTACGAGTTTTCGCGCGTCAGATAATGGCTGAAATAGAGGCTGAAGGCTTTATCCAGTTGGTTCGGGATGTCCAGCTCGGCCAGGTCTGCCAACATCTGCCGGTTGATCTGCGCAATTTGCTCGCCGCGGGTTTCACCGGCGCTGACGATAGCGGCGATCGCTTGTTCACGGTAGTAGTAGTAATACAGATACTCGTTGAGCATCAGGTTATCGGAGAGTTCGACCAGCTCGGGTGAGAAGTATTTCATGCAGGTGTCGCGATACAGACGTGGGTCCGCCAGCAACCGTTCGGTTACCGGTTCGCCGTTGACCCTGGCATTGCGGAACCAGGACAGGTGGTTCAGGCCAAAGCAGTCGATACTCAATTCACTCTCGCGGCACCCCAACAGCTCGGCCAGTTCGCGAATAAACTCGCTGGGCGCGTCGCAGATGCCGTACACCTGACGCTTAAAGCCTGACTTGATGATAGCTTCGGTCACCATGCCGGAAGGGTTGGTGAAGTTGAATAGCACTGCGTCTGGCGACGACAGCTGTTCGATCATTCGGCAGTAATCGATAATCGCCGGGATTGAACGCATTGCCATGGCGAAGCCGCCGGCACCGGTGGTTTCCTGCCCCAGAACCTGATGGTCGAGCGCGATGCGTTCATCATAAATACGGCCTTCTTCGCCGCCGATACGCAGGGTGGTAATGATATAGTCTGCGCCGCTCAGTGCCTGATGCGGATCGCTGGTCAGGCTGAAGGCGATATCGCTGCGAATACGCTGGAATACCCCCTGAGCGATGGCGCCGTATACGGCCAGTTTATGTTGATCGGTGTCCATAAACACCACTTCAGTGACGCCGATACGGTGGGCGTTGTAGGCAATGGATTTGGCCAGGAACGGCGAACGCACGCCGCCGCCGCCCAGAACGGTTAATTTCATTTAATATCTCCCAAACTAATAAATGTCAGAGTGCTGCTAAATATTTCTCTACCTGGTTTTTTACCTTGCCAACGGTGACACCATAAATAACCTGCACCTCGCGTCTGTTTTTCACCACGCCTTTGGCACCGGTACTTTTTAATGCCGCTTCATCTACCCGTTGCATGTCTTTTAATTCAACCCTGAGCCGGGTGAAACAGTTGTCGACGGAAATAATGTTGTCTTTGCCACCCAGCGCGCGAATAATGATCCCACTCAATTCATTAGGCGTATTTTTACTATTTTGATACTCCAGTTTGGAATAGAGTTTGACCTCGTCGTCATCCTCGCGGCCCGGCGTTTTCAAATTAAGCTTCAGCACCAGCGTTTTGAACACCAGGTAATAGACGGCGAACTGAATCAGGCCGATCACCACGTACAGTGGCCAGCGGGTGAGGGCCACCGGCAATGGCAGGTTATACACCAGGAACTCAATCAGGCCGCTGGCGCCCCAGGGCCGCACTTCGAACAGGTTGCAGGCGACCTGCGACAGCGCCGTCAGCACCGCATGGATCACCCACAGCAGCGGCGAAATAAACAGGAAGGTGAACTCGATCGGTTCGGTGATACCCACCAGAATCGAGGTGGTGATGGCCGGGATCAGGATAGCCTTGGCCAGCATTTTCTTTTCCGGTTTGGCGGTGTGATAAAAAGCCAGCGCCGCGCCTGACAGACCAAAAATGGTCACCATACCCTGCTGCGAGAAGCGTAATGCTTCATTCATCAACGGCGAGATACTCGGGTCACGCATATAGGCCAGGAAAATCGCCTGTGAGCCAGAAACGGTGTGGCCATCCTGCACGATCGAACCGCCGATGCTGGTGAGCTGGAACGGGGACCAGATAAAGTGATGCAGCCCGGTGGGAATAAGGAATTTCTCGAAGAAACCGTAAACGAATACGCCAAGCGAACCTGAGCTTTTCATAAAGCCGGTCAGCGAGATCAGGCCGTGTGAGATAGCCGGCCACAGATAGCTGAAGGCGATGGCATACAGCACAATCACCGGCGTCATGGCGATCAGCACCAGTTTGGAACCGCCATAAACTGATAGCACGCCGTTCAGTTCAACGTTGCACAAACGGTTATGTACCCAGGCAATAGTGATGCCGAGGACCAGGCCGAGAAATATGCCCATATCCACCACGGTGAAACCCAGCAGTTCGGTCTGTCCGGTGCCATAGAATTCGCCGTTGATTTTTTGCGCTACGTGGCCACTAAGCTGCAGATAAGACGAGTTGGCGCCGAGGAACATGATAAAGCACATTACCGCCACCAATGCGGCCTCGCTCTTTTTATCCCTGGCTAATCCATAGGTAATACCGATACAGAATATCAACCCAAGATTACCAAATAATGGCCAGAAGGTATCGCCGAGCATTTTCCCTACATGGAAAATCCCGGAATTTTCATTTACCAAGGTGGCGTTGGTAAGAATAGAACTTAATGCCAGGATTAAACCAATAACCGGCAAAAAGAATATCGGCCCCATCATGGCTTTGGAAAAAAGCTGCAGCTTGCTTAAGATATTATCGATAATACCTTTCATGTCAGTTCCTTTTTTATATTTTAATGGATAACGACGTTGACGATAAAGCTCCCTGGGATGGCGAAAAAAGAAAGGGGCAAACTCTGCCTTGGCTAAGTTATAGGAGGAAAGATTCGGTGATGCAATTAGTCAGCGGAAATAGGCACCGGTGGTCAGTGGCTGACAACCGGTGCCAGTCGTGAAGAGGATCACACAACAGAAGCCGTGGCTGGCGATAACTTCGGGTATGGCGACCTGGGCAATGCGGAAAATCATCACAAGGTTTAATGATTTCCGTTAAATCTGGCTAAAAATGACCTGTCGCAATATTTGATCCGGATCGGTTCCGCATAATGAAACGCGATATTCTGAGGGCGGATACCATGGATAAACTACTAGATCGTTTTTTTAACTACGTCTCATTCGACACGCAATCCAAAGCGAACGTCAAACATGTGCCGAGTACCGACGGGCAAATGAAGCTGGCGCGCGCGTTGCAGCAAGAAATGATTGAACTGGGGTTTGAACGGGTGTCGCTCAGCGAGCATGGCTGCGTGATGGGCACTTTACCGGGCAACGTTGCCTGGCCCGTACCGGCCATCGGGTTTATTTCTCACCTGGATACCTCACCGGATTTTACCGGTAAACACGTTAACCCGCAGATCGTCGAAAGTTACCGCGGCGGCGATATTGCATTGGGCATTGGCGATGAGGTGTTATCTCCGGTGATGTTCCCGATCCTGCACCAGATGCTGGGGCAAACGTTGATCACCACCGACGGCAAAACGCTGCTAGGTGCCGATGACAAGGCAGGCATTGCCGAAATTCTGACCGCTATGGTGCGCTTGCAGCAGGGCAAAATCCCTCACGGTGATATTCGCGTGGCCTTTACGCCGGACGAAGAAGTGGGCAAGGGCGCACGGTTTTTTGACGTTGCACAATTCGACGCCGAGTGGGCCTATACCGTAGATGGCGGTGGTGTCGGCGAGCTGGAATGCGAGAACTTCAATGCGGCGTCGGTGACGGTGAAAATTGTCGGCAATAATGTTCACCCTGGGAGCGCTAAAGGGGTGATGGTGAATGCCCTGTCACTGGCAACCCGTATTCAGCAGGCGTTACCGGCGGATGAAACCCCGGAAACCACGGCCGATTATCAGGGCTTTTATCATCTCAGCAGCCTCAAGGGCAGCGTTGAGCGTGCCGAGATGCACTATATTCTGCGTGATTTCGAGCGTGAGGGTTTTGAGGCCCGCAAGCGCCGGATGTTTGAGGTGGCCAAGCAGGTGGGCAAAGGCCTGCCACGGGATTGTTATATCGAAGTGACGATTGAAGACAGCTACTACAACATGCGCGAACAGGTGGCAGAACACCCCCATGTGATTGCGCTGGCGCAACAGGCGATGCGTGATTGCGATATTGAACCTGTGATGAAGCCGATCCGCGGCGGCACCGACGGCGCTCAGTTATCGTTTCGTGGCCTGCCATGCCCGAATCTGTTTACCGGCGGCTATAACTATCATTGCAAGCATGAGTTTGTTTCCCTTGAAGGGATGGAACAGGCGGTGGCCGTGATTATGCGCATCGCTGCGCTAACGGCAGAACACGCCAAATAGCCCCGGTTGTGATTATTATAATTGCTTGCCGCAACAATGATTTGCTCCTAGTGTAGAACATATTTTCAGCACAAGGAGCCCTATCATGAACACTGAACACCGTATCGATCGCCAATGCCTTGAGCAGTTTGTACAGGCCATTTGGCGTCATGCCGGCAGTAGCGAGCGAGAGGCCGGATTAGTGGCCGAGCATCTGGTTCAGGCCAATCTGGCCGGGCACGACTCCCACGGCGTCGGCATGATCCCGAGCTATATGGCGTCACTGGCGCAGGGGCATTTACAGCTTAACGTTCATGCCCAGGTGGTACGCGACGCCGGTGCGGTCCTGACGATTGACGGTGGTCAGGGTTTCGGCCAGGTGGTCGCCAGTGAGGCGATGGAGAAAGGTATCGAACGAGCCGGTCAGCTGGGACTGGCGGCGGTGGCATTAAATAATTCGCACCACATCGGTCGTATTGGCCACTGGGCTGAACAATGTGCACGCGCCGGTTTTATCTCCATTCACTTCGTCAATGTCGTGGGCGATCCTATGGTAGCCCCGTTCGGCGGCAGCGATCGTCGCTTTGGTACCAACCCCTTCTGCGTTATTTTCCCCCGTACCGGTAAAAAACCGCTGCTGCTGGATTTCGCTACCAGTGGCATCGCTTTTGGTAAAACCCGCGTGGCTTATAACAAAGGTTTGAGCGTCGCGCCGGGCTATCTGATTGACCAGCATGGACAACCTACTCTCGAACCCAAGGTGATGCACGAGCCGCCGTTTGGTTCGTTGCTGCCCTTTGGTGCACATAAAGGTTATGCGCTGGCTGCCCTGTGCGAGATCCTCGGCGGCGCACTGTCGGGCGGGCGAACGACCCATAGCGCTACGCTGAAATCCAACAGCGACGCCATTTTCAACTGTATGACCACCATTATCCTTAACCCTGAGGCTTTTGCTGCGCCTGAGATGCAAAGTGAGGCTGAGGCGTTTATTGACTGGGTGAAAGCCTCACCGCCAAGTGACGGTCGACCGATTGAGGTGCCAGGGGAGTGGGAAGAGGCGAATCGCGAGCAACGCTTGCAGCAGGGGATCCCGATAGATGCCAATACCTGGCAGCAGATTTGTGCGGCAGCCAGGCAGGCGGGGATGCCGGACGATGAACTTGATATTTACCTGACGCAGGCGCTGCGAGCATAAAAAAAGGCCACTCGCCGGGGGCGGGTGGCTGAGGCCGTAGACAAAGTGCCCCGCTGTTTCATGGTAGGGGCGCTGCATGCTGCGCCCTATAGCATAATCAATGGGTTAAATCGGGTCGAACATGTTCGACCCCTACAGGTTTAGCCCTTATGAAGGTTTTTATCAGCAGTCTGGATAGGCATCTCTATTCGAATAGTTTCAGTCTTTAAAATACCAGTAGCCGTTGTTGATCAGTGCGGTCAGCAGCGCCAGGAACGACGGATCGTCCACCGCGTCACCCAACTGGGTAGCATTAACGCTGAAGTTCTGGCACAGGGCATCGACAGCCTGCAGATGCTCGGTATCCATCAGTTCGCCGTTCACAAAGCACTGGTCACCCACGCGCAGTACGCGCAGGCCACCCAGACGCTGTAATGGCTCACCCTGCTGTAGCAGTTCGTATATTTCTCCGGCCTGGTAAGGCGGCTCCGGCGGCGCGGCATCCAGTTCGTGGCGGGTCTGGGAGATAAACTCACCGAACCACTGCTGGAAGTGTTCCGGTTGCTCAACCAGATCCAGCATCATTTGGCGCAGGGCGTCGACTTCCTGCGGCAGCACTTGCGCCGGATGCTCACGTAACTGAATATCCGGATCGCTGTAACGTTTGCTGCCCAACTCGCGTGCCAGCACGTGGTCGGCAAAGCCGCTAATCAGTTCACGCCCGTTCGGCGCGCGGAAGCCCACCGAGTAATTCAGCGCGTTTTCCAGCGCGTAGCCTTCATGCGGGAAGCCCGGTGGAATATACAGAATATCGCCCGGTTCCATTTCTTCATCGATAATGGCGTCGAAAGGTTCAACCTGCAGCAGGTCCGGGTGCGGGCAGTGCTGCTTCATCGGCACTTTTTCGCCCACGCGCCAGCGACGACGCCCGGTACCCTGAATGATAAACACGTCGTACTGATCGAAATGCGGGCCAACGCCGCCGCCCGGCACCGAGAACGAAATCATCAGATCGTCCATCCGCCAGTCCGACAGTGGGCGGAACGGGCGCATCAGTGCGCTGGAAGGCTCATGCCAGTGATCGACTGCCTGCACCAGCAGCGACCAGTTGTTCTCGCCAAGGTGGTCAAAACTTTCGAAAGGACCGTGCGCCACCTGCCAGCGGCCGTCCTGGTGGCTAACCAAACGGCTGTCCACTTCGTTTTCCATCGCCAGCCCAGCCAGCTCATCCGGGGAGATCGGATCGATAAAGTTTTTGAAGCCGCGCTTCAGAATCACCGGACGCTTTTGCCAATAACGTTGCAAAAAATCGTTCCAGTCCAGATCTAATTGATAATCCATGTTCTATTCCAGGATAGAGGAGTGAGCCTGAGTGCGATTATAACGGAAGTTTGGCCCCGTGGATCGGGGCCTGAACAACAGAATTTACTCGTTATGGTGGGAGTCGTGCTGACGAGCGAAAGTGACCTGCATACGAGCCCCGCCCAGCGGACTGTCACTGATGGTAATGGAACCGTCGTACTGCTCGATAATCTCCGCCGCCACCGATAATCCCAACCCCTGACCGGGGCGCAATGTGTCTACCCGCTGGCCGCGCTGGAAGATCAACTCGCGCTTGCTTTCCGGAATGCCCGGGCCGTCGTCGTCGATGACGACAGTGAGATATTTATCGGAGTGGAGGGAGGTGATCTCAACGAACTCCAGGCAGTATTTGCAGGCGTTTTCCAATACGTTGCCCATGACTTCCATAAAGTCGTTTTTTTCCCCCATAAAGGTCACTTCCGGCGAGATATCCAGCGTGATCACCACGCCTTTACGCTGATAAACCTTGTTCAGCGCTACCGTCAGGCTGTCCAACAGGGCCGGTACCGAATGGATCTCGCGGGTCAGCACCGTTTGCCCCGAGTTGATGCTGGCGCGGTGCAGGTAATAGCCAATTTGCTGAGAGATACGCCCGATCTGCTCCAGCATGATCGGCTCGACTTCCTCGATGGTGGTTTGCTTGCCGGTACGCAGTGAGCGCAATGTGGTTTGCAGCACCGCCAACGGGGTTTTCAGACTGTGGGTCAGATCGGAAAGTGTGGTGCGATACTTGGTATAACGCTGGCGTTCGTTGCGAACCAGAATATTCAGATTGCGTACCAGCCCGCGTAGTTCGCTGGGGGGATTCTCATCGAGCTGTTCTCGTTCGCCGTTTTCCAGCTCGCCGACCTGATTCACCAACGCCTGGATCGGTCGCAGGCTCCAATAGGCCGCCAACCACAGCAGAGGCACCACCAACAGCAGGTTGGCCAGCAACACATAGCTGAACCATTCCCACACCACGTCTGAACGCTGAAGTTCTTGCGGGATAGTGTCGACCACCACGATGCTTAGCGCCGGCAATCTTGCGGTCGCCGCGTAGGTATTGACCGCCACCGAGTGGGTCAGTGCATTCTGGTCGTTGTCGTCATAGTCTTTGAGCTGATCCTGCGCCTTGGGGTTGTTACCCAGGACTTCGCTACTGATACGGGTATCGGTATCAATTTCGTAGAAACCGGACTCTTCCAGCCACTCTTTGTTGATCCGTTTTTCCAGTTCCGGGACCTGGCGCTGGCTCCACAGTAGCTTGCCTTTATCGTCGTAAATAAACACCAGGGTAGGGAAGTTGAGATCGATATCGGGCGGAATGGCGATGGTGAGTTTGTTGTCTTTCCACTGAGCCAGGCTGAAGAACAGGTTGCTTTCACCGCGCAGCAGGCGGAAGGCGGTTTTGTCGAAGCTGACGATATAACCCACTACGGCGACCAGACCATAAGACAGCGACAGCGCCAGGATCACCCCAGCGGTGGCCATCAAAAAGCGGGCGCGTAGTGAAAACGGCTTTTTATCTTTGTTGAACATCATGTTCACTTCGCATCAAAACGATAGCCCTGGCCACGAACTGTGGTGATCACTTCCTGTGGGTATTCGGCCTGCACCTTTTTACGCAAACGGCCCATCAGTACGTCGATGGTGTGGCTTTCGCGCAGTTCGGCATCCGGATACAGCTGCAACATCAGCGAGTCTTTACTGACCACTTTACCGGCGTTGCGGATTAAGGTTTCGATAATGGTGTATTCAAACGCGGTCAGTTTGATTTGCTGTTCGTTGACGCTCAGCTCACGGCGCGAAAGGTCGATTTGGAACGGCGGCAAGACGATCACCTGGGAAGCCAGGCCGCTGTTACGGCGCATCAACGCCTGCATGCGGGCAATCACTTCTTCCAAATGAAACGGCTTGGTGACGTAGTCATCGGCACCGGCTTCCAGCACCGCTACCTTGTCTTGCCAGCTTTCACGGGCGGTCAGCACCAGGATCGGTAATTTCATTTGGTGGGCACGCCAGCGGCGGATCAGGCTCAGACCGTCTTCACCCGGCAGGCCGAGATCGACAATCGCGATATCCGGCGCATGCTCCTGCAGGAAATAATCGGCTTCCTTGGCATCTTCTGCCGCATCAACCTGGTGGCCCATTTCACGCATCTGTACGGAGAGGTGGTGGCGCAATAACCCATTATCTTCAACAACCAGTACTCGCATGGCGGACTCCTGTAGATCTGCGGGTGAACATCCTGTCACCCACGCTGTAAAGGTAACACGCTCGGCAGCGTGTGAGGGATAGCGTGCAACAACCTTAACCATCCGATCGTGATATTGACGTTATGGTAGGTATAACCGGCATTTACCGCAAGGGACGCAGAGCCTTGGCAGGAAATAAGCGCTATCGATTTTTAGTGCGCCGTTATTATCGACAGCGTCCAATAAACGCTGGATAAACAATGCAGACGAGAAGTTAAACCAAACTTAAACGGAAAGGGCTGTGAGCAGAAGACAGGGGCCCAATTGTCTGGGCCCCTGGAGCAGGTTAAGGCTGGGTCGATTTGTTGACGCTGTTTTTACGGATCTCCTGCACCTGGTCGGCGGTAACCGCCGGTGCCTTATTGCCCCAGCTACTGCGCACAAAGGTGGCGAGTTGGGCAATTTGTTCGTCGTTCAGGCGCCAGCCAAAGTCCGGCATGGTCAGCCCGGTCGGCGCACCGACGGTCACCGGCGTGCGGGAACCGTTGAGGATAATGCTGATTAACGAAGACGGGTCGTCGCTTAACAGTGCCGGGTTGTGTGCCAGCTGTGGGAAGGTGTCGCGATAACCTTGGCCATCGGTGCGGTGACAGGCGGCGCAGTTATCCACATAGGTTTGAGCGCCAGCGCGACTGAGATTGCCGTTTAACAACATGTTGGCGGTGCTGCCATCTTTTTGCAGCGGTTTTTCCTGCTTGTTGGTGACCGGTAATGACTGTAAATAGCTGGCGATGGCGCGTAAGTCGGCATCGCTCAGGTGCTGGGTACTGTCCTGAACGACATCGACCATCGAACCGAATGCGGCAAGCCGGTTGTTATGGCCGGTTTTCAGGAAGCGGGTGATATCTTCGCTGCTCCAGCTCCCCAAGCCGTTTACCTTATCTGCGTGCAGGTTGGCCGCATGCCAGCCCTCCAGCGTGCCGCCACTGAGGTAAGCATCATCGCTCTGGCTGAGCGCTTTTTCCTGGAAACCGATACCGCGTGGCGTGTGGCAAGAACCGCAGTGACCCAACCCCTGCACCAGATAGGCGCCGCGGTTCCAGTCGAGGCTTTGTGTCACATCCGGGCGATACGCGCCGTCCTCCCGGAAGGCCAGATTCCACAAGGCCAGCGGCCAGCGCATATTCAGCGGCCAGGGAATATCGCTGTCCTTGTTTTGCTGAACCACAGGCTTAACCTGCCGGGTGAAATACAGGTACAGGTCGCGTATGTCCCCATCACTGATTTTGGCGAACGAAGGATAGGGCATCGCCGGGTAGAGCCGGGTGCCGTCACGTGCCACACCTTTACGCAAGGCGTCACTGAACTGCTGCAAACTGTATTCACCAATACCGGTCTGTTTGTCCGGCGTGATGTTAGTCGAGTAAATGGCACCCACCGGAGTGGTCATTTTCAGGCCACCGGCAAAAGGCACACCGCTGGGGCCGGTATGGCAGGCGGCGCAATCACCGGCGCGCGCCAGGTATTCTCCGTGTTGCAGACGGGCCGCCAACTGCGGATCTTCGGCCGCTTGCACCGTGGTGGCACCCAGCATCAACAGCGCCAGCAGCGAGGGGGTAAGTCCTTTCATATGAAGCTCCTTATGCTATCAGGCCTGAACCAGGGGGCCGGGGTTTTTCAGATACTGGGTGCGGATCGCCTCTGCCGAGTAGTAGGCCAAGGCGCCAACGATGCCGGTAGGGTTATAGGCCAGATTCTGTGGGAAGGCACAGGCACCGGTGACAAACACGTTGGGCACGTCCCAGCACTGCAGGTATTTATTCACCACGCTGGTGGCCGGATTGTCGCCGGTAATCGCACCGCCGGTGGTGTGGGTCGACTGGTAAGGTCGTACGTCGTAATGGTCACCGGCTTTCATCACTGATACCGACATCTGTTTGGGGTTCATCACCTTGGCGATATCCACCATTTTGCTGGTGATGTGCTGGGTCATTTTGATTTCGTTGTCTTTCCAGTCAAAAGTCATGCGCAACAGCGGCAGGCCGTAACCGTCCTTGTAAGTAGGATCCAAATCCAGATAGCAATCGCGGTACGGCATCACCGAGCCTTCAGAGCCAAGGCTCATGCTGTGCAGATAGTTATCCTTGATACCCTGTTTCCAGCCGCTGCCCCAGCCAGGCGTGCCCGGCGGCAGCGACATTTGTTGCAGTGGTCGGCCGCCGGTGCGGGTGGCGGAAATATAGGCACCACCGATAAACCCCAGGCCGCTATGATCGAAGTTTTCGCCGTTCATATCGTCGATCACCATGCCGGCCGCACCCGCGCCGATAAACGGGTTGAAATGGGTATCCTTATCGTAAAACAGCGAAATACCACTGTTCATCTGGTAGGCGTAATTTTTGCCGACCACGCCTTCGCCGGTCACCGGGTTATAAGGTTTACCGATGCCGGACAGCAACAGCAGGCGGACGTTATGTAGCTGGAAGGCGCTGAGGATCACCAGATCGGCCGGTTGTTCCACTTCTTGTCCCTGGGCGTTGATATAGGTCACGCCGGTGGCTTTCTTGCCGCTGCTGTCCAAATTCACTTTGATCACCTGCGACTGAGTACGCAGCTCAAAGTTTTTACGCTGTGTCAGTACCGGCAGGATGGTGCTTTGCGGCGATGCCTTGGAGTACATGAAGCAGCCAAAACGTTCGCAGTACCCGCAGTAGTTGCACGGGCCGAGCTGTACGCCATAGGGATTGGTGTAAGGGACTGAGCAGTTGGCGGCAGGCACATTGAATGGGTGATAGCCCAAGGATTCGGCTGCGGTACCAAACAGCGAGCCAGAATAAAGCGACTTAAGCGATGGCGTGGGATACTCGTTGTTACGCGCCCCTTCAAACGGGTTGCCGCCCTTAATGATTTGTCCGCGCAGATTACCGGCTTTGCCGGCGGTGCCGCAGACCTTTTCGAACTTGTCGAAATAGGGTTCCAGCTCCTGATAACTCAACGGATAGTCCTGCAGCGTCATACCTTCCGGGATCCACTTGGCACCGTATTTTTCGTTGAGGGTGGTGTGCAGCTTCAAATCGGAGGGCAGGGCGCGCCAATGCATGCCGTTCCAGTGCACGCCGGCGCCGCCGACGCCGTTCCCCGGCAAGAATGAACCCAGTTGACGGTAAGGCACGGCAAATTCCGCCGGCGTGTGGCGTACGGTCACCGTTTCGTTGGCCATCGGCTGCATCAGTTTCATGCGAATGCCGTAGGTCAGTTCATCGGCAATGCGCGGATAAGCGAAGTCCGGGTAGGTATCGCGTTGCTCACCACGCTCCAGCGCCAGCACGCTCAAACCGCTTTCGGTCAATTCCATCCCCATGATGGCGCCGGTCCAGCCAAATCCGACGATCACCACGTCTACCGGTGGCTTTTTAATTGCGCTCATTTATGCATTCCTTTTGCTTGAGATACTGACCGGCCCGAGGGGATAAGGCTGATTGGGGCGATTGGCCCAGTCGGTGTAATCCGCACGCGCGCCGGGGAAACCGATCATTTTCCATGACGCCAACGTCTGGTTGCCGCCATGCACCGGATCGGCCAGATAGCCCTCTTTGGTATTGGTCAGCAGCTGGTCGAAAAACGCCTTGCCGGGCAGGTCTTCAGAATCCAACTGGCCGTGCTCCAGCGCCGCCAGCAGTTGTTCCTGCTCGGCATGGTCGAGATCGGCAAACGCCTTTTGAAACTGTTGCTGGCAGTGCGCATTGACTGCGCGGATGCCGATTCGGTAGGTTTCGCGCGGCGTCAGCTTGGACTGATAGCCCAGTTGCGGCGGGGAAGGCACGAACGGCGGGTGCATATACCACAGGCCGCCGTGGCCGTAGGGGGCTTCCATCTGCCGATCGATAAATACCGGCACGCCCTGACTGACGGCACCGGGGCCGTTATCGTCAGTGGGGATCAGCCGATCGCAGGCCGCCAGCAGAAAACGCCATTCGTCGGCGTTAAAATAGACCGGGACATAGTGCTCTGTTACGCCGGTAGCGGTGGCTGCACTGGCATCCAAAGCCAGAATGCTGCTACCGGCGGCGGCCAGTGGGATTAACGCCAGGGTCTTTTTTAGAAAGTCACGCCGGGGCGGCGTAGAGTTGTGCTGTTGTGACATAATTCCACCTTGAACATGCTTCACAATAAATACCCGCGCAGGCTATACAGGCCTGCGTCGCTGCTATCGGGCAGCGGTAAACGGGTGGGGACGGGTTAAAAAGTAGAAAACCATATAAATAGCAAGCTACTGGTATGGTTGTATTAGTTTAGAGCTGGCGTCGTGAATGAAACAATCGGGGATCTGTTTCAAAACATTTTGTTTACAACTAGATTGATTTAGATCAATTAACCAACATCTCCGCCACCGGCTTGTCCGAGGCGGCACGGCACAACTCAGATCCGGAGTCGCATGAAGCACAAGCAGTACACAGCATCAGAGGCAATACAGGCTGCTTTTCGTCGGTATTTGCAGCAGGGCATGACGCGCAAAGCCGCGCTGCATTTGACGCTCAAACAACAGGTGACGGCGGGCGAGCTGAGCTACCTGGCAAAACTGCCGCCCAGTCGGGTTTTGGCGGCTCTATTGGCGGTTTCACGCGATACCGTCGAACAGACCTATGCCCAACTGGAAGCGGAAGGTTATATTGCCCGTGCCGTTGGACGTGGCAGCTTTGTCAGTTATCAGCAAGACACCCTGATTGGTCGTGAACTGTTGGCCGTCGGTGGTAGCGATAATGCCCTGTTGGCAGAAAGCGAATTGAGTGCACGCGGCCGCTCTTTGCTGATTGCCGCCCATGTTCCGCATACTCGCCTCAGTGACTCATTGGCACCTTCACTGCCGGATTTGCGGCTGTTTCCTGTCGATAGCTGGATGCAGCTGGAAAGGCAGGCGGTGCGGCAAGGAGCCGCCCATCTGCTGGGTTATGCCGATCCTCAGGGGCTGGTGGCGTTAAGGGAAGAAATCATTGACTATCTGCGGCGGGAAAGGGGCGTTAAGGCCGGTGCGGAGCAGGTGATTGTGGTGACCAGTTCCCAGCAGGCGCTCTCACTCTGTACCCAGGTGTTATTTAATCCTGGCGACAAGGTATTTGTTGAAGAACCGGGCTATCAGGGGGCTAAAAAGCTGGTTCAGTCTGCGGGGCTCATTGCCCAGCCCATTGGGGTGGATCCCTGTGGTATGGATATTGATGCGTTAATAAACACCGAAGAGGGAGGACGTGGCGTTTATATTACGCCGTCCCACCATTATCCTCTGGGGCATTCCCTCAGCATTGAACGAAGATTAAAATTGTTGGTATGGGCACAGCGTGAAAAAGCCTGGATCCTCGAAGATGATTACGATTCTGAATTCAATTATAACGGCCTGACTACCGCAGCGTTGCAGGGGCTGGATCAATATCAACGGACTTTATATATCGGCACTTTTAGCAAGAGCCTGTTCCCAGGGTTGCGCATTGGTTTTCTGATTGTTCCGCCGCAGTTAATTAAACCCATGGTGGCCGCCAAACAATTCCAGGATGGTTTTACCTCCGCGTTACCGCAAATGACGCTATTCAAATTTATCAATGATGGCTTGTATGCCGAACATTTAAGAAACATGCGCAAGATATATCAGGCCCGGCTGGAGATCCTGCATGCGGCAGTGCATCAGTATCTTGCTGACTGGACCCAGCCAGGATTGCCGCAAGGCGGCTTACAGCTGGTTTGCCCGTTGGCGGATGCGGCAACGGAACAGCGGTTGCTTCAGGCCGCCGCCGCGCAGGGGATAAAAGTCCACGGACTGGTTGACTTTTATACTCATCAACCCCGCGAAGGGGCGCTTGTTTTAGGTTTTGCCGGTTACACGCCAGAAGAGATAGTTAAATTTATCAAAAGATTATCATCAATTTTCAGTACGCTTCCGGCCGCAGGCTGAACAAGACTAATTCAGTAAAATTGGTCTGCCCGTTGTTATCAATTGGTCTGTACCCAGTGCGCGTGGGTCGGTGTATCCTGCTGGCATTAAGTTATTTCTCCTCTGGAAATAACAGCTTAGACCAGAGAGGCACTATGTTCCCAGTACACAATGAAGTGATAATTCGTCAATTACGCAGTGGTGATAAATCCCAATGGTTGGATCTTTGGCAGGGGTATCTTCATTTTTATCGGGCAGATATTTCAGAGCAGGTTACCCATCATACCTTTGAACGCTTATGTGAAGGTTCAGCGATTTATGGCCTGGTGGCGGAAGATAAAGACGGCAAGCTATTGGGGTTAATGAACCTGATATTCCACCCTTCAACCTGGAGCACCGTCGGTTATTGCTATATTGAAGATCTCTATGTTTCACCGCTGGCACGCGGCAAGAAAGTATCTGAAAAATTATTTGAGCAGGCCTATCAAATAGCGAATGAAAAAGGTAGCGATCGGGTTTATTGGGCGACGCAGGAATATAATGCTCCGGCCCGTTCCTTGTACGACAAAATAGGTCAAAGAACTTCGTTTATTATTTACGAACGTTAACGGCAGGGCGTGGAGGCGTTATGGCGATCAATCAATTCGGCCAGCCGGTGGGCGAGCCATTAGCCGATTGGCGGGCGGTAAAGCGGCCCGGCGGCAAAACCCTGAACGGGCATTTTTGCCGTCTGGAACAGCTTGAACCACAGCGCGATCACGCCGCTTTGTTCCGTGCCTG
This sequence comes from Serratia proteamaculans, assembly GCF_004684015.1. GTDB lineage: Bacteria > Pseudomonadota > Gammaproteobacteria > Enterobacterales > Enterobacteriaceae > Serratia > Serratia proteamaculans_F. Next base: position 194,439 of record NZ_SRIA01000013.1, read on the forward strand.
CCAGCAGGCTCCGGATGGGCGCGACTGGACCTATTTATCGATAGAGCGCCCGGACAGTCCTGCGGCCATGTTGCAGCATCTGACAAGCTTGCAGGCGAACTCTACCCTGGTGAACCTGACGGTATTTGACCGTGCCAATCAGGCCCAGGTTGGCACGGTGGCCTATATGCGCATCGATGAAGGCAACGGTGTGGCGGAGATTGGTCATGTCAATTGGTCACCGGCGATGAAGCAGCGCTCGAGCGCCACCGAGGCGATTTATCTGATGTTGCGGCACCTGTTTGAGGATTTGGGTTATCGCCGCTGCGAATGGAAGTGCGACAGCCTTAACGCCCCGTCCAAACAGGCGGCGGCGAGATTCGGCTTCAACCATGAAGGGACCTTCAGGTATGCGGTCGTCACCAAGGGCCGTAGCCGTGATACCGACTGGTTTGCCATTACCGCCGACCGCTGGCCGAGCATCAAGGCCGGGTTTGAACAGTGGCTAAATCCTGATAACTTCAATGCTCAAGGGCAGCAGAAACAACGGTTGCAAGCGTTTATGGGGTAGAAATAAAAGAGGCGGCCAAAAGGCCGCCTCTCTGTTTTCAGCGTAAAACGGTTACTTCAGCTCATCGACCATGGTCGCCGCGCGGCCAATGTAATTGGCCGGAGTCATGGCTTTCAGACGCGTTTTCTCTTCTTCCGGCAGTGCCAGACCATCGATAAACGCCTGCATACCAGCGGCATCCACACGCTTGCCGCGGGTCAGCTCTTTCAGCTTCTCATACGGCTTTTCGATGCCGTAACGGCGCATCACGGTCTGGATCGGCTCGGCCAACACTTCCCAGTTGTGATCCAGTTCATCCAGCAGGTGCGCCTGGTTCACTTCCAGCTTGCTGATGCCTTTCATGGTCGCCTGATAGGCGATCAACGCATAACCCAGGCCGACGCCCAGATTACGCAGCACCGTGGAGTCGGTCAGGTCGCGCTGCCAGCGGGACACCGGCAGTTTGCTGGCCAGATGGCCCAGCACCGCGTTAGACAGACCCAGGTTGCCTTCAGAGTTTTCGAAGTCGATTGGGTTAACCTTGTGCGGCATGGTGGAAGAACCGATTTCACCGGCGATGGTCTTCTGCTTGAAGTGATTCAGGGCGATGTAACCCCAGATATCACGGTCGAAGTCGATCAGGATGGTGTTGAAACGTGCCACGCAGTCAAACAGTTCGGCGATATAGTCGTGCGGCTCGATCTGGGTGGTGTACGGGTTCCAGGTGATGCCTAGCGAGGTGACGAACTCTTCGCTGAACACATGCCAGTCTACTTCCGGGTAAGCGACGATGTGGGCGTTGTAGTTGCCGACCGCACCGTTGATTTTACCCATGATTTCCACGCGCTCAAACTGACGGAACTGGCGCTCCATACGGTAGGCGACGTTGGCGAATTCTTTACCGACGGTGGATGGCGTTGCCGGCTGACCGTGGGTACGGGACAGCAGCGGGATATCGCGGTATTCCAGCGCCAGGCCCTTGATCGAATCAATAATCTTACGCCAGTACGGCAGCACCACGTCTTGACGTGCCGTTTGCAGCATCAGCGCGTGCGACAGGTTGTTGATGTCTTCGGAGGTACAGGCAAAGTGGATAAACTCGGATACCGCCTGCAGGGCAGGGACCGCTTCCACTTTTTCCTTCAGGAAATACTCAACCGCTTTCACGTCGTGGTTGGTGGTACGTTCGATAGTCTTGATGCGTTGCGCGTCTTCTTCACTGAACTCTGCGACGATCTTGTCAAGGAAAGCGTTTGCGTCGGCGTCAAAAGCCGGAACTTCCCTGATTTCTGCGCAGGCGGCCAGTTTTTGCAGCCAACGTACTTCAACCTGCACACGGAATTTCAGCAGACCGTACTCGCTGAAAATGGTGCGCAGTGCGCTGACTTTATCACCGTAGCGTCCATCAACGGGGGAAACGGCGGTCAGTGAGGATAATTCCATCGGTAGCAACTCCTGGGATCTATTAACAATGAGCAACGATATTTTGCGCCTGTTTAAACAGACGATTACGGGAAAACATTAACTGCAGGCGGCTACCGCCAACCTGCTGCCACAGCACGGCGGCACGGATGCCCGCCAGCAGTGCGGCGCGAACCTTGGCCTGCACCTGCGGGTTCTGCAGGATAGCCGGTGAACCTGTCACCTGAATGCGCGGCCCGAGCGGGCTGACGACGTCGACATAGATGCCGGCCAGCGCGCTGATAATGGTGTCTGATTCCAGATCAAAATGCGCCAGTTGGCGTTCAAGCTGGCCAAGACGTTCGCCAAGCTGATTCATCGCCTGTTTGTTGGCGTTGAGCTTACGCTCCAGCACCATCAGGCTGATAGTGTAACGGGTCAGCTCGGCGGCCAGGCCTTTATTGTTGGCATTGAGCACGCCCATCAGCGTCTCAAGGCCCATTTTCAAATTGCGTTCTTCACCGCCGAACACCGCCAGCGTAGAAGGGGGATCCATCTGCAGCAGGCTGCTCAGCGAGGTATGAAAGGCTTCGCGATCGCATTGGCCTTCGTGCGCCAACTGCTGGACCAGACGCGCAGTCTGGCTGATCCCGGCCATCGCCAGCGTAATGTCATAATAGTTCTTCGCCACGATTACTCCTGTAAACGCTGTTCGATAATGCCGCCGCCGAGGCAGATTTCATCCTGATAGAACACGGCTGACTGGCCAGGGGTGACGGCAGCGACCGGCTCGTCGAAACGCACTTCAATGCGTTGTTCGTCAAGCGGGGTGACGGTGCAGGGAATATCCTGCTGGCGATAACGGGTTTTCACTGTACAACGGAATGGCCCGCTCAGCGGCAGACGATCGACCCAATGCAATTGCTGCGCGATCAGCCCGACGGACATCAGACGCGGATGCTCATGCCCCTGCGCGACTACCAGCACGTTGTTGGCGACGTCTTTGTCTACCACGTACCATGGGTCTTCGCTGCTGTCTTTCATGCCGCCGATGCCCAGCCCTTTGCGCTGGCCCAGGGTGTGGTACATCAGGCCCTGGTGTTCACCGACGGTCTGGCCGTCGACGCTAACAATCGGGCCGGGTTGTGCAGGCAGATAACGGCCGAGGAAGTCGCGGAATTTGCGCTCGCCGATAAAGCAGATACCGGTGGAGTCTTTTTTCTTGGCGGTAACCAGTTCAAGCTGTTCGGCAATGCGGCGCACCTCCGGTTTTTCCAGTTCACCGACCGGGAACAGGCTTTGTGCGACCTGCTCGTGGCTCAGGGTGTAGAGGAAATAGCTCTGGTCTTTGTTGCCGTCGACACCACGCAACAGACGGCTTTTGCCGTCCACGTCCTGGCGACGCACGTAGTGGCCGGTGGCGATAAAATCCGCCCCCAGATCTTCTGCGGCGAATTCCAGGAAGGCTTTGAATTTGATTTCTTTATTGCACAGGATATCCGGGTTCGGCGTGCGGCCGGCCTTGTACTCTTCCAGGAACAGCTCAAATACGTTGTCCCAGTACTCTGCCGCGAAATTCACCGTATGCAGTTCGATACCGAGTTTGTCGCATACCGCTTGGGCATCGGCCAGATCGGTCGCTGCGGAGCAGTACTCTTCGTCATCGTCTTCTTCCCAGTTCTTCATAAACAGCCCAGCGACCTGATAGCCCTGTTGCTGTAACAGATAGGCAGTAACGGAAGAGTCGACGCCGCCGGACATACCGACGATTACTTTTTTCTGGCTGTTGTCTGACATGGGGATCTCACGAACTTGAACACGAACCGTGCTGATAAAAAACAAGCGCAGGATTTTACCACGTTGGCCTCGTCGGCGCACGGCACTTATTCATCTCAGAACGGCCAGTTATAGCTGCTGACCAGCGATAGCGGGTAACGCTCCGGTTGTTGGTAACAACGAATGCTTTCGGCGACCAGTGCGGAACGCAGGTTAGGGGCCTGCAAAATGTCTTCGGCGCTCAGCCACAGGCAACGGTCAATATCGCTGTCGTGCGGTTCGGTCGGCAATTGCTGCTCCAGCTCAATGACAAAGCAAAAGCGCAGAAACGGCGTGTTGTCCGGTGCGATCCACTGGTGCAGTTTGAGGAACGACTGCGGCGTGGCGCGAATGCCGGTTTCTTCCCACAGTTCGCGCTCGGCGGCCTGCACCAGCGTTTCGTCTGCCTCAAGGTGGCCGGCCGGTTGGTTCCAGAGTGCCTTGCTGTTGATGGTCTCTTCGACGATCAAAAACTTGCCGGCGGCGTGGACCACGCAGGCAACGGTGACGTGCGGTTTAAACATAACGGCCCCTTACAGCGGCTTGTTGATGTATGACTACAGTGAATCAAGGGTTTTCCATTCACCGGGTTGTAGTTCCCCCAATGAAATATTACCCATACTGTAGCGAATCAGTCGCAGGGTAGGAAAGCCGATATGTGCAGTCATGCGACGTACCTGGCGATTTCGCCCCTCAAAGAGGGTAATTTTCAGCCAGCTTGTCGGAATTGATTTACGCTCGCGGATCGGCGGATTGCGCGGCCATAACCATTGCGGTTCGGCGATCAACTCCACGCCGGCTGGCAGGGTCGGGCCATCTTTCAGCGTAATACCGCTGCGCAAAGGGGCTAAATCGCTGTCCTGCGGCGCGCCTTCTACCTGCACGTAATAGACTTTGCCGGTGCGCTTGCCCGGCTGCGTGAGCTGCGCCTGCAGCTTGCCGTCATTGGTTAACACCAATAATCCTTCGCTGTCGCGATCCAGACGCCCGGCGGCGTAAACATCAGGAAACGGAATGAATTCTTTCAGCGTGGTACGACCGGCTTCATCGGTGAACTGTGGCAACACATCGAAGGGTTTGTTGAATAACACCACGCGACGCGGCCCCTGTGCGATAGCGGGTTTGGCGGAAGCAGGCGGGCTGAATCGTTTAACTTTGTGATTTCTAACAGGGAATTTTTTCATAACAGTTGAGATTACGGATGATAGGCGCATTATAACCGAATCCGTTTCGGATTGGCGCGGACAGAAAATTCCAGTAGTATCTACACGCATCTTACAAAGCATTAACAAAAATTGCGCTTGAAGGAGAGGTTGATGGAAAGCAAAGTAGTTGTTCCGGCAGAAGGTAAAAAGATTACGGTCGATGCCCAGGGTAAACTGGTTGTTCCGAATAACCCGATCATTCCGTTTATCGAAGGCGACGGCATTGGCGTCGACGTTACCCCTGCTATGATTCACGTGGTTGATGCAGCAGTAAAAAAAGCCTACCACGGCGAACGTAAAATCTCCTGGATGGAAATCTATACCGGCGAAAAATCCACTCACGTTTACGGGAAAGACGTGTGGCTGCCGGAAGAAACCCTGGATCTGATCCGTGACTATCGCGTAGCCATTAAAGGCCCGCTGACTACCCCAGTCGGTGGCGGTATTCGCTCCCTGAACGTGGCCCTGCGCCAGCAACTGGACCTGTATGTTTGCCTGCGTCCGGTGCGTTACTACCAGGGCACCCCAAGCCCGGTTAAACAGCCAGAACTGACCGACATGGTAATCTTCCGCGAAAACGCCGAAGACATCTATGCAGGTATCGAATGGAAAGCCGGTTCTGCCGAAGCAGACAAAGTGATCAAATTCCTGCGCGACGAAATGGGCGTGAAGAAAATCCGCTTCCCAGAGCAATGCGGTATCGGCGTGAAGCCATGCTCTGAAGAAGGGACCAAACGTCTGGTTCGTGCAGCTATTGAATACGCTATCACCAACGACCGTGACTCTGTGACTCTGGTTCACAAAGGCAACATCATGAAGTTCACCGAAGGTGCCTTCAAGGATTGGGGCTACGAACTGGCACGTGAAGAGTTCGGCGGTGAGCTGATCGACGGCGGCCCATGGCTGAAAATCAAGAACCCGAACACCGGTAAAGAGATCGTGGTTAAAGACGTGATCGCCGACGCCTTCCTGCAGCAAATCCTGCTGCGTCCGGCTGAATACGACGTCATTGCCTGTATGAACCTGAACGGTGACTACATCTCCGACGCCCTGGCCGCACAGGTTGGCGGTATCGGTATCGCACCTGGCGCCAACATCGGTTCCGATTGTGCACTGTTCGAAGCGACCCACGGCACTGCACCCAAGTATGCCGGTCAGGATAAAGTGAACCCGGGTTCCATCATCCTGTCTGCAGAAATGATGCTGCGTCACATGGGCTGGTTCGAAGCGGCTGACCTGATTGTTAAGGGCATGGAAGGCGCCATCGCTGCCAAGACCGTGACCTATGACTTCGAACGCCTGATGGAAGGCGCTAAGCTGCTGAAATGTTCAGAGTTTGGCGACGCTATCGTTAAACACATGTAAGAGTGTTTAAGCGTTAAATGATAACGGGAGCCTGAGGGTTCCCGTTTTTTTTGTTCTTTCCAGTGACTATTCTAAAAGAAGGGAATCATGAATAGCGTTCATTTAGGATTTAAAAAAAACCTGCCGGCATTAATGCTTATTGTCGTTTCACTATGGCTGACAGGCTGTAGCAAGACGAACGCTGTGGCTAACGCTGGGCCCTTTGCGGAGGGGGGCGATGATCTTTTTGCTGCCCTTGATGGCAAAGCAACTCCTGCAGCAGGGGATGAGGTCAGCAACTATGCCGGGCAGGTACGCACCGCGATTCAGCGCCATTTTTATGATGCCAACGCCTATGCCGGTAAGAAGTGCGCTTTAAGAATGAAGCTTGCCCCGGATGGGATGCTTTTGGATGTCCGTTCTGAAAGTGGTGATCCTGCCCTTTGCCAGGCTGCTATAAAGGCAATCATAAATACCCGTTTTCCCAAGCCACCGTCACAAGCTGTTTACGGTGCTTTTAAAAATGCCGTACTCGAATTTCGCCCTCAGTAGTTGAATGACAAAACTATCGTTAAAGCATGTAATTGTGTTTAAGCATTTGAACAACAACGGGAGCCGCAGGGCTCCCGTTGTTTAGTCATGACGAACGATATAAATAAATGCGTTTGCGTATATGTTCGACAGTTCCAGGTATCGTTATAAATTGGGGATACGTTTACTTCCGCTTACGCCAGTCCCATTCGGCATGCAGCCAAATTATTAGCATCACACAGCTTGAGATGAACATAACATCAGGCCATTTTGTCAGGCCGGTAGTGATTGACGCAATGGAAACCGCTGCGGCTAATCTGGTCAGTATTCGGTTGAAATTCATACAGTCCCTTGGTTTAAGAAAAATCCTGTTGTTTAAATTTTATAGAAAGGTAATTATTAATTTTTATTTATATTTAGTGCTGAGTGGTAACCCCATTGGAACGATTAAGACTTGTTTTTGCTCTGTTCGTCATCATTGGCCACATTGTTCTTTTATCTTATCACTAAGCTAGCCGTTATTGCAGCCCGACTCACCTTTTTAGCTCTCAACTTTCTCCGTTTCCAATAAATGTACCCATCTTTACGCAGGTATAGAAAACCCCGCTGTGTTGTGCGGGGTTTAGTTAATGTTCGCCTTAATATTCCTCTAGAGAGAAGAGGGCAATGATTCAATCCACCTTGGTGGCATCTGGGTGATTCTTGCCTTCCTCGATAAAATCTTCATCAATCTCATCGGTGGTTTCGGCACTGTCGCGGCCGGAAAGAATATTCCAGCAGGCGATGAACAGGGCAGCGATCAGCGGGCCGATGACGAAGCCATTAATGCCGTAAATCTCCATACCGCCCAAGGTTGAAATCAGGATCAGATAATCCGGCATCTTGGTGTCTTTACCCACCAACAGTGGACGAAGGATGTTGTCGACCAAACCGATGATCACCACGAAGAAGCCCACCAGGAACAGGCCTTTCCACAGCATTCCCGTAGCGAAGAAATAGATGGCGGCGGGTACCCAGATAATGGCGGAGCCTACCGCAGGGATGATGGACAGGAACGCCATCAAGGCAGCCCACAGCAGGCTGCCTTCGATACCGGTGATGTAAAACGCCAGGCCGCCGAGTGCCCCTTGCACTATTGCAACCACTACTGTGCCTTTTACCGTCGCGCGGGAAACTGCGGCGAATTTCACAAACAGATGATGTTTAACGTGCTCGGATAACGGTAAGGCTTCGAGCGACAGGTTAACCAGATAAGGGCCATCCTTCAGCAGGAAGAACAGCAGATAGAGCATTACGCCAAAACCAACGGCAAAGTTAAAGGTACCTTTACCGATCAGGAACACGCTACCGGCAAGATATTGCCCACCTTGCAGCGCCACTTCCGAAAGCTTCTTTTGTATTTCAGCCGCGTTGTCGAGGTTATGCTCGGTAAGGAAATGGCGTGCCCAGCCAGGCAGCACCCGCAGAGTATCGGCCAGAACAACCGGGAATTGGGTATTGTTACCCTGTAATTTGGTGTAGACGACGTTAAGCTCAATCGCCAATGAAGACGCAATAATCGCCAGGGGCGTAAATACGATCAGACAGATGACTGCGACCGTCAAAAGCGACACCAGGCCGTTTCGATCGCCCAGGTACTGTTTAAGTTTTTGTTTCACCGGATGGAAAATCACCGCCAGGATAATTGCCCACAGAACCGACGAATAATAGGGACCCAATACGTCCAGAAAAGCAGCGGTAACTATGAAAAGGATCAGAATAAAGAATCCCTTTGAAATACCCTTAGACATCATACCCGTCCCTCTGATGATAGATTTTTCCTGCCAACCCCAGTATTCGCTGACGTTGACACTTCTTGAAGATCAAACCCTATCATCACAAACGCGTAACAGGTAGTGGATTTTACAGATGAACGATTAATGAAACTTATTAGTCACCATCTATTCAGCAGGGGTATTTGAGTGGGAGATGCAGGCTTATTGCAGTAAAACCCCCCAGCCTGACAAACCCGTCGCCCTTTCGGATGAAACTCGGATTAATAGCAGACCAGGGGAGTTGAGGTTGTTTATCGCTGACCCGAGTTTCGCTCTTTGGCGCGCAGTGCGGTGACGCTTTCACCGCCGACGCCCCAGTTATCAGTAGCGACTTCGTCAATCACTACAGAGGTGGCGTATCGTGGCTTGTTCAGCACGCGTTCCAGCAACCCGGTGACGCCTTCAATCAATTGGCGTTTCTGCTCGGCGGTCACCCCTGCATCGGTGACTTTAATATTTACATAGGGCATTTGCAGGTTCTCCTTAATTACCAGACGCCGGCGGTAGTGCCGCCGTCTACGGCCACGATGGTGCCGGTGACAAAGCTTGAGTCAGTCAGGTACAGCACCGCATCGACAATATCCTGCGGCTGACCAATGCGTTGGGTCGGCGCCATCTGTTTCATAAACGCCAGGCTTTGTTCATCCGGATTGCTCATGGTCAGTGGGGTGGCGATGATGCCGGGTGCAACGGCGTTGACCATCACATTATGCGGTGCCATTTCCAGCGCCAACCCACGGGTGGCCTGGTTCAGCCCGCCCTTGACCATAATCGGCAACAGCGCCGGGACTTTGCTGATGGGCTGCATGGCGATGGCGGCAGTAATGGTGACGATATGGCCGCTACCATGGGGGGCCATGTGGCGGGCGGCGGCCTGTGAGGGATAGAAGAAACCTTTCAGGTTGGTGGCCAGCATCGCGTCGACATCTTCCTGCGTATACTCGGTCATCGGTTTGGACAGGAAAATCCCCGCGTTATTGATCAGGATATCGACCTGACCAAATTTATCCTCGGCCTGTTCGAACAGACGGGTTGCTGTTTCCGGCAGGGCGATATCACCGGGAACCAGCAGCAGATTTTCAGGGTTACCGAGTTGGTTTGCCGCTGACTGCAAACGTTCCAGTGAGCGTGCGTTGCCCACCACATTGTAGCCATGCGCCAGGTAAGCCTGTGCAATAGCGAACCCCAACCCGCTGGATGCGCCGGTAACAATTACTGTTTTTACTCTGTCCATTGTCTGTTCTCTATATAGCCATTATTTGCGTTGCTGAAACGATAATGCCTGGAGACGAAGAGAAAAATGGGGTCAGAGTCATTTGATTTTATACATGGTGTAATGAGTCACGACTGGCTGGTCAGATTTTGGGCTTCGCTACCAGCGCCAACGCCAGTGTGCTTCCCAGCACCGCAGCGGCTAACACCAGAACGGAAGGGACGGTCCAACCGGCATAGGCCACCAGGGTGCTCAAGACAATGGGGCCGATCACCTGGCCGAGATAAATGCCCTGCATCACCAGGCCGAGGCTCAGTGGGATCAACGTCGCCTCAGGTGCCGCCGCCGGGGTGGCAGCCAGAATGGTGGCGGGCAACATGCCGCCGATACCACTAAACAGTAAACACAATGGGACCAGCATGGAATTCGGTGTGGCCGAAAGAAAGACGCTGGCTCCGGCAAGCCCCATCAGCGTGCTGGTAATGGCGAGCAGGGTACGGGCACGCAGACCACGCGACAGCAATACTCCGGCAAACAGGTTACCAAGAATATTGACCGCAATCACTGCCGCACTGACGCCGCCAGCCGCGACCAGCGTCAGCCCGATCCGCTGCATCAGGAATATCGGCAGAAAAGCCATCACGGCGAAGAACTGCAGGTTATAGGTGGTGAAGATCAGGGCCAGTAGCAGTGGTTGACGGGCGCTAATGATGCTGAGCAGCGCCTGACTTAGCTTGAGTGTTGTCGCGGTTGTGCGGGTCAACACGCTGCGTGGCGTGGTGAATGGCAGCAACAGTGCCGCCAGCAGGGTCAGGGTGCCACCGGCGATCCAACTCTGTTGCCAACCTGCGAAGTGCGGGCCGAAGAACAGGGAGATCGCCATGCCCGCTGGCATAAAGGTGCTCCAGATGCTGAATACCAGATTACGTTGTTGTGGCGCCACCACTCGGGTCAGCACGGTCGGTGCTGCCACCACTACAATGACAAAACCGATCCCTTCGATAACGCGGGTGACGATCAAGCCGGTGAAGTCGTGTTGAGTTGCCCCGGCAAAGCTGGCAAAGCTGGCAAGGCTGACAATCACCAGACCCAGACTCAACAAGCGTCGGTCGCCCCAGCGGCGCACCAGCTGTCCGGCGGCGATGCCCCCGAACACGCCGATAAACGGAAAGGCGGAAATAATCCAGCTCAGCGACTCCAGCGACCGGCCGAATTCGCGCTGCAGTTCCGGCAGAGCAATGGTCGCTTTGCCCACGTGCAGCGCAACGGCAATGCCGGCTAAGACTACATTGGCGATTGCTGGCCACTGCGTGGTGGGGGATGACACTGGAGCCATGGCATCAGGCTTGGTCGCGGTCATGATGTTTTCCAGGGAGATAAAAATCAGACTATGCGTTATGTCGACAATACCAACAGTTCAATTGTGGCTCTATTTGCCGCAAGAACGACACATTTCGAGCTTTATTGCTGAGCGCACTACGCCATTAACGCGCCCGATCACACAAAAACGACAGCCTGATTTCTTTGGGCGGCTGGGACATGATAGTTTTTATCAAAATCATGAGGGAGACGATGATGGCAGGCAAGAAAACCACCCTGGCCGCCATTGCCAGAGAGGCACATGTTGGTATTGCGACGGTTGATCGGGTAATAAACCAGCGCGCGACGGTACGCCCTGAAACGGCACGCAGGGTCATTGCGGCGGCGCATAAATTAGGCTTCGCCCTAGAGAAGTCGCATCAACTGTTTGAGGCAGTGAGCCAACCAGCCGCACGGATTAAAATGGGCTTTATCCTGCTGCGCAAGGAACATTCGTTCTACGCACAACTAGCGGATAGCCTGCTGGAACAGGCCGCACCCTATTACGATGCCGAGCACCCGCCACAGTTCATGTTTCATGATATCAGCGCGGTCAGCGACACCGCCGCCGCCATCACGCAGTTAAGCCAAAGTGTGGATGTGATCGGCGTGCTGGCGCTGGATAACCCGATGATCCGTTTTGCGGTGGAAGAGGCCGCCCGGCAGGGAGTAAAGGTGTTTACGTTGCTGTCTGATCTGTCGGTACACAGTCGCGCCGGTTATATCGGCTGGGATAACCAACAGGCAGGCCGTACCGCCGGTTGGGCATTGGAACGTCTGTGCCGACGACAGGGCGATGTTGGGGTGATTATCGGCGATAATCGCTTTTTGTGTCAGGAAACCTGCGAAATCAGCTTCCGCTCTTATTTGCGCGAACACCTGAGCGGCCAACGGGTACTTGAGCCGGTACTGAGTCATGAACGGAGTGACAATGCCCGGCAAGTCACCCAAACCCTGCTGGAGCAGCATCCTAATCTGGTGGCACTGTATGCGCCCTGTGGCGGGGTGGAAGGCATTATCGCGGCTTTGCGGGACAGCGGCAGGCAGCATCAGATCATGCTGATTTGCCATGGCCCGGTAGAAGGCGGTGAAATGGCGTTGATAGATGGCACTCTGGATCTGATGCTAAAGCACCGTATCGCCGAGTTTGCGGCTTCGGTCATCACGACTTTTGTGGCCGCCGTTGTCGGCGAATCCGGTGGGTTTAGTCACACCATTAACCGCTTTGATTTGATCACCAAAGAAAACCTCTGACAGTCGGCTCCCTCTAGAGGAGCCGTTTTTCATCAGAGTGCCTCCGGGAAACCTCGGCCTTCAGGCCGGGGAGGAAAGGAGGCGGTTTTCGAGCTAACTTCTTTTTGTCTTTTCACGATGGCTCCTGTAATTTTGTCCATATGAAACGTGCATACCAATACCGC
>NZ_SRIA01000014.1:0-11786 GCF_004684015.1 Serratia proteamaculans
TGGAGCAGTCAATACAAACATCCCAATCTCCCCGCGGCACCGTCTCGTCTGGATTTGATAAAAAACTATCATTTAGCCTATCAAAATTAACGCGATCATCATCAAAAAATGAAAGTTTCATCATTGCCGGTTTCGAAACGTTTATTTAATACTGACGCTACACCCACCGCTATCAGGAACAGAAATGATGAACTTGCCGATTGCCAATGCGCCCTGCAGTTGGGGAGTGGACGACCCTAAAAATCCGCATCTCCCGCCTTATAGCAAAGTGTTGCAGGAGGCGAGTACCGCCGGTTATCACAGCATAGAGCTGGGGCCATGGGGGTACCTGCCAACCGACGCCGAGGCCTTGAGCGCCGAGTTGCAACAGCATGGCCTGTCGCTGGTGGCAGGCACCATTTTTGACGATCTGGTCAGCGAACAGAACTTCAGCAATCTCCTTGCATTGACACATAACATTTGCCGCAATCTGTCGCAGGCTCCCAAGGCGCAGCCTATCAACGTCGGTAATTTCTCACCGCCATATCTGGTGATTATTGATTTCGGCAATCCGCAGCGGGCCAAATTCGCCGGACAGTCTTTGTTGGCACCGCGGCTGGCCGAAGCGGATTGGCAACGGATGATCGACCATATCATTACACTCAGCGAAATTGCCTGGCAGCAATATGGCGTGCGACCGGTGGTGCACCCGCACGCCGGTGGTTGTATCGAGTTTGCCGATGAAATTGAGCGGTTGGTTGAGCAAATTCCCCAGCAAACCGCCGGGCTGTGTCTGGACACCGGTCATTTGTATTACTCCGGCATGGATCCGGCCACCTGGATTGAGCGTTATTTTGCGCGCATCGATTACCTGCATTTCAAGGACGTTAACCCGCAGGTATTCCAGCAAGTGCTGGCGCGTGGGCTGGACTTCTTTACCGCCTGCGCGCAGGGCGTGATGTGCCCGTTGGGTAAGGGAGCCATCGATTACCCGGCAGTGCGCGAATTACTGGCGGCACGCGGTTATCAGGGGTGGATCACCATCGAGCAGGAGCGCGACCCGCGTCATGCGCAGGGCAGCCTGAGTGACGTAACGGAAAGCCTCAACTATTTACGAACCCTCGGTTTTTAATCAGGAGAAACGTGATGATCAACGGCATTAAACCTTTGGACCGATCCCTGCGCTGGGGGATGGTTGGCGGCGGCGGAACCAGTCAGATTGGTTATATTCATCGTTCTGCAGCACTGCGCGATGGCACTTTCTCTCTGGTAGCCGGGGCGTTTGATATTGACGCGCAGCGAGGGAGTCTTTTTGGACAGAGCCTGGGAGTCGCAGCGCAGCGCTGTTATCCGGATTACGCCACGCTATTTCGCGAAGAGGCCGCCAGAATGGATGGCATCGAGGCGGTTTCCATCGCCACCCCCAACAATACGCATTTTGCCATCTGCCAGGCGGCGCTAGAGGCCGGCCTGCACGTAGTGTGCGAAAAACCATTGTGTTTCACCGCTGAAGAAGCGCAAGCATTGATCGAATTGAGCCAAAAGCAGCATAAAATTATCGGTGTCACCTACGGCTATGCCGGACACCAGTTGATCCTTCAGGCCCGGCAGATGGTCGCCGCCGGCCTGCTGGGTGAGATCCGCATTATCAATATGCAGTTTGCGCATGGGTTCCATGCGACGGCGGTGGAGCTGGAGAACCCCAGCACCCGCTGGCGGGTGGATCCCCGCTTTGTCGGCCCCAGCTACGTATTGGGCGATTTGGCGACCCATCCTTTGTTCCTGGCAGAAACCATGGTGCCGCAGCTAAAGATCAAACGCCTGATGTGCAGCCGTCAGAGCTTTGTCAAAACCCGGGCACCGCTGGAAGACAATGCCTACGTGCTGATGGAGTATGACAATGGGGCCGTTGGCTCCCTGTGGTGCTCTGCGGTCAACAGTGGTTCGATGCACGGGCAGAAGGTGCGAATTGTCGGTGAGAAGGCCAGTCTGGAGTGGTGGGACGAGCAGCCAAACCAACTGCGATTTGAAGTGCAGGGCGAACCGGTTCGCATTCTGGATCGCGGTATGTCTTATCTGGATCCTATCGCACTGGCGGACGATCGGATTGGTGGTGGTCATCCCGAAGGGTTGTTTGAAGCCTGGTCGAATCTGTACCGGCGTTTTGCCCTGGCGATGGATGCGACCGATCGGCGGGATCAGACGTTTCTGGCCGATTTTTGGTATCCCGACGTCCATGCCGGGACAATGGGGGTGCGTTGGGTTGAAAACTGTGTGCGTTCCGCCGATGCCGGCGCCAGCTGGGTGGAGTTTCGCTAAGGCCCCATGCCGGGGCCTTGCTACAGGCTTTAATCACTGAAACTGCAAATAGGCGACCTGTGTTTGCAGATATTCCTCCAATCCGTGGCGGCCATCGGCGCCGCCAATACCGGACTTGCGCCAACCGGCATGGAAGCCCTGCATCGCTTCAAAGCTCTCGCGGTTGACGTAGGTTTCGCCGAACTTTAATTGTTTGATTGCCATCATCGCCACGTTGAGGTCACGGGTGAAAACAGACGAAGTGAGGCCATATTCGCTGTCGTTAGCCATAGCGATCGCCTGCTCAAAGCTGTCGAAGCAACAAACCGGCAGCACCGGGCCGAAAATTTCTTGGTGCATGATGTCCATCTCTTGCTGCACGTCGCAGAGAATAGTCGGCGGGAAAAAGTATCCGCTGCAGGCCTCGCGCTGGCCGCCCATCACCAGCGTCGCGCCCTGACTGACCGCTCGCGCCACTTTATCTTCCACCCGCTGCAGTGCCTCGGCGCTGATCAACGGCCCCATGTCCAGCCCGGTTTGCTGATTAGGATCGCCAAAGGAGACCTGGCGGAAGGCCTCGGTCAGCCGGGCCATAAACTGCGGATAAATCTCTCGCTGTACGTAAACGCGTTCGGTGCAGTTACACACCTGCCCACTGTTGATGATGCGTGAACTGACGATGGCTTTCACCGCCAGATCCAGATCGGCGTCGGCCATCACAATCGCCGGCGCTTTGCCGCCCAACTCCAGCGACACCCTGGTGACGTTGTCTGCCGCAGCGTGCAGCGTGGCGATACCGGCCCCGACGCTGCCGGTCAGGCTGACCATGCCTACCTTGGGGTTGGCCGCCAGCGCCTGACCCAGCTCCGGCCCGTAGCCGGTCACCAGGTTAAACACGCCGGGCGGCAGGCCAATCTCATCGGCGATTTCGGCAAACAGCAGCGCATTGCCCGGTGTCAGCTCACTGGGTTTGATCACAATAGTATTGCCGGTCACCAACGCTGGGGCGGCCTTGCGCGCAATCAGGAAGAACGGGAAGTTCCACGGCAGGATGCCAACCACCACGCCGATGGCTTTTTTGAACAGGAAGATGTTTTCATTCGGCCGGTCGCTCTGGATAATTTCTCCTTCATAGCGGCGCGCCCACTCGGCCATGTAATCGAGGTAGTCGGCGGTAAACAGCACTTCCACCTTGGCTAACTCAGGCGTTTTACCACCTTCGGTGACGATCAACTTTGTCAGTTCCGACTCTCTGTGGCGTATGCCTTCGGCCAGTCGATGTAGCCACCGACCGCGCTCAACCGCCGGTAGCGCTTCCCAGCCAGGCTGCGCGGCTTCTGCGGCGTCAATGGCCAACCTGGCCTGTTCTGCACCGCCTTGCGGGATTTGCATCATCACTTGCTCGGTGGCCGGGTTAATAACATCAATCCAGCGCCCAGTGTTGTGGGCAATAAATTCACCGTTTATATACATCCGTTTTTGGTTCTGGGTCATGGCAGGGCTCCACAGGATTATTATTAATGCCTTGTTATGGTAATGACCTTGCTGTGTTAAAAACCTTTGCCTGACTGCCAGCCTCGTAGCCAGAATGGCAGCCAGACAATCCTCTTCAGGCCACTGCCTGCCACCTGGGCAGCCTTGCGATGAATTTGTGATCCCGCTCAGCGCTATCTCTTGTATTTTGCCAGCTTCCGCCAGAACTGGCAGTCAGGCAAAGGTTGCGCGCCGGGCAATATTCATAGACTCCTTCACGCCTGTTTTTTGTCCTCATCACAAGCAACGAAGGAATCAATAACAATGAATAATGCTGTCATGTTGGGAATCCTGTGGCATCTGGTCGGCGCTGCCAGCGCGGCCTGCTTTTATGCCCCATTCAAAAAGGTTCGCCGCTGGTCGTGGGAAACCATGTGGTCGATCGGTGGCGTGATGTCGTGGTTGATCCTGCCCTGGGCGGTGAGCTATGTGTTGCTGCCGGATTTTTGGCGCTATTACAGTGCGTTCAGCTTGTCGACCCTGCTACCGGTGTTTCTGTTTGGTGCCATGTGGGGCATTGGCAACGTCAACTACGGCCTGACCATGCGTTATCTGGGCATGTCGATGGGGATTGGTATCGCCATTGGCATCACATTGGTGGTGGGCACCCTGATGACTCCGCTATTACAGGGGCGCTTTGTGGCACTGTTCAGTTCCGCCGGTGGTCAGTTGACGCTGCTCGGGGTGGCGATTGCCTTGCTCGGCGTGGTGATCGTTTCGTGGGCCGGGGTGCTGAAAGAGCGGGCGATGGGTATTCGCGCCGAGGAGTTCAACCTGCGTAAAGGGCTGCTGTTGGCGGTGATGTGCGGTATCTTCTCCGCCGGTATGTCGTTTGCGATGGACGCCGCCAAACCGATGCATCAGGCCGCAGCGGATTTGGGGATCGATTCGCTATACGTAGCGCTGCCGAGCTACGTGGTGATCATGGGGGGCGGGGCAGTGGTTAACCTGGCCTACTGCTTTATTCGTCTGGCGGTCAAAGCGGATCTGTCAGTCAAGGCCGATTTCTCGCAGGCCAAATCGCTGCTGGTGGCCAACGTGCTGTTCTCGTTACTCGGCGGCACCATGTGGTATCTGCAATTCTTCTTCTATGCCTGGGGCCACGCCAACATTCCCGAACAGTATGACTTTATCAGTTGGATGCTGCACATGAGCTTCTATGTGCTGTGCGGCGGTCTGGTCGGGTTGTTACTCAGAGAGTGGAAAAATGCCGGTCGTCGCCCGGTCAGCGTATTGTGCATCGGCTGTCTGACGATCATTCTGGCTGCCAATGTTGTCGGCTTGGGCATGGCGGGGTGATCAGCGTTTTACCCCGGCGGCAGGGCGTTCGGCGCGTTTAAAGCGCTGACGCCAGGCGCTGGGGGTGATGCCGGTTTCACGGGTGAACACCACTGAAAAATAGTTGCTGTCGTCAAAGCCACAGCGGGCGGCCACTTCGCCGATCAGTTCATCACTGCCGCGCAGCAGGGATTTGGCCCGGCAGAGTTGCAACTGGCGCAGGTAATGGCTGATGGTCATGCCGGTCTGCTGGCGGAACAGCTGCTTCAGGCTGCGCTCTGCCAGTTGATGGTGTCGGCAGAATGCCTCCAGCTCAAAACGTATGCTGCTGTCGCCCTGAATGGCCGCCATCAGCAAATCCAGTTGTTCACCTTCCGGCAGTTGGTCGTCCTGGCCGACGGCATAGCGATGGCGACGCAGGATCAGCACCAGCTGTAGAAACAGCGCCTCGGTGAGCTGGATCGACAGCAGGTCGGTTTTACGGCTTTCGAGTGCTAACTGCTGGATCACACTGCGTGCCAGTGCCATGCCCCGGGTGGTCAGACGCCAGTGAGACTGGTGCTGAGCGTTGTCCGGTGGCAGCAGTTCCGCCCAGCCGATAGCCAGTCGGAAGCGTTCCGGGCAGTAGAGTATATTGTCCAGCACCAGGTCGTTGACCGACTCATAGCTGTGGCAATCACGGTCGCGAATATAAAACATATCCCCACAGGTCACCCGCCAGGGCTGATCGTTCAGGACATGCATGCCGTTGCCGCGCCAGACAATCACGATTTCACTGAACTCATGAGTGTGCGGCGGAAATGACGATTGGGGCGCACGATCGGCCACCGCCACCGGCATCAGTGCCGACGGCAGATAATCCTCTTTGATCAACAGAAGGGGGCTTTTCACCATGGCACCTCAGGTTAAGAAATCGTTCTGCCGTAGAGTACGTGGGGAATAGCCGAACTCGCGTTTGAAAAGCGTGGAAAAGTGATTGCTGTCACCAAATCCGCATTGGTAAGCGATATCGGTGATGCGCGTTTCATCCTGCCGCAGCATTTGCCGTGCCTGCAACAGCCGCAGCCGGTTGAGGTAACGCTGCGGCGTGTTGCCGGTCTGCTTTTTCATCTGGCGATGCAGGGTGCGCAAGGGCAGGGAAAAACGATCGGCCAATTCATCCCATTTGATCTCATCACTGTAGTTTTCCGCCAGCCAGTCCAATAGCCGCTGCAGACGGCCTTCCTGATCGTCCACAGAGGCAGCGATACAGCCCTGTCGTAGCAGCACCAGCAATTGCATAAACAGCAATTCCTGCTGTGCCAAATGTTCCAGGCTGAATACCGCAGGGGTTTGTTCGAGCCGCTGAATAATGACTTGTACCTGTGTCAACAGCTTATGGTTGATACGCCAGTGCGGCTGCGATGGTTCATTGCCCGCCGGCGGCAGCAGTTGCTCCAGCCCGGCGAGAAAGCGGAAGGCATTGGGGCCGCGGTACAGCACGTTGGTCAGATGAAGATTTTCGGTTTGCTCGTAGAGATGCCGATCGCAGTCGCGGATAAAACAGACGCAGCCGCTACACAGCGTTTGTGGCCGGCCGTTCAGCACGTGGGTACCGGCGCCCTGTTCCACAATCACAATTTCGTGAAAATCATGATGATGTTCAGGAAAACTCGACTGCGGCTCCCGGGGTTCAATCGCGACCGGGTAGGGGCTTGAAGCGAAAAAATCACTGCCGTGCAGGATAGCCATCTTTCGATCTCCGTTAACCAATTTGTAACAGATACTAAAGGAGGCGTCGGGTGGTCGCCTTTAATTTGCAACGCCAAAAGCGCTGATGCCTCGTTCATTTATCAAGAAAGGCGCGGAAAAATGCCAAAGTGCGCGCAACGTCACAGGCGGTAAAAAAACAAAACGTGAGCTGTATCGCGTAAATCTTTGCCGTATTGCCAGCCCGCCTGATGGGCTGGCAGTGGTGATAAGGTGCCGTTTATCTGGGGTTTTAGACTGATGCCATCGATTCATCAGGAAGCCACCCCATGACCACTCGCAATATTGTCTCTATCGATCTTGGTGCCTCCAGCGGCCGTGTAATGCTGGGGCGCTATCAATCCGACGCCCGGACAATCAGCCTGCAGGAAATCACCCGCTTCAGTAATCATCTGGTGTCGATCGACGGCCACGACTGCTGGGATATCGATGGGCTGGAGCACGCCATACGTCAGGGGTTGCAACAGTTGGACCAGCAGGGTGTCACGCCGGACAGCATAGGTATCGATACCTGGGGCGTGGATTATCTGCTGCTCGATAGTCAGGGACGGCGCGTCGGGTTACCGGTCGCCTACCGCGACGCTCGCACTCATGGGCTGATGCAACAGGCGCAGCACGAGATGGGCGCGCAATGGCTGTATCAGCGCACCGGCATCCAGTTCTTGCCTTTTAATACCCTTTACCAACTGCGTGCCTTTAGCCAGCGCCACCCTGAATTGCTGGCCAGCGTCGCCCATGCCTTGTTGATCCCGGACTACCTGCACTATCGGCTTACCGGGCAATTGAACTGGGAATACACCAACGCCACCACCAGCCAATTGCTGAATATTCACAGCGGCGACTGGGATTCGGAACTGCTGACCTGGGCCGGAGCCAAAGCGGCCTGGTTCGGTCGTCCGACCCCGCCGGGCAATACCCTCGGGCATTGGCGGATGGCCAGTGGGATGCAAGTGCCGGTGATTGCAGTGGCCACTCATGATACTGCCAGTGCGGTGCTGGCAACGCCGCTACGAAGTCAATACGCCGCCTACCTCAGCTCCGGTACCTGGTCGTTGATGGGCTTTGAAAGTCAGCATCCTTACACCGGCGCGGCGGCGCTGGCGGCCAATATCACCAACGAGGGCGGCGCGGAAGGGCGGTATCGGGTGTTGAAAAACATCATGGGCCTGTGGCTGTTGCAACGGGTGTGTGAGGAACTGAATGTCACCGATCTGTGCCAACTGGTCGAACAGGCGGCGGCGCAGCCAGGCTGCCGATCGCTAATCAATCCCAACGATCCGCGCTTTATCAACCCGACATCGATGGTGCAGGAGATCCGGCAGGCCTGCGTTGAGCAGGGAATACCGACACCGCAAACGCCCCC
Organism: Serratia proteamaculans; assembly: GCF_004684015.1. GTDB lineage: Bacteria > Pseudomonadota > Gammaproteobacteria > Enterobacterales > Enterobacteriaceae > Serratia > Serratia proteamaculans_F. The sequence goes on from NZ_SRIA01000014.1 coordinate 8,201, forward strand.
GGAACTGGCGCGCTGTATTTTCGACAGCCTGGCGCTGCTGTACCGACAGGTGCTGGGCGAGTTGCAGACCCTGCGCGGGCACCCCTTCAGCCATTTGCATATCGTCGGCGGTGGTAGCCAGAACCCGTTGCTCAACCAGCTTTGTGCCGATGCCTGCGGCATCCCATTGTCGGCCGGACCAGTCGAAGCCTCGACGCTGGGCAACATCGGCAGTCAACTGATTGCGCTGGGTGAGGTGGCGGATGTTTCTGCTTTCCGGCAATTGGTGGCCGACAACTTCCCGCAACAGACTTTTTCACCGCAGCCGTTCGAGGCCTTTACGGCCAACTGGCGGCGGTTTCAGACGCTTAATCCCGCGACCAAGGAGCTTTGCTTATGACCCGACTTATTGAACAGGCGTATGAGTTCGCCAAAACGCGTTTTGAGGATCTCGGTATCGACGTCGAGCAGGCGCTGACGCAATTGGATCGTATTCCGATCTCAATGCACTGCTGGCAGGGCGATGACGTACGCGGTTTTGAAAATCCGCAGGGGGCGCTGACCGGTGGTATTCAGGCCACCGGCAATTATCCGGGCCGGGCAACCAATGCCAACCAGTTGCGCGCCGATCTGCAGCGGGCCATGTCGCTGATCCCAGGGCCAAAGCGGGTGAACCTGCATGCGATCTATCTGGAGAGCGAGGTGCCGGTGGAGCGTAATGCCATTGAACCGGCACACTTTAGCCACTGGGTGGAATGGGCCAGGGCGCAGGGACTGGGGCTGGATTTTAACCCGAGCTGTTTTTCACACCCTCTGAGCAGTGACGGCTTCACCCTGGCCCATGCCGATCCGGCGATTCGCCGCTTCTGGATTGAACATTGTCAGGCCAGCCGCCGGGTTTCGGCCTATTTCGGCGAACAGCTTGGCACGCCATCGGTGATGAATATCTGGGTGCCGGATGGCATGAAAGACCTTACCGTCGATCGTATGGCGCCGCGCCAACGCCTGTTGAGCGCGCTGGATGAGGTGATCAGCCAACCGCTGGATCCCCGCCACCATATCGACGCGGTGGAAAGCAAACTGTTCGGTATTGGCGCCGAGAGCTACACCGTCGGCTCCAACGAGTTCTATCTCGGCTATGCCACCAGCCGCCAGGTGGCGCTGACGCTGGATGCCGGGCATTTCCATCCGACCGAGGTGATTTCCGACAAAATCTCTACCGCCATGCTGTTTGTACCGCGTCTGTTGCTGCACGTCAGCCGTCCGGTGCGCTGGGACAGCGACCACGTGGTGCTGCTGGATGACGAAACCCAGGCCATCGCCCATGAAATTGTGCGCCACGGCCTGTTTGACAAGGTGCATATCGGCCTTGATTTCTTCGATGCGTCAATCAACCGCATCGCCGCCTGGGTGATCGGCACGCGCAATGCTCGTAAGGCACTGTTGCGCGCGTTGCTGGAGCCGGTGGAATTACTGCGTCGTCTGGAAAATGACGGCGACTACACCGCGCGGCTGGCGATGCTGGAAGAGCAAAAATCGCTGCCGTGGCAGGCAATTTGGGAGATGTACTGCCTGCGTCATGAGGTGCCCGCCGATGCCGGCTGGCTGGGCGAAGTTCGCCAATACGAAAAACAAATTCTCAATCAACGTTAAGGGTGCCGTATGCAACAACTTCTTTCTTCATGGTTTGTTCAGGGCATGGTGAAAGCCACCGCGGACATGTGGCTGAAAGGCTGGGATGAGCGTAACGGCGGTAACGTCAGCCTGCGCTTGCTGGATGAAGAGGTGCAGCCGTACGCGGCGGATTTTTATCCGCAACCGCGTCGCGTTGAACTGAGCCAACCGGCGGTGGAACTGGCTAATTGTTGGTTCCTGGTGACCGGCTCCGGCAAGTTTTTCCGCAATGTGCAGCTCGATCCGGCCGATAGCCTGGTATTGCTGCGCATTAGCGAAGATGGCCACGCCTACAGTATTCACTGGGGGTTGACCAACGGCGGTTTGCCGACGTCGGAGCTGGCCTCGCACTTGCAGTCACACTGCGTGCGCAAAACCCTGACCGACGGGCGTGACCGGGTGATTATGCACTGCCACGCCACCAACCTGATCGCCCTGAGCTACGTGCTGGAGCTGGACTCGGCGAGTTTCACCCGCATGCTGTGGGAAGGGAGTACCGAGTGCCTGGTGGTGTTCCCGGACGGCGTGGGTATTGTGCCCTGGATGGTGCCGGGTACCGACGGCATTGGTGAGCAAACCTCGCAGCAGATGGGGTCGCACTCGTTGGTGCTGTGGCCGTTCCACGGTATTTTCGCCAGCGGTCCCTCTTTGGACGAGGCCTTTGGGTTGATCGACACCGCGGAAAAATCGGCGCAGGTGTTGGTGAAAGTGCTGTCGATGAACGGCATGAAGCAAACCATCAGCAAAACGCAGTTGATCGCGCTCGGCGAACGCTTCGAGGTTAAGCCCTGGGCGGCGGCGCTGAATGTGGTGCGTGAGCTATGATCCGCAAGGCGTTTGTCATGCAGATACACCCCGATGCACATCAGGAATATCAGCGTCGCCATACGCCAATCTGGCCGGAGTTGGCGCAGACCTTAAAGCAACATGGTGCGCATCATTACAGTATCTTCCTTGATAGCGAGCGCAACCTGCTGTTCGCGGTGGTGGAGATTGAGTCAGAAGCGCGCTGGCAGGCCGTCGCAGCTACCGAGGTATGTCAACGCTGGTGGTTGTCGATGCGTGAACTGATGCCCAGCCATGCAGATAACAGCCCGATCAGCGAGGCGTTAACCGAAGTGTTTTATCTGGAGTAGTGTGCAGGCGGGGGATATCCCGCCTGATTGCCATTCAGGCGCTGGCGCCGTCAAACGGATGGATTTTCAACGAATCCAGTGCCAACTCAGGCACACAGCGAAGATTGACGGCGCACATTGCCGCACCGTCCGGGCCTTTTCCGTAGGCAAAAGCCTCTGTACCGCAGGTCTGGCAGAACTGGTGTTGGATGATGTGTTTGTTAAAGGTATAACCGCGAAGTAGGTCTTCACCGCTGTTCAGCACAAAGCTGTCGATCGGGAAAAACGCCAGCAGCATACCTTTACGGCGACAGATTGAACAGTTGCAACTTAGAGCCTCGTGGGGCAGATCGGCGTTCACCGTAAAGGTGACGGCACCGCAGTGACAGCTACCTTGAAATGACATAATGGACTACCTGCTGAAAACCTCAGTTCGCCCAATTATAGTTCACTTATTCACCATGTTGATTTGTCCGGGGCATACATCCGGGGGGGAATGTGGATTCTGTGGTTCGAGCCATTAGAAACATCTTTAAATTCTGTTAAGTTAGCCACTAGCCTAATCACAAGGAGATAACGATGTTAGAGCAATACTATCCGGCGACGATGAGCTCCAAACCGATCACGGATGAACAGCATAAAAGACTGGTAGCAGTGCAAGCAGCGTTAGAACTGATCAAGGCCACGCTGTCTGATACCAACGACGGTAACGGCGTGGATTTTCAGTTGAAAGCCGCTGAAAAGCATATTGGCCCGATGGCTGATGCCATTCAGGAAGCGCTGAAATAAATCCCGCTCCCGATAATCAACCGCCCCAG
>NZ_SRIA01000015.1:0-143430 GCF_004684015.1 Serratia proteamaculans
CCAGGGCGGTTTTTTTGTGCCCTTCATCCGGACAAATTCGGATTTTTTGTCTAGTGAGCGTGTGGAAAAGTTGGCAAAATTCACCTCAGGATTATTTTAGGGAATAGGCGGAGGAGAGCATTGATGAAGGATGTGCATATCGCACTTTCGGGCGGCTGCGTGCGGTTGGCTTACCCAGGAGAAAACGTTCTGGATTTCACCGATAACCTGTCATTTGGGCCGTTGTGCTCACTGGATGACGCGCAAGGTCTGCAGGATCGAACTCGTTGGTTCCAAGAGCTGCATCACTCTGTTCACGCCCCCGAATGGGACACTTCATCACAGCGTCTGACGGCGATGGAAAACCTGAAAATGCAACTGGCCACGGTCAGTGGGCAGGTAACCCTGTGGGTTGGTGACAATCCCGATGAACAATTGATGTTGCGCGCGCTGTTGCCTTTGCTGGCTGAAAGTGCTGTTTTTGTGGTTAACGTCACCGAACTTGCCGGACGTGATGCCACCGGCTGTTGCCCGATTGAAACGCTCGAACCTTTGTGGATCCGGCGGCGTGAATTGACAGCGGAAGACAGAGCGACGCTCATCGCCGATTGGCACCGTTTGTTGAAGGACAACGCGCCGGTGCGTATCTATACGCAGGGAGAAATACAGGGGAAAACCCAGGATTTCCACGACCCGCTATTATTGCAGCATTGCCCGAGCGACTATACCCAAGGTTCCAGAGTGGTGGGCAACGCGATGGCGAATTCGCCCTACGGAGTCGGCGATACCTTTCTGAACTTCCGGCTGTACGCGCTAATAGAACAGGGCGTATTGCAGGCGCAGACTGGCGGGGTAAACATGAACCGCCTTCAGGTGCGGCAGGCTTGACTACGCTTACCCCTGATGTGTTTTTTGTGCTGTGAGCCGGAAAAAAGCGGGCAAAGCGTTTTTCTCCGGCCGCCAGATCTGCTTATAATGCGTCACTGACTGTACAAATACACAGGTGTGTCGCGATGGGACTGATGTTGGATGGCGAAAAGATTGCTCGTAACCGCTTCACCGGCGAAAAAATTGAAAAAGGCAGCTTTATCAACTGCGATTTTTCGGGCACCGACCTGACCGGTACCGAATTTATCGACTGTCAGTTTTACGACCGCGAGAGCCGGCAGGGGGGGGATTTCAGCCGTGCGCTGCTGAAGGATGCCAGTTTCAGAAACTGTGACCTGTCGATGGCGGACTTCAGAAACGCCGATGCATTAGGGATCGAAATCCGTGAGTGTCGCGCGCAGGGCGCAGATTTTCGCGGCACCAGCTTTATGAATATGATCACCCCGCGCACCTGGTTTTGCAGCGCGTACATCACCAAAAGCAATCTGAGCTACGCCAATTTTTCGAAAGTGGTGCTGGAGAAGTGCGAGTTGTGGGAAAACCGCTGGAACAGTGCGCAGATCCTGGGGGCGACTTTTAGCGGTTCAGATCTCTCCGGTGGAGAGTTTGCGTCGTTTGATTGGCGTGCCGCCAACTTTACCCACTGTGACCTGACCAACTCCGAACTGGGTGAGCTGGATTTGCGCAGCACCGATCTGCAGGGTGTGAAGCTGGATAGCGACCAGGTGTTTCAGATGATGGAGCGGCTGGGTATTGCGATTATCGGCTAAGCTTTTTAGCACTATGGGGCCGTTAGGCCCTTACAGGGCGCGGCGAAGGAGACTGCGGTGGTTAAATAATAAATGATGTGTATAAATATAATAATAAATATTCCTTGCTTAAATAAATCCCTCGTGTATAAATAGCGTCATCGGTTTGTAGTACAGACCTTATGAAAGCAGTTTTAGTAAAGCAGTTCTCAGTATTAGTGATATCCCATAGATACCTCTTCTTCCGCGAATTTCCTTCTCTAGTGCCCAAGTAAGTTTCCAATAAAAACAGACCTCAATCGCCTAATGGCGTCTCAAAAATATAAAGGAAATATCTATGTCTACTAAAATGACTGGTTTGGTAAAATGGTTTGATGCAGGTAAAGGTTTTGGCTTTATCTCCCCGGCAGACGGCAGCAAAGACGTGTTCGTGCACTTCTCCGCTATCCAGAGCAATGATTTCAAAACGCTTGATGAAGGTCAGCGCGTTGAATTCACTATCGAAAACGGTCAGAAGGGTCCTTCTGCCGGCAACGTAGTAGTTTTATAATTTATAGGTAGTGTTTTATTTCTTACGATAGCGAAGAAGGTGTAAACCGGAGCAGATAAGAAATAAAAGAATCACCTGAATAAACTCCGGGGTGACCCGGAGTTTATTTGAAAATATTTAAATCTGGTAAGTTTCAATAATGGATATTATTGGCAACAGCAAAAGAGATTGGCGTCGTAATAATAACGGCTGCGATTGAGTCTATTTTTCTGTTGTGAAAAAGTTGTGCTTAGGCTGCGTAAGGTTGGAGTGTTGGACGGACGCTTACGCCATAACATGGCAGTCGGGAAAGTGACCGACAAACATTGATGACCCTGGCCTGTGCCGGGGTTTTTTTATGCCTGCCATTCAACAGACCCAAGGGGAAACTGGCCTGTTGAACGGTTGTCGTTATCAGCGTTGGGAATCCAGCACCTCATTATTTTTCACGACGTCTTGCGCTTTTACATAGCTTTCAATCAGTAATTGATACGCCGGGAAAATTTTAGTATAGACCTCGGCCCATTGTTGCGCATCTTCGCGATTCCAGCTGCCCTGAAGTTCAGAGGCTACGCCGGCGGTATCGATCGGCACTATGCCGGCCTGCACGACACGGGCCAGAGTAATTTCCTGCGCCATTTTTGAATAGGTGCCTGAGGCATCGATGACGGCAAAGACCTTATAGCCCTCGGCGACGGCACTGATTGACGGGAAAGCCATGCAGACGCTGGTAATGGTACCGGCGATAATCAAAGTTTTACGCCCGGTCGCCTTGACCGCTGCGACGAAATCCGGGTTATCCCAGGCATTGATTTCCCCTTTGCGGGCAACATACTGTGCGTGCGGCGCATTCTGATGGATCTCTGGGATCAGCGGGCCGTTGGGGCCCTGTGGCACCGAGGCCGTAGTAATCACCGGCAATTTGCTTAGGGTAGCGATACTGGCCAGTGCGGCAGCACGGGCGCGAAGTTCGGTCATTGGCATATCAGCGACGGTCTGGAATAGGCCGCTCTGGTGGTCGATCAACAGCATGACGGCGTCATTAGCATCAATAACAGGACGCTGACCATTGAAGTTTGCGGGAGTGCTCATCGTTATATTCCTCTGTCATCGCTAGGTGTGGGTATCAAGTAAGGTTTAAGAACCAAGAATTAACCCCGGTTATGGCCTTTAGTTTAGGGAGCGTGGGAATTTCCGGTAGATGGGAAAGACAGGATGCATCGTTCCATCTGCGGAACGCTGGTACAGGTAGGCGATAATTTCACCGCTGAACTAAACTTAAGTTGCCTGATATACAGGCGAATCGCCCCTGGCAGGGAACGCTATCCTGTTTACTGGCTCGACGCGGAGGGCCGTCATCATGACTTATCAACATATCGTGGTTGCCACCGATCTCGGTGAAGATGCCGAGTTGCTGCTGGACAAAGGCGCCGAGTTGGCCAGGGCGCTGAATGCCCGGTTATCCCTGATCTATATCGATATTCACCATACCGGCTATTACGCTGATTTGGGCGTGGGTGAATACAGCTACACCGACCGTACTTTTTCCGAACGCGTGAAAAATATGCTCAATGCCATCAAAGACCAATCGTCCTACCCGGTTGAAGAGGTGATTATCGGGCGTGGCGAACTGATGGAGGAATTAAACCGAACGGCAAAAGACAAAGGCTTCGACCTGATTGTCTTCGGCCATCATCATGATATCTGGAGCCGGTGGGTGTCGTCGGCACGGCAGGCGATCAATAACCTGCAGGTCGATCTGCTGGTGGTTCCGATTGAGAAAAAATAAGCCTGCCCGCGGCTGCATCACTCGGTGGCCCGGATTTTGATCCTCGTGGCTAATCGGTAAACGGTGATACAGGCCAGTGACTGAACTTATTGAATGCTGATAGTACGGTCGGTAAATAGTTACCTTAATGAATTTTATCATTCTCATCAAAGAGTTGGCCTAATTCCGATAAAGCCTGTCCTGACACATTGAATTTGCAGTGAATACCTCTTTTTGATTAGTAAACCGCACATTTTGACTGTCCCTCTGTGTCCATGAGTTTTATTCTCAGACTCAATTAGTATTTGTATGATTTATAAAATACATTCACATGGAGGAGTTCTTATGCGTTTCGACAATAAAGTGGTCATCATCACCGGGGCAGGCAATGGGATGGGGGAAGCGGCAGCACGCCGGTTTTCCGCTGAGGGCGCTACCGTGGTGCTGGCAGACTGGGCGAAAGAAGCGGTAGACAAAGTGGCGGCCTCGCTGCCGAAAGGCAAGGCACTGGCGGTGCATATCGACGTTTCTGACCACGTCGCGGTTGAGAAAATGATGAATGAAGTGGCGGAAAAACTGGGCCGCATCGACGTGCTGTTGAACAATGCCGGCGTACACGTGGCGGGCAGCGTGCTGGAAACCAGCGTGGCTGACTGGCGCCGCATCGCTGGGGTAGACATCGACGGCGTGGTGTTCTGTTCCAAGTTTGCCATGCCCTATCTGCTGAAAACCAAAGGCTGCATCGTTAACACCGCTTCGGTTTCTGGCCTGGGTGGCGACTGGGGCGCGGCATATTACTGCGCGGCGAAAGGGGCGGTGGTAAACCTGACGCGTGCCATGGCGCTGGATCACGGCGGTGACGGCGTGCGGGTCAACTCGGTGTGCCCGAGCCTGGTGAAAACCAATATGACCAATGGCTGGCCGCAGGAGATCCGCGACAAATTCAACGAACGCATTGCGCTGGGGCGTGCGGCAGAGCCGGAAGAAGTGGCTGCGGTGATGGCGTTCCTGGCCAGCGACGACGCCAGCTTTATCAACGGTGCCAATATCCCGGTTGACGGTGGGGCGACCGCCTCAGACGGCCAACCGAAGATTGTTTAAGCGTTAATCATCAGGCCCGGCAAGGCTAAGCGCCGGGCCTGTCACGGTTACACCCCAATCCGATCGCGCAGTTGGTAGTAAGCTGCGCCAATGGCGGTAAACGGGATTTGCAGGTTGCGGCCGCCAAAGAACGGCAGGTGCGGCAGCTTGGCAAAGGCATCGAAGCGTTCCGCATCGCCCTGCATCAACTCGGCAATCAACTTGCCCGCCAGGTGGGTACAGGTCACGCCGTGGCCACTGTAGCCCTGCATGTAATAGACGTTATTTTCCAGTCGGCCGAACTGTGGCATGCGCGACAGCGTCAGCAGGAAATTGCCGGTCCAGCGATAGTCGATATTCACCCCTTTCAACTGTGGGAAGGTTTTCAGCAGTTTGGGGCGGATCAGGTTGTCAATATCATCCGGATCGCGGGCGCCGTACACCACGCCACCGCCGTACAGCAGGCGGTTATCGCCGGTGATACGGTAATAATCCAGCAGATAGTTACAGTCTTCGACGCAGTAATTCTTTGGGATTAGCGATTGTGCCACTTCCGCTGCCAGCGGCTCGGTGGCCACCACCTGAGTGCCGCACGGCATGCTGCGTCTGGCCAGCCTTGGCTCCAGCTTATCACCCAGATAGGCGTTACCGGCCACAATCACATAGCGTGCCTTCACCTGGCCCTTGGCGGTACTGACGATGGCCGGTTCGCCATGGCGAATATTAGTGACGGCAGATTGTTCGAATATCTGCCCACCTTGCTGGCGAATGGCTTCGGCTTCACCGAGTGCCAGATTCAACGGATGTATATGGCCGCCGCTGTTGTCCAGCAGTGCCCCGACGTAGCGCTCGCTGTTGACCTCCTGACGGATGCGCCCGGCGTCCAGCAGTTCAAGCTGAGTATTGCCGTAGCGTTCCCAGTTTTGTTTTTGTTCTATCAGCGCATGAAATTGCCGGTTGTTTAGCGCGGCGAAAATACCGCCAGGGCGATAGTCACATTCGATGGCGTACTTTTGGATACGGCTGCGAATGATCTCTGCGCCTTCAAACATCATGCTGCCCAGAACGCGGGCGCTTTCGGCCCCGTAGCGTTGTTCAATCACGTCAATATCGCGGCTGTAGGAGTTGACCAGTTGGCCGCCATTACGGCCGCTGGCGCCGAAACCGATGCGTGCAGACTCCAGCAGCACCACGTTATAGCCGGCCTCCACCAGGAACAGCGCGGAAGACAAACCGGTGTAACCACCGCCGACAATGCAGACGTCGCATTCGATAGAGTCATTTAACTGCGGGTAGGGCGCGTGGCTGTTGGCCGAGGCCGCATAATAGCTTTTTACATGTTCAGTCATGATATCTGCCCTTATTCCAGCGAAATCCAGGTGGTTTTCAGTTCGGTGAATTTTTCCAGCGCGTGAAGCGATTTGTCGCGGCCGTTGCCACTTTGCTTGTAGCCGCCGAAAGGCACCGTCATATCGCCGTCGTTGTAGTTATTGACGAACACCGTCCCGGCTTTTAAGCGGCGAGCCAGCCGGTGGGCACGAGACAGGTCACGCGTCCAGATGGCGGCGCCCAGACCGTAGTCGCTGTCGTTGGCCAACTGCATCGCCTGTTGTTCACCGCTAAAACTGGTGACGGCCAATACCGGGCCGAATATCTCATCGCGCGCTACGCCCATGGTGTTATCCACCTGGGTAAGAATGGTCGGGCCGAGATAACCCGCGTGGCCGCCCTGCGGATGCTCACGGCCGTCGAGGAACAGCGCAGCGCCCTGGCTCAGGCCCTGTTCGATATAGTCAGCCACTTTCTCGCAGTGACCCTGATCGATCAGCGTGCCCATCACCGTCGCCGGATCGAGCGGATCGCCTGGGGTGAAAGCCGCCGCATGTCGCCGCAGCGCCTGTAAGAACTCTTGCTGAATACTCTCTTCCACCAACAATCGGGTGCCGGCAATGCACACCTGGCCCTGGTTATAGAAGATGCCGGCGGCGGCACTCTGCGCGGCCTTGTCCAGATCCGGGCAGTCGGCAAAGATAATATTGGCGCTCTTGCCGCCGGCCTCCAGCCACACCCGTTTCATATTGGATTGACCGGCGTAGATCATCAGTTGCTTGGCGACCTGGGTCGAACCGGTAAAGGTCAGGGCGTCGACGTCGTTGTGCAGCGCCAGCGCCTTGCCGGCATCGTGACCGTAGCCAGGGACAATATTCAGCACGCCGTCCGGCAACCCGGCCAACTGCGCCAGTTTGCCCAGATAGATGGCGGTCAGCGGAGACTTTTCAGAGGGTTTAAGGATCACGCTGTTACCGCTAGCCAGCGCCGGGCCGAGTTTCCAGCAGGCCAATAACAGCGGGAAGTTCCATGGCACGATGGCGCCAACCACGCCGATAGGCTCGCGTTCAATCAGCGCCAGCGCATCACCGCCGGTGGGGGCGATTTCGCCATAAACCTTGTCGACCGCTTCGGCATACCAGCGCAGGCAGCGGATGGCACCGGGCACGTCGTCGCGCAGGCTATGGCGTATCGGTTTGCCGGTATCCAGCGTTTCCAGCAACGCCAGTTCTTCGTGATGTTGCTCCATCAGGTTGGCCAATTGCAGCAGGGTGGCTTTGCGCTGCGCCGGGGCCGCTCTGGACCAGTCGCCGCGCTCAAACACTTCACGCGCCGCGCTGACCGCCAGATCGATATCGACGCTGCAGCCCCGAGCCACCTGAGTCAACTCACGTTGTCCGGCAGGATCCTCCACGGCAAAGGTTTGGCCTTCGGCGGCCTGCTGATAGCGGCCATTGATAAACAGTCGGTTCTCAATCTTCAGGGCTTGCGCCCGGTGTTGCCAATACTGCAAATGGTGGAAGTCCATACCTTGCTCCGTTGATCAGAATGTCGTCGGCGTATGGGCGCTGATAATCCGGCAAATCCGCGCCGACGTGTTGCTGAAACTGTGGGGAATGCCGGTGTTGATGGCGTAGCTTTGGCCGGCCAGCAGGTGATAGGCCTGCCCGTTGACCTGCAGTACCACTTCGCCTTCCAGCAGGGTGCCGATCTCTTCCCCCTGATGCTTGATACGTTCGCCGGTAGTGGTACCCGGTTCATAGGTTTCGATCATCATCGCCAGGGTGCGATTAGGGTCGCCGTTGTGGATCAACTTCATCGACACCCCCTGGCTGCCAATCTCAATCAGATCCTGGCTGTCGATAACAATCTGTGGTTCATCCGGGATTTCCGGTTCGGCGAAAAATGCCGACAGTGACAGCCCATACACCGTCAGCAGTTTTTGCAGGGTACTGATGGCCGGGCTGACCTTGTCCTGCTCAATGGTGCTGATGGCGCTGTGGGTTAATCCAGACAGTTCGGCCGCGCGGCGCTGTGACAATCCCAGTTGCTGGCGGATTTGCGACAGACGTTTTCCCGGTGCCAAGCTGACATCGCTCATGGGCGTTTTTCCTTTTGATAGTTCCGGCAGGCACTGATAAAGCCTTCAAACAGCAGACGAGACAGGGCGTACTCTTCACTGTTCCATTCCGGGTGCCATTGCACACCCAGCGCAAAAGGCTGGTCGCGCAGACTGATGGCTTCCACCAATCCGTCGGCGGCGTGGGCCTCGATGCGTACGTCGGGGCCGAGGGTTTTCGCGCCCTGACCATGCAGTGAGTTGACCCAGAATCGGTTGCAATCCGGTATCAGTTGCGTGAGTAAGCCCCCTTCCTGAACGATGACTTCGTGAGCGGGGGCGTATTGTTGTTCCAGCGGCAGGTCGTGATCTTCACGGTGCTCCAGCAGCTCGGGTAACTCAAACAGCCGGCGGTGCAGGGTGCCCTGGCTGGCGACCACCATTTCCTGCATGCCGCGGCAAATGGCGAAAAGGGGAATGCGCCTGTCGAGCGAGTGGCGGATCAGCGCCAGGCTCAATTCATCTCGCCCAGGATCGGCGTCAGGCTCATCGCCGTTTTCACCATAAAGGTGCGGCTGCACATTACTGGGGCTACCCGGAAGCAAAATCCCGTCGAGGTGCCCCAGCAATTCTTCCAGCAGTTTCGGTTCCGCCAGCGCGTGTGGCAGGGCGATTGGCAACCCTCCTGCAGCGATGACGGCATTTAGGTACTTTTCTTGCAAGGTCTGAGTGAGGTGCTCGTTTAACCTATACCTGCACATCACTACGCCGACCACTGGTCTGTTAAATATATTGCCCATGCTATCCCCTTGGTATGTTCGAAATTATGAACGATAAGCTTCTCCACTGCCGTTTTCGTTCAATATTTTATAAATCTAGCAGTCAAATGGGCAATATTCAAACTCAAAGTAACACTTGCAAAACAATTTTGTTGCATCTATGTTTCATTGGTGGACATTATATTGAGCAAGATGGTCAAAAAACATCGACGGTAATCAATAAGTGTGAGAACCACAGACAAAAACATACATGGCGGGTGAATCATGCAGACCAACATAGTAGAAGTGGAAAACTTTGTTCAGCATCATGAAGAAAAGCGAAGTAGCGCGTTCCAGCGTGAAGTGAAGAACTACCTGGAGCGTTATCCATTAACTCAGCACGTTGACGTTCTGCTGACGGATCTTAACGGCAGCTTCCGCGGCAAGCGTATCCCGGTCGGCGGGCTGAGCAAGCTGGAGAAGGGCTGCTACTTCCCGGCGTCGGTGTTTGCGATGGATATTCTCGGCAATGTGGTTGAAGAGGCAGGGCTGGGGCAGGAGCTGGGTGAACCGGACCATATCTGCGTGCCGGTACTGGGCACCCTGACGCCGTCGGCGGCGGATCCGCAATATATCGGCCAGGTGTTGCTCACCATGCTCGATGAAGATGGTACTCCCTTTGACGTTGAACCGCGCAATGTGCTGAACCGAGTGTGGCAGCGTTTGCGTCAGCGCGGGCTATCCCCCGTAGTAGCGGTAGAGTTGGAGTTCTATCTCATCGATCGCCAGCGCGATGCGGAAGGCTATCTGCAGCCGCCGTGCGCCCCGGGCACTCAAGAGCGTAATACTCAGAGCCAGGTTTACTCGGTCGATAACCTTAACCACTTTGCCGATGTGCTGAGCGATATTGACGAACTGGCGCGCATGCAGGGCCTGCCGGCCGACGGTGCGGTGGCGGAAGCCTCGCCTGGCCAGTTTGAGGTCAACCTGCACCATACCGACAATGTCCTGCAGGCCTGTGACCATGCGCTGGCGTTAAAACGTCTGATCCGTATGGTGGCGGAAAACCACAACATGCAGGCCACCTTTATGGCCAAGCCGTATGAGGAGCACGCCGGTAGCGGTATGCACGTCCATATCAGCATGTTGGACAGAAAGGGTAACAACGTACTGGCAGACGACGACGGTGAAGACTCCGCGCTGCTGAAACAGGCGCTGGCCGGGATGATTGCCCTGATGCCTTCTTCTATTGCCTTACTGGCACCGAACGTTAATGCCTATCGTCGCTTCCAGCCGGGTATGTACGTGCCGACCCAGGCGTCCTGGGGCCATAACAACCGCACTGTAGCGCTGCGCATTCCCTGTGGCGACCGTGACAGTCATCGCGTGGAGTATCGCGTAGCCGGTGCGGACGCCAACCCTTATCTGGTGATGGCGACCATTCTGGCAGGTATTGTCTACGGCCTGGAAACCACGCTGCCGCTGCAAGAGCCGGTGACCGGCAACGGGCTGGAGCAGGAGGGGCTGCCGTTCCCGATCCGCCAAAGCGATGCGCTGTATGAATTTGAGCACCAGCCAGTACTGAACGCCTTGCTGGGCGAAAGATTCAGTCATGTTTACCTGGCTTGTAAAACGGATGAACTGGTGCAGTTTGAGCGCCTGATCACCGAAACCGAAATCGAGTGGATGCTGAAAAACGCCTGACCCGCTCGTGCCAATCCTACCGCGCGCGTTTAGCGCATTCCGCCGGCTATCCTGTGGCCAGCGAAGCTACGCGCAGCGGTAAAGCATTGCTTCCACTTTGGCGTACAGGACGCCGGTGAGGAAAGAACCATGACAGCTATAACTGTTTCATCCGTCTGTGCCGGCCGTGGCCTGCACCGCAGTGAATACGGGCCATCCACTGGCCAGGTTTTTTTGTCTTTACATCGAACTTCCCGCCGCCTGAGCAGCAGTTTCCCCGCGGCCTCTCTGAATGACGTTAAACGGTTACCAGCAGAGGACAAAGAGGGGAAGAGCCATGACGACTAATGTGACTGACGTTAATGAGGCGGCCAAGCCGCAACTGCGTAAAAGCCTGAAGCTGTGGCAGGTGGTGATGATGGGCCTGGCCTATCTGACGCCAATGACGGTGTTCGACACCTTTGGTATTGTTTCCGGGCTGACCGACGGCCACGTACCGGCCTCCTATATACTGGCGCTGGCCGGTGTGCTGTTTACCGCCATCAGCTACGGCAAGCTGGTGCGCCAGTTCCCGACTGCCGGTTCAGCCTACACCTACGCACAGAAAGCCATTAATCCGCACGTCGGTTTTCTGGTGGGCTGGTCTTCGCTGCTCGACTACCTGTTTTTGCCGATGATCAACACCCTGTTGGCGAAGATTTACCTGACCGCGCTGTTCCCTGAAGTGGCGCCGTGGATATGGGTGGTGGGCTTTGTGATTATCATTACCGCCATCAACCTGAAAAGCGTCAATCTGGTGGCCAACTTTAATACCCTGTTCGTACTGGCCCAGGTGGCGATCATTGTGGTGTTTATCTACCTGGTGGTGCGCGGCCTGCACAACGGTGAAGGCCTGGGGACGGTGTGGAGCCTGCAACCCTTCGTCAGTGAGAATGCACATTTGCTGCCGATTATCACCGGCGCGACTATTTTGTGTTTCTCGTTCCTCGGTTTTGACGCGGTGACCACACTGTGCGAGGAAACGCCCGATGCCGCCAGGGTGATCCCGCGCGCTATCTTCCTGACCGCGCTGTACGGTGGGGTGATTTTCATCAGTGTGTCGTTCTTTATCCAACTGTTTTTCCCTTCTATTCAACGCTTTCATCAGCCGGATGCGGCACTGCCGGAAATTGCGCTGTACGTGGGCGGCAAGCTGTTCCAGTCGATTTTCCTGTGCGTCACCTTTATCAACACCCTGGCATCGGGCCTGGCGTCGCATGCCAGCGTTTCACGGCTGTTGTATGTGATGGGGCGCGATAACGTGTTCCCGGAAAAGTATTTCGGCTATATCCACCCGAAATGGCGCACGCCATCACTTAACGTGTTGTTGGTGGGGCTGGTGGCACTGTCTGCGTTGTCTTTCGACCTGGTCACGGCGACCGCATTGATCAACTTTGGTGCGCTGGTGGCTTTCACCTTCGTTAATCTGTCGGTGATCAGTCATTTCTATATTCGCGAGGGGCGTAACAAGAGCTGGAAGGATCGCTTCAACTACCTGTTCCTGCCATTGGTCGGGGCGTTAACGGTCGGCGTGTTGTGGTTAAACCTGGAAAAAAGCTCGCTGACCATGGGGCTGATCTGGGCGGTAATGGGCTTTGGTTACCTGGCGTATCTCACCCGGCGTTTCCGCCAGCCGCCACCGCAGCTGGAAAGACAACCGCAGCAATAAGGCTATTGATAAACCCACGCAAGAGATAAATCGGTAGGGGTCGAACATGTTCGACCCGATTTAACCCATTGATTATGTTATAGGGCGTAGCATGCAGCGCCCCTACCATGAAACAACGGCGTATATTGTCAGCCGTCTGAGGCGGGGTTTCCCGCCTTTCTTTTTTTCCTTTCGGGCAGTAGAGTGAAAATCCTGATAAAAAATAACCGATTGGATCACCTCCATGTCTTCACTGCCCGTTTCGTATAAAGCCACCTTGCTCGGTCTGCTGGCGATCCTGCTGTGGAGCAGTGTGGTTGGCCTGATCCGTAGCGTCAGCGAAGGGTTGGGGCCGATTGGCGGGGCCGCGATGATCTACAGCGTCAGCGCGGTTTTTCTGTTGCTGGCGTTACGGTTGCCGAATCTGCGTCATTTTCCGCGCGCCTACCTGATCCTCGGCAGTCTGTTGTTTGTCAGCTATGAGATCTGCCTGTCGCTGTCGTTGGGCTATGCCAACACCCGCTTGCAGGCCATCGAAGTAGGGATGATCAACTACCTCTGGCCCTGTTTCACCGTGCTGATGGCGCTGGTGTTCAACGGACAAAAGGCCAAATGGTGGCTACTGCCCGGACTATTACTGTCGTTGTTCGGTATTGGCTGGATCATGAGCGGCGAGGGCGGCTGGTCACCGGCGCAAATGCTGGCGAATGTGCACAGCAATCCACTGAGTTATTCGCTGGCCTTCGGCGGCGCGATCATTTGGGCGTTATATTGCAACTTGACCAAGAAAATTGCCCAGGGCCATAACGGCGTGGTGGTGTTTATTACCCTGACCGCCGTCGCGCTGTGGGTTAAGTATGCCTTCAGCAGCGAAAGCGGTATGCAATTCACCCTGCCAGTGACGCTGACGTTACTCTGTGCCGGCATGGCGATGGGGGCGGGGTACGCGGCGTGGAATGTGGGTATTTTGCACGGCAATATGACGCTGCTGGCAACGGTGTCTTACTTTACGCCGGTGCTGTCGGCGGTGTTTGCCGCCCTGGTATTGAATACCGCACTGACCGCCAGCTTCTGGCAGGGTGTGCTGATGGTGACTCTGGGGTCGTTAATCTGTTGGCGGGCAACCCGAGGAAACTAACGGAAATTATCCGCCGGCTGCGCAATGTTGAACTAGAATCTAACTAGCGATTATGCATGAAGGAACATACCCATGAGAGACGATATCCAATTCATTCAGCAGCCGGTAATAGACGACGAAAGTTTTATGCGCGGTGATACCGTGCGTCTGACCACCGCCAATCTGCGCCATGAATACCAGCTTGATGTCAACATTCTGCGCCGGGAAGGCAAACTGATTTTCGGCTCGGTGATCGCCGCCGCGCCGAAGGTGGATATTCCACCGAAAGAGTGGGAGATTGAGCCGGGGCAAGAGGTGGTATTCCGTCAGGAAAATATCGCCAAAGCGATACCTTCGATTAGCTGAATCCTGGCAAGCGTTCCGCCGTATCCTCCGTTTTCCTCAGCAGCATTCATAAGAAATGCCGGTGCTTAAAACACCGGCTTTTTCATTTCTGCGACAAACCCGGTAACTTTTTGTGTTGAGCACAATTGGCACAGAAACTGCTTTAAAAATCACCGTGCATGACAAAAATCACAGCGAACGTGAATTTTCATGAAACATAATTTGACAAATGTGAACGCAATCGATTACCTATTCGCGAAATGCATAACTGGATCACAGATTCTTACACCCAGTGATTTCTATAATGCGCGCGTCGCCGAAGAAGTTTGTAAGCGGAGGCAACGCCAGGTGTCGTCAGACTCATTGTCATCTTTTCTAACGGGCAGGAAATGGCCCTTTAAGCATGTGGTAATAAAATGAAAAAAATAGCTCTCGCAGCAGGTATCCTGCTCGCAGCGTCATACAGCGCATCTTCAATGGCTGATAGCAAAGACAGCCAATACGTCTCGGATTGGTGGCACCAGAGCGTTAACGTGGTGGGCAGCTACCACACTCGTTTCGGACCTCAGTTGAACAACGATGTTTACCTGGAGTACGAAGCCTTCGCTAAAAAAGATTGGTTTGATTTCTACGGCTACGTCGATGTGCCTAAATTCTTCGGCGTGGGCAACACCCCGGACCGCGGTATCTGGGACAAGGGCTCACCGATGTTTATGGAGATTGAACCTCGTTTCTCCATCGACAAACTGACCGGTACCGATCTGAGCTTTGGTCCATTTAAAGAATGGTACTTCGCCAACAACTACATCTATGACCTGGGCCACGACACCGACGGCCGTCAGAACACCTGGTACATGGGTCTGGGCACCGATATCGAGACCGGCCTGCCGATGAGCCTGTCGATGAACATCTATGCCAAATACCAGTGGGAAAACTACCAGGCTGCCAACGAAAACAGCTGGGATGGTTACCGCTTCAAGGTGAAATACTTTGTGCCGCTGACCCAACTGTGGGGCGGCAATCTGAGCTACATTGGCTTTACCAACTTTGATTTTGGTTCCGATCTGGGCAAAGACAGCAACTGGACTGACGGCACTGGCAAACAGGTTCGCACCAGCAACTCGATCGCTTCCAGCCATATTCTGGCGCTGAACTACGATCACTGGCACTACTCCTTCGTGGCGCGTTATTTCCATAACGGTGGTCAATGGCAGGATGGGGCAGATATTGGTACTCCACAGGGTCCAATCAAATCTACCGGCTGGGGCTACTACCTGGTCGCCGGTTATAACTTCTGATTTTCCGTGGTATCAGAAACAGAAAACCCCGCTTTGGCGGGGTTTTTTTTCGTCATCACTGCGCTTGTTCACCGGGTAAATGTCGCACCGGCATAAATAATCGTCCTTTGATTACGTGGCATTCATTATCAATCCAACTGATGATTTGTTCACGGCTCACGCCTTCGGATTGCGCGTAGCGGTGAAGATCGCCATTAAAGTGCTGCGTGATATATTCCATGAGGGTCATTTGCATGTCTTTTGCTCCTGAACGCCCACCCGTCGCCAACTGGCTACCGCGGGAGGTTAAGGTTTCTCAGACGCTGAATTTAAAGTATTGGCAACCAAAGCTCAACAAAAAGCAACGTTTTGGTGTATTTGATGTCTACTTTGTAGCAAAAAAGAGTCCCGCACGGAAAGGCGGGAAATAGTCCGAATTATCATTCTTAATGATAATAAATGATTTGAGGTGCGACGAAAAAGAGCAAGCTAACTCTTTTTTGCGACACAGCCAAACTACTGCAAGGCTTATTTCGCTGCAAGAAAAATCTTAGCTAAAAATTCGGTTTTATCGAATAGTTTTGCGCTGGAATAATTTTTCGACGGGTTGGTTAACCCCAGGGGTTGTTGTCTGCGTTATCGGTGAACTATATTTGCCGTTTGCCGAGTTTTTCGCAGAGATAAGGAAATTGTCATGTTCAGGACGTTATTGATTGCCTGTTGTCTGGTCAGCTTTTCCGCGCTGGCAGACGGCGGTGCCACTCTCGGTGAGTTGGTTAATCAGCGGTTGGCTTATATGAAGGACGTTGCCGGGTACAAGGCGCAACAGCATTTGCCGATCGAGGATTTGGCTCAGGAATCTAAAGTGTTGGCCAGCACGCAAGCCGAGGCAGAACGCCTGGGGTTGGATCCGCTTTCGGTGCGGCCGTTTATTGTGGCGCAAATGGATGCCGCCAAGGCGATTCAGTACCGTTTTCGCGCAGACTGGCTGGCACAACCGGAAAGTGGCTGGCAGCCACGTCCGCTCGATAGTGTGCGGCCGCAAATTGCCGAACTCAGCAGCCGCATTTTACAGCGGCTGGCGCAGCAGTTGAAAACCGGCCCACTGACCGAAACCGCCCGCGACAGTTTCATTGATGCCCTAACGCAGACTAACCTCAGTGATGCCGACAAGCAGCGTCTGTTTACTGCCTTACTGGCCGTTCGGGCCGGTAAAACGGGGTGACCACCTGAATTAGTCGCCACCGGCCCCGCTACGCTGAAAGGTCAGCACCCGGCTACGATTGGCGATCAAGTCCACGCTGTAACCGCGAAAATACAGGCAAAAACGTTTCTGCCACGGGCCGTCACTGCTTTCGACCAGCATGCGGCCCTGACCCAGTGAGCTGATAGTACCGTGCTGCGCTGCGGGGCCAACGCCGATGTGTACCTGGTCACCGCAAATTTCAAAGGCGGTGCGGTATTGCGGGTGATACCACAAGCCCTGCACATGTTTCAGGCACTCGCGGTTGGCCGTAACCGGCAGGAAACGGCGCTCCACGTGGCAGACTTCCCCCTCAACCGCTTCACCGGTCCATTTCAGCCGTATCGGCATATGGGCGGAAAGCGAGACTGCGTAGCCGTCATCGGCCTGATACAGCGGTTCATCGCTCCCCATATAGGCGACATTGCCATCTTTCACTTCCAGCCAGTAGGGATCGGCCACCGTGGTGTAAATGCCATCGGGAATGGTGTTGCTGCGTTGCGGCAGTGTTTCGCCCAGCAAAGCGGCCATCACCTGTAATGCCATGCCAAAACTGTCGCAGTCCTCACGGTTAGCCACCAGCGCGACGCCGGCTTGTCGATCGGGCGCCAGCAGGAAATAGGTCTTGTAACCGGCGTGGGAACCGCCGTGCCCCAGCAGACGATGTTTGCCGAGTGGGGTTTGCGCCAGCCCCAAGCCGTAAGCGCTGAGTTGGCCCTGATTGAGATGACGTGGGGCGCTCAGTTGCGCCAGTACGCCGCGCCCCGGCCCCCGATCGGCCAGCAGCGTTTGCAACCAGCGGGTGAGGGCATTGGCGCTGCCGGTCAGACTGCCGGAGGCGGAGAGATGCAGGCCGGCGCTGGCCAGTTGCCAACCCTGTTTTGAACGCCAGTAACCGGGGGTTAACCCCGGCACCACGTCAAACCAGCTCTCTGGCGCCCGTAGTTGCACTTTAAGCGGCTGGGCGATGTGTTGCTGCACCAGTTGGTCAAAGTCATACCCCTTGGCTTGCAGTGCCGCCTCAACCAACCGGTAGCCGGTATTGGTATAGGTTATTTCGCTGCCGGCCGGATAGTTCAGCCCGCCAAGCCCCTGAAGGAACTGCATCACCGGCTGCGCTTCGCTGCGGGCATGTACCGAAATGCCCAGCAGCCCGAGGGTTTCACGCACGTCAGGCAGCCCACTGGTCATGTCCAGCGCCTGACCGACGGTAACGTCCGCCAGCGGGGCCTGTAGCTCAGGCAGCAAGTCGCCAAGGCGGTCATCCAGGCTCAGGGCGTTGTCGGTGGCGTTCAGTGCCAGCGCGGCGAAAATATGCTTGGTCACCGATGCGTAACGCACCACGCTGTCGGCGGTAAAAGGGGTGTTTTGTGCCAGATCGGCCAGACCGGCGCTGGCGCACGCCTGGATTTGTGTGGCGTCAAACAGGGTAATCGCGCCACCGGGTGCGCCGTCGTGCTGCCAGTCAGCCAGCAGCCGCTCGGCGACTGCCTGTGCGGCGCGCCAGTTTAGTGGGATTTCAGACATACATCGCCTCCAGAGTGAGTTTCTGATTGGTGCCTCAGCGGGCTTTTCGCCAGATTGTCGCGTACCGCGAAATCCATGGGCCGCTGTTTCGTGCGCTGTTCCGACCAGATTGAGGCATTTTTCGTCAAAACTGCGATGCAGTACGCAAATCGAAATGACAGCAGAAAAGAAGGCAAGATGTATGCCACAAAATTAGCGGACTAATGAGCGTATTTCGGCAGGCGTGGCGATGACGGGGCAGTGGTGCTGCCCCGTATCGGGAAAGAACAGGTCTAGCGGGACTGACCGCCCCAGGAAAGCAGGCTGTCGATCATTTGTTTCAGCAGGCGTTGCAGTGAGGCGGCGCGCTGCGGATCAAAGGCAAAGGGGTACTGCTCGGACATGTAGTTCACCTGCGCCAACTCCAGTTGGATCGCGTGCTGCTGCTGGTGTGGTTGACCATAAGCGCGGGTGATATAACCGCCCTTGAAACGGCCGTTAAGCACGTGGGTGAACTGCTGCTGTTGTTCACAACAGGCAACCAGACGATCGCTCAGCGCCGGGGCGCAGCTTTCGCCGCCGTTGGTGCCCAGATTGAGATCCGGCAGTTTACCGTCGAATAAACGTGGGATCACCGAGGCGATAGAGTGCGCGTCAAACAGCAGCGCGTAGCCGTGTTTAGCCTTTAACCGCGCCAGTTCGTCTTGCAGCTGCTGGTGGTACGGCTGCCAGATCTGCTGCAGATAGCCGGCCCGCTCCTGGTCAGAAGGCGCCTTGCCCGGCAGAAAGCTCGGGCGGCCGTCAAACAGCACGTCCGGATAAAGGCCGGTGGTGGCGGTGGTATACAGCGGCTTATCGTCTGCCGGGCGGTTCAGGTCAATGACAAAGCGCGAATAATTGCCGACCAGCACGCTGGCACCCATCACACGGGCAAAGTCATATAACTGCGGGATATGCCAGTCGGTATCGGGCAGAGGTCGTGCATCCTCGGTTAAACCGGCCTCAACCGCCGGAGTAAGCCGGGTTCCGGCGTGGGGTATGCTGATCAGCAGCGGCAGGCTGCCGGCGTGGAAATCAAAAGGATCGCGAATGGTCATTGACGTATGTCTCCTCGGAAAATCACCGTACAGGGCAGTTGTCCACCCAACCAATAAGCCAGTTCAGCCGGTCGCGACAGCGGCCAGTGAATAAAGTCGGCCACCTTGCCGGTTTCCAGCGTACCGTGGCTCGCCTGCAGGCCGAGCGCTTTCGCCGCGTGGATGGTTACGCCCGCCAGAGCTTCTTCCGGCGTCAGGCGGAACAGCGTGCAGGCCATGTTGATCATCAGGCGCAGCGACAGTGCCGGAGAGGTGCCAGGGTTGGCGTCGCTGGCAATCGCCATCGCCACGTTGTGTTTACGGAATAAATCAATCGGTGGGCATTGGGTTTCGCGCAACAGGTAGTAAGCGCCCGGCAGCAGCACCGCAACGGTACCGGCGTCGCCCATCGCCCGGGCATCCTGTTCGGTGGCATATTCCAGGTGATCGGCGGAAAGCGCATGGTGCTGCGCCGCCAATTCGCTGCCTCCCAGAGCGGAAAGCTGTTCGGCATGCAGTTTCACCGGCAGTCCGGCGGCTTCTGCGGCGGCAAACACTCGCGCCACCTGTGCCGGTGAGAACGCCAGATGTTCACAAAAGGCGTCAACCGCGTCAGCCAGCCCGGCGGCGGCAGCCTGAGGAATAATGGTGTTGCACACCAAATCGATATAGTCGTCGGCCCGGTTGGCATATTCCGGCGGCAGTGCGTGCGCCGCCAGGCAGGTGGTTTTCACCTCTACCGGCAGCAGTTCGCCCAGTCGACGCGCTACGCGCAGCATTTTCAGTTCGCTTTCCGGCGTCAGTCCATAACCGGATTTGATCTCCACGCAGGTCACGCCTTCTGCCAGCAGAGGGCGTAGCCGGAACAGCGCCTGTTCCAGCAACTGCTCTTCGTCCGCGTCGCGGGTGGCTTTGACCGTGGAGATGATGCCGCCGCCTTGAGCTGCGATCTCGGCATAGCTCACGCCGTTCAGGCGTTGTTCGAACTCTGCGCTGCGGTTGCCGCCGAACACCAGGTGGGTATGGCAGTCGACAAAGCCCGGCGTGATGATGCCGCCGTCGAATTTTACCTTTTCATCTGCGGTCAGCGTTGCCGGCAGCTCCGCATACTCACCCAGCCAGACGATTTTGCCGTCACGCACGGCGATCGCGCCGTTGCTGAGGGTGTGATACTTGCCGTCGCGCATGGTGACGATGTCGGCCCCGTGCCACAGGCTGTCGCAATGGATCTCAGAAGTCATGGCTATTCTCCGCCGGAGCCTTGGCTCCCACATGGTTGTATATACAATTAAAAACAACCTAGCGCATTCATCGAGTTGTCACAAGAGGCGGGATAAAAATTTGTTATCGGGATGTGATCGTTGTGGAAGGACGGGTGCCAAAGCAGCACCCGCAGGGCTCAGACTTCGCTGGTGAAACGGCCAAACAGCTGATAGCGACTGCCGGGGTACAGCAGGCGCGCCGAGGTCACCACGGTTTTGCCGGACCAGGTGCGGCGATGGATCAGCAGGCCGGGTTCGTGGTCTTCCAGTTGCAGCAGTTCGCGCTCCTGGTGGGTTGGCACCACGGCTTCCACGATGTGCTCGCCTGCGGTCAGCGGGGCGGCCTGCGTCAGGTAGATATAAGGCGTGACGCGATCGAAATCCTGCAGCATGTAGTCGGGGGCTATCAGGGGATTGACGCAGCGGTCTTCCACCTGCACCGGCAGGTCGTTTTCATAATGCACGATTTGCGAATAAAACAGCAGCTGGCCGGGTTGAATGCCCAGCGCCAGCGCTTCTTCTTCACTGGCCGGACGGGCCTTTAACTGTAGGATCTTGCTGCTGTGACGGTGGCCACGGGCGGCGATTTCGTCGGCGATATTATGCACTTCCAGCAGGGCGGTGTGCGCTTTGGCTTCGGCGACAAAGGTGCCCACGCCCTGCATGCGGATCAGGAAACCTTCGGTGGTCAGTTCGCGCAGCGCACGGTTGATGGTCATGCGACTGACGCCAAGCTCGGCCACCAGTTCACTTTCCGAGGGGACACGTTGGTGCGGCAACCAGTGGCCGGCACGGATTTGGTTTACGATCGCCTGCTTGACCCGTTGATAGATCGGGGCGGGGGTATCGCTCATTGCGGCAGCCAGTTGCAGCACGGTCTGTTGATCAACCAAGACGTTAACCTCGTCAAATAAAAAAATAATAACACCAGTTTACTGTTGGTGTCGGCGTATGTATATGTATATACAACTAAGGGCCGGTTCGCCACAGCAATGCGATGGACCAGTGCATTTTTCGGATGCGCGATTATCGCGCGTTATTAGCCGTTACACTAACAGTGGAATACTGCCATGCCTGCTTATTTTGCCTCACGCGCTCTGCTCCCTGAAGGCTGGACGCATAACGTTCGGCTGGACGTTAATGCGCAAGGTCACCTGACCCAGGTGACTGCCGATGCCGATCCTGAAGGCTGCACCCGACTGCACGGTGACGTAGTGCCGGGTATGCCGAACCTTCACTCTCACGCCTTTCAGCGTGCGATGGCCGGGCTGGCGGAGGTGGCGGGCAATCCGCAGGACAGTTTCTGGACCTGGCGCGATCTGATGTACCGTCTGGTACAGCGGCTGACGCCGGAGCAGGTCGAGGTGATCGCCCGCCAACTGTATATCGAAATGCTGAAAGGCGGATACACCCAGGTGGCGGAGTTCCACTATCTGCATCACGGTGCTGACGGCAATCCTTATGCCGATCGCGGCGAAATGACCGGGCGGCTCAGTCAGGCGGCGGCGCAGGCGGGGATCGGTATGACGCTGTTGCCGGTGCTGTACAGTTACGCCGGGTTCGGCGGTCAGCCCGCCCAGCCAGGGCAAAAACGTTTTATTCAGGATGCGGACAGCTATCTGGAACAGCAGCAGGTGATCGCGCGGCAGTTGGTAGAGCAGCCCCTGCAGAACCAGGGCTTGTGCTTTCACTCGCTGCGTGCGGTGGAACTGGGCCAGATGCAGCAGATCCTGGCGGCATCCGATCAAGCGCTGCCGGTGCATATCCATATCGCCGAGCAGCAAAAAGAGGTCAACGACTGCCTGGCCTGGAGCGGTCGCCGGCCGGTGGCCTGGTTGTATGAGCATCTGCCGGTGGATAGCCGCTGGTGTCTGGTGCATGCGACCCATCTTGACCGCGACGAGCTCGAGCAGTTGGCGCGCAGCAAGGCAGTGGCGGGCCTGTGCCTGACCACCGAAGCCAATCTGGGTGACGGTATTTTCCCCGGTGACGCCTATCTGCAGCATCAGGGGCGTTGGGGCATAGGTTCCGACAGCCATGTGTCGCTCAATGTGGTAGAGGAGCTGCGCTGGTTCGAATACGGTCAGCGCCTGCGTGACCAGCGTCGTAACCGCCTGACCACGCCGGAGCAGCCTGCGGTGGCTGACGTGCTTTACCAGCAAGCTTTGCAGGGTGGGGCGCAGGCCTGTGGCGCACCGATCGGTCGTTTGCAAAGCGGCTACCGTGCCGACTGGCTGGTGCTGGACGGTGACGATCCTTACCTGGCCGCCGCGCCGGATGCCTCCATTCTCAATCGCTGGTTGTTTGCCGGGGGTAAAGAACAAATTCGCGACGTGTTTGTCGGTGGTCGTCAGGTCATTGACCAGGGGCGCCACGCATTGCAGCAACAGAGCAGTGCCGAGTTCCTGCAGGTGCTGAAAACCTTCCAGCAGGAGGCATGATGAGCCTGACGCGTTTTGATTTTGCTGCGCTGCCGGTCACGCCGTGGCGCAATGGCGGCGGGGAAACCCGCGAAATCGCCTGCTGGCCGTCGGGGGCAGAGGATTTTGACTGGCGTGCCAGCATCGCCACCATCGCGCAGGACGGCCCGTTTTCGGCGTTCAGCGGCATAGATCGCTCTATCACGCTGCTGGAAGGTGACGGTGTCCACCTGTTCAGCGAAGGGCAGATTGATCATCAGCTGTCACAGGTCGGCAAGCCGTTCGCTTTCTCCGGCGATGTGACGTTGCAGGCGACTCTGTTGGGCGGCAGTAGTCAGGATTTCAATATCATGACCCGGCGTGGGCGCTGGGCGGCCAGGGTGCAACGCGTGACGACGGTGAGCACGTTGTTGGCGCAAAATGCGGGCGTTTTGTATGTGTTACAGGGAAGTTGGTTACTGGGTGACGGTGTCACTTTGGCGGTGCGTGACGGTGGCTGGTGGGCGGCAGGTGAGCACGCCGGTTCGCTGACGCCGCTGACGGAGGATAGCGTTATTCTGTGGGCCGACATCACACCCGGCTAAAGCGGGCTAGAGTCCGGCGCTAAGTTGTGGGATTATCTGGTTTTCTATTCCACACAGAGAAGGGCGCATGGCCTCGCTGAAAGACGTTGCCAAACTTGCCGGGGTATCGTTAATGACGGTATCCCGCGCCATCAACGAGCCCGACAAGCTGCGGCCGGACACCTACCAACGCGTTAAGCTGGCGATTGACCAACTCGATTACGTGCCCGATCTCGCGGCGCGGCGTATTCGCGGTGACAGCAGCCGGGTGCAAACGCTCGGCGTGCTGGCGCTGGATACTGCGACCACGCCTTTCTCGGTGGACATGATCCTGTCGATTGAAAAAACCGCGCGTGAACACGGCTGGAACAGTTTTGTGGTCAACTTGTTCGCCGATGACAGCGCGGAGCACACCATTGATTTGCTGTTGGCGCATCGGCCGGATGGGGTGATTTTCACCACCATGGGGCTGCGACAGGTGAGCCTGCCTGCCAAGTTGCTGGATAAAAAACTGGTGCTGGCCAACTGCGTCAGCCCGGAACACCCGGTCGCCAGCTATATTCCCGATGATGAACAGGGGCAGTACGACGCTATGCGCACACTGATCGCCAAAGGGTATCGTGCGCCGCTGTGCATTCACCTGCCGGAGAATACCCTGGCGGCCGGATTGCGCCGCCGTGGACTGGAGCGAGCCTGGCGTGAAGCCGGTGGCGACGTTGAGCAGTTGCGGCAATATCATCTCGATCTGACCGACGGTGACGAGCATTACCGCGACAGCGTGGAACTGCTGCAACGACACTTCTCGCCGGGGCAGCGCGACTGCGATGTGGTGGTGTGCGGCAACGATCGGGTGGCGTTTATGGTCTACCAGGTGCTGTTGGCTCAGGGCTGGGAAATCCCTAAGCAGGTGGGGGTGCTGGGCTATGACAATATGGTCGGTATTGGTCAATTGTTCCTGCCGCCGCTGACCACGGTACAACTGCCGCACTACGAACTGGGCCGCCAGGCGGCGCTGCACCTGATTAATCAACTGGATCACCAGGAGACGCGAAAAGTGGCTTGCCCGCTGCTGCTGCGCGAGTCACTGTGACTCAGGGTGCGATGGGGCGCAGCATGCGGCGCCCCTACCATTAACCGGACGGTCAGTCCCAGATGCTTTCCAGCGCCCAGCCCTGTGATGCAGCAAACTGCGCCTGTCCGCTTTCGGCAAACAGGCTAACGCCGCGTTGGCCGTCGGCCGGGTAGATGCGGCTGGTCAGACAGGCCACGCCCTGATTGACGAACACCTCCAGCGATGAACGATCAATAAAGACTCGTAATGACAGTTCGTCCCCTTCCGGCAGGGGGATGCTGCGACAGCCGCACAGACCAGGCTCCTCACTAAACCGCTCCAACACCAGACGATGGGCCTGATTGTCGACGTACAGCCTTGCCGCGTTGCCGATGGCGATGCCATAGCGTTCGGCATCACTGTCGGCCAGGTTCAGGGTCAACGCCAATTCTTGCACTTCGCTGCCCAGAGCTTGCCGTTGGTTGCTCAATGTGACCGCAGCGAACGAATGTGGCTGACCGCGCAACGCCGTCAGTTCCCGCGCAGGGTTCATCAACACATTGCCATCGATTGCCAGCGTCAATTCGCGCGGCAGGGTAAGTGCGCCGGCCCAGCCGTGCGCTTTGCTCGGCATCGGGGATTCCCACATGTCCATCCAGGCGAACAGCATGCGGCGGCCATCGGCGGCGGTGAAGCTTTGCGGCGCATAGAAATCGTGCCCGTTGTCCAGTTCGCAGAAAGGTTGGGTGATGCCAAAATCCTCACCCGGCTGCCAGTGGCCGAGCAAATAGCCGCTCTGGAAGCGGTTCCGATTGCGGTAACCCTGGGCCGCCAGCCCCTGTGGTGAAAACAACAGAACCTGTTTTTCGCCCAGCGGGAAGAAGTCCGGGCACTCCCACATAAAGCCCTGACTCAGCGTCTGCGCTCCGCTCAGCACGCGGTCGAACTGCCAGTCGCGCAGGTCGCTGGAGCGATAAAGACGCGCCTGCCCCAGCCCGTTCTCTTT
Source organism: Serratia proteamaculans (assembly GCF_004684015.1). GTDB lineage: Bacteria > Pseudomonadota > Gammaproteobacteria > Enterobacterales > Enterobacteriaceae > Serratia > Serratia proteamaculans_F. The sequence continues at coordinate 25,376 of NZ_SRIA01000015.1, forward strand.
GGCACCGACTACCATCCACCAGTGGTCATTGGCTCGCCAAACTTTAGGATCGCGAAAGTGCTCAATACCTTCCGGCGGCAACAGCACCGGCCCGTGTTTAACAAAATGGATCCCGTCCTCGCTGGTGGCCAGGCACTGTACTTCGCGCACCTGGTCGTCATCACCGGCTTTGCCCAGCCAGACGTGACCGGTATAGAGCAGCGTCAGAACGCCGTTATCATCCACTGCGCAGCCGGAGAAACAGCCGTCTTTGTCATAGTCGTCGCCGGGGGCCAGAGCGATCGGCTGGTGTTGCCAGTGCGCCAGATCGCGGCTGGTGGCATGGCCCCAGTGCATCGGCCCCCAGTTCTGGTCGTAGGGATGGTGTTGGTAGAACGCGTGATAAACGCCATTAATACACACCAGGCCGTTGGGATCGTTGATCCAGCCGGCGGCCGGTGCCAGATGAAAGCGCGGGTAGTAGAGATCCTGACGTTGAGCGCGCAGGGCTTCGACCGCATGATCGGCTTGAGCTAAGGCATTTTTCATTGGGTAGGCTCACTTGATTTTAACGTGGATTGAAATTGAGGCGCACTGGCGACGGTCTCGCCGCGCAGCAGGAAGCAGGAAATCAGCGTGGTACCGGCTACCGCGCAGCCCATCAGCAAATAGGTGTCGGCAAAGCCGATGCGGTCGTAACCATAACCGGCCAGTGGGGCCAGAAAACCGGCGACAATTTGGCTGATAAACTGGAAACCCACCAGATACAGCGTGGAAGACAAACGGCTGTCGAAACGGGTAGTGATGTACTTGAACATCGCCACCAGCAGGATGGGCAATTCCACGGCGTGCAGCAGTTTCATGGCGGAAATCATCAGTGCGCCGCTGGCAAAACCGGAACCGACCATGCGCAGCGCCATCACGCTGCTGGCCAGCAACAGGCTTTGCTTTATGCCAATGCGGTTGACCAGCAGTGGGGCCAGGAACATGCCGCCGGCTTCCAGAAACACCTGCAGCGAATTAAGGAAACCGTACATGCGGTTGCCTTCCTCGTGGGTGGGGAACTGCGAGGCGAAATACACCGGGAACTGTTGGTCAAACACGCCATAGATGCTGGTGCCGAGCACGAACACCACCAGCGCCCAGAACCCCGGCAGGCGCAGCAGGGCCAGGGCGTCCTGCAGCTTGAGATTTTCCGGCTTGCCGTATTCCAGACCGGCCATGGCGTTGGGTTTCAGCTCGCGAACCTGCCACAGCAACAGCAGGAACACCGCCGCCGAGGCCGAGGCGATCCAGAAGTTGATATTGGGGTTGATATTGTAGTTAAAGCCGGCAAAGAAGGTCGCGCTGGCCCATCCCAATGACCCCCACATGCGCGCCCGGCCGAATTCGAAACCGACAATGCGGCTGACTCGTTCGGTATAGGATTCCAGCGCGCCGATACCGGCATTGAAAGCCAGGCTGACAAACACGCCGCCCACCAGTGCGCCGGCCACCAGATTGCTCTGCAGCAGCGGGGCGTAGACGTAGATAAAAAACGGGCCGGTGAGCAACAGCAGCACGCCGACAAACAGCAGCAGGTGCTTACGCAGCCCAAGCTTGTCCTGAATAAAGCCGTACAGCGGTTGGGCGCACAACGCCATGACTGACATTGCCGCGAAAATCAGCCCGGTTTCTGTCCCTTTCAGGCCGATTTTCTGGTTCAGCCAGATAGAGATCAGTGAAAAGCTGGACGACCAGGTAAAGAAGAAGAAAAACAACAGGCCGCTGAGGAGCACATAATATTTTTTTGTTTCGCGGTTCATGTGGGATGCCCTGATGGATGAAATTGGCTCCATTGTTAACGTTAACTTTGAACCAAATAAAGCCATCAAAGTGAGGGGTTGCGATGTTAATCACAAAAGTTAACGTTAACATTTTGCGGGTGTGATCAAAATCACCGAAGAGAAAACAGGGCGCGCAGGGCGCCCGACAGGGATTAACCTTCGTTAAGCGAACGCAGATGATCGTCGCGGCGCAGAGTCATCAGTGCGAACAGGCTGACCACTGAGGTCGCTACCACGTAGTAAGCCGGGATATCGAGGTTGCCGGTCTGCTTGATAAGCCCGGTGATGATTAGCCCGGCGGAGCCTGAGAACACCGCATTGGACAGTGAGTAGGCCAGCCCCAGACCGGTATAACGCACCTGGGTGGGGAACATTTCTGCCAACATGGCCGGGCCGGGACCGGCCAGCAAGCCGACCACCGCACCGGCAATCATCACCGCGATACCTTTGGTCAGCAGTGAACTTTGCGGGTCCTGCAACAGGTGCAGCAGCGGGAAGGTAAACAGAATAACCGCCACCACCGCCGTCAGCATCACCGTTTTGCGTCCCAGCTTATCGCTGAGGATACCGGCAGGCAAAATGGTCAGAGCGAAACCGACGTTGGCCAGTACCGTGGCAACCAGCGCCTGCTGGAAGGTGGCGTGCAGCGAGGTTTGCAGGTAGGAGGGCATCACCACCAAAAAGGTGTAACCGGCGGCGGACCAGCCCATCATGCGGCCAATACCCAGAACAATGGTTTTTGCTACGCCGCTCAGTTTTACTGCCGGTGGCTGCGTCGTCGCGCTACGGGTTTGCTGTGCCTGGGTAAAGGTGGGCGTTTCCTGCAGTTTCAACCGCAGCCACAATGCCACTGCGCCCATTGGCAGTGCCAACAGGAAGGGAATGCGCCAGCCCCAATCGTGCAGCTGTTCCGGCGTCAATAACGCGGCCAGCAGTGCCACCAACCCGGCACCAGCCAGTAGCCCGAACGCGACGGTCAGCGATTGCCAGGCGCCGAACAGACCGCGTTTGCCCTTGGGCGCGAATTCGGTCATCAGCGACACCGCGCCGCCGAACTCACCGCCGGCAAACAGCCCCTGGAACATGCGCAACAGCGTCAGCAGCAGTGGGGCGGCAACACCGATAGAGGCGTAGGTGGGCATTACACCAATCAACGCCGTGGCTACCGTCATCAGCAGCAATACCGCGATCAGCGTCGGTTTGCGACCAATGCGATCGCCGATGCGACCGAAAATCACCGCGCCGATCGGCCGACAGAAGAAAGCCAGCGCAAAGGCGGCGTAGGTGAGGATCAGGCTGGTGATTTCGCTTTCACCCTGCAGGCTGAAAAAGTTGGCGGCGATCACGGTGGCGAGAAAACCGTAAACGCCGAATTCATACCACTCGATAAAGTTGCCGACCGATCCGGCCAGTAATGCCTGCCGTGACTGACGTGCGTCAATCACCGTCGTTTGTGTGCTCATCCCCATCCCCAGCGTTTGAATTATTGTCAGTCAGTTCTAAATTCTTATGGCAAAACAATCAATTATTTTCAGCGGGAACTGTGAGTGGGGCTTCACCAGAGCAAGGGCATTGCCCTGGTGTGGTTGGACTGACGGTGCGATTAAGGCTTATCCCCCTGCAAAACCGTTGGTGGCTGGGGGAGTCCGGCATCGGCGCGCAGTTTCTGCACCTGTTTGGCACTGACGTTGGCCGCCGCAGGGTTACCGAACTGTGTGCTGATGTAGTTGCTCAACTGCGCAATCTGCGAGTCGCTGAGTTCGCTGGCGAATGACGGCATCAGGATCTCTCCTTGCTGCATGTCACGGTGCACGCCGCCCAGGATCACTGAAACCAGATTATTCCCCTCGGCCGCCCCGGTGCTGCCATGGTTAAACAACGAGGGATAGGCGTGGAACCCTTTGCCGATGCCGCCCCCTCCTGCACCATGGCAGGTGGCACAATTGCCGTTAAACAGCGCCGCACCGTCCTGCAAAGAGGGGCTTGCACCGCGTCGGTCAAGATAATCCTGTGATGCGTTGCCCCAACTGTCCCGTGGCCGGCTTTGCTGCGCATCGGCGATGGCCGGTACGCTGCGCAGATAAACCGCAATCGCCTGCAGATCCGTCTCCGGCAGGTACTGCAAACTGTGTTCGACCGCCTCGGCCATGGGGCCGGACGCCGACGCACGGCCCGGTGTATTGCCGGTTTTCAGGTAACCGACCAGATCCTGCTGTGACCAGTTGCCGATACCGGCGTTTTTGTCGGGCGTGATGTTATAGGCAGTCCAGGCTCCGAGATCGCCACCGGCGAAGGCTTTGTCGCTGTCCATGCCCATGGTCAGGTTACGCGGGGTATGGCAGGTGCCGCAGTGGGCCAGGGCTTCGACCAGATAACGGCCCTGATTCCACTGTGCACTCTGTGCCGGATCGGGTTTTAACTCACCCTGGCCAAAGTTGAACCATTTCCAGAAACGCATTCCCCAGCGCTGATTGAACGGGAAGGAGAGATCGGTTTTCGGCGTGGCCTGTTTTACCGCGGGTAGTGACAGCAGATAAGCCTTGATCGCCAGCACGTCGTTGCGGGTCATTTTGGTAAAGGCGTCGTAAGGCATCGCCGGGTAAAGTTGGCTGCCGTCTTTGCCGATGCCGTCGCGCACCGCCGCAACAAATTCATCGTCGCTCCAGTTGCCGATGCCGAACTGTTTATCGGCGGAAATATTGGTGCCATAAATCACGCCGAACGGAGTATTGACCGGATAGCCACCGCCAAACGCCGGGCCGCCCGGCGCGGTGTGGCAGGCGGTACAGTCGGCGGCACGCGCCAGATATTCGCCGCGGTTGATCTGTTCGTCGCCATTAGGCTGCGCCCAAAGAGGGCTGCTGACCAGCAACGGCAGCAACGCCAGTAAGGTTTTTTTCACGCCATGCCTCCTTTCAGGCTTTCCAGCACCCGGTCTGCCATCAGCAGTGCCAATGCGACGCCGGTCAACGTTGAGTTAACGGTCGAGGCGGAAGGCATCACGCCGGTACCGGCGATAAACAAATTGGGGTGATCGTGGCTGCGACAGTCGCCGTCCACCACCGAGTCGCTGCCGCTGTGGCCCATGATCATGGTGCCGGTAATGTGCTGGTTGTTGTCATATACGCCGCGCTTGCTGTAGACCGCTTCGCTGCCTCCCATTTGCTTGACGATGCGCTGAAAATCGAGCATCGATTGGTCATAGCCACGGTGAACGTAGTCCGGGAATTGGTAGTAAACCTCCAGTCTGGGAATACCCCAGGCGTCCTTCTCGGTTTTACTCAATTGGACACGGTTTTCCGGCTCCGGCAGCATTTCCAGCAGGCATTTCAGTTGCACGTAACGCTCGGACTGGAAGGCCAGCTTGTCGTTCAGTGCCTTGCCGTAGTAACCCTGGCGGATCAGGCGTTCGGTGAGGTAACGCACCGGGGAGGTATTGGACAGATCCACACGCAGCGCCGAGCGTTCCGCCCGGAAGGCACCATCACGCAGGTTATTGATGCTGCCGGGGCGCATGGGGCCACGGCCAAACCAGACTGGCTCATCAGCGTAGAACTCCACCGAACTGCCGGGGTGGTCCATCAGGTTGCGGCCCACCATACCGGAGCCGTTGGCGATGCCGTTCGGGTAGCGTTCGCTGCTGGAGATCAGCAGAATCTTTGGGCTTTCAATGCCGTTGGCGGTGAGCACGAAGCGTTTGCCGGTGACGCGGTGGCTGGCCTTGTTGCGGTCGAGATAATGCACCGCCACTATTTGGCCCTGTTCATTGGCCTCAATACGATGCACTACCGCATTGGCGATAATTCGCGCTCCGGCCGCTAACGCTTTACGCGCCGAAATGCCACCGTGATACTGTGCGTCGATCGGGCAGACCGGCATGCAGTTATTGTTGCCGCAGCAGGCCGGGCGACCGTCATAAGGCACACTGTTACGCGCCTGTGGGCCGATCCCCACCTGATAGCCCAACCCGGCGATACGTTGCTTGATCCGTTCAAAACCATAAGGCAGAGGAATGCCGGGCAGCGGATAGGGGCGTGAACGCGGTGAGTCCAATTCACTGTCGCCGGAGACGCCCATCTGGTATTCCGCTTCGCAATAATAAGGCTCCAGCTGTTCATAGCTGATTGGCCAGTCACGGCCCACGCCGTACCGGCTTTTCAGCCGCATATCGTTCGGTAGCAGGCGGAAAGCTTGCCCGGCCCAGTGCCAGGTGGTACCGCCAACACCACGTAAATATTGGGCACGGTACGGGTCCGGGCCTTTCTGGATCAGATAATTATTGTCGGTCGGGATAAATTTTGGCTGCGGTGCCCAGGGTTCTGGCGGATAGGGTTCGGTGAAATCGCCTTTGAACGGCGAGTTGCGAAACAGCTCGACGGCCTCGTCACGTTTGATTTCTGGCCCCGACTCCAGCATCAGCACCGAAGCTCCGGCCTGCACCATTTTCAAGGCTGCCAGCGAACCGGCAATGCCTGCACCAATCACCACCACGTCGGCGTTTAATGAATCAGACATGCGCAGTCTCCTTACGTGGGGGGTGAGTCCAGAAATTGGGTTCGCCGGGGCAATAGCTTGGTGGGCTTAAGGTGCCACGCACCTGTTGGTAGCTGACGATGTTTTCAAAGGCGATACAGCTCGGTTTGGCCGGATCGCCGACCACACCGAGATACCAACCGGTCATTAACGAGTGGTACAGCGCCGCGAGCGGTGCAGTTTGCTGTTGGAGCCATGCCTGGAAGGTTTCGCCGTTCAGATCGACATGTTGCGTCATCAGCTCGGCCAGTAGCCCAATCTGCCGTTCAATCTGCGGGAACAGGGGTTGTAACGCGGTATACAACCGTTGCGCCAACTGCGGATCCGGCAGCGGAATGCCGGTCAGCAGCCGAGAAATGGCCAGAAAATTGTCCGGTATGTCGGCCGGTTGCGACCGGGCAAAAGCGGTTTGGCTCAGTAGATTCTGGCTCATAACGCCTGCGACCAACAGCCCCGCAGACCCCAGCACCAGCCGACGGCGTGATATTGAAATCATAGTGTGCTCCTTGAGAGGGAGGTCAGTCCGTGGTTATTTCAATGCCTCAGCGGCAGTTTGTGATGCCTGGTTGTCAATCTCCTGCTTCGGCGTACTGACACCGACAGCACCAACAACTTCGCCGTTGAGCGTCAGTGGATAACCGCCGCCCAGTGCCACCACGTGCGGAATGCTCAGTACGGTGTTTTCACCGTTTTGCAGCCGCTGCATAAATTTTAAGGTGGGTGCACGATACAGCGCGGAGGTCCGCGCTTTACCGATGGAGGCATCGACGCAGCCCAACGGGGAACCATCGAAACGCTGGAAGGCCAGCAACGTGCCACTGCTGTCGACCACGGCTACGCAGCCGAAGCTGTTTTGCGATTTCAGGGTTGACTGCACGCTGGCGATCACCTGATTTGCCTGGGTGTTATTGAGTTGTGCGGCGGATGCCGTGCCGGCTAATGCCATCAGGGCCAGAGCGCCAAAGGAAGAGCAGAGATATTTCATCGCATTGTTTTCCAGTGAAAAGAGGGCAGTATAGCCCCCAAATAGGCAGATAATTAGCTTGCTATGAATCATTTGGTACAAAATACGCCGTTATGAGATTGTTAACAATCTTCGGCAGGTGAAATATTTTGGTTTTTTTGATGTTAATCACCGGTGGGGTAAATTTTGCCCAATGCGGTTTGCCAAACGAAAGGCGTCAGTTCCGAATAGGCCAGCCTTTGGGCGCTCATGGCGTCCACCAGTCCCTGCTGGCTGGCGACGGTCGCCAGGCTTTGGTGTGGCTCAATGCCAACGTCCCGCAGCGTTTGCACCACTTCGCGCATCTCCTCGGCACGGCGCTTACCGTGCTCCGCAATCCGGCTGATCAGGTAGTGGGGAAACTGCTGGTCCCAACCCAGTGACGGGAAGCTGGCGTGCAGGGAATCGAGTACCGGCTGTTCGACACCGTAACGCTGGGCGGCGAGCAGGCATTCGGTGGTCAGGGCTTCCAGCCCCTTGATCATGACGCTGCGACACATTTTGATTGCCGAGGCTTCCCCGATGTGAGAGCTGTAGACCTGGCTGTTGAACCCCAGGGCGTTGAGCTGGGCGCTAACCGGCATGGCCCCGGTTCCGCCCAGCAGCAGGGGCGTTTTCAAACGCTTGGGCGGAACCGGGGCCATCACCGCGACTTCCACGTAAACCGCGCCGCTGGCGCTGATTGCTTCGGCGGCGGCGCGTTTGGTATTGGGAGCCGCAGAGTTGAGGTCGAGAAAGGTTTGGCCCGGGTGCAGCAACGGCGCGCACTGCTGTGCAACCCGTAGCGTATTGGCGGCGGTGACGGCGGAAAACACCAGCGTTGCCCCTTCCAGCGCCTGTGGCAGCGTCGCGGCGAAGTGAGCCCCGCAGGCCTCCGCTTTTTCTGCCATTGCCAATGAGGCTTGCGGGTCAAAAGCACTGACGGTAATGTTTTGCGCGCGCAGCTCCTGCGCCAGAATGCCGCCGACTTCACCAAAGCCGACTAATGCTACGGAGGGGAGAGCTAAGCTCATGGATGCTCCTTGATTATTGAGGCCATACCGCGCCGGGAATACAGACTTCACCGCTAAAAATCAGCCGTGCACTGCGCAGTAAACCGGCACCGAGTAGTGAGGCCGCGCCGCTTTGGGTTGGATCGCGTTGGAGCAACACGCTGAACTCGCCGCTGGGGTGTTCAACGCTAAGACGCAGCTCTGCGCCATCGCTGACCTGGGCCAGACCCTCGGTGACGCTGCCGGGGATCAGGCAGGCGGTGGCAACGCTGACCGCGCCCAGCACACCGATTGAGGCATGACAGCGGTGGGGGATAAAGGTACGGCTGCTGAGGGTGCCACCGTGACGCGCTTCGGCAATCAGGGTCATTTTGGGCACCGTGCGACGGCTGACATCACCGAGGTTCATTTTTGGCCCGGCCTGCAGGCGGATGCTCTCCAGACGGGCTTTCAGTTGTTGATCGGCATCCAGTTGTTCGCGGGTTTCATAGCCACTGCGGCCGACATCCGCCGCACGCAGCAACACCACCGGCATACCGTTGTCGATACAGGTCACCGCCACGCCGTCAAAGCTGTCCTGCGGATTGCCTGTCGGCAGCAACGAGCCGCAGCTGGAACCGGCAATATCGCTGAAGGTCAGTACGATTTCCGCTGCGCGGCCCGGTACGCCATCAATGGCCAGATCCCCGTCGTATTGCACTTCACCTCCGGGCGTGGCGATGCGGGCCAGAGCAATCTGCCCGGTGTTCTGCATGAAGATCCGCACTTCGGTCGACGTCGGGCCGGGCTTAACCAACCCGCGTTCGATGGCGAACGGAGCCACCGCTGCCAGGATATTGCCGCAGTTCTGGCCGTAGTCCACCTGCGGTTGGTCAACGCTGACCTGGGCGAACAGGTAGTCGACATCGGCATCATCACGTTGTGAGCGGTTAACGATTGCCACCTTGCTGGTCAGCGGATCACCGCCGCCGAGGCCGTCAATCTGCCGCAGGTCGGGGGAACCCATCACCGCCAACAGGACTCGATCGCGTTGGTTCGGGTCGGTGGGCAAATCCCCGGCGAGAAAGAAGGCCCCTTTGGAGGTACCACCGCGCATCAGTAAACAGGGGATCCGGCGTTGGCGCATGTCAATCCTCCAGCAGATCCAGTGAGTCGTAATATGTCAGGCCTTTTTCCGCCAACCGTGGGCGCATCTGGTATATATCCAGCCCCAGTTCGCCACCGGCCATGCGCAGGCGTTTGCTCTCTTCCAGCTCGGCACGCTGACGGCTGGCTACCAGTACCTGTTCTGCTTCGGTTTGTCGCACTACCACCACGCCGTCATCATCGGCGATCATCGCATCGCCGGGATAAATCAGTTGTCCGGCGCAAATCAGCGGGACGTTGACTGAACCCAAAGTCTCTTTCACCGTGCCCTGGGCATACACCGCTCGTGACCAGACCGGAAAGCCCATTTCCCGCAGGGTGCGAGTATCACGCACGCCGAGGTCGGCGATCAGGCCGCGCACGCCGCGCGCTTTCAGTGAAGTGGCCAGCAGATCGCCGAAGTAGCCGTCACCGCACGGGGAAGTGGGGGCGACCACCAGAATGTCGCCGGGCTGACATTGCTCAACCGCCACGTGAAACATCCAGTTATCACCGGGGGCGACCAACACCGTCACCGCGCTGCCGGCAATCCCGCGATCCTGCTGGATGGGGCGGATTACCGGGTCCAGCAGGCCTTTGCGACCTTGCGCCTCATGCACCGTGGCTACACCAAATTCGGCCAGGGCGTCCAGAGTGTTGGCGTTTGCCCGTGGGATATTGCGGATCACCACGCCTTTTTTACCGATCAGGCTCATGCCAGTTCTCCTGTTACGCGCGGGAAGATGCTTTGGTAGCCTTCGCCGTAAACGATATTTTTGCTGCTGGTGATGCCAACGTTGCGTTTGGCCTGCACGCCGCGCTGCTGGGCGACGCGGGTATAGTATTCCCACAGGTGTTCCTGACCGGCCATGCACTGGATTGCCTGGTATTTTTTGTCCCAGACTTCGGTGATATCCAGCAGCACGTCCGGCTTCCATTCGCATTGTTCCGGCTGATGCGGTTCGAACAGATAGACCGGTGGCGCGCCGCCGATGGCTTCACCTGGGCGATAGCCTTCCGCCTGGGCGATAATGCGGGCTTCCTGAGTCAGGTGGCTGGCCAATGGGTGATCGTAGTTGTACGGATCTTTTTGCGAATGGGTCAGCACAAAGTGCGGCTGTACTTTTCGGAACACGTCGGCCAGGCGGAACAGCGCCTCTTTATCGGCCCGTAGCGGATAGTCACCCATGTCAAAGAATTCGATGCTGGCGCCCAGGATCTCGGCGGCGGCGTGGGCCTCGTCACGGCGGGATGTCTTTACTTTGTCTTCGGTCATCTGGCCTTTACGCCACAGCTTGGCGGACTCCCCCCTTTCGCCAAACGACAGGCAAACCACATGGACCTGATAGCCGAGCTGAGTATGCAGGGCGATGGCACCGCCGGCGCGCCAGACAAAATCGGCGGAATGGGCGCTGACTACCAGGGCGGTTTTGTTTGAAGCTACTGAGTTCATTATCGGATTCCTTGACTGGGTATAATGACCTCATGCTGTCAGCTCCGGCGGGCGGCGGATAATTCATTTGATTGCAGCAGGTATGCGTTTTATTTATATTGCCAGCCACGGGGAAAGGAGATGATGCGATGGACTATGATGAGAGCCTGCTGACAAACCTGATGCAAATCAGGGCATTCAGTCAGGTAGTGACCCAGGGTAGCGTCTCGCGCGCAGCCGATGAGCTATTCCGAACCCAGTCAGCGATCACCCGCTCGATCCGTGATTTGGAGCAGAAACTGGCGGCACCCTTGTTTGAACGCCACGCCAGCGGCATGCTGCTGACCGACTTTGGTAAATGCGTGCTGCCGCGAGCCCGGCGGGCGATTGATGAATTGCACCAGATACCGGCGCTGCTAAAGCGCTTGCAGGGCAAGGGTATGCAGACGCGGGGCGATCCTGAACCCTTGTACCTGTTCAATGTGCGGCGATTGCAGATTTTCGTCTGCCTGTGTGAAACCCGACATATGCAAACCGTCGCCACGCTGCTCGGACTTAGCCAGCCGGCGATCAGCGCCGCGCTCAAGGTGCTGGAAAACGGTGCCGGAGTGCCGTTGCTGGAGCGCACGCCACAGGGGATGGTGCCGTCGCTGGCCGGCCGTGAAATCGAAGCCAACATTCGCCGTGCGCTGAATGAACTGCAACATATTCCCGCTGATATCGCTGCCCGCCGCGGGGTGCTGGAGGGGCGAGTACGGGTGGGGGCATTACCGTTGGGGCGTACCCGGCTGTTGCCGCAGGCCATTATCCAACTGACCTCCCGCTATCCGGGGGTCAGCGTGGTGACCAACGAAAGTGCCTTTGAGGCCCTGGTCACCGAGCTGCGTTCCGGGGATATCGATTTTATTTTTGGCGCCCTGCGCGCCAGCGATTATGCCGCCGACGTGTACAGTGAAACGCTGTTTACCGAGGAAATGGTACTACTGGCACGTCGCGGCCATCCGCTGACGGTTCCGGGGTTAAGGCCTGAACAGTTGAGGTCGGCGCGCTGGATATTGCCACGCTCTGCCACTCCGGCGCGGCGCTTGCTGGACGGCTGCTTCCTGGCGATGAATATCCCGGCGCCCAGCCCGGTGGTGGAAACCGGTGATTTGGCGTTGGTGAGAGGCTTGCTGCTCAATTCAGACATGCTGGCGGCAGTATCCGCCCACCAGTTGGAATATGAGCTGGCCTCCGGCGAACTGGTTCAACTGTCAATGGCGCTGCCTGATACCGGTCGCGCCATTGGCCTGATCTGCCGTACGGGCAGCCTTCATTCCCCGGCGGCGCAAGCATTGATTGCCTGCTTGCGCGAGGTCTGTATGGACTAAAGCTGCGCCGCTTGCATCAGCGCGTAACGGTATCCCTGAATGCCAAAGCCGCAAATCACGCCGTTGGCCACGTCGGACAGGTAGGAATGGTGGCGAAACGGTTCGCGCTTGTGCACGTTGGTGATGTGCACCTCGAACAGTGGCAAGGCCACTGCCGTGACAGCGTCACGTATTGCCACCGAGGTGTGCGTCCAGGCTGCCGGATTGATCACCAGCGCATGTGCCTTGCCGTGCGTTTGCTGGATCCAGTCAATCATTTCACCTTCATGGTTGGTTTGGCGAAACTCCAGCCGACATTCCAGTTCGGTGGCGGTGCTGCGACACAGCTGTTCGATGGTCGCCAGCGTGTCGGTTCCGTAGGTCTCAGGCTCACGGGTGCCTAACAGGTTAAGGTTTGGGCCATTGAGCACGTAAATGGTTTTCATCATGACTCCGATCATCGCTAAAACCAAACAGCCGCTGCGGCGTCTGCCATAAAATTTGCCGGCGCGTCTGTGCGTCGGGGAACATCTGTTCGGCCAGCATCAGCAGCGTGCCCATATCCATGCGTTCGGTGGCGCGTAGGAAAGGCCAGTCCGACCCCCACATGCATTTCTCACCGCCGTAGGCCGCTAGCAGCGCCAACAGGTAAGGCTGAGCGTCGCTGAACGGATAGTGCCGACGTGAAAACTTGGCCAGGCCGGAAAGCTTGACGTAGGTGTGCTCACGCTGTGCCAACGACAACAGGGCCTGAAACGCCGGTTGTTGAAGACCTGCGCTGATGTCCGGCCGACCAGAATGGTCGAACAGCAGCCGGGTACGAGTGCGTGCCAGCAACGGCATTAGCGCCGGTAACTGGTCGTCCTGCACCTGGATTTGCGCGAACATTTCCAGTTCTGCCAGTTGACCCATTAGCCGATCCAGCTGCAAGAAAGGTTCGACGCCGAGCATCGCCACGTTAAGCGCGATGCCGACCACGCCCTGCGCCTGCAATCCGGCAAGCGTTTGGCTGTCCACCTCACGCGGCACCACGGCAATACCTTTGTGACGGCCTTTGCCAGCGGCCAGTGCCGCCAGCAGGCAGCGGTTATCGGTGTTGTAAGCCGACGTCGGGCCGACAATCAATGAGTGGCGGATACCGTAGGCCTGCATCACCGCGCGGTAGTGTTCCAGCGTCGCCAGCTCGTGGCCTTCCGGGTTGTAACCGCTGTCCGCCACGTAGGGAAAACGCTGAGGGTCGAAAATATGGTGGTGGCAGTCAATTTTCGGTTGGTCAAAAATAGTCATTTTGGCGCTTTCCCCGCGACGGAATACAACACTTGCTGATTGCGGGTTTGTTGGAATTCTTCCAGCGTCTGGCCACGCATCGCCGAGTAGATATGCAGGTTGGATACCCCGACCACTGCCCCGAGCTTTTCCAACAGGAAGAAACTGACGCCATAATGGATCAGTCCGCGCCAGTCGAGTTCGCGCAACAGTTGTTGTTCCTCAGGGGTGAGCTGTGCTTCGTCGAACAGCGCCTGCTGGGCGTTATTGAAACGTTCGCGCCAGGCCGGCAGGATCAGCCGGTGCAGGAAACGGTTGATACGGATGGCTTTCAGGCTGCGCGCATGGGTAAAGGGATAGGTACCCGGCAGTTTCTCAACCCCCGCCAGTTGCAGGTTGATTTTGTCGCGCTGGCGCTGATGGACATCTACCGGTGCTTCACGCGTCTGGTTTTCCAGGATCAGCGTGGCGATGCCGGTCATGGAAGGCAGATAATAGGCCTGATGCAGTTTTTCGACGTTGGCCGACAGGGCACCGCGCATAATCAGCCACATGATCACCTCCGCGCCCTCCAGCCCACCCAGGGTGGCGTACTCCGCCAGCGTGATTTCGGTCAGGCGCTGCGGATCATTAACCAGCAAGTCGACAAACTGTTCATCCCACTGCGGGTTATTAAAACCGCAACGTTCGCCATGCACCTGATGCGAGACGCCGCCGGTGGCTACCACCGCGACGCGCAAGTCTTCCGGGAAGCTTTCGATCGCCCGGCGCAGCGCCTGACCGAGCTTGTAGCAGCGGCGGGCTGAAGGGATCGGGAACTGCAGCACCCCGACCTGCAGCGGCACTACCTGCATTGGCCAGCCGTTCTGCCACGGCAGCAGGGCGGACAACGGGGAGAATAATCCATGGTCGAGAGGTTTATCCTGGAAGAACGACATATCAAACTCGTCGGCCATCAGGCTGGCTCCAATATGTTGCGACAGCGCCGCATGGCCTCGAATCGGCGGCAAATCACGCGGGCCACCGCCTTCATCGGCTACCGCGTAGCTGTCGTCAATGCCAAGCACGAATGCCGAATAGTGATCGAAGAAAAACGAGGTCACGTGATCGTTGAAGACATACAGCAACACGTCCGGTTTTTTCTCTTCCAGCCATTGCTGCATCGGGGCGAAACCGTCAAAAATCGGCGCCCAGGCCGTTTCGTTCTGTTTGTTGTGGTCTACTGCAAAACCGATGGTTGGGGTGTGTGACACCGCCAGTCCGCCAATGATCTTAGCCATCGTCTACCTCTGTATTAATAAGAATTACCGGTTATTCATGGTGCGTGACAACGCAGGCAGATCGGTAATATCGATGCCTTTAACCATTTCAGCCGGATGTGCCTTTTGATGATTAATGATAGTGATCGCCGCCAGTAACGCCGGGATCGCCAGAATGATAAATATGCTGGTGGCACCGGGGAAAATCCCCAGTAACACGCCGCCCATTGACGAGCTGATAATGGCGCCGCTACGGCCGATGCCGTGCATCCAGCTGACGCCAGTGGCCCGCATTTCGGTGGGATAAAATGCCGGTGAGAAGGCCTGCAGACCGGTTTGTGCCCCGTTAATACAGATACCGCTAACAAAGACCAACACTGCCAGCGGCGTTGGGCCAAAGCCCCAGATACCCTGTGACAGCAGGCAGATCATGCCCATCAGATAAAACAGTCCGATCACCCGTTTGGCGACGAAGCGGTCCATCAGGTAACCCACCAGCAGGCCACCCAGGGTGCCGCCCAGTTGGAACAGACCGGCGATTATCGCGGCCCGCTCCAGTGAGAAACCGGCGCCGCGCACAATGGTCGGCAGCCAGCCGTTGAGCAGGTAAATCACGAACAGCCCCATGAAATAGGTCAGCCACAGCACCAGGGTGCCCCTGGCATAACCATGACTGAACAGTTGGAGTACGCGGGCTTTTTTGGGGATCACAGGGGTTTTCAGTATGAAGGTGGTTCCGGCGCTGAACACACCGCCGGCGCGGCGCAGGATTTTAGCGATTTTGTCCTTGTGATGGTTGCGTACCACCATATATAGCGTCGATTCCGGCAGGATCCAGACCAGCAGTGGCAGCAATACCAGCGGCATGATACCGCCGAAGAACAACACGGCCTTCCAGCCATAATGCGGCAGCATGCCGGCGGCAATGAATCCACCCGCACCGGAGCCGATATTAAAGCCACTGTACATCAGGGTAATCATCAGGCCACGGCAGCGTTCCGGCATATATTCCGACACCAGAGTAACGCAGTTGGGCATCACTGCACCCAGACCCAGGCCGGTAAGAAAGCGCAACAACGCCATTTCCAGCGGAGTGCGGGCGAAGGTGCTCAGCAGGCTGAACAGCGCAAAGCACAGAATTGACAGCAGCAGCACCTTCTTGCGGCCAAAACGGTCGGAATAGGGGCCGGCGATCAGCGCGCCCAAAGCGACGCCAAACATTGCAGCCCCGAGGATGGGGCCCATTTCGGCACGTGAAATACCCCAGTCTTCAATTAGTGCAGGGGCGATAAAACCCATCACTGCGGCGTCATAACCATCAAACATGATGATCATGAAACACAGAATTAATACCAGCCACTGATAGCCGGAAATGGGGCGGGAATCAATCCACGCTTTGACGTCGACAATGTTGCGGTTGCTCATCGGGTACGCTCTCTGTTTTTTTTATTAATATGTGATCGGATTAAAACTTTGGTTGCAGGTCGGAAACGTATTGAATGAGCGTCAGTGGGCATTGTCAGAATATTTATATCATTTATTTTATAAAAAACAGCTAATTGTATGATTTATGGCTGACGACTCAGTTACCACGTTAGGGACTGTGGCTGCCGGTGTCTGCCGGAAAATGATTAACGAGGTATGAGTTTTGTTTATTTGAACCCAAAATACGCAGGGCGCCGTGGGGCGCCCTGCGTTCAGGATGGGAGATGAAAATCAGGGACTATTTGTCGTATTGGCGCAGCACCAGCTCTGCGGCGGCGAAGTCGGGTGCCAGTGGGCGATCGGTTTCGATAAACGGCACCCGTTGGCGTACCGCCGCGTAAAGTGCCGCTGTCGGCGCGGAGAGAGTAAAGCCGTTGTGCCGCTGCTGGCGCAGGCTCACCGCCTGGGCGTCGTGCACCAGCAAGATACCCAGCAGTTGATAGGCGTTATCCACCTGCTGCTGAACGCGCTCGACCACCGACGGGGCGTTAGTGGCAATGTCTTCGATATCACCGGCCACCGGGAAGTAATCGAGCGACACCGGCATCGCCAGCTCTTTATTGCGCATCGCCAGCAGCATCACCGGTTTTTCCATCGCACCGAAGGCATGCACGGTGTGGTCGGTGCCAAGAAAGCGGGTCAGGCCGGTAAACGCCGGGTTATTCAGTTTCACCACCTGTTGGGCGCTGGCCAGCGAGTTGTGCGCCAGTGCCAGCCCCAATTGCTCGAAGGCCAGCACCCAGGGCAGTGGCTCAAAATTGGCGCTTGGCAGTACGGCACCCTGCAGGTTGCCTTCACTGACGTAGCCGACGGCTTCCTGGGGACGTTGTGATGGCGGTGTGATCCCCAGCGCCACGCCTGGGTTATCGTCGGAGCTGTTCAACTGCACCAGCAGCTGGTCATAGGCCAATTGATAGCTGCGCTGCAGTTCCGCTAACAAATAGACGCCGGAGCGGAAGCTGAGCGGATCCTGCAATGGGCGACTGTCGTCGTGCTGCCACAGGCTGGAGCCGACCAGCAGTTCGCGCAGGTTTTTCCCCATTGCCGCGACTTCCGGATAGGGCCGCAGCGCCAGGGCATTGGCCAGAAACGGCGATACGTTGCCGTTCAGTGCCTGCAGGCTAAGCGCATAGGTCAGGGTATTGACCTGCATCAGATGGGCCAGCGAATCCAGTGCCAGCGCGCCACTGGCCGCGGAATAGGCATTGGAACTGAGGATCGCCAGTGCGTCTTTGGCGTAAGGCGTGATGGCCGCTGTTTGGCTGTTTTGCAGTGCTGCTCTGGCGGCCATTTTGTTGCCTTGGTAATACACCTCGCCTTCGCCGAGCATCGCCAGCCCGACATGGCTGATCACCGTGATATCGCCTTCACCCACCGAACCGCCCGCCGGGATCACCGGAGTAATCCCTTTGTTGAGGAAGGCGACATAGGCGTCGACAATCGCCGGTTGAACGCCGCCGCCACCGCTCAGCAAGCCATTGAGCCGGGTGACCAGGGTGGCTCGTGCTACGCGGATGCTCATGGGGGCACCGATACCGCCAGCGTGGGCATGCAGCAGACCGACGTTGAATTTTTTCGACGCCTCAATGACCTCCTGCGTCAGCTTGCCATGCACGTCGACCATAGGCCGGTCTTTATTTAACCCGACACCGACCGTCAGGCCATAGATTTTCAAACCGTTCTGTGCCGCCTCGATCAGCACTTGACGTGACAATGTCACGCGTTTCAGGGCGGCAGGAGCGACGGCCACCGCTTCGCCATCGGCGACGTTGGCGATCATCTGTGGGGTAATCGAGTGGCCGTCGAGCGTGACGGTGGCCACTCCAAGCTGGCTATAACCGAACGTCAGCACGGCAAGCAGCGATAAGGCGAATTTTCCTGGCATGATAAATTAACCCTTGTTATTGATTATTATGATGTTGTATGACGCGGTGTTCAGGGCTGCCGTACCGGGTGGCGGGCGATCAAATACAGGGTGATCAATGCCAGCAGGCTGGCGATCATCACGTACCAGGCCGGTGCGAAACGGGTACCGGTATTCTGGGTCAGCCAGGTGAGGACAGCCGGAGCAAAGCCGCCGAACACCGTCACCGCCAGGTTATAGGACACCGACATACCGCTGGCTCGCACCTGGGTGGGAAAGAGTTCAGACAACGCCGCAGGTGCCACGCCGACGAACAGCGACACCAGTATGCAAAACAGCGTTTGCACCAGGATCAGCATCGCGGTGGTGTGATAGGCATCGAGCAACAACAACAGGGGGTAGCTGGCCACCAGCAGTAACAGCGCCCCGACCTGCAGGATTTTCAGGGTGCCAATCCGGTCTGACCAGGCCCCGGCTGCCACGCAGCACACCACCATAAAGCAGTTGCCGATCAGCGCGGCCAAAAACGCCTGGTGGCTCTCAAAGTGCATCACTCGTTGAACATAAATAGGCATGTAGATAATCAGCGCATAAATGCTTACTGCCCACAGAATAGACAGCCCGGTGCCGAGCAGCACCGCGCGGCGGTGGGTGCGGAACAGCAGCAACAACGGCATTTCCTGTTTCTGTGGCTCTCGCTGTTGCCGCGCCTGCTCTTCGGCAAACAGCGGCGTTTCTTCCAGCGTTTTACGCATCCACAGGCCAATCGGCGCGATCGACAGGCCGATGATGAACGGAATACGCCAGCCCCAGTCACCGACCTGTTCGTGGCTGAGCGTCAGCGTGACCGCCGTTGCCACCAGCGCGCCGAGGATATTGGAGATGCCCATGCTGGCCTGTAGCCATGAAGCGTATTGGCCTTTCTGATGCGCCGGGGCGTGTTCGATCAAAAATGCCGCTGCGCCACCCACTTCGCCACCGGCGGAAAAGCCCTGCAACACCCGGCCGCACAGGATCAGCAGCGGCGCACCGATACCGATAGCGCTGTACGGCGGCGCAAAGGCAATGATGGCGGTGCCGACCGCCATGGTCATGATGGTGAGCGTCAGGGCTGCCTTACGGCCGACCCGGTCACCATAAGCGCCGATCACCAAAGCGCCGAGCGGGCGAATAACAAAGCCGAGGCCGAAGGCCAGGAAGGCTTCAAACAGTTGGGTGCCCGCATCGTTCTGGTGGAAGAAGTTCTGCGCGATATACACCGCGAAGAAGGCGTATACCGAAAAGTCATACCATTCCAGCGCGTTGCCGATAGAGGCGGCAGCAATCGCTTTGCGCCCGCTGCGTTTGCGTGGCGTGACGGCGGCATCGGCGACCAGCAGGGGGGCGATGGGCGGAACCGTGCTTTTATTCATCATTATTCTCCGCGAGGCAGTGAGATATAGGGCAAGGACTTGTCAGCGATCTCGTCCAGAGACTCCTGATAACCGGCATCGGCGTAACGCATTACGCCAGTGCTGGTGTCGTTGGTCATCGACAGTTGCAGGCGTTGTGCCGCCGCCTCACTGCCGTCGGCAATGGTGGTGACGCCGGAGCTGGTCATGTAACCGCTATAACCGCCGCCACCGGAGTGGATCGCCACCAGATCGGCCATTGAGGCGCAGTTGACCAGCGCGTTGAGCAGCGGCCAGTCGGCGATCGCATCGGAGCCGTCCTTCATTTTCTCGGTCATGATATTCGGATGGGTCATCGCCCCGGCGTCGAGGTGATCGCGGGTAAAGGCTATCGGGCCGGACAGGCGGCCGTCTGCCACCATGCGGTTGACTTCCAGCGCCAGCTCGGTGCGTTCACCGTGGCCGAGCCAGGCGATACGCGCCGGTAAGCCTTCAAAGGGCACATGCTGACGCGCCAGGGTGATCCAGTTGCTGACGATGCGGTTGTCGGCAAAGCGCTCGAGCAAGTAGTCATCGATAACCCGAATATCGTCACTGTTGTTGGACAGGGCGATCCAGCGGAACGGGCCGATGGCGCGGCAGAACAGTGGACGCAGGAAGGCCTCGGTGAAAATGGGGATCTCGAAGGCACGCTCAACACCGCCCTGATGGGCGTGAGTGCGGATCAGATTGCCGTTGTCGAACACCACCGCCCCGCGATCCATAAAACCGAGCATTGCCTGTACATGCTGAACGATAGAACGGCGACTGGCGTCCATCAGCGCATTAATGTCTTCCTCGCGTTGCCGCGCCACCTGCTCAAGGCTGTAACCGGCGGGAACGTAGCCGTACACCAGATCATGCGCTGCGGTTTGGTCGGTCACGATGTCCGGGATCACACCACGCGCCAGGATCGCCGGATAGACTTCGGCGGCATTGCCCAGCAACGCGACCGAAAGGGATTCTTTACGCTGTTGAGCGCTGGCGATCATTGCCAGCGCCTGGTCGAGATCGGCCGCCTGGTACTGCAAAAATCCGTTTTTCAGCCGTTTGTCGATGCTGGCCTGGTTAACCTCGATGGTCAGGATCGCCGCGTTGGCCAGGGTGCCTGCCAGCGGCTGCGCGCCACCCATGCCACCCAGACCAGCGGTAAGAATAAAGCGCCCGCGCAGGTCGTTGTCGAAATGCCGTTCGGCAATGCGCGAGAAAATCTCATAGGTGCCCTGGATCACCCCTTGTGAACCGATATATTGCCAGTCTCCGGCGGTCAGGCCGCCCCAGCAGATCAGGTTCTCTTTTTCCCAGCGATAGAAGTTTTCCGCCTTTGCCCATTGGCCGACCATATTGCAGTTGGCCATGATCACCAGTGGGGCGTTGGCGTGGGTTTGCAACAGGCCAATCGGCTTGCCGGACTGCACCAGCAGAGTTTGGTCTTCACGCATGGTTTTTAACGCGTGAACGATGGCATCGTGTGACGGCCAGTCGCGCGCGGCGCGGCCCAGCGCGGCGTATACCACCAATTCATCCGGGTTTTCACCGACCGCCAGCACGTTTTCCAGCAGGCGCAGCAGCGCTTCTTGCCGCCAGCCAAGGCAGCGCAGCTGGCTGCCAGAGGTCACCTCAAAGGTTCTTTTCATGCGGCATCTCCTGCTGGCAGGTAACTGCGCAAATCGATCCCCAGGGTTTTCTCCACCGGAGGATAGACCGCCGGATCGGTGACCGATGACGAGAGGGGGAACTGCGAGTGATGCATATGGAAAATCACCACTTCCATGCCGGGTTTCAATTGGCCGGCGCTGATCGGGTTACCGGCGCCGTCGAGCGTGGTGATCACGTCCGGGTAGCTGGCGATCCGTTCACCGTGTGCATCTTCCACCGCCATGTGTTCGTTCATGATATGGATACGGCGCAGATCCTTACCCTGACCGAGGGTCACGATGCCGACGTCAAACGCCTCTTCGGTATAACGCAGGCTGTTGGCTGTGACCACGCCACTGCCAATAATCTGGCCACCGGTATGACGGCAGATAGCATCCACCACGCCGTTGCCCCGTGCTGCCAGAATGCTTTCACCCAATGAGATCGCCTGGCTGATGCCCCCCAGCGCCGCGTGTTGACGTACATAGGCGGCCGGTATCGGGTTGCGACAGCTGGCGATAAAACCACCGGACATGTCGGCCGCCTTGCGCAGCACCGGCGATACTTTGGCCGTGGCGCCTTTCACCACCAGTTCGATATAGGCATTATTGGCGCGGTTGCCGCCGACGGCGGCCTGGATCATCGGCTGCGGGCTGGAAGCCAGGCCGATGGAGCCCATATCGCCGGTCGGATGGGCACGCAGATCGCCGACCGCATCGACTACCTTGCAACCGAGCACGGCGGCAGGCAGCCAGCCGTTGAGGGTGCTGGACATACCGTTCTGGCCGACTATCAGCCCGGCGATCGGGGCGCCCAGCTCTTGCTGCACCAGTTGCACCGCCTTGACGTAGTCGACGCCGAGCATCTGCCAGTCAGTCAGGCCGCCGGGGGCCCCAATGGCTGCTGCGGTGGCTATCCAGGCGTCATCGGCCAATTCGTCGAGGCTGACCAGCTCCGGGCGGCCGATGGTGACTGCCAGCCGCCCCAGCTCCAGGCCGTGGGCTACCCAACCGCCACCGCCGCAGGCAAATACCGAACCGCCTTTTACCGCGGCCTCCACATCATTAAGTGTTAAAACACGCCCCATGGTCTGTGCTCCTGAAAGTATCGGTGAGATTGCGCTTGAATGAATAATCTATGAATAGTTGCGCTACCGGAATTCGATACTAGGGGGCGGCCTGGTAAAATGTCGCATTACTTTTTATCACCAGCGTATAACAAAATGTTAACCCATTTGGCGGGTGAATGAATTAAACCGCCATCATCCTGGATAGCGGCGTCAGAGAGAGCGGTAAAAAGACTTAGCGTGACCAGTGGATCTGCACCGACTCCAGGGTGGCGATAAACG
The DNA here is from genome assembly GCF_004684015.1 of Serratia proteamaculans. GTDB lineage: Bacteria > Pseudomonadota > Gammaproteobacteria > Enterobacterales > Enterobacteriaceae > Serratia > Serratia proteamaculans_F. The sequence goes on from NZ_SRIA01000015.1 coordinate 47,905, forward strand.
CCTGGGCCAGGCGTGACAGGGGCTCGTACATGCCATGCACGATGCTGATGGGGGTTTTGGCGGTGGGTTCTATTGGCCGGAAAACCACTTTGGTCCACACCGGGCCGTTGGCGGTGATTTCGTCGATCAGCGCGATGCCCACCCCGGCCTGTACCAGCGCACAGGCTACGTGGATCTGCTGCACCTCGACGGTAGGGCGCAGGATCATATCGGCGTCATCCAGTAGTTTGCGTACCAGTTGGCCAATCGGGATCTCGGTGCCGTAGCCGATAAACGGCTGGTCGATCAAATCCTCGATGCTAATCACATTTTTGGCGGTCAGCGGGTGGGTGGCAGGCAGCGCCACCACCAGCCGGTTTTCGTAGAGCTGGCGCGAATGCACATTCGGATGGCCTTCATGCAGAAAGGCGACGCCCAGTTCGACCTGTTGCGTCAGTACCGCCTGCAGCAACACGTCCGGGATCATGGTGTGTAAAATCACCCGCGCCTCGGGCAACTGTGCATGGAACCTGGCGATGGCGCTGGGGATCAGGCCCTGGCCCAGGCTCGGGCTGCAGGCGATGCGCAGGTGACCCATGCGGTTTTGGATCAAATCTTCGGCCACTTCGTTGACCCGCTGTACCCCCTGATACACCGAGTTGACTTCGACAAACAGATGGCGTGCTTCTGGCGTTGGGTACAGCCGCCCCTTGATACGTTCAAACAAGGTCAGGCCTAACCGTTGCTCGGTATAGGCGATCAACCGTGATACCGCGGGCTGCGACACATGCAGCAATTTGGCGGCGCCGCTGATGGAACCGGTCAGCATGATGGCGCGGAACACTTCGATTTGTTTGAGGTTTAAACGCACAAGCCCTCCACAATGGTTAACATTTTGTTATGCATGAGTGATAAACAAGCATAAGACAGAATAGACAGCCTCACCCTACACTGGCCTTGGTATCGGCACAATCGGCCGATTGAAAAGCTGAGAACCGTGCATTTTTATGCAGCTATCGGGCGAATTAAAATAAGGGGAGGCGCTATGAATTTAAGTCAACGGCCAGAGCTGGTGGTCAGGGGCAACCTGGTGGATGCCGAACGGGTGACGCCTGACGGCTGGCTGGCGATCGCCGGCGGTAAAATCATTGGCAGCGGCAGCGGGCAGGCTCCTGAGGCCGAACAGGTGCTCGACGCCAGCGGCAAGTGGATCTTGCCGGGGGTGATTGACGGGCAGGTGCATTCGGGTAGTCAGGCCAACCAGGAAGGCCTGGGTTGGGCATCGCGGGCGGCGGCGGCGGGCGGCATCACGGTGATGGTCGATATGCCTTATGACGATCCGCAGCCGGTGGCCTGCCGCGCCTTGCTGGAGGCCAAAATTGCAGAGGTAGAGCGTGACTGCCATGTCGACGTGGCGCTATTTGGCACCCTGAACCCCACCTACGGCTTTGACGCCGCTGCGGGTCTGATCGAGGGCGGGGTCTGCGCCTTCAAGTTCTCTACCTTTGAAGCCACGCCGGGCCGTTTTCCTCGCGTAGATGAAGATGACCTGATGCACGCCTTTCAGCTGATAGCCCCGACCGGACTGGCCTGCGCGGTGCACAACCAGATGCAGGAACTGACGCGCAAGAATATCCAGCGGATGACGGAAGCGGGTGACACCGGCTGGGATGCCTTTATGCGCGCCCACACACCACTGATCGAAAATCTGGCGACGGCGCTGATTTATGAGATGGGGGCAGAAAGTGGTGCGCGCGCCCATGCGGTTCACGTTTCCACCTCACGCGGTTTTGAGTTGTACCGCATGTATCAGCAAGCCGGCTATCCGGTCAGCATTGAGACCTGCGTGCAATATCTGATGCTGAACCACGAACAGCACACGCGCCAGTTTGGTGCCAAGACCAAGCACTACCCGCCGATCCGCCCGAAAGCCGAAACCGAACTGCTGTGGAGCCATATTGCACAGGGCAACTGCACTTTTGTTTCTTCCGACCATGTCAGTTGGGGGCTGGAACGCAAAGGGGATGCCAACGTGTTCAAAAATGCCTCCGGCGGACCGGGGCTGGAGACGTTGTTACCGGCCCTGTGGACCGGGTGCGAGCAACATGGCATCGCGCCGACGACCGTGGCGCAATTGCTGTGTCGCAATCCGGCACGTCATTTTTTGCTCGACGATCGCAAAGGGGGCTTTGATAGCGGTATGGATGCCGACTTCGTTATTTTGAAACCCGAACATTACCGCTTTGACCCGGCCAATAGCCTGTCGGCGGTGAAGTGGAGCGCCTTTGAGGGGATGGAATTCAGCGTGCGGGTGGAAACCACCTATTGTCGCGGCCAGGCGGTATTCGCCAACGGCCAGATTGTTAATTCGCCGGGTGCCGGTCAGTTTTTGCGCCCGCATACCGCTCAAGGGGAAGGCCAATGACCGAATTAATCAATAGCGAGCGTTTGTGGGCCAGGGTTAATCATCTGGCGCAGATGACGCTGCCGGAGGTGCCCTGGACGCGTCGCGCCTTTACACCGTTGTTCAGCGAGGCGCGAGTCTGGCTGGCGGAACAAATGAAGCAGGCCGGACTGACGGTAACGCTGGACGAGGGGGGCAATCTGATCGGCCGTCGCGCCGGGCTGCGTCAGGATTTGGCTCCGATAGTGACCGGTTCGCATTGCGATACCGTGGTTGGCGGTGGCCGCTACGACGGTATTATCGGCGTGCTGGCGGGCATCGAGATCGCCCACTGCCTGCATCAGCAGGCGATCAGTTTGCAGCATCCGTTTGAGGTGATCGATTTTCTGTCCGAGGAGCCGAGTGATTACGGCATTTCCTGCGTCGGCAGCCGAGCGCTTTGTGGTGAACTGGACAGCGGCATGCTGGCGGCGAAGAACGCGCAGGGAGAAACGCTGGCGGCAGCGATGACGCGAATCGGCGCTCAGCCGGAAAAACTGAACCAGCCACTGCGCTTGCCCGGTGGCACTGCCGCTTACGTTGAGTTGCATATCGAACAGGGGCCGGTGCTGGAGCGTCAGCAATTGCCGATTGGCGTAGTGACGCACATTGTCGGCATTCGCCGGGTGTTGGTGACGGTGATTGGCCAGCCGGATCACTCCGGTACCACGCCAATGGATATTCGTCGCGACGCGCTGGTGGGGGCGGCGCAGGTGATCGAACAGGCGCATGCGGCAGCCTCGCAGCAGAGTGGTAATCCGCATTATGTGGTGGCGACCGTGGGGCGGATTGCCATGACGCCCAATGTGCCCAACGCGGTTCCGGGCCGGGTGGAGCTGATGCTTGAGGTGCGCAGCGATAGCCAGCAGGTGCTGGACAGTTTCCCTGAAATACTGCTGGAAAGTTGTCAGCAACGTTTGCAGAGTCTGGGATTGCAGGCGGAGTTGCAGCATGTCAGTCGGGCACGGCCCACGGCCTGTGCGGAAAAGGTGATGCAGGCGATCGATGCTGCGGCGCAGTCGCTCGGGCTGGCCAGCCGTCGTTTGCCAAGCGGTGCCGGACATGACGCGGTGTATATGGCGCCCACCGGGCCGGTAGGAATGGTGTTTATTCCCTGTCTGAACGGGCGCAGCCATTGCCCGGAAGAGTCGATTACCGAGCAACAGTTGGCTGACGGTGCCAGGGTGCTGGCCCAGGCGCTGATCAATCTGGATCAGCAACTGGCGTAAAAAGGGGGCCGATTGGCCCCTTGAGTGCTGAAAACCTGCTGTAGGGGACGAACATGTTCGTCCCAATACGCAAGTGGGCGCAGCATGCGGCGCCCCTACCATTTAACCACCAGCTCTTGCAGCCTTAGAGTTTAGGACCGGCGCTGACCAGCTTTTCACCCGCCGGTGTCACGGTGTATTTGGCAAAGTTATCGATAAAGCGCTGTGCCAGATCCTGAGCTTTCTCTTGCCACAAGGATTCGTCGGCGTAAGTTTTACGCGGGTCGAGGATCGAAGGGTCAACTCCCGGCAGCGCGGTCGGGACTTCCAGGCCAAAGATAGGCAGGGTGAAGGTCTCGGCGTGTTCAATCTCACCGTTCAAAATGGCGTCGATGATGCCGCGCGTGTCCTTGATGGAAATACGCTTGCCGCTGCCGTTCCAACCGGTATTCACCAGATAGGCCTGCGCTCCGGCCGCCTCCATACGTTTCACCAACACTTCGGCGTACTGCGTCGGGTGCAGCGTCAGGAATGCTGCGCCGAAACAGGCGGAGAAGGTTGGCGTTGGTGTGGTGATGCCGCGCTCGGTACCGGCCAGCTTGGCGGTAAAGCCAGACAGGAAATGGTACTGAGTCTGTTCCGGCGTCAGGCGTGATACCGGCGGCAATACCCCGAAGGCATCCGCAGTCAGGAAGATGATTTTTTTCGCATGGCCGGCCTTGGACACTGGCTTGACGATGTTTTCGATATGCTCAATCGGGTAGGAGACGCGGGTATTTTCAGTTTTGCTGGCGTCATCGAAATCAATGCTGCCGTCGGCCAGCACCTGCACGTTTTCCAGCAGCGCGTTACGACGGATAGCCTGATAGATCTCAGGTTCTGCCTGTGGCGACAGCTTGATGGTTTTGGCGTAGCAGCCGCCTTCAAAGTTGAACACGCCGTCATGGTCCCAGCCGTGTTCATCATCGCCGATCAACTGGCGCTTGGGATCGGTGGAGAGGGTGGTTTTCCCGGTGCCGGACAGGCCAAAGAACACCGCAACGTCACCCTGTTCGCCGACGTTGGCCGAACAGTGCATCGAGGCAATACCCTGCAACGGCAGCAGGTAGTTCATGATTGAGAACAGGCCCTTCTTCATTTCGCCGCCGTACCAGGTGCCGCCGATCAACTGAATACGCTCGGTCAGGTTAAAGGCAACGAAGTTCTCGGAATGCAGCCCCTGCTGTTGCCAGTCCGGGTTGGTGCATTTGGCCCCGTTCATCACCACGAAGTCCGGTTCGAAATTCTGCAGTTCTTCATCCGTCGGGCGGATAAACATGTTTTTGACAAAGTGCGCCTGCCAGGCCACCTCGGTGATGAAACGCACCTTCAGGCGGGTGTCGGCGTTGGCGCCGCAGAAAGCGTCCACCACAAACAGACGCTTGCCGGAAAGCTGATTACCTACCAGCGTTTTCAGATGCTGCCAGACTTCTGGCGACAGCGGCTGGTTATCGTTTTTGCCGGTGCCGTTATCGGACCACCAGACGGTATCGCGCGTGGTGTCGTCACGCACGATGTATTTATCTTTCGGTGAACGACCGGTGAATTCACCGGTATCGACGTTGACCGCACCCAGGCGGGTCAGCGTACCGCGTTCCAGCGCCGGCAGGTCGGCACGGGTTTCCTCGGTAAACAGCTGTTCGTAGCTTGGATTATGGACGATTTCGGTAGCCTGATGGATGCCGTAACGGGCCAGTGTTTGTGGGGTAATCGCGATTGAAGACATATCCTACTTCCTTATTAGTTCTATGCCTGCAGACTTTCGGCCTGTCGCGCTGTTGCGACAATCTGAAAGCCATGGAGCATATATTATTGCCTGTTTTCTGCACGGTGCCGCGTACAAAAGCAGGCTCGGGTACAGCTGACCGGATTCAGCTAATTACCGCTCCGGTTCTCATTAATAAACGCACGGATTTTTACTTCCATCTATAGCATAGCAGCGAATTTACGCCTGATTATTTTAATTACAAAATGCTGACGATAATTAATTAAAACCAACATCTGTGGGGGCTCACAATATTGAATTAATAAGGCGCCATTTTGTTTTGTATTTTTATTTTTTATCATATCTTCTGGGCTGTCCACTATTTTTATCATTATAAAAAATCAAATTTTCCATCGTGTCTATGATAATGATTTGAGTTAACTCCTTAAATTATTTCATATGTCTTTAGACGAGCCGCTCCACACTGAACACTGGTCAGCAGGGTGAATAATGAAACAGATAAATGCAGAAATTGCCTGTGAGAAAGAGACGTTGCAGCCTGATTCATCAGGATTAATTAACCAATTCCGGCAAATGAATATCGGTGCCGTGCCGGTGGCGTTGTTTATCACCATTTGTGCCATTGTCACCGTGTCGTCTTATGCCAATTTTTTACCCAAGAATATGATTGGCGGCCTGGCGGTAATTATGACGCTGGGTTTTGCATTGGCGCATTTGGGCAAAAGTATCCCGGTGTTGCGTGATATCGGTGGCCCGGCCATCCTGTGTCTGATGGTGCCTTCGGTGCTGGTCTATTTTAATTTCTTCCAGCCGAACGTGATGGGCACCGTCCATCTGCTGATGAAAGATGCCAACCTGCTGTATTTTGTTATCGCCAGCCTGGTGGTCGGCAGCATTCTTGGCATGAACCGGGTGATCCTGATCCAGGGCATGATCCGCATGTTCGTGCCTTTGGTGGTTGGCACGGTGACGGCGGTGGTGACCGGGTTGCTGGTGGGTAAGCTGTTTGGTTTTACCTTCTATCACACCTTCTTCTTTATCATTGTGCCGATTATCGGTGGCGGTATCGGCGAGGGCATCTTGCCGCTGTCGCTGGCCTATTCGGCGATCCTGGGATCGACGCCGGATGTTTACGTGGCGCAATTGGCACCGGCGGCGGTACTGGGCAATATCTTCGCCATTGTGGCGGCTGGCGTATTGGCCCGTCTGGGGATGAAGCGTAAGACGCTGAGCGGTGACGGCATGCTGATCCGTTCGGCGCAGGACAACGCGGTGTTTGCTATCAAGGAAACCAGTGGCAACGTTGATTTCCAACTGATGGGTGGCGGGTTGCTGGTGATCTGCGCGTTCTTTATTGTTGGCGGGTTGTTCGAACATATCGTCCATATTCCCGGTCCGGTGCTGATGATTCTGTTTGCGGTGCTGTGCAAATATTGCCGGGTGATCCCAACTTCAATGGAAACCGGTGCGCACAGTTTTTATAAGTTTGTTTCAACCGCGCTGGTGTGGCCGCTGATGATTGGCCTGGGCATGCTGTACGTACCGCTGGAAAGCGTGGTGGCGGTGTTCTCGGTAGGTTATGTGGTGGTCTGTGGTTCGGTGGTGCTGTCGATGGGGCTGGTGAGCTTCCTGATTGCGCCTTACCTGAAAATGTACCCGGTTGAAGCGGCCATCGTCACCTGCTGCCACAGTGGGTTAGGCGGGACCGGTGATGTGGCGATCCTTTCCGCGTCCAACCGTATGGGATTGATGCCGTTCGCGCAAATCGCCACGCGCATCGGCGGTGCGTCCACCGTGATTGGCGCCACGCTATTGTTGGGTTGGTTAATCTGAGGCCAGATTAAATAATGGATGCCGGGGTGAATTGTCCCGGTTTTTATTTTGCTAATAATAAGCACTCAAACAGGTTTGAAATCGGTGAGATTATTTTTTATCAGATAATTCTGTATTTTAATCAAAAGTGGCTATTCTTTTATTTAAGGGATTATCGTTCTCATTAAGAGTGCTCATGGAGGGCGCCAGCCGCATTACCGAAATCCCCGTATTTATCCAGCACCGGACCACGGCCATCAAGGCCATCCGTCAGTGATGTCTTCGGCACGCTGAAATGACAAATATGGAGATACAGGTATGTCATCAAATAATCAATCGGCTAACGCTTCCGCTGAAGCTATCAGCGTGTTGGCCCTGCAGGGGGCTTATAAACCCGATAGCGATCCGCTGCTGAATGTAATTCATCCCTCAAAAAGCTTCGAGAATGCGGGGCTGGAGCTGATTCGCGGCGACCGGAGTTGGCACGACAAAGGCGTGACCGACACCGCGGTTAACCTGAGTTACAGTTTTTGGGAACAGGCACCGGGCAATATGTCGAGCATGGCGATCAGTGGGTTCAGCAGCTTTAATCAGCAGCAACGCGAACAGGCGAAACTCTCACTGCAATCCTGGTCAGATGTTGCCAATATCACCTTTACCGAAACCAGCAACACTCAAAGCGCCAATATTAAGTTTGGCCTGTTCGATGTCAGCTCGCGTGGTTCTTATGCTTTCGCTTATAACCCGGATACTTCTGCCTCGGTGGCGGGGCAGACCTGGTATAACGCCAAAAGCAATGTGTTCGCCAATAACCTGATTAACGAAAACGAATATGGCCGTCAGACGTTAACCCATGAAATTGGCCATGCGCTGGGGTTGCAGCACCCTGGGGACTACAATGCTGCACCGGGCGTTAGCATCACTTACACCAAAGATGCGACCTATTTTGAGGACAGCCGCGCCCACAGCGTGATGAGTTATTTCAGCGAGAGCAGTACGGGCCAGGATTTTCAGGGGGCTTACTCTTCCGCTCCCTTGTTAAATGACATTACGGCCATCCAGCATTTCTACGGTGCCAACATGAGCACCCGCAGCGGGGATACGGTTTACGGTTTTAATTCCAACACCGATCGCGATTTCCTCACCGCCACCCATGCGCAGGACAAAATCGTGTTTAGCGCCTGGGATGCCGGTGGCACCGATACCTTCGATTTCTCCGGCTTTAGCCAAAATCAGCGTATCAACCTCAACGAAAAATCGTTCTCCGACGTAGGCGGGCTGAAGGGCAACGTTTCTATTGCTGCCGGCGTGACTATCGAAAACGCTTTTGGCGGTGCCGGAAACGATGTGCTGATCGGCAACGACACCAATAACATTTTGATGGGCGGCGCCGGTGACGACATTTTGTATGGCGGTGGCGAGTCGGATCATTTGTTTGGTAATGGGGGCAAAGACACCTTCGTTTATTTCACGGCCAACGAATCACGCGCTGATGCCCCAGACTGGATCGTGGATTTTGTCAGCGGTGAAGATAAAATTGATCTGTCGCTGTTTAACACCGGCAGCAAGAATGGCATCGAATTTGTCAGTCAGTTTAGCGGCAAGGCTGGTGAGGCAATGTTGAGCTACGACGCGCAGGCGCACGTCAGCGATTTGGCCATCAATCTGGGCGGCGGGTTTGACGCTAGCGATTTTCTGGTGAAAGTGGTGGGGCAGCCGCTGGAAACCAGTGATTTCGTGCTGGCCTGAGGCCAGATAGCAATAAAAATTCGGTATTAGGAGGAAAAACCCGACAATTCCTATTAATTCCGTCATGTTAGCCTGACATAATTGCGTACAGAAGGCTGGGCTTGCATACCTCGGGCTTCTGCTGAATCGCCAACCTTATTCGGTTGGCGATTCATTTTCCATCTTTCAGCATGTTGATCGCGGCACCAATCAGGATCCGTCGTTCAATATCGTGACAGTCGGCCAGTTGCCGCGCCAGGTGTTTCGCCAACGTTTCTACCGATAAGACCTCGCCGCGATGGCGTAACTGCATCACGCTGTCGCCGATCAAGCGAGCCACTTCATCCCACACCGGTTTTATCTCCTGCTCCGAGAACATCATCGCTTACCTCGGCTGGCTGATTTTTGGTCAATGTAGCAGTTGGGCCAGGGGTTCGCCACCGCACCGATCGCACAATATTAAAACAGGAAGCATAAAAAACAAGCCATCAGTATTTCTTCTGGTTTTTTCACTCAATACTGACAGTGTTGAATCTGTGGAGGGTGAATGATGAAACTGATCGAGCAACTGGCTGAGTACCATCGCCGGAGCCAGCCGGCAGAAGTGCCACAGTGGCTGTGTCGTCTGTGGTTGCCGCAAGGGGAAGCGAGGATTGCCTATTTGCGCGAGCTGCTGGAGCCGGAAACCAAACAACCCGCAGAGCGGGAGCGGGGATAAAGTGGTGTGAGCCAGTGTTCGGCCGAACTGGCATTACTCAAGAATATCTTCGATCTCTTCGAGTACCTGATGACCCAGCTCAGTGGTGATCATCAATATACCGCAGACCAAAATCACCAGCGCCAGTAGCAGTAAGGCGATCTGTACCCCGTTGCCGTTTCGTTTTGCCATCTTTTTTGCTCCCTGCCATTAGCCAAAGACTATCGCCGCCCAGCGCAATAACAGCAGGGCGAGACAGATCAGCAACAGTATCAAAAACATCTTCCAGTGTTTGGTTCTCATGCGTTTGGTTGCCAATGTGACCTCCTGTTTTACCGATCAGCTGAAATACCAGAAGGCGATAATAAAGATAACAATCACCACCACTGCCAGTACCTTTAACAAGGCGCTGAAAGTGTCATCGGAATTTTGGTCGTCATACTTCATTTTGCCGCCTGGCCGATAGCCATGGAGTGAATTGCGTTCACAGTATGCCTGTTGTCCAGGTGCAGGCACAGGGATTTACCGTAAATAGCCTGTAAAGCTGTGGGATTAGAGGATTGAGGATGAATTCGGCAGGTGCAGGCAGCGGGGAATACGTTGTACTATTCTGTCTGCACAATGATTCATTCAATAAGGTATGGCAATGGCGAACGAAATTCCGAAGAAATACGAAAACACCGAACGTTGGGCGTTTGGCAACACTGAGCAGCAGGCTGATGAGGTGGTCAAACTGATCCTCAACGGGACCAAGACGGCCACCTGCGCCAATCTTGACGGTGAAGGCATCCCGTTGGCTGGCGATGTGTTTGTGGTGGTTGATGGTAAAGGCAACCCGGTGTGTGCGGTAGAGCTGACGTCGGTCGAGATGAAAACCTACGATCAGGTTGATGAAGCCCATGCTTTTGCTGAAGGTGAGGGTGACCGTTCCCTGGCCTACTGGCGCAAAGAGCTGCAGAGCTTCTTCGAAGAATATGAGCTGTTCTCACCGGATATGACGCTGGTGCTGATGAATTTCAAAGTGGCAGAGACTTTCTGATTTGACCTCCTCTGTCCCTTACGTCTGTCAATGGGCGACGCCCGAGCTGGCGGCAGCATTGATTGCCGGTCGAGCGACGCTGGCGGATGACCCCAACTGGGCGCTCAGTGGCGCACGCGATCGGGCGGAATATATCGAGTGGGCCAATCACGTCTGTGGCATGGCCTGCCTGAAAATGGTGCTGACCCATCGCGACGGGGATGCGCCGTCACTGCTGGAACTGGCTCGCCGCAGCCTGCCGTACGGCGCTTACGTACGGGAAGGTGAGCGTATCAAGGGGCTGATTTACGCGCCATTTGTCGACTATGTGCGTGAGCAGTTTGCACTGGAGGCCGAGGTGCGGGTCGGTGTTGAGGCAGAAGCATTGCCACAGTTACTGGCGCAGCGGCGTTATTTTATCGCCTCGGTGCATCCCGGCATTCGCCGGCCCGAGCAGACGCCGCCGCAGCGGGGGGGCCATCTGGTGTTGGTTACCGCCGTTGAGGGCGATGGTGTGACCTTTCACAATCCTTCCGGTGACAGCCCGGCTACGCGCCAACAGGTGACCTTGCCGCTGGGCAGTTTTGGCCGTTTCTTCGCCGGCCGCGGTATTGCTATCGCATAAAAAAACGCGCCGTGCTCCTGAGGGGACACCGCGCGTTCTTCAGTTTTTCATCGTTCATTCTAAACGCATCACCCAGGCATCGCTTTGCCGATCGTAATGTTGCTTATACAACAGCGATTGCTTGCCATCGAGTATCGCCGGAATGCTGGTGTGCTCATCCCAACCGTCTAACTGCATGCACAGATCGGGATCCGACTTGCATGGGATCGCCAGCGTACTGGCCTGCTCGGGCGAGGAGGACAAATGCGCATCATCGACTTCGAAACTGCCTATTTTTACCACGGTTTTGCCCATTGGAACTCCTAGTTTGATGTTCTGGTATGAGGTGTGACCAGTTGAAGCCGTCATCATCAGCATAGTCAAATGAGCAAAAAATGCCACATAAAAAATACAAACTGGAAACATTGACGATCCGTGGCTAGCGGCCGGGCTTAATACTCAACCACAAAACTGATGTTGTCCTGATAGGTGCCGACCGGTACTTCGGTTTGCGCCGGGTTGATTTGCGCCAGGTAAGGGATGCTTTGTGCCAGTCCGGTACCCGCTCCGGCTTGCTTGTTGGTGCTGTTCCACACCGTGGTGCTGTTGGGCAGGTAAATTTGGTACTGCATATAGTTACTGGTGCCGTTTTTCATGCGCCGCCAGCCGGTCACCGGGTTATTGCCGTCGGTAAAGTAGGTGTTGTAGCCTTCGGTTTTGGTGCAGGTGAGGGTGATGCTCTGGTTCACCGGGTTAAACTGCCCGACCAGCGCCATGCTGCCAAAGTTGACGTTTTGCGCGGTGCCGAACAGGCAGTCTTTGGTGAGCGTCAGGCTAATCGTCACGGTACTGGGTTTATTGGTGCCATCCCACCAAATGCACAACCCAATCAAGCCCAGGCCGCAAATATGGTAGTTCCATACCAGATTGACCGTATCGGTATAGGTACCGGAGCGGACGTTGGCCCCGGCGGTGGTCTTGATATACAGCGGAAAGTTGACGTTGGGCGAGATAAGGATCAGCGTCAGCAGGTTCAACGAACTGTAGTCGATGGTTTGCCCGACGCTGTAGGGATATTGGTAATTGGCATCGGGGTAAATCAGATAAGGAATGGTATCGCCGGAACCGTCGGTGTTGGCCAGCGCCATATTGTGTGTGGTTGAGTTAATTTTTACCGTCACGGTATTTTGCGTCAGCAATGACAGACCAAGGCCGCTGCAGTTGAGTCCGGCAGTGCCCTGCGCGCTGAGTGAGCCATTATAAACCGCGAAAGTACTGCTGCCTGGCAAGGTGACGCTGCCGTTGGCGGTAACGCAGTCGGCCAACGCCTGTCGGCCGATGAGCAGCAGCAGCGCCAGTAATAACGCTTTGGATCCATGAATCATATTTTTCTCCATCATCAATTACTGGCAAACAATGGGCCCGATACTTTGGACACCCTGGGTTTTGGTCAGGCTAAATTGTGCCTGACAGGGGGCGCTGCCGTCGGCCGGAATGACGCTCAGCCGGTTTTGCCGTTGTACCGGATCTACATAGACCATGCCATCCCAGCCGACATAGCTTTGCTGGTCGCTACCGATAACCGCCACTTCGCTGCCGTTGGCCAGCGGTTTCCCCTGGGAGTCGACCAGTTTGACATCGGCAGCGGAGATTTGCTGAACAGGAAAATCGACCAGGAAGCCGCTGTGATCGCGGATCGCCACGGTTTTCTCCACGTTGGGAACTGCGACGTCCGCCGGCAGATTAAGCGGATCGATTTGGAATTTGGCGTGGTAATAGGAGGTGACGGTCGGCACCAGCAGATAGCCTTTGGCGTTGGTCACGCCGATTAACTGATTTTCATAGCGCACCGGAATGTCCGGGTAGCCGTCGGTAGAGATCAGCGCAAAAGCATCGTTGATGGTGTTGGTGGCGTACAGATCGCCTTGCATCGCCACCAGTGAACCGCTCACTTCGCCCCAGCGGGTGTAATCATTGCTGTTGCCGTACATCCCGCCGCGGGCTTCGAGCAGGCGGGTGCGCCAGGTGATATCGGCCTGGCTGTAGCTTTCACTGCTTTGCCCGTCGGCATAGGCCAGGTTCCAGCCTAAACCGCCGTCGGTCGGTGCGGCGCGGCTGTAGCTGACGCGTTGGTTCCAGCGGTTATTATTGTCACGTGAGGCGCTGACGCTGGCGGTACCCCAACTGTCGAACGGGATAGACAGTTGCAGTTGGGCGCTGTAGCCGCTGCTGCCAATTTCACGGTTCACTGACGCATACAGGCTGGTATTGCGCCACAGTGAAATGCTGTAAGAGAAGTTAACCAGGCGAGTGCGCAGGCCAATGGCATCACGTACATCGAAATACCCCGCGCCGATGCTCCCGAATCGGTTCAGACCAAGACTGCCGGTCAGTTGATCGGTACGGCGGCTCAGGCGATAGTCGCTTTTATACACCGAAATATCGCCAAAACCTGCACTGCGCAGGATACGCTGGGCATTCAGGCTGTAATAGCGATTGCTGTAGGTGTAGCCGATGCTGCTCTGATCGCCATGGTTGGTGCTGTACTGATAAACCGGCTGCGGATCGGGTTGCGCAATAGGTTGACCGGTCAGCGGATCGTAGTAGTTGCGTTGCTGCGAAGGCTGATAATCGTTAAAGGCATGGTCGCCGGCCTGACTGTAGCTGTAAGAGGCATTGAATACCCCCCACTGGCCAACACGAATATTGGCCCCTGCGCCGCCCACGGCCAACTCTGCGGCACCTTCGGCACGGCCTTCCAGGGTTAACCAATCCGTGACGCCGTAACGCCCGCTACCACTGGCCACCCATTGTCCATAATCGGCTGAATTAATACCATAATTGCGCCGTAGCGCTCCGCTGGACAGGCTGAAATCGCTCATACCGGCCTGCAACAGATTACTGGCCACATAAAACGGCACTACGGTGCTGACTTGCCGGCCCAGCGCGTCGGTAGTCACCACCGTGGCCTGCCCGGCGCCGTTAATGTAGGGCACGGTATTGAGGGTGAAGGGGCCGGGGTTAACGCTGGTGCTGCTGTTTTTATAGCTGTTGATATACAGATCGACGCTGCTGGGCAGTGCCGCCTGGCCGGAAAACTGTGGCAGCGGATAGGTAATCAGATCCGGGCGTGAGGCAAAATTTCGCGCCAACTGGACGCCGCCGATGCGCACCGAGCTGCTCCAGGTTAACGCGCCGGTGGCGAGATCGCCGGCGGTATAGCTGAGCAGGCGTTCGTCATCGTTATAGCGCCACTGGCTGTCGTAGCGGATATAGCGGTTGTCCTGGTCACTGTTGGCAGTGGTGTTAAAGCTGCCGCGAAAAATACCGGTATTGGACACTACGCCAAAGCCGTCGAACAGTCGCTGTTCACTCCAGGCGGAAAGATAGCCAGGCTGGCCGTCGGCGCTGCTTTGACTGGCGTAAAGATCGTAATTGAACAACAGACCGAGGCTGCTTTGTGCCGGTAGACGATCCAGCGGGTTTTGAGCGTTGAATTTCTGATTGGGTAGCCAGTCGTTGGGGACGTTGATCATCAGTTGCTGGGTGTCGCCACTGTAGGTGACGTCCACTTTCTCTAATTGGTCGACCGCAATTTCTTTCGCCTGTTTATCCGCTACCGGCAGGCCTGCATCGAGCAACTGCTGCGGCGTAAGGTAATAGTGGCCGCCTCGGTAGTTCACCGGCACCACTTTGCCGGTCTGACGACCATTGATCACCGGCTCCAGATACAAGGTGGTGTCCGGCATGCTGATGGCGCTGGGTGGGGGCGGTAAATCATCGGCGCAGGCGTACGGTGACCACGGCGTGGCCACTGCACAGAGTACGGCGAAGGCTAACGGTTTGAGCCCGAACCCGTTACGCCTGGGTGACGGTATCCTGGTTTGCACCTGACCCTCAGTAAGCAGGCAGGGTTATTGGCTGTTTATTGTCGTTGACCGTGGCTTGCAGTTGACCGCTGCTGAAGCTGCCAGAGGCCGGTACGGCAAAGCGCATCTGCGAGCCGGGCAACACGTAACCCATCAGGCCGGCATTGAGCGTCTTCCCCTGCATTGTCACTTTGGATATGCGTGCGTGTACCGTGCCCTGGTTGCGCACCTCCAGCCAGCGCTGGCTGCTTTGCTGCAACAGTCGGTAGCTGAGTTGCGGTTGGCTGGCGGTGGCATAATCGCGCGGCTTCTCTGAGTCCTGCTTGGTCCAGACGCCTTTGCCGCTGACAAACAGCGGTACCGAATAGCGCATCTGGAATTTCAACCCCATTTGTGCGCCGTTTGGTGTGGATTGGCTGCCTGAATCTTTCACCGGGACTTCATCAATCAGAATACGGTAGGCACGCTCCTGGCCGGCAGGCGGCGGGGTTTGCTTAACCAGGCGGATCAGTTGGCGTTTGCCTGGGGCAATAGAGGCTACCGGCGGGCTGGCGATCACTTCGCTCTGGTTGCTGTAATCGTCTTTGCCGGCGGTTTGTTTCCAGCCGAGTACGCGAACTTGCATATAGACAGGTTTAGTGTCGCGGTTTTCCAGCCACAGCGCCGTTGCAGGCTGTTGATCTTCAATGACCGGGTCAATGGGCCAAATCAGGATCGAGGCGGCGGCCAGCGCCTGTTGCTGGCCGACAATCAGCAGTGCTGCCGTCAATGGCAGTCGGAAGGGTATACGCATGGCTAAATCCTTATTTCAAAATACTAATAAGTGACCGTCAGTAAGACCGTATCGCTGTAAGTGCCACTGGTGGGCAGGGTACTGGTCGAGAACAAACGGGCATAAACTTTTATTTCCTGGGTGCTGCCGGTGGCAGCAACGATCTCAGTGCTGCCGCCGTTGGTGCCATCGCCCCAAATAGTAGAATAGTTACTGTCCTGATAGAGTTGATAAATCAGGGTTTCTGGGGTCAGAGTGTTTTTTAATTTGCGTCCGGCGGAGATGGAGCCGGTGACGTTGTTGCCGATGCCAAGCGCCAGCGTGACGCTCAGACCAGGATTACAGCGAAACAGCACGGAACCGGCCCCGGCGCTGGAAACAATGCTGATGTTGCTGGCTAATGAAGAGACCTGACCAAAGCTGAGGTTGCCGAAAGTGGTGACGTCGCTGCTGCCGCTACCCAGAATGCAGCCTTTAACCACCGTCGCGTTGACGGTCATTGCCTGGGTCTTTTGCTGATCGTTGACGCCGGTGTCGCCCAGTACTGGCGGCGTTATCATCCAGAGCAGTAAACCACCGCTTAAAATACGCATTGCCATTACCAATTGATGGTGACCTGCACGGTATCGGTGTAGCTGCCGATCGGCGGGGTGGATTGCACCGGGATCATGCCGTACACCGGCAACCAGTTATCCTGACCGTTGGCGGTTTGCGACACCCCGGTCAGGTTATCCCAGATGGTGCTGTGCGAACTGTTGGTATACAGGTTGTAGTTCACCTGCTGGCCGGCGGCACTTTTCAGATAGCGGGCAGCGGTGTTGCCGCTTTGTCCCCCGTTAAGCAGGACATTGTAGCTGGTACCATTGTTGCACTTGACGCGAATGGCCCCCGCGTTTTGCTGGCCGGCTACGCTGACACTGGTCGTGAGGAAATAGACCGTACCGAAGTCCAGTGAGCCAAAGCTGACATTACCCCCCGAGCTGCTGCCGGCTTCACATGCCTTCAACAAGGTGGCGCTGACGCCAATCGTGGCGGTTTTGCTATCGGCATTTACCGCCAGACTTAACGCCAGCAATCCACAGCCCAAAACAACACCCTGCCGCACTGTTACCAGGTTACCGTCATGGTCACCGTATCGTTGTAGGTATCAGGATCTGGCGTGGTAGCTGCCGCCGGGACACGTCCATAGACAATCAATGGAACCGCTGCGCCGGTACCGGTGCCGGTCAGGGCGTTGGCACCGGTGGACCAGGCGGTAGCGCGGGCCTGATCCTGGTAGAGGTTGTACTTGATCAAGGCACCCGCCGTACTGGCCATTTGGCGCTGGTTACCGGCACCTACGTGCAACCCGTTGTTTAACGCTACGGTGTAGGCAGTGCCCGTGGTACAGGTCAGTGACAGGGTACCTGCACCGCCGGAACCGGTTGCGCTGGCGTCGATAATGTTGGACAGGGAAGAGTAGGTGCCGAAGCTAATGGCGCCAAAGTCGTTGACGCTACCCGCGCTGTCACCGCCGCCGACTACGCAGCCTGCGCCAATGGTTAAGGTCACACCCAGGTTACCCTGAATAGTGCCCGCTGCGTTGGCTGCGCCACTAGCGCACAGCAAGGTGGCTGCCGAGGTCAATGCCATCAGAATTTTTTTCATGTCTTTTTCCTTGCCGTGTTAAAGGTGAGCCCCAAAAGACGTCATCCAGAAAAGGATAAACGCATTAATTTATTTACAGTTTAATTAATAGAGTAAGAAGTCGGAATTGTCTTGGTGAAAGGCTGAAAATTTTCTTTATTTTGAAAGGCGTCGTTATCTTCTCAAGGGAAGGGACGAGAATACCCAGCGGGTAAAATGATTAGAATAATAATATTCTCCTGTCGGAATATTATTAGCGGTATTAACTGGCCGGGATTTTCCGGCCAGTGACAGAGGATTACTGATGAAAATCCAATACGCCGTCACGAACCAGTTCGCGCGGCAGGTTGTTTTTGATCCGGCTGCCAATGCGTTTGGCGATGCCCAACGGTTGTTGCTGGTAGGTGACAATACACTCATCGGTCTGCGGCGGTGGCTCCGGGTACAGATCACGGCCGTGGAACCATTCTTGCGCCAGTGTGGCATCCAGTTCAAAACGTTGTTTGCCGTCGGCCACCGCCAGTGCGATAACTGCCTCGTGCTGCCAACGGTAACCTTTGGTGAAACGTTCGGCCAGTTTAAGCCCGATACGCGAGAAACGTATTTTATTAACCAGCGCTTCCAGTTCGGCAGGGAACAGCCAGATTTCTTTATCGCGTGCCCACAGGCGGCTGGTTTCATCCCAGACCAGGCCGGAAGCCGCTGCGGCCTGAGCTACCTCGGCCGAATCCTTGCCAGATAGTGGGGTGAACGGGAATTTGCCCAGCTTATAGCTCGGTTTCGCCAGTGGGGCGACGGAGTGGTGCTTGCGCAAGCGTGCCACGAAGAAGCCTTCGCTGTCATAGATTTGCGGGAACACATGCAGAAAGCCTTCGGCCGTTAACGCCTGTTTAGCGCCGGGGAACAAGTCACCCAGCGGTTCAATGCTGACCGCATCGCCGTAGGTTGCCAGCAGTCCGTTGACGATTTGCTGGTTTTCCTGCGCGTTGAGCGTGCAGGTGGAGTAGACCAGCACGCCACCCGGGGCCAAAGCATGGAAGGCGCTGTCGATCAGTTCGCGTTGGGTTTCGGCAATGGCGATGACGCTTTCCGGCGACCAGTTGCTCATGGCGTCCGGATCTTTTCGCACTACGCCTTCACCGGAACAGGGGGCATCGAGCAAAATGGCGTCGAAGCTTTCCGGCAACGCCGCACCGAATACCCGGCCGTCAAAATGGGCCAGGGCCACATTTTTCACGCCACAGCGGCTGATGTTGGCGTGCAACACCTTGACCCGACTGGCAGAGTATTCATTGGCGACAATGCCCCCCTGGTTGTTCATCAATGCTGCAATCTGGGTGGTTTTGGAACCCGGCGCCGCAGCGACGTCCAGCACCCGGCGCGGCATTTCCGTATCGGCGAACAAGGCACTCACCGGCAGCATCGAGCTGGCTTCCTGAATGTAGAACAGCCCGCTCAGGTGCTCCGCCGCACTGCCCAGCCGCAGTTCTTCGTCCTCACGTTCGATCCAAAAACCTTCCGCACACCAGGGGATAGGATCCAACTGCCAGCCATAGTCCTGTACCAGCGTTTGAAAATCGGCAACGCTGATCTTCAGGGTATTAACCCGCAGGCTGCGGCGCAGTGGGCGTTGGCAGGCGGCAATGAAATCGTCCATCGACAGGTCGGCGGGCATGATGGCGCGCGTCGCGTCAAGAAAGGCGGGCGGCAAAAAAACGCAGGCAGGTTTGGCCACGGGGTGAGCTCTCTGGCAGCAATCAAAATAAATAAGGGCAGGAGTTTACCATAAACCGAAAAAAGTAGGGGCCCGGCATTGCCGGGCCCCTCAGATTGCTGACATAGACCTTTATGGTTAAAAGTTTTGAACCGTGAGTTAATAAAACAAAGGATGATGTCTTCTGATTTACCCTAAACACCCGAAAACCACGTTTTTCGGGTGTTTGTCATCAACAGCAGGGGCCCGGCATTGCCGGGCCCCTGAGAGGGTAAGGAATTTACTCTTTAGGGATGGCGGTACCCCATTCACGCCAGTCTTTTGGCTCTTCCGCATTCAGCATAAAGTGTTTTTGCGGTGTCGCCTTCGGTGCCAGCGGGATGCTAGGCGGGGTGGCGAAGGCAATACCGCCGCGAATGAACTGCTGGAAGGTACCGGTCTTGATCACCCCACCGGTCAGGCCGAACTGCAGGTTGTAGCCGGAAGCCAGCCAGAACACGCTGTTGTTGCGTACCAGGTACTGGTACTTTTTGCTGATGCGCAGCGCAACATGGATTCGATCGGACATGGCACCCAGGTAGAAACCGGTGATGGTGCCCACTTCTACTCCGCGGAACAGCACCGGGGTACCAATCTGCAGCGAGCCGGTTTCGGCGGCGTCGAGGATCACGCTCAGCCCGTCCTGGTAGCGTGAGTCGGTGATGCTGGCTTCCTGCAGCTCAAAGCTGCGCAGCTCACGACCCCGGCCCGGTTCCACGTTAATGTAGGGTTGCAGCAGGGTGTCGAGGTTGCTGACCCCGGCGGCGGAAATCTCCGGCGATACTATGGAGAAACGGCTACCCAAACGTGCGAAAGTTTGCACATATTCAGGATATAACACCGCTTTGACCTGCACTTCGTTACGCTCTGGCGCCAATTTTAGCGAATCTACCTGGCCGATATCGATACCGAGATAACGCAGTGGCATACCTGGCGATAGCTTGCTGGCGTCGTAGGTCTTCAGGATTATCTGGCTGCCCACCGCGCGGGCGGCGGTTTCGGTGGCGTACAGCACGCGTTTGGCACCTTTGCTCAGCGTCACGCCCTGCAAGTTATCGAAACTGATGGCCCCCTTCAGCGCCCGATTGAGCGGGGAAGCCTGAACGGTCAGGCCGTTGCCGTTGAGTTGCACCTTGGCACCGCCCTCGGCCCAGAAGATGCTTTCATTGGTCAGCAGCTTGCGGTATTCCGGGCTGATATAAACATCAACTTCAAATTCGTTGGCCTTTGGACGAACGTTAACAATCTCGCCCACCTGGAATTTACGGTACAGCACCACCGAACCGGCCTGCACGTCCGGCAGGCTGGCGGCGGTCAGCGTCAGGGTTGGCGTTGGCGTGTTGCCGACAACGCCGGCCTCGGCCTTTTCACTATTGCCATACAACGGATACTGGCCGACAGGTTCGCCCTTGCTGCCGGGGATGATACGCACGCCACCGTCCAGCCACTCCTGCGCGCTGGCTCCCAGCACTTCCATACCGTCCAGGCCCAGTTTGACGTCGACGCGGCTGTTGACCACGAACTTGCTGTCTTTGTGCAGCAGGCGGCGATATTGAGCGTCGACGGCGGCGGTAAAGACCACGCCGTTGTCCGTCAGGGTGCGACTCATCACCTGACCGACCTTAACGCCGTGCACCACCAGCGGCTGACCAACGTCGATTCCGTAGCTTTGCGGTGCGTTCAGCGTCACGGTCAGCACGCCCGGCTGTTGCAGCAGGGTTTCGCTGCTGTCCAGCACGTTGAAATGCTGTTGCGGTTCACCTTCGCCCGGTACCAGTTCCAGCGTATTGCCGGTTAGCAATTGGCTGAGTTTGGCGTCGTTAAGGCTCAGGCGTGGGGTGCGCATCACAATCCGCGTGCCGCTGCGCATTAAATCTACCACCGACGGGTCGATGGTCAGTTCACCGGTGACCTTACTGTCCTGCTGCAGTGTCAGTTTGGTCAGTGTGCCCACCTGCAATCCCTGATAGATCAGTGGCGTGCGGTTTTCACTCAGGTTATTGCCACTCGGCAGATCCAGGGTTATGTTCACGCCGCGTTGGCTGTGTGCCAGATCCGGATACAGGGTATAGCTTTGATCGGCCTTGGCCTGCTGACCGTCAAGCGGTGAGTCAAAGGCAATGGCACCGTTGACCAGAGCGGCCAGGCTCTCCATCTGCACCGAGGCACCCGCCAGGCTGAAATCACCCTTGAAGCCCGAGACGTTCCAAAAACGGCTGCTGCCCTTCACCAGATTGGCAAAGCGGCGGTCAATCAGGACGTCGATGGTGACGCCTTTATTGCCTTCGGCGATGGTGTAGTCATACACCTTGCCGACAGGGATCTTGCGGTAATACACCAGTGAACCGGTGTTGAGCGAGCCGAGATCGTCAGCGTGCAGATGAATCATCAGCTCACCGGTATTGAGTCGGTATTTGGGTTGGGTATCAAGTGCGGTGAAATGGTTTTTTGGCTGCCCGCTGCCCGGCATCATACCGATATAGTTGCCGCCCACCAGCGCATCCAGGCCGGACACGCCCGCCAGCGAGGCTTTTGGCGTCACCAGCCAAAATTGGGTGCCGTCGCGCAGCGAGTCTTCCAGGTCGCTCTTGATGCTGACTTCGACCACAATGCTGCGCAGATCCTTGCTCAGGCTGATGCTCTGTACGGTGCCCACTTCCACCCCCTGATAGCGTACCGGAGTACGCCCGGCGACAATGCCCGCCGCGGACTGGAAATCAATGGTCACCGTGGTACCGCGTTCCTGGAAATTGTTATAGACCAGCCACCCGGCGATCAGCAGGGCAATAAACGGCAGTAACCAGAATGGCGAAATACGGCGCTTGTTTTTGACCCGCGCTTCAGTCGGTGTATTCGGCGTTTCCTGTTGCATGTGCATCCCAAATCAATCGGCTATCCAGCCACTCTACGGCAAGAATAGTTAAAATAACCGCAGACCCAAAATAAAAGGCTGCCGGCCCCATAGTAAAAGATAACAATTGGTCGCGATTCACCAGCGACATCATTAACGAAATAACAAACAGATCGAGCATCGACCAACGGCCGATCCAGGTGACCAGGCGCAGCAGGCGAATACGCGTTCTCAGGCTGTGCGAGGTCTTGAAATGGATGCTGAACAGTAAGGTAATCAGCACAATGACCTTGGTAAAGGGCACCAGTACGCTGGCAATGAACACGATGGCGGCGATCGGCACATTGCCGGAAGTTGCCAGCGAGACCACGCCAGAGAAGATGGTGTCTTCCATTCGCGCGCCATTGGCGTAAATGATGGAGATCGGCATCAGGTTGGCCGGGATCAGTAAAATCATCGCCGCAATCAGCGCCGCCCAGGTTTTTTGCAGGCTATAGGGCTGCCGGTGACACATGGGAATATGGCAGCGCGGACAGCGGCCACGTTGGTCAGGATAGCCGGTGAAATGGCAGGACAGGCAGATATGCAGTGCCGTTGGCAGGCCTTTCGGTTGTTCCTGCGGATAATAGCGTTCCCACAGCTGCTCCAGGTTGACGTGGATCAGAGTCAGGATACTGAGCAGGGTGAGCGCCAGGTAAGCGATCAGCGCGCTGCCGGCCTGGATATCGGCATATTCTTTCACTTTGATGGTCGCCACCGCCATGCCGATCAGGTAAATATCGAGCATCACCCACTCTTTCAACCGATCGAGCATCAGCAGTACCGGGCGCAGGTTCATGCCCAGTGCGTGGCCGAAACGCAGATACAGCAGCGACAACGCCAGCGTCAACGGGGCGCCAATAGTGCAAAACGCCACCATGCTGGCGGTGAGAGGATCCCCCTGGTGGCTCATCTGCCAGATGCCTTCCAGCAGGCTGGCGTCGATACGCACCCCCAGCAGGCGGATGCTGATCAGCGGCTGGCTGAAAGCAAAGGGCATCAACAGCAGCATGGTGACCGCTATGGCGGTCAGCCGGGTCATCGACCAGTCACGGCCACTGACCACCTTGGCATCGCAGCGCGGGCAGTAGGCCGCCTGTTTGTTGCTCAGTGGCGGCAACACAAACAGCAGGTCGCATTCGCAACAGCGCTGGTGGCGGGCTTTGGATAGCGGGCCGGTGATCGCGTGTATTTTCATCATGACAAAAAACTGCCCCAGAGCTCGCCGTATCAGTTAGCGTAGCTGAAAAATAAATCTGTCCGTGCCTTATAGGGCCAAGCACCGGGCGGCGAAACAGGGTTTCTGAGCGGCAAACATACCTTGCCCGGTAGGGTTTTGTGAAGCAACAGATGATTAACCTTGTGGCTATACGCATTTAATGCTTATTTTATAGGGCTTAAGACTTGGGCTAGTGGCCTTCTACACTGTATTAATGGTTAACACATGACAAAAGAACAATTCTACGCGGAATTAAAACGTGATTTGTGCGCGCTGCTCGACGGGGAAAACAACTTTATCGCCGCGCTGTCCAACGCCAGTGCGCTGATCAATGAGCGCCTTGATGACGTCAACTGGGTCGGTTTTTACCTGGTGGACGGCGCACAACTGGTGCTGGGTCCATTCCAGGGGAAAATCGCCTGTGTACGCATTCCGGTTGGCAAAGGAGTGTGTGGCAGCGCAGTGGCGGAAAACCGCGTGCAGCGCGTTGGCGATGTCCATGAGTTCCCTGGTCACATCGCCTGTGACGCAGCCAGTAATGCAGAAATTGTGCTGCCGCTCAAGGTTGGCGGTCAGATTATCGGCGTTCTCGATATCGACAGCACAGTTTATCAACGTTTCGACGAACAGGACGAAAGGGGCCTGGAAGCAGTGGTGGCGGGGCTTTGCGCGCAGCTGGAACAGTGTGATAGTGCGAAATATGTCACTGTAACGGCAAGTTGATCTACGGTTAACGTGGCATTTACCGATGGCGTCATTATAATGACGCCTGTTCATGCCTGCGCTGGTTGGCAAACCCGTTGTAATCAGGAAATTTCATGGAAAATCAACCTAAGTTGAACTCTAGTAAAGAAGTCATTGCTTTTCTTGCCGAGCGTTTTCCGCTCTGCTTTAGCGCCGAGGGCGAAGCTCGCCCGTTGAAAATCGGTATTTTTCAGGATCTGGTCGAGCGTGTTCAGGGGGAAGAAAACCTAAGCAAAACGCAATTGCGTTCTGCACTGCGCCTGTACACCTCAAGCTGGCGTTACCTGTACGGCGTCAAAGTTGGCGCTCAACGCGTTGATTTGGACGGCAACCCGTGCGGTGAGCTGGAACAGCAGCATGTCGATCATGCCCGTCAACAGCTTGAAGAAGCAAAAGCGCGAGTTCAGGCACAGCGTGCCGAGCAAAACGCCAAAAAACGTGAAGCTGCCGGTGAATCAGCCGCTGCGGAACCTCGTCGTCCACGTCCAGCCGGTAAAAAACCTGCTGCACGTCGTGAAGGCGGAGCCGCTCCGGAGAACCGCAAGCCGCGCCCACAAACTCGCCCACAGCCCGCTCGCCAACCTCGTGAAGTCAAAGAGGAAAGCCAGCAGCGTCGTGTGCCAGTCACGGATATCTCTAAACTGCAAATTGGCCAAGAAATCAAAGTCAGAGCAGGCCAGAGTGCGATGGATGCAACCGTACTTGAAATCGCCAAAGATGGCGTACGTGTGCAGCTCTCTTCCGGTCTGGCGATGATTGTGCGCGCAGAACACTTGCAGTTCTGATACGGAGGCCAACCAAGGCATGAACAAATTTGTCAGATTAACAGCAGTCGCGGGTCTGTTGTGGGCGGGTGTCAGTTACGGAGCGGAACCAGCCAACATCCGCATCGATCAACTGCCTCAGCTGCAGCAGGAACCGCAACATGCAACGGTGAGTGAGCGCGTCACTTCGCGCTTCACTCGCTCTCATTACCGTCAGTTTACCCTCGACGCGGACTTTTCAGGCAAGATCTTCGATCGTTACCTGAATATGCTGGACTACAGCCATAACGTGCTGCTGGCTTCCGACGTGGCGCAATTCGCCAACAAGCGTAATCAGCTGGGCGAAGAACTGAAAAGCGGTAAGCTGGAAACACCCTACGCGCTGTACAATCTGGCGCAGAAACGCCGTTTTGAGCGTTACACTTATGCATTGTCGCTGCTGGAAAAGCCAATGAGCTTCACCGGCAACGACACTATCGATCTCGACCGCAGCAAAGCGCCGTGGCCGAAAGACAAGGCCGAACTGGACAGCCTGTGGAATGCGAAAGTCAAATATGACGAGCTGAACCTCAAGCTGACCGGCAAGACCGACAAGGAAATCCGTGAAACGCTGACCAAGCGCTATCAGTTCGCCATCAAGCGCCTGACGCAAAGCAACAGCGAGGACGTTTTCCAACTGGCGATGAATGCCTTTGCGCATGAAATCGACCCGCATACCAACTATCTCTCCCCACGTAACACCGAACAGTTCAACACCGAGATGAGCCTGTCCCTGGAAGGTATCGGTGCGGTGCTGCAGATGGATGATGATTACACCCTGATCAACTCCATGGTGCCAGGTGGCCCGGCGGCGAAGAGCAAGGCGATCACCGTGGGTGACCGCATTGTCGGCGTTGGTCAGTCGGGCAAGCCGATGGTCGATGTCATTGGCTGGCGTTTGGACGACGTGGTTTCCCTGATTAAAGGGCCGAAGGGCAGCAAGGTACGCCTGGAGATCCTGCCGGCCGGCAAGGGCACCAAAACCCGAGTGGTCACCTTGACCCGTGAGCGTATCCGTCTGGAAGACCGCGCGGTGAAAATGACCATCAAGACCGTCGGTAAAGAGAAAGTCGCGGTGATGGACATTCCGGGCTTCTACGTGGGCCTGACCGATGATGTGAAAGTTCAGTTGCAGAAGATGGCCAAGCAGAACGTCAAGAGCCTGATCATCGACCTGCGCACTAACGGCGGCGGCGCACTGACTGAAGCGGTATCGCTGTCCGGTCTGTTCATTCCGAGCGGCCCGGTAGTGCAGGTGCGTGACAACAACGGTAAAGTGCGTGAAGACGCGGACACCGACGGCGTGACCTATTACAAGGGGCCGCTGGTGGTACTGGTTGACCGTTTCAGCGCCTCGGCTTCCGAGATCTTTGCCGCGGCAATGCAGGACTACGGTCGCGCGCTGATCGTCGGTGAACCGACCTTCGGTAAAGGTACCGTGCAACAGTACCGCTCGCTGAACCGCATTTACGATCAGATGCTGCGTCCGGAATGGCCGGCGTTGGGTTCGGTGCAATACACCATTCAGAAGTTCTACCGCGTTAACGGCGGCAGTACCCAACGCAAGGGGGTTACCCCGGATATCCTGATGCCGAGCGGTGTCGATCCGGCAGAAACCGGTGAAGCGTTTGAAGATAACGCCATGCCGTGGGACAGCATCAATGCAGCGACCTACACCAAAACCGGTGATATGAAGCCGTTTGAACCTGAACTGCTCAAGGATCATGAACAGCGTATCGCCAAGGATCCTGAGTTCCAGTACATCGCGCAGGATATCGCGCATTACAAGGCGCTGAAGGACAAGCGTAACATCGTCTCACTCAACCTGGTTCAGCGCGAGAAAGAGAACCACGATGATGACGCTACCCGTCTGCAACGTGTTAATGATCGTCTGCAGCGCGCCGGTAAAAAGCCGCTGAAGGCCCTGGAAGACTTGCCGAAGGATTACCAGGAACCTGACCCATATTTGGATGAAACCGTGCATATCGCACTGGATCTGGCGCACCTTGATCAGGCGCAGCCGGCGGCGGCGAAATAACGCAGCCGAGTACCAGCAAATGAAAAGCGCACCTTCGGGTGCGTTTTTTTATGGGCGCTCCTCAGGGCACTGAATAACCCACATCGTTAATTTTACGCAAAAAATACCCACCGTTTTGCGCAACAATCGTTTACAATTTGAAAAGTATTGCTCGCGCCCCGTTTTTGTAAAGTTTCGTATTTTTAGTAGGTTAATGGCGCGCAACTCTTGAAACTGTGACGAATGCCCATACCATCTAGGGTATCCGAGGCAGCGTTTTGTTAACATTTATGAGGAAGTAAACATTTTATGATGCGTATAGCTCTGTTCCTGCTCACCAACCTGGCGGTGATGTTGGTTTTCGGGCTGGTGCTCAGCCTGACAGGAATCCAATCCAGTAGCGTTCAGGGCCTGATGATCATGGCCGGTCTGTTTGGTTTCGGCGGTTCGTTTGTCTCACTGCTGATGTCCAAATGGATGGCGCTGCGCTCCGTCGGCGGGGAAGTGATTGAACAACCGCGTAACGAGACCGAAAACTGGCTGCTGGAAACGGTACGCCGTCAGTCGCAGCAGGCAGGCATTGCCATGCCGCAGGTGGCTATTTATCACGCACCGGACATTAACGCCTTCGCCACCGGTGCGCGCCGTAATGCGTCACTGGTTGCCGTCAGCACCGGCCTGCTGCAAAGCATGAGCCGTGATGAGGCGGAAGCGGTTATTGCTCACGAAATCAGCCACGTTGCCAATGGTGATATGGTCACCATGACGTTGATTCAGGGCATCGTGAACACCTTCGTGATTTTCATCTCACGTCTGATCGCACAGGCCGCCGCCGGCTTCCTGGGCAACCGTGACGGCGAAGGGGAAGGTAACGGCAACCCGATGATCTATTTCGGCGTGTCGATGGTGCTGGAGCTGGTATTCGGCATCCTGGCCAGCATTATCACCATGTGGTTCTCACGCCACCGTGAGTTCTATGCCGACGCAGGCTCCGCCAAACTGGTGGGCCGCGAGAAGATGATCGCCGCACTGCAACGGCTGAAAACCAGCTATGAGCCGCAGGAAGCGGGCAACATGATGGCGTTCTGCATCAACGGCAAGTCCAAGTCGTTCAGCGAACTGTTCATGTCGCACCCGCCGCTCGATAAACGTATCGAAGCGCTGCGTTCAGGTCAGTATCTGAAGTAACCTTCAGAAAATAAAAAGCCCCGGCTCGCCGGGGTTTTTTTATGTCCGTTATTTGGCTTGCTGACTGCTTGGCTCCGCTTGCGCGCGCGGTTGGGTAATGCGCAGGCTGCTGACCGCTGCCGCCAATGTGGCAAAGGTTCCGGCCAGGATCAACGAGGCATGGGTGCCGGAAGTGGGGAACAGGTTGAACATCAGCGCCACCAGCGCAGCTCCCGAGGTTTGCCCCAACAGCCGGGCGGTGCCGAGCATGCCGCTGGCACCCCCGCTGCGGTTGCGCGGGGCGGCGGAAATAATGGTGTGGTTATTCGGGGACTGAAATAGCCCAAAACCGGCACCGCACAGCACCATGCGCCAGATGATATCCAGGTCTGAAGGGTTTTGCGGCAACAGCGCCAACAGAAACAGGCCCAGTGCAAACACCGCCAGACCGATACAGCCTAACAACCCGGCATGAATGCGCTCGACCAGACGTCCTGCAAGCGGCGCCATGACGATAATCGCCAAAGGCCAGGGTGTCAGCAGTAACCCGGTGGCGACCTCGTCGCGGCCCAAGGTGCTTTGCAGGAAGAACGGCAACGAAACCATCGCCAGCATCTGCGCGGCGAATGAACAAATCGAAGTGCCCATCGACAGTGCAAAAATAGGGATGCGCAGCAAGTCTACCGGCAGTAGTGGGAACTCCTGACGCAGTTGGCGGCGAACAAAGAAGAAGCCAATCACCAGCAGCGCGGCGATTTCACTGAATATCAGCGTCAGGCTTTGGCCCTGGGCAAAGCCGCTGATGGCGGTGATCAGCAGTCCGAAGGTCAGGGCGTTCATCACCGCGCTGGTCGGATCAAAGCGTTGGTTAGTGCTTTTTTGGCTGTTGCCGGGCAGGTACTTCATGCCCAGTAACAGCGCGATAATACCAATCGGCAGGTTAATCGCGAACAGCCATTGCCAGGAGGCCACCGACAATATTGCCGCCGCTACCGTTGGCCCGGCCGCCGAGGAAAAGGCGACAATCAATGAGTTAATGCCCATGCCACGGCCGAGAAACCGCTGCGGATAGATAATGCGTATTAACGCCGTGTTGACGCTCATGATAGCGGCGGCGCCAAAGCCTTGCAGCACGCGGGCAATGGTCAGCGTCGTCAGCGAGTCGGACAGGGCGCAGAACAGCGAGGTAATGCTGAACACCAACAGACCGGCCTGATAGATGCGACGATAGCCAATCAGGTCACCGAGCGAGGCCAGCGACAGTAGCGAAATGGTGATCGCCAACTGGTAGGCGTTAACCACCCAGATAGAGCTGGCCGGGCTGGCATTCAGATCGCGGGCGATGGTTGGCAGGGCCACGTTGGCAATCGCGCCGTCGAGCACCGAAACGGTGATGCCCAGGGCAATGGCGAGGATTGCCCCATAGCGTTGCGG
Organism: Serratia proteamaculans; assembly: GCF_004684015.1. Taxonomy (GTDB): domain Bacteria; phylum Pseudomonadota; class Gammaproteobacteria; order Enterobacterales; family Enterobacteriaceae; genus Serratia; species Serratia proteamaculans_F. The sequence continues at coordinate 77,453 of NZ_SRIA01000015.1, forward strand.
GACGGGGAGGCCGTCAGTACAAGAACGCATGTTGATCTCGAAGGTATTTATTCGGGGGAGTATTACCATGCTAATCATATTCGTCTGCGATTGCATCCACAGTTTCCCGCTCAATTGTAATAACCGATGAGAGCTGAGCGCTCAATTCGTTCCTTCTCAGGCATTTATCCCCAGGGCTAATTGCGTGCTCTCCGAAGTCCCGCGTATACTGAAACTCGTGTTCAAATTTCTTAAAACAGAAAATGCCGGATAGGATATTGACTATGGTTAACGCAGACTCAGATAAACAACCGGATGCGGTTTCATCCGTGCTGAAGGTATTCGGTATCTTGCAGGCGCTGGGCGAAGAACGCGAGATTGGCATCACTGAGCTTTCCCAACGGGTGATGATGTCCAAGAGCACCGTTTACCGTTTTCTGCAAACCATGAAGGCATTGGGCTATGTATCGCAGGAGGGCGAGTCGGAGAAATACGCGCTCACGCTCAAGCTGTTTGAACTGGGTGCCAAATCGCTGCAAAGCGTCGATCTGATCCGCAGTGCCGATATCCAAATGCGTGAACTGTCGAACCACACCCGTGAAGCTATTCACCTTGGGGCGCTGGATGAAGACAGTATTGTCTATATCCATAAAATCGACGCGATGTATAACCTGCGTATGTATTCGCGCATTGGTCGTCGCAACCCGCTGCACAGCACGGCGATTGGTAAAGTATTGCTGGCCTGGCGCGACCGGGAAGAAGTGGCGCAAATCCTGTCAAAGATTGAATTCACCCGCAGCACGCCAAATACCCTGACCGACGCCGCAGCATTGATGTCGCTGTTGGAGCAGGTGCGTGAGCAAGGCGTGGGGGAAGACATTGAAGAGCAGGAAGCAGGGCTGCGCTGCATCGCGGTGCCGGTGTTTGACCGCTTTGGCGTGGTAACCGCCGGTCTGAGCATTTCGTTCCCGTCCATTCGCTACTCGGAAGAGGCCAAAGCGGATTACGTTAAACGTCTGCACAGCGCTGCGCGCACTATTTCCGGGCAAATGGGTTACCACGACTATCCTTTCTGACCGCTCCGATGCAGATAAAAAGGCGCTGCCGTCCGTCGGTCGCGCCTGATAACGTCACTGGCCGTTGCGTACCGGCAGCAACCGCCGCGAAAGCCCTTCCAGCAATAGCATCAACACTAGCGTTACCGCCACCAGGATCATGGTCAATGTCGCACCACCGGCAATGTTGCCACGGTCGGTCAGGCTGAAAATTGTCACCGGCAGGGTTGCCCAACTTGGTGGGTAAATCATGACCGTCGCGCCAAGCTCACCCATTGATAACGACAAACTGAGTGCAAAGGCGGAGATCATGTAAGGGGCAATCATCGGCAGCGTCACATGGCGCAAGCGGAACAGCGGTGAAGCGCCCAGACTGGCAGCCACATTCTCATAATCGTTGGCCAGGCGCGCGAGCCCCGCAGTGACATTGCCGAAGGTAAAGGCCGAAACCAGCACAAAATGCGCGATGGGGACGATAAGAAATGTTCCGTTCAGTTGCAGTGGCTGCTGGCTGAAGGCCACCAAAATACCCAAACCAACCGATACCGAAGGCACTGCGCTGGGGATAAAAAACAACGTACCGAGCAAACGTTGCGTTTTCCCCTGATACTGGCGTAATGCCAGCGCTGCCCAAACCCCGCACAGCAGGGCAAATCCACTGGCGGCAACCCCGATCAGCAGGCTGGCTGTCAGTGCATCCCATGACGCACCGCGCAAGGCCTGGCGGTAATGTTCGAGGGTAAAGCCGCTCGGCAACACGCCGTTCCATTGCTCGCTCAGGCTCGACATCAGTATCACTGCCAATGGCAGGCAGAAAAACAACACGAACAGGGCAATTGCCAGGCTGTAAGCCGTATAACGACCGGAGCGCGACCAGATCAACATCATTCAGTTCCTTACCCCGGCACGCGCCGCAGCATAGCGATACAGAGAAAATAGCCCCAGAGACAATGCAATGTTCACCACGGCAATCATGCAGGCGGCGGTGTAATCGGCTTCTAAAATTGCTTTGGTGTAGACCATTAGCGGCAGTGTGGTGACGCCTTTGGCTCCGATAAACAGCACAATGCCGAACTCGTTGGTCGTCAACAGCAGGCACAGACTGCCGCCGGCCAGCAGTGCAGGCAGCGTGGCGGGCAGGACCACCTGACGGATCACCCGGCCCGGCCGTGCGCCGAGAATGCTGGCAGCCTCCAGCTGGCTGCGATCAATCGTCGACAGTGCCGCCATGAGTGGGCGCATCACCAGCGGGGTGAACACGGTGATCTCTGCCAGGATCACCCCCCAGATTGAGTAGAGAAAATCCACTGGCGGCAGGGTAAAGCCGAAAATAGCCATCAGGCTGCCATTTAGCAGGCCGGCAGAACCGTAGATAAAAGTGAAGGCCAGTGTTACCAGAAAGGTGGGCATGGCGATAAACGTGTCAATCAACCTGGCGATCGCGGTGCTGCCGGGAAAAGGTGTAAACACCAAAATCAGCGACAGTAAAGTACCGAGCACCAGGCAGCCCAGCGTAGCCAGCAGCGCGATTTGCAGCGTATTGAACAGAGCGCCGATAAAGCGCTTCGACTCAAACAGTTGTGTCAGCGCAGCGCTGCTGAAAGCGCCCTGATCGTGGGTAAATGCTTGTTTGACGATCAGCAGCAACGGGTAGAAGAACAGTGTCGCCAGCACCAACAGCGGCAACAGGATCCACAGGCGACGCGGCGGCCGCAGCCGACGGGCCGGTTGAGTGAGAGTGGAGTCGGTCATGTCATTCCTCGATCAATACAGCGTCATCAGGATCGAAATACAGTGGCAGATGTGTGCCTATCTGCGGCATTTGGCTGCGGTGGGTGGTGACTACGCGCAGCGCATGGCCATCGGCCTCAAACCGCAAATGGGTCAGCTCACCTTGCCAATGAACCTCACACAGCTTGCCGATAATGCAATTGCTGCGCTGTGGCGTTGGGTCGAGCGCGATATGCTGCGGACGAATGCACAGTAATTTGTTAAAGCCGCGCTGCGCCCCATAGGTAAAGCAGCCAATGACTTTGCCGGCGCAGCTCACTGTGGTCATGCCCGGTTGTGCGCAGTTTTCCAACGCGGTGGCGGGCAACAGATTGGCGCGGCCGAGGAATTCGGCGGCAAAACGGTTTGGCGGATGGTGGTACAGCGTGCGGGTTTCGCCGTGGGCAATCAAATGACCGTCACGCATGATGCCTATCTTGTCTGCCAACGTCAGAGCTTCACCCTGGTCGTGGGTGACATACAAAATGGTCAGTTCGGGCAACTCACGGTGCAGGCGGGCAAGTTCTTCCACCATGCTGTGACGGATTTGCGCATCCAGCGCCGAGAGTGGTTCATCCAACAGCAATACTTTGGGCTTGACCGCAATAGCGCGGGCGATGGCCACCCGCTGTTGCTGTCCACCGGAAAGCTGGCTGGGGAAGCGTCTTGCGTAAGCCGTCATGCCGACAATACTCAGCGCTTCTTCCACTCTTTCGGCTATCAGGCCGCGTGCCTTGCCCTGTGCGCGCAAGCCAAATGCCACGTTGTCTTCCACGCGCATATGGGGGAACAGGGCGTAATTTTGCACCACCATTCCCAGGCCGCGTTCATAGGGCGGCATTTCGGTCGCATCGACATCGCCAATAGTGATGCGTCCACCCGCGGGCTTCACAAAACCGGCAATCGCCCGCAGCACGGTGGTTTTACCTGAACCGGAAGGGCCAATCAGCGCCAGCACTTCACCGGGGGTGATTTGCAGCGTCAGCGGTTTCAGCACTTCGGTGCCACGGTAAGACACACTCAGACGGTCGAGCTGAATGCCGGTTGGCTTGTTGACGTCTGCGTCATTTTCCCGCACAGCCGTGCGGGGAATGTTGGAGGGCATTAACAGAGTCATTCGTTGTCGGTCACTTTATGCCAGCGGGTAATGTCGGCGGACAGGCTGCCAACCACCTGGTTCCAGTCGGGTGCCCAAATGTCGACACCCTGAAGTAGTTGCTGTGAAAGCTTAAAGTTGTCGTCTTTTGGCGTAACGTCTTTACGCACCGGCATGCCGTAGGATATGGCGCTAACCGTGCTTTGTGCCTCTTTGGTCAGCAAAAAGTTGATCAGCTTTTTGCCGTTATCACTCTGTGGCGCACCCTGAACCAAACCGATGTAATACGGCAACTTCAGCGTGCTGCGTTTGCCGTCCGGCCCGGCTGGCCAGAACACGTTGACGTTAGGATTACGCTGCATTTGTGCCAGGTTCATTTGCAGATCGCCGTTAGCGACCAACAGTTCTCCCTTATTAACCAGCGCGGTGAGTTTACCGGTGGAGGCGGAGGGGCCGACGTTATTGCTTTGCAATTTGCCGAGATAATCAAAACCGGCGTCTTTGCCGCCAAAACTGTGGAATGCCTGCAGCATCACCGCCGTGCCATCGCCGGCCTGGCCTGGCGTGGAGTACTGCAGTTTGTTGCGGAACTGCGCGTCCAGCAGTTGTTGATAGCTGGCAGGTGCCTGCGGCAGCAGTTTGGCATTGTAGATAAAGCTCAGGTAGTTATTCACCATAGGGACGAACTGCGGTTGTACGTCCGCAATTTGCGCAGCGGCGGCGGGGGTGAAGTCTTGCAGCAGTTTTTCCGTGGCGGCACGCTGGATAAACGGCGGAATGGTGACCAACACATCTGCCTGTGGGTTACTGCGCTCCTTGGACAAACGTTCAACAATCGCGCCGGAACCCCCTTCAACGTATTGCACTTTAATGCCGGTAGCCTGTGTAAATGCTTCGAACTGCATTTGGTACCAACTGTGGTCTCCATCATGCAGACCATCGGCGGAATAGAGGGTGACCACTGTCGAATCGGCCCAGACCGGTGCCGAGCCGAGTGCGATAGCCGACATGACAAACAAACCAGTGAGTTTCATAGCTTCAGCCTTGTTATTTCAGGTTGGGTTTTCTGGTCTATACCAGTGTTTTGACTCAAGCTAATAGCCGAATATGACAAAAAAATGAAAACGACAAAAAAATCCTGAGAACGGAGGGGGGCAAAAAAAGGGGGGTTGCAGAGGCTCAGTAAGCTGAGCCTGGGAGATTAGAGGGTGTCGACTTCAATGCGCAGGCTGTCGTGGCGCCAGTATTCGATGTCGAAATCGAGGATGCGCCCGTGCTGATCGTAATTCAGCCGGCGCAACAGCAGAGCGGGTAGTCCAACCATGGCACCCAGCGCGGTAGCCGCATTGTAGGGCAGAGCGGTGGGGTAAAACGACAGGTGCATATTGTGATAGATAAGGCCGTACTGCTGCTGATAAATCTCGGTCAGACTGCCGTTGAGATCCCGTTGGATCAGCTCAGGAACCAACTGGGGCAAGCAGTGATTTTCGCAGTAACAAATCGCCCGGCCGTCGGCATAGCGAACGCGGCGCAGCAGATAGATTTGGTCAAACGGCTCCAATGCCAGCGGTTGCATCACATCGAGCGGTACCGTGGTTTTTTCAGCGGATAACAGCTCGGTACGCGGCGTGCGTCCTTGTTCCTGACACAGACGATGAAAGTTGGTGTTCTGTGTCGGGTCCAGCCACAACCGTTCCGGCGTGACAAACCAGCCCCGGCGGTCGGCGCGGTAAATGGCACCGGTGGCCTCCAGCTGTGCCAGGCTTTCACGAATAGTGACGCGGGTGGTGGAGAAAATTGCGCACAATTCACGCTCAGAAGGCAGCTTGTCACCGGCCTGCAGTGCGCCACGGCTTATCCGCGACTGTAACTGCTCCTTGATCTGCAGATAGTGGGGCATCTCACCCTGATGTTGTTTCATTTCATCTCGTTATGGCATTGCGGCATCTGCCTATTATACATGCGCAGATGAATTTTTTGTTTCAGTGACGGTTTGCCCTTTGACCCGCGAGCAAATTTAGCCTCACAATGGTGCAATCTGGTATAGACCAAATGGTGAGTGAAATGTCTGAACATAATTATCTGCTGTTAACTCCCGGCCCGTTAACCACCTCAAAAACGGTGAAAGAGGCGATGCTGTTCGATAGCTGTACCTGGGATGAGGATTACAATCTGGGCGTGGTGCAGAGTATCCGCCAGAAGCTGGTGGCGCTGGCGACCTTATCGGCAGGCTACACCTCGGTACTGTTGCAGGGTAGCGGCAGCTTTGCGGTCGAGGCTCTACTGGGCACGGCCATAGGGCCGCAAGACAAGCTGCTGATCGTCAATAACGGCGCTTACGGCGCGCGAATGATTGAAATGGCCAGCCTGATGGGCATCAACCATCATGCATTCAACTGTGGCGAGGTTAATGAGCCGGATGTGGAGGCGATGGAAGCCGTATTGAAAGGCGATGCGCAGATTAGCCATATTGCCATGGTGCACTGTGAAACCACCACCGGGATGCTCAATCCGCTGGAGCGGGTTTCGGGGCTGGCCGCGCGTAATGGCAAAACCCTGATAGTGGATGCGATGAGCAGTTTCGGCGGTATTCCGCTGGATGTGGATGCCCTGGGCATTGACTATCTGATCAGCTCCGCCAACAAATGCATTCAGGGGGTGCCGGGTTTTGCCTTTGTGATTGCCCGCCGTAGCGAACTGGAAAAGTGTGCCGGTCGTTCGCGCTCGTTGTCGCTGGACCTGTATGCCCAGTGGCGCTGTATGGAAGATAACGCCGGCAAATGGCGCTTTACCTCACCCACCCATACCTTGCTGGCCTTTGCGCAAGCGTTGCGTGAGTTGGAACAGGAGGGGGGCGTTGATGCTCGTCACATCCGCTACCGCACTAACCAGTTGCGCCTGGTGGCAGGCATGCGTGAATTGGGATTCGAAACCTTGCTGGATGATGCGTTGCACTCGCCGATCATCACTGCTTTCTACTCTCCCAAGGCAGAAACCTATCGCTTTGCCGAGTTCTATCAACGCCTGAAACAGCAGGGGTTCGTTATTTACCCGGGCAAGGTATCGCAGAGCGACTGCTTCCGCATTGGCAATATCGGTGAGATTTACCCGCAGGATATCGAACGTTTGCTGGCCGCTATCGGGCAAGCCATGTACTGGAATCTATAAGGATTAGCATGAGTCAGATTAACGCAGTCATACTTGATTGGGCCGGTACCACCGTGGATTTCGGTTCTTTTGCGCCGACGCAGATCTTTGTCGAAGCTTTCAAACAGACTTTCGATATCGACATTAGCCTGGCGGAAGCGCGTATTCCGATGGGGCTGGGGAAGTGGCAACATATCGAAGCCCTGGGCAAGCTACCGGCAGTGGATGCACGCTGGCGGCAGCAGCTTGGCCGATCCATGAGTCGGCAGGATATCGATGCGCTGTATCAGGCTTTTATGCCGCTGCAAATTGCCAAGGTTGTCGATTTTGCCGATCCGATTGAAGGTGTGCCGCAGGTGATTGACGCCTTACGCGCCCAGGGCATCAAGATTGGTTCCTGCTCCGGTTATCCGCGTGCGGTGATGGAAGTACTGGCACCGGCCGCTGCTCAGCGAGGCTATGCGCCGGATTACTGGGTAGCCACCGACGACTTGGCTGCCGGCGGCCGTCCCGGTCCGTGGATGGCGCTCCAGAACGTGATTGCGTTGGGTATCGATGCGGTGGCGCACTGCGTCAAGGTGGACGATGCGGTACCGGGCATTAGTGAGGGGTTAAACGCGGGCATGTGGAGTATCGGTCTGGCGTTGTCCGGTAACGAATTCGGTGCCACCTGGCAAGAGTACCAGCAAATGAGTGCGGCGGAGACTGAACGGCGGCGCGCTCTGGCGACGGGCAAGCTGTATGCCGCTGGGGCACATTACGTGATTGATTCGCTGGCGCAGTTGCCGGGAGTGATTGCCGAAATCAATCAGCGACTGGCGGGAGGGGAGCGGCCATAACCGTTTTCCAGACGTAAAAAAACCGGGGCCAGAATCTGCCCCGGTTTTTTATTGCCGACGAAATTTACTGGTGAGCCAGTTCCACTTCGTCTTCGCTGTCCATGATGGACTTGTCAGTCTGTTTCATCAGTTGACTGGTGACGGTACCGGCGGTCATGGAACCGCTGACGTTCAGCGCGGTACGGCCCATGTCGATCAATGGTTCAACCGAAATCAGCAGGGCGACCAACGTGACCGGCAGGCCGAGTGCAGGCAGCACAATCAGCGCGGCGAAGGTCGCGCCGCCACCGACACCGGCAACACCGGCAGAACTGATGGTGACGATGCCCACCAGGGTAGCGATCCACACCGGATCCAGCGGGTTGATGCCGACGGTAGGGGCAACCATCACCGCCAACATGGCCGGGTAGAGACCGGCACAACCGTTCTGGCCGATAGTCGCACCGAACGACGCCGAGAAGCTGGCAATGGATTCCGGTATACCCAGACGACGGGTTTGTGCTTCCACATTCAGCGGAATGCTGGCGGCGCTGGAGCGGCTGGTGAAGGCAAAGGTGATCACCGGCCAAACTTTGCGGAAGAACTTCGCCGGGTTAACGCCGGTGAAGGCCAACAGCACTGCGTGCACGCCAAACATGATGGCCAGGCCGAGGTAAGAGGCCACCACGAAGCTACCGAGTTTGACGATGTCGTGGATGTTGGAACCGGCCACCACTTTGGTCATTAACGCCAGGACGCCGTACGGGGTCAGTTTCATGACCAGACGCACCAGCTTCATCACCCAGGCTTGCAGGGTATCGATAGCGACCAGTACGCGTTGACCTTTCTCTTTATCGTCTTTCAGCAACTGCAACGAAGCCACACCCAGGAAGGCGGCGAAGATCACCACACTGATGATAGACGTTGGGCTGGCACCGGTCAGATCGGCAAACGGGTTTTTCGGCACGAACGACAGCACCAGTTGCGGTACGGTCAGATCGGCGACCTTACCGACGTAGTTGCTCTGAATCGCCGCCATACGCGCGCTTTCCTGCGTGCCCTGCACCAGGCCTTCTGCGGTCAGACCGAACAGGTTGGTGACCAGCACGCCCACTAACGCGGCGATCAACGTAGTGAACAACAGGGTGCCAATCGTCAGGAAGCTGATTTTTCCCAATGAAGAGGCGTTGTGCAGCTTGGCGACCGCGCTCAGGATCGAGGCGAAGACCAGCGGCATAACAATCATTTGCAGCAGTTGCACATAGCCGTTGCCGACAATGTTAAACCAGCTGATGGATTCTTTCAGTACCGGGTTATCGGCGCCGTAAACCAGTTGCAGTGCCAGACCGAACACCACACCCATTGCCAGACCGACCAGTACCTTTTTCGCCAGGCTCCATTGCTTATGGCGGGTTTGCGCCAACAGCAAAAGGAGGGCGACAAAAATCACCACGTTAATAACCAGCGGAAGATTCATCCCCAATGTCTCCAATTATTTTTTCTTATATAAAAATGGCTATGCACCAAGGCGTAGCGATACTAAATATCGTAACAGTTTGCGTAACGGCTCACTTATATCCAAATGGAATTTGATATAACTTTGCTGGCGAATTTGTTTGATTAATAGCCGCTATGAATATTAAGTAGCCAATTTTTTGTGATCACAGTCTGATATTTTTTATTTGTTCAAAATAGGACTGCACAGGAATGGTGCAACCGCCTTGCCAGTAAATAGCGAAAGCCACCAGGCACAGGCACAGGGCGCGCTCAAGTTGGTTGCCTTTCTGAGAATTTAACAGCGGCAGGCGAAAACGCCAGCGACAGGGCCAAAGCAAGGGCACGCCGGCGGGGGTGAGCATATCTGCCAACAGGTGGCTGAAGTAACCGATAATCATCGCATGCAGGACATCCGGCGGGATCGGCCAACTGCGTGGGACGTCAAGCTGGAACAGTGCCATGCCGCCGGCGATCGCCAACAGGCTATGAGTAAAACCGCGATGGCCGAAGGCACGGGAGATTGGAATGGCGATCCAGCGCAGGCGCTGACCTAACACCGATTTGGGGTGATCGATATCGGGCAGCAACGAAGTCAGCAGCGCAGCGGGGATAATATGCCACCAGTCGCCGGTAGCCAGCTCTGGTGTCACCTCGGCCTTCTTGGCGAAAATCGCGCAAGCGACAGAGAAAATAAGATGTCCTTCCGCGGTCATACTGCAGTTCCAGCTGATAAACTGTTAATTTATCCAGTATATGGGAAAATTCCCAGTAGTGGAAGCAGTTACCCTGTAACCAATTGTTTATTTTATACGGTTTTACAACGGCTTGTTATGATCGATGATTAACGATTGTGCGTTTTTGATCGGGAGAAGGGAGAAAACGTCGGGCGGCAGAATCAGGCTGCGTGGCAGTGACAGCCTGTACCCATCGCCCGGCGTTTTCTTATTGCCCTAGCATAGAGAGAGCGGCAGGCTAACTCAATATAAATGAAATAACGTTTTATTTATTTTATGACGTAGTCCGGAGTTTTGAAATTAAAGGGTGATGGGAGATTAAAGGGCATCAATAACGGCACCGGCAGCAGACCGATGCCGCGACGATTATGCCAGGTGGTCCGTTGTCAGCTGTTCCAGCGTCTCGAGCTTATGGTCGGCCAATGCCCAACGCGCATCGTCACGATACTCATGCGCCGGGATAACGATAGAACGCATTCTGGCAGCCTTGGTGGCAATCATGCCGTTGAATGAGTCTTCCAGAGTGATACAACGCAGGGGATCGCTGCCCAGGCGTTCGGCGGCAATCAGATACACTTCGGGGTGCGGCTTGCTGTAGGGCAGATACTCGGCGGAAACCAATTGGTCAAAGTAGCCTTCAAGGTCAAACATTTGCAGCACCTGCTGCTGCATGTGCAGTGGCGAGGCAGAGGCCAGGCCGATATTCAGATCCAGACTGCGGCACAGCTCCAGCGCCTGATGCACGCCTGGCAACAGCGGCTGTTTTTCGCGTACCAGTTCAATGGCGCGTTCGATAATCCGCGCTGAGACTTCCTCTTGCGAAACCCCTTGCCACGGCATGGCCTGGTACCACATTTTCACCACCAGATCGATGCGCAGACCCAGGGTATCCGGTAGCTTGTGGCGGTCGGACAAATCCAGCCCCAGTGCGCCAAAGATATCCAGTTCCGCCTGTAACCACAGGGGTTCTGAATCGATCAATAAACCGTCCATATCAAAAATAGCGGTTTCAATGCGTTGCGAATAGGCCATTAGCGGTTAACTCCTGCCGGCGCTGGTGAATGTGCCTGACACTTTATCATCGCTGACGGCGAGACTAAAACTTTTGCCTACGAGGATCAGCCCGGCCAAAACGCAGGACTCGCCACATTTCGCGCAGCTTTAACCACCAGCGCTGATGCTGGCGCTCGGTGACCTGCTGTAGCATGCGCGCATAGTCCAGCACCAACCCCGGTGTCCAGGTCATGCTTTCGCCACGGCTGCGTAACACTGCCAGCATCCACAGGTTGGGATCGAGCACCAGCAACAGAAATCGGCGCCACAGGTGTTTATCGCCCAAAACGCCTTCCAGCGCGCTGTCGAGTGCCCGGATCACCGTGGTGGAACAGTTGCGACGGGTCAGGTTGTAGGTGGTGTCCTGCTGGTAGCGTTGCCAGAAAGCGCGTAGCGCCGTTGGGTTATAGCGGTGGAACTGGATTTTTCTGTCTGGTGGGCACCAGGCGGCCACTTCTTGTTGCAGGCCTGGTAGAAAACGCCCATCGACGTTGTTCTGCTCGCCGGAATGCAGCAACTGGCGGAAATCCTGTGCGGAGTGGCTGATATCGTTAAGTGGATAGTGGCTAATATATACATCCGGCTCCAGCGCCAGTGCGGCATGACCGGTAGAGATATTACCGCCGCCATCTACTGCAGCGATGTAACGATCGACGATGTAACGCCGGCGTGCGTCTTTTGCCGAACCTATTGGCGTCCAGACGTAGACACTGAGCGGGGTGGAATCATGTGTCCATTGGGGGACGGACGGATCCTGGTTCTGATTCAGTGAAAAACTTTCCAGCCGTCGTGCAATGCGCAGCAGTGCCCAACCGGAAAGCAGGATCATCACGCCGAGGCAAAAAGGCACCGTCATGCGGTGTGGTGCCGGCCAGCCAATAAATATCATCAGCGAAAGCAGGATTTCGCCGCTGCCCGCCAGCGCTACCGGTTTCCAGCGACTGTGCTGGATCACCGTGGAGGAGGCTATACGTACCGCGCCGTCAAGCAACAGCGCGCTGCCAAATACCAACGTGGCGACGATGTTATTGTCTGCGGGCACGTCGAGAGTCAAAAAAGCCATAAAGATAAAGCCCAGGCCCTTGAGCAGCACCGGTCGGCTGGCGGAGGAGCCGATTACCAGCGCGGCGGAAATCGCCACCAGCCCCTCCAGTGCCAATATGACGGCCAAGGCATCTAACGCCAGCACCGAACGACCATCCTGCAGGATGTCGAACAGCATCAGTGCACCCACACAGATCCATAGCCAGCCGAACAGCATCAGCAGGCGACGCTGACCGTGCAGCGCCTGTGCGCCCAGCAATAAGATAATCAGCCGAATCATGGTGGCCCCTGTCTAAACGGATTGATTTAACTATATAACTATTTAATGGTAACGCGCGGTCGGCGTTAAGCTGTTGATTTCGGATAATCCCGGCTACGCTTGTAGCACAGTAACGATGAAGAAAACGGTGGGCGAGTTTCAGTAACTACAGGTAGACTTAGCCAATTACGGTTACGTCGCTTACAAGGGGAACACATGACGTATCAACAGGCTGGGCGCATCGCCATTATTAAACGTATTCTGGGCTGGGTGGTTTTTATCCCTGCGTTGCTTTCAACCTTGATCTCAATGTTGATGTTTGTTTATCAGCACAGCGAAAAGACCAAAGGCATCAATGCGGTAATGCTGGATTTTGTCCACGTGATGGTCGATATGGTGCGCTTCAATACGCCGTTCCTGAATATCTTCTGGTATAACTCGCCGGTCCCGGACGTCGAAAAAAGCCTGTTCAGCGGCGCTAATTTCATGTTTATCGTTATTTATATCCTGATTTTTGTCGGACTGGCGCTGCAGGCTTCAGGTGCGCGCATGTCACGCCAGGTGAAATTTATTCGCGAAGGCCTGGAAGATCAGATGATCCTCGAACAGGCCAAGGGCAGCGAAGGGCACACCCGCGCGCAGTTGGAAGAACGTATTACGTTGCCGCACCACACCATTTTTCTGCAATACTTCCCGCTGTACATTTTGCCGGTGGTGATCGCGGTGATTGCCTGGTTTGTGATCAAGCTGCTCGGCCAACTGGCTGGCGCGGCTTAAGGTGAGATAAGGTTGAGGCGCTGGGTTCAGCGCCTCGATGTTATTGCGGCTAGGAATGCAGCAGTGCTTCCACCGCGCGCTGGGCCTTGACCAGATGCTGGCCACCAAACAGATTGCTGCGGTTGAGCAGGTAATACAGCTGATACAGCGGCTGACGTTCGATAAATCCATTCTCCAAAGGCCAGACGCTCTGGTAACCATCGTAAATCTGTGGCGGCAGCTCCGGATGCAGCGGCAGCATCGCCAGATCGCACTCTCTGTCTCCCCAATAACAGGCCGGGTCAAACAGCAAGGGGCCGTTGGCAGTTAAAGCGCAGTTGGCTGGCCATAAATCGCCATGCAACAGAGAAGGCTGTGGCTGATGGTGTTGCAGGCGGAGATACACTGCGTCAACAATCTCATCAATATCCCCGAAGGTCATACCTTTCTCCGCCGCCATCTGCAACTGCCAGCCAATACGCTGCTCGGCAAAAAACTCTGACCAGCGGCGTTGCCAGGCATTGGGTTGCGGAGTGGTGGACAAATCGTTGTCGAAGTCGAGGCCGAACTGCGGCTGTTCGCTCCACTTGTGCAGATGGGCCAGTTGTTGGCCAAGACAGTAGGCGCCATGAGCGTCAAAGGGCTTCAGGGGGTGGTATTCCAACAGCAGGAAACTGTAGTCGCGATCGCTGCCGACGCCGTACACCTGCGGTACCCGTACAGTTTTACTGCGAGCAAGTAACTCTAACTGGTCGGCCTCGGCGGTAAAGATGGGCAACAGTTCCCGGGCATCGCATTTGACAAACACCTGGTGGTCACCGTAACTCACACGCCAGGCCGGGTGAATATCGCCCCCGGGCAGTTCGGTTCTTTCGCGGATTTCTGCGCTGCCAAGATGTTCACTTAACAGACGGCTAACGGCTTGCCACATGGTACACCCCCTCTGTGTTGCCTGCGAATTCATTAGGTTAGCGTCTTTAGCCTGAAGAAAACACGACCTGGCGCACAGCTGGCACCAACAACTGGCGATTTTCTCGCCACTCGCGTTTGCTCAAAGTATATACGCTATTGATTAATTTAAGTACGGCGCATGTTGCAACTTGCTGGGGGGAGAGCGATGTTTATCAGGCTGATTGCACATGTCGCGACAGTAGAATCTTGAGATGGCCTTTACTATCAATGAGATGAGAAAATAATGGAGCAAAACCAGCAGTGGCAGCGCGGTGAATACCGGATCAACAGCGATAAAAGTGAATTAAATGTCGCCTTTACTCACGCGTTTTTGACCACCTCGACCTGGGCGAGTGGCATTTCGCTGGCGACGGTGCAGTTGTCCATCGACAACAGCCTGTGTTTTGGTTTGTATCATCAGCAACAACAGATTGGCTTTGCCCGTCTGGTGACGGATTACACCACCTTCGGCTACCTGTGCGATGTATTTGTCTCTCCGGATTATCAGGGGCAGGGGTTAGCGCGTTGGCTGATGGATTGCACGTTGGAACACCCTGTGCTGCAACGGCTGCGACGAATTATGCTGGTGACCGGTACCGCGCCGTGGCTGTATCAGAAAGTGGGTTATGAAGCGGTGAATCGTGAGGATTTTGTCTGGCATATTGTCCGGCCGGATATCTACCAGCAGCAGTAACATCAGGCGGCGGTGCTATTGGGCACCGCCGCCGGTCTCAAGGTTTGACGTTGATTAAGCTTTCGTCGTGACGTTGTAATGGCCTGAACTTGCTGTAGAGCAGGGCGACCACAAACAGTATCGCCTGGACGATCACAATGCAGGGGCCGGTGGCTCCGTCGATGTGAAAACTGATCAAGGTACCGAGCACGCAGGAGAATACCGACACCACCGTGGCGACCATCAGCATGCGATCGAAGCTGCGGCACAGCATAAAGGCAATAATCCCAGGAGCGATTAACATCGCAATCACCAGAATCACCCCGACCGCCTGCAGCGAAGCGACAATGGTCAGCGCCAACAGGCACAGTAACCCGTAGTGCAACAGCTTGACCGGCAGGCCGATCACTCTGGCATGGTTGGGATCGAAACAGTAGAGCATCAGATCCTTGCGTTTGAGCAGCACCACCAACAGGGTAATACCGGCCATCAGCAGCGTCTGTTTCAGTTCGGCATCGGTAATGCCCAACATATTGCCGAACAGAATGTGGCTCAGATGCTGGTCGGTATCGACGCGTGAAAACAACACCAGCCCAAAGGCGAACATGCCAGAGAATACGATGCCCATCACCGTATCTTCTTTCACCCGACTGTTTTCTTTCAGGTAACCGGTGGCGACCGCGCAGAAAATACCGGAGAAAAACGCGCCGATCACCACCGGGATACCGAGCACGAACGCCAGCACGATGCCGGGCAGCACCGCATGCGAAATGGCATCGCCCATCAGTGACCAGCCCTTGAGTACCAGATAACAGGACAGCACCGCACAGACCACGCCGGTGACGATGGCGGCCAGGATCGCCCGCTGCATAAACGGATAAGCAAAGGGTTCGCTGAGCAGTTGATACAGGGTTTCCATCAGTGGCCTCCGGTCTGTTCACGTGCTACGCGGCGTTTGGATGCCAGCAGGCCGTGTTTGGGGGCGAAGAAAAAGGCGGCCAGGAACACCAGCGTCTGCAGGGTCACGATCACCCCACCGGTCGCGCCGTCGAGGAAGAAGCTCAGGTAGGCACCCAGGCCGCTGGTCAATGCGCCGATCACGATGGCGATAATCACCAAGCGACTGAAGCGGTCGGTCAGCAGATAGGCGGTTGCCCCCGGCGTGATGACCATGGCGATCACCAGAATCGCGCCGACGGTTTGTAATGCCGCCACGGTGCAGGCGCTGAGCAGGGTGAAAAACAGGATCTTCAAGCGCAGCGGTGACAGGCCGATCGACACCGCGTGGTTTTCGTCAAAGAACACCGCCAGCAGATCTTTCCACACCAGACACAGGATCAGCAGTGATACGCCGATGATAATCTCGACCTGCAACACGTCTTCATCGGCAATACCGAGAATATTGCCGAAGATAATCGACTGCACGTTAACCGAGGTGGGATTGAGCGAAACGATCAGCAGGCCGACGGCGAAGAAGGTGGAAAAGATAAAGCCGATAATCGCGTCTTCACGCAGGCGAGTGACGTGGCGTACCAGCGTCATGGCCAGTGCGGCCAGCATGCCGGTAAAGAAGGCCCCGGCGGCGTAGGGCAGGCCCAGCGCATAGGCACCCGCGACACCAGGCACCACCGAGTGCGACAGCGCGTCGCCCATCAGCGACCAGCCTTTCAGCATCAGGTAGGCCGACAAGAACGCGCAGGCGGCGCCGACGATGGCGCTGACCCAGATGGCTTTGACCATATAGTTGTAACTGAAGGGTTGCAGCAGAAGTTCCAGCATCAGGGTTGTTTCTCCTTTGGCTGGCTTTGCGCCGGCGGGTCACTCTTGGTGTGGCCGTAGAACACCGCCGGACGCTCGTCATCGGTCAACACCGTCAGGGTGCGCGGGTCGTTGTCGTCGTGCAGGTCCGGGCCGGACAGGTTGATATGGCGCAGTACGCCGCCGAATGCCTGTTCCAGGTTGCTTTGGGTAAAGGTAGTTTCCGTCGGCCCTGCGGCCAGCACCGTACGGTTAATCAGGATCACCCGATCGCAAAACTCCGGCACGCTGCCCAGATTATGGGTGGAAACCAGGATCAGGTGGCCTTCATCGCGCAACGCGCGCAGCAGATCAATAATGGCATTCTCGGTTTTGACGTCGACGCCGGTAAAGGGCTCGTCCAGCAGCAGAACCGTCCCTTGTTGAGCCAGCGCCCGCGCCAGAAAGACGCGTTTTTTCTGCCCGCCGGAAAGCTCGCCGATCTGGCGGGTGCGCAGTTCGCTCAGGCCAACGCGCTCCAGCGCCTTATCGACCCGCAACCGGTCTTCCTTTGAAGGAATACGCAGGAAGTTCATCTTGCCGTAGCGGCCCATCATCACCACGTCTTCCACCAGTACCGGGAAATTCCAGTCAACCTCTTCGGTTTGCGGGACATAGGCAATCACGTTTTTCTTCAGCGCCTGCGCGACCGGCTGCTCGTTGAGCTGTACACGGCCGCTAGTGGGCTTGACCAGCCCCATAATGCTTTTGAACAGGGTCGACTTACCGCTGCCGTTGACGCCAACCAGTGCGCAGATGGCACCGCCGCTCAGGGTGAAACTGGCGTTGTGGATCGCGGTATGGCCGTTGTTGTAGGTGACGGTAACGTCGTCCACGCTCAATTCAGGGCGGACAAAAACCTCGGTGGTCATTGATCAAATCCTTTGGCAATGGTTTGTACGGTGACATTGAGCAGGTCGATATAAGTTGGCACCGGGCCACCCTGAGCAGACAGTGAATCGACATACAGCACACCGCCGTATTTTGCGCCGGTCTCTTTAGCAACCTGTTTGGCCGGCTTGTCGGAAATGGTACTTTCGCTGAAGACCACCGGGATGTGGTTGGCACGCACGGCGTCGATCACCCGGCGAACCTGCTGCGGTGAGCCTTGCTCATCGGCGTTGATTGGCCACAGATAGACTTCTTTCAACTGATAGTCTTTTGCCAGATAGCTGAAGGCACCTTCACTGGTTACCAACCAACGCTGGGCTGCTGGGATGCGTGCCAGGCGTTCGCGCAGCGGTGCGTCCAACGCGGCAATTTTGGCGGCATAGGCTTTGGCATTGCGGTTATAGGTTTCAGCATTGGCCGGGTCGTGTTGCACCAGTGCCTTGCGGATGTTTTCGATATATACCAGCGCGTTGCTGGCAGACATCCAGGCGTGCGGATTCGGGTTGCCGTTATAAGGGCCTTCTCGGATCGGCAGTGGGGTGATGCCTTCGGTGACTACCGCGGCAGGTACCTGTTTGATGTTCTCAAAAAAACGCTGGAACCAGCGTTCCAGATTCATGCCGTTCCACAGGATCAGGTCGGCGTGCTGTGCCTTGACGATATCGCGCGGCGTTGGCTGATAATCATGGATTTCCGCGCCCGGCTTGGTGATTGACTCCACCACGGCGGCGTCACCGGCCACGTTCTGGGCGATATCCTGAATGATGGTAAAGGTGGTCACCACGCGCAGCTTTTTTTCCGCCAATGCGGCATGGCTGGCGAGGCCGGCGGTCAATAACAGGCACAGCAGGGCGACAGGGCGGAAAATACCCCTGGACTGACTAATGGCTAGACGGGGAAAAGCGCGTTGTTTCATAAACATGGTGACGTCTCCAGGCTCAAATGAAAATGATTATCAATATCAAATAGAGCAAAGTCAAGCGTCACCTGCCGGCGAACTGCCGGTTATTTACTCAATGGAAAAAATAATACCGCCCGGTGAGTTATAGCATTTTATGTATCAGTATGTAACCGCTTAACATAGTCGTCGTAGGTGACAATTTCGACCTCAGGAATTTTACCCAGCGCCACCTGCCCAAGCTTCTGTGCCAGTAGCTGCACATCCTGTTGATCCAGTGGGGTTATCAGCGCAAAGCTGTTGCTGCCCAGCTCATGTGGAACGCCATTTTCGTCTGCCACCGACGTGACAAATCCCTGAAGGGTTAATTGTCCTGTCAGCTTGGCCAAATCAGCTAATCCTTCTTCTTGATAGCGAAAAGTCACCACAAAACACGTTGTTGCAGATTGACTCATAAATCACCTCTTGGTATACGAGTAGCTTGAGATTAGACCAAAAAAAGCGTACAGGCGTCCTTACAAGTTGTATATGCTACGCAACTCATTGAAAGGAGTGAGGGATTCTGTGAAAACAAAAATAGGTTGCCTGACGGCAATTTTGCTTTTGTCGGGTTGTGCCAAAGACCCCCAAACAGCAAACAATATTTCAGGCAGTGGCACATCGCGTGGTGGTTGGTTAAAGACTCCCCCGCAGGCTCCAGTTAACCGTACGGGGACACCGGTAGCCTATAACGATTACATTCGTCAGGCCGCTAACAGCTATGGCGTTGACGAAACGCTGATTAAAGCGATTATTCAGGTAGAGTCCGGGTTTAACCCGAATGCAGTCAGTACCTCGAACGCAGTGGGATTAATGCAGCTGAAACCTTCAACCGCCGGGCGTGACGCCTATCGTCTTAAAGGAAGAAGCGGGCAGCCAAGCTCGCGTGAGTTGAAGGATCCGGCGGTTAATATTGATCTGGGAACGGCCTATATCAATATTCTTCAAAGCCAGCAGCTAGCCGGGATTAACGATCCACAAACATTACGTTACGCCACCATCGTTTCTTATGTGAATGGGGCAGGCGCCATGCTGCGTACCTTCTCATCGGACAAGCGTGTGGCGGTTAATCGCATTAACCAGATGAGTCCGGATGAGTTCTACCAACACATCCAGAAAAAGCATCCGGCCCCACAGGCGCCACGCTATTTATGGAAGGTCACCACGGCCTACCAGGCAATGTCGCCCTAGTTCAGATTTCTTTGCTAAATCGGCCCCTTAATGGGGCCGGTTTTTTATTGGCGCAGGGTAAAAGCGCGATGCATCTCCCATTTTTCGTTATTTCCCATCCTGTTACCTGAAAAACCGCACGAATAGTTAATTTTACATTAACCTGCAAATCTTTACGTTCATTCAATAAGTTACCGGTAACATTGTGGCGTCCGCTCACATTCTGAGCTTCAATAAATATACAAATAAGTAACAATTTATGTTTAAAACCCGCATCGACCGCAAGGTTGAGGTTAAATAGTTGTGATTATCTTTGGATGGAATGTGATATGTCGGACGATAAAACTAACAATTCACGGCGCGATTTCCTGCTGAAATCGATGACTTTAATCCCCGCAGCGGTGATTGGCGGCAGCGGCGTTAGCGCGCTGACAGCCTCAGTCCCGGCAGTCGCGGCAACAGACACCCCGAAAGCAAGCGACTACCAGCCTACGTTCTTCACCCCGGAAGAATGGGCCTTCGTCAAGGCGGCTGTGGCACGCCTGATCCCGGCCGACGATCGTGGCCCTGGCGCGCTGGAAGCCGGCGTGCCGGAGTTTATCGATCGTCAGATGAATACCCCGTACGCCACCGGATCCATCTGGTATATGCAGGGGCCGTTTAACCCGGATGTCCCGAAGGAAATGGGTTATCAACTGCCGCTGGTGCCGAAACAGATCTACAACCTGGGCATTGCAGATGCGGATGCCTACTGCAAGAAAACTACCGGTAAACCTTTTGCCGAGCTGGACGCCGCACAGCAGGACGCGCTGTTGCAGAAGTTTGAGTCCGGCGAAGCCGAGTTTTCGCAGTTGCCTGCCAAGCTGTTCTTCTCCTATTTGTTGCAAAACACCCGCGAAGGTTTCTTCAGCGACCCGATCCATGGCGGCAATAAAGACATGGTTGGTTGGAAGCTGATTAATTTTCCGGGCGCGCGCGCCGACTTTATGGACTGGGTTGAACGAGGGGAACGTTATCCCTTACCCCCGGTATCAATTCGTGGGGAGAGGGGGTAACAATGGCAACGGTAATGAAAAAAGTAGACGCGGTGATCGTCGGCTTCGGCTGGGTGGGCGCCATTATGGCCAAAGAACTGACCGAGGCCGGCCTCAACGTGGTGGCGCTGGAGCGCGGCCCGATGCGCGATACCTATCCGGATGGCTCCTACCCGCAGGTGATCGACGAACTGACCTATAACATTCGTCGCAAACTGTTCCAGGATTTGTCAAAAAGCACCGTGACCATTCGTCACAATACCAGCCAGACGGCGGTGCCTTACCGCCAGTTGGCGGCGTTCCTGCCGGGCACCGGCGTCGGTGGCGCAGGCCTGCACTGGTCTGGCGTGCATTTCCGTATCGATCCTATCGAGCTGCGTATGCGTAGCCACTACGAAGAACGTTATGGCAAAAGCTTCATTCCGAAGGACATGACCATCCAGGACTTCGGTGTCACCTATGACGAGCTGGAGCCCTTCTTCGACAAGGCGGAGAAAGTGTTCGGTACCTCCGGCACCGCCTGGACCGTCAAGGGTCAGAAAATGGCACCGAAGGGCGGTAACCCCTTTGCGGCTGATCGTTCCGACAACTTCCCGTTGCCGGCGCAGAAGAATACTTTCTCTGCGCAAATGTTTGAGAAAGCGGCGCGGGACGTGGGCTATCATCCTTATAACCTGCCTTCTGCCAACACCTCGGATTCTTACACCAACCCTTATGGCGCGCAGATGGGGCCGTGCAACTTCTGTGGTTTCTGCAGTGGTTACGCCTGCTATATGTATTCCAAGGCCTCGCCGAACGTCAATATTCTTCCGGCATTGCGCATGGAGAAACGCTTCGAGCTGCGTACCAATGCCAACGTGCTGAAGGTGAACCTGACCGACGATAAATCTCGCGCAACCGGCGTCAATTATATCGACGCGCAGGGCCGTGAAGTCGAACAGCCGGCCGAACTGGTGATCCTGGGCGCGTTCCAGTTCCATAACGTTCACCTGATGCTGCTGTCCGGCATCGGTAAACCTTACGATCCGGTGACCGGAGAAGGTGTGGTTGGGCGTAACTTCGCTTACCAAAACCTGACCACCATCAAGGCGTTTTTCGACAAGGACGTGTTTACCAACCCGTTCATTGGTGCTGGTGGTAACGGCGTGGGCGTGGATGATTTCAACGCCGACAACTTTGATCATGCCGAAGCCGGCTTCGTTGGCGGTTCGCCATTCTGGGTCAACCAGGCGGGCACCAAACCGATCTCCGGCTTGCCAACCCCTCCGGGCACCCCGGCCTGGGGCAGTAAGTGGAAAGCGGCGGTGGCCGATGCCTATACCCATCATGTGTCGATGGATGCCCACGGTGCACACCAGTCGTATCGCAGCAACTATCTGGATCTCGATCCTACCTACAAGAATGTGTTCGGCCAGCCGCTGCTGCGCATGACGTTCGACTGGCAGGAAAACGACATCAAGATGGCGCAATTTATGTACGACAAAATGGCGCCGATCGCCAAGGCCATGAACCCGAAACTGATTTCTGGCAGCCCGAAAAATGCCAACAGCCATTTCGATACCACCAGCTACCAAACTACCCATATGAACGGCGGTGCGGTGATGGGCGAGGATCCGAAGACCAGTGCGGTGAACCGCTATTTGCAAAGCTGGGACGTGCATAACGTGTTCTCGATCGGCGCGTCAGCCTTCCCGCAGGGGCTGGGTTACAACCCGACCGGCACCGTGGCCGCGTTGGCTTACTGGTCTGCCCGCGCTATTCGCGAGCAGTATCTGAAAAACCCAGGCCCTTTGGTGCAGGCATAAGGACGGCGACTGATGAAAGCATTTGTTCCCGCACTGGTTCTCAGTGCACTGAGTTTTTCCGTTTGGGCGCAGGACGCCACGGTCAGCAGCGAGTTGATCAAACGCGGCGAGTATCTGGCGCGTGCCGGTGACTGCGTGGCCTGCCACACCAACGGCAAAAGCGGTAAAGAGTTTGCCGGTGGCCTGGCGATGGAAACGCCGATCGGCACCATTTACTCCACCAATATCTCACCGGACAAGAAGACCGGCATCGGTGATTACAGCTTCGAAGACTTCGACAACGCGGTACGTAAGGGCGTCGCCAAAAACGGCAGCACCCTGTACCCGGCGATGCCTTATCCGTCGTTCGCGCTGGTGAAAGAAGACGACATGCGCGCCATGTATGCCTACTTCATGCACGGCGTGCCGGCGGTGGAGCAGGCCAACAAGGATTCCGACATCCCCTGGCCGCTGTCAATGCGCTGGCCGCTGAGTATCTGGCGCGGCATGTTTGCGCCATCACCGGCGGACTTTGTGGCTGACACCAAGGCCGATCCGGTGATTGAGCGGGGTCGCTATCTGGTGGAAGGGTTGGGCCACTGCGGCGCCTGCCATACGCCACGCAGCATTACCATGCAGGAAAAAGCGCTGAGCAATAACGACGGTGACAACTATCTGTCCGGCAGCAATGCGCCGATCGACGGGTGGGTGGCATCCAGCCTGCGCGGTGACAACAAGGATGGGCTGGGAACCTGGAGCGAAGCCGAACTGACCGAGTTCCTGAAAACCGGCCGTAACGATAAGTCCATCGTGTTTGGCGGTATGAGCGACGTGGTTGAGCATAGCCTGCAGTATCTCAGCGATGAGGATCTGACGGCGATTTCGCGTTACCTGAAAACGCTGCCGCCGAAAGACGGCAAGCAGCAGGCCGCACCGGTAGAAGACAGCGTAGCCAAGGATCTGTGGCGCGGTGACGACAGCAAGCCCGGAGCGGCGTTGTACGTCGATAACTGTGCTGCCTGCCACCGCACCGACGGCGTGGGTTACAAGCGTGCCTTCCCGGCGCTGAAGGGCAACCCGGTGGTGCAGACCGAAGATGCGACCTCGTTGATCCACATCGTGCTGACCGGTAACACCACGCCGGCGGTGAAGGGGGCAGTATCCAATATCACCATGCCACCGTTTGGCTGGCGCCTGAACGACCAGCAGGTAGCAGAAGTGGTTAACTTCATTCGTTCCAGCTGGGGTAACAGCGCCAAGCCGGTCAGCGCCTCAGACGTGGCCAGCGTGCGTAAAGACCAGAAGGATATGGGTAGCGCCGCCGTACCGGAACATCCGGACGCCAACAAGTAAGTATCCTCCCAGGGCCTCGTTAGAGGCCCTGGATATTGCTGACAAAGCAGGAAAAAGCGTGGTTTTTCCTACTTTGTGGTTATCAGCCGAAAATCAAAAATTGATTTTCCTGGTTTTTTATTTGCCGACCTATGCCCACTCTGTTCCGGATTACGGTTTGTCATTAGTCTGCAGGGCCTCGTTAGAGGCCCTAGTTTTTTGTGCTGCGCAGTAGATTTTTACAGCGATTATTGTTCGACAAATAGCCACTCAACCAGTGAAAGATAGACCTGGGCAGCGTTTTTAATTATCCTTTGCCGTCCTTTTACCAGGCATAAGAGTGAAATTCTGATTTAACACACTGATTATTATTAAAATTCGCGGAGAAGGATATCCCGTTAGGCGAACTCGTTGTCGCTGCAGATTAAGGTAAGCTTTCCTATGAGTACGATTTCTCCCGATACCGGCACGCTGGTTTCCGCTCAGCCGGGCAAATGGAACAAGACGGATACCGTTTGGATGTTTGGCCTCTACGCCACTGCGGTGGGGGCTGGCACGTTGTTTCTGCCGATCAATGCCGGCCTGAACGGCCCGCTGGTGCTGCTGTTGATGGCACTGTTCGCTTTCCCACTGACCTATTTACCGCACCGCGCACTGAGCCGCTTTGTGCTTTCCGGCTCCAGCCGTGACGGCAATATCCATGATGTGGTGGTCGAGCACTTTGGCGTGCTGGCCGGTAAAATCATCATGGTGTTGTACCTGATGGCGTTCTTCCCGATCGTGCTGGTGTACAGCATTTCTATCACCAACGCGCTGGACAGCTTCCTGACCCATCAGTTTCACCTGACGTCGCCACCCCGTATCTGGCTGAGCCTGGCGGTGGTGGTGGTGCTGAACCTGGTGCTGCTGCGCGGTAAAGACGGCATCGTATCGGCAATGGGCGTATTAGTGTTCCCACTGTTGGTATTTTTGATGGGCATTTCGCTGTACCTGATGCCGACCTGGCAAACCGCCAATTTTGTCAGTGGTCTGGCTAACACTCAGTTCAGTAGCCCGGACCTGTGGCATTCGTTGTGGTTGGCGGTGCCGGTCATGGTATTTTCCTTTAGCCATGCGCCGATTATTTCGTCCTTCGCTTCGACCCAAAAGGGCCTGTATGGCGAACTGGCTGAACGCCGCTGCGCGCGTATCATGCGCTACAGCTACGTGCTGATCTGCGTCACCGTGTTGTTCTTTGTCTTCAGTTGCGTACTGAGCCTGTCCCACGAGGATATGCAGCAGGCGAAAGATCAAAACATTACCGTGCTGACCACGCTGGCGAATAAATTTTCCAACCCTTTGATCGCTTATTTGGGGCCGATGATGGCGATGCTGGCGATGGCCAAGTCCTACCTGGGCACCTCACTGGGGGTGACCGAAGGGGCGACCAGCCTGATTGACGGCCTGACGCGCGCAGTCGGCAAACCGCTAAGCTCGCGCATTACGCACCGTATTTCTGCCGTGTTGTTGTTCCTGCTGACCTGGGCGGCGACGGTCTGGAACCCGAGTGCGTTGCATATCATTGAAACCATCAGCGGCCCTCTGATCGCGGCGATCCTGTTTATTTTGCCGATGTATGCGGTGCGTGCGGTACCCGCCATGCGTCGTTATCGCGCGCTGAGCAATGTCTTCGTACTGGTGATGGGGCTGATTGCACTGTCGGCGCTGATTTACGGCCTGATTTAACCTGACTGGTGCGCCGGTTCCGGCGCACCACCTTGTTGCTGTTCACATCTCTTTTCAATTAAACGAAGACTCGTCTGGCGCCAGCTTTGATAATGGGAGCAATTCTCATTATTATTTCTGAATTGATTTCCCACGCTAAGGAGTTTTACGTGCACCGTCGAATAACCCTGCTGGCTTTCGCCTGCGCCTGTGGTCTGTCTACTCAGGTGATGGCGACCACTTATCCGCTTACCCTGACCGATA
Organism: Serratia proteamaculans; assembly: GCF_004684015.1. Taxonomy (GTDB): domain Bacteria; phylum Pseudomonadota; class Gammaproteobacteria; order Enterobacterales; family Enterobacteriaceae; genus Serratia; species Serratia proteamaculans_F. The sequence continues at coordinate 103,198 of NZ_SRIA01000015.1, forward strand.
CCGCCGGTCAAACCCTGACGATTAAACAAGAGCCGAAACGCATTGTGGTGCAGGATGGGCGCGATATTCTGACGCTGGCTTTGCTGGACCGTGCCGACCCCTTTAGCCGGCTGGTGGCGTGGAACAATCTGCTGAAGAAGAGCGATGGCGAGACCTGGAAAATTCTGCAAAGCAAGTGGCCAGAAGCCAACAACATTATCGATATGGGGTTTAGCGACAAGGGCGAGATTAACCTGGAAAGCGTGATCGCCAAACATCCCGATTTGATGGTGGCACAGCTGCGCTCCAAGCCTTCATTGAGCCAAACCGGTGTACTCGACCAGCTGCAAGCGCTGAATATCCCGGTGTTGTTTATCGATACCATGCTGAAACCGGTGGAGAACACCCCGAAAAGCATTACGTTGCTGGGTGAAACCCTGAACCGTGAAAGTGAAGCGAAACAGTACACCGACTTTTATCAGCAGCACTATCAGAGCATCCTCGATAAAACCAAAACGGTAGAGCCAAAGCCGCTGGTGTTTATTGAAGCCAAAGCTGGCCTGAACGGGCTGGAGTCTTGCTGTTTCACCCATGCACATGTCGGTTGGGGTGGGATGATTGAGGCGGTAGGCGCACGCAACGTGGGTTCGGAACTGTTACCGGGCGCGACGGGCGACGTCTCGCTTGAGAAAGTGATCAGCATGAAGCCGGATGCCTATATTGTCTCCGGTTCCCAGTGGGCCAGCAAAACCAACGCCGCAGTGCCTTTTGGCTATGGAGTGACGCAACAGCAGGTGGATGCTGCGTTCAACGCAATGAAACAGCGTCCTGGTTTTGCCCAGCTTTCGGCGGTAAAAGACGGTCGCTTCTATGGCATCTATCACAATTTCTACAATCACCCGTACAATATCGTTGGGCTGGAGTATTTGGCGAAGTTCATCTATCCGAAGCAGTTCAAGGATTTGGATCCGGCGAAAACCTACAGTGAGATCCTCAGCCGTTTTACCGAAGTGCCGGAAGGCAAGGGCATTTTAGGCGCGCAGGCGCCGGCAGGTAAGTAAGTGAAGCGGGCGCGGGTAGCGCCCGTATTCATAGGTCAGACAACGGCAGGGGTATAGGTGGAGATGATCTCCAATATGCCGTTGATAATAAATTGCACACCCATACATACCAGCAGGAAACCCATCAGGCGTGAGATCGCCTCAATGCCACTTTGCCCCACCAGCCTCATGATGGCGCCAGAGCTGCGCAGGCAACCCCATAAAATCAGGGCTACCGTCAGGAAGATGGCCACTGGCGCAACCAGCAGCACCCAGTGCGCAAACCCCAGGCTGTTCTCTTTGACGCTCGATGCGGAGCTGATGATCATCGCAATGGTTCCCGGACCGGCAGTACTGGGCATCGCCAGCGGCACAAAGGCGATATTGGCCGAGGTTTTTTTGCGCAGCTCATTGCTTTTGCTTTCAACCTCTGGAGCCTCATCCGCACTTTGCTGCGGGAACAACATGCGAAAGCCAATAAACGCCACAATCAGCCCACCGGCGATCCGTAAGCCGGGAATAGAGATACCGAAGGTGTTCATGACCAACTGGCCGGCATAGAACGCCACCGTCATGATAAAGAACACATAGACCGAGGCCATCAGCGATTGCTGGTTGCGCTCTTCGCGGGTCATATTGCCCGAAAGACCGAGCAATAGCGCGACCGTGGTCAGCGGGTTGGCCAGCGGCAGCAGTAGTACCAAACCCAGTCCAATGGCCTGGAATAACTGCAGAATACTCGTCATGGGTCAGACTTCCTGTTTTCAGTGAATGTTGTGACGCAGCATAAAGTCCTACCCTAACTTGCCGTGCGTTCCGCGGCAACGGTAGGGAAGCGGCCTGTAAATATAGATGAAGGGGATTTGCAGCTCATTATCCCTGAGTGCTGGAGGGGGCCAGCTCGGGAAGCACGTCAGTGTTGGCATCATCGTCATTCACACAATCGCTGGTTATCTCCTGCGCATCCTCACACTCGATAGGCGGTTCGTTTACCGCAATGGCTCTCGGGTGGCGGTCTGCCCCCAGGTGTAATAATGCAAAAATAGCCACCAGCACGATGCAAACGCCAACGAGTAACTTCAATAACCGATTCATGATGCGGGATGCTGTCTCAACTCTGCCGTTAGTGGCATCAGAATAGCGGGAGTGGGGGATGTTCGCCATAGCTGATTTGTCAGTGGGAAATACATCGATGCCCTTTTTATCGTGTTCCGGCGCGGTGATTTCCGGCACTGTCATAGGGTGTTGTGTTGTTTTTTTTTGTTTTTTATGGCCCTTTCACCGGAAGTTTTCCCTGAGTTGCTTCTATTTCGCATTAATTGCCACGATCCCCAGGTACAGACAAATACCATAGGCGCGCTTTAAATAATAACGAGAGTGACTATGAAACATAATCTGCAAATTTTACTGGGAAAAGTACGCCACTTTCTGCTTTGCAGCCTGCTACTGGCTGGCTTGGTGGGCCTGATTTTTATCGACGTGCACTGGTTGCATAATTTTGTTTATGAAACCTCGTTAACTGAAATAGCTCAGGAGTTGATTCTTGCCGCCATAGCATCCTGTTTTTTCATGGTGGCATACAGGGATGCTGTTTATCGGCCAGCGTGGATGTTGATCGGCGGTTTCTTTCTGTGCATGCTGATTCGAGAGATGGATTTTGCCTTTGACAGGCTTTGGCATGGCTCCTGGATCTGGTTTGCTGTGGCGGTTGCAGTGATTTGTTTGTGGTATGCATCACGTCATATCGCGACTACATTGCAGGGGTTGGTGCATTTTGTGACGCACCCGAGCTACGGCATGATGTGTGCTGGCCTGCTGTGCATCTTGGTGTTTTCACGGCTGTTCGGCATAAATTTACTGTGGCAGACATTGATGCTCGATGGTTACAACCGGGTGGTGAAGAATATGGTAGAAGAGGGCTGTGAAGTCCTGGGGTATTCCCTGTGCCTGATTGCCACTCTGAGTTACCTGAAAGACTATTTATCGTCGCGAACTGCAGCTATTCGCTGACTGGATCTGAATTGCAGTTTATTTATCCGAAACAATTTTAGTGATAGTATCCACTTAGCCAAATATGGCTGTGAAGGTATGCTTTCCATTCTGCGTACCCGGTTAGGTATCAATCTGGCAATTGTGGGCGAGATCTGAAACCTAACTGACTAAATCCCAACCCAATTTTCGTACTGCATGTGATCTGTCGTGAGGGTCACCACTGTAGATAAGGAATTATTAATGCCTGTTATTACTCTTCCTGACGGCAGTCAGCGTCATTTCGCAAACCCTGTTTCCCCCCTCGATGTTGCCCTTGATATCGGCCCAGGCCTGGCGAAAGCTTGTATTGCCGGCCGTGTAAACGGTGAATTGGTTGATGCCGGCGATCTGATCGAATCAGATGCGCAACTGGCGATCATCACCATCAAGGACGCCGAAGGCCTGGAAATCATGCGCCACTCCTGTGCGCACCTGCTGGGCCATGCGATCAAACAACTGTGGCCAGACACCAAAATGGCGATCGGTCCAGTGATCGACAATGGTTTCTATTATGACGTTGATATTGACCGTACCCTGACACAGGAAGACCTGGATCTGCTGGAAAAGCGGATGCATGAGTTGGCCGACAAAGATTATGACGTCATCAAGAAAAAGGTTAGCTGGCAAGAAGCTCGCGATACCTTCGCTGCGCGTGGTGAAGACTACAAAGTGGCCATTCTGGATGAGAACATCAGCCATGACGACCGTCCTGGCCTGTATCACCATGAAGAATATGTCGACATGTGCCGCGGTCCGCACGTGCCGAACATGCGTTTCTGCCATCACTTCAAACTGCAGAAAACTTCAGGCGCTTACTGGCGTGGCGACAGCAAAAATAAAATGCTGCAGCGCATCTACGGTACGGCCTGGGCAGACAAGAAACAGCTGAATGCCTACCTGCAGCGTCTGGAAGAAGCCGCCAAGCGCGATCACCGCAAGATCGGCAAGCAGCTCGACCTGTACCATATGCAGGAAGAAGCGCCGGGCATGGTGTTCTGGCACAACGATGGCTGGACTATTTTCCGCGAGCTGGAAGCCTTTGTACGCATGAAGCTCAAAGAGTACCAGTATCAGGAAGTGAAAGGGCCATTTATGATGGACCGTGTGCTGTGGGAAAAAACCGGCCACTGGGAAAACTATAAAGACGCCATGTTCACCACCTCGTCGGAAAACCGCGAGTATTGCATCAAGCCGATGAACTGCCCGGGGCACGTGCAGATCTTCAACCAGGGCCTGAAGTCTTACCGCGATTTGCCGCTGCGTATGGGCGAGTTCGGCAGCTGCCACCGTAACGAACCTTCGGGTTCTCTGCATGGCCTGATGCGCGTGCGTGGTTTCACCCAGGATGACGCCCATATCTTCTGTACTGAAGAGCAGGTGCGTGCCGAAGTGAACGAATGCATCAGAATGGTCTATGATGTCTACGGCACCTTTGGCTTCGACAAGATTGCGGTAAAACTTTCAACCCGTCCTGAGAAGCGCATTGGTACTGACGATATGTGGACTCGTGCGGAAGAGGATCTGGCTGCGGCGCTGACTGAAAACGGGATTCCGTTTGAATATCAGCCGGGTGAGGGTGCCTTCTACGGACCGAAAATTGAATTTACTCTGCATGATTGTTTGGATCGTGCATGGCAATGTGGTACCGTGCAGCTCGATTTCTTCTTACCGGGCCGTTTAGGCGCATCGTATGTTGGCGAAAACAACGATCGCGTGGTCCCGGTAATGATTCACCGTGCTATTTTGGGCTCCATGGAGCGTTTCATCGGTATCCTTACCGAAGAATACGCAGGGTTCTACCCAACCTGGATTGCTCCGGTACAGGTGGTGGTGATGAATATCACCGACAGCCAGTCTGATTATGTCCAGCAATTGACCAAAAAATTGCAGGAAGCAGGTATTCGCGTTAAAGCGGACTTGAGAAATGAGAAGATTGGCTTTAAAATTCGCGAACATACTTTACGACGGGTTCCTTACATGTTGGTGTGCGGTGATAAAGAGGTCGAATCAGGCAAAGTTGCCGTTCGTACCCGCCGTGGCAAAGACCTGGGAAGCCTGGACGTAAATGAAGTCGTAGACAAGCTGCTAAAAGAGATTCGCAGCCGTAGTCTTCATCAACTGGAGGAATAAAGTATTAAAGGCGGAAAACGAGTTCAACCGGCGCGTCCTAATCGCATTAACAGAGAAATTCGCGCGCAAGAAGTTCGCCTAACCGGCGTCGATGGCGAGCAGATTGGTATTGTCAGTCTGAATGAAGCTCTTGAAAAAGCTGAGGAAGCGGGCGTTGATTTAGTAGAAATCAGCCCAAATGCCGAACCGCCAGTTTGTCGAATCATGGATTACGGCAAATTCCTCTACGAGAAGAGCAAGTCGACAAAAGAACAGAAGAAGAAGCAAAAAGTTATTCAGGTCAAGGAAATCAAATTCCGTCCTGGTACCGATGATGGCGACTATCAGGTAAAACTACGCAACCTGATTCGCTTTCTGGAAGATGGCGATAAAGCCAAAATCACCCTGCGTTTCCGTGGGCGTGAAATGGCGCACCAACAGATCGGTATGGAAGTGCTTAACCGCGTCCGTAAAGATCTGTGTGAAGATTCTGATTTGGCCATTGTCGAATCCTTCCCTACGAGGATCGAAGGCCGTCAGATGATCATGGTGCTCGCACCGAAGAAGAGGCAGTAAGGCCTCCAAGTAATAAAACCCACGCAGCGCTTGCGTTGTGTGGGTTTTATTCGCCTAACTGATTCGTTGTTTAACAATGCGAAGTGGATTTAATTAAAATGCCAAAGATTAAAACTGTACGTGGTGCAGCCAAGCGCTTCAAAAAAACCGGCAGCGGTGGTTTTAAGCGCAAGCATGCTAACCTGCGTCATATTCTGACCAAAAAAGCAACCAAGCGTAAACGTCACCTGCGTCCGAAAGGCATGGTGTCACAAAACGATCTTGGCCTGGTTACTGCGTGCCTTCCGTACGCATAAGCCATTTTTTTTGAATCTAGAATAAGACTTTAGGAGAGAGCATATGGCTCGCGTAAAACGTGGTGTAATTGCACGCGCACGTCACAAGAAAATTTTAAAACAAGCGAAAGGCTACTACGGTGCCCGTTCGCGCGTTTATCGTGTTGCCTTCCAGGCAGTAATCAAAGCAGGCCAGTATGCTTACCGTGACCGTCGTCAACGTAAGCGTCAGTTCCGTCAGCTGTGGATTGCACGTATCAACGCAGCTGCTCGTGTGAACGGCCTGTCTTACAGCAAATTCATTAACGGCTTGAAAAAAGCTTCTATTGAAATTGACCGTAAGATCCTGGCTGACATCGCAGTCTTCGACAAAGTGGCCTTTGGCGCACTGGTCGAGAAAGCGAAAGCAGCACTGGCGTAAGTCAGTTATTAAAGAGGGAGCTTGCTCCCTCTTTAATCTTTGTTTTTCAGCGACAAATACTGACTTTTATTGACCGCCAGCGTATCTCTGGTGGACAATCATCGACAAGGTAACGCAATCATGAACTCTGTTATTTTTCGTTTCTTTTTTTACTTTAGCGCCTGATTTCTGGAGGCTTCGGCGTAAGAGAAGAAACGAAAAGTAGCGCCTAAGCCTCCCCTGTGGAGGCTTTTTTGTTTTTGGCCATCTCCAGTCATTGCCGGGCTATAACTTAAAATGCTTTGGAGTTGAGCCAAAGGCGTGTTCGAATAATAGATAACAATTACTTAGAGCCATATCGGCCAGAGGAAGAGGAAAGCAATGCCACATCTCGCAGAGCTGGTTGCCAATGCCAAGGCAGCCGTAGAAGATGCCCAGGATGTTGCCGCGTTAGATTTGGTACGCGTCGAATATTTAGGCAAGAAAGGCCATTTTACTTTACAGATGCAATCGCTGCGTGACGTGCCGGCAGAAGACCGCCCGGCGGCTGGAGCGGTGATCAACCAGGCGAAACAGGCGGTGCAGGAAGCGCTGAACGCGCGTAAAGACACGCTGGAATCTGCTGCGTTGAATGAGCGTCTGGCGGCAGAAACCATCGATGTTTCCCTGCCGGGCCGTCGTATGGAAAACGGTGGACTGCATCCGGTGACCCGCACCATCGACCGAATTGAAGCTTTCTTCGGCGAACTGGGCTTCTCCGTAGAGACCGGGCCTGAGATTGAAGACGACTATCATAACTTCGACGCGCTGAATATTCCGGGCCACCACCCGGCGCGCGCCGATCACGATACCTTCTGGTTCGATGCTACGCGTTTACTGCGCACCCAAACTTCTGGCGTGCAGATCCGCACCATGAAGGAGCAGCAGCCGCCAATCCGCATTATTGCGCCGGGTCGTGTTTACCGTAATGACTACGATCAGACGCACACCCCGATGTTCCATCAGATGGAAGGCCTGATTGTCGACAAGGACATCAGCTTCACCAACCTGAAGGGCACGCTGCATGATTTCCTGAATAACTTCTTTGAAGAAGATTTGCAGGTTCGTTTCCGTCCTTCTTACTTCCCGTTTACCGAACCTTCCGCTGAAGTAGATGTGATGGGCAAAAACGGCAAGTGGCTGGAAGTTCTGGGCTGCGGCATGGTTCACCCGAACGTGCTGCGCAACGTGGGTATCGATCCGGAAGTTTATTCCGGCTTCGCTTTCGGTATGGGTATGGAGCGTCTGACGATGCTGCGTTACGGCGTTACCGACCTGCGTGCGTTCTTCGAAAACGATCTGCGCTTCCTCAAACAGTTTAAGTAAGGCGGGAATATTACATGAAATTCAGTGAACTCTGGTTGCGCGAGTGGGTAAACCCGGCCATCAGCAGCGAAGCATTATCCGATCAAATTACCATGGCCGGCCTGGAAGTGGACGGCGTGGAGCCGGTAGCCGGTGCCTTTAATGGCGTAGTTGTGGGCCATGTCGTTGAGTGTGGTCAGCATCCGAACGCCGACAAACTGCGCGTGACGAAGATCAACGTGGGCGGCGATCGCTTACTGGATATCGTCTGTGGGGCGCCAAACTGCCGCACAGGTCTGAAGGTAGCGGTTGCTACCGTGGGCGCGGTGCTGCCAGGCGATTTCAAAATCAAAGCCGCCAAACTGCGAGGTGAGCCTTCGGAAGGGATGCTGTGCTCGTTCTCTGAGCTGGGTATTACCGACGATCACGACGGTATCATTGAGTTGCCGGAAGACGCGCCGATTGGCACCGATATCCGTGAATACCTGAAGCTGGATGACAACGCGATCGAAATCAGCGTAACGCCGAACCGCGCCGACTGCCTGGGCATTATTGGCGTGGCGCGCGATGTGGGCGTATTGAACCAGGTTGCCCTGACCGAACCGGACATGAGCCCGGTTGCAGCCACCATTAGTGATACGCTGCCGATCCGCGTAGATGCGCCACAGGCATGCCCGCGTTACCTTGGCCGCGTAGTGAAAGGCATTGACGTCAAGGCCGCCAGCCCATTGTGGATGCGCGAGAAACTGCGTCGCTGCGGCATTCGTTCTATTGATGCGGTGGTGGATGTCACCAACTACGTGCTGTTGGAACTGGGGCAGCCAATGCATGCCTTCGACCTGAACCGCATCGAAGGCGGTATCGTGGTACGTATGGCCAACGTTGGGGAACCTCTGACGTTGCTGGACGGTACCGAAGCCAAACTGAATGCCGATACCTTAGTGATTGCCGATCACCAGAAAGCCCTGGCGATGGGCGGTATCTTCGGTGGTGAACACTCAGGGGTGAATGAATCCACCCAGGACGTGCTGCTGGAATGTGCGTTCTTCAATCCGCTGGCCATTACCGGCCGTGCACGCCGTCAGGGGCTGCACACTGATGCTTCTCATCGTTACGAGCGCGGTGTTGATCCGGCGCTGCAGTACAAGGCGATGGAGCGTGCGACTCGTTTGCTGATTGATATCTGTGGCGGCCAGGCCGGTCCGGTTATCGATGTAACCACCGAAAGTGAATTGCCGAAGCGCGCTACCATTACTTTGCGCCGTGAAAAGCTGGATCGCCTGATTGGCCATGTGGTGCCAAGCGAGCAGGTCAGTGACATCTTGCGTCGTCTGGGTTGCCAGGTGACCGAGCAGGGCGATAACTGGCTGGCGGTTGCACCGAGCTGGCGTTTCGATATGGAAATCGAAGAAGACCTGGTAGAGGAAGTGGCGCGTGTTTACGGCTACAACAACATTCCTGACGTACCGGTCCGCGCTGACCTGATCATGACCAAGCACCGCGAAGCCGATCTGACGCTCAAACGCGTGAAGACCATGCTGGTCGATCACGGTTACCAGGAAGCGATCACCTACAGCTTTGTTGATCCTAAAGTACAGGCCTTGCTGCACCCGGGCGAGGAAGTGCTGATCCTGCCAAGCCCAATCTCGGTAGAGATGTCCGCCATGCGTCTGTCGCTGTGGACTGGCCTGCTGTCCGCGGTGGTTTATAACCAGAATCGCCAGCAGACGCGTCTGCGCCTGTTTGAAAGCGGCCTGCGCTTTGTCCCTGATACTGCGGCAAATCTGGGTATCCGTCAGGACGTCATGCTGGCAGGGGTGATTGCGGGCCATACGCATGAAGAACATTGGGATCTGGCGCGTAAGCCAGTCGACTTCTATGATTTAAAAGGGGATCTGGAGTCTGTTCTGGAACTGACCGGTAAATTATCCGAAATTCAGTTCAAGGCAGAGGCTAATCCGGCCTTGCATCCAGGGCAAAGCGCGGCCATTTATTTCCAGGGCGAACGTGTAGGTTTCATCGGTGTGGTTCATCCGGAACTTGAACGTAAACTGGATCTTAACGGCCGCACAGTGGTGTTTGAACTGGAGTGGGACAAGGTCGCAAGCCGCGCTGTGCCTCAGGCGCGGGAGATTTCTCGCTTCCCGGCAAACCGTCGTGATATCGCCGTTGTGGTGGCTGAAAACGTCCCCGCAGAAGATATTTTGGCAGAGTGTAAGAAAGTTGGCGCAAATCAGGTAGTTGGCGTAAACTTGTTTGATGTGTACCGTGGCAAGGGCGTGGCAGAGGGTTATAAGAGCCTGGCTATCAGTCTGGTATTGCAGGATACCGCTCGTACACTGGAAGAAGAGGAGATAGCCGTTACCGTTGCAAAATGTGTAGAGGCTCTAAAACAGCGATTCCAAGCATCCTTGAGGGATTGAACCTATGGCGCTTACTAAAGCTGAAATGTCAGAACACCTGTTTGAAAAGCTTGGGCTTAGCAAACGGGATGCCAAAGACCTGGTAGAACTGTTTTTCGAAGAGGTTCGTCGTGCTCTTGAAAACGGTGAGCAGGTTAAACTGTCAGGTTTTGGCAATTTTGATTTGCGTGACAAGAACCAACGTCCGGGGCGTAACCCGAAGACCGGCGAAGACATTCCGATTACGGCGCGTCGAGTGGTCACTTTCCGTCCAGGGCAAAAGCTGAAAAGTCGGGTAGAGAACGCCAGTCCGAAAGAGTAAGTTGCGTGAAACCAAAAAAGGCCGCTTTTGCGGCCTTTTTCTTTTTTAGAGGCAAATTTCGGTTTATTCTTAGACTACAGAAAATAAATACGCCTACCCGATAAAATTGACGTCAGCTCTTCATATTAAAATAATATATTGCTTGCGGATTATTCTTATGGTTATTTTGTCTTTTAGACGTGGTTAAAATAAATCAGGGGCCGAAGCCCCTGAAAATTAATAGTGACTGTAGTAGTGGCCAGATCCGCCGCCACCACGATGGCCACCACCGTGAGGCCCGAAGCAGCAGGCGCTTAGCGCCGTGCTCAGTACCGCAACAGTCAATAGCAGTCCAATGCGTTTAATCATAATAGTGTCTCTCTGGTGGGTGTTGGCTATTATTATAAATGGCGTAGGATATTTGTTATGTCAGCTATTCGTTAACGGTTGTTAATGGCTATTTATTCAAACAATAAAAATTGAATGTATGGAATCTGTAAGGGAGATGAAAACGATCTGAAAATAGGCATTGGTGAGATAGGCGCGAAATAAGCACACTGATATAACCCCCTCAGCAAGAAAATAAAGTCGGAGCGTACAATGAAAAAGATCCTGTTGCTGGTGTGTTTACCGCTGCTGCTGCCGGTGGCTGCTCAGGCGGATGTCTCTATCGATATCAACGTGCCGGGGGTTGCGGTGCATCTGGGGGACCAGGACCGTCGGGGCTACTATTGGGATGGTTATGACTGGCGTCCGCCGCAATGGTGGCATGAGCACCAGGGGCGTGGCATGGGTGAACGCAATAATCGGGGTATGTATTGGGATGGCGGTCGCTGGCAATCCTCGCCACCGCGTGGCAACGATCATCGTGGCCCTGAGCGAGGCGGTAACCCGTTCCACGGTGAGCGCGATAATCGTAACGACGGCGACCATCATGACAATGGTAACCATCATGACAACGGCGATCGCGACAATGGCCGTGGTAATGGTAATGGTAATGGTAATGGCAATGGCCACGGTAAACCTTACCCGCAAAACGATAACGACCCTCGTCGCTAATTGATTCAACGGCGGCTGATTTTGCCATCACTTGCGGGTGACTGGCAGGATTAGCTGCTGTTTTCCTGCGATTCACCTGATGCAATGCTTTCCCTTCGGCTACTAACCCCCTAATATTTGACCCAGACGTCAATTATTCGGCCGCCTCAGCGGCCAGCAGGGAATCGCCACGCCTATGTCAGCCAGCCAGACCTTTACCTTATTGCTGCACAAACAACGCCATCGCGATAAACGCCAACTGTTGCTGCTAACGCTGGGTGTTGCCGTGGCTTTTGTTTTCAGCCTCAGCGCGGGCGACGTTTGGCTTTGGCCCTCACAGTGGTCGGGTGAAGCCGCGCAGCTGTTTGTCTGGCAGTTGCGCCTGCCGCGTGCGCTGGCAGTGATGTTGGTGGGGGCCAGCCTGGCGGTAGCCGGGGCGGTGATGCAGTCGCTGTTTGAAAATCCGCTGGCCGAACCGGGTTTGCTGGGTGTCGCCAACGGAGCCGGGGTGGCATTGGTGTTGACGGTGCTGCTGGGTAACGGCCTGCTGCCGGTAGCGTTAATGAGCCTGAGCGCCATTGCCGGTGCGCTGATCATGACCTTCCTGCTGCTGAGTTTTGCCCGACGAAAACGTCTGACCAATGCACGTTTACTGCTGGTGGGGGTTGCCTTGGGCATAGTGTGTAGCGCGGTGATGACCTGGGCGGTATATTTTAGTTCCAGCCTGGACCTGCGTCAGCTGATGTATTGGATGATGGGCGGTTTTGGCGGTGTCGACTGGCGGCAGAAATGGCTGGTGCTGGCGTTGTTACCGGTGCTGCTTTGGCTGTGTTGCCAGGGCAAGGCGCTAAACTTTATGGCACTGGGCGAGGTACAGGCACGTCAGCTCGGGCTTTCCCTGCACCTGTGGCGTAATTTACTGGTACTGGCTATCGGCTGGCTGGTAGGCGTCAGTGTAGCCTTGGCCGGGGTGATTGGCTTTGTCGGACTGGTGATACCGCATATGCTGCGTCTCAGCGGCCTGACCAATCAGCGATATTTATTGCCGGGTTGCGCACTGGCGGGTGCCGGTGTGTTGCTGGCGGCCGATGTGGTGGCGCGTATTACGCTGCTGTCGGCTGAATTACCCATCGGCGTGGTAACCGCCACGCTGGGGGCACCGCTATTTATCTGGTTACTGACCCGGGTAAAAAGCTTAAGGTAGTTTCTCTGTTCACCTGCAAGTAAAACAAGAGGATAAGCTCCATGACTCAAGCGATTTATGACATTCCGCTGAACACTATCGAAAATCAATCCACCACGCTGGGCAAATATAAAGGCAGTGTGTTGCTGGTGGTTAATGTGGCTTCGGAATGCGGCCTGACCAAGCAATATGCTGGGCTGGAAGCCCTATACGAAACCTACCGTGACCAGGGGTTTGAGGTATTGGGCTTCCCATCCAACGAGTTCCTCGGGCAGGAGCCTGGCAGCAACGAAGAGATCCTGGCGTTTTGCCGTGGCACCTTTGGCGTTGAGTTCCCGATGTTTGCCAAGCTTGAAGTGAACAGCGAAAACCGCCATCCGTTGTACCAGGCACTGATTGCTGCCGAACCGCAGGCCGTGGCGCCGCAGGACAGTGGGTTCCTGGAGCGCATGAGCAGTAAAGGCCGGGCACCGAAACAAACCGGTGACATTCTGTGGAATTTTGAGAAATTTCTGATCGGACGTGATGGCAAGGTGATCCAACGTTTCTCCCCGGACATGACACCGGAAGATCCTGTGTTGGTGGCCGCCGTCAAACAGGCGTTGGCCGAGTAATATAAAGAAGGAGCGATAATTCATAATGCTGCAACTCAGTCAGGTTGGGGTAGAAGGGCGTCTGTCCCCGTTTTCAGCACAGGTCGATGCTGGGTTGCAGTTTCACCTTATTGGTCCGAACGGTGCCGGCAAAAGTACACTGCTGGCGTGCCTGGCGGGCATACTGCCCGGCACGGGCGAGATCCTGCTGGCAGACCAACCGCTGGCGGGTTATCAGGGCAATGAGCTGGCTCTGCGCCGTGCTTATTTAAGCCAGCAACAGCCACCGGTGGCGCTGATGCCGGTATTCCAGTATCTGGAACTGCATCGGCCTGTAGGGAGCACGGAACAGGCGCTGGAGAGCACCATTGTTTATCTGTGCCAGCGTTTAAAATTGATGGACAAGCTGCCGCGCATGCTGACTCAGTTGTCCGGCGGTGAATGGCAACGGGTGCGGCTGGCCGCGGTATTGCTGCAGGTTTGGCCGACGGTCAATCCTCATAGCCAACTGTTGCTGCTGGATGAACCGACCAATAGTCTGGACGTAGCGCAGAAGGTGGCGCTGGATCGACTGCTGCGTGAGTTTTGTCAGAGTGGGCGCAGTGCGTTGGTTTGCGCGCACGACCTTAATCATACCTTGCAGCAGGCCGATCGGGTCTGGTTGCTGCATGCCGGGCGTCTTGTCGCGCAGGGAACCACGCGGGAAGTGATGGAGCCGGTACTGCTTTCACAGATCTATGACGTGGATTTTCACCTGCAGGCGGTGGGCGATCAACGCTGGATTATGACCAAAACGGCATAATGTGTTAGTGCATTGAAAATGCGACTTAAACGAAAAATAAACGGACCTGATATAAATAGCCGGGTAACGACCGGCTTTATTTTTCCACCGCTCTAAAAATTACCTCATCAATCTTGAAAACCGTCGCTGACGTGCTACGATGATTGAGTTCAAACAAAATAATTAAATAATCACATATAACTATAACTAATTGATTATCAAATCAATTTAATTTAATGATGATGGCCCCCGCAGATCAGATAGCTAGCTGATAATAAATCGCATCTTAAGGTTTAGTTAAGCTTGCGGCCGTACATTGGCAGTTAATCCACCAGGAACGATTCTCTCTGGCGTTTAATATTCGTTAAATAAAAGAGATCTACAGTGTCATTAAAGCAGTTTGATACGTTTGGGGTTAACTATGGATCAATTTTTACCTTTCTCACGCCCGGCGATTGGCGATGAAGAGATCGCGGCGGTAGAAAAGGTACTGCGCTCAGGTTGGATCACCACCGGGCCGCAAAATCAGCAGTTGGAAAGTGAGTTCTGTGCCACCTTCGGCTGCAAACACGCCATTGCCGTCTGTTCCGCTACTGCGGGTATGCACATCACCCTGATGGCGCTAAACATTGGCCCAGGCGATGAAGTTATCACCCCTTCACAGACCTGGGTTTCTACCCTCAACATGATTGAATTGCTCGGCGCGACGCCGGTGATGATTGACGTTGACCGCGATACGCTGATGGTCAGCGCCAGTGATGTTGAAGCCGCCATTACGACGAAAACCAAAGCCATTGTCCCGGTACACTACGCCGGCGCTCCACTGCAGATGGATGCATTGCGTGAAGTGGCTAAACGTCACAACCTTCCCCTGATTGAAGACGCCGCCCATGCGGTGGGTGCCCGTTACAACGGTGAGTGGGTAGGGGCTCGCGGCACGGCAATTTTCTCATTCCACGCGATTAAAAACCTGACCTGTGCCGAAGGCGGCCTGATCGCTACCGACGATGACGAACTGGCGGATCGCCTGCGCTGCCTGAAGTTCCACGGCCTGGCCGTTGATGCTTTTGACCGCCAGCAACTGGGGCGCAAGCCACAGGCCGAAGTGGTCGAGCCGGGTTACAAATACAATCTTTCCGATATCCACGCGGCTATCGCCGTGGTGCAGTTGGCCCGTCTGCCGCAGCTTAATGCTCGCCGCAAGGCGCTGGCGCAGCGTTACCTCACCGCACTGGAAGGTTCGCCTTTCCTGCCGTTGGGGGTACCTGATTATCCGCACGACCATGCCTGGCATCTGTTTATGGTGCGTGTTGATGCTGACCGCTGCGGTATCGATCGCGACCAGTTAATGGAACGCCTGAAAGAAGTGGGTATTGGTACGGGTCTGCATTTCCGCGCCGCCCACACCCAGAAATTTTACCGTGAACGCTATCCGCAGCTGTCCTTGCCCAATACCGAATGGAACTCGGCACGTCTGTGCACCTTGCCGCTATTCCCTGATATGACCGACGCCGATGTTGATCGCGTGGTTAAAGCCTTGTCTTCTGTTGTGGAGTCGTTACGTGTCTCGCGTTGAACCGATAAAAAAAGTTTCGGTGGTGATCCCGGTATATAACGAGCAGGAAAGTTTACCTGCCTTGCTCGAACGTACCACCGCCGCCTGTAAACAACTGACCCAAGCTTATGAAATTATCCTGGTCGATGACGGCAGCAGCGACAATTCTGCCGATATGCTGACCGCCGCGGCCGAACAGCCGGGCAGTTGTGTGATTGCCGTGTTGCTCAACCGTAACTATGGCCAACATTCAGCCATCATGGCCGGTTTCAATCAGGTCAGCGGCGATCTGGTGATTACGCTGGATGCCGATTTGCAAAACCCGCCGGAAGAGATCCCTCGTCTGGTGAAAGTGGCGGAAGAAGGTTACGACGTGGTGGGCACCGTGCGCGCCAACCGTCAGGATTCCTGGTTCCGCAAAAGCGCTTCGCGCATCATCAATATGATGATCCAACGTGCCACTGGTAAATCGATGGGTGACTATGGCTGCATGCTGCGCGCCTATCGCCGCCATATTATCGAGGCGATGTTGAACTGCCACGAGCGCAGTACCTTTATCCCCATTCTGGCCAATACCTTTGCCCGTCGCACCACTGAAATTGAAGTGCTTCATGCGGAGCGTGAGTTTGGCGATTCCAAATACAGCCTGATGAAGCTGATTAACCTGATGTATGACCTGATCACCTGTCTGACCACAACACCGCTGCGTTTGCTCAGCGTGGTGGGCAGTGTGGTGGCGCTGTCAGGTTTTGTGCTGGCGGTACTGTTGATCGCCCTGCGTTTGATTATGGGACCTGAATGGTCGGGCGGCGGGGTGTTCACCCTGTTTGCCGTGTTATTTACCTTTATCGGCGCCCAGTTTGTCGGCATGGGCCTGTTGGGAGAGTACATCGGTCGTATCTACACCGACGTTCGTGCTCGCCCCCGTTATTTTGTTCAGAAGGTGGTCGGTGAGCAGCCGAACCACAATACTCAGGAAGAAGAATAATGAAAGCTATCGTTTTTGCTTACCATGATATTGGCTGCGCGGGTCTGAAAGCGCTGACTGACGCAGGCTATGATATTCAGGCGGTATTCACGCATACCGACGATCCTGGTGAGAACAACTTTTTCTCCTCCGTTGCCCGTGTGGGTGCCGAATTGGAGTTGCCGGTTTATGCGCCGGAAGACGTTAACCACCCGCTGTGGATTGAACGTATCCGCGAAATGCAGCCTGAGATTATTTTCTCATTCTATTACCGCAATATGCTGAGCGAAGAACTGCTGGCACTGGCACCAAAAGGCGGCTTCAATCTGCATGGCTCACTACTGCCGCATTACCGTGGTCGCGCACCGGTAAACTGGGCGCTGGTCAATGGAGAAACCGAAACCGGCGCCACGCTGCACAAAATGGTTAAGCGTCCGGATGCCGGTGATATTGTTGGCCAACAAAAAGTGGCGATTACCGCTGAAGATACCGCGCTGACGCTGCACAAAAAAGTGCTGGAAGCGGCACAGACGCTGCTGAAAGAGCAACTGCCGAAGCTGAAAAACGGGACTGCCTCATTCACTAAGCAAAACGAAGCGGAAGCCAGCTATTTTGGTCGTCGCACTGCGGCAGACGGTGAAATTCTGTGGCATAAATCCGCGCAGGAAATCAACAACCTGATCCGCGCCGTGACCGAACCTTATCCTGGTGCTTTCAGCTACCTTGGTCAGCGTAAACTGATTGTCTGGCGTGCTCGCGTGCTGGATACCCAGCACGACAAGCAACCGGGTACCGTGCTCAACACCTCTCCGCTGATCATTGCTTGCGGTGAAGGCGCGCTGGAAATTGTGGCCGGCCAAAACGAATCGGGCCTGTATGTACAAGGCACTCGTCTGGCGCAGGAAATGGGTATCGTCACCGATGTCCGTCTGGCCGCGAAACCTAACGCAGTGATGAAGCGCAGAACCCGCGTGCTGATCCTCGGCGTTAACGGTTTTATCGGTAACCACCTGACCGAACGCTTGCTGCGTGATGACCGTTACGATATCTACGGTCTGGATATCGGTTCTGACGCTATCAGCCGTTTCCTGGATAACCCGCGCTTCCACTTTGTGGAAGGGGATATCAGCATCCATTCCGAGTGGATCGAGTACCACATCAAAAAATGTGACGTGGTTCTGCCGCTGGTGGCGATTGCCACGCCGATTGAATACACCCGTAACCCACTGCGCGTATTCGAGCTGGATTTTGAAGAAAACCTGAAAATCGTCCGTGACTGCGTGAAATACAACAAGCGCATTATCTTCCCGTCCACCTCCGAGGTGTACGGCATGTGTGACGACAAGGAATTCGACGAAGACCACTCACGACTGATTGTCGGCCCGATCAACAAACAGCGCTGGATTTACTCGGTATCCAAGCAGTTGCTGGATCGAGTTATCTGGGCCTACGGTGCCAAAGAAGGCTTGAAGTTCACTCTGTTCCGTCCGTTTAACTGGATGGGCCCACGTCTGGATAACCTGGATGCCGCGCGTATCGGTTCTTCCCGTGCCATTACCCAGTTGATCCTTAACCTGGTAGAAGGCTCGCCAATTAAATTGATGGATGGTGGGGCGCAAAAACGTTGCTTCACCGACATCAATGACGGTATCGAAGCGCTGTTCCGTATTATCGAAAACCGTGATGGCCTGTGCGACGGTCAGATCGTCAACATCGGTAACCCGACCAACGAAGCCAGCATCCGCGAATTGGCAGAAATGCTGCTCGAAAGCTTCAATAACCATCCGCTGCGCGATCGTTTCCCGCCGTTTGCCGGCTTCAAGGACGTTGAAAGCAGCAGCTATTACGGTAAAGGTTATCAGGACGTTGAGCACCGCACGCCGAGCATCAAGAATGCCCGCCGCTTGCTGGATTGGCAGCCAACCATCGCCATGCAACAAACCGTCGCTGATACGTTGGATTACTTCCTGCGTACCACCGTTCAGGAAGGTGATGGTGCATGAAGAAAGTCGGTCTGCGAGTTGACGTAGATACCTTCAGCGGCACCCGGGAAGGGGTGCCGCAGTTGCTGGAGCTATTCGACAAATACAATATACAGGCCAGTTTCTTCTTCAGCGTTGGACCGGACAATATGGGGCGCCATCTGTGGCGCCTTTTGCGTCCGAAATTCCTGTGGAAAATGCTGCGCTCTAATGCTGCGTCACTGTACGGCTGGGATATTTTGCTGGCAGGCACGGCCTGGCCGGGGCGTAATATTGCCCGTGCCCTGGGGCCGTTGATGAAACTGACTGCCCAGGCCGGACATGAAGTGGGGCTGCACGCCTGGGATCACCAGGGTTGGCAGGCCAAAGTGGGCCGTTGGTCTGAGGCCGAGCTGATGCAGCAGGTTCAGCTCGGTGTCGATGCGCTGGCCAACAGTACCGGTCAGCCGGTCAAATGCTCGGCGGTTGCCGGTTGGCGTGCCGATACGCGGGTATTGGAAGTGAAGCAGCGCTTTGGTTTTCACTACAACAGCGACTGCCGTGGCACCCATCCCTTCCGTCCGGTGTTAAGCGATGGTCGGGTGGGAACCGTACAGATCCCGGTCACTTTGCCCACCTTTGATGAGGTGATTGGCAGTGAAGTGAGTATGTCTGACTTCAACGATTACATTCTGCGGGCGATTGAAAACGATCGCGGTGTGCCGGTGTATACCATTCATACCGAGGTGGAGGGCATGTCACAGGCCGCGATGTTTGAGCAGTTACTGCAGCGGGCGCAGCGGCAGGGCATAGAATTCTGTCCGTTAAGCGCACTGTTGCCTCAAGATTTGGCGTCATTGCCATTGGGCCGCGTCGAGCGTGCTCCTTTCCCTGGCCGCGAAGGTTGGCTGGGTTGTCAAACCGATGTGAAGGACGATTCATGAAGGCGCTAAAAGGATCATGGGCCATTTTGTTGGCCATTTTTTTTGCTCTGGTTTACCTGATTCCTCTCAACGGTCGCCTGCTATGGCAACCGGATGAAACCCGCTACGCCGAGATTAGCCGCGAAATGTTGCAACGCGGCGACTGGGTGGTGCCACATTTGCTTGGCCTGCGTTATTTTGAAAAACCGGTGGCCGGGTACTGGTTCAATAACATCAGCCAATGGTTGTTTGGCGATACCAACTTTGCGGTGCGTTTTGGTTCGGTATTCAGTACCGGCATGACGGCGCTGCTGGTCTTTGCACTGGCGATGTTGATGTGGCGCAATGCGCGCCGCGCCAGCCTGGCGACATTGATTTTCCTGTCGATGGTTCTGGTGTTCAGCATCGGCACCTACAGCGTGTTGGACCCGATGATTTCCTTGTGGCTGGCCGCCGCGATGGTCAGTTATTATCTGACGCTGAAAGCGACCACGGCCAAAGGCAAGCTGGGCGGCTACGTGCTGTTGGGTCTGGCCTGCGGTATGGGCTTTATGACCAAGGGCTTCCTGGCACTGGCGGTGCCGGTGATCGCGGTGATCCCGATAGTCATTCAACAACGGCGAATTAAAGACCTGCTGATCTACGGCCCAGTAGCTATCGTGGTGGCGGTGCTGCTGAGCTTGCCTTGGGCGTTGGCTATCGCACAACGTGAACCGGATTTCTGGAACTACTTCTTCTGGGTGGAGCATATTCAACGTTTCGCCGAGGACAATGCACAACATAAAGCCCCGTTCTGGTATTACATCCCGATTTTGATGGCGGCGGTGTTGCCCTGGTTGGCGTTGCTGCCGGGATCCTTGCTCAAAGGCTGGCGGGAGCGCGTTCAGCGCCCGGAGCTGTTCTTCCTGCTTAGCTGGGTGATGATGCCGTTGATCTTCTTCAGCATCGCCAAGGGCAAGCTGCCAACCTATATTCTGCCGTGCATGGCACCCTTGGCGTTGCTGATGGCGGCCTATGCCGAAGATTGCGTGGCGGCATTGCGCAGCAAGGTATTCAAGGTTAACGCCGTATTAAACGGATTGTTCGGATTAATCGGCATCCTGGCGCTGGTGGTTCTGGGCTCAGGACTGTTACCTAAAGTGCATTTGTTTTCCGCGCAGGAGTGGCCGAAAATTGTTATCGGCATTATCGCCTTTGCCGGCTGGTTGTTGTTTGCCGTGGTGTCGGTGCGTAACAATGCACACCGCTGGAGCTGGGCAGCGGCTTGCCCAGTGTTGCTGTGCCTGTTGATTGGTTACGCCATTCCACAACAGGTGACGGACTCCAAGCTGCCGCAAAACTTCGCCCGGGTAAATATGGCTGAGTTAAGCCACAGCCGCTACGTGCTGACCGACAGCGTTGGCGTGGCGGCAGGTTTGGCCTGGGAATTGAAGCGCAGCGATGTGTTGATGTTTAACCAGAAGGGAGAGATTTCTTATGGTTTGGAGTATCCGGATGCGCGCAGCCATTTCATCAGCGACAGTGATTTCCCGCAGTGGTTGGCGCAGGCGCGCAAGCAGGGTGATGTCTCACTGGTGTTGCAGTTGTCGCGTGGAGAAAGCATTGATCAGCAAAACCTGCCGAAAGCCGATAAGGTCGAGGTGATGAACCGTCTGGCGTTGTTCTGGTACCAACAGCAGCCATGATAGTCGGCTATTTGTTGGTGGTGGTGGTCAGTCTGCTCACCTGTGGTGGGCAGCTGTGCCAGAAACAGGCCGCTCTGAGCTGGCAGTTACCTCCCGAAGTCAGAAGGGGGGTAACGCTGCGCTGGCTGGCGCTGGCAGTCTTGCTGCTGGGACTGGGCATGGCGGTGTGGCTTAACGTATTGCAACGTTTGCCGCTCAGCCTGGCCTATCCGACGCTTAGCCTGAATTTTGTTCTGGTGACGCTGGCCGCCCGCTGGCTGTTTAATGAGCCCACCACCGCACGCCATTGGTACGGAGTGGCTTCAATCATGCTGGGGATCCTGCTGATGAGTATCAATCCATGAAAGGCTATGCCTGGGGCGCGGCCAGCGTGCTGTTAGTCACGCTGGCACAATTGCTGATGAAGTGGGGCATGGCGCAGATCCCACTGATGTCGTTTGCCGATGTCACACTGGGTCTGTTTACCCAGTATTGGGTGCCCTTACTGGCGGTCAGTGGGGGGATCTTCGGCTATGCGCTGTCCATGTTGTGTTGGTTCTTCGCGTTGCACCATTTGCCACTCAACCGTGCTTATCCGCTGTTGAGTGTAAGTTATGCGCTGGTCTATCTGGCGGCGGTGATCCTGCCGTGGTTTAACGAATCTGCCACGCTGCTGAAAACCTTGGGCACGCTGTTTATCCTGTTTGGCGTGTGGCTGATTAACAGTCAGACCCAGGTAAAAACGCCCCAATAGCGCAAAAACCGGCGCCAATTCGATTATCTCCTTCATCATGCTTGCCTTTTTCCCCTGTCGGGGGATAAATTAGCCCCAAATAGCGCTTTCCTTAGCTGGTGCCAGCTTTGCCCCGCAGGCGAAATGCTTTAGCAGGTGGCATGAAGCGGCAATCTGTTCAATGAAGGGATATTATGCGGATGCGTATTTGGTTTTTATTAGCCAGTTTGATTCTTGCCGGTTGTAGCAGCCATGCACCACCGCCAAGCGGCCGGCTGGCCGATTCGATTGTGGTTGTCGCGCAGTTAAACGAACAGCTGCGTCAATGGTACGGTGCCCCTTATCGCTATGGCGGGTTAGACCGCGGTGGCGTCGACTGCTCCGGGTTTGTTTATCGCACCTTCAGCGATCGTTTCGATATGCAATTACCACGCTCTACTGAAGCACAAACTTCGCTGGGGACCAAAGTCTCGCGCGATGAGCTGATGCCTGGGGATCTGGTGTTTTTCAAAACCGGTGGCGGTGAGAACGGTTTGCATGTGGGCATTTATGACACCAACGATCAGTTTATCCATGCCTCGACCAGCCGCGGCGTGATGCGTTCCTCGCTGAACAACGTGTACTGGAAGAAGGTCTACTGGCAGGCGCGGCGCATTTAGTCTTAACCTCTTGATTTGGTGTATCATGGCGGCATCACGTCCTTAACGGTGACCGCCATGAGTAACTTACGCCTGCTGATTTCCGATTCCTACGATCCCTGGTTCAATCTGGCCGTGGAAGAGTGCATCTTCCGCGAAATGACTACGCAGAAAATTCTGTTCCTGTGGCGCAATGCCGAAACCGTGGTCATTGGTCAGTCCCAAAACCCCTGGAAAGAGTGCAACACCCGCCGAATGGAGCAGGACGGTATTCGTCTTGCTCGGCGTAGCAGCGGCGGTGGTGCGGTATTCCACGATCTGGGCAATACCTGCTTTACCTTTATGGCGGGTAAACCCGGTTACGATAAAACCGTCTCTACCGGCATCATTCTGCAAGCTCTGGCTCAGCTGGGCATTACGGCCAGCGCATCGGGACGCAATGATCTGGTGATTGATACTGCGGAGGGTGTGCGTAAAATCTCCGGCTCGGCCTACCGGGAAACTCAGGATCGTGGGTTCCACCATGGCACCTTACTGCTGAACGCGGATCTCAATCGCCTGGCCGATTACCTTAATCCGGACCCTAAAAAGCTACAGGCCAAGGGCATTACCTCGGTACGTTCTCGCGTTGCCAATCTGGCGGAGTTTAAAGCCGATATCAGCCACCAGCAGGTGTGTGACGCGATAACCCAGGCGTTCTTTGACCATTATGGCGAGACCGCGAAAGCAGAAATCATTTCTCCCGATGTTTACCCCGATTTGCCGGATTTTGCCGCGCAGTTTGCCAAACAAAGCAGTTGGGAATGGAATTTCGGCAAGGCTCCGGCGTTCAGTCACCTGCTCAATGAGCGGTTTGTCTGGGGTGGGGTAGATATCTTCTTTGACGTGGAAAAAGGCGCTATCTACCGGGCACAGATTTTTACCGACAGTCTCAACCCGGCACCCTTGCAACGATTGGCCGAGATGCTGGTGGGCTGCGTCTATCGCAGTGAGGCGTTGGCTAATTGCTGCGATGTTTTGATTTTGCAGTACCCCGAACAGGCCGCCGAATTGACCGAATTACGGCAATGGCTGCGCGAGGCTGTTAAATAATAACCCGGTTTTGAATGTCCAGGGATGAGGTTCCTCATCCCTTTGTGCCCCAGAGCGTTACCTTCCTTTCCCGCGATTATTCCCCCAACGTAAAAAATCAGCCAAAACATGGTATTTAGCACAACTTTTCTAAAAATCAAGGTGGCATTTTTTTACTGATTCAATGCAAGGAATAACGCGAGAAATTGATGCGTTATTAAATTTAATCAGTTGTGGTCACTGCTTGGCAGCGAGTGTAAAGATGCTAATTTGATATTTAATTTCTGATAGGAATTTCTTTAATTAAAACAATGATGATAAGTCAAATTTTCAGAATTACCTTATCACTTAAGCTAAATATTTTCCAGAAGTACGCTTGCATCTCTGTTTTTGCCTTAAGCCAAATCGATTTTTGCTTTGCGCTATGGTTGGCCTATATAGCTTTAATCTATCAATTAAATGATAATTTATGACTGGTGGCATTGATATTTCCGATTAATCTCACAGGGATTGATCGATAAAATATATTGATATACGATGAGATGTTCGCCATTCAGCCTATGGCATTGAAATGAAAATCCAACTCGAAGCTGACTTTATTAGCAGCTATGTTTTTCAACCTGTTTACTCAATGGAGGGCAGGCTGTTGGCGGTGGAAATCTTGAACCGTTTTAATAGTCTGGACGGTGATTTGGCGATGCCGGCTGACATTGGGATTAATTTATTGTCCACCGAGCAAAGGATTGAGTTATTTAATGAACAATTGAGTTTGGCGGAGCAGAATGCCGCCTGGTTCGTCGAAAACGATGTATTGTTGACGCTTAATGTCGAAGAAACCCTGGTCGATTTGATTCTTGCTGACGCTCCATTATGCGAACGGATCAGACAATGGTCATTTATCGCCTTTGAAATCAGCGAGGGTTTTCCGAATCTTTCGGCAGGGAAAAACAATGAAAAAATCCGCCGGCTTAGTGAGAGATTTTCTCTGTGGCTGGACGATTTTGGCTCTGGCCAGGCAACACTGACTGCTTTGTATGATGGGTTATTCGACTACGTGAAAATCGATAAGCGATTTTATTGGCAGTTGTTTACCCACCAGGGTTATGACGTGGTGATTGACTCGCTATTAAAGAATATCAATCTGCTGTGCAAGGGAGTCATTGTCGAAGGAATAGAGAAGGAGGAATATTTTAATAAGCTCAGACACGCCGGTGTTTTTGGCCTACAAGGTTTTTTATGGCCCAGCGTTGGTGTGGATAATCTGGCGGCGTTACGGGTAACGCCCGATGAGTTCAAAAACAATAATTGAGAGTACTGCACACACAATGGTTCCAATAATGGACGGGATGAGGTTGGTTGCTACCCCGGTACTGTTATTCATTATCATTCTCTCGCTGATAAAGTATTTTATTCATCAGCGCAAAAAGGCTTTTAAGCCGTATCGGCTGACATAAAAGCTAAACTCACTGCATCTGTCCTGGTTTCAGGCAGATGCGTTCTCCCTGCATTTCATCCGTGTTAATCCCCACGCTCAGGCTCTACACTAGGTGGAACGGAGGGTCTATGCCGCAGTTTGAAAATGCTTACCATCAACAGCTAGCCGGTTTTTATACCGAATTGAACCCCACGCCGCTCAAGGGCACCCGCTTGCTGTATCACAGCGAGCCGCTGGCGCGCGAACTGGGACTGGAAGAAAGCTGGTTTACCCAGGATAAAACCCCGATTTGGGCGGGCGAAACGCTGCTGCCGGGTATGCGGCCGTTGGCGCAGGTATACAGCGGCCACCAGTTCGGCGTCTGGGCCGGACAGTTGGGTGACGGCCGCGGCATTTTACTGGGTGAACAACGGCTGGCGGATGGCCGCAGCATGGACTGGCATCTGAAAGGGGCCGGTTTGACGCCGTATTCGCGTATGGGCGACGGCCGTGCGGTGCTGCGCTCGGTGATCCGTGAGTTCCTGGCTTCCGAAGCGCTGCATCATTTGGGTATTCCCACTACGCGCGCGCTGACCATTGTGACCAGCGAACAACCTGTCTATCGTGAACAGCCTGAGCGCGGAGCGATGCTGCTGCGTGTTGCGGAAAGCCACGTGCGTTTCGGTCATTTCGAACATTTTTATTACCGTAAGCAGCCGGAGCAGGTGCAGCAGTTGGCTGATTTTGTGATTGCCCGCCACTGGCCGCAGTTTAAAGATCAGAGCGATGGCTACCTGCTGTGGTTTACCGATGTGGTTGAGCGTACAGCCCGCCTCATTGCCCATTGGCAGACCGTCGGCTTTGCTCACGGCGTGATGAACACCGATAACATGTCGATTCTGGGCATCACCATCGATTATGGGCCCTACGGTTTCCTTGACGATTATAAGCCCGACTATATCTGTAACCATTCCGATCATCAGGGGCGTTATGCCTTTGATAACCAGCCGGCGGTGGCGCTGTGGAACCTTCACCGCCTGGCGCAGACCCTGTCCGGGCTGATGAGCACCGAACAGCTGCAAAATGCGCTGGCGGCCTATGAACCGGCTCTGATGCGGGCTTATGGGGAACAGATGCGCGCCAAGCTCGGCTTCTTCACCCAGTCGCCGCAGGATAACGATTTGCTGACCGGGTTATTGAGCCTGATGGCGCAAGAGGGGCGGGACTATAGCCGCACATTCCGCTTACTGAGCCAGACGGAGCAGCAACAGGCGCAGTCGCCACTGCGGGACGAATTTATCGATCGCGCCGCATTCGATAGTTGGTATCAGCAGTACCGCCAGCGTTTGCAGCAAGAACAGGTGAGTGACGCGCAGCGCCAGCAGGCAATGAAGGCGGTGAATCCGAAGCTAATCCTGCGCAACTACCTGGCACAACAGACAATTGAAAGTGCCGAACAGGATGATGTCAGCAAGCTGGCGCGTCTGCATCAGGCGTTACTGGCACCGTTTGCGGATAACCCAGAGTATGACGATCTCGCCGCGTTGCCGCCGGATTGGGGCAAACATCTGGAGATCTCTTGCTCTAGCTGATTGACGAAGAAAGATGACGGGCGCGGGATAACGCGCCCGGTAAAGAAACTACTGGCGCAAATACACCTGTGGCAGCGCGACTTCCGGGTGATAAACCACGCCCAGATCTGCCTGATACCAACGGGTGAGAATATCCGCCTGCAACACTTCCTGCGGCGTGCCCGTCGCGACCAATTGCCCCTGATGCATCAATAAAATGCGATCTGCATACAATGCCGCCAGGTTGAGGTCGTGCAATACGCAGCATACTGCCAACGGCTGTTGCCGCGTCAGCGTACGCAGCAACCTGAGCGTATGTTGCTGGTGGTAGAGATCCAGCGCCGAGGTCGGTTCGTCCAGAAACAGCCAGGCCGGTGTCGGCTGTGGTTGCCAAAGCTGCGCCAGCACGCGGGCAAGTTGCACTCGTTGCTGTTCACCACCGGAAAGCTGACGATAATCGCGCTGGGCCAATTCGAGACAGTCGGTTTGCGCCATCACCTGTTGTACCGCCCGCTGCACGTCACGTTTGCCGTGGGGTGCGCGGCCCATACTGACCACTTCTTCTACGGTGAAGGGGAAGGCCAGATCACTATGTTGACGCATCACCGCGCGCACTTTCGCCAACTGCTGGGGTTGCCACTGTTCCAGCGGGCGGCCGAGCAACTGACATTCGCCACAGCCTGGGGACAGATAACCGGTTAACAGGCGCAGTAACGTCGACTTGCCCGCACCGTTCGGCCCGATAATCGCCACCATTTCGCCGCTATTGATGCTGAGCGAGACATCGTTGATCAGCCGTCGCGAACCCAGGCTGTAACGTAGCTGCTGCGCCGTCAGGCTTGCTGTATTATCCACCCACACGCTCCCGCTGGCGCATGACCAGCCATAAGAAATAAGGCCCGCCGATCAGGCTGGTCATTAAACCGACCGGCATTTCTGCCGGAGCCACCAGCGTGCGCGCCAGCGTATCGCTGACCAACAGCAGGCAGGCCCCCCCCAGAGCGGAACAGGGCAGCAGCCAACGGTGGTCGCCGCCGAGGCGCATGCGTACCAAATGCGGTACCACCAGGCCGATAAAGCCAATCACGCCACTCATCGCGACCGCTGCGCCTATCAGCAATGCGCTCAACAGCAGCAGCTGTAGCTTGGCACGCTGAACATTCACACCGAGGTAATGCGCCTCTTCATCTCCCAATTGCAGCAGATTCAGGCGGCGCGCCTGTAACAGTGTCAGCAAGGTGGCTGGCAGGATCAACGAGGCGGAAACGGCCAGCGTTGGCCATTGTGACTGGCTCAGGCTGCCCATCATCCACAGTGAAAACTGGCGCAGTTGCTGGTCACTACTGAGGTAAGACAGCACGCCAATCGCCGCCATACACAGGGCGTTGATGGCGATACCCGCCAGTAACAGGCGCGACAGGCTGCCGTGACCGCTACGACTGATGCCGTAAATCAACAGCGATACCAGCATGCTGCCGAGAAATGCCGCCAGCATGTGACCATACAGGGCGATCACCGGCGGCAGGGCCAGCGGCATGACGATAATCAGCGCCACAAACAGCGCGCCACCGCTACTGATGCCAAGCAGGCTGGGATCGGCCAACGGGTTACGGAACAACCCCTGCATTACGGCACCGGACACCGCCAGCGCGCACCCTATCACTACCGCCAGCAGCACGCGCGGCAAACGGATATTCAGCCAGATATGCCAGGACGTGTCGCTGAAAGGCTGCTGCCACAGGGTGCGGAATGACAGCGTCAGCGCGCCCATATTGGCCGCGCCCAAAGCCAATAGCGCCAACAGTACCAGCAGGCTGGTCATCGCCAGTCGGGGGGAGGTGCGACAGCGCATTACTTTTGCTCCGCCGCATCACGCAGCTTGGCCAGCGCGGCGGGGGTTTCCAGCCCAAAGCCCAGCAGCGCCATATCGTCAACCACCAGTACACGATGTTGTTTACCCGCCGGGGTGAGTGCCATGCCCGGCAATTTCCACAGTTGTTGCTCGCCGCCGAGCGTTTTTATGCCGTCAGTGGTAACTAGCAGCAAATCCGGCGCGCTGGCTATCACGCCTTCCTGCGACAGTGGGCGATAGCGGCTGAACCCTTGCATGGCGTTCTTCAGGCCCGCAGCGGTGATCACCGCGTCGGCGGCGGTGTGTTGTCCGGCGGCCATTGGCGTAATACCGCCGTGGCTCATGACGAACAACACCCGGACCGGCAGGGCGTCGGTTTTCACCGCCGCCAATTGCTGCTGGTAACGCGCGCTCAACTGCTTGCCCTGTTCGGTACGCCGTAACGCATTGGCGATCACGCCGATTTTTTCCGGCACGCTTTGCAAGGTGGTATCACCGGGAATGCGCACCACTTTAACGCCACTTTCCTCCAGCTGTTTGAGCACCAATGCCGGTTCTGCCAGCTCGGTGGTCAGCACCAGCGTGGGTTTCAACGTCAAAATGCCTTCGGCATTGAGCTGGCGCATATAACCGACGTCCGGCAGTTTTTTAACCGCTTCCGGCTGCAGGCTGGTGCTGTCTCGCGCTATCACTTCATCGCCCGCGCCCAGTGCGAAGGCAATTTCGGTGACGTCACCGCCTATCGAGACAATACGTTCCACCGCTGCAGCGGTGAACGGCAACGCCAGCGCAATGCACAGCGTCAGACGACGGGTCAATGAAGGTTTCATGCGGCAATGTCCTTGGGTTCAAGCGCGGCAACCTGCTCACGCCACTGAGTTTGTTCCGGCTGGCCTTCGGTGCGCTGGCCGTAAAGTTGTGCTATCTGGGTGCCGTCAGCGGCGAACAGTTCCAGACTGGTGACGAAGCCGTCTTTGGTGGGTTTGCGGGTGATCCAGCTTTCGGCGATCGCGTCTTCGATCAGGTGCAGGGTGAAACGGCGGTTGAACACGTTAATCCAGCCTTCCTGCGGCATCAGGCGTTCAATCTGACCGGTGAAGATCTGCACGCAGCCACGGTTACCGACAAAAATCATGATTTCGTTCTGCAGGTTCATTGCGGCGTTAAGCAATTGGCTCAGGGCGCTGTTATCGACCCGGTAGGCCAAATCGTTGCCGACGGCACTGAAGGCTTGCTGGCGGGTCAGTTTATTGCGGCTCAGCAACTGGAAAAACTGGTGAACGTCGGTCATTGCACGCCATTCCTGGTCGATTTTCTCGGCATCCGGCGAGGCGTTATTGACCGGGGCGTCTGCCGGTTGTAGTTCCAGCGTCGGGTTTTCTGCATTCAGGTGGCGCTCAACCAGCGCCATCCAGGCCGGCAGATCGGTTTCATCGGTGGTGTAAACCTTATGCAGTGCGTCGCCCTGATGATCGAAGAACTGAATGCTGTGACGCACGCCGCGCTTGTTGGTTTCGCTCATGGCGAAAGCGCTGGCCCACTGGTTGAGGAACAGACGAAGATCCAGCTCACGTGGATTGAGGATCAGCCCGGCGTGACCGTTCAGGTGCTGGTTGCGATAACGGCCCATTTGCTCATGTACTGCGTAGCTGTTGCGGGTGATGGATTTGGTGACACCAACCTGCTCGAGTTCGGTCAGCAGGGTGCGGGCATCGGCCTGCAGACGACGGGTATCCTGACCGACACGGGCATGGGTCAGCTCCGCTTCGCTGACGCCAAGAATGTCAGCCAGGTCACGCGCATATTTGCCTGGGTTATCAATTTTTGCCTGCTGATAGCGTGCATATAGGGTATTGCTCATTGCGGGTTCTCCTGTGTGAGAGTCAGGCGGCGGGCGATCTTCATGCCCGCCGGATTCAAAACATTACCACTGATAGCTGACCAGCAGTTTGGCATTGCGCCCGTCCTGCGGGATGCCCTGTGGCGAGTAGTACTCTTTATCAAAGGCGTTGCCCAGCACCACCGTGGTGGTCACGCCCTGCAGGCGATCGCGACCTTTATAGCTCAGGTAGAAATCGTTGACGCCGTAGCCGCCTTGTTCTGCGGTGCCTGTTTCTACTCGGGTAGCTCGTTGGGCCACAGTGGCAACCCAGCCTGTCGACAGGCCGGTTTCACCCAGCGGTACGTCCAGCGTGCTGGTGACCGTATCCGGATTGATGCTGTTTAGCCATTCGCCGCTGCTTTGGTTTTTGCCGCGAGTCCGGTTGTACGCCAGATCCCAGCCAAAAATGGCGGTTTTATAGCTCAGCGTGGCGTCCCAGCCCCAAATTTTTGCACGATCGATATTGGTCGAGAACGTGGTGCAGCTGATGCAATAGGGGCCGCGCGGGCCACGACCCAGCTCCATGGTGACATCCGTGGTGATGTAGTCGCGGGCTTTGGTATCAAAGTAGCTGGCTTTGAATTGCAGGCTGTCATCAGCCAGTAGCAAATCGTCAAAGCGCAGCCCGAAGCCGTATTCCTGGGTGGCATTGGTTTCCGGCTTCAGGTTCGGGTTAGGCACCCAGTTGTTGGTAATGGTGGTCGGCCCCATGGGGATAGAGAAGTGCTTGGAATCGTTGTACATCTCTCCCATGGTCGGGGCGCGGAAAGCCTGCGAATAAGAGCCGAACAGCATTAGCCAGTCGGTTGGTGTCACTGTGACGGCACCGCGCGATGACCACTTGTCGGCGTCAACATCGGCGTAACCGTCACTGGAACCTTTGTAGTTATCGTAACGCGTCCCGGCGAGCAGGGTGACCGGCAGGTCGCGCAGGGTAATTTCGTCCTGCAACCAGCCGGAAGCAAAGTTGATTTTCGCCTGTGGGAAGCTTTCTGTCGCGCCACCCGGTGTCTGCTCCTGCTTGTAAGCCTCACTGCCATAGGTCAACAGGTGAGAAGCGAAGGTGTCGGCAAACAAACGGCTGCGGTTTTCGAGCTTGGCACCGCGAGTGGTTTGCTTGCGCGCTTCATCTTCATTGCCGTTGGTGTGGGCGTTGATCTCCACTTCGGAGTAATAGATTTTGGCTTCGGCATCGAGCCAATCCTGACCCACAGGTTTCAGTTTGTAGCCAAGCTGGCCGTCGCGTTGAATGGTCGAGCGGTCGGTCATCTGGTTACCGCTGCTGCTGGCCGATTCCTGCGGATTTTTCGGCTCTTGCGCCCGGTTGTTGTAGTAGCGCAGGTCGCCGCTCAATGACTGATTCTCATCGAGCTTCCAGGTTCCCTTGGCCAGCAGATTGCTGATAGTTTCATCATTGGGGGCGTCGAAGCCGTTGCCCTGACGCAGATTGCCGACGTCGCGGGTGCCAAATGACAACAGTCCGTCGAGATTGTCGGTCCTGCCGTAGGTGCTGGCCCCCATGCCCAGGCTGTGGTCGCCACTGCCGGCGGTGCCGTACACCCGGTAGCCGCTATTGTGACCGGGTAACAGCAGATCGGCGGCATCTACGGTTTCATAAGCAATTACGCCCCCCAGTGCACCACTGCCATACAGCAGGGCGGAAGGGCCACGTACCACTTCGATGCGTTTCACCAGAGCCGGGTCGAGGAAGGTGGCACCAAGGTGCCCGGTGTCGGTGCCCTGACGGATGCCGTCTACCAATGTCAGTACGCCATTTTTACCGTAGCCACGCATGAAAACGTCCTGGCCATTACTGCGACCGGTGCCATTGACGGTAATGCCCGGCACACGGCGCAGCATATCGGCGGCGCTGGTGGCGGTTTGGCTCTGTGGCGTATCAGCCTCGATCACCGTAACCATCATTGGCGCTTCAAAGCTGCTGCGCGCATTGCCGGTGGCGGCTACCGTCATGGTTTCGTCGCTGGCTTTGTCCTTTTTAGCCGGGGCCGTCGCCGTGGAAGAAGAACGGATTTCGCTGGTTTGTGCAAAAGTCACTGTCGGCAGAGCACAGGCAATCACCAGACTCAATGCGGATAAACGCAGCCGGGTGGAAAAGATCAGAGGCATGTCGCAACTCTCCGTATGTTTTAAACATATCAATAGATTTGCTGGCTGCCTGGATCAAAAAGGATCTGGGTGGCTGGCGTTAAGGGATGGGAATTATTTGGTCAGGATCAATTTCCCGGCTTTGGTCTGTCGTAACTGATAGCGCTGGCCCTGATGGATGATGATCGCCACGCCATCGGCATCGAGCAGTTGTGCACTGTCGTAGCAAGGCGGCGTGGCCAGGCCACTGTCAGCGGTGTGAGCCGCCTGGGCAGGCGTGTTTGGGGGGTAATTATCCATCGTCATGTGTTTATAAAACAGACCGTTAAATAGCAATTAATATCAAAGTGAGAATCATTATCATGTGAACGAAAGGTTACATCAAGGAAAATTTTCTTACCAATGGAAGCTTTTTGCAGGAAGGTGATGTGAGACGGGCTGAGATGACTCAGCCCGTAAGATTCGGGGTTATTTCAGCAGGGTTTCGATGCGCTCAAATAGGCGTTCGGGTTTGGTGATCGGCGCGTAGCGTTTCACCCGCTGGCCGTCGGCGGTCAGCAAGAACTTGGTGAAGTTCCATTTGATGCGTTGAGTGCCCAGCACGCCTGGCGCCAGGCGTTTTAATTCGTTGAACAACGGATGCGCGCCTGGGCCATTAACTTCAACCTTGCTGAACAGTGGGAAGCTGACGCCATAGTTCAGCGTGCAAAAGTTGGCAATTTCCAGCGGGTCACCGGGTTCTTGTGCGCCGAACTGGTTGCACGGAAAGCCCAGCACCATCAGGCCGCGTTCGCGGTAGTACTGCCACAGATTTTCCAGCCCGTGGTACTGAGGCGTAAATCCGCATTTGCTGGCGGTGTTAACTACCAGATAAGCCCGGGCCGGGAAATCGCCCAGGGTTTTGTGTTCCCCTTGCAGTGTGACGCAGGGGATGGATAACAGTGAATGGATCATGCCGGAACTCCAAATCCTTTCCATGGGGAACTGAGAGAATTGCTACCAGTATAGATGAGTGAGTAGGGGGCGGAAAAGCCGGGGCGGGCGCCCCGGCTCTGGGATCAGAAGCGGGTGTCTACCGCATCGGCCAGCATGGCCAGCAACTGTTCGCTGTCGGACCAGCTCAGGCAAGGGTCGGTGATCGATTGCCCATAGGTCAGTGGCTGCCCGGCAACGATTTTCTGGGTGCCTTCCACCAGGAAGCTTTCTGCCATGACACCGGCAACGGCGACTGAACCGGCGCGGATCTGCTGGCAGACGTTTTCGGCCACTTCCAACTGGCGACGATGCAATTTCTGGCAGTTGCCGTGGCTAAAATCGATCACCAGTTGTTCCGGCAAATCGAATTCGCGCAGGCTGTCGCAGGCGGCGACCACATCGGTAGCGTGGTAGTTCGGGGTCTTGCCGCCACGCATGATGATATGGCCATAAGGATTGCCGCTGGTCTGATAGATAGTCATCTGGCCGTGCTTGTCCGGTGACAGGAACATATGGCCGGCACGGGCCGCACGGATGGCGTCAATCGCAATACGGGTGTTGCCGTCGGTGCCGTTTTTAAAGCCCACCGGGCAGGACAGTGCGGAGGCCATTTCACGGTGGATCTGGCTTTCGGTAGTCCGTGCGCCAATCGCGCCCCAACTGATCAAATCAGCAATGTATTGGCCAACCACCATGTCGAGGAACTCGGTGGCCGTGGGCAGACCGAGCTGGTTTACTTCCAGCAGCAGTCGGCGCGCCATTTCGATCCCGCGATTGACCTGGAAGGTACCATCCAGGGCCGGATCGGAGATCAGGCCTTTCCAGCCCACCACGGTGCGCGGTTTTTCAAAATAAGTGCGCATCACGATTTCCAGGCGGTCCTGGTAACGGATGCGCAGCGCATTGAGTCGGCCGGCATAATCGACGGCAGCGTCAAGATCGTGAATAGAACAAGGGCCGATAACCACCAACAGGCGACGGTCTTCACCGGTCAGGATTTTTTCAATTCGTTGCCGCGAGGCCGTTACGTTGTCCGCAATTTCCGCCGAGATTGGCAACTTCTCCGCCAGCTCTTGCGGCGTGACGAGGCTGTCGATGCGCGCGGTCCGCAGTTCATCTGTTTTGTGCATGATTTTCTCTAAAGACTTTTCTTCTCTGCGGCAGGAGTGCCGGGAAGTGATGGCGATCACAATAACGTAAAAACCGATGAATTCAACCGGAGAAACTGTGTTCTGTTGATCCGAATCGCTAAAAAAAGCACAAAAAACGTGGCCTGTGGGGAAATAATCAACAGATGGCAGGGGGCAGCCCGGCCATCTTATCATCAGAACATCCGGCGACTCATTCCCAGAATATCCAGGATTTTGGTCGAGATCTCTTCCACCGAATAATTGGTGGTATTCAGATAACGGATCTGGTTTTTACGAAATAGCGCTTCGACTTCCGCAAGCTCCATCCGGCACTGGCGAATGGAGGCATAACGGCTGTTTTCGCGCCGTTCTTCCCGGATGGCGGCTAACCGTTCCGGATCGATAGTCAGGCCGAAAAGCTTGTGCTGAAACGGTTTGAGCGCGGCAGGAAGGTGCAAATTGTCCATATCGTCGGCGGTAAACGGGTAGTTGGCCGCGCGGATACCGAACTGCATCGCCAGATACAAGCTGGTGGGGGTCTTGCCGCAGCGCGAAACGCCGAGCAAAATCACCTGCGCCTGATCGAGGTTACGTAATGAAATGCCGTCATCATGGGCTAACGTGTAGTCAATAGCGGCGATACGGGCGTCATATTTGCCGAGGTTGCTGGCGGTCAACCCGTGGGTGCGATTGGGTACCGGGGTCGGTTCCACTTCCAGTTCACCCTGCAACGGGCCGACCAGCGCCTGCACGATATCCTGGCAGAAGCCTTCGCTCTGGGTAATGACATTGCGTACTTCCGGCGAAATGATTGAGTAAAAAACTAACGGTCGCACGCCGGTATCACGATAGATATCGTTAATCTGTTGGCAAACCCCACGGGCTCGTGCTTCGGTTTCCACAAAGGGCAGCGTAAAGGTGGTGGCCTTTACCGGAAATTGCGACAGCACCGCGTGGCCCAAAACCTCGGCGGTGATCGCCGTACCGTCCGAAATATAAAAAACGCTTCTTTCCACCCTGGACTCCTTACCTGAAATAGTGACGTCACTATCACGTTTGCTTGCTCTTATCATGGGCTGCAGATTTACTCATGGTAAAGGGGCGGGCAAAAAAATTGTGATAGTGCGGGCAGAGTCGATGAATAAACAGGGCGGTCAGGGAATAAACGATGGCGATAAAAACACAGGCTAAAACACTATTTTAAATTTTATGAAAAACGGAGGTTTATTTCCAATGAGGAATTATTGGTCAGGATGGCGCTATTTTCATCAAAGACTGCGTAAATAACAGGGTTTTTAAAACTGAAGTTTAAAAAATACTTAATTTGTTGAGATTTAAGCTATTAGTGCGACAGGGAACGATTCCAGGCAGGTTTTCCGTTTCAGGAAGTTTTCCTAAAATCCACTTTCTTCACCGGGTTGATCGATTCACCTTTCCATTTCCTATGGATCATTGTGCTAGTCTGATTCGGCACCGTTTTAGCGGCGCTGAGAAAGCAAGCGAATTAAATCCGTCTATACCCTACTGATAGCAATAAGGATTGTCTCGATGTCCAACAATGGCCCAGACTTGCGTAATGTGCTTTGGTACAACCAGCTCGGCATGCACGACGTTGACCGTGTCGGCGGCAAAAATGCCTCCCTCGGTGAAATGATCACCAATCTTTCCGATTTGGGCGTTGCCGTGCCAAACGGTTTTGCCACCACCGCGCAGGCGTTTAACGATTTCCTCGAGCAAAGCGGTGTTAACCAGCGCATCTATCAGTTACTGGATCAAACTGACGTTGACGATATTGCTCAATTGACCAAGGCGGGCGCACAAATCCGTCAATGGATTATCGACACGCCGTTCCATGCGGAATTCGAGCGTGAAATTAACCTGGCTTATCAGCAACTGGCCGACGGCGAGCCGGAAGCGTCATTTGCCGTGCGTTCCTCCGCCACCGCAGAAGACATGCCGGATGCCTCCTTTGCCGGCCAGCAGGAAACCTTCCTCAACGTGCAGGGTATCGACGCCGTCATGGTGGCGATTAAGCATGTATACGCCTCCCTGTTTAACGACCGCGCCATTTCCTACCGGGTACATCAGGGTTATGACCATCGCGGCGTGGCCTTGTCGGCCGGCGTACAGCGCATGGTGCGTTCTGACCTGGCGTCTTCCGGCGTCATGTTCACCATCGATACCGAATCCGGTTTTGATCAGGTGGTGTTTATCACCTCCGCCTTCGGTCTGGGCGAAATGGTGGTGCAGGGCGCCGTCAACCCGGACGAGTTCTATGTGCACAAGCCAACGCTGCTGAGAGGTAACCCGGCTATCGTGCGCCGTAACCTCGGTTCGAAGAAAATCCGCATGGTGTATGCGCCATCGCAGGATCACGGCAAGCAGGTACAAATCGAAGACGTGCCAGAGCAGCAACGCAATCGTTTCTCTCTGACCGACGAAGAAGTGCAGGGGCTGGCACATCAGGCAATCCTGATCGAAAAACACTACGGCCGCCCGATGGACATCGAGTGGGCCAAAGACGGCCATACCGGCAAATTGCTGATCGTGCAGGCCCGTCCGGAAACCGTGCGCTCTAACGAGCAAACCATGGAGCGTTATCAGCTTAACGCGACCAGCCCGGTGCTGGTGGAAGGGCGCGCTATTGGCCACCGCATTGGCGCAGGTCCGGTGAAGGTCATCCATAACATCAGCGAGATGGACCGTATTGAGCCAGGCGACGTGCTGGTGACTGATATGACCGACCCGGATTGGGAACCGATCATGAAGAAAGCCGCCGCCATCGTCACCAACCGTGGCGGCCGAACCTGCCACGCGGCGATCATTGCGCGCGAACTGGGTATTCCGGCGGTGGTGGGCTGCGGCAACGCGACCGATCTGCTCAAAGAAGGCCAACAGGTCACCGTTTCTTGTGCAGAAGGTGATACCGGTTTCGTCTACAGCGATATCCTCGATTTTAACGTGCAGAGTTCAGAAGTGACCGAACTGCCTGATCTGCCGCTTAAAATCATGATGAACGTCGGCAACCCTGACCGTGCCTTTGACTTCGCGCGTTTGCCGAATGAAGGTGTCGGCCTGGCCCGCCTGGAATTTATCATCAACCGTATGATCGGTGTGCACCCGAAGGCGTTGCTGGAGTTTGATCAGCAGACTCCGGAGCTGCAGGCAGAAATCAAGACCTTGATGCAGGGCTACGACCATCCGGCCGAGTTCTATGTCGGCCGTCTGACGGAAGGGATTGCAACGCTGGGTGCCGCGTTCTGGCCGAAGCGAGTGATCGTGCGTCTGTCTGACTTCAAATCCAATGAGTACGCCAACCTGGTCGGCGGCGAGAAGTATGAACCGCACGAAGAGAACCCCATGCTGGGCTTCCGCGGCGCCGGTCGTTACGTGTCCGACAACTTCCGCGACTGTTTTGCGATGGAATGTGACGCAGTAAAACGCGTGCGTAATGAGATGGGCCTGACCAACGTTGAAATCATGGTGCCGTTTGTTCGCACGGTGGAACAGGCGGAAGCGGTGGTGGCCGAATTGGCGCGCCAGGGCCTGAAGCGCGGTGAGAACGGCCTGAAAGTGATCATGATGTGCGAGATCCCATCCAATGCGCTGTTGGCGGATCAGTTCCTGCAGCACTTTGATGGCTTCTCGATCGGTTCCAACGACATGACTCAGTTAACGCTGGGGCTGGATCGTGACTCGGGCGTGGTCTCTGAGCTGTTTGACGAGCGCAACGAAGCGGTGAAAATTCTGCTGTCGATGGCGATTCAGGCGGCCAAGCGTCAGGGCAAATACGTCGGTATTTGCGGCCAGGGCCCGTCCGACCATGAGGACTTTGCCGAATGGCTGATGGATCAGGGTATTGACAGTCTGTCGCTCAACCCGGATACCGTGGTGCAAACCTGGGTTAATCTGTCGAAGAGAACATAACTTTCGCGGCGTGGAATAACCACTAAGGCTAAAGCCGTAACTCTGGTTACGGCTTTTTTATTTCTGAATGTAAATAAAAGGGCGGGGGTGAATAAAGGCGGTCAAAAAAGAATAAAAAAAAGCCCATCATAGGAGACGGGCAAAGACTACACACAGCAATTCACATGTATGGCATTACATTGTTTGGAAATCTTGCTTTAAATCAGATATTTGAAGCAATAGATGGCAATAATACTAGATATTTAAGCGTCGCTAGTCATTAAGAATCGTCTTAATCAATCAGCGTATTAGAATTTATTTTTAACCGAGGTCGATTTTAACGCAGTACTAAAAAGATGTATTTATTCGGTATGTTTAAATAATGGTCATTAGGTGAAAAGCGGCGGCGAGTTTTATTATTGCGGAAGAGTTACTCAACAAAAAGTCATGGAAAAAAGGGGAGTTCTGCCCGGTAACCCGGGCAGAAGCGGGGTTACATCTGTTCCAAATCTTTGGCAACTTCTTCCAGGTTGGCCGTCGGTTCCGGCGCTTCATTCATCCAGGCAGTGAGTAAACGGTAAGACACCGCCAACACCACCGGGCCGATAAACAGGCCAATCATGCCGAAAGCCAGTAAGCCGCCGATAACGCCGGACAGGATCAAGATCATCGGCAAGTCGGCGCCCATGCGGATCAGCATTGGTCGCAGTACGTTATCCAATGTGGCCACCAGGCAGCTCCAGACCAACAGCACGGTGCCCCAGGTGGTATCGCCACTCCAGTACAACCAGATGATTGCCGGTACCAGTACCAGCAACGGCCCCAATTGTGCCACACAGCAAATAAAGATCAGCACGGTCAACAGGGTAGCGGCAGGAATGCCGGTCACCGCCAGGCCAATGCCACCCAGAACCGATTGCACCAGCGCGGTAACCACCACACCCAGCGCCACGGCGCGGATCGCCTGACCACCCAACACCACGGCAGCATCGCCTCTTTCGGCACCCAAACGTGTGGCAAAGTGACGAATGCCCAGAGCGACTTGCTCACCGCGGGCATACAGCAATACGCTGAACAGCAGCATCAATGTGCAATGCAACAAAAAGCGGCCAATATGCGCAGCCTGTGCCACAAACCAGGTGGCGGTCTGGCCGAAGTAAGGCTGTACCTTCGCCACCAGCGCACTGCCTCCGGCGTTCACCAGGGTGTGATAACTGTGATAGACCTTATCGCCGATCATCGGGATAGATTGCAGCCAGGCCAGATCGGGAATATGCAGCTTGCCCGGCGTGCTGGCCCAGGCCACGATGGGTGCGCTGTTGTCCACCACGCTGCTGACCAGCAGAGAGATTGGCAGGATAAACAGCAGGATCAACAGTATCGTCATCACCAGCACCGCCAGTGAACGTCGCCCCCAAAGTATTTTTTGCAGCTTAATCAGCAGTGGCCAGGTGGCGATGACCACCATGCCGGCCCAGGCAAAACCGAGAATAAAAGGTTGAATGACCCAAAAACAGGCGACGATCATTATGGCGATAAACAGCACGCCAAAAATAATCCGTGGCAAATCATAGCGGGACTTCGGGATTGTCATCAGAGTGCCTCCGGGAAACCTCGGCCTTCAGGCCGGGGAGGAAAGGAGGCGGTTTTCGAGCTAACTTCTTTTTGTCTTTTCACGATGGCTCCTGTAATTTTGTACATATGAAACGCGCATACAAATACCGCTTCTATCCAACAGCCGATCAGGTTGAGCTTTTGGCTCAAACGTTCGGCTGTGTGCGTTTTGTCTATAATTCAATCCTTCGCTGGCGTACTGATGCTTACTATGAGCGC